>NZ_JACHZD010000005.1:0-480923 GCF_014193275.1 Enterobacter sp. Sphag1F | reverse complement strand
CGGCGGGTTTGGCTGTTGAGTAGCGCTGGACTGTGGCTGAGCTGTGGACACCGGGATGCAGAATGACGTCAGTAAAAACGTTGATGCGATCATGGCACAGATGTTTTTGGTATGCATAAGACTTCCTTGTTTACGCTAATCGGTATGAGAGTATCAGGCACCGCGCCCGGTCGCGAGTTGTGAATGCATTTGTATAATGGTCAGTCACCGACGGTAAGGTCCGCTTTTCGCTCATAACGGACCTTAACCGGATTGACCGTAACGTTGTAAGCCAGAAACTGACACCGATCAAAAAATGATAATCTAACTATTGTTTAGCTTGTGAATCCTCTTGATATTCATAGGCCTATCCCATAAACCAGATATGAGAGCTTCCCCTCTTAACATCTGAAGGATAGATATCATGGGTCTTAAACCTGGTCCAAAACCAATAGCTAAATCGACAGGAAAGCCTGATCAACGTCGACGTGATAACAAAGACACTCCCGGAAATACCCCAGGATTAAAACCGAGTAAATCAACTGGGAAATAATAATCTGGGATGGAGGTAAAAATATCCCCCTCCTATTCCATCATGGATGAACACACCCGCACTTTAAAACCTCCCCACTTACACCGCTCTTCACTAAGCCACGACATTCACTCTTCCCCAAAAAATTCTTAATCGCCTCCTCAATAACCCGCACACTCAACGCCTCAGAATCAACAATCATCCGTAACCCATGCCCATATGCGAACCCCGGCAGAAACTGATACCCACAAACAACCTTCGGCGGTTCATCATGTGCTATTTCCCGCTCACGCTTTTCGATAAACTGCCACAGCGTCAGCCCTCTAAAAATCGCATAGGTCTGTTTTTTTCGGTGTACAAGGGTATGGCTGATGATTTTGCCTGTGCTGTTTACGTTAGGTGTTGTTTCGTATCGCGCCTCTTCTTCTTGTTCGTGCTGACTAAGCATTGCCCAAGCTTCATTGAATGCCAGGTCGTGCACCGCATCCTGAAACGCCAGTTTGGCTGTGATGATTTCAGCGTTCCAGAGGTCGGCAGGATCGCAGCCAACAAAATAGATGTAACTCCATGCCCAAATGTGGTCGGGTTTATCTTCGAAGTGCTGGATATCGCAATCATCATGAAACACCCCGCCGCAGCGATGACGTTCACGATAAATACGGTTTTTGAGCTCGAGGACTTTTTTGCGACGCTGACGACGAGAAAGAGAAATGAAGGGTCGATGTTTGTTGAAAGAAGACATGTAAATTCCTGAACCGGCAACGCTAATGCGGCTGGAAGTAGTCCAGCCGCACAGCCTAACAAAAGCCGAGGCTAAGAAATAGTCGTTGTTGAGAGAACATATAATAGTTCGCCACCACAATTACACCCTTCGTCCGCATGCGATGCGACAGAGTTGCTACTGATCACCGCGAACTGCGCGTCCCTTGCTGCAGCCTCGTACTCGCATACAGCACTTTTGTGCCAAAGCAGACGCTTACAGTCTCAACCTTTTTTTAATTCATTGGGAACAGGTCGAATATGCAAGTTCATTCTGGTGAATACAGAGCCCCAGTCTGTTGAAAAACATTCAACAATGAATGTGCTGTAATCATGCTGTGAAGAACTTAAATGACAATAACAGTGAGAACCAGCATGTCTACACCAAAAAGAACCGTATTTGTTACTGGAGCAAACGGCTACATCGGCAACGCAATCGCCAAGGCATTTAACCGAGCAGGTTGGAAAACATATGGTCTTATCAGAAATGAAAAAGATGCACCCGACCTCGCCTTAAATGAAATACATCCAGTGATTGGTTCCCCTGCCGATCTAACGTTTCTGAAACAAACAGAGGGCGTGGTGTTCGATGTAATCATTTCCAATACCGAAGACTGGAGCGACATGAGCGGACACCTGAAACAGATCAAAACCATGATCGAAAAGATTGCTGAAATGAGCCACTCTGCCGGTGTCCGCTCCCTGGTCATGTTCACTAGTGGCTGTAAAGATTATGGAATGATGGATAAAAAGCATGGCGATGAGGGTCTGGCACCTCACACAGAAAGTAGCCCGATGAATACCCCCGCACAGCTGCTGCCTCGCGAACAATACGGTACTTACCTGCTTGAGCAAAAGAATGCCATTTATGATGCAGTCGTTCTTCGTCCCACCATTGTTTACGGCCACTCTTCCAGCCATTACGGCCCTTTATTTGAACTTGCATCCCAAAGTGAAAAAACGCTGAAGTTGATTGCCGATCCGAATGCCATCATGCACTCGTTACACGTTGATGACTGCGCTCAGGCTTACGTCATGCTAGCAGAGTATTCAGACCGTCGAAAAATCGCTCAACAAGCCTACAACATCTCAAATCAGCATTACGAAACCGCGCAACAGATTGGTGAGGCGCTTGCTGCATCCTATGGTCTTGAACTCGAATTTGAAGCACCGATAGAGGAAATTGATATCACTACCGTTCATGGTTTGGCTAATTTCTGGCAATGGGTAGGTTCAGATAAGATCCGTCAGGATGTGGGTTGGCAAGAAACAAAAACTACTTTCATTGACGGTATTAATGAATATCGTCTGGCATATGAAGCCCGTCAAATGCCATAAATCATTAAGTGGATAGACCAGGAAATTAATGTTAATGAAGATTGCGTAAAAGGATTATACGCAATCCCAACTGACTTTATATTTTCGCCTCAACAAGACTATCAATAAACAGCCTCACCTTTGGTGACATAAACTTTCTTGTTGGATAAAGCACCAAAACAGGCATCCATTCAGGTTCTGACTCCTCTAAAATCCTGACAAGTCTGCCGTCTTCAACAGCTTTTCTGAGGAGGAATTCGGGCAACTGAGCAATACCGAATCCGGCAACTGCGGCATCCCTAAGCGCTTCACCAGCATCAAATCTGACTCTGCAGGAAGTTTCCATTTGTATTTCCTCCCCCCTATCGTTTCTTAGTTGCCATGGGAGCAGTTTACCGTGTTGTGAGAAGTGGATCCCCTGGTGCTGTTTTATCTCTGCCAAGGTTCTGGGTATACCATTTTCTTCAAGGTACGATGGCGATGCACAGAGACTCAAACGCTGGCGTGCAATCACTCTGGAGACAAGATCTTCATTGATATTGTATCCCCCTAACCGTACTGCGAGGTCGAATCCGTCAGCGATTAAATCAATCGTACGATCGCTGAAACTGACCTCAGCATCCACCCTGGGCCAGCGATGAAGATACTTTGAGAGTACCGGCATGACCTCACTTCTGCCAAAAGCGGAAGGAAGCGTCATGCGTAATATACCCCTGGGCTCGTTTCGCCTTGAGGACATATCTTCAAGGGAATCTTCCAGGTATTCTATGGTTTTAGCGCACCGTTCAAGCAGTATACGACCTTCATCGGTCAGCACGATGGTTCGCGTTGTTCGCTGGAAAAGTCGGGTGTCTGTGCTCTGTTCGAGCCGGGCAATAGCCTTAGCAACAGCAGAACGCGTTAATTTGAGTCTGACCGCTGCTGCAGAAAAACTTCCAAGCTCAGCCGCTGCGATAAAAATTCTCAAGACATTCAGGTCAGTCATCGTTAAAAAACGCCTCACTATTGTTGAGTACCATTCTTCAATCATAACTTTTACCCACAATTGTGGATAATAAGTTCTACAGTATTGACCCGACGTGTTGACGATAATCAGCCAGCCACTTCTAACAGGAAGGGAAGTTTTTAGGCGAGGAGAGTCTGACTGGTATTCTGGTTTTATTTAGTGCCCGTAGATAAACCAGCCCACATGAACGCTTATGGTACTTTCTGCATTTAACTCTGCTGACATGGCGAAGAACTTCCGCCAAGTGCCAACAGAAAATTTTCCTATCATAAACATAGATTTGGTTAAAAAATAGTACCGCAATACTCGCAAACTAAGCCCTGATCATTCTTATAACCTGGCTAAGTGGCTTTATATTATTTTTGTATCGCAGTGTATCAACCTGCTGGACACATACACCCCGTTGCACAACCCGCAATTTTGAACATATCACCTGTACATTGCCGTGTTCTTCTTTACGCATCAAATAACTGCGTGGAGATATCCGATGTTAACCCGATTACTGATTTCATCATTGCTGATGGGCGCTTCGGCGACCTGTGCCTGGGCCGACAGGCTTGGCGACCTGAGCGCCAACGATGTTTTGGGGCCGGCTGCCGTCGCGCCGCTGGAAAACCCTCAGCCTCCGGCAAAATTGATTGTTGACGCGCCACTCGCTGGTCCGCTGCGCAAAGGGGCGGTTTTCATTCAGTACCGGGCAGAGAATCTGCGCATCGAGCCAGTATTTGGTCCCGATGCGCTGAAAATCACCCCGCGCATTGGGCATATTCACGTGATCGTTGATGACAATCCGTGGCACTGGGCAGATACGAGCGGTGAGCCCGTCATTCTGGTCGGGCTGCCCGCCGGAAAGCACAAGGTGACCCTTATTCTTGCCGATCCAACCCATAAACCACTCGACAGCAAAACCGTCACTTTCATCGTCCCCTTACAAGCCGGGCATCACTGACAGATTAAGGAACACTGCTATGAACTCATTAATTCGCAAGTCACTGCTTGCCGCACTGGCTATAAGCGTCGGAAGCTCAGCCTTCGCTGCCTCGTCAGAAACCAACTATGCCGCCGCATTCAGCCAAATTCATCAGGTAAAAGCCGGCGTGCTCAATGTGGGTTATGCAGATATTGGCCCACGCGATGGGCAAACAATTATTTTGCTGCACGGCTGGCCCTATGACATCCAGAGTTATGCCTCCGTGGCGCCGAAGCTGGCAGCCAGGGGCTATAGGGTTATCGTACCCTGGCTTCGTGGCTACGGCAGCACGCGCTTTTTGTCAGACAGCACCCCGCGCAACGGCCAGCCTTCGGCAATGGCTGCTGATGTGGTGGCGCTGATGGATGAGCTCAACATCAGACAGGCTGTTTTTGGCGGATTTGACTGGGGCGCACGAACGGCTGATATCGTCGCCGCACTGTGGCCAGAGCGGGTGAAATCACTTGTATCCGTCAGCGGCTACCTGATCAGTAGCCAGGAGCTGGGCAAAAAACCTCTGCCGCCGAAGGCGGAACTACAGTGGTGGTATCAATTCTATTTTGCCACCGAGCGGGGCCAGCAGGGCTATGCGCAAAACACGCATGATTTTGCCCGCCTGATTTGGCAGCAGGCTTCACCAGGCTGGAAATTCAGCGAGACGACCTTTAATCAGTCCGCTAAAGCGCTGGACAATCCAGATCAGGTTGCCATCACAATCAGCAATTATCGCTGGCGTATGGGTCTGGAAAAAGGCGAGCAAAAGTATGATGCTTATGAGAAAAAGCTGGCGACTCTGCCGGTAATTACTGTGCCAACGATTACCATCGAGGGCGATAATAACGGCGCGCCTCACCCCGCACCTGAAGCATACCGGGCAAAGTTCAGCGGAAAATATGAACACCGGACCTTCACCGGTAATATCGGACACAATCCACCGGCTGAAGATCCGGAGGACTTTGTCAAAGCGATCACGGATGCCGCAGCCATGTAACGGCGTCTTTATTCACGGGACCGGTTCTCACCAGCCGGTCTGTTTGCGTATATCGCAAGAAGGAGAATGCTTTGGAGCACACCGATCACATTCTGGTCGTCGACGATGACCGCGATATACGCGTTCTGGTCACCACTTACCTCGAAAAGTCCGGCTATCGCGCAACCGGTGCCGCTAACGGGCGTGAAATGCGCGCTGTGTTGACGTCGCAGCATATCGATTTAGTCGTGCTGGATATCATGATGCCCGGAGACGACGGCCTGACGCTGTGCCGCCAGTTACGCAGCGACACTCAGCGTAATCTGCCGGTGCTGATGCTGACCGCGCGCAGCGAGGACACCGATCGGATTCTCGGACTTGAGATGGGCGCGGATGACTATCTTGTTAAACCTTTTGTGGCGCGCGAACTACTGGCGCGTATTAAAGCGATCCTGCGGCGCACCCGGGCGCTGCCGCCAAATTTACAGATTACAGAAGCCGGACGCCTTATTGCCTTTGGCGAGTGGCAACTTGATACCTCTTCGCGCCATCTGATTGACAGCAGTGGCGTCATCGTGGCACTGAGCGGTGCCGAGTACCGCCTGCTACGCGTATTTCTTGACCATCCCCATCGCGTGCTCAACCGCGATCAGCTTCTCAATCTGACCCAGGGACGCGATGCCGAGCTCTTCGAACGTTCTATCGATCTGCTTGTCAGCCGACTGCGTCAGCGGCTGCGTGAGGATGCGCGCGAGCCGGCTTATATCAAAACAGTGCGCAGTGAAGGTTATGTGCTGGCCGCGCCGGTAGTAATAAAAGAGGCGTATGAATGAAGCTGTGGCCGCGATCGCTGCTGTCGCGCCTGCTGATTATTGTCCTTGGCGGACTGCTGCTGGCTAATACCTCCACGCTAATCAGCCTGATGATAGAACGCATGAGTAGTGCCAAAACCGTCATGCTGGGTAACCTTGAATATGATGTTGCGACCAGCGTGGCCATTCTGGATCGATTACCCGCAGCGGAGCGACCTCTGTGGCTGGCGAAGCTGGCACGCGCTAATTACCGATACGAGCTGTCGCCAGGCGAACCAGGCCCCTATCCCACCAGCTGGCGATCACTCGGCGCGGTACGCTCCTTGCAGGAGACACTTGCCGGACGTTACCAGATGAGCATCCACGCCATTCCAGGCACGCGCGAGCATATTCAGGTACATTTGACGCTGCATGATGGCGCACCGCTGACGCTCGACCTCTGGCCACGCATGCCTGCCATTGCACGCTGGCTGCCGCTGGTGCTGACAGGTCAGCTGCTGCTGCTACTTTTCTGCGCCTGGCTGGCTGTACGGCAGGTCGTGCGGCCTTTTGTGCGCTTCACGCAGGCAGTCAATGCGCTGAAGCCGACCGGCAGTACTCAGATGATGGCAGAGAGCGGGCCGGCGGAAGTGCAGCAAGCGGCACGCGCATTTAATGCCATGCAGACGCGAATTCAGGATCACCTTAAAGAGCGCGCGCAGATTCTTGCAGCAATTTCTCACGACCTGCAAACCCCCATCACCCGCATGAAGCTGCGCGTGGAAATGGCAGAACAGCTGGAACTGCGCGAAAAGTTGCTAAGCGATCTCGATAATATGAGCCAGCTGGTGCGCGAAGGTATCGCTTATGCGCGCTCTTCTGATGTACGGGAGGAGAAACGCCAGAAAGTCAGCCTGAATGCGTTTCTCGACAGCGTTGCCTGCGACTATCAGGATGTAGGAAAAATGGTTTCCTTTGTGCCCTGCAGTGGGCAGGACACCTTTGCCGTCCGGCCGCAGGCGTTGCACCGTGTCATGACCAACCTTATTGATAATGCCCTCAAATTCGGCAGCGAAGCGGAGATTCAGCTATGCGCCCCCCACGAGGAGAGCATCACCATTCACGTTCTGGATAACGGGCCTGGCATACCCGACGATGAACTGAAAGCGGTGCTGGAGCCTTTTTACCGCGTGGAAAGTTCGCGCAACCGTCACACCGGCGGAACCGGACTCGGGCTGGCAATTGCCAGCCAGCTGGTCGGCCAGATGTCCGGCACGCTAAATCTGAGCAATCGTCCAGAGGGTGGGCTTGACGCGTGCGTCACGCTGCGACAAACCGATTTGTAGCCTTTTGTATCCCACGGGCGGTTACACATACAATCCGACAAAACCGGTATTAGCGGAAACAGGCTGAACACATGCGGTGGGTTTAATGAAGGTACTGCCAGCAGGCAGATATTCATCCACCTTTGTGAAGTTTCCTATGAAAGCAATTGTCAGGTTTTTCTCTGTGGGCCTGCTGGCCCTCTCTGGCGCTCAGTTGGCATACGCCAGCGAACTCCACTCTGTCGTGCTTGTGCACGGCGCCTTTGCTGACGGTAGCAGCTGGGATCGCGTGATTCCGAAGCTTCAGGCCAAAAACTACGAGGTAATTGCCGTACAGCTGCCGCTGACGTCCCTGCAGGATGACATTGCCGCCACGCAGCGCGCAATAGCATGGGCCAAAGGCGATGTTGTGCTGGCTGGACATTCCTGGGGCGGCACCGTTATTACCGAAGCGGGCAACGATAAAAAGGTTAAAGCGCTGGTCTATGTCGCTGCTTTCGCGCCGGACAAGGGCCAGACGACCGCAGATCTCGCCGGCACTTATCCGGCTCCTCCGGGTAGCGCGAGTCTGGCAAAATCCGCTGATGGCTTTCTCTATCTGCCGCCAAAGGCGCTGGCCCATGATTTTGCGCCGGATGTGCCTCCCGCGCAGCAAAAGCTTATGTCGGTCACCCAGGGGCCGATCCGAGCCGCCGCATTTGGTGACAAGGTGACGCAGGCGGCCTGGTCGCAGAAGCCGAGCTGGTATCTGGTCAGCACGCAGGACCGGATGATCAATCCCGCTCTGGAACGCGCCATGGCGCACAAAATCCATGCGCATACGCGAGAGGTGACATCCAGCCACGTCTCAATGGTAAGCCATCCGGACGACGTGGCGCGCATCATCACTGCTGCCGTACAGGCTAAGTAAGGAGCTGACTATGTCACTGTTTATTGCTTTTCTGGCCGGCATGCTGACGCTGCTTAGTCCCTGCACCCTGCCGGTGATTCCGTTTGTGTTCGCCAGCGTGCGCGGTCGTAAAGGCCAGCTGCTGGCGCTGCTGAGCGGTATGGTCATTATGTTCACTGCTGTGGCGTTGCTGGCGGGAGTAGCCAGCCAGTGGGTCACCCGCGTAACCGCAACCGGACGCTGGGTTGCTCTGCTGTTTCTGACCCTGACAGCGCTGACGCTGCTTTCTTCACGCATAGCGCAGTTCATTACCCGACCATTTGTCGCGTTGGGTAACAACCTCAACAGCGCCAGCAACCGCAGCAGCGGCCTGTTCGCGGCCCTGCTGGCAGGTCTGGCAACCGGCCTGCTCTGGTCGCCATGTGCCGGACCGGTACTTGGTGCCATACTCAGTCTGGCCGTTGTGGCAAAAAATCCGGTATCGATTAGTCTGCTGCTTGCCGCCTACGGCAGCGGCGCAGCCGTCATGCTGGGGCTGATCTGGTTAGCCGGACGCAGTTTGGTCACGCGGCTTCGCCCCGGACTGGCCTTTACAGCACGTCTGCGTCAGGGAGCTGGCATTCTGATGTTGGCATCAGTCGCGCTGATCGGCAGTGGTTCCGTGAGCCTGCTGCAAAGCGCGCCAGCCTTTGCACAGAATCTTGAGCAGAAGATGAGTCATTGGATGACCAAACCGGAAACAATGGTTCGCCTGGAACCCGTGACGCTGCCGCAAACCAGCAGTGCTCTGCCCTCTCTGGATGGGGGAACTGCGTGGCTGAACGGCTCGCCGCTCACGCCTGAAAAACTGAGAGGCAAAGTGGTGCTGGTGGATTTCTGGACCTATGACTGCATCAACTGCCAGCACACGTTGCCGCATGTCCGCGACTGGGCGAACAAATATCAGGCACAGGGACTGGTGGTGATTGGCGTGCATACGCCAGAGTATCCTTGGGAGCGCAATGAGAAAGCCGTGAGTCGTGCTATCAGGCAGTGGCAGTTGCCATATCCCGTGGTGGCAGATAATGATTATGCTATCTGGAATCGCTTTGGTAACCAGTACTGGCCTGCGCACTATCTTTTCGATGCGCATGGTCAGCTGCGCTATACCAGCTTTGGCGAAGGAAACTACGCAGAGCAGGAGAAGGTTATTGAACAACTGCTGAAAGATGCCCGGGCATAGAGAGAGTGAAACCTCAGGCCTCCACGTTCTAAATGATCGGCGCTATGACAAAGGTCGCCATGAACGGCGACCTGTTTTCCATTGATTATAAAGATTTTTCTTTTTAAGCTGTTACGCCAGCGTCACGGCACGAGGTTCTAGAAAAGCGGTAATCCCCCACTGCCCCATTTCGCGGCCGATGCCCGAGTTCCGGAAGCCACCAAATGGCGCACGCGGCTCATGCGCCAGCGTATTAATCATGACGCGTCCGGCAAGTATCTGCTCGCCCACTTGCCGAGCATGACCCACATCCTGCCCAATCACCAGCGCTGAAAGACCGTAGTCAGTGTCATTAGCAATAGCAATCGCTTCCGCTTCATCCTGGTAAGCAATAATGGACAGCACCGGACCAAAAATCTCGTCACGGGCAATTTGCATATTGTTGGTCACATCGCTGAACAGCGTGGGTTTAACATACCAGCCATCGTGCAGACCTTCAGGACGTCCGGTGCCGCCTGCCAGCAGGCGCGCGCCCTCTTGTTCTCCCAGCGTGATATAGCGCTGCACGCGCTGCCATTGTTTCTCATTCACCATTGGACCAATAGAGGTGTCAGACTCAGCCGGATCGCCGGATCGATGTTTACTGACCGCTGCCGTCAGCGCCTGTTCAAACTCTGCTTTACGCTGCGCCGGTACAAGGATCCGCGTTCCGGCAATACAGGCCTGACCACTATTAATAAATCCGGCCTGAACGGCCAATTCAGCAGCAGTGGCCGCATCTGCATCCGGCAGGATGAGCGTAGGTGACTTTCCGCCCAGTTCCAGCGTGACGCGCTTGAAGGTTTCAGCCGCACTGCGCAGGATGGCCTTACCGCTGGCGGTTGAGCCGGTGAAAGAGATTTTCGCCACGTCTGGGCTGGTGCTGATAGCTTGCCCTGCCGTGTCTCCGCGACCGGTGACAATATTGAACACGCCGTCAGGCAGACCAGCCCGATGCAGCGCCCGGGCTAACACATCCGTCTGCAGGACGCTAAATTCGCTGGGCTTGATCACGGTGGTGCAGCCTGCCGCTACAGCCGTGGCCAGCTTGTGACAGATAAAACCAGCATTGCTGTTCCAGGGAGTGATCAATCCTGCCACGCCCAGCGGCAGCATCTGAACGGTGGCACGCCCCGCCTGCTGCGTAAACGGATATTTCTTTAATTCTTCGATGACATGTCGAATCACCTGTGCAGGGTAACTAGCCATCCATTGCGAGCGCGATGATGGGGCGCCATACTCGAGCAAAATTGCCTCGTGCAGCTCAGCCTCTGCCGCTTTCACAGACGCGTACATCTGTTCGAGCAGGGTGATTCGATCCGCTACATGGGTTTCGGCAAACGCTGGAAAGGCGGCATGAGCAGCGCATATGGCGCGTTCCGCGTCGCAGCTATTTGCGAGGCGAGCTTTCCCGATTACGCTGCCGTCGGCGGGATTGATAATATCGATCCATTCATTGCCATCAGGCGTGACGAAATTGCCGTTGATATAGATATGTTCGATGATGTGCACGGTTGAGCTCCTGAAAGGTTTGCGTTCAGGAAAAGTAACATGTCCCTCTGGTGGCGATAATCCGCCTTCCCCTGCAAGGGGTATTGCGTAAAACGGAATAATTCATGAGCCGTACAGGTATCACCGAACTGGAAATAGTGCTGTCTGTGGCGCGTCGCGGCACCTTCAAAGCGGCGGCCAGTGAACTTGAGATATCCCCTTCAGCTGTAACCAATGCCGTGGCAGGTTTGGAAAGAAAGCTGGGGGTACGCTTGTTTAACCGCACCACCCGCAGCGTGGCGCTTACTGAGCCGGGACGGCGCTATTTAGAACGAATAGCCCCGGCGCTGGAAATAATCCGCATTGCGGCAGACGAAATCAGCAGTGAAGCCAGTGATCCAGCGGGAGTACTGCGCCTTAACGTACCACCGGATAGTGGCTTGCTATGGTACGACGAGATACTGCTGCCATTTTTGCAGCGCTATCCGCGTATCCGCGCAGATATTTACAGTCAGAAAGAGCAGGTCGATATTGTCGCCGAGGGCTTCGACGCCGGCGTCCGGCTGACAGAAGATGTACCTGTCGATATGGTTGCGATCAAACTGACCCAGGCATTACGCATGATTGTGGTAGCCGCGCCGGATTACCTTGCGCAAACGCCATTGCCACTCACTCCTGATGCACTCAGTCAGCATCAGCTCCTGTGCATGCGCATGTCTGACGGCAGCATTTATCGCTGGGAGCTTATCTCCGGCGAGCACCGATACGTCTTGCAGGGCGAGCCGCGCTTCGCCGTCAGCGATGCAGCCTCTTTGCATAGCGCTGCACTCGCTGGCTTAGGCATTGCTTGTGTTGCAGAACGACACGTTGCTGAAGATGTGCGAGCGGGCAGACTGATACATCTGTTGCCTGAGTGGCAGGTGAATCTTGGGGAGTTATGCCTTTACTATCCCGGTCACCGACTTGTGCCACCAGCAATCAAGGCACTGACAGAGTTCGTTTGCAGACTTAGCAACGCTTAAACGGCGCCGCTGCGATCTTGGAGAGGCCATATATGAAATCTCAAAGCCGATAGAGTTAATAATTTATTGTTAGGGATAACTCATAAAATAAACAGCCTTTGATTCAATCATCTCTAATCATTATATCTTATCAAACCTCGGGAGTTGAATGATGCGTTTATATTTATGCTATTTAATCACCCCCTAACGATTAGATAATGAACATCTAAATTTATTCAAATATTATTTTTTAGAATTCCCCCCAGCATAACTTTAAACATTACCAGCGAAACGGCACCCAATGCAAAAACTTAAGAAAAAAATACTGTCTCACCCATTTTCACTACGACAAAACCTTTATCCTGCCCACCTGGATCCAGGTCTTCTTTGTGCCAAAAGCGGACGTTGCTGAAATTGTAGTTGTATATCCGATAATATTTTCAGATGCCACTTTTTTTCATAATAGTTTGTGCTCCAAAAATCATATAAAAGAACCAAAGCTGAAAATGACTACGCCTACCATTTAATGCGACGTCCAACAGTGCAAGAAAGACGCATTGGATCTGCTCGGTTAGAACGTAACCTTAATAAGTGGCTTACGAAGCGGCTTCCCTTCGAGATGAGCATAGCGTGGATCGGTTTTTGCTTCATCGGAGAGTCTGACCCAGCCCGTCTCAATTTGCATATGGCCTTTATCAAGAAGCTTGTGTAAATCTGCGGCAAGGCAGACGCCATTTTCTACTCTTGAAGAACCCCCACTCGCGTAGCTGATAATATGTGCCGCTTCAAGCGCGAGCCGTGTACCTGAAATCGCGCATTGATTTTCCCAGTTGGTCAGAACTGCGCACCTGAATCGTCCCTGAACTTGCCTAACTTCAGCTCGGGTATATTTTTTATGACCGGAATAATGAGGTACGTCGAGCTTTTCCCGCTCAAGTTCACTCTTGTACTCAAGCCAAATCTCGCCATCATCCATTTCGTCAAGTTCATCGTCCGTCCAGCCAGCGCTTTGCAGTTTCTTACGTGCAGCTGCGTAATCACTCACGGATTTATCAGAGAGATCCTTACGTCGCTCAAGCACAACGGTATATTTTCCTCTCTGGACGGGGAGTGTTCGATCGCCAATTTGCATCGACTCACCGCCTGAATTTGCGATTAAGTTCGCTCTCCAGGCGGCATGAAAGATGCGTTCACCTACGTGTTTGTTCGCTGCACCTGCACTGCTGAATCGCTCACCATCAACGTAAAACCAGTATCTTCTTTTACGCATCCTGTCGGCTTGTTCTGGTGTGTATCGCCGCGTCATAATGGTCTTCCTGAATAGTTAAAAGTTGGTATTGAGCTCACTATCTGGTCTAAATTTTTAGGGCAATGAACTGCCAATCAGTGAAGTATTTCGCAATACTACATCATCGAATAAACGTCCGCTCCTCGCTCATAGCTACTGGTCATAGCTGCTCAAAAACCAAGCTTAACGTAGGATTTTTTCCGTTTTCCAAGCGGGCCCCAGAAAGGCAAAGAAAATTGGGGCAAAGCCCCCCTATAGTTACGCAAATGATTCAACTAACGATAACTGAAACAATTGTTCGTATGAGACAATTTCCGCAAGAACATCTTCAGGTAGATCATCACGAGAATCTGGTACTACTCTCCAAGCCTCATATCTCATGTCCCATTGATGCGTAGACGCGTCCCAGTCGGCCAAAATGCGGTGATCCCAGTCAACAATGGCGTAGTAATACTCTTCTTCACCCTCAACACCTACCTAGAAGCGGGTAATCCAGAGTCGAGGATGTCCTACGACATGTAAAAAGCTGACTACATCTAAAGCTTTTTTGATGCTATTTTTTTGATTTTTCATAGTTCAATATCCATATTATTTTACATATTCACATCTAACTCCAGTCGGATGTGAGACACTTTACGTCGACAAGGACTGAGAACAATAAAGCTCTTTATCCTTATCTTCTTCAAGATGACCACAGCTAGAATAGAACAACAAAACTCTACGTTTCATTTGTTTAAAACAATTCAAGCATGGGGGGGATCTGCTTCCCATTAAACTCACTGCCAAAAGCGGACGTTGATGGCCAACTTAATGTGTTTCATCGCCTTGTATGAAAACGGCGATGGTCTGGCGATCAGTAAAATTCGATCACTTCACCGAAATGCCAATAAACATCTGATTAAGAAAATATTTAATTATTTATGCATCGATTTCTCGGTGGGTAAAATAGTGAAGGAAGCCTCAAAATCACAAAAAAGATCACATACCTTGATAAAGCTTCTACTCTTATCAAAAGAGTAAGTGACTACTATTCAATCAAGCCTCTCACTTAATGATTTCAGTTGAGGTCATTTATGCGTAACAATCAGATTTTCTTGAATATTTTTTTTAGTTTGAGTTTAGTTCCCACATGCCCTGTGCTAGCTGATGGGTTTGATGCATTCAATGCGCAACTAAAAAGCGTCACTTTTAATGATGTTATCAATGCAAAAAAATATAAAGAGCCAGAGGCAGGTAGAATATTTAAAGTAGAAACAATGGGTAAACTGACTGGCCCAAGATCTGACTTAAAAATATCAACCGAAGCTAAGAAACTTATTATTTATTTCGAAGTCACTGGGAAGAGTAATTATGATAAAAAACTCCAAAACCCAACCTGGCCGGGTGGAGCATCAGGTGCAACTGTAGGTTTCGGGTATGACATAGGATATAGCAGTGAAAAATCTATATATGACGCCTGGATTAATTACATTCCAGAGGAAACAATAAAAGGGCTTATGGCATGCGCAGGAAAAAAAGGGGAAGATGGAAGGCTATGCACTAATAAAATAAAAAAATTAACTATTAATTGGGATTCAGCCAGTAAACAATTTGAATACTACCTCCCATTTTTAATAGCTCAAACAAAATCAACATTTAAAAACTTTGAGTTACTGCCACCATCCGCTCGTGGCGCGTTAGCATCGCTAGTATATAATAGAGGTGCGGATACCAGCAACACACAGAGACGCAAAGAGATGTATAATATAGCTATTTTAATGAGCAAGAAGGAGTATTCAAAAATACCAGAGCAAATAGAGTCAATGAAAAAATTATGGCCCGAAACTAAAGGGCTATTAATAAGGAGGGAGCTCGAGGCTGAGTTATTTAGAATTGGAATAAAAAATAATGAATAGGATATTTATTGTATTTTTTATTCTGACTTCATCATTTAATCTCTTTCAAACATCAGCATCTTTCGCCACGCCAGGCAATGCATTTGTAATGAATGAAGGCTTTAGGCTTGAAAAGCTTAAAGATTTTGGCAGGGATAATAACTTTATAAAAGAGACTCCAGAAGAGTTGTTTGACTCATCTAGACTTAACAGTCCTTCAGGGAAATGGGGAGGGGGCTGTCCAACCTGCATTCCTTCAAACCCTGAGAAAGCATTAAATACCATGTTCAATAAAATAGAACCAAAAGATATTCCGGTATGCACTGCTTATCTCAGGGCCTTAATGATCGGCAAGCCAATGATAAATAAAGGAAAGGAGTGCGAACCCATATTGAAAGTAACATTAAGTAGTAAAGGTACATTAGATTCTCCATTAAAAAACAAAACTCACTTATGTAGTACTGCTGTTGACGCATTAAGAATTCCGAGAAAGTTTACAGGTGATACTTATTCATCCGGAAACTTTCTGAATTCATTTCAAAGTTTATGCATATCAAACTCCAAACAAAATGATAAGTCCATGGCGGCAAAATGTATAGAAACATATAACGACTATGTAAGTAGTTGCTTATCAGCATCAATTAAAGTGGTCGACCATCGAATAGTTGATAGAATAGGACTATTTTTATTTGCTAATGGTGATTCCAAGAGCACTCCAGCATGCACGGGGACAATAATAGATAAAAACTTAGTAATCACAGCCAGACATTGCTTTATGGCCCATAATTACAATGAAGATGGCAAATTACAATCAGGAAACAAATATCTTAAATTTGTTCCAAACATTCATTTACTATCAGGAGAAGATGCTGACAAATACGATGGAGAACTTTCAGGAGAGCTAACCCCAGACGGCATAAAGACCATAGAACTAATACATGAACAACCCTCATTAGGAGATGATGTCATAGTCGTTGTGTTGAAAAACCCAGTAATACTAGAAAACCCAGAATTGAAAGTTAAAATTGCCGAACACATTGACGCACAGACATATCTTACGATAATTGGATACCAGGATTTAGCAACAAGAAACGATTTGCTACATGGAATAATCAACAAAGAAGAAAAACCATATTATTACTTTAAAAACATAATGATGGACAACTCACTCTTATGTTTCAAAGGTGCAGATGAAGTTGGAGGATTTCAACATTACTGTCAAACAATGTCAGGGATGAGTGGAGCACCATTGTTCATAGGAAATTTAGAGGATGTCTCTTCAGTGGGATTTATAACTATTGCTGGTGTTTTATCTGGGGGTAATGATACTTCAGATGTTGATGTAGAAGAACAAGGTGCACCTAACAAAGCAGCTATGGTTAATGAACAGTTGCTAGATGCACTATATATGAACTCTAGAATAATGCCTTAGGCTTCCCCCACAAACACGCTCACCAATGAGATCATGTAATGCCCTGAACAGGTAAAAATCAAGAATTTCTGTCAGGTACGTCCTGACCTGCTCCCCGCCGATTCATACATAATGCTGTTAGTCATGTCCGCTTTTCGCTCTTAGCAGCTCTCCTGGCTCCCATGTTCACTAAAGGATCTGTTTTAATCATGGCTGTCTGATCATCCCCCATGAAACCCATCTGAAATTGCATAATCCATGCTGGTGGGGATTGTGAAATCCTGACGCCCTGAAGCGCGCTTAGCCTCTCTCTTCCGACCTTTCCCGATAAACCTGCCAGCTTCGTCCTCCACTAATTCTGGGTGTGAAGTGCGCAAATGCAAACATCGCATCAAGTGGTTAATGTTAGAACTTCCGATTAGTGCCAGGAGCGGACGTTTCCAGCACCTGCGAGCACTAATCGGTGGAGAGTAAATCTCACCACATAATAATTCAGATGCGCCGTTATCTTCATGGCCGTTTTTCAGGATTCTGGCCGGTAAAAAGGTGCCGGAAACGACCCGATCGCGTCAGGATCGCGCTGAGGGCGCGGCGGTGCAGGAAAGAAGTGTTATGGTATATGCTTGCTGGACACCTGAGCGCTACAGCTGACAGTCTGTAGTCTGGTAAACTGACAAACTACAGGGAGTGTTATGACAAGCAAAGCTATCTACGTTGTTCACAGTCCAAGCCCCATGCTGGGACGATCTCCGCTGCAAAGAGGTTATTTCCCGTTCACGCTTACCGAAAAGTTTATTAAATCCCTTCAACGGGAGCTGGATAAGTTCGGCGCGGATTACCGGGTTATTGCTGACGATACCGAGTCAGATATTGAGGTTCTGATAACGCGCGATCCTGTACTTCTCGTCTGCGCTCCGGGACTTCGTTATCAGTTTTACCATCAGGGCTTCGACAAACGAAAAATCGTCTGGTTAGGCGTCATGGAATATTGCTCGGCAGACCCCCGCTCTGTGCTCAGGGTGCTTGCGGAGCTGGCTTCTGCCGATTCATAACAGAGGTGTTATGTCTAATGTGGCAGAACTTCCCGGTCGCCATAATTTTAACGTCCGTTCTTCGCTCATAGCTGCCGTACGAGTTCCCATTTTTCATCAAGTAAAACCGGTTTACTCGCGGTTGTCTGATCATCCCCCATGAAACCCATGCGGGATGGCGTAATCCATGCTGGTTGGAATTGTAAAGTCCTGACGGCGTTTAGCATGCTTAGCCTCCCTCTTCCGCCCCTTTCCAATAAACCGTGCCAGCTTCGTCTCCCACTGCTTCTGAGTGTGCAGTGCGCCCTCTTCCATCCAGTAATTTACAAACTCGCTCAGCTCATAGATCGATGCGTCAGAATCAAGCTCGATGCCGATATGCCGGGCATGTTTGAGAAACTGGCTTGAGGTTGTCCAGTGTGGGTCAAGCCTGAATTTAGCCTGCTCAGTTGATTGTGCATTGCCTGCTGCCGTTGAGCCATGTGCGGCACGTTTGCGAGTTACACAAGTGGCGGAGTTTCCTGTTCTCAGGATCGTCACGCTCTGGGTCACGTTGTGCATGGCGTCGAAGGCACAACCGCTGGGCCGGGTTGTAAGTGGGGAGGACTTGCTCACCCAGGGGGCTGGGAAGTTAGTCAGCCAATCAGGGGTCAACGTGATTTTGCTGTTGGGGTCGAAGTTATCCACAGGCCATAAAATTTTCTCGCGCGCGATGTGTGTTGTTTTAGGTTTTGATTTTAAGGTTTTAGATCTTAAAAAACTAAAACGGGTGCGCGCGCGCGAAGGTTTAACACGCGTGAGCCCGCAAGGAACGTTTCGCGTTACGCCAGAATTACCAGGCGTTACGCTACTGGTGACGCTCTGAGTGACGCCAGAATCACCGGGCGTTACGCTACTGGTGACGCTCTGAGTGATGCCAGAATTACCGGGCGTTACGCTGCCGGTGACGCTCTGAGTGATGCCAGAATTACCGGGCGTTACGCTACTGGTGACGCTCTGAGTGATGCCAGAATTACCGGGCGTTACGCTGCCGGTGACGCTCTGCGTTACGCCAGAATCACCGGGCGTTACGCTACTGGTGATGCTTTGCGTTACGCCGGAATCACCGGGCGTTACGCTGCCGGTGACGCTCTGCGTTACGCCAGAATCAGCTGGCGTTACGCTACTGGTGACGCTCTGCGTTACGCCAGAATCACCGGGCGTTACGCTGTTGGTGACGCCCGGCTTATCACATGAATCACTGATCGATATGTCTGATGCCCAGGATGGCCGGCCATGCTTATCAGTTGTTTTATGTTGGGGATAGCAGTAACCAACGTGCGTCGTTTTGCCATCGACAGTAATTGAACCTAATTTCAGCAGCCTTCCCTCCTCGTCATAAACCTCATCATGCTTTATGACGACAGTCTGATTTTTAAAACGTGAGCTATTAGCAAGTTCAGCAGCAGCCCGCCTTCCCTCAACTATCCAGTTCCTGACCTTAAGCCTCATACGGTAGCGCTGCTGCCTCAATGCAGCCTGAGATTTTTTGCCTTCAATCTTTTGTTGCTCCCCTTTCATTTCCGGAAGCGCCAGGCAGTTTCTCCGCTTGTCATACTTAACCAAATTTACTTTCTGCATTGCCTGACCGAAACCGGGATGGTTCACGACAGCATCGATGTATGAGAGATCAGCATCAGGTATCACACCGTTTCGGGCATGATGTTTCGCAACAGACCAGAACTTAAGCAGACCAGCCACAGTGATATCGCGTTTATCACGAATACTGCCCTCCGGCTTTAAACGGTGAATGCCCTCACTTACTGAGCGAGGGGGAATCAGGAGATGCTGTGCCATCAAATGCACTTTGGGATGGGATGAGATAACTTCTGGCGACTTCATTTTTTTGGCGAACATTTCCTGACCCTTAACTCAAATCGCAGCCGTTTACTTGCACGGTTGCTGCTGACATAATTGGGATGGTTTCTGACGAAACTGTTCTGCATTAAACCCCGGTACTGTTAGCGCAGTCCGGGGTTTTCTCTTTTGTGCGCTCCAGTTCGCACTCGGCAAACTGTATGGCCACGGTGAGAAGCCATCGATACTGTTCCAGTGGCACTTTCATCTCTCCCCTCAACACGAAATCCTCCACCCCACTTGCTGCCAGCGTTTCCATGATTTCAGGGTATTTCTCTGTTCGTCTCAGCACTGTTGAATCGGCTACGTTAAGTCGTTTAGCAACCTCTGTTTGACGGGTTCGTAGCAAGGCTTTGTGAGCCTGGGCAAGAAGATGACGACCATGCACACTCAATCCATTTGATTTGCGTGTTTTTGTTAGTTCCATTGAATAATTTCCTTAGATATTGAGAATTTGGAGTTGGGCGCCCGATTGGTGCCCGGAAAATTTACTCAGCTAACAATTGAGCCTGACTTTCTGCCAATAATCGTTTGGCAGCAAATCGCCCTAAGGTAAGTTGCTCAATTTTTTCTGCATAGCTGGTCTTACCGTAAAATTCAGTTTTTGGAAGCGATCCTTTTTTCAGCCATTTGTAAACAGCCCTCGGACTAATACCGCAGGCGGCTGCAACTTCCGCTACTCCAGCTGACTTTATTGCATGATTAAGTTCAGACATAAAACCTCCATTTAGTACTTTAGGTTCACTTTAAGTTGAACTGTAAGTTTTATCAAGTCGGTTATTATCGTACTCATGGTACAAAGTGATAAAATTAGACAAGAGTTCTCTAAGAGACTCGTGCAAGCACTGAATGAAGCAAACTATCCGCCGCATGGACGGGGGATGAAGCTTGCCCGAGAGCTGGGCGTTTCTTCGAAAGCGGTAAGTAAATGGATGTCAGGCGAATCATTGCCACGACCAGCCATGATGCTTTCATTGGCTAAGGTTTTACGCGTTGACCCTTTATACCTACAGCACGGTGAAATGGCTCAGGCCGGTGAGTTAAGACTATATAAAGCCCTGACAAGAGGGAGTTTCCCTCTTATTGATTGGTCAGACATTGAAAACTTCAGGAATATTGACCAAACCGACTTCGTCAGATTTAGACGTTATGCAAGCGGTTCAATCTTGGATACTGATGAGGGGTATTGGCTAATAGTCGAGGATGATTCAATGACTTCGCCTGTAGGGCTTTGTGTACCTCAAGCTAGTATGATTCTGGTTGAAACTAAGAGAGAGCCAACTAATGGCGACCTCGTAATTGCTCAAATACCCGCTGCTAAGAAAGCAACATTCAAAAAACTTGTAATAGACGAAGGCACCAATCATAGATACCTCAAATCTCTGAATAGTAGCTATGGGGTCGTAGAAATAGATGATAGCTGCAAATTTTTAGGGGTGGTCGTTGAGAGCAGATTGAGCTTTGTCACTCCAGATCCTGCCGATGTCACTTACATTTGATTTCAACAAGTAGTAAAGCAAAAAAATAACCTTCGAATTATCATAATGTTGAACCGAAAATAGCTTAAATTTAAATACAAAGCCCACCTTTTGGTTGATTAATCTCGTACTTTTAGTTCATTATAATCTTATTCACTGAACGGCACAGTAAAGTCGGGCGGGAGGAGCACAGGAGTGCGATATCCCGAAGTGGCAAAACCCAACCTACTCGCAACAAACGAGATGGCGCTAGCCAGTGCCATGTCCTTTGTTGGAGAAGGAAGCATGAAACGCACTACCGTTGTATGCCCGCTTTGCAACAGACGCTTCGACCCTCGAACTCCATTAACCCACATCAAGACTTATCACCGGCATGCCAGTGATTTTGATCTGGCCAGGATTCGTGATGTTCGACGCAGCTGTTTCGGGCAAAGCAAACCTCTCAAGCAAAAATCATCCTGCCTTTCGATTTACGTGATGAAAACCGGCAAGCCTTGATTATTGCTAATCAAAAAAATCATTACAGAGGTGAGATGAAATAAACGAATGGATGAATTTTTTCAGTAAAACGAACAACGATTAGATTATAAATTCTACGTCAGGAAGTAATTCTGACTCCTCGTCTAGTCACTTCGCGGTTGCGATTTAGCCCAGTTTGCCGGGCGTGAGTTATCAGACCGCATACCTGCATTCCTTTGAACCTTTCCCGCCTTGTGCGGGAATTTTTTTATCCGGGTTAAACGAACTACCAGATTTGAAAACCACCCGCTGTTTCTGACAAGCGATATTTGTTAGTTATCCCCCCCGTTATCTGAGCCTGAACAGGCTTATCATCTAAGGAGCACCTATGAAACATCGTGAAGCAGCAGTCAGCATTAAACAAACCGTTTTAATGGTCGTACGTGAGATGAGTAGCTCAGCGGGTTATATTTATAAGTATGAAGCAGAAGGTAAAGTGACCAGGGAAGATTCGGAGGAGTACATGGAAAAAGTGCAGGCCGCGCTTGACTATATCATCAGTGAATTTCTTGAACCTGTTTATGCATTACACCCGGACTTACGTCCCAAATGCTGTGGGTGTGAAAAGTCGCCTGAGCCTGAATAAGAGCATTGCGTTTATTCAGGTTAATGAGCTCTGCTACTCGTTATAAATAACGTGCGATGTATTTCGCCTGGCATCTCACGATCTGAAAGTATCACAAACACCATTCAGTCCCATCGTATGGTAATAATAATCCTGAACACGTTTATCCCGCCATCGGCGGGATTTTTTTTGGGAAGAGTATCCGAACATGTTTCATTCGTACTTAATGGGGAAGCGGTCTTACATTCTGGTACAACTTGTGAAAGGGCACTTTCTGCATTTTGTATTCATTTTTACATTGAGGGCAGTAATGAATAAAAAAGCCGGCATGCTGGCTGCGCTCTGGCTTCGGCTGAAGTATCGATACCTTGCTGCTGCTGTAGCAGTGAGCACAAAGATAGTGATGCTGAACATCCTGGTCGGCAGGTTTCTTAGATCGATATACCGTCGTTCCTCCGTCCGTGGTGTGAAGTTCATAGCTGGCAGCCTGCAAAGCAAACATCTCGATTTTTTTATTTTCTTCGCGAAGTTCCATTGTGATTTGTCTCTTTGCCTGGTAAAGACCCGACAACTCTGCATTGAGCATCTGTAATTCAGTGATCTTATCAGATAGCTGGCCCAGCAACTCTCCCTGATCAGGTACGCGAGAATCACCTCGCCTGAAGTAGTGAAAAGCAGGCTCTTAAAAGCATCACCTCATCAATAACAACTGGAAAAGGTAAAGAGTATGGAAAGCATTATCATGAAAATAAAAGATAAGCATGTGCTGGCCAAGGACGCTCTTGGTTCCGGACAGATGCCGCTAAATAAACGAATGCAAATTGTGCAAATCTGGTGCGAGGTTGCCAGTCCGGAGAACGTGATGCGACTGATAAGCCATATTGAGAGTGGCGGCTATGTATCACCGCCAAATAATGATAATTGCCGTGAAGGTGGCAACTTACCTACTTAGTGGACAGATACCAGGATCGCTCCTTTGATTCAGTTACCAATACCCAGTTGCTCTGACTGATTGCACTCGCCACAACCCTTACTTCATCTCTTATCTGTGTGGCTGTATATGATTTTGACGCAACGTATTCTGCTGTGGGCAGGTTAAACCATTGTCCATCATCTGAGATAACCTCTCTGGAATAACCCCGAGCGCCCATTGATTCATGTAGCTTTTCATAATCATCAGATGTTGCGCCATGCAACTCCACGCGAACTGTAAATTCAGCCATATGCTCTTCCTTATTAACTGTGCAGGATGAATTTATCAATTTCCTTTGACTGTGCAAAGCAGGGAACCACCTCGCCTGATGTGGTTAAAAGCAGGCATTTATCCCCTTCCAGTACTTATCTCGCCCATCCGGAGTAAACAATGATTTATCAATACCGATATGGCTGGCACATTTTCACCGCCAGTTCTCTCAGGCGTACACTAGTCTTCGTCAGGTTCAGAGAAGGCATTCGCTGGGTGTTCATTCAGAAACTTGCGGCGTCATGCGCTGATGAATGGGTGGCCAACCATGAATAAACACAAGGTACCAGAACGCGTCAACATCCGGGCACGCTGTCTCCTCAGGCAATGGCGTCTGGGACAAATCAAACCAAGACGCACTATCCGGCATGGCTATCTTTCCATCTGCGTGACTCCTTCCTGGCGTCTTCTCTCCAAAAACGGAGGGAGAAAATGGTTATTACTGAGCCACGCCGATTATGACAAAGAAATCTGAGAAGGAATCAAACATGCATGACCTGTCAATTGTAACTCGTCCAGTAAAAACGCCTAAGAACTCAATGACAGAAGAGGAATTATTGGCGCTACTTCAGGAACATAACGTCTGGCTTCAGTCCGCAGGCGAAGAAGGAAAAAGGTTAGTACTTAGCCACAGTGACTTATCTGATCACAACTTTTATAACACCAACCTTGAGAAGAGTATCTTTAATAAATGCAATCTCAGCGACTGTAATTTCCGCCGGGCAAAACTACGTCATGCTGCAATGAATGGATGCAATCTGGAGAGATCTGATTTTACTCACGTAAAGTTTGATTACGCGTCATTGAGCCATTCCAGTTTATTTTGCACCGACTTTCATGATGCTAATTTACGCCTTGCTGATGTAACGGGAACAAAGCTGAAAGGCGCCCATTTATTCGGGACCCGCTTACCTGCAAATACATGGCTTATTATGGGTGAGGAATACAGTATTCAAATTACGCATGGCGTCACATTAAGTGCTGGCTGTCAGACGCACTCAATCGAAGACTGGCGACGATTCAGACAAAAAGAAATTGAATCGATGGACGGCGAACGTGCAATTAAATTCTATCCGAGACTCCTGGATATTCTGGACTTTTATACGGGAACAGGTGAAAGACCAGACTGGCTTTGATCCCCACCATCTATTCGCCCTGTTATTACACGGAGTTGACCCTGTGAAAATCACGTACATCACAAATGGCGAACAATCCATGCTCGTCATTAAATCCTGCATATTTTCTTTGCTTAAGCATGCGCGTGTAGCTAATGCAGCCCTCAACGCGGCATCCGAAGCAAACGTATCGACAACGGGTGTGTTTTGTCTGAAAACAATTATTTCTGGCAAAACATCATCCATCTATGAAGCCCGCGCGGCAGCAAGGCGGGAAGAGTTTAAATGAATGTTTTGCATCTATGTCTTACTTACCCTGAACAACCCGATGAACCTGCTGAGTCTTCATTACGTGGACACACTCCGCTCAGGCGCGCTGGTCAGTTCCGCTACACACACACCAGAACGCAGCCCCGTTAGCAAAGTTCTCATTCGCCCGTTCTCCTTTTACTCAGGAAGAACATGTCAGCCCATCACCTTTTACCCGTTAATCAATGGAGTAACACCATGAACCTTTCACAACTTGAAATCATACTGCGTGCCCACAAAATCTGGGTCCGCTCAGAGGGTCAGAAAGGAAAGCGTGCCGATCTGAGTTTTATGGACCTGAGAGGCGCGCCTCTCGATAACGCTGACCTGACCCGCGCCATTATGATTGGCGCAAATTTACAGGGAGCCAGTCTGAACAACACTCTGCTTTGCCGGGCTTTTATGCCGTTCGCTGACCTATCTGGCACTACTTTATTAAACACAGACTTCAGCCATGCAAAGTTAATGGCTGCCAATCTGCGTGATGCGGACATGCGTACAGCCAGGCTGGAAGGTGCTGATTTGCAGGGTGCTATGACCGGAGGAACCCGGTTACCGGACAGCAGTACGAAAGCCAGTCTGAAAATGGTCGTGATTGAAATCCTTGTTATCAGGCGCTAAGTGAAATCCAGAACTGACCTCTTTTAGCCTCGCTTAGCCTTTTCTCAGCAATACCTCTCTCCAGTCCCACTTACAGGAACCTCACCATGATGAACAAAAACATCAGGGGCGATGCCGCCTGCGCACGTCCTTTTCACCCCATCCATTCTGTCGAGTTCAGCCGAAAGAACATTCTGAGCAGTGCCAGCTTTAGCCGTCGTCCTCCCAAACCGCTACTGCAGGTTCTGACTGACAGACTGACCGAAATCATTCTTCAGGAGGGCAAGCCATGATGCCATTCATTGAGCTCGAGCGCAGAAAAGAACAGCTCGATGCGGAAGAACAGGATGCCATTCGAAAAGAGCAGTGGATAGACGACGAAGCCGCACGCCTTCTGACCTTCTTTCCTGACACGCTTGATGAATTCAGGGCTTCCCTGCTTCATCCACTCGCCAGCAAATGCTGTTTCGGCGGTAAAGCGAATGAAGAGTATCGGGACTTCATTCTTAACCTTGCTTACCACCAGGCAAATGAAAACTATGACCTGCAGGTATTACTGAAATGGGAGGAGCCATGCCAGTAAAACCCGGCGTGTATCACAACATCAGTAATGAAGACTACCACGCAGGCCCGGGGGTCAGTAAGTCGCAGCTTGATGATGTGGCGCTGAACCCTGCCATCTACAAATGGCGTAAGGATGCGCCTGTCGATCCTGAAAAAACAGCCGCACTGGATATGGGTAGCGCCCTGCATTGCATGCTGCTGGAACCCGGTGAATTTGATAAGCGCTATATCGTGGCCCCCGCTTTCAACCGCCGCACAAATCAGGGCAAGGCTGAAGAGCAGACATTCCTGGACGATGCCAGCAGGATGAATATGACCGTTCTGGATGCTGAACAGGGACGAAAGCTCCTGCTGATGCGAGACAGTGCAATGGCTCACCCCGCAGCCAGTTACTTTTTGAAAGACGAGGGGTATTGCGAATCTTCAATCTACTGGCGAGACAGTGAAACCGATGAGCTATGTCGAATCCGTCCCGACAAATATCTGGCCAACCGCGCTGTCATCCTTGATGTAAAGAAGGTCGCCGACATGTCTCGTTTTTCCCGTCACATCGAAGAATTCCGGTATCACGTGCAGGCCGCAATGTACTGCGAGGGTTTCTACCGTTGCTTCCAGGAATACCCTCAGTTCGTCTTTATTGCGGTGAGCGAAACCATCGATTGCGGGCGTTACCCCGTTCGGACGTTCGAACTGCATGACGATGATATGCATTCAGGCATGAAACTCTTTCGCCAGAATCTCGACACCTTCCACCACTGCCGCCTCAATGATTACTGGGGCGGCATTGAGACAATCCAGCGCCCGGTATGGGCACGCAGACAGGAGAATCAGTGATGCAGAATAAACCAGTGGACCCCACGTCAGAAAACACCAGCACGGCAGCCACAATTTTCAGCCCGGATGCACTGGATAAGCTTGTGCGTTTCGCCGAGATTATGGCCGGCAGCCGGGTGACTGTACCTGCGCACCTCGCCGGAAAAGCCTCAGACTGCCTCGCCGTCACAATGCAGGCGGTGCAGTGGCGCATGAACCCGTTTGCTGTGGCCCAGAAAACCTTCATGGTTAACGGCGTGCTGGGTTATGAAGCTCAGCTGGTTAACGCCGTCATCTCGACAATGGCCCCTACACGCGATCGGATTCAGTATGCCTGGTTTGGTCCGTGGGAAAAGGTCATCGGCAAATTCACTGAAAAAACGTCATCAAAGGGAAATAAGTACACGGCTCCCGGATGGACACTGGACGATGAATCCGGTTGTGGCGTTCGTGTCTGGGCAACGATGAAGAATGAGGAACAGCCACGCGAGCTGGAAATCCTTTTAACGCAGGCGCAGGTGCGCAACTCCACACTGTGGGCAAGTGACCCCAAACAACAACTGGCTTATCTCGCCGTCAAACGGTGGGCGCGACTGCATTGCCCCGATGTCATCCTGGGCGTTTATACAACCGATGAAATTGACACTGCTCCCACAGTTGAGCGAGATATTACTCCCGCTAAATCCACATTGACCGACTTGAACGCACTGATCAATCAGTCCAGGCAGCAAGCCGAGGCGTTAACTGAACACAGTGATGTTGAAGATAAAGCATCAGATGTTGACCAAAGCGCATCCGATACGCCAGCAACAGCGCCACCGCCCACCCCAGCTACACAGCATTCCGTAGTTACAGCTTCTGAGCAAAAATCAGCACAGTGTTCTGCCGGGAAAGCGAAAGTTTTCGACAACGATCAGGATGATCATCAACGGACTCCCGGTAAGCTGCTGACCGATTTCTGTGAGGCTGCGATGAACGCCAAGACCGTCAGTGCGCTGGCCCGGTGTTATGCCTATGCATCAAAGGTATTGGCTGCAACGCCCGAATTGCTGGAGAAAGCGACCGATGTCTTTCTGGTAAGGAAAGCAGAAATTGAAGAAGCAGCCAGTCTGAAATAACGTTGTGAACACAGGTGTAAAAATGAGCCAGGGAATGAGTGTAAAAAGAAATGTTCGTAACATCCGGTATTATTATGTCGCTGAAGCAGCAGCCATTGCGGAAAGTTTTGGTGAATATGAAAGAGCCGGGAAACTCTGGCTGAAAGCATCCCGGCTTTCCAGAAGGCAAATCAATGCTGAATGGTCAGAACATCGCAGCCAGTTTTGCCATAGCGTTTTACGTAATGGCTGGTCTTAAAAATGGTCTTATATTTCATTTTGCCAACACCAGGGAAAAATACAGTTTCAGAATTTATTCACTTTTCTGACTTCATCCATTATGAAATCAATGTTAAGTTCATCGCACCCAACATTAAGTACAAGATTAATAATATATGGAATATTTAAATCCCTGACTGGAAATAAAATCATTGGAGCTAAAATATTTTTGAGGCAAAAAGAAAACATGAATAAAAAAATCCTGCGTTATATTGATGACCATCTCAGTCATGCGTCATCCCCACCTGGAGAACAAATTGTATATGTTCTTGCAAAGCTCTCTTTAACATCATCTCCCGTTGCCTGGATGGTCAGGCACGTAAGGAATGAAAAGGATTTTCTTTTTACAACTCATCAGGCTGCGATGGAACATCTCGACATGCACGGTGATGGAAACGACTATATCAGTCCTTTATTTGCAACTGCCAGAGTAGATATGTGTAAAGGGGTGTTCCAGCACCTTCTGCTCACACCGCTATCGGAAAAAGAGGATTAATTAACCAGGGCAGCACTTTTTACCTGTTTTTTAACATTCACTTTTAGCACCCCTCTATTCATGACATCCATATAAGCACCATGGATTAACATATTAACTAGCTAAAGAGATAAAAATGAAAAACCGAATATTCATCACCTCGCTTCTTGCCTTTATAAATTTACCTGCACCTTCTTACGCAAGCTTTTGCATTGCTGACACTTGCTTTGAAGATCTCGCTGACCTCAAAAAGCAGTTTATAGCCCTACAGAAAACCATCATTAAGACCCATTCAGATGTACTTAATCACAATGAACAACTCCCTGTTATAAAGAAAGATATCAAGGGAAACAAGGAAGACATTAATAAAAACAGCTCAGATATAAAATCGATCAAAGATGACACATTCAAAAACAAGGCCACTAACGAACAAAACAAAAAAGAAATCCTGAACAACAAGAAAGGGGTATTGAACAACAAAGTTAAAATTGAAGAAGTTCATAGAGAAACTCAGAACAATTCGAATTCATTTAATCAGTTGACTGGCGAGATTGATGAGTTCAGGCAACTGACAAACAACAGATTTCAGAAGATTGATAAAACTGTCGCAAAAAATCATAAAAAGGCTATGGCTGGCATCAGTGCTGCAATGGCAATGAATGCCATACCTTTCGTTAATGGCAAGGATGTCAGCGTTGGAGTGGGATCTGGCTCTTATGGTGGCCAGGGCTCACTGGCTATAGGTTCTCAATTCCAAATGACCGAGATTATGAGAAGTAGCACCTATCTGAGTTATGACAGTAACAGGAATCTGGGCATTGCCGCCGGGATATCGATTGGCTGGTAAACGGAGACATAAATCAGCAGTCCTTCAGGAACACATTTCCCGGAGACATTTTCAAGCCAAAGGCCTCATCCTGAAATGAGGCCTTTGGCTTGAAAAATATAAAGGGGAGTGAAAATAAAAACCCCAAAATTGACAGCCATGTTTTGAACCCTACTAAAAAACGTCGACGCTGTAATCGAGCGCCTTATTACTTCTCAAAAAAATAACGACAATAAAACAATTCACCACCACACAATGTATTTTTTTAGCCGATCAGCCAGAAATCTGATAGCGAAAAACATCGCATTTTTTACCCCCCCCCCCTCTTCTCCTCGATCCTAAATAACAGAAGAAATCATTATGAAACCAAATCAATTACTAATGGTTTTAACAACAACCATGTTCATTTTTCCACCAGCACACGCCGATGTGAGAATTTTCCATCCCGGTAAACACAAGACAGATGTCAGTAGTATGAAAGAGGATATCGAACACAACCGTGACCAAATTTTCACTGATGGCATTAAGCTTAACTCTCTGGAATTGAAAGTTAATGATCAGGAGTTGAAAATAAATTATAACAAACAACAAATAGATGAACACAAACAGGGTATTGATAAAAACAAAAGTGACATTAATACCAACAAAGAAAAAATCGAAGAACAGCAAAAGATAATTAACAACAACGAATTGCACACCATCATTAATGACATAAAAATAAAATATGACGAGAAAAAAATACTCCTAAACACTGAAAAGATCACCAATAACAACAAAAGAATATCTGACGCATATGGCCTGATATCAGAAAATACAACGAAAATTAATCAACTCGACTTAAATCAACAACGGTTTGAAACGAAGACCGAACATAGATTTGCTGCCATGGATAAACGCATCGGTAACTACCATCACAAAGCAATGGCTGGTGTAAGTTCCGCTATGTCAATGTCGGCCATACCTTTCGTTGAGGGCAAACGTTTTAGTTTTGGTTTCGGGGCGGGTTCTTATGGTGGCCAGGGGGCAGTATCATTCGGATCACAATTCAGACTGAGTGAACAAATCAGGAGCAGCGCATATATGAGTTATGACAGCAATAAAAGCATTGGCGTCGCGGCAGGCATATCTTTTGGTTGGTAGTATCAGGCTCAAGTCAGAGAGATGCTCGACAAAATTCGTCAGAGCTCGATTCTAAATACAGGCTGTATGCTGCTTTAATAATTCGCACAATCACGCCACGGGATCATCTATCTCTTCCAATAGCTCATCTCCCTGATTATGGATATTCCCAACTTTCTTGCTAACCGGATGCCAGGAGAAATCCTTCTCCGGCACTGCAGCATCGGCAGCAATCTCCAGCGCGCGCTCGGGTGTAGTTTCTTGACTGAGCCATTCACGAACAGCATCAGTAGTAAGCACTAGCGGGCGCCGATCGTGAATGTCGACCATGCCCCTGTTGCTGGGTGACGTGACGATGACGAAGCCCTCTTTATCGTGACCTTTGCTATATGGCGCTTTACCAATGGCAGCGAAGAACAGCGGCGTTTTCTTCTTGTGGTAGATGAAATATGGCTGCTTATTGCTGCCGTCCTTTTTCCATTCATACCAGCCGTCAGCCGGCACAATGGCCCGGCCGTTATTCCAGAGTGGTTTAAACATACGGCCGGTAGCTGCGGTTTCGCCGCGTGCATTGATGAGCGGTTGTTTATCCCACCACTCTGGCCCGTAGCCCCAGTAGATCGGATCGAGATGCAGCTCTTCGTCACGTTCATTAAGCAACAGCACCTTCGTGCCAGGAGCGACGTTAAACCGCCCGATCGGTTCCGGGTCATACTGGATTTCGTCAGCCTTCAGGCCGAGCGATTCAAAGTATTCATCTCTGCTGCTGTACTGCGCAAATCGACCACACATAGGCACCTCCTTTTTAAGGATAGCGCGGTATAATCAAGTGAGGAGGACAACTGCATGTCTCAAAACCTGGCAACACGCAGCAGAGAAGAACGCGATCGTATCAACGTTGATTTAGCCGCGTCTGGCGTTGCATATAAAGAGCGCATGAACATGCCCGTAGTTCCACATGAAGCAGAAATGCAGCAACCTGCAGATTTGCGTGAGTACTTCAAAGAGCGCCTGCAGCATTACAGGAATGTCGCGCTACAGTTTCCGCGTGGCAGTGACCCGGTTTATCAGAAGGAGGACGGGCAAAAGTGAATGATATTATGTTATTCGGTGCCGGGCATCATGGAAAGAAAGAACAAGTCGCGCCCGGAGTGGAAAAGGTAACTTTTGGATCCAGTATAGAACCTCACCAATCCCAAGCTCGTTTATCTTTCAGTAGCTATAACGCTACATTTATTGTTAAAACTGTCTATCAAGAAAGGGGCGGTTATTTGATTGGTGTCTGTGGGGATGAGCCATCTGATGAAGATATAGTGAAAGCTATTTTTAAATACCACCCCAAGCCTATTGGTTAATAAATATTGATTCAAGTCGACCTGCTCCAGCAGGTTTTTTTACGCCCAAAATTTGGAGAAATACCATGCAAATCGACATTAGCGAAAAATACGTCCTAACCGCTGACCAGTATCAGAACATCATCCGCGAGAAGAAAATCACCAAGGAAGGCGATAACGCTGGTAAGGAATGGCAGCAACTGGTCGGCTACTACACAAAGTTAAGTCAGGCCATTCACGCGCTGATTCACCTCGACGTGAGGCTTGAAGATGTGCAGTCGCTGCAGGCGATGGAGCAGCACATTAACCGTGTAGCGCTACAGTGTGAAAAAGCGTTTATGCAAACCGCCGAGTAATGTAACCTTCCGCCGATTTTGCATGATTGGTTACAGGAAGATTAAGTAGTGTCAGAAAAAGAAATAACATACCCGGACATTGCAAATGCAATGGTCGATGCGGCTGATAAAAACTCAGATACACCCCTCACATTCAAAGCTCGCCAGACTGATGAAAATCGTCATGCGCTGGATGTGATGGAAGAGATTTTAGCCAGCAGGTTGCCGCAAAGAGGCATGACATATACCCGGCAGTTATCGCCAGAAGGCGAAGTGATATTCCAGATTAAATGATGGACAAATGAACCTGCTGCGGCAGGTTTTATCCTCACGCAGACAATTGGGCGATATAACCCATAAATCACAACTTAACAGCCCCTGGCAGAGAAGAGCGTGACAAGACAACGTCGATTTTTTCCGCGTCTCGAGTTGCGTTCAAAGAGCGCATGAATATGCCCGTCGTTCCACATGAAGCAGAAATGCAGCAACCTGTAAATTTGTGAGAGTACTTCAAAGAGCGCCTGCAGCCTTACAGGAATGTCGCGCTACAGTTTCCGCGTGGCAGTGACCCGTTTTATCAGAAGGATGCGGATAAATGACGATCGTCTTTGTGCCTTCGCTTATTGCCTTGCTGCTATCTAAAGCGGATGAGAAAGGCTCGCCTCTAACTGAGTTGGAGGTATTAGGTATCAGGGATAACGCCACCGCCATTTCCGTGGACGCTTAAGCGGCTTTGAGTATGTCAGAGAGTCGTGGCTACAGGGATATCGACCCAGAAAACTGCTGGGCAGAATGGTTAGCTTTCATGAGTGAAGGCTAAAGTTTTACCGACAGGAGTCGATGAAATTTCCACGGGGATCGGACCCGGTAAATATGAAGGATGAAAAATAAGCTGTGAAATGGATTTTATTTACGGGAGCATTTCTCTCGATGTCTGCGGCAGCAGACGACAAAGCATTCGGAACGCCAGAAACTCGTTGTTTGAATGACCATACAATTCCCTTCATTAATTCAACCATACCCGCTAAAGAAGTTGTGGATGATGCCTACGTACAGTGCAAACCTGAACTTGATGAATGGATGAAATTGCAAGAGCCGCTACCTGATGACATGAAAAACAGCATGCGCAAAGAGTTGTATGACTTTTACATCAGGATGATTGAAATACGAAGAAAGTATGAAGCCAGTAAAACCGCAAAAACCGCCCAATGAGGCGGTTTTTTATTGCCTACAGGAAATCGAAATGACACATCCAGATCCGATAGATGCAGCATCAGAACTTGAGCTTCAGATGATTGAATTAGCGCTGGCTTACCGGCCGCGTGTGACGGCAATGTTCACCGGTAAATGCCTCTGGTGTGATGAGCCAGTCGACAAGGGCCATTATTGTGACACCGAATGCCGCAGCGATCATGAGAAGGAACTTCGCGCAATTAAGCACAGGAGAGCAAATGAAAATTAGTTCCCTGAAACCTGGTGATACGGCCTGGCAGCTGTATCGGCATAAGATGGGTAATACAACCATTAGCACACTCTCTGTTTGGCGGGTCAGCGTGAAAGAGGTACATGAGGAACACGTTATCGCCTCGGTTAATGGGAATGCACCCCGAAAATATCGGGAGCGTGATGTAGCAAAATGGAAGAAAAAGGAGCCGGTACTGATTCGCAGTCGTATGGGCTACTCCCGCCTCGCCACTAAAGCCGAGAAAGAAGCACTGAAATCCGGGTAGTCAATTAACATCGATAATTATTATCGCGCCTTGCGTGCGAATTTTCATTTATGAACGCTTAAAAACAGACATCATTTTTCAGAATATTTTTCCTGATAGATACTTTAAAGAAATGACTCTTCCACTTCGTGGTAACCGATTAAATTTTTAACCGGAGAATATAATGTCTCGCATGATTAAGTTATCTGCCTGGGCGGAAGAGGAATTCGGCAATCCGATTCCGGGCTCCGCTACACTCAGCAAATATGCCAGGAATGGAATGATATTTCCGCCTCCGGTAAAAGTTGGAAATATCTGGCGCGTTGAACGCTCTGCGCGATTCATCGGTGTACAGTCCAGTCCTGAAATCAGGCAAAGTGATAACGTGAGATTGAAAAGGATATTAGAGGATGGCCAGGCCACGTAAATATAATGTCATCATCCCTAATCTGTCCTGTTTTACTGATGCCAGAACAAAACGCGTTTACTGGCGATATAAGCATCCTGTCACAGGTAAATTTCATGGTTTAGGCACCGATGAAGCGGAAGCAAAAGCCGTCGCAATTGAAGCTAACTCCAGATTATCTGAGAATCAGATGCGTCATCTCATCAAAGCGAGGAATAAACTGGCGGAAAGCCTGAACACGTCAATAACGACTTCAGGCTGGTCAGAAAAATATCTTCAGTTGCAAACACGACGCGTTAAGTCAGGCGAGTTAAAAACGAAGACGATTCAGCAGAAGAAACTGGTGCTCGACGTTCTGGTGCCAGAAATCGGTATGAAGCCTCTTGATCAAGTCACAGTGAAAGACATCAACGCCTTGATGGAGCCTTACCTCGAACGAAATAAAAACAGTATGGCGCTTCTTGTAAGAACGATTTGTATTGATTTCTTTAAGGAGGCGCAACGCGCAGGTGAAGTCAGCCCGGGCTTTAACCCAGCGTTATCGACCCGTACACCCAGGGCAAAAGTTATGAGAGCCAGACTTGATTTACCTACGTGGAAAAAGATTTATGCCCATGCAGAAAAACCCCGGTATATGCAACGCGCCATGTTGCTTGCTGTAGTTTCAGGGCAGCGCATCAGTGATATTTCGAAAATGCGGTTTTCCGATGTGTGGGATGATCATCTGCACATCGTTCAGCAGAAAACAGGCGCACGCATAGCACTGCCACTTTCATTACACTGTAATGCGCTGGGTATCAGCTTGCGCGAAATCATCGGACAATGTCGTGACAGAATTCTGAGCCCCTACCTGCTTCATCATCGCGACGACAAAGGCCCCTCTAAAAGAGGCGAACAGGTTAAACCGCACTCTTTGCGAGATAATTTTCGGCTGGCAAGAGAAGCATCAGGATTAATGTGGGAGGAAGGCCAGGCCCCCTCTTTCCATGAGCAGCGCTCTCTGTCTGAGCGGCTTTACAGAGCTCAGGGCATCGATACGCAAACACTTCTGGGGCACTCAAATCAGGCAATGACAGACAAATATAACGATGAGCGAAGCAGTGAATGGAAGAAGCTGATCTTTTGACTCAAATTAGTTGCGCACATATTTAAACGGATGTCCGCCATGAGCGAACAGCGGACATTTTCCTTATTGAGGACATGACAACACAATCACACTCGTTGACTTGAATTATATTTCCATTATTCTGGAAATATAGATTTAAGGAGGCATCATGGACATGAATACCGCAGCCAGCGCATTAAAAGAACTCGGCCATCCCACGCGATTGGCCGTCTATAAAGCGCTGGTTAAAGCCGGACACGGCGGGCTGCCGGTCGGCGATTTACAGAAGCTGCTGGATATTCCTGCATCCACGCTGAGCCATCATCTTTCCGCGCTGATGTCTGTCGGGCTTATCCGGCAAGATCGACAGGGGCGAACACTTTTTTGTCTCCCACAGTATGAGCGGCTTGAGCAACTGCTGGCCTTTCTCGTCGAAGAGTGCTGTAGCGGAGAAGGTGGATGTGGCTTCAACCTGCCAACACAGTTAACTGAGAAAACAGAATGAACCTGACGGATATGACGCTACCCAATATCGATGCTGACCTGTTTGATGCACCGGTGACGACCGAAAAGCTGCTGGCAACAGAGCCCACTCATGCGCCGCGTATACTGATGCTGTACGGTTCTGTACGTGAACGCTCGTTTAGTCGGTTCGCCACTGAAGAAGCGGCTCGACTGCTGACGGCGATGGGCGCTGAAGTCAGGATTTTTAATCCATCCGGCTTACCACTTCCCGATGATGCCCCCGAAACGCATCCTAAGGTTGCCGAGCTACGCGAGCTGGTGCTGTGGTCAGAAGGCATGGTGTGGTGTTCACCAGAGCGTCACGGCGCGATGACCGGCGTGATGAAAGCGCAGATTGACTGGATACCGCTGTCAACAGGCGCGGTGCGCCCGTCGCAGGGGAAAACGCTGGCGGTGATGCAGGTCAGCGGCGGCTCTCAGTCTTTTAACGCGGTCAACCAGATGCGCATTCTGGGACGCTGGATGCGCATGATTACCATCCCTAATCAGTCTTCCGTGGCAAAAGCCTGGACAGAATTCGATGAAGCGGGCCGGATGAAGCCGTCGGCCTATTACGAGCGTATCGTGGACGTGATGGAAGAACTGATGAAGTTCACCGTGTTGACGCGTGGGCGCAGCGACTATCTTACCGATCGCTACAGCGAGAGAAAGGAGAGCGCGGAGCAGCTCTCAGCCAGGGTTAACCAGCGCAGCATCTGATAAAACCGGCGTTTCGCCGGTTTTTCTTTTCATCCTTTCTAATTACTGGCTGACGCGTTTACCGTCCGCACCAATCACCACTTCGCCATCTTCTTTAGTAAACGGACCTTTCTGCGGATCAGGCAGAATGTACAGCACGACTTCTGAAGGGCGGCAAAGCTTTGTTCCAAGCGGCGTTACCACTATCGGGCGATTAATCAGGATCGGGTGAGCCAGCATGGCGTCCAGCAGCTCTTCATCTGAGAAGCTGTCGCTGGCGAGGCCCAGTTGTTCATACGGGTCACTATTTTTACGCAGCAGCGCCCGTACGCCGGTACCCATCGCTTCAATCAGCGCTTCAAGCGTTTCACGCGTCGGCGGGGTTTCAAGGTAATGGATTACGTTGGGTTCTGCGCCGCTGTTGCGGATCAGCGCCAGCGTATTACGCGAAGTGCCGCAGGCGGGATTGTGATAAATGGTGATGTCAGACATGGTAAAACCTCGTGTAAGGGGGCCGCATGCGCCGCCCCGGATTATCGTCAGATCGACAGACGCAGCGCGAGCGCGGCAAGCGTAACGGTCAGCACCGGCAGCGTCATAACGATGCCGACCCGGAAGTAGTAACCCCAGCTGATGCGGATGTTTTTCTGTGACAGCACGTGCAGCCACAGGAGTGTTGCCAGGCTGCCAATTGGCGTGATTTTGGGCCCAAGATCGCAGCCGATAATGTTGGCGTAAATCATGGCCTCACGCACGATACCCTGTGCCGAACTGGCATCAATGGAAAGCGCGCCTATCAGCACCGTGGGCATGTTGTTCATGACGGATGAGAAGAGGGCGGTGAGATACCCGGTTCCCATCGCCGCCCCCCAGACACCCGAATCGGAGAAATCGTTGAGCAGCGTGGTCAGATACTCCGTCAGACCTGCATTACGTAATCCATAGACCACCAGGTACATGCCCAGTGAAAACACCACTATCTGCCAGGGCGCATTGCGCAGCACCTTGCGGGTATCAATCACGTGGCCGCGCCGCGCGACCAGCCAGAGGATCAGTGCGCCGACAGCCGCAACCAGGCTGACTGGAACGCCGAGCGGTTCCAGCGCAAAGAAGCCAGCCAATAGCAAAAGGAGCACCACCCATCCGGTGCGAAACGTGCTGATATCACGAATGGCCTCACGTGGCGCTTTGAGCTTCGCCTCGTCATACTTTGCCGGGATTTCCTTTCGGAAAAACAGGTGCAGCATAACGAGTGTCGCCAGCACCGAAGCAATGTTGACCGGCACCATAACCGACGCGTAATCACTGAATCCCAGATGGAAAAAGTCCGCCGAAACGATATTGACCAGGTTGGACACGATAAGTGGCAGGCTCGACGTATCCGCGATAAAACCCGCAGCCATGACGAACGCCAGCGTCGCACTACGGCTGAACCCGAGCGCCAGCAGCATGGCAATCACGATCGGCGTCAGTATCAGCGCCGCACCATCATTTGCAAACAGCGCTGCTACTGCTGCGCCCAGCAGCACGATATACGTGAAAAGCAGCTTTCCGCTGCCGCCACCCCAGCGTGCTACGTGCAGCGCTGCCCACTCAAAAAATCCTGACTCATCCAGTAGCAGGCTGATGATGATCACCGCAATGAACGTGGCCGTGGCGTTCCAGACGATCTGCCAGACCACGGGAATATCACCGATATGTACCACGCCCGTAATCAGCGCCAGTGCGGCCCCGGCCACCGCACTCCATCCAATACTGAGCCCGCGGGGTTGCCAGATAACGAAGATCAGGGTGAGAACAAAGATTGCGCCTGCCAGCAGCATGCTGCCTCCGTGTTTAATGATTAAATGGGGATACACATATGAATAAACAGATATGTTAAAATAAATTTTTTTAAAGGCAGACAGCTCTGCCGTTAGTGGTCGCATGGTCAAGCAGCGCATTATCCGCCAAGTCACGAATTTCGTCACGCTGACTCAGCCAGGCTTGTTCAATGACAGAAGCCGCCCAAGCTGGCATGTGTGGCGACAGGCGATAGTGGATCCACTTACCGTCGCGACGATCGCTGAGTAATCCACTGGAACGCAACATTGCAAGGTGACGGGAAATTTTGGGTTGTGGAAGTTTTAATGCCACTGATAGTTCACACACGCAGAGCTCACCCTTTTCCTTCAGCAGTAGCACCACCGTCAGGCGCGTTTCATCTGAAAGGTTTTTGAACAGTTGTAGTGGTGTCAGAGATAACATGTTGATTGCAGATCCAGGATAGTGCAAAGGGTATAAGGATTAGGATAGAACAGGAACACATTCGATAAAAGAAATATGTTTAGACCCACGGATATTACATGACGAATGACGAATTTGGCCTACACCGAGATACTGAATGCACAGTAATGTTAACAACGTCCGCTCCTGGCACTAAGCGGCCTTCCCCACTTTATTTTGATCTGCCATCTAATAAGAACACCCAGGCTCAAAGCCAGCTCATTTTTTAACCAGTTTTGCAGAAGAGTTTTGCTGGAGTTTTGCAGAAGACCTCTGAAGGCGATTTTCACCGACCAGGCTCATTATCGATGCCAGCGCCCTGCCCGGCACGTCATAGCGAGTGCCGCCACACTTCTGGCATTTTTCACTGGAAAGTGCCGCTTTTCGCCACTATTATCAGCTTACTTATTCACCCACTGATAACTAAGGAGGATTACTATGCTGCTGTGTGAATTGTTTCTTTACTCACACTTTTATAGTAATTGGCCGCGTTCAGGCATTTCCGCACTTGTGCTGCGATAATCCGTCCTGAGCGAAGTTCACTGAAAATCTAATCCCTTCCTCCGGCTTACCGGGTTGTCGTCAGCGATTTCTGACGTCGGGCCTTTTTGCGCCTGCAACTTATGAGTAAGCACATGAGCACACTATTATCTGCCCACGCTGTTGGTTTTGATAACGCCTTCGGCACGCTGTTTCACGATATCCATTTCAGCCTGAAAAAAGGCGATCGCATCGGTTTGCTGGGTGATAACGGCACCGGTAAAAGTACCTTATTGAAAATCCTCAGTGGCGATCTGGAACCTAGCCACGGCAGCGTTACGCCGGCTAATCACTGTTTACTGGCGCGCATCGAGCAGCATCTGCCTGCAGAACTGCATAATGATTCGCTGCTGGATGGCGTAATGGCGCGACTGCCGGAACAAGCCGATCGCTGGCGCGCCGAAGCGCTGCTAGGCAGCCTGGGTTTCACGGCTGAGCAACAAGCGCAAACCGCCGCGACCTTAAGCGGTGGTCAGCATATGCGCCTGCTGCTGGCGCGCGCGCTGATCCTGCAACCGGATCTGCTGCTGCTCGATGAACCCAGCAACCACCTCGATCTGCCAACGCTGTTGTGGCTGGAGAATTTCCTTAACGGCTGGAGCGGCAGCTTCGTACTGGTTTCCCATGACAGCACCCTGCTCGATCGGGTGACCAACTGCAGCTGGATTCTGCGCGATCGCGGTCTGCAATTCTTCCGTCTGCCCTGCAGCGCGGCGCGTCAGGCGCTGGATGAGCAGGATGAAGCGGATGCGCAGCGTCATCAGGCTGAGCAAAGGGAGATTGAGCGCGTCGAGAAAAGCGCCAAACGTCTGGCGATTTGGGGCCGCACTTACGATAACGAAGGGTTGTCGCGCAAGGCGCAGCAGATGGAGAAGCGCGCCGGTTGGTTGAAAGAGGCACAAACCACGCTGAGCGAAGGATCGCTGTGGCGGCTGCAACTGCAAGGTGAAGCGCTGGATGCCGATCGCGTTTTAGCGTTGCCGGAGATGTCGATTCATCCAGCCGAAGATGCACCTGCGCTGTTTTCACTGCCGATGCTGCAGGTGAAAAGTGGCGATCGCGTAGCGATTGTTGGCCGCAACGGTTGTGGTAAATCGTCGCTGCTACGGCATTTGTGGGGTGAATATCAACACACAGATAGCCCGCTGTTTCATCCTCGCGCGCGCCTCGGCTATTACGATCAAAGTCTGCATCAGCTGCATGATGAGGAAACGCTGAGTGACGCGCTGGCGCATTTTGCTCCGCTCAGCGATGAGCAGCGCAAGATGGCGCTAATCGGCGCAGGTTTTACGTATCTGCGTCATCATCAGTTGATTGGCTCACTCAGCGGCGGCGAGCGTTCGCGCTTGCTGTTTGTTGGGCTGACGCTGGCGCGTTATTCGCTGCTGCTGCTCGATGAGCCCACCAACCATCTGGATATGGTGGGCAAAGAGGAGCTGGCAGAAGCGCTCAACCAGTTCGACGGCGCGGTGTTGCTGGTGTCGCACGATCGTCAATTAATCGCCAACAGCTGCAACCGTTTCTGGCTGATTGAAGATCAAAAACTCAGCGAATGGCACGATTTTGACGCGGTGACCGAGCGCATGCGTGCTGAGCAGGCAATAGCAACGTCTGATTCTGTCGCACCTGCTGCAACGGCAACAGCGTGGGATGAAGATGCGTTGCTGCTGGCGCTGCTGGAGGTAGAAAGCAAGTTGGATGAGGATCTGGCGCGCAAGCCGAAGCATCAGAAACCCGCGTTGCAGGCGCAGTGGCGTGAGGAGATTGCGTTGCTGAAAGCCAAGCTGGAGCTGTAATGAAAGGGTCGCCATGAATGGCGACCCTACGCCAGCATTGCCTGTATTAATGCCTGCGCGGTCTTTTTCAACTGCTGCGCAGGATTTCGGCCAATCAGTACATATTGATATCCCGCTTTGTGCCACCACACCACATTCATTCCCTGCCGTTTTTCCTGTACCAAATCGGTGGTTTGCTGATGATCTTCGCGCGAAATACACAGCGCCATTGGGCCGTAGCTGCTGTGATTCCAGGCAATCTGCGTAATCAGCGCATCGTCATAACGCAGCATGCGCACACTCTTCAGCGTCGCTTCCGGCAGCGTTAACTGCGCTGGCGTGAAATGCAGATCGAGATCGCGCGCGGTACGCGCCAGCGATTGCTGCAACACCAGCGGTGAACTGTCGACGTCGGCCAGCGTTTCCGCGCTGTACAGCGACATATATTGTGCTTCCAGCTCGCGGATCTTTTCGCTTTCGCCCTGCTCAGCTTTGATTGCCGGTCGCGCCAGAAAACCGATACTGCTGCCCACCAGCAAAAAACTCACCGAAGCGGCGATCAGCGCGCGGCGGCTGACCTGCGGCGCGGACGGCGTCGTTGCCAGCAGATGCGCTAAGCGCGGTGCCATGCGCTCAAGCGGTGCGTCATCCAGCATTGGCGCAAAGGCCTCAGCAAAAGGTTGATTGCTCTTCATCAACTCGGCAGTGCGTGCCGACAGCGCTTCGCTGCGCTTGAGTTCATTCTCAAACGCCAGCGCTTCATCCGCGCGCATCTCGCCATCCAGCCAGGCGACGATGGCCTCGTCCGCATAAGGCGAACTAAAACGTGCAGCCTTCACAAACGTTTCTCCTGTCCAGCCAGGCGCAAAGTGGCTGCGCTGGCTAAGGTAGTGCGCGCCGCCGCAAGGCGACTCATGATGGTGCCAATCGGCACCGCCAGCGTATCGGCGGCTTCCTGATAGGTGAATCCTTCGACGTAAACCAGGAACACCGCGTTGCGCTGCGCTTCGGGCAACTGACTCACCCGCTGCATCACTTTGGCGTATTGCTGACGTTGCTCATCATGCTGTTGCTGATCCGCCGCGACGAGTTCGTCGCTGTCGACAAAGCCTTGCCCGAGGCGCACCCGCTGCGCGCGCAATTCATTGATCCACACCGAATGCAGCACGCTAAACAGCCAGCGATCGATACGCGTGCCGGGCGTGTACTGGGCGCTGCGTTCCAGCGCCCGGACGCAAGTGGATTGCACCAGTTCTTCGGCGACATCGCGGTTGCGTGACAACACCATGGCGTAGCGCCACAGGCGGGCCAGATGCGCCGCTAAATGCTGGCGGACTTCAGTGCTAGTGATGTTTTCGTCCTCTAAGTGCGGCGTTCATCAGGCTTCCGGATGGCCCTGAATCGCGGCGTTGAGATCGCGGTACTCTTCGCAATCCACGCCACACAGCGATTTAATGATGGTGAGCTGCTCTTTTGCCAGATCCGGCCGCCCTTTGATCATCCAGGCTTCGCCTAAATATTCGCGCACTTTGGCATATTTCGGATCGAGCGCGATCGATTTTTGGTAATAGGCCATGCCTTCGTCGGTTTTACCCAGTTTACGCGTGGCATACCCGCGATAGTTCCAGGCTTCTTTGGTGTTCTGATTATGCAGCGTATCCAGCAAGTTGATCGCCGCTTGATACTCGCCCTTTTTCGCCAGGTGATAAGCGTAATTGGTTTTGTCGCTGTCACTCAGCATGCTGGTTTTCTCCGGCACGCAGGATTTAGATTTGCTGTCGTAAACCTGGCCTTTCGGGCAATCCGGCGTCTTTTTGTCGCTGTCATCATCACCCATTGCCAGTGCAGCAGGCGTATGCAGCGTCATCAGCAGTACGGGCAGCGCTAACCAGCGAAACTTCATCATCGTATTCATCGTAGATCCTCATGGCGTGTCATGGATGGAACTCAGTGCTGAGGCAAACAGTGACTCAGATACGCTGTAAACAACTCAGCCGCCATTTCTATTCGGAAAAATTTAAAGTTTTTTTCAGCATGAGAATTTTCTCCAGTTTATTCCCTGAAGTGATTATGATTCTCACTTCATAAAAGGGACGCTTATGCTCAATATCTCGAAAAAGTGGCTATTCGCCACGCTCGCTGCCGTCATTCTCCTGCTGTTGGTCTGGCACTACGCCGGTTCACGCAACAAACCTAACGCGGTGGTCACTGCCGAGGTGCGCCAGGGCAATATCGAAAACGTGATTGCCGCCACCGGCAAAATGGATGCGATTGAACGCGTTAACGTCGGTGCGCAGGTTTCTGGTCAGGTTAAAAAGCTCTATATCAAAGCGGGCGATAGCGTCAGCAAAGGCCAGCTGATTGCCGAGATTGACGACCAGCCACAGCGCAGCGATTTACGTAATGCGCAAGCGGCGCTGAGCGTGGCGCAGGCCGATCTGGAAACCCGCGAAGCTGCGCTGGTTCGACAGCAAGCGCAATATCAACGCTTGCAGCAGATGATTAAAACCAATGCGATCTCGCGTCAGGATTTTGATACCGCCGAAGAAGACTGGCGCAGTGCACGCGCAGAGCTGACGGCGCAAAAAGCGCGCGTGATTCAGGCGCAAATTGAGGTAGATAAAAAGCAGCTCGATCTCGGCTATACCCGCATCATGGCGCCCATGGACGGTACGGTCATCGCCATTGTCACGAAGCAAGGCCAAACGGTGAACGCGGTGCAAACGGCACCGACCATCGCCAAGCTGGCGCAGCTCGGTACCATGACGATTAAAGTGCAGATCTCCGAAGCTGACATCAACAATGTGCAGCCCGGCCAGCAAGCGTGGTTCACCACCTTCTCCAATCCTGACAAACGCTACAACGCCACGCTGCGCAGCCTCGAACTGGCACCGGAATCGGTAATGAAAGATGACGCGCTGATGGGCAATAGCGAGAGCTCCTCGAGCAGCAGCACCAATGCGGCCGTTTACTACAACGCCCTGCTTGATGTGCCAAACCCGGACAACGCGCTACGCATCTCAATGACCGCGCAGGTCAATCTCATCCGTGATGCGGTGAAAGATGCGTTGCTGGTGCCGGTGCAGGCGACGAAGAAAGATGCTGACGGCAAAACCTATGTGGAAATCCCGGATCAGGATAACCAACCGGTGAAACGCATGATCACCACCGGCATCACTGATAGCGTTGATATTCAGGTGCTGAGCGGCTTAAAAGCCGGCGAGAAAGTGATCCTTGCCACGCAGACGGCGGGCGCTGACAAGGTGGTGATGTGAATATCATCGAACTGAAAAACATTCAGCGCAGCTATGTTAACGGTTCGCAATCTCTGCATGTGCTGAAAGACATTAACCTGAGTATCGCCAGCGGCGAACTGGTGGCGATTATCGGGCCGTCTGGTTCGGGTAAATCAACGCTGCTAAACATTCTCGGCTGTCTTGATGCGCCGGATAGCGGCGACTATTTAATTGGTGGTCAGAACACCGCCACGCTGTCGCCGGATGCGCTGGCGAAAGTACGTCGCGAACACATCGGCTTTATCTTCCAGCGCTATCATCTGATGCCGGATCTTAGCGCCCTGAGCAATGTTGAAATCCCGTCTATTTACGCCAATCTGCAGGGCAAAGCGCGGCTGCAGCGCGCGGCGGATCTGCTGGCACGTTTAGGTTTGCAGGGCCGCGAGCATCATAAGCCGGGCGAATTGTCCGGCGGCCAGCAGCAGCGCGTCAGTATTGCGCGCGCACTGATTAACGGTGCCGAAATCATTCTTGCCGATGAACCGACCGGCGCGCTGGATTCGCACTCCGGCGAAGAGGTGCTGCGCATCCTGCACGATCTCAATCGCGAAGGTCACACGGTGATCATCGTGACGCATGACATGAAAGTGGCGCAGCACGCCGATCGCATTATTGAGATTCAGGACGGCGAGATTTTTGCCGACAGCGGCCGCAAACCAGATGCAACGCGCGCACAATATGCTCCCGCCGCGCGCAAAAGTCAGAGCAAATTGCGCGGCTTTCTCGACCGCTTACGTGAGTCATTGCGTATGGCGCTGAATGCCATGAACGCGCATCGGCTGCGCACCGCGCTGACCATGACCGGGATTATTTTTGGCATCGCGGCGGTGGTTACCGTGGTGGCGCTCGGCCAGGGCGCACGGCAAAAAACGCTGGAGAGTATTTCCGGGCTCGGCACTAACGTAGTGTCGATTTATGCCGGCGGTGATTTCGTTGAGGATGAAGCGCATCCGGTGCTGACGCTGGTCATGTCGGATGCCGACGTGATTGGGCGTCAGCAGTTTGTTGCGGCGGTCAGTCCGGAGATGATCGCCAATCAGCCGATTCGCTATCTCTCCAACTCCTCAAAAACCTCGGTGTACGGCGTCGGCAAAGAGTACTTCCAGATTCAGGGCATCAAACTGCTGGAAGGCAGCAACTTCAGCGATGAACGTCACGCGCGTCAGGAGATCATCATTGATACCAACACGCGCAACAAACTGTTCGGCGAAAACGGCGACAGCCCGATTGGCAAAATGATCGTGTTGGGTTCGGTGCCGGTGCGGGTGATTGGCGTGGCGGATAATAACGATGGTATGTCGCCCAATCGCCTCAGCGTGTGGCTGCCGTGGAGCACCGTGATGTATCGCATCAGCGGGCAAACCGCGCTCACCAGCATCAGCATTAAACTCAAGGACGATGTGGTAAGCGGCCCGGCGGTGGAATCGCTGACGCAACTATTGACCGCGCGTCACGGCACCAAAGATTTCCTGGTGTTCAATCGCGACAAATATCGTAAAGCGATTGAAGACGCCGCCGCAACGTTAACGTTGCTGATTCTTCTGGTCGCCTCGATTGCGCTGATGATTGGCAGCATCGGCGTGATGAACATCATGCTGGTGTCGGTAACGGAGCGTACCCATGAAATCGGCGTGCGCATGGCGGTGGGCGCGCGACGCGGCGACATCATGCAGCAGTTTATGATCGAAGCGGTTTTAGTCTGTCTGGTGGGCGGATCGCTCGGCGTCGCGCTGGCGCTGGTGATTGGACCGATTATCAGCCTGCTGGCGGGCGGTATGATTACGGCGATCTTCTCGTGGCAATCGGCGGGCGCAGCCTTTGCCTGCTCCACCATCATCGGCATGATTTTTGGTTATCTGCCGGCGCGCAAAGCCGCACGCATGGATCCGGTAGCAGCGTTAGCCAGCGAATAACATATAAAATCGCACGTTTTGTAGGGTCGCCATTCATGGCGACCTTCCCCCATCCCACTCAAATCACATCAGCATCGGCAACGTCGCAGTCGCCGTTTGCTGGCTCGCCGCCAGATAGCGTGCATCGTGCGTCATCAACTCGTTAATCAGCACTTCCACCAGCAGCATCGCGCCCACTTTGCCGCTCAACGCACCGGCGTTGAACGGGCCTTCCGGCCGTGCGGCCACCAGCAGCATATCGGCTAAGCTGCCCATCGGGCTGCGCAACGTATTACTCAGCATCAGCACGCGGGCGTTTTGCTTTTTCGCCACCTTCACCACATGCATCACATCTTTGGTTGAACCGGATGCAGAGATGGCGATCACCAAATCGCCCTCTTTTAGCGTCGAGGCATTCATTGCCGCGCGATGCATATCACCAAACAGCTGTGCCGATTTACCTAAGCGCAACAGGCGATAGTGCAAATACTCACCGGTAATCGCGCTGGCCGCCACGCCGTAGATTTGGATGGTGTTGGCCTGATGCAGCACTTCTACCGCGAGCTGTAACACCTCGCGGTTGATGAATTTCCCGGTATCCCGCAGCGCCTGCACCGTTTCCTCCACCAGCATGTCGATGCTGTCACCGCTGGCAATCGCGGCGGGCTGATTGTGTTGCACATCCAGCGCCAGCGCCATTTTGAATTCGGTATAGCCTTTGCAGCCGAGATGACGACACAGCCGCGTCACGCTCGCTTCGCTGGTATCGGTCTCACGCGCCAGTTCGGTGATGGTGAGATACAGCACTTTCTGCGGGTCGGTGAGGATGAAATCGCCCAGCTTTTGCAGCGTCGGACTGTAGCCCGGCAAACCCTGGCGCAGGTGCAGCAAGATGTTTTCATTGTCCGTCATGGCGGTCTCTCTGGTTCACGGCATTAATGGCGCACAGTGTGCAGCAGATTAGGGCATAAGTGAAAGCTATCACAATAATGATGGAAATTTTCACCTGATGAATTAAATTGTGGTAATAATTTTTACCACAACATCACTTCAGGGATAAAAATTTATGTCATCCATCTTCAGCGGTGCCTCCTCAGGAGGTTGGTTCGAAAAAGCCCAGCGTTTTGGCAAGTCGTTCATGTTACCGATCGCCGTGCTACCGGCAGCCGGGTTACTGCTGGGCATTGGCGGCGCACTCTCTAATCCCAATACCATCAAAGCCTATCCGTTCCTCGATGTAGCCTGGCTGCAAGGTGTGTTCACCATTATGGCGAGCGCCGGTTCGGTGGTGTTTGCCAACCTCGCGGTATTGTTTGCGGTTGGCGTAGCGGTAGGATTGGCTAAGAGCGACAAAGGCACCGCTGGATTGGCCTCGCTGCTGGCTTATCTGGTGATGAACGCCACCATTAATGCGCTGCTGACGCTAACCGGCGTGCTGGCGCAGGGCAACCTTAGCGTGGTAGGACAAGGTATGGCGCTTGGCATTCAGACGCTGGAAACCGGCGTATTTGGCGGCGTGGTGATCGGGCTGGTGACGGCCATGCTGCATAATCGCTACAACAAAATCGCCTTGCCGCAGTTCCTTGGTTTCTTTGGTGGCTCGCGCTTCGTGCCAATTATCAGTTCCCTGGTCGCCATTCTGGTGGGCGCAGCGATGACAATTGTCTGGCCGCATTTCCAGAAACTGATTTTTGGCCTGGGCGGATTGGTGGATGCCACCGGCTATTTCGGCACCTTTATCTACGGCTTCGTGCTGCGCATGCTTGGCCCATTCGGCCTGCATCACATCTTCTATTTGCCGTTCTGGACCACCGCGCTCGGCGGCAGCGAAGTGGTCAACGGACATCTGGTGGAAGGCACGCAGCGCATCTTCTTCGCCCAGCTTGCCGATCCCAATACCCAGCAATTCTACGTTGGCACCGCGCGCTTTATGTCCGGGCGCTTCATCACCATGATGTTTGGCCTAATCGGCGCGTGTCTGGCGATGTATCACACCGCCAAACCGGAAAACCGCCAACGCGTGGCGGGATTGCTGCTATCGGCGGCGCTGACCTCTTTCCTTACCGGCATCACCGAACCAATTGAGTTCTCGTTCCTGTTTGTTGCGCCGGTGCTGTATGTCATCCACGCGCTGTTTGATGGGCTGGCATTTATGATCGCCCACATCCTGCACATCACCATTGGCCAAACCTTCTCCGGCGGCCTGATCGATTTCATTCTGTTCGGCGTATTACAGGGCGAAGCTAAAACCCACTGGTGGTATGTCCCGCTGGTTGGCGTGCCGTGGTTCCTGCTCTATTACTTTACTTTCCGCCTGCTGATCACCCGCTTCAATTTCAAAACGCCGGGCCGTGAAGATGCCAGCATTGAAACAGCGCCGATGGTCGCCGGAGAACGTCCTTTACAGGTCATCGCGGCTTTAGGCGGCAAGCAGAACATCGCCGAACTGGATTGCTGCGCCACGCGTCTGCGCATCACGCTGATCGACAGCAGCAAGCTCGATGAAAACGCATTGAAAGCCACCGGCGCACGCGCCGTGATCCAACGTGGCAAGGGCGTGCAGGTAATTTATGGCCCGCATGTCACCATTATCAAAAATGAAGTAGAGGAGTTACTCGCGCTATGAAAGCACCGATGCTGGCCCAGATTAAGGGAAAACTGGTGGTCTCGTGTCAGGCTCTGGAAGATGAGCCGTTACACAGCCCGTTTATTATGTCGCGCATGGCGTTGGCGGCAATGGAAGGCGGCGCAGCAGCGATTCGCGCCAACAGCCTGATCGACGTGCAGCAGATTATGCAAACTGTGGATTTGCCGATTATCGCCATTATTAAACGCGACTATCCCGGCAGCGATGTGTATATCACCGCGACGCTGCGGGAAGTGGATGAGTTGATGGTGGCGAATCCGGCGATGATTGCGCTGGATGCCACGCTGCACACGCGTCCTGGCGATTTGCAACTGCCGGCATTGGTGGCAGCGATTCGCCAGCGCTATCCGCAACTGCTGCTGATGGCTGATATCGCGACGGTGGAAGAAGCGTGCAAGGCAGCGGAATTAGGTTTCGATTGCGTTGGCACCACGCTGCACGGTTACACCGCAGAAACGCAAGGTTGTTATCTGGCTGCCGATGACAGCCGCTTCCTGCGTGATGTTTTAGCTGCGGTAACGGTGCCGGTGATTGCCGAAGGGAATGTTGAAACCCCGGAAATGGCGGCGCATTGTCTGGCGCTGGGCGCACATGCGGTGGTGGTCGGCGGCGCGATTACGCGTCCACAGCAGATAACGCGCCGCTTTGTGAATGCCATCAGTTAAGCGTAAAACGGTCGCCAGGAATGGCGACCTTACGGATGTTTGGAAAGGTTTTTGTAGGGTGCGCACCGATACGTCGCCAGCCACAGCAATTAATCATTAAGGGTTCACGTTCAGCGTGAACCCTTTTTTCTGCTGAACTGCCTTTCTTCCACGAAAAAAACCAAACCGTTCAAGGTTATCCACAATCCCCGTGCGTAGAGTCGGCGTTATCCTGTGGATAAAACTCGCCTCGCGCCATACAGCGCCCGATGCGCGCATACGGTTACTTTTCGCACGATTATGAAATCATGTAGTGACCGAGCGCCCCACTTTCCCCATGGCAAAAACGTTTACTGCCGCTAACAGCGCGGCGGCAGCAAAGGCGCTGACGAAACCGCCGGGCAGATACGCCATAAAGGCCGCGAGAAACTGGCCGGAAAAAATCGCCATCGATAAACGCGCCAGCTGGCGGCCGCGTTCCTGCGGCTGGCTGATCTCCACCGTCATATGGTTAACCAGCGGAATCGACAGACCAAATCCCATGCCCAGCAAAATGCCGCCCGGAATAAACAGCACCATGTTTGGCGCAGCGGCAAACTCCAGATGCGCCAGCAGATAACAGACAAACGCCATCACTAAGGTTGAATAACTGCCAAAGCGCTGCGACACGTCGGGCATGATGGCGGCGGCAAGCACCGCCACCAGCGAGACGAAAGAGAGAAAATAACCAATGTGCGCGGCATCAATGCCCATCGCGGCAAAACGTTGCGGCAACATGATCACGGCGGTGAAAAAACACATCATCGAGCAGAGTGCGGCGAGTAAAACCGGACGCAGCGCGCGATCGCTGTTTCCCGCCTTCTCATCTACAGATTCCGATGCCGCCAACTGCGGCGGGCGTGGCACGGTGATCAACACCATCAGCAACATCAGCCAGGCAAACAGATAAAGCCCATACGGCCAGCGCCAGCTGATCGACGCCAGAATACCGCCAATAAACAGAAACAGTACGCCACCCAGTTCGATAGACATCCCTTGCCGCGCCATCATTTTCAGCCGCGCTTCACCGCTGTAAAAACGGGCGATCAAGCTGGTACCCGCCGCCATTACGATTGCGGTGGCGCAGCCGAGTAAAAGACGATCGATGATCTGCGGTAGCGCGCCAGGCAACCACGCGCCTGCGACGCCGAAAAGTCCGTAGCAAAACAGTCCGATGAGCAGAAGTGAATAAGCGCTCCAGCGATCGATAGCACGTCCCGCTAACGGACCCGCCAGTACCACGCCAAGCGACGGCAGCGTGACCAGCCAGCTTGCCAAATGCGCGACGCCAAGTTGCGCAGCGATTTCGCTGAGTCCGGGAACAATCACGCAGCCCACCATAATCGTCAGGCAACTGACCGCTAATAAGGTAATTGCGCCGGTAGGTTTGAGGGATGACACATCAACTCCTGATATCCACATAATGGACATAAACACCGAATAGTGGACGACAGTGTTAGAGGAATCGGTGGCGCTGTCAATCACCGCACGCCATCGTGCTATAGTGTTGCCAGCTCAAACGCACGGAATCCTCTAAAAATGAGTGTGGAAACAGAAACTAACGGATCACAGGTGATCGCGCGCGCCGCCACGATTTTGCGCGCGCTGGAAGATCGTCCGGCGGGATTAACGATGTCGGCGTTGGCGAAAATCACTGCATTACCGCGCACCACCGTGCATCGGCTGGTGACCTCGCTGATCGCTCAACAGCTGTTGTTGCAGGATAGCGATGGCATCAAATTGGGTCCGGCGCTGGCTCGTCTCGCGGCATCGGCGCATACCGATATCATCGCGCTGGCACAACCGGCAATGGCGACACTCGGCCGTCGTACGCGTGAAACCGTCGATCTCTGCGTCTGGCGCGGTAGCCATACCGTGTTGGTGAGTCAGTGTGTTTCGGATCAGGAGTTGCGGGTGGCATCGCCGGTGAGCACCGCGTTTCCCTCGCACTGTGCGGCACACGGCAAAGCGTTACTGGCGGAGCAATCTGAAGAGGCGCTGGCAAGCTTGCTGCCACAGCTGAAAGAGGTGCGCACCGAGAAAACGCAGCAAGAAGCAAAGTCGCTGCTGAAAGATATCGCCGCCACGCGAAAGCAAGGTTATGCCATTGATCGTGAAGAGCATGCGCGCGGGGTTTGCGGCATCAGCGTGGCGCTGCAAACCGGAGCGGGTGAACGCTATGCTTTAGCGATTGCCGCACCGGCATTGCGTTTTGATGAGCAGTTCGCGCATTTGCTGGCGTCACTGCTGCAGGCAAAAGCCGAGATTGAAGCGCTAGTGGCGCGTTAAACCGAATCTTCTTTTTCGATCACTAACACGCGCGCTTCACCTTGCGGGTGCGCAACATGCTCGGTGCCGATGCTGGCGAAAAAAATGTCGCCGGTATTGAGCAGCACTTTCTTCACCTCGCCCGCTTCGCGGTAATGCATCTCTACCGCGCCATCCAGTACCGCAAACACTTCTTCGCCATCATTGATGTGCCATTTGTAAGGTTGATTGGTCCAGTGCAGACGCACGCTGGTGCCGCCGAAGTTGGCGATGTCTAACGCATCCCAGGCTTTAGCAGGTGAGAAGTTTTTGCTGACGTAGATTTTCATGCGATATCCGTGTAAAGGAGAACTGGGTTGATGATACACAGAGCGCAGGCGGACGGCGGGACACACGCAGGCCATTTACGGACATGCAGATACAACAAAGCCGCCCGGAGGCGGCCTTAACACAACGGCTTGTGCGACTAACTTATTTATACAGCTCTGCAGTCATGTGTACGCGGTTGTTAGTGTTGGCGCTGGTGATTTTGTACTGTGCGCCCTGCTCTTGAGCCTGAGCTGCGATTTTCGCTTCTGCGCCATCCAGAGTTGAAGACTGAACTGAAACGCTCTGTGCAAAGCTAGCAGCAGACATCATTGAAAGAGCAGCAACGGCGGCGATAGACAGTGTTTTGATAGTTTTCATGGTCATAATCCTTAGGGGTTTAAATAGAAGACTGTGTGCCTTCGATGAGAATAATAATAACTGAAGTTATCGTTTCAATATTAACCATTAGTGCGATCACGATAACTTACGTAACTATACAGTTTCCGGCGCTTTGTCGACAAAAAAGGCCGCCCGTAGGCGACCTGTTCTGGCACATCCGTATGCAACCATCCGTTATTTGTAAAGTTCTGCAGTCATATGTACGACGTTACCGTTGCTTGCTTCCAGAATTTTGTATTGCTCACCATTCTGTTTAGCCTGTGCAGCGATTTTGGCTTCAGCACCATCCAGCGTCAGAGAAGTAGCTGAAACGGTCTGTGCGAAGCTAGCGGCAGACATCAGTGAAAGAGCGGCAGCAGCGGCGATGGTCAGAGTTTTGATAGTTTTCATGGTCGTATTCCTTTGGTTGTTTGATTTGAAGGCTGTGCGCCTTCGATGGAAACAATAATAACCATTGAAACTATTATCAGATTAACTATTAGTGCGATCACAGTTAATCAACTCATTATCACTACGCCAGCTCGAGCTCTGTGATAACCCTTTTCACTTCCGCCACATCCGCCGCCGAAAGCGAACGCAGTGGGCGCGGCAGGCAATCATACTCAGCAAGCCCCAGCGCGCTGGCCGCCGCAGCGATGACGCGAATACTGCCGCCGTGTTGGGTAAACAGCGCCCAAAGCGATGCCAGCCGCTGTCCTTGTTCGGCTACCGCCGCAAAATCGCCCGCCATCGCCGCATCTGTCATTGCTTTAGCGGTGCGCGGGAACAGTCCGCCGCACACTGAATACCACACTTCACAACCGGCGATTAGGCCTGCTGCGGCAAAGGCATCGCCGCTGACGCCAATGGTGACGTCTTGCGGTAATTGATCACGCAAAGCCTTTACCCGTTGCGTAGCCGCTGCAATATCGGCGGGCACGCCGGGAATTTTGATGGAAGCGATATGCGGCAGCGTGGCGATACGCGCATGCAGCGCATCGGAGAAGACAAAGTGGCTGGTACCGGGATTGTCATAAATGCACACCGGCTGCGAAACGTGGCGCGTGACATCCTGATACAGGCCAAACACTTCGTCATCAGTGAGTTTCTGATAGGAAACGGCGGGCAGCAGCAAGGTGCTGGCGCCAGCCTGTTGCGCATCCTCGGCAAGTCGCAGCACTTCGTCGGTGCTCACCGCGCCAATGCTGACCATCACCGGAATAGCGTCCGCATGCTGCACCGCCAGCGTCGCAATACGCTTGCGCTGTTCGCGCGTGAAATAGGCGTAGCTGCCGGTGGATCCCAGCACGCCAAGCGAATCGACCTTTGCTGCCGTGAGCCGCGCAAGAATATTAAGAAAAGCTTTCTCATCAATTCCAGAAGCATTCAGCGGAGTCAGGGGAAATGCACTCAATCCTTTAAACATAGCCAGCGCCTTATTCGTCATTAACAGGGGAAAACAGCTTAACCTGCACTGTTATAAGCCATCAGAAATAAAAATGCCCTCTTACGAGGGCATGAATTATCGCTACAGCTAGGGGATTATTTCAGCGCGATGCGTGCAATCTGATCCTGGCCTTTGGTTGAGGAGTCTTTATTAAACTCCGCTTTCAACGTTACATATAGCGTGTTGTTGTCTGGGCCAATCAGCAGGCTGTTTGGATTGTTATCAAACGACCAGCTGTTTTTTACCGCGTACGTGGTGGCATCCAACTGCAGCACTTTCTTCGATTCGCGCTGGCTGATGTAGATCTCATTACGTTTGGCGTTGAATTTGATAGCCAGCGCATCGCCTTCAATACGCTTGATCACTTTGCCAGTGCGCTCATCAAACACCAGCGTGGTTTTGCCTTTCGAATCGTCGGTGACGAACAGGCGACCTGTTGCCGGATCTTCCGCCATATTCAGGAACAAGTACTCTTTACCGTCGCCCGCCGTCCAGCGCTTCTCAATTTTGTGCGTGCGTGGATTGATTACCAGAATCTCGCCCGCGCCGTTGGTCGCATAAATGCGCTCAGTCAGCGGAGAATAGATGATGCCGGTTACCCATTTGCCTGCATTTTTGATGGTGGCTTTCAGCTTGAATGTTCTCACGTCAACCACCGAGATGTACCCCGGATCGGCCACGCGACCAACATACAGCTCGTTGCCGTGCCACAGCACTTCACGCGCGCCCGCCGGATAACCTTCTTTATCTTTCTTGCCTGGGAAGACTAAACGTTCCAGCACTTTGCCGCTTTGCGCATCCACTTTCGAGATGGCGCCATCCAGCGAGTTGGTGGTGTAGAACACGCTGCCCGCTTCGTCGATCGCCGTACCGAAGTTTTTCAGATCGGTATGCGTCACGCCTTTGGTTTCCAGCGTGTTTGGGTCGAGACGATAAATCACACCGCCGTTCACGTCTTTAAAGCTCTGCGCGCTGGCAACGTATAACGCTTTCGCAGCAGGCGAGTACGCCATTTCATACAGGCCATCGCCCAAGGTGCGCTGGGTCAGAGAAGTATCAACTGGCTTGGCAGCGGCGGCTGGCGCTTCGGCTTTTTTAGCCGGAGCCTGGCAAGCGGTCAGGCTGAAAGCAGCGACGATCGCTGCAGCTAAGGCGGCTTTGCGCGGGCTAAATAACGATTTCATGCTCAACTCCATCAATGGATGAACGGCTCCGTTGCGCGCGTGCGCATACGGAAAATACAAGAAGAATGAGAATCATACGCATTAGCATAAACTTAGCAACTTTCTCGACGATCTTCCGTACTTTGCCGTGAATACCGGCTTGCTAGTCGCACACCTTTCTTAGCCAAAAAACGTCCTGATATTGCCTTAAAAAAATGAAAACGTTAGCAATTAACAGGTTATTTTTACTCGTAAGACCTTGATACATAGCCCACTTACAGATTATTACAATTGCAGTTGAAACCTTCGGCGGATTCTTTAAAGCAAATGATTATCATTGGCTTTCTCAATAAATGCGCAGTGGCGGTTTGCGTGCCTTCTCTTCCGCCCTTCCCGGCTGATAAGTAACGACGCAAACAATAAAAAACGAAGCAAAACAGCTTCCTATAACACAGGTTTCTACAGGAAATTTTATGTCTGGCATCAGGAAAACCTTTAACGTCTCACTGCTGGCGGTGACGATTCATGCCCTGCTTACGCCGAACATGGCGCAGGCAGCAAGCGATACGCAGCAGGATTTGGTGGTCGATGCATCCGCAACCGGCGGCAGCGATAACAACGAAAAGCAGGATTACGCGGTAAAAACCACGCGGGCGGGCACCAAATTGTTGCTAACGCCACGCGATGTGCCGCAGTCGATCAGCGTGGTGACGCAGCAGCGCATGCAGGATCAGAACCTGCAATCGGTGAACGATGTGCTGACCAACGCCACCGGCATCTCAACCAACCTGATCGACAGCGAGCGCTCGGAATACTATTCGCGCGGCTTTAAAGTCACCAACTTCTCTTTCGATGGCATTCCCACGTCGATTAATGACAACTGGAACTATGGCGATGCCGCCTCGGATACCGCCATTTACGATCGTATTGAGATCGTACGCGGTGCCACCGGATTGATGACCGGCGCGGGAAGCCCGTCAGCATCGATCAACATGGTGCGCAAACACGCCGACAGCAAAACCTTCACCGGCTCGGTCAGCGCCAGCTACGGCAGCTGGAACAAACAGCGTTATGTTGCCGATCTCTCTGCGCCGTTGAATCAGGATGGCAGCCTGCGCGGCCGCGTAGTGACCGGTTACAGCGATGAAGACAGCTGGCTCGATCGTTACCACAAAACCAAAAAGTTCCTTTACGGCGTGATCGATGCCGATATCACCGAGCACACCACGCTGTCGCTGGGCTACGACTACGAAGATGCCAACACCGGCAATCCAACGTGGGGCGGCTTGCCGATGTTCTACAGCAACAATGCCACCACACATTACGATCGCAGCCTCAACTCCGCCGCCAACTGGGCACGCTACAACACCAATTCGCGCAAAGTGTTCGCCGACATCGATCATAATTTCGATAACGGCTGGAACATCCACGTCAACGGCACGCACGCGGAGAATACCTTTAACGATAAGTTGCTGTATGTCATGGGCAGCCCTGATCAGGACAGCGGCGAAGGCACCACCGGCTACGGCAGCATGGATCGCGGCAAACGCCAGATGGATTCCTTCGACGGCTACGCCAGCGGCCCGTTTGAGCTGCTAGGGCGTCAGCACCAGTTGATGGCGGGCGTAAGCTACAGCCGCCAGCACAACGCCACTTACAGCCAGGATGGCGTTACCGACCTGGAAAACTATGATATCGCCTCAGGCGACATGGGCATTTTCAACAACAACTGGAACGGCAACATCGCCGAGCCGCAATGGCAAGGTTGGTATCAGAATGCCGACGATACCATTCGCCAGAAATCCGCTTACACCGCCGCGCGCTTCTCGCTGGCCGATCCGCTGTCGCTGATTATTGGTGCACGCTATACGCAGTGGAGCACCAACGGCAGCAGCGGCGATATGACGAAAAATAACACCACGCCGTACGCTGGTTTGGTGTACGACATCAACGATACATGGTCGGCGTACGGCAGCTATACCTCGATCTTCCTGCCGCAAACCTACCGCGATACCAGCGGCAAATACCTGTCGCCAGTTACCGGTAAAAGCTATGAAACCGGCCTGAAGTCCGCCTGGTATGATGGTCGATTAACCGCGACCGTGGCGGTATTCCGTATTGAACAAGACAACGTTGGTCAGGCGATTGCTGGCGTCTACTTGAGCGGCAACGAACAGGCTTATGCGCCCGCCAAAGGTGCAGTGAGTAAAGGTGCGGAGTTTGAGCTGAACGGTGCGCTAACCGATAATCTGCAGCTAACGTTCGGTGCCACACGCTACGTGGCGCGGGATAAAGATGGACGTTTCAACAGCTATCAGCCGCAAACTTCCTTCAAACTGTTCACCCGTTATCAGCTACCAATGTTGCCGGATCTGACGGTTGGCGGCGGCATCAACTGGCAGAACCGCGTGTTTGAAGATGCCACCAATGCCAGCGGCGATACCGTGCGCGTTTATCAGGGCAGCATTCCACTGGCATCGCTGTTTGCGCGCTATCAGGTGACTAAGCAGGTGGCGGTGCAGGCGAACGTCGATAACCTGTTTGATCGCGAATATTACAGCTACATGAACAGCTATGTTTATGGCGCGCCGCGCAGTGTTTCGATGAGCGTTTCATACCAGTTTTAATTAAACCGTAGGGTCGCCATTCATGGCGACCCATTCAACCCTTCGCACATTTATGCGGACCCATCAAACCTTATTTTTATAATTGAAACTGATCTGCGAATTCTGTTCTTTCGGCAAACGGCGCGCCTCTAAATAAACCGATTTCCAGTACGGATTATTTAGCGAAGAGCGCATCACGCCCTGGCTCACCGACGCGTGCAGGAATTGATGATCGGTGTCATAAAAGCCGACGTGCAGCTCGCGCTTAATGCGGAAGAACACTAAATCACCGGGTTGCAGATGCGCCTGATCCACCGGTTTGCCCATAGCAATTAACTCTTTGGTGGTGACGCGATCCATCGGAATATTGAAGCGATCCTTCAGCGTGCGCCAGACAAATCCTGAGCAATCGACGCCGGTTAATTGCGTACCGCCCCACTGATATTTAGTCCCTTCCCACGAATGCATTTGATCGTGCAGCGCGGCAATCACCGGAATTAAATCGGGCTGTTTGCCACCGTCTGCCGAGGTATCCACGCTGTCCTCTGCAGGCGCATGCGAAGACTTAGAAGAACAACCGGCCAGAGTAAAAAGAAACAGGCAGGCGATAACTTTGCTGGCGGCAGAATTGATCATGTGTAGGTGTTTTCGCTGAGGGAGACAGTGGTTAGAGATTTATACCGTAAAAAAGTTGCAGAAATAAATAGGCGTGCGGTGAAATCTTTTATTTGCCGGTTGTTTTTACCTAAGTTTACGCAACGGTAACATCTTGTATTTGAGTTAAAAATCTATTTCCCGCGCTGCGCTTTTTCTGCGCAGGAGAATATTTGCTCTCCTGCACAGAATGACATCAATTTCGACTTACAGCTGTACGTTTAATACTTGCCGGAGAAATTGGCGCTAATACGCTGCGCCAGATAATCCTTCGCGGAAATAGGCGGATATTTTTTCTCCGGTCCTTCAATAATCACGTCTTCGTTCGCCTGGCAGAAAAACGCCAGGCTGTAGCGTGCCGGCACCGATTCACCCGGCAGCGGATTGCTGACACGATGGAAATTCGACGGCAACTTGTCGTCACTCCAGCGCATCAACATATCGCCGATATTACAGGTAATTAAGCCTTCCAGCGGCGCGATCGGCGTCCAGATTTGCTCCTCCATCTCTTTGCCCGGACACACTTGCAAACCGCCCTGCCCATCACGCTGGAACAGCAAGGTCAGGCAATCGAAATCGGTATGCGCACCCGCGCGCCAAGGACCATCTGGCTCACCGCTGATGGCAAAGTAGTGCAGCATCCGCAGCGTGCTTTGGTAGGTTTCGCGCGAGGGCTCATGCGCTTTGGCAAAGAAGTCGTCGGGGAATCCCAGCTTCAGGGCAAAACAGGAGAGCAAGCGCATGCCCACTTCCCAGCACTGACGCTCGAATTTCAGTACATCATGTTGGAAGCCGGGCAAAGTGGCATCATCCGGCCATAAGCCTTCCATACGCGGTCGCGTCACCTGATACGACTCTTTTTGGTCCGGTTTACCGGTGGAGGGACGAATCTGCGCGCGGTATTCCCAGCCGGCATTGCGGCTGAGTGGATGGCGCGCTTTGTCACTTTGTGGCAGCGCAAAAAAGCGCTTGGCGTTAGCAAAAGCCGCATTGATGTCGTCGAGGGGAATACCGTGGCCGGAAACCTGGAAGAAGCCAATTTCAGTGGCGGCTTGCCACAACTGATCGGCTATTTCAGCTTTACGTTGGTCGAAATCGGAGAGATCGATGATGCGCACATCACGCGCCGCTTCCACGCCGCGCGCGCCCATCCGCGATTCTTTTGCCAGTTCATGCATGTCATAAGTGGTCTTTTCCATTGGTGCACCTCGTTATTGAGCGATAACGGATGACCCACCCGCTGTGTGGCAGTCATCCCCGCGCCTGCTTAACGTGCAGGCGATCGAGCAATGACCCACCGGGTGAAACCACGGTTGACAGCTTCTACTCATTTTCAGTCAAGCAAAGCCTGTGCCAGCTCACGGAACTAAGTAAGATCAACAAGTTAAGCCATCTTGCACATCATGCCTGCACAACGGCGGTGCAAAAATGGGCGCCTTGCATCATCAACGATCAGCGGATGACGCAAAATCTCAACACATTTCAGATTAAACTCAATATTTTCATCGTGTTACATGAATGGCATGCGCTTTGCTAAATCCTTATTGAGTATAAGCGGTCAGCGTGACAGCAGATTCACGCAGGACATTGCTCTACAGCATTAGCTGTACCTCGTCAGGGGACGATGCGAATCACGCATCGTGAGCACGCCATGCGCCGCAACGCCCCTGATGACGACAACAAACTCAACGTTTATTGGGGGTTTTATGACAATGTCGCGTTTCCGTTTCTCGTTATTCGCTGCTCTGCTGAGCACCTCTGCCCTGTCGCACGCCGCCGACAAACTGGTATTACAAACCACCTGGGTCGCACAGGCTGAACAAGGCGGTTATTACCAGGCGCTCGCCACTGGCATCTATAAAAAATTCGGGCTGGATGTTGAGGTGCGCTCCGGCGGGCCGCAGTTGAATAACATGACGCTGCTGCTGGCGAATCGTGCTGATGTCATCGTCAGCTACGATCTGCAAGTGCTGCAGGGCGTTGAGCGCAACTTCCCGCTGAAAGCCATCGCCGCGCCGTTTCAGTTTGATCCGCAAGGCATAGTCACGCATGGCGATGTGAAGTCACTGGAACAACTAAAAGGTAAAACCGTGCTGGTATCAGCCAGCGGACAAGCCAGCTGGTGGCCGTGGCTGAAAGGCAAATATCAGCTGCAGGATGGTCAGGCGCGCCCTTACACCTTCAACATGCAACCCTTCCTCGCCGACAAAAATACCGCGCAGCAAGCTTACGCCACCTCCGAAGTGCAGCAAATCAAACAGGTGCAGCCGGACAGCAAATTCTATCTGTTTGCCGATTATGGCTATCCAGCGTACGGCGGCATTCTGGTGACGCGCGACGATTTACTGCAAAAAGAGCCGGACGTCATGAAACGTTTTGTTGCGGCATCGATGGAAGGCTGGCGATCCTACCTCGCCAATCCGGCTGCCGGTAATGCGCTGATCAAAAAAGAGAACCCGCAGATGACCGACGCGATTCTCGCCTTCGGCGTGTCGCAAATGAAAGCACTGCATCTGATTGACGGCGGTGATGCGGCGAAACAAGGTCTAGGTGTGATGACGGATAAGCGCTGGCAGGCAACGCGTGACTTTATGGTCAACGCCGGTCTGCTCAAAGCCTCCACCGACTGGCAGAGCGCATTTAGCACGCAGTTTGTCGCGGCCAACGCGGAGTGAGTTGCTCATGAGCCAACTGTTAATCAAACACTGCGCCGCGATTCTGACCGGCGACAAACAGCAACCGCGCAGCAGTGCGCGCGATATTCGCATCCGCGATGGCCTGATTACGGAGATGGGCGAGCTCGACGCTGCCGCTGATGAAACCGTGATCGACGCCCGCGACTGTGTGGTCTATCCCGGCTGGGTCAACACGCATCATCATCTGTTTCAATCGCTGCTCAAAGGCGAACCGCAAGGTCTCAATCTCAGCCTCGGCGGCTGGCTGGCCGCGACGCCGTACCGCTTTCGCGGCGCTTTCGATGAACAGACGTTTCGCATCGCCGCGCGTGTCGGTTTGGTTGAGCTGGTGCGTTCTGGCTGCACCACCATTGCCGACCATCACTATCTCTATTGGCCTGATATGCCGTTTGATGGCGCAGCAATCCTGTTCGATGAAGCTGACAAGCTGGGCGTGCGCTTCGTGCTGTGTCGCGGCGGTGCTACGCAAAGCCGTGGCTTAGAGAGCGACTTGCCCACCGCGCTGCGCCCGGAAAGCTTTGACAGCATGATGGCCGATGTCGATCGGCTGGTGGCGCGCTATCACCAACCGCAGGATAGCGCGATGCGCCGCATTGTGATGGCGCCGACCACCACGCTGCACTCCACCACGCCGCAGGAACTGCGCGAGAGCGCGCGCCTGGCACGTCAACTCGGCATTCGTCTGCACAGCCATCTGTCGGAAACCGTTGATTACCTCGACGCCGCACGCGCAAAGTTTGGTATGACGCCGCTGCAATTTTGCGCCGAACACGACTGGATCGGCAACGACGTGTGGTTTGCGCATCTGGTGAAACTGCTGCCGGAAGAGATCGCCATGCTGGGTGCGGCGGGCAGCGGTATCGCGCACTGCCCGCAAAGTAACGCGCGTCTCGGTAGCGGCATTGCCGATTTGGTGGCGATGGAGCAGGCGGGCGTAAAAATCTCGATTGGCGTCGATGGCGCAGCCTCGAATGAGGCGGCGGATATGCAAAGCGAAACCCACGCAGCCTGGCAGCTTCAGCGCGCACGCAAAGGCATGCTGGCACAGCCGCGCTATGCCGGTGGCACCTTTGAAGGCGGTGGCGATGCCGCCAGCATCGAAGATGTGGTGCGCTGGGGCACATCCGGTGGCGCGCAGGTTTTGGGCTTGAACACCGGCCGTCTTGCGCCCGGCATGGCCGCCGATATCGCCGTCTATCGGCTCGACGATCCGCGCTATTTTGGCCTGCACGATCCCGCCATTGGCCCGGTGGCCAGCGGCGGACGCGCCAGTTTAAAAGCGCTGATCTGCGCAGGAAAAGTGCTGATGCAGGAGGATGTGATTGCCGGAGTGGATTTGGCGGAACTGGGCCGCGACGCTGCGCAAGCGGTAAAAACCTTACAGCAGCGCGCGGCGATGTAACAGCGTTAAGCCGCTGCGTCTTTCTTGCGCAGCGGTGATTCTGGCAGGAACAGCGACAGCACAAAGGCCAGCAGCATCACGCCCGCCGCCATTTGAAAGGCTGAGTGCACCGCATCGCCAAACACCTGCAAATAGGCTTGCTGCACATCATACGGCAAACGATGCACCGCTTGCGGATCGAGCGCGCGCGGCAGCTCTTTGCCCTGCTCCACCAGCGTGGTCAGGCCCGATTTCAGCACCTGACTGAACACCGCGCCAAACAGCGCCACGCCAATCGAGCCACCCACCGAGCGGAACAGCGTGACCGACGACGTCGCGACACCGATACGATCGGGCGTCACGGTGTTCTGCACCGCCAGCACCAGCACCTGCATCACCATGCCCATTCCCATCCCTAGCACGCAGGCAAACAGGTAGATATGCCACAGCGGCGCATCGATGGTCAGCGTGGTGAGCAGCGCCATACCGATGGTCGCCAGCAAAGTACCAAAAATCGGGAACAGCCGATATTTACCGGTGCGGCTAATAATGCGTCCACTGACGATGGAGGTGATCAGCAATCCGCCCATTAGCGGCAGCAGTTGCAAACCGGCTTCGGTGGGCGTGGAGCCTTTTACCACTTGCAGATAGAGCGGTAAAAACGTCACGCTGCCAAACAGCGACATGCCGACAATAAACGCCATCAAACTGGCGAGCGAGAAGCTGCGATTGCGGAACAGCGACAGCGGAATAATCGGTTCCCAGGCGCGGCGCTCCTCATAAATAAAGCCGATTACGCCAATCACCCCAAAGGCCAGAATGCACCACAGCAGCGGATCGGACCATTCACGTAATGTGCCGCCTTCGCTGGTGAACAGCGTAATGCCCACCAGCGCCAGGCTGAGAAACACCGCGCCCGGATAGTCGATTTCATGCGGCTTGCGCTTGTTGTCGGTCCTGAACACCGCATTAATGATCACCAGCGCAAACAATCCGAGCGGCAAATTGATGTAGAAAATCCAGCGCCACGACGCATGCTGCACGATAAAACCGCCCAGCAGCGGACCAATCACGGTGGCTAAACCAAATACGCCGCCAAACAGGCCCTGATATTTACCGCGATCTTGCGGCGGAATCACATCGGCGACCGCCGCCATGCTCACCACCATCAAACCGCCGCCGCCTAAGCCTTGCAGAGCGCGGGTGAAGATCAGCTGCTCCATATTCTGCGCCAGGCCGCACAGCGCCGAGCCGATCAGGAATAGAATCACCGAGATTTGCAACACCGTTTTACGACCAAACAGATCGCCAAACTTGCCGTACAGCGGCACGACAATGGTAGAAGCCAGCATATAAGCGGTGACGATCCACGACAGGCGATCGAGCCCGCCCAGTTCGCCGACGATAGTCGGTAATGCAGTGGAGACGATGGTTTGATCCAGCGCCGCCAGCAGCATCACCAGTAATAAAGCGCTCATCAGCAGGCGTACGGAAGGAGGATTCTCCTGCCCGCCGCCCGACTGAGGCGCGAGTGTTTGGGGTTTCATAACAGACACCAATTGAAATTAATTAAATACACAATTAATATTGATCGCAGTCTGACACGAATCAAGTGAGCGAGTAAAGATGACCGCACGAAAAGTCCCTGCTGACGAAATGGCCAACGCAGCTAAACCTCGCCGTCCTGGCCGCCCACGCGGTGGCGCAATCAACGTGCAGCAGCGCGAACTGCTGCTCGACATCACCTTAGCGCTGTATGCCGAAAACGGCATCGGCGAAACCTCGCTCAACGCGATTGCGCGCAAAGCGGGCGTTAGTCCGGCGATGCTCAATTACTATTTCCAGTCACGGGAATCGCTGCTGGATATCGTGGTTGAGGAGCGGTTTTTGCCATTACGCCAGCGCCTGGTAGCGCACTTTATGGATGACCCGCGTGACCCTGTCACTACATTCAGCGCTTTTATCCGTGAAGTGGCGGATATCGTCACCACGCACAACTGGTTCGCGCCGCTGTGGATGCAGGAAGTGATGCAAGGTGAAGGTGGTTTAGGGCAGCACATTAAAAAACGCTTTGGTCACGGCGAACGCGATCAGGTGAAAAAACTGATTGAGGGCTGGCAGCAGCAAGGATTACTCAACCCCGATCTAGAGCCGCAACTGCTGATGACCTCAATTCTGAGTTTGGTGCTGGTGCCCTTCACCCGCTTTGCCAACGACCCCGCTTATCACCGTGAAATCATTGTGCAGCATACGCTGAGTTTGTTTTGCAAGGGCATTCAGCCAACCCCGTAAGGTCGCCATTCATGGCGGTATTCTCGTCACTTAAGCGTCTTTCGGTCACCATAAATGGCGACCCTACAAAGGATTGGCGCGTTTTTCGTAGGGTGCGCATTCATGCGCACCTGCATACATAGGCAAATTAATGCTTAACTGAGCGGCATTACGCCATGAATGGCGAACTGGAGTTAAGCAGATTTTATCCTCTGCAAAGGATAATCCCGACTTTCACTTCGACTCCAAATGAGAATAAGCAATGATTTACGGTCCACGCCAAATTACAAATCACGACAGACTGATTCGCCAAAAAAACCAATGGATGCAAAGTGATTTGGCGAAAAAATTCGGCATCAAGCGATCCTCCCTGGCTCGCCTGCAAAAATAATTTTTCACTCACCGAAACTTTCCTCTCTGCTCCAGCGAACTGAATTACTGAGACATCCAAATCGGAACTCCCATTCATCGCAGGAGCAGAAAATGAAACGCATCAAATCCCTCGTATGTACCCTGACCATGACCGCCGCACTGGGTCTGTCTGCCTTCAACGCCGGTGCCGCACTGCCGGTAGGCGCGAAAGCACCGAACTTTGAACTGCAGGGCGCGTTAGCCGGTAAGCCGTTGACCTTTTCACTGCAAAACGCCTTAAAGAAAGGCCCGGTGGTACTCTATTTCTTCCCGGCTGCATTTAGCGCAGGCTGCACCATTGAAGCGCACGATTTCGCTGAAGCCACCGATAGCTTCGCCAAAATGGGCGCAACTGTGGTGGGTGTAACCGCCGGTAATACCGATCAGGTCAGCGATTTCTCCAAACTTGAGTGCCGCGATAAATTCACCGTTGCCGCCGATCCAGGTGCGAAAGTGGCGGCACAGTATCAAACCACCATGCAGATGAAAGGCAAAACGCTGTCCGATCGTACTTCGTATGTGATCGCGCCCGATGGCAACATTCTGCTGAGTTACACTGACAGAAACCCGGACACGCACATTGAAAAAGCGATGGCCGCCGTTAAGCAATACGACGCATCTCACCCGCAAACTAACTAAGCAAAGAGGCCAGCGATGTTAACCGCCATGCTGGCCGCCTTCATCGGCGGCATCATTCTGAACTTAATGCCCTGCGTATTTCCGGTGATCTCGCTGAAAGCGCTCGGCCTGTTGCGCCATACCGATAACGCCGCCAGCGCGCGTCGTGAAGGAATGGGCTTTTTACTTGGCGTTGTGGTGACCATGATGGCGCTGGCGGGCATCCTGCTGGCGGCACGCGCCGGTGGCGCGGCGGTTGGCTGGGGTTTCCAGCTGCAATCGCCGCTGGTGATCGCCTTGCTTTCACTGGTTATCCTCGCCGCCGCGCTCAATCTGCTCGGTGTGTTTGAAGTGGGCTTATCGGTACAACGCGTTGGATCGGTTGACGTCGGTCGCGGTGCCTTTACGCGCTCAGCGTTGACCGGTGCGCTGGCCATTATCGTCGCCACGCCGTGCGCCGCACCTTTTATGGCGAGCGCCATCGGCTATGCATTGGTGCAGCCGCCCGCCGTTGCCTTAGTGATCTTCTTTGCGCTGGCCATCGGCTTCGCCGCGCCGTTCACGCTGGTATCGCTGTTCCCGGCGTTGGCTAAATTCCTGCCGCGTCCCGGCGCATGGATGGATGTGTTAAAACGCGGCCTGGCGTTCCCGATGTTTGGTGCTTACGCCTGGCTGGTTTGGGTGCTGGCGCAGCAAGCGGGAAGCGCGGCGCTGGCAACCTTACTGGCCGCCTCGGTGATAGTGGCCTTCGCCGGCTGGCTGTACGGCATGGCGCAACATCGCCACTTTGCCGGGAAAAGTCACAAGGTGCTGTATGCCGTTACGGCGGTGCTGATCATCGCCGTAATCGCACCGCTTCCTGGCCTTATCAAACCCGGCGCAGGTCTGGCAGGCGATCAGCTGACGGCAGAAGTTACCAAAGCCAAATGGACGCCGCAGGCGGTTGAAGCGCAGCGCGGTCACGGTAAAGCGATATTTGTCGATTTCACTGCGTCCTGGTGCATCACCTGTCAGGTGAATGAGAAAACCTCACTCTCAACTCAGGCCGTGAAAGATGCCATCGCCAAAACTGGCACGCTGTACATGGTGGCAGATTCCACTAAATTTAATCCGGACGTGGATGACACCATGAGCGAGTTCGGTCAGGGCGGATTACCGATGTATCTGGTTTACCCTGCCGATGGCGGACCGCCGAAAGTGCTGCCGCAGGTGCTGACACCGAGTATTGTGGTCAACGCGCTGAACCAGGCGAGCAAGAAGGCGTAAGAACAACAAGGCGGATTATGCAAACAAGCGATAGCGCGCGCGAAAGTTGGCCCACGCTAATGGAACAGGCGCAGGCGGGCGATCAGCTCGCCTACACCCGACTGCTGAAAGCGCTGGTGCCGGTGATTCGTGCGCAAACACGCAAACAGATCGCCGATAATGCACTGGTAGAAGATGTGATTCAGGATGTGCTACTGACGGTGCATCGGGTGCGTCACACCTATGATCCTGCCTACCCTTTCTTACCCTGGCTGATGGCGATTATCTCGGCGCGCGTCATTGATGCGCTGCGGCGACGCGGTCGCCATCAGCAGTGGGAAATTAACGACGACGCGATGCCGGAAGTGGCTAGCCCGCCCGACGCCCCGCAGCAGGACTCGCAGGAAGAGCTGGCCGGCTACCTGCGCCAGCTGCCCTCGCGTCAGCGCGACATTGTCGAACATGTTCATCTGCGCGAAATGAGCCTGACGGAAGCAGCCGCGCATAACAATTTAAGTGTTGCAGCGGTGAAATCGCTGTTGCACCGCGCGCTGACCAATCTGCGCCGTTTTGGAGCCAATCATGACCGATCATGAACTGTTAATTGAAAAACTCGGGCGCGAGATGCGGCCCGTCAAACCGCTGCGATCCACCAGCTGGCGCGTCATCACCTGGCTGCTGCTGGCGTTACCTTGTGGCATCGCCGCCAGCTTTTTGGTGCAGCGCAGCTTCACCGACTGGGCGCAGCCCGGCGCGTTGCAGGCAATTCTGCAGCTGGTGCTGGCGTTTATCCTCGGCACGCTGGCGATCCGTAGCGCCTTCAATATGAGCATCGCCGGACGTCGCAGTATCAGCTGGAAAGCGCTGCTGCCGATTGGCTTGTTGTGGCTTGGCATGAGTATCAGCCAGATTCCCGGTGAGGTGCCAATCGAACATGACAACGACAGCGCGCGCTGCTTTACCTTTCTGCTGGTGGTGAGCACACCGATGATGGCGCTGATGATCGCCAGCCTGCGCCGCACCCGTGCACTGCATCCGGTGCGCAGTTTGGCGATGGCCGGCTTGGGCGTTTCCTGCATGGCAGTGACGCTGCTGGCGTTTTGTCATCCGGTGCATCTGCATCCGCTAGATTTTGTCATGCATCTGGCGGCGATAGTTACGATAGTGGCGTTAACCGTGCTGGTCGGGAGACGTTGGGTAACGTTGCGTTAAATACGGATTAAAACGGGGGATTTAAAATCCCCCATTTTAATCATCGACCCGCCAGTTGCTGAACTTCCTGCCAAACACCATCATCAACCGGAATCCCTTCAACCCTATTACGCTCACGGGTAGCGCGTTGACGCTGACCGGGCCATGTGACGTGATTGAATCCCTCCGCAACCTCAGATCCATTCACATACTGCTGAATAGTCTCAGCCAGTTGATCGCTGAAATCTCTGCCGCTGAGTTGCGCCGGGTCGAAGACCATAAAGATCTGGCTGGCTCCGGTGCAACTGCCTTGCTGGATAGTGTCAATTTCGGCGGTACAACTTCCTCCTGAAAGTAGAGCGGCCATCGCATCCAGCAAAATCGCCAGGCCGGATCCTTTCCAGTAGCCCGTTGGCAGAATACGCATTGATTGCTCGATAGGCGCAGGATCGCTGGTCAGGTTTCCCTGCTGATCAAATCCGCCAGGATACGGCAATTGTTCCCCGTTCAAACGCGTTACCTGCAGCTTGCCATATGAATACTGCGACATCGCCATATCCAGCACTAGCGGCCCTTGTTTCCCGGGTACCGCCATCACAAACGGATTATTGCCGAGTCGGGTATTTTTACCGCCCCACGCAGGCATGCAAGATTCGGTGTTGGTCCAGCAAATTGCGGCCATTCCCTGTTCTGCCGCACGCCATCCATAGGTGCCACCCCGCATCCAATGCGTCGTGTTACGCATCGCTACCAGCCCCATGCCATTTTCACGCGCTAACTCAGTCGCGCGGTCAACGGCCAGAATGGCATTGGTAATGCCCGGCCCGCGCTGCCCATCCCACACTTCCATCACGGCCAAACTCTTGACGCGTTCCGGTACGGCGTTCGCATCAACCCAACCTTTCTTCAAATAATCAACGAAGCGTGCGACCCGATTCAGGCCATGCGACGGAATGCCGTCGCAGCTGGTTTCGGTATGAATTCGCGCGCACAACGCCGCTTGTTTCGCCGCTAGCCCGGCGTTTAATAACGCCTGCTCAATCGTAGACTGCATAGTTTCAAAGGTGATGCGTGTCATGTTGCTGGTTTCCTTTAGCAGTAAGGTTTTCTGCGCGTGGATCGATGCGCTTCATAATGTCGTTTTTGCCCCATAAACTGGCCCACGGCCAGCCGGTTAGTCTTTCTGCGACCGCGCGCGTTTCGGCGGAGGCTTCGGCGGGATTTCCGCCTGCATGGCGGCGTTGAATCTCAGCAATCAGCAGGGCGTGATTGTGGCGGTTCAAACTAAAGCCACGGGCGCTAAAGAGTCCGACAGTCAGGAAAATTAGCGCACCAATGCCAAATACCAGTGCGATGCCGTGAATGGCTTCGGGAGGCTGACTTACTGCGCCTTTACCCGCAAAACCATAGGATTGCAGTACCAGCCCGACAATAAATAGCGCTACTGCCTGCACAGCTTTGCGCACGAAGGTCATCACGCCAGCAAAGATGCCTTCACGACGCTGGCCAGTTAGCATTTCATCGACGTCCGGAATAAAGCTGTAGATATTCCAGCACACGTATTGGGTACCTGAACGCCCCATTCCCATAACAATCGCTGCGCCCCAAACCATCCACATCTCCGCGCTAATGCCAAACGCATAGAAGCTGATGAACAGCGCCACGCTGACGAGCATCAGGTATTGCGCCAGCTTGTAAGCCGCGCCATTACCAATATGAATACAGAAAGGGATCCAGGCAGCGATGCAGAAGAATTGCACCACCGACATAAAGGTCATGCTGTTGGCGGCATCAATAGCACTGTGACCCAGCACAAAAATGATGTAATACGCCAACACTGCGCCAAGCACATCAAGCGCCACATAAGCTCCGAGATACATGCCAACGTGCTGACGGAAGGTGCGCACCTGGAAAGTTGAGAGCAGCGAGCGGAACAGCGCTTTCATGTCACGTTTGAACTCAACCGGCGCGGGCTTCTCGGTGATCTCGATGGCGCGTTCCCAAGTGAAGAAGTAGAGCCCAAAAATTACGATGGCGAACAGCGTGGCAAAGATAACTGCCATATACAGGAACGAGGAGGAGGCGTTATCACCCAGCACAGCAATAATTGCGCCCGGCAGCCAGGCGGCAAGAATGCCGGCTCCCATTGAGAAGAACATGCGCACGCCAGTCAGACGTGAGCGCACATGGAAATCGTGAGCCATTTCCGCCGCAAGGGTTTCGTAAGGCACGATGACCAGTGTGTAGCAGGCATAAAAAAGGATGTAAGTAGCGAGATAATAGGCGAATCCCATGTCGCTGACCCACATGATGATGTAACTGAAAAACACCAGCGGTGCGCCAATCAGGAAGAAAAAGCCGCGACGACCGAAACGCTGCCCAAGCCGGTTACGCCAGAAGTTGTCGGTTACGTATCCCATCAGCGGATCAAAAAATGCATCTAGCAAGCGCGCAAAAGCAATAACTGCACCTGCTTCTGCTGGGCTTAATCCGCCATAGGTGGTGTAGAAATACATCAGCCACAGGCCAAGAATCGTAAAACTTCCGCCACCAAAAACATCGCCGCCGCCATAGGCCAGCATGTTTCTTAATTTGATAGGTTTCTCTTCCGAACGGTTAATCATCAGCAGCACCTTGTCAGGAGTTATGCCATAAGAATTGACCCTTGATTAACTGCCATACAAGAATGTTTCTGGTATTTTGTGATGACTAACAAAAATTCAGCTGATGAATACGGCTAAATTGTGACCGCAGAGACGTTTCGAAAATTCTAATGAATATGCAGGGTGACGTTGAAATGGATACGAATTATGGGGCCAATAAAAAACGTAATGAGTTGCTTCAGGTTGTAAATGTTTCGCTTCTAAACTATACAATAATAGCAACTCATCTTTTTTCTCTAACCCAAGGATCAGTATGAAAAAGTTAATGTTAGGCTTAGTCATTAGCGCTTTATCATTCAGCTCATTTGCCGCGCAACTGATGACCAAGGTCGAGTTTGAAAAAGTAAAAGATCAGTATGTCGAGGTTGGCAATATTTCCACTTCAGGAGAAATGGATGCTGCCAGTGCCAAAGAAGAGCTGTCTAAAATGGCAGATGAGAAAGGCGGCGACATTTATATCGTGACGTCCGCGAATACCAACAACAAAATTTATGGTACTGCAATCGTCTACAAGAAAAAGTAATTTAAAAACTGCCTCAGCATGAATATGACTTATGCTGGGGCAGTCCTTTTCAAATGCAATAACCTTAACGTAGGGTCGCCATTCATGGCGACCGATGCAAGCTTGACTAACAAGCATTAAATAATATCTGTTTTATTAATGGTCAAGATAGAGATAATGAACCCAGCTGGTCATGCGTAACAAAACCTTACGCATTACTGAAACATGCGAAAAGTGATCGGAATAAACAGCAACCTGCGCAAAAATACCATCCGGCAATGCATCGACTGCCGCATCAGGATCCAATTCAACCACTGCCAGCACGCCATCAGAACCGGGATCGATCGTCAAAGATTGCAAGGTTCCCTGAGCCTGATAAGTACCGCCCGAAACCACCGGAATAATTCTCAGCAGTTTTGCGCTAAATACTTGCCCCGGCAGCGCATTAAATACCACTTCCGCTTCATCACCGGGCGTTAGACGCAACAATGAATTTTGTCGAAACTGGGCAATAACCTGACGCTTCTGTTCAGGTATAAAAATCATCACTGGGCGCAATGGCAATGATGAGGCGAAAGAACCGGGACGAATTAACACCTGCGTTACGTATCCATCACTCGGCGCACGAATAATCGTTTGATCAAGGTTATATTGCGCCTCTGCTAATTGGGCTCTGAGGCTGACAATCTGCGATTGCTCGCCGCCGACCATGCTATCCAACTGGCTTTTTATCTGCCTTTGCTCAGCAACCGATCCTTTTACCAAAGCATCCTGTGCAAGATAGTTTTGCCTTGCATCATCAATATCTTGTTCAGAAAATGGATTTACGCGGGCTTTACTGCCGGAAAGATAACGCTGGTAATTTTTGTATAACCGGTCTCTTTTCGCACTCACATTTGAGGTATTCGCCAGGGATTCCTCTAATTGTCCACGTAATACCTGAATATTATGGATGGCAGTGACGAGGTCAGCATTCAACCTGTCGACGCGCGCTTTAAACAAGGTTTGATCAAGGCGGAAAAGCATATCCCCCTTTTTAATCCGCATATTTTGTTTGTCAGTGACTTCGGTGACAATACCGGTCACTTGCGGTGTCACAGGGATGGCGATAACGGCTTTTTGTGCCAGCGAAGTATAGGGATGATTATAATTCATTAACAATATCAGGCCGCTGACCAGCACAATACCGCCCAATGCTGCTGTTGGGACTGTCCATTTATTTACCGGTATTCTGAATATTTTGAAAACGGCCCATGCCAGGGCGACATAGGTCAATATAATCAGTAAGTCCATATGTCACCCCTTCGGAGAATCCCGGTCTGCCGTCACCTTTTGTTCCAATGCCGTTATGCGGTGTTCCAGTGACGCGTTCCTACCTTCCATTCCCCAGCCTCGATCTGGCCGGTAAAGCGTGGCCCAAATCCATAAGAATGGCCATAAGACGTGGAGTGTAAACAGGCTAACCCAACCCGCGACGTGTATTGCATCCGCGTGTGGATGATTACGTGATTTTGCAATGAGATAAGGGATATCGTGGAGCACAATTATCCCGTAAAAGATGACAAGAAAAACAAACACCAAAACCCCAAGTGCAAAGTAGTTAAGAAACATACCAGCCTCGAATTTAAAAGATGCGTAAAGATCAATATAGACCGCATTATTTTTCCTGAACATTTAATTAGAAAAATAATTTATTCAGCGCTCAAAATAAATAGCAGGCTATGGATTTAACGTGTACAAGATAATTTATATTGTACAACTTAAATTGCAAAGGTGAGGATAGTGATGATAGGAATAAAATCAGCTGAATGAGCATGTTAATGAATAAAAAATCATTAATTACTTATAGGGATATAAACTAATCATAGGCAGGATGTGACTTACGTTATTTATATTTTTACCTCAACGCTTTTAGCGCAGGCTTTGCGATCAATACCGGATGTTATGTATATAGGTGCGCATGAATGCGCACCCTACAAAAAACGCGCCAAACCTTTGTAGGGTCGCCATTCATGGCGACCATTTTACACTTAACTGACGTGCATCAGCCCCGGCAAGCCGCCATTTTCTATCAACCGAACGTTACTGCGGAATCACCTTCTCCGCTTTCAACCGATCAAACAGCTGAGTGAATGAATCCAGCGTTGAACGATAACCGGTGAAGCCCGCTTTGCGGCTCTTGCTCATGTCGGTGAAGGCTTCCATCGGACGGCCCAAATCTGCGTCGGTGTGCCACCATGATGCCAGTTTAGTGATATCGGCCTCACGCAACTGATAACGCGCCGCCACTTCGCGCCACGCTTCAGCGGCATCCTGCATGCGCCCTTCCAGCGGCATCATCTGCACCGGATACGCTGCTGCTTCCACGCCAAAATAGGCCGCCAGACGTGGCCACAGCCAGTTCCAGCGGAACACATCGCCGTTCACCGCGTTGAAGTCCTGATTGGCCGCTTCTGCCGCAGTCGCGGCCCACAGCAGCTGTTCCGCCAGTAAACCGGCATCGGTGACATCGGACACACCATTCCACTGCTCGGGCGAACCTGGGAAAATAAACGGCAAACCTTGCTCGCGGCACAGCGTGGCGTACACCGCCAGCGTCTGGCCCATATTCATCGCGTTACCCAGCGCAAAACCGACGATAGAGTGTGGACGGTGCACGCTCCAGCGATAGCCATATTTCTCCGCACCGGCAAACACTTCATCTTCCTGCGCGTAGTAGAAGTTATCGACCGGCTGACGTCCCTGCTCTTCGCGGAATGGCGTTACCGGCACTGCGCCTTTGCCATAGGCTTCGAATGGGCCGAGATAATGCTTCAGGCCAGTCACCAGCGCCACATGCGCGCCATTCAGACGCTCGCCCAGCGCTTCAATCACGTTACGCACCATGCCGCCATTCACGCGGATATTCTCTTTTTCATTTTCCTGGCGCGACCAAACGCTGAAGAACAACGCATCCGGCTTCTCTTCCGCCAGCGCAGCACGCACCGCATCGGCATCCGTCAGATCGGCGGTCAGGCTGCGGCAACCTTCAGGCACAGCGCCACGTCCGCGTGATAAACCGCTCACCTGCCAACCTTCGCGCTGCAATTTTTCTGCCAGCGCACGTCCAATCACGCCGCTGATGCCAACAATCAATGCCTGCTTTTGCATTTCAATTCTCCTCAGTTTCAGTAATGATGAGTTTAATAGAGAATTAAATTCCCATCTCTGGCATTAATTCACGGCATTCACAACCTGAGTTCACGAATCCATGCACGATCAGCGCCTGAAAGATATCGTTCCCTTTGTTGCCAGCGTCGAGAGCGGCAGCTTTGCCGCCGCCGCTGAACGCTTGCATCTTACCGGTTCCGCGGTGAGTAAAAGCGTAACACGGCTTGAAACCCGTCTCGGCTCGCGGCTGCTGGAGCGCACCACCCGCAGCCTGAAACTCACCGATGCCGGCAACGCCTATTACCAAACCTGTTTGCGCATTATGGAGGAACTGGCAGAAGCCGAAGCGGTGCTGGCGGCGCAGCGCACCATTCCTTCCGGACGTTTACGCTTAGCGGTGCCGAACACCTATGGTCGCCTTGGCGTGATGCCGCTGCTGATTCCGTTTTGTCGCCAGCATCCGGATGTGGAGCTCAATCTGACGTTTTCGGATCGCTTTATCGATCTGTTTGATGAAGGGATTGATGTTGCGGTGCGCATTGGTGGCTCGCCGGATCTGCCCGCCTCGCTGGGCTGTCGTCAGATGGGCCGCGAACGCATGGTGTTTTGCGCGTCACCCGATTATCTGGCGCGCGTGGGTCGGCCCAACAGCGAAGCCGAATTATTGCAGCATCAGGCGATTATGTATGAACGCGTTGATGGCAGCACCAAGCCGTGGCTGTTTACTACGGAAGATGGCTATCCGCACTGGCGCAACCTGCCGCACCGCATGGCGCTGGGTGATGTGGATGCGCAGATGCAGGCGCTGTGTGCCGGATTAGGCGTGGCGCAGATGCCATCGTGGCTGGTGCGTGAACCGCTGGCGCGCGGCGAGCTGGAGATTATTCTACCCGAGCAACAGCCGGACGGTTTGGCCTTAACGCTGATCTGGCCGCGCCGCAAGCAGCTGCTACCGAAAGTGGATGCGCTGCTGGCGGCGTTGGGAGGATTACAGATCCGCTAAATCGCGGCCATTTAAACGGTGCGCATAAATGCGCACCCTACGAAAACCCCACATCACCGTCATGCAGATAACGCGCCGTAGGGTCGCCATTTATGGCGACCTGGCCAAACACCGCACCTAACGGTGATTCAACCTGCGCGACAACCTGTCGCCAAAAAACTGCAGCACTGTCACCAACGCCACCAGCACCACAATCACCGTCAGCATCACCTGCATATCAAAACGCTGATAACCGTAGCGATACGCCAAATCCCCCAACCCACCCGCGCCAATCGCACCTGCCATTGCCGAGGCGTTAATCATCGTCACCAGCGTAATGGTAAACCCGCTGACAATACCGGGCCGCGCTTCGGGCAGCAGCACATGCCAGATAATATGCCAGCGATGAAAACCCATCGCCTGCGCCGCTTCGGTCAGCCCTTTATCCACTTCGCGCAGGCTCACCTCGGCGATGCGCGCAAAGAACGGCGTCGCCGCCAATGTCAGCGGCACCACCGCCGCCCACACGCCGTAGGTAGTCCCGACGATCCAGCGGGTAAACGGAATCAGCGCCACCATCAGAATTAAAAACGGGATCGAGCGGAACAGGTTCACCACCCAACCCAGCACGCGATTCAGCAGCGGGCTGGGGAACAGATCGCCGCGTCCGGTTACCACCAGAATCACCGCCATCGGCAATCCGAGCGCCAGCGCCAGCAGCGACGACACGCCGACCATCAGCAGCGTATCCAGCAGCCCAATCCACAAACGATCAATAGCCAGTGACATAGCCCGGAATCTCCAGTTGGTCCGCAATCGGGGTTAACAGCGTCTGCGCGGCGTCCGCGTCGTGCTGTGAGTCGAGCAGCAACATCATTTGTCCGGTCGGTTTGCTGTCCACCCATTCCACCGCGCTATAAATAAGCGTCAGCTCCCCGCCAACTCGCGCACTCAGCGCCGCCAAATCCGGCTGCGCGCCTTGTCCGGTGTAGCGCAAACGCACCAGCAAGCGTGAATCGCCATGCTGACGCGCCGGCGTCAACAGCGGTTGAATCGCTTCCGGCAACGCGCTGAACTGCGGGTTAAGCAGCTGTCGCGTGGTCTCTTGCTGCGGATCGCTATACACCTGCCACACCGGCCCGCGCTCAATGATTTCGCCCTGATCGATCACCGCCACCTGATGACAGAGATCGTGCACCACATCCATTTCATGGGTAATCAGCACGATAGTGATGTGCCGCTGTTGATTGATCTTTTTCAGCAGCGCCAGAATCGAGCGCGTGGTTTCCGGATCGAGCGCCGACGTGGCTTCATCACACAGCAGCAGCTCAGGATCGTGCACCAGCGCGCGCGCGATGCCGACGCGCTGCTTCTGCCCGCCGGACAATTGTGCAGGCCAGGCGTGCTGGCGCTGCTCAAGGCCCACCAGCGCCAGCAGCTCATCCACTTTGCGCCGCCGCTGCGCCACAGGAACGCCTGCCACTTTCATCGGCAGCTCAATGTTTTCCCGCACCGTTTTTGCCGATAGCAAATTGAAGTGCTGGAAAATCATGCCGGTACCGCGTCGCCAATCCACCAGCTGACGATCGCTCAGCGTGCCGAGATCGATCCCGTCAATCACTACCTGACCACGAGTGGGATTTTCCAGCCGATTGAGGCAGCGGATCAGCGTCGATTTACCCGCGCCGCTGCGCCCAATGATGCCGAAAATCTCACCGCGCTTAACCTGCAGATCGACTTCTTTCAGCGCATCCTGAGTCTGTCCGGGATAACGTTTACTCAGGCCACGAATCTGCACGTGGATTTTCCCTGCCGTCTCAGCCGTCGGTGACAGCAACGCATCGCGCTCGCCGGGTAGCGTCAGGCTAACCATGCTTACTGGCTCCAGCCCGGCTGATACAGCTTGCCGTAGAAGTCATCAAGTTTGGCGCGCACCACCGGCGAATGTTGATAGATATCAACGAACTTCGCCAGGCGCGGATCGTTCTGATGACCATCGCGGATCACGAATTGAATCACGTATTCCGGATGCTCCAGCCCATCGAACAGTAGCGCGTTGTTCGGATCGATGGTCTTCGACAGACGCAGATAGTGCGGATAACCCTGCGCTAAATCGACTTCATCCAGCGAACGCGACAGCTGCACCGCTTCCACTTCGATAATCTTCAGATGCTTCGGATTGCTGACAATGTCATCCACGGTAGATTTGAGGCCCGCGCCGGGTTTCAAGGTAATCAGCTTGGCTTTTTGCAGCAGCAGCAGGCCGCGCGCGCCATTAATCGGATCGTTGGCAATCGCCACCGTGCCGCCATCGGGAATCTGGTCAATTGCGGTATGTTTTTTCGAATAGAGCCCGATGTTATTGATGATCGCTGGCGCGAACGGCACCAGATGGAATCCGCCCTGCTGATTGGCGTTCTCAAGGAACGGTTTGTGCTGGAACAGGTTCACATCGATATCACCGTTTTCCACGCTGACGTTCGGCGCGGTCCAGTCGGTGAATTCCACCAGCTCAACGTTTAACCCTTGTTTCTTCGCCTCGGCAACGGCGGTTTCCAGCGGCGGTGCAAAGGCGGCGGTAGTGCCAACTTTCAGCGGGCCGCTGTAGTTTTCGGCGGCGACGGCGCTAAACGCCAGCAGTGCGACGCTGGCAGCCAGCGCAAAATGACGTGCAATGTTCATATCAGATCCCTGAGGTTAAATTAACGAAGGTTAACGCCGTCGCGCCAGCGCGCCGCCGGATGGCGATCGGGCAAGCGGTCTTGCTGTTGAAAAATTTTCTGCCGTAGCGAACCGGGCTGATACGCGGTCTTGAAGCGGCCGCGCTGCTGTAATTCCGGCACCACCAGATCGATAAAATCGCGGTAGCTCTGCGGATTGAGAATGCGCGTCAGGTTAAAGCCGTCGATATCGCCTTCATCGATCCAAGTAATCAACGCATCCGCGACCTGGCTCGGATTGCCGACGATCAGCGGATAGCGGCTGCCCATCGCGTGCTGCTCCAGCAAACGACGGCGCGTCCAGCCGCTGAAGGCTTTGCTCACTGATTCAATGGCACGCGTGTCGCCAGTCTGAATCGGCTCATCGAGTTCGAACGCTGCCAAATCCAGGCCAATCGAGCTGGAGAAATGCGCGATACCGGCTTCCGGGCTGGCGTATTCGAGATAGTTTTTATGCTTCTCCTGCGCTTCGCGTTCGGTTGGCGCGACAATCACGCTGACGCCCATAAAAATGCGCAGATCGTCAGGATGGCGTCCGGCAGCCACCGCTGCCTGGCGCAGGCGTGTCGATTGCTCGCGCATTGCGGCAGGTGACGCGGCATTGACAAAGCTGCACTCGGCGTGACGTCCGGCGAACTGCACGCCGCGCGCCGAGGAACCGGCCTGAAACAGCAGCGGCGTACGCTGCGGCGACGGGCTGCTCAGGTGAAAACCCTGCACCTGATAAAACTCGCCCTGATGATTGATTTGATGGATTTTGCTGGCATCGGCGTAGCGCCGATGGGCTTTATCCTGCACCAGCGCATCATCCTGCCAGCTGCCTTCCCACAGCTTGTAAGTGACATCGAGAAACTCATCGGCCTGATCGTAGCGGCGGTCGTGCGCCAGCAGCTGTTGCTGGCCCATGGCACGCGCGGCGCTGTCGAGATAACCGGTGACGATGTTCCAGCCGATACGCCCTTTGGTCAGGTGATCGAGCGTGGAAAGGCGGCGTGCAAAGGGATACGGCGCTTCATAACTCAGGTTGGCGGTAACGCCAAAACCCAGATGCTGCGTGACACTGGCCATGCCGGAAATCAGCATCAGCGGATCGTTGACCGGCAGCTGAATCGACTCTTTAGCGGTCAGGCCAATGCCTTGTTGATAGACGTCATACACGCCGAGAATGTCGGCGATAAACAGCCCATCAAACAGCCCGCGCTCCAGCAACCGCGCCAGATCCAGCCAGTGATCCAGCGAGTTGAAATCCACCGAACGATCCTGTGGATGCGTCCACATACCGTGATGAATGTGCCCAACGCAGTTCATATTGAAGGCGTTAAGCAGAATCTGTTTTTGATTCATATCGTCCCCCGACGCGGCGGCAACACGCCATTCAGCAGGTAGTTGCCGATTGCCGGATATTTCCAGCGCACCGGATCGTGCAAGGTGTGGGTGCGCGCATTGCGCCAGTGGCGGTCAAAGTTGTGTTCGCGCAGGCTGGAACGCGATCCGCCGAGTTCAAACAGCAGATTGCTGGCCTCCAGCGACACTTCCGTGGTCCAGGCGCGCGCCTTCGCCACTTCCACCGACGCCAGCGCCACGTTTTCGGCACTGGGATCGCGCTGCGCGACGTCAACCGCATCACCCGCAATCGCCAGCAGTGCATCGCCGGCGCTCAGACGTGCGGCCAGACGACCGGTGCGATCGAGCGTCAACGGATCGTCGCTGGCGCGTTCTACACCGCTGTCCGGCCACGGACGTGCACGTTGACGCAGGAAATCGAGCATGTCTTCAAACGCCGCCCGCGCAATGCCCTGATCGATAGCGGCATGCATAATCTGCGCGAATGGCCCAACGGTGCTCGGACGCTCAAAAGCGGTCTGGAACGGCACCACATCTTCCGGCGCAATGGCTACGTCACGAAACTGCACGCTGCCGCTGCCGGTGGTGCGCTGACCAAAGCCGCTCCAGTCATCAATCACGTTGACGCCATGCTGATGGCGCGGCACAAACACCAGTTGCTCTTTGCCGTCGTCGGCAATCGCCAGCGTCGGAATACGGTCGGCATACAGCGCACCGGTGCAGTAAAACTTGTTGCCGTTGAGGCGCAATCCTTCGGCCTGCTGCGAAACCGCCGTAGAACGTTGATGTGCGGCAGGCGAACTGAATTCCGCCAGCGCATTACCGTGATGCACACCTGCCAGCACTTCGGCGTAGAGCCGCTGTTTCTGCGCCTCGCTGCCGTTGATGCGCAGCACTTCCAGCGCGTAAAAATGGTTCTGCGGCACCTGACCAATCGAACCGTCGGCGGCGCTCAATATCACGAAAATCCCGGCCAGTTCGGCGGTAGAAATCTCGATGCCGCCAAAGTCACGCGGCACGGTGATAGCACCGAGTCCGGATTGAAACAGCTGCTGCAACTCGGTGTGCGGCAATTCACGTTCGCGGTCGCGCTGGGCTGAACCGGCACGAAAACGTTCCGCCAGTTCCTGCGCCACCTGCAACGCCTGCTGGGCATGAGTAATGCGCGTCGCGCGCTGTTTAGGCGATACCTGCGTCATGGTTGCTCCTTAAATCCACGCATGACGCGCAGGCAGCGCATCATTGAGGTAATAGTTGCCGATTGCGTGGGTTTTCCAGCGCACCGGATCGTGCAGCGTGTGGGTGCGCGCATTGCGCCAATGACGATCGAGTCCGTGGCGCAGCAAAGTGCCGCGACTGCCGCCCCATTCCAGTAGTTTCTCGCTAGCACGCAGCGCTACTTCGGTGGTCAAAACTTTGGCTTCCGCTACCGCAATTGAAGCGAACGCGCAGTTTTCGGCGGTCAGCGCCTGCTGATCAATGCTGTCTAGCACGCGGGCGGCACGCGTCAGCAGTGCGTTGGCGGCGCTCAGTTCGGTGCTGATGCGGCCCACATCGGCGAGGATGTAGGGATCGTCGGCATTGCGGCTGACATTGGCATCCACCCAAGGTCGCGAGCTGCTACGCACAAACTCCAGCGCCTCATCTAGCGCGCCTTGCGCAATGCCCGCATCTATCGCCGCCTGAATCAGCTGGGAAACCGCACCGCGCAGCGTCGGTTTTTCGGCTGCGGGCAGCGACATCAATAACGCCGGATCTACCGCAACCTGCTGCAATTTCACCGTGCCGCTGGCGGTGGTGCGCTGGCCGATACCCGACCAGTCATCAACAATCTCCACGCCCGATGCTGGCAGCGGAATAAAGGCCATCTTCGGCTGCTGATCGTGCATTGCGGTGGTGACCAGAATGTCGGCGAACAACGCGCCGGTAGAGTAAAACTTCTCGCCGGTGAGCTGCAGGCCCTGTGACGTTGTCACCAGCTGTGCCTGCACATCACGTGTGTGTTTGGTGTTTTTCTCCGGCCCGCCGTTGCCAAGACGCTTGCCCTGCACCACCGCGCTCAGCAACTGCTGCTGTTGCGCCGCCGAACCTTCACCGAGGATGAACTGAATCAAACCAAAGTGGTTTTGCGGGATTTGCCCCAGCGAGGGATCGCTGGCGGAGATCAGACGAAACACCTCGGCCATGGTTTGGTACGACAAACCTGCACCGCCAAATTCGCGTGGCACACTGATGCTGCCAAGTCCCAACGCGGTGAATTGGTTGAGCAGCGCGATGGGATAGATGCGTTGCTGATCGCGTTCGACTGCGCCGCCTTTCGCCTGCTCGGCCAGATGGCGTGCGGCAGCGATGGCTTGTTCATCGCTGTTTATTACCGCCGCGCGGTTAATAATCTCGTCACTGTTTTGCGTCATAGCTGATTTCACTTTTACTGCACAGCGAAGTGTAAGCCTGCACTGAAAAACTCAGCAGGCCGTGGAATGAATAACGGATTGAAAGCGATGATAATCAGCGGGGTTAAAACAAGTAAATAGCGCGGTTATGCTATATCCGGCAATGCGTTGCCATTATTAAGCTATGGATTTAATTAAGCGCAACAACAGGCTAGCGGCGGCGCTGCGGGCAATTAGCGAGTATAAAAAAGCGTCGTGTAATTCTTAAGATCAAATAACGCAATCAAAATTTAAATAATGCATATAACGTAGGGTCGCCATTTATGGCGACCTTGTGGAATTGTGCGAAATTTTATAAGGTCGCCATAAATGGCGACCCTACGTTTTTATATTTGTGCATCAAATTGCGCGGCGGCGAAACTGCGGGTGAATTCGTTTTTCGCGCTGTGCGGAATCTGCACGCTATCAATCAACTTCGCCAGCTGATAGGTTTGCACCGTCTCATTTTGCGTCAGCTGCTGGGAATAATTCGCGGTCAAATCGCCTTTCTTATTCTGCGTCACCGAAGTCTGGCTGCGCTCTTCGTCATCAATCAAATGGTACTTATAGTTTTGCGACGACTTCTGTTCGGTCAATTTCACCGCCGAGGCAGAATCCAGCGCGGTGTGGAAGCTGGCCTTCAGTTTAAACAGCGTTTGCTGGGTCAAATCCTGGGTATCGCCATGCGTCTGCGAAGCGGTTTTTTGCGCCACGTTCAGTGAGAAGGTGTCTTGCTCTTCTGGCTTATATGGATTTCCGGAAACCGGCGTCTGCTGATACGTAGCCGAGAAATCCGCCAGCCCGCTGATCGCGCCGTTTTTCGCCGCGTTAGCATCAATTGACTTCACGCGCTGGGTATTGATGCTTTCCGCCGCTTTACCTTCGGTGGTATTGAGTGCGCGGAAGCTGTCTTTAAACAGCGCCAGCATGTCACTATCGCCATGGCCGCGCGAAGCTGCCTGATCGAATTTGCTGCTCCACTGATCCAGTGCCGCAGCCTGCTGCGCCGCGCTGCCCGCCTGTGTCAGTTTCGACACATCAGTATCAAGTTTGATGCTGACATCGCCGTTATGGAAGCCAAGCCAGCGCTCCTGATCGTCGGCATGCAAATTCAGCGACTGCGTGACATTATTGCCATTCCGCAGATCGGTCTTCAAATCGACGCTTTTCAGCACTGAACTATCAAACTTCATCAGATCGCTGATATCGAGCTTGGTGGTGCTGCCATCCAGACCATCCAGCGCTTTCTGCAAGCCCGCAGACAGTTGCCCCATCGCCGCCGCTTCATCGTTGCTCAGCTGGCCGCCGCTGGTTTTTAGCTCCACCACCAAGCCGCCCTGCTGACGCGTCATCTGCAAACTCACCTGCACGCCAGATTGCGTGGTGATGGTCAGTGCCAACGCACTTTGGCTGCTGCTCTGCGCGCCGCTCACCGCTTCGGTTGCTGGCACGCTCAAGGTCACGTCGCCGCGATTGCTGGCCAGATTATTCAGTAAGGTGCTGCCGAGACCGTTCATGCCGACGCCGCTGGCATGCGCGGCACCGTTGAGCTGCGCTTGCAGGCTGCTGGTGACATCGACGGAACTCTTGACCTGGGCGGGCTCGATTTTGTAAATAGCAGCGATGGCGTCACTCGCCTCGCTGAAGGTGACTTTGGTGGACGCTTGCGCCGTCAGGGCGTTTTGCGCGGATTTGTTGTTCACCGCCGGCGTCACCACCGCATTCGATGCGATTAAATTTCTCAGTACGCTGCTGCCAATCCCATTTAGCATGAAAATAATCCTCGTTGTGTACTATTCCTGAGTGTTATCGGCGTATTAATGAGCAGCTTTAGCAACGTTTACAATATTCGGTCGCCATAAATGGCGCCCCTACAAGTTCAGTGCGGTTTTTGTAGGGTCGCCATTCATGGCGACCTTCTCACCACAACCTCCCAACCTGTCATTCCAGACATATCATCTGTCCGCCTAAACACAGCCGCACTTCACGCAGTGACTTACGTTATTCATCAACACATCTCTCACTCACGAGGTAAGGTCACGATGAATAACCTGCATTACAAAAGCTTGCTGGAAATTGGCCGCTTGATTCAGTCGGGCGAAATCTCTTCGGTGGAGGTCACACAAACCCTGCTGACGCGCATCGATACGCTCGATCGCGACTTACACAGCTACTTCTACGTGATGCGCGACAGCGCGCTGCAACAGGCGGCTGAAGCCGACGCCGAAATTGCACAAGGCAAAATGCGCGGTCCGCTACACGGCGTACCCATCGCGCTTAAAGATCTGATCTGGACCAAAGATGCGCCCACCAGCCACGGCATGATCATCCACAAAGATCGTTACCCAACTGAAGACTCCACCGTGGTGGAACGCTTCCGCGCGGCAGGTGCGGTGATTCTCGGCAAGCTGACGCAAACCGAAAGCGCCTTCGCCGATCACCATCCTGACATCGCCCGCCCCAATAATCCGTGGGGCAGCGCGCTGTGGACCGGCGTCTCCTCCAGCGGCTCCGGCGTCGCCACTGCCGCAGGTTTATGCTTCGGCTCGATTGGCACCGATACCGGCGGCTCGATTCGTTTTCCCTCCAACGCCAACGGCCTGACCGGCATTAAACCGACGTGGAGTCGCGTCACGCGTCACGGTGCCTGTGAACTGGCGGCATCACTTGATCATATCGGCCCGATGGCGCGTAACGCCGCCGATGCCGCCGCCATGTTGCAGGCGATTGCCGGTCGCGATGACAAAGATCCCACCTCCAGCAGCGAACCGGTGCCGGATTATCTGGCGTTGATGACGCGCGGCATTAGCAAGATGCGCATCGGCGTAGATAAAAGCTGGGCGCTGGAGAAGGTCGACGAGGAGACGCGCGCCGCGCTGCAATCGGCGATCGCCACCTTGAGCTCGCTCGGCGCGACGCTGGTGGATATCACCTTGCCCGATACCGAAAAAGCCGCCGCCGAGTGGAGCGCACTCTGCGCCGTGGAAACCGCGCTGGCGCATGAAGAGACCTATCCGGCGCAGAAAGATCAATACGGTCCCGGCCTGGCTGGCCTGTTGGATCTCGGTCACAGCGTCACCGCGCTGGAGTATCAACGCTTGCTGCTCAGCCGTGCGGCGCTGCGCGGCGATATCTCCGCACTGTTCACCCAGGTTGATCTGATTCTGGCACCGGCCACCGCGTATGCCGGATTGACCTGGGACACCATGACCCGTTTTGGTACCGATCAGGCACTGTTTAACGGCGTACTGCGCTATACCAGTGCATTTGACGCCAGCGGACATCCCACCATCACCTTGCCGTGCGGCAAAACCGCCAGCGGCGCGCCGATTGGCTTCCAGCTGGTCGCGGCACATTTCGCCGAAACCACCATGATTCAGGGCGCGTGGGCCTTCCAGCAGGTCACCGACTGGCACAAACAGCATCCTGCGTTGTAAATCCGCCGCCTTTACCGCCCCGACTCCAACGGGGCGGTCATTTCACCCGCTCATGGCCTGAAACTTGCTTTAACTCCCTGACTTCCGCCCTTTTCGCCATGTTTAGGGGATGCTGATATGAAAGAGCTTTTCACCACCGACGATCTCGATAACCGCCATCGCTTCGATGCCTGGCGTGATGCGGTGTGTTCGCGTCTGATCAAAGCCGAAGCGCGCCAGATGCACTCAGGCACCTTTTCCGGCAGCTTTGCCTATTCGATGCTCGGTCACATGGATATTGCCAATCACGTTTCCCACACCGCGCTGATGTGGCAACGCACGCCGGAGTGCATCCGTCGCCATCCTAATCACGATTTCTATCTGGGCTACGTTTGCGCGGGCAGCGGCACGCTGCGGCAGAATGGCAACCAATCACGCGTCAGCGCGGGCGACGTGGTGATTTACGATGCCGCGACGCCGTTTGATTTTGCCATGGAGAATGTGGCGATCAATATCGTGCATCTGCCACGTCACATCATGGAGAAGGAAGCGCCTGCCACCGCCAAACTGGCGGGCAAAACGCTGGACCTTACGCGCCCTGGCATGGCTTCGCTCAAGCTGCTTTTACAGGAAGCGTTCGTGTTTAATCCCGACCGTGAAAACCCGTTTCTGGCCGAACAGTTCGCCAATACGCTGCTGAATATGATTTCGGTCAGCGTCAATTTGCAGCACAGCGAAGAGGCGCTGAAACCGGATCTGTATTCGCGCGTGGTGAGTTTCCTGCGTCACAATCTGCAGGAGCCGGAGCTGTCGGTGGCGCAGATTGCCAATGCGCATCACGTCTCGCCGCGCACTATCAGCCGGGTGTTTGCCGCCCACGGCACCACGCCGATGAACTTCCTCTGGCAGGAGCGTTTGCAGGCGTGTCATCGCGTTCTGGCCGAAGGCAAAGCGCGCAATATCACCCAAGTGGCGTTGGATCACGGCTTCAGCGATATGTCGCACTTCAGCCTGGCATTTCGTAAAGCCTTTGGTTACACGCCCAGCAGCCTGTTACGGCAGCCGGACGCGCCGCTACTTTTGTAGCGAGGTGATCACGCGCTCGGCGGTGTATTCCATACTGCTGCGCGTGTTCATCGCTTCGCTGCGCATCAAGCGATACGCCCCCGATTCATCCAGCCCGAAGGTTTGCATCAGCACGCCTTTGGCCTGCGCTAATCTTTCCCCGCGCGCTTTACGCGCCTGCTGCACCGCGCGCAACCGCTGGTGATGACGCACGGTTTGTAGCGTGCCGATCATCTGCACAATCAAGGCAAACGGATTCAGTTCACGCTCGGCGATGGCATTCGGCTGGAGTTGCAGCAGCAGCGGAAACAGCCGCGCGTTGTGGCTATCCGCCAGTGCGATGATGGGAAGATCCCGTTCGCGCGCGCTGTTAAACAGAGTGGATAAAGGCTGCTGCTGATGCACATCGATCGCCACCAGCAGCAGCTGCGTATCCGCAGGGATTGATGCAGCAGGCGGCCAGCTGTGTTGCGCGTGACAGCCCAACTGCGTTAGCGAGGCGCAAAACGCGCGCACGCTCTGTGAATCAGGATGGAAAATATGCAGCCGGACACCAGAAAGCGTTGCCAGTAATGATTGTTCAGTCATGGTTCACCCTATGCGCATCCCGAATGAGGAAGCCTCACAGTAAGCGAGTGGCTGAATCCGTGCTTTGCTGATGCTGCCGGGTGCTGTGTCAGGGCGGACAAGGATGCGGTGCGGTATGAAGCAAGGTCACCATGAATGGTGACCCTACAAAACCGAAGGTGCGCATTCATGCGCACTTTTTTAATTAGTGCTCAAACATGAAACCCTAAAAACTGCTCTGCCACGCTGGCGCTCGACTGGGTTTTCGGATCGATCCTTTGCACAATCTGCCCCTTCTCAATCACATGAATCTGGTCAGAGAGCGCATAGAGAAACTCGATATCCTGCTCCACCAGAATGATCGAAATATCCATCTCGTGGCGCAGCCGCCGCAGCGTCTCAATGATCTCCTCGCAGATATTCGGTTGAATCCCTTCCGTTGGCTCATCCAGCAGCACCAGCTGCGGCTGGCCGCACAGGCAGCGCGCCAATGCCAGCAACTGCTGCTCGCCGCCCGATAGCGCACCGCCCGGCTGCGCCAGCAGGCGTTTCAGGCGCGGAAAATATTCCAGCATCTGCTCGATAATCTGCCCGGCGCGGGAGAAGTGTTTCACGCAGCCCATGCGCAGATTCTCCTCGACCGTCAGCTGCGGGAAAATCTGTCGCCCTTGTGGTACAAAACCGATGCCCGCCACCGCCCGCTGGTGCGCCTGATAACCGGTAATATCGATGCCGTTCAGCGCGATGCGGCCTTGCCAGGCTGGCAGTTCGCCCATAATGGTGCGTAGCAGCGTGGTTTTGCCCATGCCGTTGCGGCCCAGCACGCCAGTGAACGACTTTGCGCCGACAAACAGCTCGGATAAGTTCAGCACCGGAATCTTGTTGTAGCCCGAAACCATCTCTTTTATTTCAAGCATGTTTAATCTCCAGATTGCCGAGATACGCCTCTTTCACCAGCGAATTTTGTGTCACTTCGCGGAAGCTGCCTTCCGCCAGCACCGCGCCCTGGTTAAACACCGTCACCTGCTGCGCAATCATGCTGATGAACTCCATGTCGTGTTCCACCACCACCACCGTGCTCTGCTGATTAATCGCCTTGATCAACTGTGCGGTTTTGCGCACTTCCTGATGCGTCATGCCCGCCGCCGGTTCATCCAGCAGCACCAACTGCGGTTTGGAGATCAGGATCATCCCCAGTTCCACCCATTGCCGCTGACCATGCGCTAACTCAAAGAGCACCGCATGTTGCAGATCGACCAGGCCGATATCCTCCAGCACCTGTTCAATCGCCGCTGGCAGCGCCGCGTTCGCCAGCTTATTGGCCGCTGCCTGCCACAAGTTTTCCCGCACGCTTAAACCTTCGAACACGCTCGGCACCTGGGTTTTGATGCCAATCCCCAAACGCGCGATCTCCCACGGTCGTTTGCCGGAGATCACCTGTTCGCGATAGCGACACTCGCCGCGCGTCGGCGTCACCTGGCCGCTCAGCATCTTGAAGAAGGTGCTTTTGCCTGCGCCGTTGGGGCCAATCAGGCAGCGCAATTCACCTTCACGTAAGGTGAAATCCACCTCTTTCACCGCATGTACGCCGCCAAAACTGACGCCCATTTTGCGGGTTTCCAGTAACACGTTGGTTGTCATTGTTTCACCTCACTGACCTGCGCACGGCTGGCGGGCGCGGCGGTGGAACGCTTGCGCCGCCACAGGCGCTGCAGCGTCGGCAAAATACCGCCCGGAATCAGCAACACAAACACCGCCAGGATTACGCCGAGCACTAAATTGACATCCACGGTTTGCTGCGCGCCCAGCCGCGTCACCATCCATTGCAACAGCACGCAGCTGATCACCGGCCCAAGTAGCGTGCCGCGTCCACCGACAATCACCCAGATGATGATCTGCGCCGACTGACTGATGCTGAACACGCCAGGACTGACAAACGCGCCCCAGTTGACGTACAAACAACCCGCCAGTCCGGCAATTGCCGCGCCGATGGCAAAGGTCGCCAGCTTATGCGCCGGCACGTTGTAGCCGAGCAAGCCGGCGCGCTGCTCGTTCTCACGAATCGCCACCACGGTTTTGCCAAAGCGGCTCAGCAGCACGAACTTCAGCAAGGCGTAGCAGAGAGCCAGACAACCGGCAGTGACCATAAAGATCGCCTCGGGCGATAAGATGGCATCCGGCTGGAACGGCAGGTTGAGCGTCGGCACCGAGGGAATGCCGTTAAAGCCGCCCAGCAGCGCTTCGCCGATGTGATATTCGCTGCCGGAGGTGGAGTTAACCCAGTTAAACAGCACCAGACTCACCGCCAGCGTGATAGCGCCGAGATAGACATCGCTGACGCCGCCATAAAAAATCACATAGCCGAGTAGCAGCGAGAACAGCGTTGGCAATAGCACCGCCATCACCACTGCCCAGGTTGAATCGCCCCAGTTGATGGCGCAAATCGCATAGGTATAAGCGCCTAAACCAAAAAACGCCGCCTGGCCGAAGCACAGAATGCCGCCATAGCCCCAGATGAACGCCAGGCTGAGCGACAACAAGCCCATCACCAGAAACACCGTCAATGACAGCAAGGTGTAGAGCTCGATCGCGCCTGACAGCCACAGCGCCACCAGCACCATCGCCAGTGAGGTGACGACAATCTGGATCTTTTCCGAGAAGAATTTCATTACAGCGATCTCCTGAAGAAGCGCCCGGTGATGCCCTGCGGCAGCAAGCGCAGCAGCACAATGGCGCTCAGCAATAGCGCGACTGCACCAAACACCGGCGTGGAGAAGTAGGTCACCAACTGCGAAATGGTGCCGAACAGCGTGGAGGCGGAGAGCGTACCGGCGATGATGGCGCTGCCACCGCCAATCACCGTGATAAAGGCTTTGGCGATAAAGCTGACGCCAATTGTTGGGATCACGCCGGTAATCGGCGCTAATAGCGCGCCACCCAAACCCGACAGCGCCGCGCCGAGCCCAAACGTCAGGCTATAGATCTTGCCCGGATTGCTGCCGAGCGCCGCCGCCATGCGCGCATTCTGCATGGTGGCGCGTGCGCACAAACCTAAGGTGGTAAAGCGCAGCAGCAGCCACAGCGCGCCGAGCAAGCCGACCGCAAACACAATCATGAACAGCGAATAACCGCTGGTGCTGTAATTGCCAATGCTGACGCTGGGCAGCGGCGAACTGATACCCAGCGTGGTGTTGCCGAATAGCATGGTGGCGGCACCGATCAATGCCAGACTCAGCCCCCATGTCGCCAGCATGGTGTCGATCATCCGTCCGTAAAGATGACGGATAATCACGCGCTCAATCACCGCGCCAAACACGCCCACGGTGAGCGGCGCGATCACCAGCATTGAGATCCAGATCGGCACGCCCCACTGATTGGTGGCCAGAATGGCGCTGTAGCCGCCCAACATCATGAATTCGCCGTGCGCCATATTGACAATTTTCATCATGCCGAACACCACCGCCAGCCCAACGCTCATGATCACCAGCACGGCGATGGCATTGAGCACTTCAATGGCGTAGATAATGAACAGATCCATAGCGGCTCCTGTTACAGCTCAATTTGATACTGTTTGGTATCGCGCGGATTTTTCTTCAGATCGCACACCATAGCGGTATCCACCGGCGCTTGATCGGTGAAGGTTTCCAGAATTTTCATCTGATGGTTTTCCACTTCGGCGATATGCACATCCAACGAACAGTGATGAGTGGCGGGATCGACGCTCAGCTTGCCACTCGGCGAGGTCAGCGTGACGCCAGACTCCAGCGCTTCGATCACCTTCATGCGATCGATATCGCCCGCTTTGCGCACCCCTTCCGCCCAGATCAGCATGCCCTGGTAAGCGCCCATCGCGAGGTCGCTGATGTACGGCGTGTTGGCGCCGTAGCGCGCATGGAATCGCTCGACGAACGCTTTGTTTTCCGGCGAGGAGATTTCCTGCATATAGTTGGCGGCCACCAGAATGCCGTTGCTCTCTTCCGGTGACAGAATGATGTGTTCGTTGCCGCCGCCAAATACCGTGGAGGCAATCGGGATCTTGCCGCTCATACCGGCGGCATGCCACTGGCGATAGAAGGAGATGTGCGCGCCACCGACCAGCGCTGACCACACCATGTCGGGTTTGGCGCTCTGGATTTTGGAGATCGCTGCGCCAAAATCGGTGACATCCAGCGGGAAGAATTCAACCGCCATCACTTCGCCGCCGTTATCGTGCACCGACTTTTTCACCCACGCCGAAACGATCTGCCCGTAGTTATAATCCGCCGCCAGCACGTAGACTTTTTTGCCCCACTTCTTCACCGCATAAGGCACCAGTTTTTCCACGGTTTGCGCCGGCGTAGAACCGGAAGAGAAGTAATTACGATCGCATACGCCGCCTTCATATTGCGCCGGATAAAAATAGAGCGAACGAAAACGATCCAGCACCGGACGAATAACCTCGCGCGAAGCCGAGGTAATGCCGCCGTGCACCACCGCCACTTTATCTTTCAGCGCCGCCTGCTGCGCATATTGCGCATAAAGCTGCATGTTGGATTGCGCATCATAATTAATCACCTGCAGCGGGCGACCTAATAAACCGCCCGCTGTGTTGATCTCTTCCGCCGCTAAATTAATCGCGTTCGACATTGGCTTGCCGTAGATATCGAGCCCGCCAGATAAGTCGAGAATACTGGCGATTTTAATCGCGTCTTTGCTGTCGGCGGCGAAAGAGAATTTAGGCGCAACGCCCGCCGCCAAACCTAACGCCGAAACTGCTGAACCCTGGATAAATGAACGACGACTAATAGCCATAGCAACCTCTTGAAAAGAGAAGGATCAAATAGGAGTGTTTCCGGGAGGCCGGAGAGAATAAAAGCGATCGGCAGACGGCGCTGTCTGCGTTAACAAGAGGGTTGCCACATCGTTGGGGCGTTATTTTGTATTAAGCAAGAAGTGGGCCAAATAATTAACAGGCCGTAGATTGCCGTATTTCGGTGATTAATTACGACGTTTCAGAAAAATATGCGCACGGTTAAATGGCAATAAGCACTCATATGGTGCACGGTCGCCATAAATGGCGACCCTACAAAACTCAATTAAAAAACTTAATATCCGTCGGCGTGGCGATCTTCGCCACTTCACCTGCGGCTTTTAACGCACCGGTCTCAGCATCGAAATGGAACATCGTAATGTTATTGGTGAACACGTTCGCCACATAGAGGTATTTGCCGCTGGCATCAAAGGCGAAAGCACGCGGTTCAATGCCATCCGCTTTGTAGCGCACCGGCGTTCCCAGTGAACCATCCTGCGCAATTTTAAACACCACTAAGCTGTTATCCGAGCCGCGATTAGCCGCAATCACAAACTTACCATTCGGACTGAGGATAATGCCGCCGCCGCTGCGATACTCGGCGCTGCTGTTTTCCGTGTTCAGTTTGACCTTCGCCTGCTGCTCCAGACGATCGTCCTTGACCGCAAACACCACCACTTCACCGGCCATTTCGGTGGTGACATAAGCGTGTTTGCCATCCGGGGAAAACACCATGTGGCGCGGGCCAGAACCGGCCGGGAAGGTGACATCGCGTGAAGTATCGGCTGCCAGCGGCTGAGTTTTGCCCGCGTGATAGGCATAAGCGTGCAGTTTGTCACCGCCGAGATCCGCGGCGTAAAGGTATTTGCCATCATGCGTGAAGGTGGTGGAGTGCGCGTGGCCGCTATCCTGACGATCTTTCACCGCACCGCTTCCGCTGGCAAACGGGAAATTCTGCGCCTGCTCGCCGAGCGAACCGTCGTGATGAATCGGGAATACCGCCACGCTGGCGCCGCCTTTAGCCACCGAATAGTTGGCGACAAACAAGAACTTACCGTCCGGGCTGATGGTGGCATGCGTCGGCTGCTGGCCGTGGCTATCCACCGCGTTAATCACGCGAACCTTGCCGCTGTGATCGATCGCCAGCGCAGTAACCGCACCGGCGTTCTCTTCATTGGTGGTGTAGGCAAAACGGCCATCATGCGATTTCACAATCCACGATGGGCTTTTCATTTTGATGAAATCGAGCGGCGTCAGCGAGCCGTCGCTATTGACCTTCAAACGGTACAAGCCTTCGCTGGGATGACCCGGATTTTGCACTAATGGCGCATCCGGGATGCTGGTCCATGTGCCCACTAAGGCCGTTTGGTTGTGATGTTCCGCTGCAGTTGCCATTGCACTTCCCGCTAATGTGAAAACAGCTAGCGATAATGCCACGCTTAGACGTGACGCCAAACCGCCAGACACGGATTTATTGTGATTTTTCATTGTGGTACCCACCATAATCGGAATGTTCTTTATAGAAAGCGTTAGTCGCGTTGGATTTTTTATTGTGATTGCGGTCGATGATGCAGGCCGCTTTACGACTATAGTGGGATTGCTTTGATTCGCGCCGAACGGGCGTGATCGTGTTCACATTATCGGGGATTTATCCGCCGTTAGAGCACGATTTCCTCCAAACCTGTCAGCCGAAAGACCTCAAATGCGTAATTCTTATTATTACTGCGTTTTACCGGCATGCTTTAATACAGCTCTCTTTTCAGGCCAGGGATGCTGACGTTGCTATGCTGCAGTTTTCAAATGGTTTTCTGCTGAGTTTGTCGTTGTGCCTTGATATCGGTCTCGCCAATATCGCCATGATCACGCTGGCGATGCAACGCGGCTATTTTCACGGTTTTTGGTTGGGGATTGGCACCTGCATCGGTGACTTAATCTATGCGCTGCTGGCGCTGGCGGGTATGGCGATTGTGTTGCAGTTCACCGCCGTACGTTGGGTGCTGTGGATTGGCGGCGGTGTGCTGTTGCTGTGGTTTGCCGGAAAAATGCTGTATGCAGCGTTGCAGAAGCAGGCTGCACTGCCGGAAACCGAACAGCAGCCCTATCGATCGCTGCTGCGCGAGTTTAGTCGTGGCGTGATGCTGGCGATGTCATCGCCGACCGCGATTTTGTGGTTTGCCAGCGTCGGCGGTGCGTTGATTTCCCGCATGGGACACGGCAGCGCGGCGGCCACCTCATCGTTCCTCGGCGGCTTCTTTATTGCGGGCGTGGTGTGGACCTGCGTGCTGTGCCTGGTCGGCAGCATGGGCGGCAAGCTGCTGGGGCAGCGTTTGCTGAAGTATTCCTATCTCGCTTCCGCGTTGATTTTTGTTTATTTCGCGATCTATGTGATTTGGTCGGGTTATCGGGAATTTATTCTGGTTTGATGGGAGGTCGCCATAAATGGCGACCCTACGACGATTCTGCGCGTTTTTGTAGGGTCGCCATTCATGGCGACCGCAACCAACATCACAATCCGGCAATCCGCTTCAAATCCGCTTCCGCACCCGGTGCAACCGCCAGCACTTGCGCGCCTTTCAGCAAACGCTCGCCTTCGGTATTAAACGGGTGATACCAGCCGCCCGCCTCTTTCACCAGGCAATAACCGGCCAGACAATCCCACGCATGCATATACGGTTCGTAATAACCGACTACGCGCCCGGCCGCGACCCACGCCAGCATCAAGGCACCCGATCCAATGCGGATAAAATTCCCGCCGGCCGCCAGCAGCGATGCGAGGATTTTCCCCACTTCATCCGGGCTAACGTGGCTGTTGGCACCAAATCCGGTGACATGATTTTGCAGCGTGCGACTGGCATCCACCTGCAAGCGCTTGCCGTTGAGCGTCGCACCCTGACCAAGAGCGGCGACGTAACATTCCTGATAAGTGGGCGCGAAAATCACACCAATCACCGGCACGCCGTCGTGCAGCACCGCAACGGACACGCACCAGTTCGGCATGCCGTTAAGGAACGGACTGGTGCCGTCGATCGGATCAACCACCCACGTATAACCCGATGAACCGTCCTGCAATCCGTACTCTTCGCCGAGGAAACCGTCGTCGGCAAACTGCGCGCGAATCTGCTGGTCGATCATCTGTTCCACTTCGCGGTCAGCGCGGGACACTACATCCTGCAAATCGTATTTGGTCTCCACCACTAAAGTGTCGCGCTGATGGAAATACTCCAGCGCCTTCGCGCCGCCGGCGCGTGCCACCTTCTCCGCTAAAATCAGGCGCGATAACAGCGGGTCATTGTCTAATTCACTCATCATCCATCCTCAAATTAACCGGCAATCAGGGCTAAACCCTGAGGTTTAAAATCAATCACAACGTTCGATGCCAGCGGCAGCTGCTGCTCCATCTCGGCATCGACAATAAACAGCGAACCCAATTCGGTAGCGACTTCATATTCGATATGGTCGCCGAGCCACGTGCTGTGCGTCACTTCGCCGCGCAGTGCGCCCGCGCCTTCACCGCGCAAGGTGATGAACTGCGGTCGCACCGAAAGCTGCGCCGCGCCGGTTTTCAAACCGTTGCCGCGCACGCGGTAGCGCTGGCTGCCGAGTCGCACCAGCGCTTCGCTGCCATCAAGCTGCTCTACTTCGCACGGCAGAATATTGGCCTCGCCCATAAAGTCGGCGATAAACACCGAATTCGGCGCGTGATAGAGACTTTCCGGCGCGCCCTGCTGGGCAATATCACCCTCTTTCATGACAATAATCTTATCGGAGACCGCCAGCGCCTCTTCCTGATCGTGCGTGACGTACACCGCCGTGAAGCCGAGCCGCTGTTGTAGATCGCGGATATCGGTACGCACGCGGCGACGCAAACGCTCATCGAGATTCGAGAGCGGCTCATCCAGCAGCAGCACCTGCGGCTCCAGCACCAGCGCGCGCGCCACCGCAATGCGCTGTTGCTGCCCGCCGGAAAGCTCCGAAGGCAGGCGCTGGCCCTGATGTTCGAGGCCCACCAGCTTGAGCCCTTCACGCGCGCGGTCCTGCGCTTCACGCTTATTCATGCCCGACGACTGCAAGCCATACATGATGTTGTCGAGCGCGCTCATGTGCGGGAACAGCGCGTAAGACTGAAACACCATCGCCACGTCACGCTCGTTGGCAGGCAGGTTGGTGACATCTTTGCCGCCAATCAAAATACGCCCGGCAGTGGGATGCTCCAGCCCGGCCAGCAGCCGCAGCGTGGTGGTTTTGCCGCAGCCGGACGGGCCCAGCAGCGTCACCAGCGTGCCGGGTTCCACCGTCAGCGAGAGATCGGGAATCGCATCAAAACCTGCAAAGCGTTTCGAGACGTGTTCAAACACCACAGATCCAGCGGTTACGCGTGTCATACGGCTCTCTCCTGGGTTAAGGACGTTGAAGCTGGCGGAATTGTTATATCGACCGGACGGGCCACGCGGCGCAGACGCCGTTCGCCCACCAGCCACTGGAACATGCCGATGATCGCTAGCATCACCACAATCAAGACGGTTGAGTAAGCAATCGCCACACCGTATTCGCCGTTTTCTACCAGCCCGACGATGTAAGAGGTTGCCATGTTGTATTGCGCGCTCACGAGGAAGATCACCGCACTGATTGAGGTAATGGCACGCACGAAGGCGTAAACCAGCGCGGCGCTGATCGCCGGTTTCAGCAGCGGCAGCACCACTTTGCGCAGCGTGCGGAAGCTGTTAGCGCCGAGCGTCAGTGAAGCTTCATCCAGACTTTTATCCAGCTGACTCATCGCCGCGATGCCGCCGCGCACGCCAACCGGCATGTTGCGGAACACAAAGCAGGCGACGAGGATCATCGCGGTACCGGTGATCTCCAGCGGCGGCAGGTTATACGCCATCACATAACTTACGCCTATCACCGTGCCGGGAATGGCGAAGCTCAGCATCAGCAGGAACTCGAAGGTCTGACGACCGGCGAACTTCTGACGCACAATCAGCCATGCGGTAAGCAGGCCGACAATCGCCGTTAGCGGTGCGGCAATCAGCGCGATCTCCAGCGTGGTCCAGAACGAGTTCCACGCCACACCGCTCCACAGCAGATGCCCATCGCTGAAACTGACGCCGAAGGCGCGCACGTAATGCTCGATGGTCAGCGCATCATTCAATCCCCACGACTGCACAAAGCCGCCGACCACAATCATGCCGTAGATCACAAGCGTGAACAGGCCCCACGGAATCACCATGCCGTACACGCCAAAGCGCAGCGCGCGCGGCAACTGCACATGTTTGCCGCCGTCGCCTTTACCGGTGACGGTGGCAAAGTTCTTGCCGCCGAGCCACCAGCGCTGCAGCACAAAGGCTGTCAGCGTGAAGCACAGCAGAATCATCGCCAGCACCGCTGCGCGGCTCGGATCGTTCTGCGCGCCGACCACCGAGAAGAAGATTTCAGTGGAGAGCACGCCGTGGCTACCGCCCAGCACCATCGGGTTACCGAAATCGGCCATGCTTTCGATAAAACTAATCAGAAAAGCGTTGGCTAAACCCGGCGCCATCAGCGGCAACGAGACGCGCGTGAAGGTACGCCAGCGATTGGCGCGCAACGTTTGTGACGCCTCCTCCAGCGACGGACTGACACCTTCCACCACGCCAATCAGTACCAGAAACGCAATCGGCGTGAACGATAAAACCTGCGCGATCCAGATGCCGGTTAAGCCATACAGCCAGCGGCCCGGTTCGATGCCAAACAGCGCCGCCAGATGTTCCGTCACCACGCCGGAGCGGCCAAACAGCAGGATCAGCGCCAGGCCAATTACAAACGGTGGCGTAATGATCGGCAGAATGGTCAGCATGCGCAGCGCTTTCTTGAACGGCAGCGGCGTGCGCGTGGCGGCTAATGCAAACGCTAAACCCAGCAGCGTTGAACCGGCGGCGGTCATCAGTGCCAGCCACAATGTGCGCCACGCGGTGCCGCAGGTGCCGCCCGACATACAGGACAGGCTCCAGATCGACGGGTCCTGAATGTTGCTGATTAAGCCATCCGGTTTGAAGCTGCCGTCCACGTCCTGCACCGACACCACAAACATGCTGAGGACCGGATAGAGCACGAAGATGCTGACCAGCGCGGTGAGCAGCACCAGCGACGCCACCACAAAGGCATCACCTTTCATTACGCCGCGTTCGGCTAGCGCGAAGGAAAACAGCAGCAGGAAAGTGGTCAGCAACAGCAGCGCACCCGCGCCCATCGCCGGTTGCCCCGATGCGAGCGCGCCGAAGCGATTTTCCAGCCACAGCCAGCTCCAGCCGCTGTAGCCAATGGCGTGGCCTTCAATGATGAGGAACAGTACGCCAAGTGCGCTGAACAGCAGCAGCAAACGGCTGCGCGCCTGCGCAGGCAGGATGCCGCAGCCGGCGCACAGCGCGAACAGCGCGATGGCGATGGCAAGCCAAGGATGTTCACCCACTTGCCACAGCGCGGGCGCGTTGGCGCTGTCGCTCCACAGGCTGGTTAACCAGCCGCTGCTGAAGAAACCGGCTTCCAGGCTGAACCACGGCAGCAGCAGTAACGCCACTGCGCCGATGATCAGCGCGCCTGTCAGACGGCGATTATTTGCATTCATCACATACCTCGAATTCGGGTTTTTGTGCGGTGCTTTATAAGGTCGCCATAAATGGCGACCCTACGGGGTTTTGTGCGGTGCTTAACCAGGTCGCCATGAATGGCGACCCTACGGGATTCATCGGGTTTTGTAGGGTCGTCATTTATGGCGACCGTCCCACAAACCGCACCGTTCTCACTGCGCGCTGGCACCGATCTCTTTATCCCAACGTCCCAACAACGCTTTACGTTTGGCCGAATCGCCGTAAGTCTTGAAGTCGTAATCGATCAGTTTGATGTTCTCGAAGCGCGGCGCGTACTCAGAAATCTCCGCGTTGCGATTCGATGGCAGCTGGAAGGATTTGGCCTCTTTCATATGTGATTGCGCTTCAGAGCTCAGCGCCCAGTCGTACCAGACTTTGGCGTTAGCGAGGTTGCGCGCCCCTTTGACAATCGACATCGAGCCAATCTCATAACCGGTGCCTTCGCACGGCGCGACGGTCTTGATCGGGAAACCGTCCACTTCCATCGCCACCGCATCGTGCATAAACACGATGCCGACGGTGGTTTCGCCACGCGCAGCCGATTTCACCGGCGCGGAGCCCGATTTGGTGTACTGCGAAATATTGGCGTTAAGCTTTTTCAGGTAATCAAAGGCCTTATCCTCACCCATGATCTGCACCAGCGTCGCCAGCGTGTTGTAGGCGGTACCCGACGAGTTCGGGTTGGCGATCTGAATTTCGCCTTTGAAGCTTGGGTCCAGCAGATCGGCCCAGCATTTCGGCTCTTTCAGCTTTTTCGACTCCAGCAGTTTGGTGTTGTAGCCCCAGCCGAGCGCGCCAGCATAAATGCCCACCGTGCGGTAATTGGAGTTTTCCGCCTGCTTCTGCGCCCAATCCTGTTGCTGATCGAGCAGCGGCGATTTGTACGGCTGCGTCAGCCCCTCTTCCGCCGCCTGCATATGCGGATCACCGGTGCCCGCCCACCAGATATCGGTGCGCGGATTACGTGCTTCGCTGCGCAGCCGTGCATAGGCTTCGCCCGCCGAGAGGCGCACCATGCTGACTTTGATATCCGGATGCGCCTTGCTGAAGATGTTGGTCATGTGCTCGCACACCACCACATCGGCAGAACAGACCATATTCAGATTGCCCGCCGCCGAAGCGGCAAACGGCAGTGCAGTGCAACAGAGGGATAGCGCGATGGCCATTGAGGTGACTCGCATAGTGTTCTCCTGGATTGTAGGGTTAGTGCTTCATTGGCACCTTTTCTTGCACGTGTGTGCAAAGTAGTAATGAACAAGAAATGTCCTGTCAAACACCACGCTGCGCAATTGTTAGTCGATGTCACAAAAATGCAACAAATGAGATCTAAAGCGGTTTGCACAGCTTTGCAATCTGAGGCAGACTCAGTGGTAGCCAGATTGTGAAGAGGTGTTGAGCATGCAGCATGAGAAAGCGGTGGTCAGTGCGCAGGATGTCGCTGAGCGCGCGGGCGTTTCGCGCTCGGCGGTGTCGCGCGCGTTTACGCCGGGCGCCAGCGTGTCACCGGCAACGCGTGAACGGGTGATGAAGGCGGCGGAAGAGTTGGGTTATCACGTCAATCATCTGGCGCGTGGTCTGGTAAGCAATCGCAGCAGTATTGTCTGCCTGATCGTCTCGGAAATTGCCACGCCCTATCGCGCCAGTCTGGTGCGCTGGCTGACGCAGTTTCTGCAGGAAGCAGGCAAAGTGGCGATGCTGATCAACACCGATCGCTCGGACAACAGCGTTTCAGCGGCGCTGCAGCAGGCGATTAATTTCCGCGCCGATGCCTCGATCATTCTCTCCGGCATGCCGGATCGCACCATCACGCGTCAGTGTTATAAGCACGGCCAGCGCATCATTTTGATCAACCGCGATGAAGCGCTGCCTGGTTCGCTCAGCATTAATCTTGATGCGGAGAGCGCCGCGCAAACCGCGGTGATGGCGTTTCAGCGCGCCGGTTGCCAGCATCTGGCATTTGCCAATTCGCTGGCGGGTACGCCGAGCCTGAAAAAACGTGAAGACACCTTTGTCGCGACTGCGGAACGTGCGGGATTAAGCGTGACGGTGGAACGCTTTGGCACCACATCGTATGAAAGTGGCCAAATTCTGGCGCACCGCTTGCTAACGCGTCATCAGCGGCCGGACGGCGTGTTTTGCGTCACCGATTTGGTGGCCTGCGGGTTTATGGATGAAGCGCGCCACCGCTTTGCCCTGCGCGTGCCGGAAGATCTCTGTTTAATCGGCTACGACAACATCGCGCAGGCCGGCTGGTCCTCCTACAATCTCACTACCTTTTCGCAGCCGGTTGAGCAGTTCGCGCAGGATGCAGTGAAGTGGCTGATACAAACCGAGCAGGATGAAACCGGCTTCACGCCGCAAGGCGAACAGCAACACGATAGCCTGCTGTATCAGGCCGATGTGGTGTGGCGCGGTTCGGTACGCGGCGGCTGACAAACGTCTTTTACCACGCCGCGCAGCCAACGATGCGCGGCATCATTTTCCAGTCGCGGATGCCACAGCTGTGATACGGTCATTTCCGGCGTGGTGAACGGCAGTTCAAACATCGCTAAGGCGTTGCTGTTTTTGATTAGCGGATGATGCAGAAACAGCGAACGCGGCACTAACGCGACCAGATCCGATTCCTGCGCCAACGCCACCGCGCTGGAAAATGCCGGTACCAGCGCCGCGACCTTGCGTGTCAATCCGGCCTGCTGCAGCGCATCATGAATCGGCCCACCCAATTCACCGCGCCTTGACGCCACGATATGACCAAAGGCGGCGAACTGGGCGATATCCAGCTGCTGCGTGAGCGGATGTCCGGCGCGCACCACGCCAACAAAGTCATCGCGAAACAGCGCCTGCAAACGAATCTCCGGGCCCATATTGCCCAGCACGCCAATCTCCAAATCAATGTTGCCTTCGCGCAAATCGCGCGCACTTTTCTCTGGCTTAGGCACAAAACTGAGCCACGCGTGCGGCGCTTGTTCAGCCACGGCAGCGATCAATGCGCTGCCAAAAGCTTCGACGAATCCCTCATTGGTGCGCAAGGTAAAACAGCGATCCAGCTGACGCAAATCCAGCGACTGCGCCGTCGGGCTTAATACCGCGCGCGCTTCACGCACCGTGTGATGCGTGCGCTCGCGGATCGCTTCGGCATAAGGTGTCAGCACCATTTGGCGTCCAGCGCGCACTAACAGCGCATCGCCGGTGGTGGCGCGTAAGCGTCCGAGCGTGCGACTCATCGCCGATTCGCTTAAGCCCAGGCGACGCGCAGCGCCAATCACGCTGCCTTCAATCAGCAGCGCATCCAAAGCAATTAACAGGTTGAGATCGGCATCATTCATGCGGTTTATCCTCGCCGATTCGACGAATCGAGACAAGGCGTTTGGTGCAGGTTAATACTGTCAATGCTGCGCGTTCAGCCTGCCCTCACCCGGCGCTACACTCTATCCATCGTAAACACTGAGGAGAAAATCATGAAAATTTTACTGATTGGCGCATCGCGTGGACTGGGTTTGGCGCTGGCGGAAACCATGCTGCAGCGCGGTTATCAGGTGGTCGCCACCGGACGTGAAAACTCGACCGGGAATTTACAGCAACTGGCCGACCGCTTCCCCGCACAGCTCAGGGTAGAAAGCGTGGATATCAATGAACCCGAACAGGTCAAAGCGCTGCATACGCGGCTGGCGGATCGCCAGTTCGATATGCTGTTCCTCAACGCAGGCGTGAAAAATGACGACCGCGAAACCATCGCAGATGTCTCAACCGAGGAGTTTACCCGCGTGATGGTGACCAACGCGCTGAGCCCGCTGCGGGTGATTGAGACCTTCAAAGATTGCGTCACGGCCAGCGGCACCATCGCCGTAATGTCATCCGGTCAGGGCAGTTTGACCAACAACACCAACGGCAATTACGAGGTGTATCGCGGCAGCAAAGCGGCGCTGAATATGTTTATGCGCAGTTTTGCTGCGCGCAGTGGCGGCGAACGCACATTATTGCTGATGGCGCCCGGCTGGGTGCGCACCGATATGGGCGGCCCGGAAGCGCGCCTGACCATTGAGGAGAGCATCCCGAATCTGCTGAATACCATGGAAAGCTACGCCGGACGGCGCGGGATTCATTATCTGGATTATTTAGGACGCGTGGTGCCGTGGTAAGCGAGCAGGTCGGCATAACGGTCGCCATAAATGGCGACCCTACGAGATTACTGCTGCCCTAATGTAGGGTCGCCATTCATGGCGACCTTATCAAAGCTTACTCATTATCAACCCACGCAACACATCCCGCAGCCAGCTATTAGCGGCATCTTCGCTGCGCGCGTTGTGCCACAGCAGCGACACTTCATAATCCGGCATGCTCACCGGCACGGGCGCTGCGCTCAGGTCATATAACGCGCACCAGGACGTCACCAAACCCTGCGGCACCGTAGCGAACAGCGGCAGACGCTTCAGCAGCATTGGCAGCGCGGAGAAGTGCGGCGTCACATAACGCACGCGCCGCGCCATTCCATGCTGTTGCAACTGCCGATCCAGCGCGCTTTCACTTACTCCGCGATACGACACCAGCGCGTGCTCGTAACTGACAAACTGCTGCAGCGTCAGCGGCGCATCGAGTTGAATCTGATCGCGGTGCCAAACCGTGCTGAAACCCGCACGCAGGATCTTCTCACGCGTAAGATCGCGGCTGGTTTCGTTGCCGACCGTCATCACCACATCCGCTTGCTGCTGCTCCATCAGCGGAATCGCCTGCCACGGATCGGTGGCAATGACTTTCACATCAACCTTCGGCGCCACGCGCGCCAGTTCTGCCAGCAAATCCGGCATCAGCCAATGTTCCAGCCAATCGCTCATGCCAATGCGAAAACTGTAGCTATCTTCTGCCGCGTTAAAGGGCTGCTGCGTGAAGATCACGCGATGCAGATCCTGCATCAGCGGCGCGAACTGATGCACCAATTGCTCGGCGCGTGGCGTTGGCGTCATGCCGTTTGAGGCGCGGACAAACAGCGGATCGTCAAACATCTCGCGCAGACGCTTTAACGCCGCGCTGACTGCCGGTTGTCCGAGATAGAGCCGATTTGCCGCCTGCGTGACGCTGCGCACCTCGTACATCACCAGCAACACCACCAGCAAATTCAGGTCGATGCGCGCAAAATCATTTTCATTGATGCTTTGCATGATTTTAATCGATTTAAATAATGATCGTGCCGCCAGTATAGTGAGGCTTCTTCGCTGCAACCAGGCAATAAGGAGCACCTCATGACGATTCGCGTCGGCGATTGCCGGATTACCAAAGTGAGCGAACAAACCGCTGTCTTCCCGCTGGGCGTGCTGTTTACGCCGCATCGCGCGGAAATGAGTGATGAATTAGCAGAGCAGCCCGCCGAGATGTCGATTCACAGCTGGGTGGTGCGCACCGGCGAACACACCATCATCATCGATACCGCCACCGGCAACGGCCGCAATCGCGATAACAAACCGCTGTTTCATCAGCTAAATACGCCGTATGCCGAAAATCTGGCGCGCGCGGGCGTTGATCCGGCGGAGGTGACGCTGGTGCTGATGACACATATTCATACCGATCACGTTGGCTGGAACACCCATCAACAAGACGGTGAATGGCAGCCGATGTTCCCGAATGCGCGCTATATCTGCTCGGCGCGGGAACTGGCACATTGCCAGCAGAATCCGGCGGCGCAGGAACTCTATCGCGATAGCATTCTGCCGCTGATCGCGAGCGAACAGCTGGAGACCATCAACGTGCAGGATTCCCCGCTGTTTGCTGGCGTGCTGCGCTATCTCTCCACGCCCGGTCACAGCGGCGATCATGCATCGATCGTGCTGGAAAGCGCCGGTGAATCGGCCATCTTTGCTGGCGACGTGATGCACAATGCCATCCAGTTTCAATATCCGCACTGGAACTCGCTGTTTTGCGAGGATAAAGCGCTGGCCGTCACTTCAAGGCAACGCGTGGTGGACTGGTGCGCACAACATCAGGCAATCTGGTTCAGCACCCACTTTAATGGCAGCTCGTGCGGACGCGTCACGCGCGACGGGCAATGGATTCCGCTGGAGGTTTAACCTGATGCAATACGCCAATTATCTCACCGCTTCGATTAACGATTTACAGCAGGCGCTGACCCAGCGCACGGTGAGCGCTCGCCAGTTAACGACGTTCGCGCTGCAACGCATTGCCGAGGTGGATCAACCGCGCTACAACGCCATTACCTGGCTGTTTGCCGATCAGGCGTTAGCGGCGGCGGACGCCAGCGATGTGCGTCGTCAGCGTGGAGAAGTGGCGGGACCTCTGGAAGGGATTCCAGTGCTGATCAAAGACAATATTGAAGTGCAAGGCTGGCCGACCAGCGCCGGTTCGGTGCTGCTGCGTGAGGTTATCGCCAGCGATGATGCGCCGTTGGTTACCCAACTGAGAGATGCAGGCGCGATACTGATCGGAAAAACCGCCATGCATGAGCTGGCGGCAGGCATTACCGGCGCGTCATCGTTGAGCGGTTTTACCCACAATGCGTGGGTTGAAGGCCGCTCGCCGGGCGGATCGAGCAGTGGTTCCGCCGTGGCGGTCGCGGCCGGCTATGTGCCGCTGGCGATCGGCAGCGATACCGCCGGTTCGGTGCGCATTCCAGCTGCCTTTAACGCATTGTTTGGACTGCGCATGACGCGCGGCGCCATCAGCACCGACGGTATCGTGCCGTTGTCGCCAACCCAGGATATTCCCGGCCCGCTGGCGCGTTCGGCGGCGGATCTGCGTTTAGCCTCTGAGATTTTGAGCGGCCAACAGTTCGCGGAGAGCGATGAGCCGCTGCGCATCGGCATCTGGCTGGAAGGTTTTGCTGCCGATGAAGACGAGATTAATCAGGCGGTGCGCGCGGCGCTGGTGGATTTCGCGCCGCGTGAGGTGAGTTATCCGCAGCTGGAGACATTGGCGGCTGACGCCAATATCATCGGCTACGAATTTGCCGGTGCGCTTGCGGCGTATCTGGCGGATAAACCGCAGGCGCAGAGCCGCACGCTGGCGGAAGTGGTGGCATCAAAGCGTTACCATCCGCAGCTGGAAACGGTGTTTACCACGCGGGCGCAGCATCCGGGCGTGGAGAGTGAAGGTTATCAGCAGGTACAGCTGCGTCAGCGCGAACTGTATCTGCAGCTGGCTGAATTTTTCGCCGCGCAGCAGATCAATCTGCTGGCTTATCCTGTGGTGCGCCGTGCGCCGGTTAAGCACGGCGAGATGCAGGAAGGCAGCAACGCGCTAATTTCAGCAGTGACCGGCGCGCCGGCGATCAGCATTCCGGCAGGATTCAGCGCCGAAGGTTTGCCGATTGGGCTGGAGCTGCTGGCGCTGCGCGGGCGGGAAGATTTGTTGCTGAGCGCGGCGGATAGGTTTGTTTGATAGCGTCGCCCTCACCCTAGCCCTCTCCCTGAGGGAGAGGGAATGATTAGGTGGAGCGAATGATCAGCCACCAAGCCGCACATTCGGTTCCCTCTCCCGCCTGCGGGAGAGGGTTAGGGTGAGGGAAAACCCGCACTAACCGTGCAACGCCAATCCCTTAATCGCCTTATCCACCGCTTTCTTCGGACCGCGCAGCGCAATGCCGACCAGATTCAAATTATCGGCATCCTCTGCCATAAACACTTCGCGGTTCGCCGCGTCGTGGCCGGTGGAGAACATCGCTTCCACGTAAGGAATAATGGTTAACTCACGCTCCAGCCCCTGACGATGCGCGCGCTGCAAACCGGCTAAATCCCCCGCAAACACCAGCATCGGCTGGCCCGCCATATTGCCGTAGTGACGCGCTTTGGCATCAACATAGGGTTCGCCCATCATCTCGGGTGCGGCGGACGCCACGCCGGTGGCGAGAAACGCCACCACATTCAGGCGCTGCCAGGTGGCTAAATCATCACGTACGATCAGGGCGATTTTGGTATCAAACATCTGCAACAACTCTCCAATGACAACGAAAACCTCATCATCTAAGAGCGGACGGGGAAGCGTATAGAACGTTTGTGCACTGACGCTGATAAGCGGCGGGCGTCATGCGATAGGCGCGCTGGAACCAGCGACCGAGATGACTTTGATCGGCAAATCCCACCTGCGCCGCAACGTTTACCGGTTCAATGCCCTGCGCCAGCAAGGTGCGTGCGCTGCGTAAGCGTAACCGAACCAGATAAGCATGCGGCGATTGGCCGAACGCCTGTTTGAACTGGCGCGTCAGGCGGAAACGATCAATGCCGGACAGGCGCGACAGCTCATCCAGTCCAATATCCTGCGCCATAAAATCGTGCAGATAGTCGCGCAGCAGCTGCATCTGACGCATCGCTTCGCTGTGCTGCACGCTGGGTTTGGTATCCAGATGGCGCGACAGCATAGTAAGCAAGTGATCGAGGCTTTGATCGCGCGCCAAACGCCCTTCGCCCTGATGCACCGCAAACCAGGCTTGCTGAATGGCGCTGGCTAACAGCGCATCGTCCGTCAACGTGTGGCGAAAAGCGCCTTCAATGTTCGACACATCGCCCAATCCGCGCCGCTGCATCATCTCCGCCACCCAACTCTGCGGCAGATAAAGCATTACGTAGGTGAAACCCTCGGCGTCCGGCGCGTGTCCATCGTGTACCGCGCCCGGTTCAATCAGGATCGCCCGGCCCGGCGTGCTGGTGTGTAGCGAACGGTGGCAGTTGAAGCGTTGTAAACCTTGCTGCGTCACGCCCACCAGCAGTTCGTCGTGATCGTGCGGATCGTATGCGTGTCCGCGAAAATGCGCGTTGACGCTTTCAATCCCGGTTTCATCGTCACGACGAAAATCAACCCAATCGTTATTGGCTGGCATAAGCATTCTCAGGCAGAGATATCAGGCATAGCCTAGCAGCCGAAACCACAGATAATCCAGCGGTAACAGCAACAGCACGCTAAGCAGAAAAATCAGCGCGCACAGCTGCAAACCGGCCTTCGCCGGAACATTGCCGAGTCCCATCGCCACCACCACCGGCGATGCCTGATACGGCAGCAGCGGCGTGGCGTAGGCAAACACCTGCAGCATGATTACGGTGAGCAGCGGAAAGCCGGACGCGTTCGCCAGCTCTTGCGCCATCGGCGTCACCATCGCCGGCACGCCGTTGGCGGTGAGCACAAAATTCAGCAGCGATACCAGCGCATTAAGCACCGCGAAATTGCTGAAGGATGGATGATCCTGCAGCGGCAATACGCTAAGCAGCGCGTTGGCGATCATCCGTCCCAGGCCGGAATCCACCACCAGCGTGGCGACGCCAAGAATCCCGGCAATGTAAATGCAGGTGCGGAAATTCACCCCGCTGGCGAAATCATCGCTGGTGATAAAACCCACGCGCGGCAGCAAACAGATGCAGGCTGCCGCCAATCCTACCCATGCAGCCGGTAAACCGTGCACGCTGTCGGTCATCCACAGTAGCAAGGTGATCGCCAGCAGGCCAATCAAGCGCCACTCGCTGCGGCTGAGCGCAGTTAAGCTGTCGCGTTGTTGCACCGCTTTAGGCTGAGCTCGAAACAGAAATAGCAGGCAAGCAATCAACAACAATCCTTTAGCGATGCCCACCACTGGCATGTGCAGCAACCACCACGGCAACCATTGCAGATGTAGCTGATACGCGCTCTCCGCCGCGCCGCTCAGCACCAGATTCGGCACATTGGCGGGCAAAATGCTGGCCGATAGCTGGAAAGTGCCAAATCCCACCGCCAGCGCCAGGCCAATACTGCCGCGGCTGCCCGCTTTGATTCCTGCGCGCTCGCCCATCGCCAGCACCACCGGCATCAGCAGCGCGATGCGTCCCATATTTGAGGGCATAACAAACGCCAGCAGATAAGTCAGTAGCACGGTGCCTGCAATCATGCGCGGCCAGCTTTGGCTGAGCGGCACCACCAGCCAGTTGGCCCAGCGCTGCGCCAGGCCGACTTTGCGGATCGCCGCGCCCAGCACAAAACCGCTGAGCACCAGCCAGAACGCTGACGAGGCAAAGCCACTGAACACGCTGCTGGCGGGAGCCAGCTTTAGCAACATCGCTGCCGCGAAAAACAGCAGCGCGGTGACGTATTCTGGCAAACGCGCGCTGGCCCACAGCAAAATGGTGATGCCGACCACCAGCGCGGTGAGCCAGAAATTGAGATCTGCGGTCATTGGTGAACTCCCTTTCTTTTTTAGGTCGCCATGAATGGTGACCATCCGAAAAAAGCGCCAATCATTTGTAGGGTCGCCATTTATGGTAACCATCCGAAAAAAGCGCCGATCATTTGTAGGGTCGCCATTTATGGTGACCATCCGAAAAAAGCGCCAATCATTTGTAGGGTCGCCATTTATGGTGACCATCCGAAAAAAGCGCCAATCATTTGTAGGGTCGCTATTTATGGTGACCATCCGAAAAAAGCGCCAATCATTTGTAGGGTCGCCATTTATGGTGACCGAAAGACGCTTAACTGACGAGTCTTAGGCCATAAATGGCGATCCTACAAGTTCGTGCGGGTTGCTGGTCGCCATAAATGGCGACCCTACGAGTGGGCTAGCTGCGTGAGCCAGCGGATCAGTGTGTCGCTGCCTGGTTGGCTAAGTGAGCGCTGCGGCCAGGCGAGGAAGTACGGTTTGCTAAGCGGCAGGCTAAGTGGATCGACGATCACCAAATCGCCGCGCGCCAGTTCGTCAGCAATCAAACGCCGCTGACCGAGCAGCAAGCCCGCGCCTGCCACGGCGGCATCAATCGCCAGCGAGGTGAGATTGAAACTGAACGATGGCTGCGGTGGTGGATCGTCAATGCCCTTCGCCTGAAACCAGCTGCGCCAGTCGGGTAAAAAGCGCCCTTCGTTGCCCCAGTCAAGGTGGATCAGCGGCGCATGCTGCAACACATCCTGCCCGGCAAAACGTTGCAGTAGCGCCGGGCTCGCCACCGGCAGTACCTCGTCGAGGAACAGCAACTGCTTGTCCAACTGCGGATAGCGATCTTCGCCGAAACAGATAACAAAATCGGCGGGCGTGGCGTTGAAATCCACCTGCGTATGCGTGCCGTGCAGTGCTAAATCGATCTCGGGACACTGCTCGCGCCACTGCGCAATATTCGGCAGCAGCCATTTTGAGGCCAGCGCTGGCAGCGAATAGAGTGTTAATCTTGGTGTCGACGCCGCATGACGCAGGTTTTGCTGGCCGAGATGCAGAATGTCAAACGCTTCGGTGACATAACGCAGATACTCTTTGCCCATTTCCGTCAGCATCACGCCGCTTTGCGTGCGCACAAACAGCGCGCTGCCCAACTGCTCTTCCAGCTGGCGAATTTGCTGGCTCACCGCAGCGGGCGTTAACGCCAGCTGCGCAGCCGCTTTCGCCAGGCTGCCGAGTTCCGCCGCCACTTTGAACGATTGAATGACGCTGATTTTGGGCAAACGCGGTGATGGCGCGGGCATTAAGGTTTCCTTAGCAAGGTGTTAAATTTTTATCGTTACGTATTAACATATCAGCGAGTTACAGTCTTTACACACCTGTAACACATGAGAAGTGAAACTATGTCTGCCTTGATTCGTTTCGAACTGCATCCGCTGGCCGATGCCGACTGGCGTCGCGCCTGCCGTGAGCAACTTAATCAGCACGGCGCTTTAGTTTTGCGTCAGTTCCTGCAGCCCGCCGCGCTGCAAGCCATCATTGCCGAAGGTGATGCGCAGCGCCATCTGGCGTATCACACCGCCAGCAAACACAACGTTTATCTGATGAAGAAAGATGAGGCTTTTAGCGCCGATCATCCGCGCAATCGCGATGTCATCAGCACCAAAGGCTGCATCACCGATGATGTGATTGCCGCCGATTCACCGCTGCGTCAGCTCTATAACGATGAACTGTTTAAAAGCTTCCTGTGCGATGTGTTGGGAGAAGAGGCGCTCTATCCTTATGCCGATCCGCTGTCGTCGATCAATCTGCATTACGCGCCCGACGGTCAGGAACTGGGCTGGCACTTTGATAACTCGTCATTTGCCATCACGCTGCTGGTGCAGAAGCCGCGCGCCGGCGCGGTGTTCCAGTACGTGAAGGATCTGCGCGATGCCGATGCCGGCGAGATGAATTTCGACGGCGTGGCGGCGGTGCTGGATCAGCGCCAGCCAGTAGACGCGCTGGCGATTGATGCCGGGGATTTGGTGCTATTCCGTGGCCGCAATTCGCTGCATCGCGTCACGCCAACCGAAGGCGATATCACCCGCATGCTGGCGGTGCTGGCGTACAACACCGAGCCGGGCATTGCGCTGTCGGAAACCGCCCGCATGACGTTTTACGGACGCTTATAAATCGATTAATGCCCGCCAGCCGCGCACGAAGATTTGCTGGGTGCGAAAGGCCACCAGCGCCCGCCAGTCAGCGTCGGCGGGCCAGAATCCTTCCACCAGTTCCTGCTTAATCGCCTGCCCGCTTTCACTGGCTGGATCGCCTTGCAGATGCAGCCAGTGATCGTCGCGCACGCGGCGATGCATCTCCTCGCCGGGATAAGTACCGCACTCCACCACCAGCGGCAAAATCTGTGTGTTCGGAAGCGAGGTCAGCAGGAATTGCGACACATATCCGGTGGCGGTCGCGGTGACGCCGGTTTCGCTGTCGCGTCCCGCGCCGGTGAACAGCAGCGTTAACCATTCGCCGTAAATCGCCTTGCCCCAGTCATGTGCGGCGAAGCGCTGCTCGGCAATCGACAGCAGCATCGGATGTCCCCATGCGCCCGCGCCGGTATGAAGATCGAAGCTGATGATGGTTTTGGCCTGCGACAAATGATGGGAGATGATGGTTTCCAGCGTGCGATACGACCAGCTTGGCTGTTGGCCGCCGTAAAAGAAACCGTCCGCCGCGCCATATTGCCCTGCTTCCACTACGCGTTTTACCGCCTGCCAACCGGCGCTGTTCAGCGTTTCCGCTAACAGCTTATCGGCGCTGGCGCGATCGCCATGATAAATGCCATGCCACGCGGCGTAATCAGGATTGGCGGGTGCGGGCTGTGAAAAATCGATGAAGTTGCGATTGAGGTCGATGTTGTCTTCATTGACGCGGCGTAAATGCGCCGCGCCCCACGGATTGAGCAGATGCAGCATCACGATGGCGGTGTCAGCGGGCAACGCCGTGAGGTTAAAGGTATCCAGCCAGGCAATTTGGCAATCGGATCCGTAATAGCCTTCCACGCCGTGCGTGCCGGAGATCACCAGCATCAAACGGGATGCGTTAGCATCGCCGATCACCGCTACATCGGTGAAAAGCTCCTCGCCTTGCGGGCCGGGTAACGGATGCGCGTATGACGTTAATGCACCGTTTTGCCGTTGGACGGCGGCGAGAAAGCGGGCGCGTTGGGTTGGGTAGTGAGGTAAGTTTTGCATGATTTTTTGAATGAGTGTGGGTGCGATTGGTGGGCGAGGTCGCCATAAATGGCGACCCTACGTGCATATGACTTTTACGGATAGACCTTAAATTTGAAGTACTTCTTCGCCAATTGATCGTAAGTGCCGTGGCTGTGCAGTTCCGCCAGCGCGGTGTTGATCAACTTCAGATTGGCCGCATCGTCTTTACGCAATCCAATGCCCACGCCATTGCCCAACACCTCTTTATCCACCAGCGTGGCGCTGATGACGTAGTCTTTGCCTGCTGGCGTATTTAGGAAACCTTGCTCTGCCGAAACCGCATTCGCCAGGCTGGCATCAAGACGTCCCGCCACCAAGTCCGGGTAAATCTCCATCTGATTAGGGTAAGAAACCACACTCACGCCTTTGGTTGCCCATTGCGCTTTGGCGTAGGTTTCCTGAATAGTGCCCTGCGCGACGCCAATTCTTTTGCCACGCAGCGCGTTAATGTCTCCCGTTAGCGGAGCGTTGGCCGGTGTGAGTAACGCGCTCGGCGTGACATAAAGCATATCGCTGAAAGCCACCTGCTCGCGGCGTTTCTCCGTCATCGACATCGCCGAAAGAATGGCATCAAACTTTCTCGCCTGCAGCGCCGGAATGCTGCCATCAAAACCAATCTGCACCCATTGGCACTTCACTTTCGCCTGAGCGCAAATGGCGTTACCGAGATCGATATCAAAGCCCTGCAGCGAACCGTCGCTGGCTTTGGATTCAAACGGCGGGAACGTAGGATCAACGCCGAAACGCAAGGTTTGCTTAGCAAAAGAAGCGTGGCTAAACGCGCTCAGTGAAAGCAGTAAGGCAAAGGACAAACTTTTCTTCATTGTTATCTCCGGCAGGTAGCTAAATTCACAACGTCATACAGAGTTAATAACATGGTGGACATGATCCCACTACAGAAATTACGGATTTGATGCAGAGGGAATACTTATTAAACAGAGGGGGTTAAGCGATTTTATCTTCGGCAGTAAAAGAATCTTAATGCCGAAGATGAACGTTTTGCGCAAACCAAACTTAGTTTGGATACACTTAATAACTTTGGCCACTGAAATATTGTCACGCGCAAGCGTATTCATTCCATGTATCACGGTAAATAATATTTCCTTCCGTGTACTTCCAGGTGATCGCCTCATAACGCAACTCTAATGTTTCAACATGAGTGTTGCTCTGACCATTTGGGGCAAGGTAAGGCGAAACTGTGGTTATTTTAACGTTATCCAAAATGATATTGAAATATTCGGACTCAATGCCTGATTCAAGAATTCGATACATCTTGATCGTAGCTTTTTTAAGTGTGCGCCCTTCACATACAGCGCGGTAAAGAATTGGTGTTGTCTTATCGAACTCTTTTACTATCACGATAGGTTGATGGACTCGCGTTGCGGTCAATTTCCCCCTATTTTGATCTACTGGGATGGTTATGCCGTGTGAAAATGATTTCAATTCGATAGAACCTAACCGCAGTGGGATTAAACAACTGCCAACAATAGGCGAGCCATTTTCATCTTCTAGCCATAAATGTGCGGGTGTCGACATATAATATCCTTATCGGTTAACAGTTTTTTTAAAACAACATCATTTTATGTAACGAGCCACGATGACCAGCGAGAATATAAAGAAAACCGCAATAGGCCAAACTGGACTTTCTGGAAAAAAATGAGCCTGGAGTAATGCAAAGGCAATGGTCAATATTGCCGGTCCGTATATCCATACCAACGACCGGCCTAATGAACGCATTGAGTTTTTTATAAATTTAATCATGGTTACCTAATCAACCGGGTAATGATATCTGCAATATTTTCTTCAGTTGCCCATTGGGCATCGAGGGCATTCGCGCGTTGCATTACGGGTTCGATTAGGAAATACATCATTTCCAGATTCTGTAAATAGAGCGCTGAATAATAAGCGGGATATTGAGTTTGAAGTCGGTGCGCACTATCTGCTGCCCTCTGAACAATGCCATATAAAGCTGCTGCTCCCACTAAACCGCCGGCTATTCGCCCTGTCAGCGCGCTGATCTCCATACTCAGGTTTAATCCCATGCGAACGGCGCTGGCTGCCGCCATAGCAAAACCAGCGTTAGTCAGTGAACTTGCAGCAATATGAACATTAACCGTCATGAGTTTTTTCTTTATGTATTCTAGTTGCTGTGCAGTTTTAAATTTTAGCAGCTCTTCAAAATATAATTTAAGCATCTCGTAGCCAATATCTCCGTGCCTGAGAAGCCGGTAAACGCCATCCCGAAAACGGATATCTTCATTTTTTTGCCGCAGGCACACATCGTTATATTCACCAGTGAAACAGGATGTGTAATACAACGCTCGTGTAGTACCAGCACCTATTGATTTGACCTGCTCCGCGACCTGTTTTCCGACGGCATTAACGGCATGGTCGAGTTTCATTGCGAGAATTTTATTGGCTTGAAGATAACTGATGACTTCACTGTTGTTATACATAACTTTTGCATCCTATATCCTTATAGTAACTGTGGTCTACGATACTGATTATCAAATTTTAGATCCACCTATTACGTTAGGTCATTTCTATATAACAAGTGCGCATGTCATTCTTTTGTCATAACTCGCTCACGCTGATGTCAGAGCCGATTGCATATCCTGATGGCCTACCTTCCTATCAGGAGCATTACGATGAAATTGAACAAACTTACCTTTGCAGCGGGCATGCTGCTGGCTATCACAGCGCATGCCTGAACAGGCGGCACTGGAACTGCAGCCGCTGGTGGCGGCTTTTAATCAGATGCTGAGTCGCCTTGAAATGGGCTATCAGCAGTTGAGTCAGGTTTCTGCCGATATGGCGCACGATCTGCGCACGCCGATTAGCACGCTGATCCGCCAAACCGAAGTAGCACGAGCCAGACGCGCAGCGTCGGCAATTATCAGGCGCTGCTCGGCTCCAATTACGAGGAGCTGGAAAGGCTGGCGAATCTGATGGCGAACGCCTTGCGCTATGGCGATCGAGATTCCACCGTGCGAGTTTTCAATCAGGGCAGCAGTTTAATGGTGGAAAATCAGGGTTCGGCGCTGAGTGCCGAACAGCAAGCGCGCATCTTTGATCGCTTCTGGCGCGCCGATGCATCACGTCATCAGGGCAGCAGCGGTTTGGGATTGTCGATTGTGCACAGCATTATGCGATTACATCAGGGACGTTGTGAGGTGCATAGCGAGCAGGGCGTGAACCGTTTTACGTTGCGGTTTCCATCGGTTGGGTGCGGCCATTGAAACGGTGCGCATAAATGCGCACCCTACGAAATCGCGACCGCAAATTTTAAATAAAGGTAAAAATCTCATCACGCGGCAAGCGTGATTTCGGCAATGCAGCGTTGAAATCCGCCTCGCTGCGATAGCCAAGCGACACCAGCACCACGCTGGTAAAGCCCTTCTCGCGCAGGCCCAGCGCCTGATCCAGTGCACGCTGGTCAAAACCTTCCATCGGCGTGGCATCAATCCCCAACATCGCCGCACCCAGTAGCAATCCACCCAGCGCCAGGTAAACCTGTTTTTCCATCCACTGCGGCACATCGCGCTGCTCGTAACGATGCATATCCACGTAGCTGCGACGGCTCTTATCCTGCCCCGCTTTGCCTTCTGGCTTGGCGAAACGCCCATCTTCCTCTTCCTGCGCTAGCACATTCTGTAAATGCGCTTCATCGAGATCGGTACGCATGCACAGCGCGATAACGTGCGAGGCGTTCAGCACTTTCGGGCTGTTGTAGACAAAGGCACCTTCAGTGGATTTGGCCATCTGCTCGCGACCGGCGGCGCTGGACGCCACCACAAAATGCCACGGCTGTGAGTTCACCGATGACGGGCTGTTGCGCAGCACGTTCAGCAGGGTTTCGATTTCATCCTGCGGCAGGCTTTTACCGCCCTCAAACGCTTTGACGGTGTGACGACGAACGACTGCATCATTGAGTGTCATGGTCTATTCCTTATGTTATTCAGATATAAAATGTTTTACGGTCGCCATAAATGACGACCCTACGGATGTTCGGTACTGTTTTGTAGGGTCGCCATTTATGGCGACCGCATCATTAAAACCCGCTCAACACAATCTTACCGCGTGCGCGACCGCTCTCGATCAGCGCATGCGCCTTGCGCAAATTGGCGGCATTAATAACGCCGTGATGTTCGCCAGCGGTGGTTTGCAGGGTTTGGTCATCAATCAGCTGGCTCACTCGCTGCAAAATCTCATGCTGGCGCTGCATATCGGCGGTATGGAACAGCGAACGGGTGAACATCAATTCCCAGTGCAGTGAAATCGCTTTGCGCTTCAGCGGCACCGCATCCAGCGTCTCGGGATCGTCGATCAGTGCCAGCTTGCCCTGCGGCGCGAGCGCATCAATCAGCTGATCGTAATAGCTGTCGGTGTGCGTCAGCGACGCGACATAGCGCACCTCTTTATGCCCAATCGCCGCCAGCTGTTCGCCCAACGGTTGAGAATGATCAATCACATGATGCGCGCCCAGCGAACGCACCCAATCCGCCGTTTCCGGGCGCGATGCGGTGCCGATCACCGTCAGCTTGGTTAGCTTGCTGGCAAGCTGCGTCAGCATGGAACCAACGCCGCCGCCTGCACCAATAATCAGCAGCGCGGCGTTGTCATCGGCCTGCACCTCGAGACGATCAAACAGCAGTTCCCACGCGGTCAGCGAGGTCAGCGGCAGCGCGGCGGCATCGGCGTTGTTCAGCGAACGCGGTTTGTGCCCGGCGATGCGTTCATCCACCAGCCCATATTCGGCATAGCTGCCGGCGCGAGTAATATCACCGGCGTAAAACACCTCGTCGCCCGGCTGGAACAGCGTGACGTCTGCGCCCACCGCTTCCACCACGCCCACCGCATCCCAACCCAGAATGCGCGGCTTATCGGTTGGCGCACCGGCGCGCACTTTGGTGTCGACCGGATTCACCGCGATAGCATGAATTTTTACCAGCAGATCGCGCGCGCCCGGCGTTGGCTTATCAACCTCCAGCTCATACAGCGCATTTTCATCGGAAATCGGTAAACCGTTTTGGCTATAAACAATGGCTTTCATCAGGCAGATCCTTATTCATCAGCAGGTTTGGTGAAGTGAATTCAGCATAGCGGGCCGCAGCGCAATGAAAAATGCCAGTTGCAGGTGAACACTTTCACTCTTAGAGTGAAAATCCCTGCCGACTACCACGATGAATAAGAAGATGATCCGACTGGAAGATGTCACCCTGTTTGTGCGTTCCGCCGTACTCGGCAGCTTTTCACGCGCGGCGCGCGAGGTGAATTTGCTGCCCGGACAGGTCAGCGCGGCGATCCAGCGGCTGGAGCGGGAACTGGATCGGCGCTTGTTCGCCCGTTCCACCCGCAGCCTGCGCTTAACCGCCGAAGGGGAAAAATATCTGCCTTATGCGCAGGAGATGCTGGCGCTGATGCATGCCGGTGCCGACAGCTTGCAGAGCGATGAAGATGCGCTGAGCGGCGAGCTGAAAATCGCGCTGCCATCAGATATTGGCCGCAATATTCTGCTGCCGCTGATCACTGACTTTTGCCGCGAACATCCGGCGCTGGCGGTGCGTCTCTCCTTTTCTGATCAGATCAGCGATGTGTTCCGCGATCCGGTGGATATCGCCATTCGCTACGGCAAGCTGGAAGACTGCAGCTACGTGGCCTTGCCGCTGGCAGAGGACAATCGCCGCGTGATGGTGGCATCGCCGGATTATCTTGATCGTCACGGTCGCCCGCAAATGCTGGAGGAGATCGCCCAGCATCATCATGGCCTGCTGTTTATTATGGGCGGCCACGTTTACGACAAATGGACATTTCCGCAGGATGGCATGCGCCGCCAGATCACGGTGAAAAGCCGCATGCTTTGTGATGACGCCGAAGTGGCGCGGCGCTGGGCCATTGCCGGTATGGGCATCGCCTATAAATCGTGGATTGATGTGTGTGACGATGTGCTGTCCGGCAGGCTGGAGCGCGTAATGCCGGAGATGCCGGGAGAAAGCACGCCACTGCACCTTATCTGCCCGCATCGTAAACAGTTTTCCCCAGCGATCCGCGCGCTGCATGAGGTGTTGCGTACTCCTCTGCGGGCGTTAACCGCGAAACTGTAATGCCAATCAATGCCGTAAATTGCGGGTTTTGTAGGGTCGCCATTTATGGCGACCTGCCACACAAACTATTTACTGCGGCTGGCTTCGGCGGTGAATTCATTCGCGGTGGCGAAGCCGCGTAAACCGCCGACCAGAACCGACATCAGCTGGGTGCCGACCTGTTTTTCCGTCAGCCCTACCGTGTCGAGCAAATCAAAGATTTCACGCGGATCGAACAGGATATTCCACAGGAACACCGCCTTATCGCCAATATCCGGCAGCTCCATCTCCTCCATCGCTTCACGCAACGCCGGGCGCAGCGCGTCCGCCTGCACTAACAGGTATTCCGCGCCTTCCCATAAACGTTCCAGATAGCCGCGCCGGTTACGCATCGGCACCATCGCCGCACCGCGCTCGCGCACCAGTTTGATCCAGTAACGGCTGACTTTTTCCAGCTTCAGTAAGCCGCTGCAGCTTTGCTCCAGACTGTAATCCAGCAGCAGTTGCCCCACGTCCTGACGATACGCATTCAGCACCTCTTCTACCGACGTAAACTGACGATAGGCGGTAGCCACGGAGACGCCCGCTTCTGCGGCGATTTCCGTCATGCTTATCGGGGTTTCGGAGCGCTCGAACAAGCGGGCAGCTGCCTGAATCAGATTTTTGCGGTTTCTTTCGGTATCACTGCGCATCGGTTTTCCCGTCATTGTGGGTGTGCTTCCTTAAACGTACTGATGTTACTTGAAACAGGCCAGGCCGCGCTTCAAACGGCGCACACCTTCAGTAATGGCTTCACTACTGGCAGCGTAAGAGAGGCGCAAATGCCCTTCGCCCGCTGCGCCAAATTCACTGCCAGGCCGCACCGCGATGCCCTGTTCGCGCAGCAACGAGACCATATCAATCGCCGGAATCGGCAACGAATAGGCCGGGAAGCAGTAAAACGCGCCTTCGGGTTCATTCAGTTTTAGCTCTGGAATGGCGGATAATCCTTCCATCATCAGCACGCGACGCTGGCGGTAGACATCATACATACGTTTTACGTCATCTTTACACTGCGTCAGCGCCACTAGCGCAGCACGCTGCACCGCGCTGTTCACCGATCCGTTCACCGTATTGTGTACGCGCGCGGCGGCGGCGATCATCTCCGCCGGTCCCGCCAGATAACCCACGCGCCAGCCGGTCATGGCATAACTTTTGGAGAAAGTCTGACAGAACAGCGTGCGTCCGGCAAAAGCGGGAATGTGCAGCACCGAGGTAAAGGGACGATCGGTAAACACCAGATCGCTATAAGCTTCATCGGCGATCACCAGCGTATCGTGCTGATTCACCAGTTGGCCGAGCGCTTCAATTTCGGCGCGACTGTGCACAATGCCGGTAGGATTGCCGGGATTGCAGAACACAAACAGTTTGGCGCCGTCGAGCGCGCTATCCAATCGATCCAGATCCCAGTGCAGATCCGCGCGGCACGGCATTGGCACGCAGATGCCGCCGGCCAAATTGACTAAATCCGCATACAGCGAATAGGTCGGATCGGGGATCACCACGCGATCGCCTGGATTGACGATGGAGAGAATAGCCGCCGCAAGACCGGCGGTGCCGCCGTGTGTGACCAGAATTTCACCGGCTTTCACCGCGTTGCCGCTCTGCGCGGACACCTCGTTCGCCAGCGCACTGCACAAGGCTTTGTCTCCGAGCAGCGGCGCGTAATGGGTGTAACCGGCTTGCAGTGCTTCAACCGCCGCTTGCACGATGCGCGGCGGCGTATCGAAATCCGGTTCACCCATCGCCAGAGAAACCATATCGCCGCTCGACGCAGGTTGCTGCACACGCAGTGAGGTGCGCTCTACACGTAATACCGCCTCGGCGGCTTTAAAATTTTGGCTCGACATAAGGATTCCTATTCCGATTTTTCACGTTCGGCCTGGCACGCTGCCGGGGCATTTTTCCAGCGGCTGATCTCCAGATCGCCGGAGAGATCGCGCAGAACCGTCGGCGCGACAATCAGTTCTTCCACCACGGTACGCGCCGGTAAGCTGGCGCACAGCAGAATGGCTTCGGCGACATCTTCCGGCTGCACCATGCCATCACGAATCGCCTGATCCGGCGGATTGGCGCGGTTATCCATGATCGGCGTGTTCACTTCACCCGGTAAAATGCAGGTTGAACGGATGCCGTCGTTGCGGAAAGTGTTGTGCAGATAGGTCATAAAGTTGCGCACCGCCGCTTTCGCTGCACCGTAAGCCGCGCCGCCCAGCAGATTTGGCCGCAGCGCCGCCAGTGAAGAGACGGTGATGATGGTGCCGTTTTTGCGCGCCAGCATGTCCGGCAGCAACGCCTGCGTCAGCAGAAATACCGCTTTCATGTTAACGTCCTGCACCTGATCCCACTCCTCTTCGGCAATCCAGCGCGCATTCAGCGTCTTGCTGGCGCTGCCGGCGTTGTTGACCAGAATATCGACGTGGCCCCGTTCGGCTATCGCCCACGCCACCAGCGCCTCGACCTCGTTTTTTTGCGCGATGTCCGCTGCATACGCCGAGACTTTACCGCCCTGCGCGATCAGGCTTGCCGCCACCTCATCCAGCACCGCCTGACGTCGTCCTACCAAAATCACCTGCGCACCGCGCGCGGCAAAACCGGCTGCCGCCGCTTTGCCAATTCCGCTGCCCGCGCCGGTAATCAGCACCACTTTTCCCGTTAATCTGTCCATGTTTTAGCCTCTTTTAAGGTCATGCAGGTTCACGCCGTAATCACGCAACGCGCCCGCTTCAGTGATGTAACCTTCCTGCACATCCCACAGGATGGCGTTGAGATCGCGCTCGGCCACCGGCATTTTGCCGCCGCCGCCCGGCATTTGAATGGTGACTTCGTCGCCAGGTAACACATCATGGCGCCCCACCGGTTTCGCCAGCGATGCGCCATTAATCGCCACAACGTTCGGCGCACCCGCCGCCGCGCCTAACACGCCCTCTGCCGCGTGTTTTTGCCGCGAATAGAACATGCTGTGTGAGAGCGGATATTTGCTGGTGTTGCGAATCACCATGCGCTGCGCCACGCCGCCGCGATAGCGTCCGGCACCGCCCGAATCGGGCACGATGGATTTCTGCAGGAACAGCAGCGGCGTGGCGGACTCAATCAACTCAACCGGCGTGGAGGACATGTTGCCGGGGAAACCGGTGACAATGCCGTCTGCGGCAGGACGCGCGCCGGTGCCACCGTTCACGCACAAGCTTTCGACAAAGCGTCGGCCGTCATCGAACTGTCCGGCGAACACGTCGCAGGTGACCGGCGCGCTGCCCGAGTGGCCCATCACGCGATCCGGCATGATATCGGCCAGCGCGGTGAAAATGGCGGCGTGCGCCATGTGTCCGACGCGGTTACGCATCTCCACCGCACAAGGTGGACGCGCATTGGCAATCGAGCCTTCCGGCGCGGTGACGGTGATGGATTTGAAGCAGCCTTCGTTATTCGGCAGATACGGCTCAAGCAGACATTTCAGCGGATAGACGCTGTAGGCATAGGTGAATGACATTGGGCAGTTGCTGCCAAACAGCGACTCCGCCGACGAACCGGCATAATCGATGGTGATGTTGCTGCCTTCCACAATCACTGCCACGTTGAGATGGATATCGCCTTCGTAGTCGCCAATATCCACCGCCGCTTCATAGCGACCATCCGGCACCGCCTCAATGGCTTTGCGCATGGCGATTTCGGTCAGCGAGTGAATCTTCTCCGCCAGCGGCGTCACCGATTCCAGTTGTAAGTCATCCATCAAGCCGAGTAAGCCGTTAGCGCCAATTTGGTTAGCCGCCAGCATGGCGTGCAGATCGCCTTCCACCTGATCCGGCGAGCGCACGTTGGCGAGGAACAGATCCAGCAACTGCTGGTTCACCTCGCCCGCGATCATCAGTTTGCTCGGCGGGATGAGAAATCCCTCTTCAAACATGTCGCGCGATGAGCCCATATTCAGCGAGCCGCCAATATCGGACATGTGCGCCGCCGCGCCGGTAAACGCCACCAGCTTGCCGGCGCGGAACACTGGCGTTACCACCGTGACGTCATTGAGATGGCCGGTGCCGAGCCAGGGATCGTTAGTGATCAGCGCATCGCCGGGTTTCAGCGTCTCCGCCGGGAATTTCGCCAGCAGATGACGCACCGTGGCGGGCAACGTGCCGATAAACACCGGTACGCTGGTTTTTGGTTGCGCCAGCGAGCTGCCGCTGGCGTCCATCAGCAGGCACGAGTAATCGCCCACTTCGCGGATGATGCTGGAGAACGCCATGTTAACCAGCGTGGCTGCCGCCTCTTCCGAAATGCTGACCAGCCGATCCCAGGTAATGCGCAGGCTAATCGGATCGTCGAGAAAACGCAGATGATCGTGGGTTGTCGCACTCATCAGTTCAGCTCCATCAAAATATTGCCTTGCGGGTCCAGCTGCGCGGATGCGCCGGGACCGACATAAATCGCGCACTCTTTTTCCTGCAGCAGCGCCGGACCGTGAATCGCTTCGCCGGTGATCAGTAAGCTGCGCGGGATGACGCGGCAGGTGCTGAAGCCCTGCTCGCGACCCAGATAGACCTGCAAGCTCTTTTCACGCGCGTCGGGTTCAGGATGGCTGAGTTGATCGGTGGTATTCAGCGCGGGTGGCGTGGTCTGCACGCGACCGCGCCAGTTAACCACCTCCACGCCTTGTCCCGGCAAGGTGCGACCAAAGCGCGCCAGATGGGCGGCTTCAAAACTGTCGATTAAGGCTTGCGCATCGCCTTGCGCAAGGAAGCTTTCCGGCAGCGTGACGGTGAGCTCCGATCCCTGGCCGACATAGCGCACGCCCGCAAGCTTCTGCTGAATCGCGGTATTCGGATCGGCGTTGGCCGCCGCCAGCGTGGTGATCGCCTCGTCAAAGCCTTCGGCGAACAGCGCCGCAATGCGTTTTACATCAATGCCGGGCTGCAGGCGGCAGCGATCGCTGCGTACAAAGTCAGCGCTGGGCGGCGCGGTCAATAAGCCGAAGGCCGAGTAAACGCCCGCTCCGTTCGGGAAGTAAACGCGTTTGACGCTGAGCTGTTTCGCCAGCGACCAGGCGTGGCTCGGGCCCGCGCCGCCAAACGCCAGCATGGTCATTTGTGATGGGCTGACGTTTTTCTCCACCGAATGGGTGCGCAGCGCTTCGGACATTTTGCTGTTAGCAACTTCGTGAATGCCCCATGCGGCGTCTTCAATACTCAGCCCCAGCGGCTCGGCGATGCGGCGAATTGCCTGGCGCGCGGCTTCCACGTCGAGCGGCATGCGACCACCGAGAAAGGCATCGGGATCGAGCAATCCCAGCACCAGATTGGCATCAGTAACCGTCGGCTGCTCGCCGCCGCGCGCGTAACAGGCCGGACCTGGCCAGGCGCTGGCACTTTCCGGGCCAATTTCCAGCAGGCCAAGGGAATCGACGCGCGCGATACTGCCGCCGCCCGCGCCAATCTCAATCATGTCCACCACCGGCAACTTCACCGGCAAACCGCTGCCTTTCAGCAGGCGATCCGCGCGCCCCACTTCGTAATCGATGGTGATGGAGGGTTCGCCATCGCGCACTACACATGCCTTGGCGGTGGTGCCGCCCATATCAAACGCCAGTACCTGACGTTCGGCGTTTTTACGCGCGAAGGCGGCGGTGGCAACGATGCCGCCTGCCGGGCCGGATTCAATGATGCGCGTGGGATAATCCGCCGCCACCTGCGGCGCCATCAGGCCGCCGTTCGATCCCATCACCAGCCAGTCGCAGGTGAAGCCGCCTTCGCGCAATTTGGTCTCCAGCCGCGCCATATAGCGGCGCGCTTTCGGCTGCACAAAGGCATTCATAGCGGTTAACACGCCGCGATCGTATTCGCGGATTTCCCGCGACACTTTGTGCGACACCGAGATGGATACGCCCGGCAGTTCGCGGCTGAAAATCGCTTCGATGCGATTCTCATGTTCCGGCCACGCATAGGCATGCATGCACAGTACGGCGACGGCTTCATAGCCTTGGTCGCGCAGCTCAGCGGCCAGCCGCACCACTTCGGCTTCGTCGAGCGGCATAATCACTTCGCCGCGTGCTGTCACGCGTTCGCTGATTTCGTACGACTGTGAACGCGGCAGCAGCGGCTGCGCCGGTGCGCCATTGAGATCGTAGATGTCATAACGGTATTCACGCCCCAGCACCAATACGTCACGGAAGCCGCGCGTCACCACAAAGGCGGTTTTCGCGCCACATCGCTCCAGCAGCGCGTTGATGGCCAGCGTAGTACCGTGTGTGATGGTGTGAATGTCGCTGGCTTTGAGCCCGGCCAACTCCACCAATTGGGTTAAGCCGGTGTACGCCCCTTCCGAAGGATCCTCCGGCGTGGTCAGGGTTTTATGCCGAATCGCCTCGCCAGAGATGTCATTCAACAGCACCAGATCGGTAAAAGTGCCGCCAATATCAAACCCTATCCGCCAGGGTGACGCGTTTTTCATAATGACCTCGAAATCCAGAATGTGGGCAGATTGCTACGGCTTTCACTCGGCAGCGAGTGGCTTACCGGCGGTTTCTTTCAGATACAGCGTGCTGATGAGCGTCAACGCGGCGGTGAAAATCACCATATAGCTGGGAATGCTGGCGATGCCGGTCAGGCCAATCAGCCACGTCATCAGTAATGGCGCGGAGCCGCCAAAGATCACCGTTGAGAGGTTGAAGCCGATGCTGTAGGCGCTGTAACGCACGTTGGTGGGGAACATTTCGGCCAGCGTCGCCTGAATCACACCGGCATGTCCGGCAAAGGCAAAGGCCAGCAGAACGGCTGCCATGCACGCCAGCGGGAACATACCGAGCGTCAGCAACCAGAAACAGGGCCACGCCAGCAGCGCCATCGCAATCGCCGACGCAACCAGCAGCGGCTTGCGTCCCAGACGATCCGACAGCCACGCCATCATCGGAATGGTGGCGATAATGGTGATCAACCCACACGCGGTGACCATCAAGCTTTGAATCTGCTGGAAGTGCATCACTTTATTCAGGTAGGTCGGCATGTAGACAAACAGGATGTAATAGCCCGGACCGTTGACCGCTGGCAGCGTGATCGCCAGTCCAATCGCTTTCAGATGGCGCTTTGAGGAAAGCACTTCACGCAGTGGATTGCGCACCACGCGCTTGTTGGCTTTTACCATCTGAAAATGGGGCGTGTCCTCAATGCGGGTGCGGATGTAGACGCCAATCAAGGCCATCGGAATCGCCAGCAGGAACGGCACGCGCCATACCCAGGCGGTCATCGCCTCCGTGCCGAACACGTTGATCAATCCGCTGATCAGCAGGCTGCCGAACAGTAACGCGATAAACGATCCCATCACCAGCGGCGACATCACCACCGCGCGGCGATGATCTTCGGCATATTCCGCCACGAACGAACCTGCTCCAGAGACTTCGCCACCGGCAGAGAAACCCTGCACGATGCGCAGCAAAATCAGCAGCGCCGGTGCCGCCCAGCCAATACTGGCGTAGCTTGGCAACAGGCCAATCGCCGCCGTCGCCAGCGAGATCATCAGCAGGAGAATCGCCAGCAGCTTCTGGCGGCCCATTCTATCGCCAAGATAGCCGCAAATGACGCCGCCGAACGGGCGCACAAAGAAGCTTACGGTGAAGCCGAGGTAGGTCAACATCAGGCCGGAATCGGTGGTGCTCATGTCACTGGCGGAAAACACCAGCACCAGTGAACTGACCAATAAGCCGTAAATGCCGTAGTCATACCACTCGACAAAGGATCCGACGCCGCCCGCCAGCGAGGCACGGCGAACGACGTTATTTTTGGTTGTTCCGTCCTTCGGCAAAGCGTAATCCATTGTTACCGCATGTGATTTCGTCATTGGTTTGCCCTGAAAGTGTGGTGAAAACATCCCCGGAATGCGCAAGCCTGCGGCTTATTTATACTGACGCGTTACTTCTGCCGTCATTTCTGCTTCACGGCGCGCCACTTCCTGTACCGCCGCCAATACCGCTTCCGCGCGCCAGAAGGGAATGATGATCACGCCGTCATCGTCGCCGACCACGATGTCACCCGCGCAGCACACCACGCCGCCAATGGCGACCGGTTCACCGATCACGCCCGGACCGTTTTTGAACGGACCCGCCGGCGTGGTGCCACGACAGAACGTGGGTAAACCGGTGGATTCAATCACGCTGCGATCGCGAACCGCGCCGTCGATAACCTGCGCCACCGCACCGGCATGCTGAAAGCGCTGCGTCAGCTGCTCGCCCACCAGCGCCCGATCAATGTGGCCCTGGCCGTTAATCATCATCACATCGCCCGGTTGGATGTAATCCAGCGCGCGGATCACTGCAGCGTTGTCGCCCGCCGTGACCTGAACCGGAAAGGCAAAGCCGACGAACGCCGTGTTGGAGGAGACCGGAACAATGCCGCCATCGCACATATTCAGTCTTTCCATCGCATCGCCAATGTTGGCAACCGGAAATTCGGCAAATGCCGCCAGCCATTTATTTTCCGGGCGCTGCCATGATGTCGAAATACGAACTTCAGCCGTTTCAAGAGCCATTATCGGTCACCTTTTAAAATGAAAAAGCATTATCAAGTGAGAAACTTTTATCACTTTAAAAATTAGGTGTGCAACGTCTTTTTTACATGAATATGACAGGTGCGAGATTTTAAATTAACGGAATTGTGCAGGATTCAATCAGAGGAAGTGCCATTAATATATTGATTATAAACAATATTTATGCCAACCCATTCAATGCGCGGAGCAGTCCGATATCGAAATAAATCGGATTATCCGCTGTTATAGTGTTTTCTTATGTCGATTTTATGAGGAGAAGCACAAATTAAGTGCATTATTTATTGAAACAGGCGATACGTGTCACAATTTGGTGCGGTAATTAATGCGGAGCCATAAGATAATTAATAAAGGCTTCGGTTTTCAGCGGTTAAATAATTGGATGCGATGTTACATTGCACTGTGGTGGTGCGCATAAATGCGCATCAGGTCGCCATAAATGGCGACCCTACGACAGCGGGTTTGTAGGGGCGCCATTTATGGCGACCGCATCACATCAACTTACCCTGAAAAATCGGTACCGATTCGAACAGATAGCCATCAAAGTCAGGTGCATCGGCATCGGATAACTCAAGCAGCGTGTTCTTGACGTTTTCCAGGTGCTGCCACATCGCCTGCCAGGAACCCATCACATCACGACGTCGCAGCGCCGCCAGAATGGTTTGATGATCGCCCAGCCACTTCAGGCGATAGGCGCGGGTTTCATACTGCGGTCGCAACTGCTGCCACAGCGGGCTGGCTTCGTGATGACGCCAGACGCTGGTAACCGTATCGAGCAGCATCTGATTTTGCGTCGCGCCCGCCAGCAACAGATGAAATAACTTGTCGTTATCCTGGCTGCTGTCGTTGAGCGCGATGGCGCGCTGCTCCTGCTCCAGCGTGCGGCGCAGGTTTTCAATATCGGCTTTGGTGGCCATTTTAGCGGCGAAGGCGGCGATATTGCTCTCCAGCAACTGACGCGCCTGCAACATCTCGAACGGGCCAACATCGCTGCGGAAAAAGGCCTCTTCCGCATCCTCGCTTTCCGAAGGAATACGCATCACGTAAACGCCGGAGCTTTGACGAATATCCACCGTGCCTTCCAGCTCCAGCATCAGCAACGCTTCACGCACGATGGTGCGGCTCACGCCCCAGGTTTCCGCCAACTGGCGCTCTGGCGGCAGTCGTGAGCCAACCGGGTAATGGCCATCGAGGATTTGCTGACGCAGATGCTGACCAATTTCCTGATACTGCTTTTTCTCTTGTGGCGCTTCGGCTTTTTCCACGCTCTCACCCTTTTGCATCATGGTGCATTCGGCCCGGCCGCGTCCTGTGCGAGCCGGAACCTGACTGCTATCTGGGCGCTAGTGTACCAAAGCCAGCGCCTGATCGAGTACCTTTGCACCATTCAACGTGCCGTAAGCCACGGTATCGATCACCGCAATCGGCAGCTGATAGCTGTCAGTCAGCTTTTTATTCTCCTCCAGCTTAAAGCGCACCTGCGGTCCCAGCAGCACCACCACCACGTCCTGACCGTAGTTTTGTAACTCTTCACGCAGGTTCTGTTCCGGGATGGCGTAGATCTGGAACTCAAGACCGCGCGCGACCGCCTCTTTCTCAATGCGGGTGACTAACATCGAAGTCGACATGCCTGCCGCGCAGGCCAGAATAATGCGTTTCATAGGTGGTCCTTATTTGGCTTCATCGTCAATGTTGAGGGTCAATTGCTGGGTATCGCGCAACTGACGGAACCAGTGCGCGGATTTCTTCATCCGCCGCTGCCGCTGGTTATCGAGGTCGATCTCAATCAGTCCGTAGCGATTTTTGAAGGCGTTCATCGGCGAAACGTTGTCGGTGAACGCCCACAACATGTAGCCCTGACAGTTGCTGCCCGCTTCACGCGCGCGCACCGCCTGGTAAAGATGTTCAGCAATAAAGTTGATGCGGTAGTCGTCCTGAATTTCCCCCTGCGCATCCTTAAATTGCGCTTCGTTCTCGATGCCCATGCCGCTCTCGGCCACAAACCACGGCAGATTGCCGTACTCCTCTTTCATACGTTGCGCCATATCGAAGACAATACGCGGCTGAATTTCCCAGCCGCGCGAGCTGTTCATGCGTCGGCCCGGCAGCTCAAAATGTTCGTAGTAAAAGGCCGGATGGAACGGCGTCTCAGGATGCCACGCGCGAGACGGCGCTTTTACGCGATGCGGATAGTAAAGATTCAGCCCCACCTCATCGACGGTGTTGGCGGCAATGATCGCCAGCTCTTCCTCGGTGACGTCCCACTGGACTTCATGTTTATCCAGCAGCTGCAACAATTCAGCCGGATAGACGCCTTTGATCGCCGGATCGAGAAATACCCGGTTGTAGAACAGATCGTAGATTTGCGCGGCCTTAACATCGTGCGCTGCCGACGAGCGCGGATAGGTCACTTCCGGATTGAGAATGGTGCCCACCGTGCCGGCATAACCCTGCTGGCGGAACAGTTTCACCACCTTCGCCGTGGCGAGATTTTTATGGTGATTCCACTGCATCCACTTATGCGTGTTCTGTTCATACGGCCAGCGCAACGCATCAAGATAGACGCGCGTCTGCACCACAATCGGCTCATTAAATACAAACCAGCGCGTCACTTTTCCGGCGTAGCGGGCAAACACTTTTTCGACATAGCGGATAAACAACTCCACCACATGTTTTGACTGCCAGCCGCCGTACTCTTCCAGCAACTGCAGTGGCAGTTCGTAATGTTCGAGGCACAGCATCAGTTCAATGCCCTGACGCTGCATCTCATCAATAAGCTGGTCGTAATAGGCCGCGTACTCCTCATCAACCACCGCGTTTTCATAATCGGTGAGAAAACGCGACCAGTTAATCGAGGTGCGATAGTGCGTCAGTCCCGCCGCTTTCATCAGCGCCACGTCTTCGCGGAAACGGTTGATAAAATCGGTCGCCACCGCCGGCCCATAACCGTTGTGCCAGACATGACGATCCTGCTGGTACCAGGCATCCAGATACGAATCCTGCCCGGCTTTTTTGCCGCTCCAGCCTTCGGTTTGCCAGGCCGATGCCGCCGCGCCGAGGATAAAGCCCTCTGGCAGCGCAATGGTGTGCTTACTCATCGAATCTCCTTAATTTTGTGCCAGCTCGGCCTGCAGATTTTTTGCTTCCGCCGCTTCGGCGCGACGTGCAGCCACTTTGACAAACGGCAGATAAATCAATACTGAAACCACGATGCAGATGATTTGCGTCACTACCGCGCCCATCGAACCGGCGGTAGAAAGCCATGCATTGATAATCGGCGGCGTAGTCCACGGAACCATCACCACCGCTTTACCGGCAAAGCCCATCACCGTGGCGAAATAGCCAATTGAACCGGTTACCAGCGGCGTGATGATGAAGGGAATAGCGAGAATGGGATTCAGCATGATCGGCATACCAAAAATTACCGGCTCATTGATGTTGAATAAGCCAGGTCCAAACGACAGCTTGGCAATTTCCCGCATCTCTTTGCGTTTGGTGGCAATCATCACCGCGGTTAACAGCCCAATCGTCAGGCCGGAACCACCGATGCTCATATACACATCCCAGAACGGCATGGTGATGATGTTCGGCGCTTCCTTGCCCTGCTCGAAGGCGTTCATGTTGACCAGAATCGCCCCCAGCAACAGCGGCTCACGAATCGGTTTCACCATTTGGTTACCGTGAATACCAATTACCCAAAACAGCTGGGCAACAAACATCAGTAGCAGAATGCCCCACAAGCTCTGCACCACCGATTCCAGCGGCTGCTGCACCACTTTGTACACCGCGTCGTACAGGTACATGCCGGTGATCTGATGGAAGATAAAGCCAAAGGTGGCGACCAGCGTGACGGTGATGATCGACGGAATCAGCGCAGAAAATGACGCGGCTACGTTCGGCGGCACGGTATCCGGCATTTTGATTTTTAGCCGTTCAACCTGCTCCAGCCGGCAGTAAATCTCCACCGACAGAATGGCGATAAACATACCGAGGAACAGACTTTTGGTATCGGAGAACTGTTTCGCCAGCACATCGGTGACCACATGCATCTGGCCATCTACCAGCATTTGCAGCGTGGTGGGCGTCACCGAGATGAAGCAGATGATCGCCAGCAGGCCGGGAAACAGCGTTTTGATGCCGTTAATGCGGCCCAGTTCGATACCAATCAGAAACACCGCGCCGATATTCAGAAAGCTCAGCGTGGCGTAGTTAATGCTGCTGGTGATCGGTTTTAAATCGGCGAGAAACGACAGCGCAGAGAAACTGGCGAGGCCATTTTTCGGATCCAGCACCATGTTGGAAATCAGCACCGAAAACGCGCCGACGATGATCACCGGCATCAGCGTAATGAACGAGGCTTTGATCGCCATGATGTAGCGGTAGCTATTGAATCGCGTGGCAAAGCTACCCAGCGAATCGATAAGACGTTCCTGTAGAGACATTGGTCAACCCTCAGCGGTATTAGGTGTTATGCATCAGCTTGATGGTTCGTGGCATACCAAAATGGCGATATTCGCGCTTAATTTCTGTGATCCTGCTCGCGGAACTCCTTTTTGGTATTCCGGTAGCATCGTTATCGCCAATTTGGCATGCCAATAAGTGAGACGGATATGGATTTTGAACAAACGATGATGGAGTTGCTGATCAATGCCGGTGAGGCGCGATCGCAAGCCATGATGGCAATCCAGCAGGCGCGCAAAGCCGACTGGCAAGGTGCCGATGAGGCCTTGGCGGCGTCAGATGAGGCCGCAAAAGCGGCGCATAAAATCCAGACCGCATTGATTGGCGCCGATGAAGGCTGCGGCAAAGTGCCGGTTACGCTGATTTTGGTGCATGCGCAGGATCATCTGATGACGGCGATGCTGTGCCGCGATCTGGCGGGTGAATTGGTGCTGTTACGGAAGGAGTTGCACGGTCAATAAGGCGCAACGGCAAAATAATTTATACGGCTATCAACCGTACGCGTTGACTCATCGAAGCGATAAGGTTTACATTGTTCGCATACGGTTATTAGCCGTACCAAGCTAACTGAAATGAAAGACTTCACTCACAATGCAACGCTGCATAAGTTTAAGGACTGACGTCAACAGGAGGCGTTTTTACTCTACGAGGCTCTCGCTATGCCAAAAACACCCGCACTATCCACCGATACGCGCGCCGTTAAAGATGCGCGCGTAGAGTTAAAAACCAGTTCAAATCTTAAAGAAGTTTTAAAGGAAGCGGCAACCGCTGCAGGATTAGATTTGAGTGCCTTTATCTTAAATGCGGCGCTTGAGCGTGCAGAAACCGTTTTGGATAATCAGCGACGTCGCCAGCTTTCTGAAGAGAGTTGGCAGCAAGTGAATCAGCTCATGTCTGAACCTGCAGCTCCGACGCTGGCGTTACAAGCGTTGATGCGAAGGAAAAGAGCAGATGGAAAATTCAAGGAATAACAGCGCTGACGTTATGGTATGCGCCTATCAGGCAGACATCACCTATCCCGGTAATAAACACTTCGATTGCGGCAACGCAATCATTAACGCCTTTGTACGCAACTCGCTTAAAAAAAGCGTAAAAGAGGGAAACTGTGCAGCGAAGGCGTTGATTGACGCTAACACCGGCGAACTGTTGGGAATTTGTACCTTCAGCGCCTATTCCCTGTTGAAACAAAAGCTCACACGCGTGGTGCCCGGTTCCATGCCAGCCGAAGTAGGCGTGGTGCGCCTGGTTATGTTGGGAATCGCAGTCAGGGAACAAAAGAAAGGTTATGGTCAGGATCTGCTGGGCGCATTTTTCGATCACGTCAAAATAATCCATGCCGCATTACCGGTAAAAGGCGTTTATCTTGACGCTGAACCACAAGCCGTGAATTTTTACACCCGCCTGGGATTTGTGGCATTGCATGAGCCGCCCAATGTATTTGGCGCAATCCCGATGTTTCTGGCAATTCAGCACATTCTCGCGGCGTAATCCATCATGATTAACAGAGGAACCTATGGCGCTGTCACATGAATTGATTCTGATCTACACCACCTATTTCGTTGCCACCGCCAGTCCTGGCCCGAGCAATATGGCGATTATGGGTACGGCGATGAAACAGGGACGCGGCGCGGCGCTGGCATTAGCCAGTGGCGTAATTGGCGGTTCGATGATGTGGGCGCTGCTGGCAGCCTGCGGCGTTCTTACCGTGCTGGCCACCTTTGCGCAGTTATTGATTGTGCTGAAGATTGGTGGCGGATTGTATCTGTTGTGGCTGGCATTTAAGGCAGGGAAATCGGCGCTGCGTAAGCCAGATGCCCGCGAATTCGCGCCGGGCAGCGAGAAAGCGCACTTCGGCAAAATGTTTCGTCAGGGCATTTTGATGCACGTCGGCAATCCTAAAGCGATTTTGACGTGGGTGGCGATTATGTCGGTGGCGTTAAAACCGGGTGCGGCGGCATCCACCTTGCCGATGATTATTGCAGGCTGTGCAGCGATTTGCGTGCTGGTGTTTGGCGGTTATGCGGTGTTGTTTTCCACTGCGGTGATGGCGGCATTTTACCGCCGCATCCGTCGTGGGCTGGATGCGCTGCTGGCTTGTTGCTTTACGGTTGCCGGGTTGAAGTTGGTGTTTAGCCGGAGTTGATGTGGGGAGGTCGCCATGAATGGCGTAATGCATGTCAGATAAGCAGCGCACTGACATCGCAGGGATTCCGCCCGCAAGCATCTGGTAGTTTCAGAATGTGTGAAGCAGGCGCGGATTGCTAAGGTCCGAAGGCGCGGACCTTAGCAATCCGCGCCTGCGCCGCCTGTGATGACAGTGTCCGCACGTATTCATGCGCACCAGGTCGCCATAAATGGCAACCCTACGGAATTTGTAGCGATGGCGAGTCAGGAAAATGCATTGCTGCTGCAGCGCGGGTGTTGAGGCGACATCCTAAACCGCTGAGGGAATGAGGGATTCCAGGGCGAGCCGCATGGATGCGGCGAGAGGTGGCGCTGAGCAGGAGCGAATCGCCGCCGGTCCGTCAGGAATCGTGAATGAGTGAAGGCACCGCGAAGCGGCGGGTTGGGCTGGCGCAAGGCCCGGGAGTGCAGAGGGCGCGGCCAGGCGCCCTTTGCTCGGTCGCAGCACGGAGATGCTGCAACTGCCTAAGCACATGGCGAACGAAAGTCGCTCTGTACTTAACTGATCGGCATTACGCCATTTATGGCGACCCTACGAAACCGTGCCGGTGCGCATTTATGCGCACCCACACATCACGAATTATTCGGCGGCGTGGCGTCGGTTTCGCTAAACGCGGGCTTCTGGCGCGTCACAGAATAAACCACGTTTTTCGGGCTGTTCGCATCGGTGGTGACGTCCACAGAGGCGATGGTCACTTTGCCAAAACCAAATAGCGTCTGCACGTAACCACCAATCTGGTGTTTACCTGGCGAAACACGAATCTCTCTCTTCTCACCCTTCTTCAGCAGACCCGCATCCTGACCATCTACCGTCACATAAATAGAAGATCCGTCATCGGTGCGCGTCACCACATGCGAAATGTTGATTACCGTTGGGCCGGTTTCGAATGGTGAAGGCGAATCGTTACTGTCGATTGGCGCGCCGGTTGCAGGCTGAGCGGCGGACGCGTCCGCAGTCGCAGTGCTGTCATGTGATGTACCCGTAACGGCGGCAAGGCGGGCGCAGCCGGTAAGCATGATTGTTGCCATCAAAGTGGCTAAAGTGAAGCGCGATAACATCGTGACGAAAAACCCCTGCTAAATGAGAAGCGTTCATTTTAACGCGCCTTGCAGAGTGATGACAGTCACACAAATACAGTATTTTCCGAAAACCGGCTAAGAAGTGTCTTAGTGGAAAGCGAGCCGCACGGAATGCAAAACGAAACGGCGGCCACGCAGGCCGCCTGTGGGAATTACCAGCTGTAGCTGACGGACGCTACGATGGTGCGACCGCTGCCGTAGAAGCAGGCGCTTTCGTTACTGCATGACGCCACGTAATGCTTATCCGCGATATTGTTGACGTTCAATTGCAACGTGGTACCGCGCAGCGAATTCGCCGCTTCGCCCAGCTCATACTTGGCCATCGCATCATACAAGGTGTAATGCGGTACTTTGTCGACGCCAATTTCGTCCGCTGGCGCGGTGCCGGTGTAACGCACGCCGCTGCCCAGCGTAAAGCCGCTCAGCACGCCATCGAGGAAGGTGTAGCTGCCCCACGCCGACGCCGCATGACGCGGAATGCTCGACGGTGAGTGGCCGATACGCTGAGTAATGCTGCTCTCTTTGGTCACCGCATCGGTATAGGTATAGGCCGCTAACAGTTTGATCTCGGGCGTAATCTGCGCGTGCGCTTCGGTTTCGATACCTTTCGAACGCACTTTACCAATCTGCTCGTTGTAGCCGGTCACGCTGTTATACGCAGTGATATTTTTCTGCGTGATATCAAACGCCGACACGGTAAACACCGCATCCCAACCGACCGGCTGATACTTCACGCCCACTTCGGTCTGTTCGCCGGTAGTCGGTTTGAACGGATCGGTGCCTGGCGCGCCGCTGTTGAGGTTTGGCTCGAACGAGGTGCTGTAGCTGACGTACGGTGAAATGCCGTTATCGAAGGCATACAACAGACCCGCACGGCCGGTGAACTTGTCGTCATTCTGCTGGGTTTGGCTGTTGTCGGTGCGATCCTGAGTGCGCACTTCGCTCCAGTCGTGACGTCCAGACAGCAGCAGGTTCCACTGATTCCACTCCAGCTGATCCTGCAAGTAAACGCCCACCTGATCGAGCTTCTTGCGCGTGCTGGTAGTCAACGTCAAATCGCTTTCATTGATGCTGATACGCGTTGGGTTGGCCCAGTCGAGGATGTATTGATCGCCGCTGTCGCGCCACAGTTTGTTATCCACATCGCTCCACTTGTAATCGAGCCCGCCGAGCACGGTGTGCGCGATGTTGCCGGTTTCAAAAGTGGCTTTCAGCTGGTTATCAAGACCCAGCTCTTTCGACTTGATCTTGTCATGCTGCGGACGACGGTTGATTGAGTGATCGTTATCCGCATCAAAGGTATACACCAGATATTTGTACGATTCGTCCATGTTGCTGTAGCGCAGATTCTGCGTGAAGCTCAGGTTGTCGTTGAGATTGTGCTCGAAGATATAGCCAATCGAGGTCTGTTCGCGTTTGGCTTCGTTGAAGCTCGGATCGCTGACGTTGAAATCGTAAGGAATAAAGCCCGCGCTGCTCTCTTTCAACGTGCCGCTGGCCGGCAGGAAGTTACGGTAACCCGCTTTCGGCTCGTTCTGGTACATGGTCAGCAGCGTAAAGCTGGTATCCGCGTTCGGCAGCCAGGTAATCGCTGGCGCAATCGCCATGCGCTGCTGTTTATTGTCCTTCACGAACTCATGTTTGGTGCTGGCGATACCGTTCAGGCGGTAGAACAGCGTGTTGTCATCGTTCAGCTTACCGCCGAAATCAAACGCCGCTTCACCCAAATACTGGTTGCCGGTGCTGAGCTGCACTTTGTGAATGCTCTGCGCGGTAGGACGCTTGCTGGTCATCGCCACGATGCCGCCTGGATTCACCTGACCGTACAACACCGACGCGGGGCCGTGGATCATCTCTACGCGCTCCAGCAACCAGGGATCGATCTGCCCCGCAGCGCCCGCCTGGCCGGATAAACCGTAGCTCAGGCCATCGAGGAATTTCGGCGCATAGCGGAAACCGCGCGCGATGATTTCATCGTTACGGTTGGAGTTACCGCGATAGTTGGTCAGCACGCCGCTGCTGTAGCTCAGCGCATCTGCAACGGAGGATGCAGCCTGATCGTCCATCTGCTCACGGGTAATCACCGAAATAGATTGCGGGGTTTTGCGCAGCGGCGTGGACGTTTTAGTGCCCGCCGCACTCTCTTTCGCCACATAACCCTGCAGCGGCGAGGTCACGCTTTCACGCGTGTCGGCGTTTACGGTAATGGTCTCTTCGGCGGCCACGCTGAAGGCAGCCGGTGCCACCAACAGAATTGAGGCCAGAGAAAGGTACAGAGGATTAAGTCTGAACTGACGTGCCACAGCAGGTATTGCTGAATTTCTTGCTTTAACGGACATAGTTGCCATCTCTATTTCAAACTGCCTTGTAGATGAAATAATCCGTTCAGTTGCCCTCGCCCAACGACAATGGCTGTAACGGATTGAAATATTACTCTCTTGCGTTATTTACGGTCCTAATCTCCCTGCGTGACGTCCTTCACAAAATAATCCACTGAAAATCCGAAGGTTTATTAGGCGCGAAAAATCATATTGCAAATGTAAATCGTTATCAATAGCATTTGCATTAGCTTTGGTTAAGTAAAGACAGTGAACAAAATGTGGAGATGGGTTGCAGGATGTTTCTAACAAGCGCAGAAAAAACGACGCAGACGTGGTTGCCCGCCGGGACAGTTGCGCAATGGTTGCAGCAGGCCGATTTGGGTAGCGAAGGCTGGTGGCAGCGGCTTTATACGGTCGGTACGCCGCTGGTGGAGCGTGACGAAAATGGTCAAACGACCATGCACTTCTTCTGGCGCGATCCCGAAGGACATTCCGCACTTTCTTCCACTGAACGGGTTTACGTCGATATTAACGGCGTCACCGATCACCACAGCGAAGCACCAGAAAGTCTGGTTCGCGTGAACGACAGCAACGTCTGGCATTGGTCGACCGCCATTGAATCTGACTGGCGCGGCAGTTACAGCCTGATCCCCGCCACCGCGCAGCAGTTGCCGCCGCTGTTTTGTGGCGATGATGCCGCCTGTCGCGCGCTACAGCGCAAGTGGTGGATTTCGCTGATGCCGCTGGCAATCCCCGACAAATTCAATCCCACGCCGCCGTTTCTCAGCAGCCGCCGCTTTGCTCTGAGCAACGCGCACATGCCGGATGCACCGGATCAATCCGCCTGGCGCGCGCTGGATGCTGGCATGGCGGAAACCTGGCCGGATACGCTGCAAACCTTGCAGTGGCACAGCGCGTTGCTCAACGTCACCCGCAACGTCTGGCTGTTCAGCACCGGAACAACCGCTCAGCCCGAACAGCGTCCGCTGGCGATCCTGCTCGACGGACAGAACTGGGTGTACGGCCAACCGATTTTCAGCGCGCTGGATCAGGTCACCGCCGATGGCGAACTGCCGCCCGCCTGCTGGCTGTTTATCGATGTCATCGACAGCCAACACCGCGAAGCCGAATTGCCGTGCAACGAAACCTTCTGGCAGGCGGTGCAGCAGGAATTGTTACCTCTGGCGCGCCAGCACGCGGCGTTCAGCAGCGACGCCGACCGCACGCTGGTGGCCGGGCAAAGCTATGGCGGACTTGCCGCGCTGTATGCCGGTTTGCACTGGCCGCAGCGTTTTGGTCGCATTCTCACGCAATCCGGCTCCTTCTGGTGGCCGCATCTGCAATACATCCGCGACTACGCCAACCGCGAGCAGCACGCGCCGGGTTTGCTGTTAGAGCGGCTGCAACAGGGCGAGTTACCGCCGGGCAAGCTGAAGATTTTCCAGGAAGTGGGCGATCGCGAGGAAGACATGGTGTACGTCAACCAGCAGATCGTCCCGGCGCTACAAGCCGCAGGCCATGAATTACATTTTCGCCGCTTCGCCGGAGGGCACGATGCGTTGTGCTGGCGTGGCGGTCTGATCGACGGCTGCCGCTGGCTGCTGGCCGATTTTCTCCCCACAACCTCACCTTCTGAAGGTAATAACCATGTCTGAACAACAGAATCCGTTTGATAACGACGCGCTCGATTTTCTGGTGCTGCTCAACGCGCGTCAGCAATACAGCCTGTGGCCGGCTTTTGCCCCGGTTCCGGCAGGCTGGCACAACGTAGCGGGACCGCTAACGCGCAGCGCCGCCATTGAGTTTATCGAAGCAAACTGGCACGACATGCGGCCAGCGACGCAACAGACGTCGTCTACCGCAGCCTAATTTTATTTTTTCATTTTCTTTCAATAATTTATTCCCAAAATCATTCGAGCTGCATCAAGGCGGCAAATGCGCGAATCCCCAGGAGCTTACTGAAGTAAGTGACTGGGGTGAACGCATGTAGCCAACGCGGCTGCAGCTTGAAGGATGACGGGAATTCGACAGGAATTGTCTCTTGGCAACGTTTAATCCGGCCCCTTCAGCGGCCTATCCACTGGTCGCGGCGCAGCCCGGCATTTGGATCGCTGACAGCATTGCGCAGCAGCGCAATCAATTTACCGTGGCGCACTACAGCGTGCTGCACGGCGACATCAATCGCGCGGCGCTGGACAGCGCTATACAGCAAGCGATGGCGGAAGCCGATACCGTGCAGGCGCGCTTCGCCCTGGATGAGCATGGCAATCCGGCGCAGTGGTTTGGTGCGCAAGCGCCGGTCGCGCCGGAATGGCATGATTTCAGCCAGCGCGCCGATGCCAGCAGCCAGGCACACAAACTGATGCAGGCGGATCTCGCCGCCGAGCTGCCCGCCGACGGTGACAAACCGCTCTATCGTCACGCGCTGATGCGCATCGGCGACGGCAGCTGGCTGTGGTATCAGCGCTATCACCATTTGCTGGTGGATGGCTTCAGTTTTGAAGCGCTGACCCAACGCGTCGCGGCGATCTACGCCGCCCTTTGCGCCGGAGCAACGCCCGCGCCATCGCCGTTTACGCCGTTCACCACGGTGATTGAAGAGATTCAGCAGTGGCAGGATTCGCCTGCTTTTGCGCGTTCCGCCAGCCACTGGCAAAGTTACGCGGCGGATCTGCCAGAGACGCTGACGCTGTCCAGCGAAAACCTGAGCGATCACGGCGACCGCCCGATCAGCTGTCAGGTGATGCTGCCGCAACTGGCCACGCTGCGTCAGCAGCAACAACTGGCCGATAACAGTGAAGGCGATATCGTCAGCGCGCTGTTGGTGGCCTATCTGGCCCGCTTCAGCAACAGCCAGCGTTTGTCGATTGGCTTCCCGTTTATGCGCCGCATGGGTTCGGCGGCGATCTCCACGCTCGGCCCGGTGGTCAATGTGTTGCCGCTGATTTTCAGCGTCAGCGATGAGATGACGTTGCCGATGCTGGTGCAGCAGGTGCAGGGCGAAATCCGCAAAGCGCGCCGCCATCAGCGCTATGAAGCGGAGCAGCTGCGCCGCGATCTCGGCCTGGTCGGCAGCAGCCAGGCGCTGTATGGCCCGGTGATTAACGTCAAGGTTTACCACGACGATCTGCAATTCGACGGCCAGCCCGCCCCAACGCACACGCTGGCGATGGGCCCGGTTGACGATCTGGAGTTTGAAGTCGGCTTCCGCGATGGCGCATTGCAGCTGACGCTGGTAGCAAACCCGCGCCGCTACGATGCGCAAACGCTACAACGTCATGCCGATCGCATCAGCCATCTGCTGACGCAGTTCGCGGCGGATGCCGACATGAGCCTGGGTGCGCTGTCATTACTCGCGCCGCAGGAACAGATCGATCTGCAACGCTGGTCGACCGGTCCCACCATCGTGCCGCCTGCCGATACCCGCACCATCGTCGATATCCTGTTACAAGCCGCTGAGCAATACGCCGAGCAAACTGCGGTGGTGTGCGGCGATCGCAGCCTGAGCTATCGCCAGCTCGCCGATCGCGCGATGCAACTGTCGCATCTGCTGATCGCACGCGGTTTACAAGCAGACGACGTAGTGGCGATTGGTATTCCGCGTTCAGTAGATTCACTGGTGGCGATGTTCGGCGTGCTGGCCAGCGGCGCGGCTTATATGCCGCTCGATCTCGACTATCCGCGCGAACGCCTGGCGCTGATGTGCGATGACGCACAGCCTAAGCTGCTGCTGACGCACTCCAGCACGCTGGCGCAAATGCCTGAGTTGCCGCATTTGTTGATTGACCAGATTGCGTTGAGCGATTATTCCACCGCACGCCCTGACACCAAACTGTGCGGCGACGATCTGGCCTACATGATTTACACCTCAGGTTCGACCGGTCGCCCGAAAGGCGTTATGAGCACCCATCAAGGTTTGCTCAATCTGTTTCTGTCGCACCGCGAGCATCTGTTCGGCCCGGCGATTGCGCGCTTCACCGCCAGCAGCCCGCGCCGCATGCGCGCCGGTCACACCGCCTCCTTCTCGTTCGATTCTTCGTGGGAACCGCTGTTCTGCATGCTGATGGGCTGCGAGCTGAATATCTTCGACGAAGAGCTGCGCCGCGATGCGTGGGGCCTGATTCAGCAGATGAACGCGGTGCCGGTTGACTTGCTGGATATCACGCCGTCGTTCTTCTCGCAGATGATCGACAGCGGCCTGCTGGAAGCCGATAACCATCGTCCCTCTTTTGTGATGATTGGCGGTGAAGCGGCCACGCCAACGCTGTGGAAGCTGATGCAGCAACAGCAGCAGATGGAGATCCATAACTATTATGGCCCGTCGGAATACACCATCGATACGCTGGGTGCCAGCGTCATGGCATCACCGCAGCCGGTGATTGGTCGTCCTGTGGGCAACAGCGAAGTCTATCTGCTGGATAACCAGCTGCGTCAGGTACCGATTGGCTGCGCTGGCGAGCTGTATATCGCCGGAACCGGCATCGCGCGCGGTTATCTGCGCCGCCCCGATCTCACTAGCGGACGCTTTGTCGCCAACCCGTTCCGCGATGGCGATGTGATGTACCGCAGCGGCGACCTGATGCGCTGGCGTCAGGATGGACAGCTGGCGTTTATTGGGCGTACCGATCACCAGATTAAAGTGCGCGGCTTCCGTGTTGAACTTGGTGAAGTGGAAAACGCGCTGGTGGCGCTGCCGGAAGTCAGCACCGCCGTGGTGATCGCCGAAGTAATGGGCGCCACGCATCGCCTGATTGGTTACTGCTCGGTGCAGGATGACGCGTTGCGCGCCGAAGCCGATCTCAATGCCCGTTTGCTGGCGCAGCTGGCCACGCAGCTGCCGGATTACATGGTGCCTGCGGTGTTGATGGTAATGGACGAGTTGCCGCTCAACGTTAATGGCAAGATTGATCGCCAGGCGCTGCCAAAGCCGCAACAGGCGCAGCAGAGCCAGAGTCGCGCCGCCAGCACGCCGCAGGAGCAGCTGATTTGCCACGCGATTGCCAGCCTGCTGGGGCTGGAGAGCGTTGGCGCGGAAGATGATTTCTTCGCGCTCGGCGGCGACAGCATATCTGCAATGGGGCTCAGCACCGCCGCACGCCGCGCCGGCTATTTGCTGCGTCCACGCGAAATCTTTGCCGAACGTACCGCTGCCCGCATGGCGCGTGATCTGCAGCCGCTGGCGCAGCACAACAGCGGCGCGCGCGTGGCGCAACAGGGTGCGATTGGTGGCTTGCCGATTCTGCACTGGTTCAATGCGCAAGCCGGTATCAATGCGCGCTTTGCGCACGGCGTGCTGCTGTCGGTGCCGCCGCAGTTGCAACTCGATCAGGTTGAACAGCTGATCGATCAGTTGGCGCAGGCACATCCGGCGCTCAACGCCTTCACGCGCGGCGATCAGCTGATTGTTGGCGAAGCGCTGGCGTCGCGTCCTGCTCGTACTCGTGCGCTTGAGGTGCAGGATCGCGACCGCGCAGCAGAACAGGCGTTTAGCGAAGATGCTGAGGCGCTCGATCCGGCAAACGGCGCGCTGCTTCGCGCCACGCTGCTACAACAAGACGGCATCAGCTGTGGTTTGGTGCTAACGCTGCATCACCTGATTGTTGATGGCGTCTCGTGGCGCGTATTGCTGGATGAGCTGCAACAGGCCGGTGACGCGCTGCTTAATAATACGCCGCTGGTGATCCCCGCCGAGGAAACCTCGCTACATGACTGGTCTGCCGCGCTGCTGGCGAACCTTTCGGCGCGCGCCAGCGAGTTACCGTTCTGGCAACAGATGCTGGCCGAACCGCTGCCACTTGTCGGTGATCGAGCAATTCAGCCCCGCGATCGCCAACAGCATCAACGCACGCTGCTGGATGCATCCACCACGCACGCGCTGCTTAACACGCTGCCGCAACACTATCGCGCCACCAGCGAAGAGCTGCTGCTGACGTTGCTGACGATGGCATTGCGCCAACTCAACGGCAGCGCACAGCAGCGCGTCACGCTGGAGTCGCATGGCCGTGCTGAACTGCATGCTCAGCAGGATCTGGCGCGCACCGTTGGCTGGCTAACGGCGGAATTCCCGCTGCTGCTGCCGTTGCCAGAAAATCCACACGCGCCGCTCAATGAGTGCGTACGCGCTGTAAAAGCGGTACTGCGTGCGGTGCCGGATCGCGGTATTGGCTACGGGCAACTGCGCTGGCTCGATGCCCATCGCGGCGTGACGCTGGAAAAACTGGCGGCACAACACGCGCCGCAGATGCTGTTTAACTACCTTGGACGCTTCACGCAGCGTAGCGGTGACTGGTCGCCACAGCGCACCGCGCAGCAGTTCCGCGACACCTTTGCGGTGCTGCAGGATGAAGCGCTGCCGCTGCAGCATGCGCTGGAACTCAACGTCTTCGTTGAGGAGCAGCCGAACGCGGCGCAACTGGCGCTGAACTGGAGCTGGGCGGACGGCGTGCTGAACGCCGAAGCGATTGCCGAATTACATCAGGCAATGGCCGCTGCCGCGCAGGCGCTGATAACATTGGCACAACAGCAGCCGCAGCAAGCTGCCAATACGCTGGTGGCCGCTGAGGTGGCGCTTGATGGCATCGATGATGCGTTGCTGCAACAGCTGCATGCGCGTCACGGCGCGTTCAGCCACGCGCTGCCGCTGTTGCCGCTGCAAAAAGGTCTGCTGTTCCACGCGCAAACCACCACGCAGCAAGGTAGCTATAACTCGTTAACCCGCCTGACAATCAGCGGCGACATCAGCGCCGCAGCGGTACAAACTGCGCTCGACGCGGTGTTACAGCGCCATCCGCAGCTGGCGGCGCGCTTCGATGCTGAACTCAGCCTGCAACCGCTGCAGCTGATACCTGAAACGGAATTGCACTGGCCGCTGACGCTGCATCAGCTAGCCGACGAAGATGACCTTGTAGCGCTGGAACATCAGGCGCTGGCGCAGGATCTGTTTAGCCAGCCGATCATGCTGCACGCCACATTGATCGCCCATCGCGATGGCATGCGCTGGACGCTGCTGCTCAACGCGCATCATCTGGTGGTGGATGGCTGGTCAACGCCAGTGATCCTCAACGATCTGCTCAGCGCGCTGCGCCAGCACACTTTACCCGCGCACAGCAGTAGCTACGCCGACATTGTGCGTCAGCTCAGCCAGCGCGACAGCCACGAAGCGCGTCAGCAGTGGCAGGAATGCCTGCAAGAGGTGCGTCCGACGCTGCTCTATCCGCAGGCCGCCGACAGCGCGGTCAACGAAAAGCGCATTACGCTGGATGCCACGCTGGAGCGGGAACTCTACGCGCTGTGCCGGGCGCGCGGCTTAACCCTGAATACCGTGATGCAGGGATTGTGGGGCTTGATGCTGTCGGTCGCCAGCGGCCAGCAAGACGTGGTGTTTGGCGCGCCGGTTTCTGGCCGTTTTGGCCAGATTGACGGCATCGATCAGCACGTTGGCCTGTTCAGTAACACGCTGCCGGTGCGCATGCGCTTAGATCATCAGCGTCCATTGCTGGCGCAGCTCGCCGATCATCAGGCGCAGCAAATCCAGCTGATTGAGCAGGATTGCCTCGGTCTCGCCGAGATCCAGCAGCTGGTCGGTGCCGGAACGCTGTTCGATACCTTGCTGGTGGTGGAGAACTATCCGGACAACCAAACGCTGCTGGACGCCAACGCCGCCGTGCGCTGCGAAGCAATTCACAATCGTGGTTACACGCACTATCCGCTGACGCTGCTGGTGCTGCCGGGCGAACAGCTGACGTTGCTGATGGAGTATCGCGACTGCGTCAGCGAGCCGGAACGTCTGGCCGAGCGGCTGCTATTGCTGCTGCAACAGCTGGTAAGCACCCCGGATCTGCCGCTGACGCAGTGGAAGCTGCAAACGCTGGCCGAGCAATCGCTGCTTGCCTGGGTAAACAACACCGGCGTGCAGCTGGAAAATGAAACCCTGCAGCAGGCGATTGCCCAGCAGGCGGCACGCACGCCGGATGCGCTGGCGCTGATGGATATGGAGCATCGTCTGAGCTACGGCGAAATGCAGCGTCAGGCCATGCTGCTGGCGGATCGCTTAATTGAAGCGGGCGTGATGCCGGGCGATATCGTTGCCGTGGCGTTGCCGCGCTCGGTGCGTCTCAGCATCGCGCTCACCGCCATCCTGCAGGCGGGTGCAGCCTATTTGCCATTGGATATCGGTTATCCCGATGAACGTTTGGCTTACATGGTGGAAGATGCGCGGCCGTGGGTTCTGATCACCGAATCCGCACTGGAAACCCGCTTCGCCACATTTGGCACGCTAATGATGTTTGATGGCTTAGCCGTTGAGCAGCTTCAGCCGCGTCACCCTTTGCCGCAGGCGGATGCTAATCGCCCGGCTTACGTGCTTTATACCTCGGGCTCAACCGGTAAACCGAAAGGCGTGGTGGTGAATCAACGCGCCATCGTCAATCGCCTGCGCTGGATGCAGGCCAGCTATCCGCTGCGCGCTGACGACGTGGTGTTGCAAAAGACGCCGTGCAGCTTTGATGTTTCGGTGTGGGAATTCTTCTGGCCGCTGATGACCGGTGCGCAGTTGATGATGGCACCGCCGGAAGCGCATCGCGATCCGCAGGCGCTGTGGCAGCTGATCGACGATTATCGCGTGACCACCCTGCACTTTGTGCCCTCGATGCTGGCGGCCTTTGTCGGCCATCTCGCCGCGCAAACCGAACGGGCTTGCCCGACGCTGCGCCGCGTATTCTGCAGCGGTGAAGCGCTGGCGTGCGACCTGGCGCGCAGCTATCAGGCGGTGATCGCTGCGCCGCTGCACAATCTGTATGGCCCAACCGAAGCCGCCGTCGATGTTACCTGGCAACCGGCCAGCGGCAGCGCGCTGGATGGCCTCAACGGGCCGGGCGTGCCGATTGGTCGTCCGGTGTGGAACACGCAGCTGCATATTCTCGATAGCCTGCTGCGACCGGTGCCGGTTGGCGTGCCGGGCGATCTCTATCTCAGCGGCGTGCAGTTGGCCGATGGCTATTTGCATCGCGCCGACCTCACGGCACAGCGCTTTGTCGCCGCGCCGTTTGCTGAAGGCGAGCGCATGTATCGCACCGGCGATATCGCCAGCTGGCGCGCCGACGGTGCGGTTGAGTATCTCGGTCGCAGCGACGACCAGCTGAAGATGCGCGGACAGCGTATCGAGCCGGGTGAAATCGAACAGGCGTTAGTGGCGCTGCCGGGCGTAGCGCAGGCAGTGGTCGCGGCGCGCGCGCTGACGCAACACTCGGCGCCGGGCGTCGATAACCGTCAGCTGCTCGGCTGGCTGGTGGCCGAAACGGGCGTGGCGCTGGATATCGACGCGGTGAAGCAGCAGCTGGGCGAACGTCTGCCGGCGCATATGCAGCCGGTCAGCTATTTGCTGCTCGACCATCTGCCACTCAGCGCCAACGGCAAGCTGGATCGCAAAGCGCTGCCGATGCCGCAGCTCAACGCGCGCAGCGGTCGCCTGCCGCACAGCGCCAATGAACGTCTGCTGGCGGATCTATTCCAGCAATTGCTCGGTTGCGACAGCGTATTTGCCGACGACGACTTCTTTGCGCTCGGTGGTCATTCGCTGCTGGCGATGCGTCTGGCGGCGGAACTGCGTCGTCGTGAGGTGCCGCCACTTAGCGTTGGGCAGATCATCGCCGCGCGCAGCGTGGAGAAACTGGCGGCACTGCTCGACGGCGGTGCCAACAGTGAAAGCGGTGGTAACGGCGAACTGCTGCCGCTGCGTGCCGGTTACGGCCCGACGCTGTTCTGCATCCACCCGGCATCCGGCTTCGCCTGGCAGTACAGCGCCCTGCTGCACTATCTCGACGGCGACTTCCCGATTGTCGGCCTGCAATCGCCGCGTCCACATGGTGTGATTGCTGCGTGTCACAGCGTGGAAGCGATGTGCGAACGCCATCTGCAGGCGATTCGCCAGCAGCAGCCAAGCGGACCTTATTTCCTGCTCGGCTATTCACTCGGCGGCACGCTGGCGCAAGGCATCGCGGCACGTTTGCAGGCGCAGGGTGAAACGGTGGCATTCCTCGGCCTGCTGGATACCTATCCGTCAGAAGGTCAGGACTGGCGCACGCCGGACGCCGACGAAGCAGAACAGGAAGTGGCGCGCGAGCAGGCCGAATTTATGGCTGCGACCGAAGATGAGCGCGATCCGCTGCTGCGTGAGGAGAAGGCGGCAATGTTTAGCACCATCGTCGCCAACTACAAAGACGCCGTGGCGCGCCTCGCCGAAGCGCGCACGCCGCGTTACGCCGGCAACGCCACGCTGTTTATGGCTGAGAAAACGCTGCCGCCGGATATGGATGTGCGCGCCAGTTGGGCACCGTTTGTTGATGAGTTAACCATTTTCCCGCTGGATTGCGAGCACGCCGATATTCTTTCGGCGGATTCGTTAAAGGTACTGGGACCGTTGATTAATCGTTTGTTGGCAGGTTGAGGTTAGATACGTTTTTGTAGGGTCGCCATTTATGGCGACCGGCAACAACCGCGCACCGTAGGGTCGCCATTAATGGCGACCTCGTTCAAATACACTGGAGAATCATGGCTAAGCCCTCGATATTCTTAGATTTCAGTTTGCTCAAAAACAACGCATCTTTCCGCGCGATATTCTGCGCGCGCATGCTCTCGGTATTCGCCCTTGGCATGCTGGCGGTTGGCGTGCCGGTGCAGATTCAGGCAATGACCGGCTCCACCCTGCAGGTCGGCGTGGCGGTAATGCTCGACGGCATCGGCATGTTCATCGGCCTGCTGCTCGGCGGCGTGCTCGCCGATCGCTACGATCGCCGCAAGCTAATCCTGTTCGCGCGTGGCACCTGCGGCATCGGCTTTGTGCTGCTCAGCCTCAATGCCTTCAGCCCAGCGCCGTCGTTGCTGGCGCTCTACTTCCTCGCTTTCTGGGATGGCTTCTTTGGCGCGCTTGGCATGACAGCGCTAATGGCGGTGATCCCATTAATCGTTGGACGTGAACATCTGGCAGAAGCCGGTGCGCTCAGCATGCTAACGGTGCGCCTCGGCGCGATTCTGTCGCCCGCGCTCGGCGGTATGATCATCGTCGCGGCGGGTGTCGGTTGGGCTTTTGCGGTCGCCGCGATTGGCACGCTGGCGACGCTGATTCCGCTGGTGCGTTTACCGTCGATGAAGCCCGAACAGCAGGAACCCGAACATCCGCTGCGCGCGCTGGCAAGCGGCATGCAGTTTGTCTGCCAGCATAAAGTGGTCGGCGCGGTAGTGCTGGTTGGCTTGCTGCTCAGTATGGTTGGCGCGGTGCGTATTCTGTTCCCGGCGCTGGCGCTGACCTATCACGCCGATGCGTCCGCATTAGGGTTGATGTACTCGGCGGTGCCGCTGGGTGCAATGATCGGTGCCTTTACCAGCGGCTGGGTGCGGCAGTTGGCGCGTCCCGGATTAGTGCTGATTGGCTGTGCGCTGCTGGCATTTGCCTGCATCGCCTCGCTCGGCCTTTACAGCCATCTGCTGCCCGCGCTGCTGGCGCTGGTGTGTTACGGCTACAGCAATGCCATCGCCTCGCTGTTGCAGTTTATGCTGACGCAGCATCACACGCCGGATGCGCTGCTGGGACGCGTCAACAGCCTCGGCACCGCGCAGGATGTCACCGGCGATTCTGTTGGGGCATTGGGTTTAGGTGCGCTGGCTCGTGCGCTGGCACCGCTCAGCAGCGTGCTGTGGTTTGGCGGATTGGCGGCGGGATTGCTGGTGCTGCTGTCGCTGGCGGCGCGCGGTCTGCGTACGGCGCGCCTCGGTGAACAACCGGACGCGCCGCAACCCGCCACCGCCGATGCTTAACGGCTAAACTGCCGCTCGATGCTGCTGAGCATATTGCTGGCGCTGTAGTAATCGAGGCGGAAAGTGTCATTACCTACGGCAAAGATGTCGTGCTGCTGCACCGCAGGAAGATGGGCGAGGAACGGATTCTTCGCCACCTGCGGCACGGTTTTCTCATCGGCAGCAAACAACAACAGCGTGTTGCCGGTGATGCCATCCGCCATGTTTTCCCCGTTCAGCTGAATTATGTCATTGCGCTTACCCATGCTGGTGCTGCCCTGAAAACTGGCGGGCAGCGCGGCCAGCGTGAAGCCCAAATCCTGCAATAGCGCGCCCTGCGCCGATGCTGGCGTCCACAAGTTCATTCCGCGTCCATCTTCGTAATAGACCAGCGCAGAGGTCGGCTGCGGCGGCAGCGTGATCTTGTGACGCACCGCGTCTACCCGTTGATCGAATTCTGCAATCACCTTTTTAGCATCGGCTTCATGGCCGGTAATCTCGCCCAGCTGCAAGGTCAATGCCTGCCAGCTCTTATCGCCGTAATCGACCACTAACACCGGGGCGATGGTTTGCAGTTGATCGTACAAGCGCAGCGCCGAATCGCCGCCGGTAGCAGCAATCACGATCAAATCTGGCGCTTCGGCGGCAATGGCTTCGGCGTTCGGCTGCGAGATGTAAAGCGGCTTAACCTGACGCGCTTTGGCCACCGCGCCCCATTGCGTGAAAAAGCCCTGCGCATCCGACACGCTGCTGCTGCGGCTGGTGGCACCGGAACCGACCAGCGGCGCGTTAATCGCCAGCAAGGTGCCACTCAGCGTGACGCTGGTAGAGACAATACGCTGCGGCGGCTGTTGCAGCGTGAACGGGCCTTTCGGTGTGGCGATAGTGCGCGGCCAATCGGCGCTGGCTTGTACATGGGTGCAGATGAAAAACAGGCTAAGCAGCAGAGAAAGAGCGGGGAAACGCATCAGGTTGTCCATCACTTGATAGTTGAGAATAAATATCATTATCAAAAATAAGTGCGGGTGCAAGGGAAATTCTTTATGTGAGAGCGGTCGCCATGAATGGCGACCCTACATATTCATGCGCACCTGGTTGAAATTATTGCAGTGAATATCGCGCCATCGGCGCCACATCCTTAATCACGCCATTGGCCTTCATATATTCACCAAACGCCTGATAACGTGCCTGATCAAATTCCGCACTGTGAGCGGCGAAATACGGCAGCGTTGCCTGCCACGCTTCGTGATTGAGCGGCGTATTCAGCTCGGGATATTGTTTAATAAACGCCTGCCACGCTTCCTGCGGATGCGCGCGCAGCCACGCCACACCTTCATCCAGACCACGTAAAAACGCCGGAATACGTTTGTCTTGAGCAGCGGTCTTCTGGTTCGCCACAATGATCAGCTCGTCATAAGCAGGCACGCCGTAATCTTCCGGCTTGAACACCGTTGGCTTGGCGCCTTTGTCTTTCAGATCCAGCAGCTCGTAGTTGCGGAAGATAGTCATCGCGCCATCAATCTTGTGCGTCAGCAGCGCGGAGGTGCCATCCATATTCAGGTTGATAAGCTTCACCGAGTCAGCATCAACGCCCTGTGATTTCAGCATATTACGGATCGCCACATCTTCGGTGCCTGGCACCGCATAACCGATAGTTTTGCCAGCGAAATCTTTCAGCGAGTGGATATCGCCTGACACCGTGGTCAGCGTATTCAGCGGCTGATTAATCAACGTGCCGACGCGGATCACCGGCACCTCTTTATCCACCAGCGTGTAGAGCTGCGGCTGGTAGCTGATGGCGAGATCGACTTTGCCCGCCGCCAGCAGCAATGGCACCGAAGCGGAATCGGCGGGCGCGATCATCTCCACATCCAGCCCCTCTTTCTTAAACGCACCGCTGTGCTGGGCAGCAAAAATCGCCGCGTGGTTGGGGTTGATAAACCAGTCGAGCAGCAGGCGAACTTTCTCCGCCGCCTGCACGTTAGCGGTCGCCAGCAGCAGCAACGCGGTCAATGCGATTCGTAGGGTATTCACGGTACTTCCTTATGTAGATTGCCAGAGGATTTTCTTACGCATCAGCGCCACGCTGCCCGAAAGCAGCAGCGCCAGAATCAGTAACAGCAGCAGTGCCGCGAAGCTGGTGGCGGTTTCCAGTCGCGCGTTGGATTGCATCATCAGATAGCCGAGCCCTTCGCTGGCGCCAACCCATTCGCCAATCACCACGCCAATCGGAGCCAAAACCACCGCCATTTGCAGGCCAGAGAAAAATTGCGGTAACGCGGCGGGCCAGCGCACACGCCAGAAGATGCGGAAGCGCGATGACGTGCTGGTTTGCGCCAGTTCCAGCCAGCCGCCCGGCGTGCGGCACAATCCATCGAACAGTGATAAGCACAGCGGGAAGAACAGAATCAAAGCTGCCACCACCACTTTCGAGGCGATACCAAAGCCGAGCCACAGCACCAGCAGTGGCGCGAGGGCAAATACCGGAATCGCCTGGCTGGCGGTGACCAGCGGAAACAGCATGCGACGCAGCAGCGGACTAGCCGCCATCAGCACCGCCAGCGTCACGCCCGCGCCAACGCCCAGCAGCAGCGCCAGCACAATTTCCGCCAGCGTATAAAGCGCGTGATGCCACAGCAGTTGACGATGCAGCCACAGCGCTTCGAGCACTGCCTGCGGCGCGGGCAGCAGGAAGGTTGGCACGCCGCTGTGACGCGCCAGCAGCCAGCCACACAGCAGCACCACGATCAGGTAGATCGCGCTAAACAATGTTTTCATGGGTATTCAGTCTGGTGAAGAGTTGAGCCTGCGCCTGCAGCACGTCGGGATGATCAAAGGGACGCGGCGCGTCACCGCCGGGAACCGGCCAGCTTTCGATGGCCAACGGCTGGCCTTGCAGCAGCAGAATGTCATCGGCCATGCGGCACGCTTCCAGCGGATCGTGCGTCACCAGCAGCACGGTTTTGCCCTGCAGTAATTCGGCAGTTAGCGTTTGCAGGCTGAGTTTAGTCATCACATCCAGTGTGGCGAAGGGTTCATCCATCAGCACCACGTCGCGCTGCGCATAAAGCGTGCGTGCCAGCGCCACGCGTTGCCGCATGCCGCCCGAAAGTTGCTGCGGCGGCGCATGCGCTACGTCACTGAGTTTTACTTGCTCGAGCAGCGCCAGCGCGCGCGCGCGATCGGGTTTTTCGCCGCTGAGCCGCGCCGACAGCATCACGTTGTCGAGCACCGTCAGCCATGGATAAAGCAGATCCTGCTGGCCCATCCACGCCACATTGCCGCTTAAGCCCTGCACCGCGCCCTGCTGCGGCTTGAGTAAACCGGCCACCAACCGCAGCAGCGTACTTTTGCCGATGCCACTGCGTCCCAGCATTACTGTGGTTTTGCCGCCGCGCAGTTGCAGATTCAGCCGCTGACACAGCGGTTTGTCCCCCCAGCTAAAACTCACATCGTTGAAGAAAATGTCCTGATTCATGGGCGATTGGCCGCCAGAATCGCCAGCCGATGAAATCCGCGCTGCGCCAGCGCGCTGGCGGCCTGCGCTGCACGGATGCCGCTGGCGCACACCAGCACGATGCGCTGCTGGGCGGGCGGCTGCCACGCCGCGATCGCCTGCGGCAAGATGCGCTCAACGCCATCCGTCACGCTGACCGGCGCTTCTTCACAGCTGCGCAGCTCGACAATGCAGTCATCGGCGGCAAGCTGTTGCGGGTCGATAAACGGCACCACATGTTCCGGCTCTTCCGCATCATCAAAGCGGAACTGGCGGAAATGCCAGTTCACGAAGTCGCAGTTCACCAGACAACCGAGCGGTGAAGGCTGCAATTCCAGCAGCACGCTGAGCGCCATCTGCGCCTGCATCGCGCCGAGCGTCGCCACCGCCGGGCCCATTACGCCGGCGGTGTTGCAGTTCGCCGCCGATGACGGCAAGCGCGGAAATACCGCGCGATAGCTCGGCGATCCGCCACAGAATCCACCGACGTAACCTTGCCTGCCCAACACCGAGGCGCTGATCAGCGGAATACCCGCCTTCATGCAGGCATCCGAAAGTTGATAGGTGACGGCAAAGTTATCGGCGGCATCGATCACCAGATCGCAGCCCGCGAGCGCCTGCTGCACATTGCTAGCGCTCAGCGACTGCTGCACTGCTTCTATCTGCACTTGCGGATTACGCTGTTGCAATGCCTGCTGCGCGCGCAGCACTTTGGGCTGGTCGATATCCTGCTCAGTAAACAGCGTTTGCCGATGCAGGTTATGCAGCGCCACCACATCGTCGTCATACAGCCGAATATGGCCGACACCCGCGCCCACCAACTGCGGCAATAACGTGGCGGCCAATCCGCCCGCGCCTGCCACCAGCACGCGTGCGTCGAGCAGTTTCTGCTGCCCTGCTTCGCCGATTTCCGGCAGCATCATCTGGCGTTGATAACGTTGCATATTTGCCTGCCTCAACTCAGATTTGCCAGGCCAAAGATCGGCGTGGACGCAGCGGCCATGTCGCGCTTCTCCATCAGTCCGGCGGCGCGTGCGGCTTGTCCGGCTTCAATCGCCAGTCGGAAGGCGTTGGCCATGCCGATCGGATCGCCCGCTTTGGCGACGGCGGTGTTGAGCAAAATGCCATCGAAGCCCATCTCCATCGCCTGCGCCGCCTGGGACGGCGCGCCAATGCCGGCATCAATGATCAGCGGAATGTCGCTGAACCACGCACGCATGGCGCGCAGGCCGTCGATATTACGCAAGCCCTGACCGGAACCAATCGGCGCGCCCCACGGCATCAACAGTTCGCAGCCCGCCGCCAGCAGCTTTTCGCCAACGATCAGATCTTCAGTGGTGTACGGAAACACCTGAAAACCCTCTGCGCTGAGGATGCGCGCGGCTTCAACCAGTGCGAAGGGATCGGGCTGCAGTGTGTCGGCGTGACCAATCACTTCCAGCTTGATCCACGCGGTGTTGAACAGTTCGCGCGCCATGTGCGCGGTGGTGACGGCTTCTTTCACCGTGTGACAACCGGCGGTATTCGGTAACACGCGGATGTTGAGGCCGGTCAGCAGTTCGCGGAAAGCCGCGCCCGCCGCGCCTTCGCGCCGCAAACTGACGGTGATGATATCGGTGCCGGAGGCGGCAATCGCCTGCTGCAAAATGGCGGGCGAAGGATAACCGGCGGTGCCAAGCAGGAAGCGTGATTGTGGGTCAAAATCGTAAAACATCGCTTAACCTCCCTGCATCGGTGACAGCACTTCAAGCTGGCAACCTTCATCCAGCAACTGCGTGTGGTACTGGCTTTTTGGCACAAACGCACCGTTGTAGGCGGTGGCGACGCAGGCCACGTCGATTTGCTGCTCGATCAGCAATTCGCTCAGGCTTTTTGCCTGCGTGCTGATGAGGCGGCCGTTAAGCTGAATGTTCATTTTTAAGTTCCCCAGAAAGACGCTGCATCAGCTGCTCTGCCAGCATCGGTGCCAGCAGAAAACCGTGGCGATACATGCCGTTGAGATAAAAGATGTGATTGTGATAGTGGATTTCCGGCAGATTCGCCGGATAAGCCGGACGCAGCCCACTGCCGCTTTCAATGACGCGCGCTTCGGCTAAGGCCGGATGGATGGCGTAGGCGGCGCTGAGCAACTCCATCATGGCGCGCGCGCTGATGGCACTGGCATCGTCGCTCTCGATCATGGTGGCGCCGAGCATAAAGTGGCCACCGCGACGCGGCACCAGATAGCAGGGAAAACGCGGATGCAGCAGACGAATCGGGCGGGAAAACTGCACTTCTTCGCTGTGCAGAATCAGCATTTCGCCGCGCACCGCACGCAGGCGCGGCAGTTCCGGCGCGGCGTGGATGCCGCGACAATCGATAATCTGGCCGCTCGGCGCGTGATTGTTGAATGGCACGCCGTGGGCGATCAGCTTGTCTCGCATCTCCTGCAACGCCAGACGCGGATCGAGATGCGCTTCCCCGGCGAAAAACAGACCGCGCGCAAAGCGCCCTTCCAGCGCCGGTTCGATATCGGCGGGATCGACCCATTGGTGCTGCTCGGTCATACGGGCGAAACGGTTGAGTTCCTGGCTATCGCGCGGCGGCGCAACCACCAACGTGCCCTGATGCTCGACGCAGCTAACGCGCTGTTGCCACCACGCGGCGGCGTGTTGTCCAAGGGTGATGACGTCGCGCGGCGCGCTTTCGGCTTCACACCAGGGCGCCAGCATGCCACCAGCAAACCACGATGCCGGGCGACGCGCATCATCGCCAATCACCTCGACGTCTTCACCGCGTTCCGCCAGCAAAGTAGCCACGCACAAGCCCGCCACGCCACAGCCGAGCACGCTCCAGCGGCTCACAGCGCCGGTTCCGGGATGTACAAAAAGGGGGAATTCACATCGGCCTCTCAGTGTTAGCTGAGACCCGCAGATACAGGAGAAGGGAAATGGCGCAACCATCGAGCTTGCCTGAGCGCCAGACAGCCCAAAGAACAAGGCTGTCAGTCTTCCTACGCCAGTATCAACTGGGTCAGGTTCAAAGGGTCGCTAAGCCGCGCAGTGCGCTATTAGCCTCTCAGTCTCTTTGGCGAGACTCCCCCGACGCGTCTATTTGTATTGCAGGCGATGGTCGCCGTCAAGCGCGGAATAACCAGATCGTTTACAGGGAAATAAGCAGCAAGGCATTTATCGCTACCTGGGCTTTGTGGATCACAAACGTAACATATGGTATACAAACACATTATTTTATGCGCAAGAACCAATTACAGGTGATGTCGGAATATCCATGAAGAATATTAAAATTGCATTTATTAAAGCCGGCTGGCACAAAGAAATTGTCCATAATGCCCTGGTGGGTTTTGAAAAAGAATTAGCCGATCAATCCGTAGAAGCAGAATTAAAAGTGCTTGAAGTGCCTGGCGCATTTGAAATGCCGCTGCTGGCTAAGCGTCTGGCCGAAACCGGCAAATACGATGCGATTGTCTGCGCCGCGCTGGTGGTTGACGGCGGTATCTATCGCCATGATTTCGTTGCCGCTGCGGTGGTTGATGGCCTGATGAATGTGCAGCTGACCACCAATGTGCCGGTGTTCTCCGTGTCATTAACGCCGCATAATTTCCAGCCGGTTGATGTTATCGAAAACTTCTATACCGAGCATTTTATTAAGAAAGGCAAAGAAGCGGCGCGCGCTGCGCTAGCTATTCACAATCTGTCGATTGATTGATGCATTAAAAAGGGAGCACCTCATCAGGCGCTCCCTTTTATTTAATATGACTTTCTACTGTTAATATTCAGAATAGTGCCAGCCTCGCTTCACTCAGTGTTTCACACTCATCAAATGATTTTCTTTCATAGGTCGGCGCGTTTCAGATGGATTGATATCGCACTCTTTCGGCAGTAACAGCGTAAAGATTCCCGCGATCACCAGCGAACCCGCCAGCCAGCAAATCGCCACATTTTGGCTATACAGCAGCGTCATGATCCCGACTAAGTACGGTCCGCAGAATCCACCCAGATTACCCAACCCATTGATTACGCCACGCGCGCTGCCCGCCACTTCCGGCGCAGCGATACGTCCGGGAATCGACCAGAATGGGCTGGTTGCCGCTTTGAGGAAGAAGCCGCACACCACCAGCGCGATATAGGCGGCGACGACGTTGTCATGCAGCACCACCGACGCCAGCAAGGCGGCGGCAAAGCAAAACAGCGACACCATCACCCACAAACGGCGCTTGCCGGTGCGATCGCTTAACCATGAAATGGCGTAGATGCCGAGCACCGTCGCCACAAAAGGAATCGCCGCCAGCAGGCCGACGCCCGTCATATTGGTGCCGGTGAGATTTTTCAGGATACTCGGCAACCACAGCGTGTAACCGTAATCGCCGGTTTGATAGAAGAAGTTGAGCGCCACCAATTTCATCAGGCCCGAATTGCGAAACACCGCTTTCAACGGCGCTTTGCTGACCGGTTCCTTCTTCAGATGCTGGGCCTTTTCGCGCGCCAGTTCGCGCAGCAAATATTCCTTTTCACGTGCCGGTAACCAGCGCGCCTCTTCAGGACGATCGGCGATCACCAGCCACCACACCAGCAGCACTACGGCGGAAAGCAGGCCTTCAATAATGAACAGCCAGCGCCAATCAAGCACATTGATGATGTAACCCGATATCGGCGCGGTGAACATGCCGCCTAACGGCGCGAACATCATGACAAAGGCGTTGGCGCGACCCAGCTCTTTTTCCGGGAACCAGTTGCTGACCATGGTTAACACCACCGGCAGCATGCCGCCTTCGGAAATCCCCAACACAAAACGCAGCGCCAGCAATTGATAGTGATTGGTGACAAAACCGGTGGCGATCGACACCACCATCCACGCGGTCAGCGACCAGGCAATAAAGCGTTTGCCGCTGCCATTTACCGCGATACGGCCGCCCGGCACCTGTAAAAACAGATAACCGATAAAGAAGATGCCGCTCACCACGCCGGCCATTTGGCTGGTGATCGCCAAATCCTGATCCATGCCGCCAGGCAGCGCAAAGCTGATATTGACGCGATCCATGAATGAGACAATGCAGGTGATGAGAATTGGGGCGATGACGCGATACCAGCGCGTTCCGGGGATTTTTTCTTGCATGCTGCCCTCTCCATGTTAAGCCGTGATGCTTAGGTTCATTGGCTAACTATTAAAGAGAGTATGGAAATAATTATTGCGATCTTAATCACTGCAATTAATGTTAAGAAAAAGTGTTACAACCGCTGTGATCGCACATAAAAAAAAGCAGCGCGATGGCTCGCACTGCTCTTTGTATTGTTTTTAATCATTAACGCTGCGGATGATTCACTTCCAGCGGACGCAGATCAAACACCAGCACTTCCGCATCATCACCATTAGCAAACTGCAGCGCGCTTTCGTTGCGAACGCGTGCGCCGTCGCCTTCTTTGAACTTCACGCCGTTCACTTCGATGCTGCCGCGTGCTACGTGAATGTAGGCGTAACGATCGGCATCCAGCGCGAGGGTTTGCTGCTCGACACCGTCAAAAAGGCCGGCATAAATGCGGATATCCTGACGCACGCTGAGCGAACCGTTTTCCCCTTCCGGCGAAATAATCAGGCGCAGCTGACCGCGTTTGTCACTTTCCGCCACTGAAATCTGCTGATAACCCGGAGGTGAATTACGTTCGCCAGGCACGATCCAGATCTGCAGGAAGTGCACGTTGTCCGTTTTCGAGTGGTTGAACTCGCTGTGTGTGACGCCGCTACCGGCGCTCATCAGTTGCACATCACCCGGCACAATCACCGAACCGGTGCCCATGGAATCTTTATGCTCCAGCGCACCTTCCAGCACATAGGAGATGATCTCCATGTTGTTGTGCGGATGCGCACCAAAGCCGCGACCTGGTGCCACGCGGTCATCATTAATCACCAGCAAGTCTGAGAAGCCGGTTTGTTTTGGATCCCAGTAACTGGCGAAAGAGAACGTATGATGCGAATTCAACCAACCGTGGTCACCCACTCCGCGTTGTTCTGACAGGCGTTGTTCAATCATGATCTGCTCCTCAAATTTGCTGTTGGGGGGCAATTGCCCTTCCCGTTGCAAACAAGTATACGTAAACTGATTTGCCTAACAATGCGTCATAATGACAATGACTGTCACAGATAAGTGGACAATATGCAGATTGAAGATCTCCGCATTTATGTAGCCGTGATCAAAGCCGGTAACTTCACCGCCGCCGCTGAACAGCTGATGCTGTCGAAGCAGTACGTCAGTCGCCGCATCGCCGCGCTGGAGGAGTCGCTCGGCGCGCGGTTGCTAAATCGCAACACGCGTAAGTTGTCGGTGACAGATAACGGCCAGCTGTTTGCGCAGCACGCGCAGCGCATTCTGGATGATGTGCAGGAAGCCGAGCTGGCGGTATCGGGCCGTCGTCAGGTACTACAAGGCAGCTTTCGCCTGAGCGTGCCGATGTCGTTTGGTATCAGCCATCTGTCGCCGTTTATTGCCGAGTTTCTTAGCCTGCATCCGGGCTTGCAGTTTCAGGTTGAGTTGGCGGATCGTCATGTCGATATGGTCGGCGAAGGATTTGATATGGCGATTCGCATCGGTACGCTGCCCGATTCGAGCCTGATCGCTAAGCGGCTGGGCGAGTTTCGCCGCGTGATCTGCGGCAGCCCATCATACCTGCAAGGCGCAGGCGCGCCGCGTACGCCGGAGGAGCTGAGCGAACATTTGTGTTTACGCTACGGACGCGAAAGCCAAACCGGCTGGGAACTGTTTAACGGCGACCAGCGCAAAGTGATTAGCGTGCATGGGCCGATGGTGAGTAATAACGGGGAAATGTTACGTGACGCGGCGGTTGCCGGGCTCGGGCTGATTCTGTTGCCGGAGTTTATTGTGGCGCCGGCGCTGGCAAGCGGTGAGCTGGTGACGGTATTAGAAGAGTGGCAACCGACCTCGCTGCATCTCAATGCACTCTATCCGCAGCATCGCCAGCGCAGTGAGATCAATCGGGTGTTTATGGCATTTTTGCAGCAGAAATTGGCTTAATTTGACCAGGTGCGCATAAATGCGCACCCTACAAAACCCAAAACCCTATAATCGCGCATCCCACGCTTTCGTAGGGTCGCCATTAATGGCGACCGCAACCTTTTAATGACTTTCGTGCGCAAAGGTAATCGACTTACGGCGTGCATCGCGCATCGCTACCGCATGAATCAACAGACCCAACACCGCCAAAATCGCGCCCACCCAACCGGTAGATTGCCATCCCAGACCGGCAGAAATAGTCACGCCGCCCAACCATGCGCCGAGCGCGTTGGCGAGGTTAAACGCCGAATGGTTCATCGCCGCCGCCATGGTTTGCGCGTCACCGGCAACATCCATTAAACGGATTTGCAGCACCGCCGCCAGCGCCACCATGGTGCCCACCAGCATCACGTTGATGGCGCCTGCCAGCGCATAGTGCGCGGCAAACACGAAGGCGCTGAGCACCAGAAATGACCAGATCAGTAGAATGCGGATGGTCTTTTCAATGCCGCGATCGGCCAGACGACCACCGGCGATGTTGCCGATAATCATGCCTAAACCAAACAGCGCCAGCACCGCCGGGATCCAGCTTACCGGCATCTGCGCCAGTTCGGTCATGGTTGGTTTCACGTAGCTAAACACCGAGAACAAACCGCCGCTGCCTACCGCGCCAATCGCCAACGTCAGCAATACCTGTTTGCGCGTTAGCGCCGACAATTCGCGCAGCGGGCTGGCATTCTTGTCGCCCGCCACGTTCGGCACCCACAACCAAATCAGCAGTAAGGTCACTACAGCCAGACCGCCGACAATGGCGAAGGCATCACGCCAGCCAAACCATTGGCCGATCGCCGTCACGGCCGGCACGCCAAGTAAGTTGGCGATGGTCAGGCCAAATAGCACCATCGATACCGCTTGCGCGCGTTTGCGCCGTTCCACCAAACCGGCTGCGACCAACGCTGCCACGCCGAAGAAGGTGCCGTGCGGAAAACCGGCGAGGAAACGCGCCAGCAGCATTGAGTAGTACCCCGGCGCAATGGCGCTCAGCAGGTTACCGGCGGCAAACAGGCCCATCAGCGTCATCAGGAAATTACGGCGTGAGGCGCGTGCGCCCAATACCGCCAGCAGCGGCGCACCAATTACCACGCCAAGTGCGTAGATACTGATGAGATGTCCGGCCGAGGGAATCGATACGTTAAGACCTTTGGCTGCATCGGGCAGCAGGCCCATGATAACGAATTCGCCGGTACCAATGGCAAAGCCGCCGGTGCCGAGCGCGAACAAGGCTTTTAACACGCTCTGACGCGGCAGCGATGCCTCATCCGGCAGCTGAGTAAGTTGGGGCTGTACTGATGACATGAGTTTTCCGAACCACAAGTGAAGAACTCAGTCAGGATCGTGGGCGCTTAACGCGACAGCCATCGTCGAGACCGAGAAGTATGAGCGGCGTATGATAGCGCAAAAATGTGTGAAGGGTTGGCGTTACGATGCGGCAGAGGTCGCCATAAATGGCGACCCTACCTTGTCTGACGTGCTAACAACGCCGCACCCATCATGCCGCCGTGATGCGCGAACTCGCCCGGCACAACTAAGCGATGCGCGGTGCGACGCAGCGCGTAGCCCTGCACCACCTCATCTAACGCCGCGATTAGCGGAGCCACTGAAGCCAATCCGCCGCCAACCGCCACGCGTGACGCGCCGGTGATGTTGATGCTGTACGCCAGCGGCTGACCGACAATTTGCAACCATGCCTGAATGGTTTGCTGCGCCTGCACATCCTGTTGCTGCCAGCGTTCAATAATTTCCACGCTGCTCGCCGTGCGGTCATGTAGCGTTTGATGCAGATTTTCCAGCCCGCGCGCGCCGCCGTAGCTGTCGAGACAGCCTTTTTGGCCGCACGGACACGCCTTGCGCGGCAGTCGACGCGTGACGCCATCGATCTCCACTTCGGTTAGCGTGATCGGCCCATGTCCCCATTCGCCGGTCAAACCGTTCTGCCCGGTGATGATGCGGCCATCCGCCACCAATCCGCCGCCAACGCCCGAACCGAGAATTGCGCCAAATACCACTTTGTGCCCTTTGCCCGCACCCGCCAGCGCTTCCGCCAGCGTGAAACAGTCGGCATCGTTATGCACAATCACCTCGCGTTGCAGGATCGCGCCCAGCTCGTTCGCCAAACTGCGCTGATGAAACGCGGGAATATTGCTGGCAAACATCTCGCCGGAATCCGGTGCCACAATGCCCGCCGTAGAAATCGCCACCGGACTGCTGGCAGTAAAATGCAGGTGATATTGGGCAATCATGCGACTCACCAGCGCTGTGAACTCGTCCCAGCTTGCCGCCGGGATTTTTTGCTGATCGAGAAGGGTTAATTCATCCTGCGCATTCATTACGCCTAACTTAATAAAAGAGCCGCCCAGATCGAGGCAAATCACCGCAGATTGTCTACTCATAAACGTTTATCCATCACATCACGCAAACCGTCGCCCAGCACATTGAAGCCCAGCACGGTAATCAAAATCGCCAATCCGGGGAAGAGAGACACATAAATATTCAGCCCGAGGAAGTTGCGCCCATCGCTCATCATGGTGCCCCACTCCGGCATCGGTGGCTGCACGCCTAAACCGAGGAATGACAGGCTAGCGGCAGACAGCACCACCGCGCCCGCCGTCAGCGTTGATTGCACAATCAGCGGGCCTATTGAGTTACGCAGAATGTAATGGGTAACGATGCGCGGATAGCGCACACCGAGCATATGCGCCGCTTCGATGTACTCCATGTTCTTCAGGCCCAGCGTCAGGTTGCGGCTCAGACGCGCATAGACCGGAATCGAGAACAGCGAGATGGCGATCAGCATATTGGTCAGCCCTTCACCGAGCACGCTAACGATCAGAATCGCCAGCACGATGCCGGGAAAGGCGAAGATGATATCCATCACCCACATGATCAGCGCATCAATTTTGCGTCCGGCTAAGCCGGAAATGATGCCGAGCGGAATGCCGATCACCATTGAGATGGCGACGCTGAGGCTCACCTCAAACAGCGTGATGCGCGCGCCGTAAATCACGCGCGAGAAAATGTCGCGGCCATAATCGTCGGTACCAAACCAGTGCGCGGCCGACGGCGCTTGCAAAGTATTCAGCAGATCCTGCTCCACCGGATCCCAATGCGTAATCAGCGGAGCCAGCGCGGCGGCCAGCACCACCAGCAGCACTAACGCACCGCCAATGGCAATCGACGGATTCGTCATCAAAATGCTAATCAGGTGTCGGTTGCGCGAGCGCGGCGGCAGCACGGAAGTTTCAATGCTGTTCATCAGTCGAACCTTATTTTTGGATTGAGCAGGCCAATCAGGATTTCACCGACCAGATTCATCAGCACCACGCCGGTAACCGCCACCAACGTCACGCCCTGAATCACTGGATAATCGCGGTAGCGCACCGAATCCACCAGCAAGCGGCCAATGCCCGGCCAGTTGAACACCGATTCGGTCACCACCGCGCCGCCAATCAGGCTGCCGAAGTTGAGCGCCACGATGGTGACAATCGGGATCAGCGCATTACGCAGCGCATGTTTCCAGTTAATGCTGGCGGAGGATAATCCCTTGGCTTTGGCAGTACGGATGTAATCCTGACTCAGCACATCCAGCATGCTGGAACGCGTCATGCGCGCGATCATCGCCATCGGCAAGATCGCCAGCGTGACAGTCGGCATGATGTAGTTTTTCCACGAATCGGCGCCCAGCAGCGGTAACCAACCCAGCTCAACGGCGAAGTAATTCATCGCCAGTAGCGCCAGCCAGAAGTTGGCAATCGACGCACCGGCAATGGTCAGCACCATCACGATTTGATCCGGAATGCGCTGACGATAGATGGCGCCGGTCATGCCCGCCGGCACACCAATTGCAATCGCCAGCAGATACGCCAGCGCCGCCAGCGATAAGGTGTACGGCAACCGCTCGCTGATCTCGGTCATCACCGGACGCTGCGACTGCAACGACAAGCCAAGGTTGCCGTGCAGCGCTTCCGCCGCGAATTTGACATATTGCAGCGGCAGCGGCTGATCGAGCCCCAGCCGCATGCGCATGCTGTCCACCGCTTCTTGCGGCGCTTCCGGTCCCGCCATCAGCCGCGCCGGATCGCCCGGCAGCGCGCGGATGGCGATAAACACGATAATCGATACGCCGAAAATGATTAACGGCAGCGAAAGCACCTTTTTTGCGACGTACGCTTTCATATCACATCAACCATTGGGTTATTGCTTCACCGCGTCGCGTACGACGATTTGTCCGCCCGGCTGCATCACCACGCCGCTGATATTTTTACGGGCGGCATAGAGATCGTCCTGATAGAACAGCAGCACCTGCGGCGCTAATCCGCTGATCTGTTTTTGCGCCTGGAAGTAGAGATCTTTGCGTTTAGCATCGTCGAGCGTCGATGCAGCGGTATCGATCAGATCATCGGTTTGCTTGTCGCTGAAGAAGCCCAGATTAGCCCCGCCCGGCGCAAAGCTGCTGGTGTGATAGAGCGGACGCAGCTGCAGATCCGAACCATACAAACCAGAAGACCAGGACGCCAGCACCGCATCGGTGCCCTGCGCGGCTTTCTCTTTGCCATCGGCAAACGCCGCTTTGGTCCACACGCCGCTCTCCATCTGGCGCACGTTAAGTTTCACGCCGATTTTGCTCCACATGCCCTGCAACACTTGTGCGGTGCGCGCATCCGGAGCCTGCACCGCAATCGACATCGGGAAACCGTCGGCGTAACCCGCCGCTTTCAGCAGATCTTTGGCTTTTTGCAGGTCATACGGATAGTCATGCAGCGCTTTGTCGTAGTTAGGATCGACCGGTGCCAGCGCGGAGTTCGCCGGTTGCGCATAACCAAACATGATGGCTTTCACCAGCCCCTGCTGGTCGGTGGCAAGGTTCAACGCCCGACGCACGCGCACATCACTCAGCGCTTTGCTTTGGGTGTTGAGATCGACCCAGAACACCGCCGCACCCGGCGACTGTTTGAGATTAACGTTGGCGTTATTTTTCAACATGCCAGCAAACTGCGGCGGCACCGGGTTAATAATATCGACCTGCCCCGATTGCAGCGCCATATTCATCACTGAAGGCTCGCTGCTCCACGTCCATTTAATTTCATCCGGACCGGAAGATTCCCCCCAATAGTCAGGATTCTTTTGTTCAAGTACATATTCGCCGGATTTATATTGCACCAGTTTATAAGGCCCGGTGCCGTCAGCTTTATTGTTGATGCTGCCGGCTTTATCCGCTGTTGGACTCACCATTAATCCCGGACCGGAGGCTAATACCGTTAAAAAGGCCGGATTGATTTTTTTCAGCTGAAACGTGACGGTGAGATCGTCTTTTTTCTTCACGTCCTGAATAAAGGTGCGAATTTTCCCACTACCGGCCAATCCGCGCTGCGTATTTAAATGACGCTGGAAGTTTTCCACTACCGCGTCGGCATTAAATGGCGTGCCGTCGTGGAATTTCACATTTGGACGCAGGGTGAAGGTCCAGTTAAGTCCGCTGTCATCGGATGTCCAGGATAATGCTAGCGCTGGACTGATTTTGCCGTCATCACCGAGACGCGTCAGGCCTTCGTACATCGGGTCCAGCACCGTGCCGGTAAAGGTCGCGGTTTGGTTGCCGGGGTCCATGCTGCGCGGCGGTTCGTTCTGCATGATCACCAGCTGGCTGGCAAAAACCGTGGCGCTCGCCATCGACGCCAATAAACAACCGGCCAGCGTCAGTACCTTGAAATGCTTGTGTTTGCTTTCCATGAAGGCCCTCAATGAATCATTGAAACGATCGGTGAATGAACATTTATTTGTTATGCAGTGATGCATTCCGGACGGTCGCCATTAATGGCGACCCTACGATCGCCAGGCGAGGTTTTCGTAAGGTGCGCATTAATGCGCACCGGTATATTGCCGTTAATTCCGTCCCGACAACTGTCGCATTGCGCTATATAAGCCACACTCACTAAACAAAAGCCAATAGGTTGGTTCATATAATTTACTTATAATCAGATCTGCATTCAGAAATTTAACTAAATATCGTTGTATTTGTTTTCTGTCCTTATTATTGTCAGCGCATAGTGCTAACGCCGTGAGAACCTCAATGCTCAATGCCCACCAGCAACAAATTCTGCGCTTACTTATTGCGTCGCATGGCATGAGCCGCACCGCGCTTGCGGAAAAAATGAAATTAAGCAAAGCCGCAATTAGCCCGCTGGTGAAAGAGATGCTGCAGGCTGGATTGCTGGAAGAGAGTGTTCCGGAATCCAGCGGCCAGGGTCGTCCATCGGTGTTATTAAAAATGCGTGCCGATAGCGCCTATTTTCTCGGTGCCTCGCTGCTTGGCGAGCGCGTAGTTTTAGTGCTGATTGATATGCACGGCCGCACGCTGGCCGCTACGCAAATGCCGTTGAATCTCGATCCGCCGCAGCTGGCAAAAATGATTGCGGCGGCGATTCCCGATCTGATTGCGCAGAAATCGATTTCGCAAGATCAGCTGATTGGGTTGGGCGTGACGCTGTCCGGATTTGTCGATGAACATCAGGCGATTTGCGTGCAGTCGGCGCTGCTGGGCTGGAAAAACGTGCCGCTGGCGGAACTGCTGAAACAGCAAACCGGGCTGGAAGTGTCGTTAGAAAACGATGCCAAAGCGTTAGCGGTGAGCGAGAAGATTTTCGGCGTGGCGAAAAAGGCGCGCAACTTTACCCTGATATCACACGGTGACGGCATTGGCTCGGCACACTTCTTTCAGGGCCAGCTGCACCGTGGCGCACACGGCGCTGCCGGTGAAATCGCCCACTGCACCATCGAACCCGGCGGACGTCCTTGCCGCTGCGGCAAACGCGGCTGCCTCGATACGCTGGCCTCGTTAACCGCCATCCGCGAAAGCGTGCGTGATAAAGCGCTGGAGAGTGAATCGATTGCCGAACTGGAAGCGCTGGCGGTGAAAGGCAACAGCGCGGCGATTGCCATTCTGCATCAGGCCGGCCACGCGCTGGGCTTGTCGATCGCCAATATCATCCAGATGAATGACCCCGAATTAATTGTGATTGCACATCAGCCCGATTCGTTTGATGGCTTGCTGAAAACCGTGGTGATGCAGGCAGTCGACAGCCATGTGCTGCCGTCGATCATCGGCAAAACGCCGATTTCAAGCATGGCAATCAACGAAGAGAGCTGGGCCAGAGCCGCAGCCAGTGTGGCGGCGTATCGTTTTATCATTCACTTACCCGACTAGCGGAGGCTGCTATGCGCATTGCTTTTGGTGGAATTCATACTGAGTGCAGCACTTATAATCCGGTGCTGAATTATGCCGACGACTTCCGCATCGTGCGCGGGGATGAACTCACCACCAATCCTTACTTCGCCTTTCTGCAGGATTATGATGCCGAATTTCTGCCCACCTTCCACGCGCGCGCCATCGCCGGTGGTCCGGTAGCGCGCATCACCTACGACGATTTTAAGCAGGATTTCCTGACACGCCTCGCGGCACATTTGCCGGTGGATGGCGTCTATCTCGCCATGCACGGCGCGGTTTATGTTGAAGGCATGGAAGATGCCGAAGGCGACTGGATCAGCGCCACGCGCGAGTTGGTCGGCGCGGATTGCCCGATCACCGTCAGCTACGATCTGCACGGCAACGTCACGCAGCGCATCATTGATGCCATCGATATGTTCTCGACTTACCGCACCGCGCCACACATTGATGTCGAAGAGACCATGCGCCGCTCGGTATCGATGCTGGTGAAAAGTCTGCATACCGGCGTCAAACCCGGCGTGGTGTGGGCACCGATTCCGGTGGTGTTACCCGGCGAGCGCACCAGCACTGAAGATGAACCGGCTAAAAGTTTGTACGCCCGCTTGCCCGCGATAAACCAGCTGGAGCACATTTGGGACGCCTCGCTGATGGTCGGTTACGTCTGGGCCGATGAACCGCGCGCCACGGCTGCCGCGATCATGACCGGCACCGATGCCGATGTGCTGGCGGAACAGGCGGCAAAACTGGCGCTGGCTTACTGGCAGGCGCGCGATGAATTCAGCTTTGGCTGCGTCACCGGCAGCATTGAAGAGTGCGTCAGCATGGCTATCGCCAGCGAAACCGCGCCGGTGATTCTGGCCGATTCCGGTGATAATCCGACCGGCGGCGGCGTTGGCGATCGCGCGGATGTGTTGGTGGAACTGATTCGCCGGGATGCGCAGGAGGTTATCGTCGCCGGTATTACCGATAAACCCGCCACCGATGAAGCATTTGCTGCCGGCGTTGGCGCAACCTTAACACTAACCATTGGCGCGTCTCTCGATCCGGCCGGTGGCAAAGTGCAGGCTGAATTTGTGGTGAAACATCTCAGCGACGATCCGCGTTCGCTGGCGAAACAGGCGCTGCTGCAAACCGGCGGCATTACGCTGGTGGTCGCCGATCGTCGCCGCCCGTATCACAACCTGGCGGATTTCGCCCTGCTCGGCCTCGATCCCGCTGCCGCTAAAATTGTGGTGGTGAAGTCGGGTTATCTGTCGCCGGAGCTGGCACCGCTAGCCAATCCAAACCTGATGGCGCTGTCAGAAGGCGTGGTCGATCAGTATGTGGAACGATTAACCCGCAAACGCAAATTGCAGCCCGCCTATCCATTTGATACGGATTTCAGCTTCCTGCCGGTAAGCAGTTTGTCCGCACGCTTTGTGAAAGCAAAATGAACATGCCAGCCTCCGCAGTCGAACCGGTGCTGCGCATCGAAAACCTGACCGTTGCCTTTCGCGTTGACGATCAATGGCGCGAAGTGGTGAAGAACCTGTCGCTCACCGTTAATGCCGGTGAAACGCTGGCGATTGTCGGTGAATCCGGTTCGGGGAAAAGCGTCACTTCGATGGCGATCATGCGCTTACTTAACATGCGCCACGCGCGCGTCAGCGGCAAAGTGCTGCTAAATGGCGTCGATCTGCTAACGCTGAGCGAATCCGCCATGCGAGATATTCGCGGTAATGCGGTGGCAATGATATTTCAGGAACCGATGACCAGCCTGAATCCGTCGTTCACCATCGGCAATCAAATTGCTGAGGCGCTGATCAATCACCGGAAAATCAGCAAACGTGCCGCGCGTGAAGAGACCATTCGTTTGCTGGAGAAAGTGCGCATTCCCAATGCGGCGAAACGCTTTAATGATTATCCGCACCATTTTTCCGGCGGCATGCGCCAGCGCGTGATGATTGCCATGGCGCTGGCGCTGCGACCCAAACTGCTGATTGCCGATGAACCAACTACTGCGCTCGACGTTACCATTCAGGGGCAAATTCTTGACCTGATTAAGACCTTGCAGGAAGAGGAAGGCACGGCGGTGCTGTTTATTACCCACGATATGGGCGTGGTAGCGGAAGTGTCGGATCGCACGCTGGTGATGTATCAAGGTGATGTGATGGAAACCGGTACAACTGCTGCGATTTTTTCCGCGCCCGCTGCCGATTATACCCGCACGCTGATTGCGACCGTGCCGCAGCTTGGCGCGATGCGTGGCATTGCTGGGCCACGTAAGTTTTCCTTTGATGAGCACCACGCGCCTGATGCCAGCCGCGTATCCACATCGCAGCAGCCGCTGCTGTCGGTGAAAAATCTCAGCACCCGTTTCAGCATTCACGAAGGTGTATTCAGCCGTAAAACCGGCGCGGTACATGCGGTGGAAAACATCTCGTTTGATTTGATGCCGGGCGAAACCTTGTCGCTGGTCGGCGAATCCGGTTGTGGAAAATCCACCACCGGACGTTCATTGACGCGCCTGGTTATGCCCGATGCTGGCGAAGTGGCGTTTGATGGATACGACGTACTGAATCTATCAACTCACGAGCTACGCACCTTGCGCCGCGCCATGCAGATGATTTTTCAGGACCCGTTCGCCAGCCTCAATCCGCGCATGTCTGTGCTGGAAGCACTCACCGAACCTTTCCTGCAACATCGCCTGGGCAGCAAAACCGAGGCGCGCGCGAAAGCCGCCTCGCTGATGGAGCGCGTCGGGTTATCCGCCAGCATGATGAAACGCTATCCACACGAATTTTCTGGCGGCCAGCGCCAGCGTATCTGCATTGCCCGTGCGTTGATGCTCGATCCGAAAATGATCATCGCCGATGAATCGGTGTCGGCGCTGGATGTGACGGTGAAGGCGCAAATCATCAATCTGCTGCTCGATCTGCAACAAAGCCTCGGCTTGTCGTATCTGTTTATTTCGCACGATATGGCGGTGGTCGAGCGCATCAGCCATCGTGTGGCGGTGATGCTGCTCGGTGAGATCGTCGAGATTGGACCGCGCGCGGCGATTTTTGAAAATCCACAGCATGACTACACTCGCAAACTGCTGTCGTCGGTGCCGGTGCCCGATCCGACGCGACGTCATGTGAAGCGGCAGATTGACATCAGCGAGCTGAAAAGCCCGGTGCGTGCGTTGGGATTTGTGCCTGAAACGCGGCGTTATCGCGAGGTGAGTGACGGGCATTGGGTGATGGAATAAGCGCTTTTGTAGGGTGCGCATTCATGCCCACCTGGTAGAAGGTCGCCATGAATGGCGACCCTACGCAGTTACAGCGCAAACATCTTTCCGCCGCTAAAACTCCAGTCTTCGGGCTGGGTTTGCTGAATAATGATCATTAAATCATTGGGATCAAGATTGAGGCGCTGCTGCAGGCGTTCACTCAGCATCTGATAAGTTACGCGCTTCTGTTCCGTGCTGCGCGATTTGCCTGCCACGATGTTCAGCAACACACAGCGATCGCTACGACCGCCGCTGAGATAATGGCGATCATAAATAAAACGCTGCGCCGCCAGCGATTCAATCACCTGGAAACGGTCGTCTGGCGGTACGTTGAACTCGGCGACCAGCACCTCATGCAACGTGTCCGATAAAGTTTGCAGATCGGCATCGCTCCAGCCTTCACGCACAGTAATTCGGGTCATCGGCATCAGTTGTTCTCCTGTTGCAGCAAAGCCAGCACGGTGACCGCAGCGGGCCAACCGGCGTAAAATGCCTGATGGGTAAATAACTCCACCAGCTCTTCACGACTAAGTCCGTTCTGCTGCGCAAATTCAAGATGCCACGGCAGTTGCTGCTCGCGGCCCAAAGCGCTGAGCGTGGCGAGCGTGATCAAACTGCGCTCACGCGGTGACAGCACTGCGCGCTGCCAGATATCGCCAAACAACACCTGCTGGGTTAACTCGGCTAACTTCGGTGCGGCCTGCTGTAAAGAATCGCGATCCAGTGACTTACTCATGATTTTCTCCGGCATTGAATAGGCAGCGATTGTGGCGCGCTGCTACAATCCTGAAAATCACATTATTCAGGACTTATAGTCCCGATTTTAAGGATGTTTATGGAGAAGATTCCGGTCTCGCTTGATAGCGATGCGCTGCGCAGCTTTGTGTTGGGAATCGAGTGCGGCAGCTTCGCGCTGGCGGCGCAGCAACTGTGCCGCTCGACGTCGGCGGTCAGCGCCCAGTTAAAAAAGCTGGAACAACAGTGCGGTATGGCGCTGGTGACCAAACGCGGTCGTCATCTGGCGCTCACGCCCGGCGGCGAAATTCTGCTGAGCTATGCGCGTCGTCTGCTCAGCCTGAATGATGAAGCATGGCGCGCGATGCGCGGCGAGTTGTTGCAGGGTGATGTGCGTATCGGCATGCAGGAAGATTTCGGTGAATCGCTGATGCCGGGCATTCTTGGCCCGTTTAGCCGCCAGCATCCGAGTGTGCGTATCAGCGCGCGCGTCGATCGCAATCAGCCGTTGTTGCAAGCGATGGCCGAACAAAGTCTCGATATGGCGCTACTTTGGCAAGGTGATAATTTACCTGCGCAAAGTGAGTTGCTGGGCCAGACGCCGCTGGCGTGGATTGGCGCGCAAGAGTTCGATATTCGCGGCTTGCTCGCGCGTGGTGAAGCTATACCGCTGGTGATGTTTGAAGCACCGTGTCTCATGCGGACACGTGCGCTGAGCGTGCTGGAACAGGCTGGGCTCGACTGGCGCGTGGTGTTTACCAGCCACAGTTTGAGTGGCGTGTGGGCGGCGGTGCAGGCTGGATTGGGGATCACCTTGCGTAGCCAGATTGGTTTACCTGCGGGATTGCATTCCCTGAACGCTCAACTGCCCGCCGTGGGAAGTATGGGTATCGCACTGTGGCAACATAATGCTAACGATGCCGCCCAGCAAATGCTGGCGCAGCTTACGCGACATGCGGTGGCGGGATATCTTCCGCTTATCAAACGGACATTAAAGTGAAACTGGGATAAAGCGGAGAGGTGCGGCCCATTCCTGCTAGTTTCCGCCCTGCACGCTTCAGTTAAATCAAACCTTCCGCGGCTATTTTGCAGGCAGAATGTTTCCCGCATTATTCTCTCATACACAACAGACAAAATACCGCTCGGCTATTAGGATGATGAGTGTGGAAATATTGCCAGGCGTGTTCCGGTGAATAAAAAGATCCCATAAAAACACGATTATCGTAGGCCGGCGCCATACGACAGCTTTCACGGTGCAAGTCACAGCAACCCTCGCTATCTTCCTGAGCAAAGACATAAAAATCCGTTGTAGTTAATTTCATCCGCGACACCTCGTGGGCAGAGATAAATACTAATGAATAAAAATCTTTAAAATCGCCCGTTGCGGATACTATTTTCGAAATTTTTAGCAACCAGCTCACAGTGAGCTGAAATTAATTATAGCCTGCGAGAAACCTGCTGTCTTTAATTAAAGAAAAAGAGATTATTTAAGCAGAGCGCAATAAAATTGAAATTTAAATAATTATATTTTAATTCCCCCTTTGTCGTTACGCTTAACAGGGCCAATATTTACTGTTAATGGCGGTAATTATTTATAAATATTCACTAAGATTTATCTTAAAAAAAAGATCTCCATTTTTGATCATTTAAACTTAAGTAAACTTAAATTTAAACGCCGGAGATAATACTATGTTCAGTTACACTATCCGTGTCGAATTGAAAGAACCCACCGCTGGCACGCAAATAGAACTGCTCTATGCGATGCTTGAGAATGGTTTTGCGCGCAGTTTAGTCTGTGAGAAAGGGTATGCGTACGTGTTACCCACCAATGAATACGTCTATGTAGGTAGCGAAAATATAAGGAGTTTAACTGACAGAATTGTCACTTTGGTGAGTGAATTTAGCGAAGATCCTTCGGTGATGATTACCCAATCTGCCGCGAGGTGCTGGTCAGGGCTGCGCGGCGTAAACCTCGCATGAAAGATAAGATAAACGCCCTCTCACGGCAAAGACGGCGTTTATCTGCTAATTTGAATAAACTTAAAATTTAATTAATTAGCCTGGATAAATACCGCGATCTTTACGTGCCAACAGAATACGTTCGCAGGCAACGATAAAAGCAGCAGTACGCAATGAGCAGCGCTTTTCAGCGGCCTTATCCCAAACGTGAACCATCGCTTCAGTCATGATGCGGTCCATACGCTGGTTAATCTCATCTTCGCTCCAGAAGAAGCTCGCCATATCCTGTACCCATTCGAAGTAACTCACCGTTACCCCGCCTGCGTTACAGATTACGTCTGGCACCACCTGCACGCCGCGACTCGCCAGCATATCATCCGCATCCGGATACGTTGGGCCGTTAGCCCCTTCCAGCACTAATTTGGCACTGATGATTTCAGCGCGCTCGCGGGTAATTTGCCCTTCCAGCGCAGCCGGGATCAGGATATCCATGGCGGTGGTCCAGAACTGCTCTCTGTCGATCTCACGCGCACCTGGGAAACCGGCAATCTGTTTATGTTCGATCTGCCACGCAGTCAGCGCCGCTAAATCAATGCCGCCTTCGTTGAGTAAGGTTGCGGTGTGATCCTGAATCACCACCACGCGCGCACCGGCTTCGGCGAACAGACGCGCCGCTTCGCTACCCACATTACCAAAGCCCTGCAACGCGACGCGTGCGCCTTCAATGGTGATGTTGGAGCGTTTTGCCACTTCGCGACCGGTAATAAATACGCCACGGCCCGTGGCTTTCTCACGGCCTAACGAGCCGCCAAGATGAATCGGTTTACCGGTGACCACGCCGGTAATGGTGGTGCCGTGGTTCATCGAGTAGGTATCCATCATCCACGCCATGACTTTGCCATTCGTACCGACGTCGGGCGCGGGAATATCTTTCTGCGGACCGATAATCAAACCGATTTCGCTGGTGTAGCGACGGGTTAAGCGCTCCAGTTCACCTTCAGACAGCGAGTGCGGATCGACACGGATACCACCTTTTGCGCCACCATAAGGCAGATTGACCGCCGCACATTTTATGGTCATCCAGGCTGACAGCGCCATCACTTCATTCAGGTCGACTGCAGGATGGTAACGTACGCCCCCTTTGCCCGGTCCGCGCGAGAGATTGTGCTGTACGCGATAGCCTTCAAAGTGGCGAATCGAGCCGTCATCCATCTGCACCGGGATGTCGACAATCAGTGCTCTTTTCGGATGACGCAGGGTTTCTATCCAGCGAGACAATTCACCAAGATGAGGCGCAACGCGGTCAATTTGGCTCAGGTAGGTAGTCCAGGGAGATGTACTGCTTTCAGAAGCGTAAGATAACTTTTCCATGAGAAGCCTGTAGGTTCAGAGTTATTTATATTGAAAAGACGTGGAAAGGTGATGCATTGCACTAGACGGAAAGTAATTTAACACCTTTTAAGAAAAGCGGGTTGCGTTGAATAAGGAGGATTTAACTTTTTCGATACAAAAATTCGCGAATGAGTGAATAAATAAGCATTAAAAAACCCCCTCCTATGACGCATAAATATGCGATATATATTCACTAAATTGCATAAAATTTGATTTTATTCCTATTTTTCAGTTCTTTGATGATCATCAAAAAGTGAATAAACTGTTATTTTTCCGCATTGACTTTGTTAACTCACGCCACCACGATGAGTAAAACCTAGCCGGAAACCTCCATCATGAATTAGCGTTTTATTAATTTCGTTTTTCTTTCATCTATTTAAACGTGCTTCTTTAAGGTTCAACCCCTTATTTGCCATTGATGCTTGCGGGCAGGCATCGTCATGCGTCTTTTTGCCAGACTGAAGGAATCATTGTGTCTAACAAACCTACACAAGGGCAGATTCAGCCTGCTCGGGCTCTCGACGCCCCGCAAAAACTGCAGCGAGGACTGAGCGAACGTCATATTCAGATGATCGCGCTGGGCGGATCGATCGGTACCGGGCTGTTTATGGGCGCGGGACGCAATATTGCGGTGGCCGGAACCTCGATATTAATCATCTACATTCTGGTCGGGTTCTTCAGCTATATGGTGATGCGGGCGATGGGCGAAGTGCTGCTTAGTCGGCTCGACTATCGCTCTTTTGCCGATTTTGTCGGTGATTACCTTGGGCCGAAAGCCAGCTTCTTTCTCGGTTGGTCTTATTGGCTAAGTTGGGTAGTGACCTGTATTGCGGATGTGGTGGTGTGCGGCGCGTATATGCAGTATTGGTTCCCGGAAATGTCGGCGTGGATACCCGCGTTGTTCACCCTCGGCATTCTGTGTCTGTTTAACATGTTGTCGGTGAAGGCTTTTGGTGAAGCTGAATTTTGGTTTGCGCTGATCAAAGTGATTACCATCATCGCGCTGATTCTCACCGGCGGATGGATGGTGTTTAGCGGCTGGACCTCGCCGGATGGCGTTAAAGCTTCGGTACATAACCTCACCGATCCCGCCGTGTTTATGCCGCATGGCATCACCGGTTTTCTTGCTGGTTTCCAAATCGCGATTTTCTCTTACACCGGCATTGAGCTGCTCGGCACCATGACGGCAGAAACGCGCGATCCCGAGAAAATTTTGCCGCGTGCAATTAACTCTCTGCCACTGCGGATTGTGATTTTCTACATGCTCTCGATGATGGTGATCATCGCGGTGACGTCATGGCAAGGCGTGTCGCCCGATACCAGCCCATTCGTAACGCTGTTTGCCAAAGCCGGATTGCCCGCTGCGGCGGCGATCATTAATTTCGTGGCGCTCACTTCGGCAATGTCCTCCGCCAACAGTGGCGTCTACTCCAGCACCCGCATGTTATATGGCTTGTCCGTCGAGAAGCATGCGCACTGGCAGTTCCGTATTCTGTCGCGCACCACGCGTATTCCGCTGCGCAGCCTGCTTTTTTCCTGTTTCTGCATGCTGAGCGGCACCTTGCTGCTGTTCCTGGTGCCGAATGTGACAACGCTGTTCACCATCGTTTCAACGCTGGCCGCGATTCTGGTGATCTACTGCTGGGGCATGATTCTGGTCTCATATCTGGTGTATCGCAGGCAGCGTCCAGACCTGCATCAAAAATCCAAATTTAAGATGCCCGGCGGCAGAGTGACGGCCTGGGGAACACTGATGTTCTTCCTGTTCTCGGTGGTGATCATGATATTTGATCCCGACACGCTCGCCGCATTAGCCGCTTCACCGGCGTGGTTTATTGCGCTGTGGCTGTGTTGGAAGATGAAGGAGAAGCGGAAAACGGCTGTGAAGGTAGCGGCCTGATCGGGCCGTTACTTCATCAGTACCTGAAATTGTGGATTGAACTCGTCGAAAATCGGCAGCGCGGCGGCACCTAACGCGGCAGTATCGCTGCCGGTCATACCAACTTTGACGCGTGTGCCGGTGAGGTAGCGACCGCGCACCGATTGATAGAGCGGCGGCAGGCGGCGAATAATCTTATCCAGCAGCACCGCAGGCATCATGCCGCCAATGATCACGCTTTCGGCATCGAAGATGCACTCCAGCAGATTAATCGCCTGACGTAGCGGCGTTAACACGGTATCGATCCATTTATCGAACAGCGCCGGATCGACTTCCAGCAAATCTTCCGGCAAAGCGGTCATCGGATCGAGCCCGCAAAACTCGTACGCCGCCTGCAAAGAGACGTAGCGTTCCAGACAGCCCTGATTACCGCAGTAACATTCGCGTCCGCCCGGCTCCACCACCACATGACCGACTTCACCGGCGTTATGCGCATGGCCGCTATAGACGTGGCCATCCATAATGATTCCCGCGCCCAACCCGGTGCCGATGTAGAGATAGACGAACGAATTGAGCTGTCGCGCCACGCCATGAAAGCGTTCGCCAATTGCCGCCACGGTGGCATCGTTTTCCAGCGTCACCGGCACGCCGCTCATCGCAGCGAGTTTGGTTTCAATATCCACCTGTTCCCAGCCGTGCAGCGTGGTTGGCCCCATCGAAGAGATGCCCTCAACACCGAATGGGCCGGGCATCACCACGCCAATGCCCAGCACTTTCTGCCAGCGATCGCCCAGCTGCGTTTTGATCTCGCTGAGCACCTCGGCGATGCGCGCTAATGTGGCATCCGGCTGCGGCTTTTGTACCAGAATAAGGCGGCGGAAGTGAATTTCGCCGGTGAGATCCACCAGCACAATCAGCAGTGTTTGATGATCAAGATGGATGCCGATCGAGAAGGCGCTGGCGGGATTAAGCGTCACCGGAATCGCCGGTTGACCGCGTCCCTGTTTGCGCGGCGCGCGGCTGGTAAGCAGTTCGGCCTGCTCCAGCTCCGCCACAATATTCGACACGGTTTGCGGCGTTAGAGCGGTGAGACGAGCCAGCTCGGCGCGGGTCAATTCGCCATGCAGGCGAATGGCTTCAATGATCACGCGGCGATTGTGCGCCCGTGCATGTTCCAGATTGGTTCCCGACGTTTTCACCTTGATCCCTTCCCTTTCGTCACCTGCGCTGCAAATAGCCGCATCAATATCTATGATCGGCCACACATTTTACAACCCTTTCGGGAAGGTGAATGGGATTAACGCCTTTACGGCAATGAACTGGCAAGGTTGTGTTGAGGGTTGGGGCTTGGGTTTCGATAATTTTAACCTTGGGTACCCATCCCGACTGTTATTTGATAAAGAACCAACTAGCCACGGCTACCACGCCCACTAACAACGATGCGAATACCGCGCCTGTTACGAATGAATGAGTTGTCGTTTGCTCTTCCTTACGGATGTCAATAAACCTGGCCAGCGCATGCTTTACATCCGGGGCATGTAATTCTTCAAACTGCTTCTCATAGCCTTTAGCCGTAAGATCGGAAGCGCCTGCTATATCAGATCTCTCCAGCGCGTTGATGTGATTACCCTTTTTAAAAAAACAGTACTCTGGCATGAGCTCCTCCGAGGAAAAAGTTGATGTCTGAAATAACATATCTGAGCAGGTATGACCGCGTCATCATGTCCGCATAATGTCCGCATAGTGCTATAAGCGGACATTGGCGATTTTTGCCGATGTCACCCGGCAAGTTTTTATTCTCATCAGCGCAACTACGAATGCTATTAATGACATTTTTGTCACAGGTGTTCTGAGGTTTCCTCATCTTAATCTCTTTCAGCCAAAGCATTATATTGAGCACGTAAACCTTGTCAGTGCATGCCCTTCTTTGCAGAGGTTGCTGCATCTGAAACTCAACATCAGTGGCCTTGCGCAAGGTCATCTCAGGCTGGAAATCATTATGAACACTGCTAAACGCTTAAATATTGTACGTGAATCACAGGCTTACTGGCGCATCATCATTAATAATCCTCCGCTTAACCTTTTTGATCCGTGGATGTTCGCTGAGCTGAACGTTCTTATGGACGATATTGAGAAAGATAAGGATCTTAAAGTGGTCGTTTTTGAAAGCGGCGATGAAGAGTTCTTTATGAACCATCATGACGTTGTCAGCCGCACCATTATTCCCGACCAGCCGGGTGCCGCCCCGTTTTTTAATCACTGGCCTACGTTTGTTACGCGTCTGGTGCAGTCTTCCGTTATCAGCATAGCCAAGGTGCGCGGACGTGCCCGGGCTCAGGGCTTTGAATTTGCGCTGGCCTGTGACATGCGTTTTGCATCAAAAGAGCGCGCAAAGTTTGCCCTGATTGAGGTAGGCGGCTCATCTATTCCCGGAGGTGGTGGTGTGGAATGGCTTTCCGCGCTTACGGGCCGTTCACGAGCACTGGAAATTGTCTGCGGTGCCGACGACTTTGATGCTGAGACTGGCGAGCGCTACGGCTTCGTTAACCGCGCCGTTCCTGACGCCGAGCTGGATGACTTCGTCGATGCCTTTGCTCGCCGTATGTCGCGGTTTGAAAAGAGAGCGCTGGAAACGGGGAAAAAAATGGTCAACGCACGCGCCGGAGTTCCGTCTGAAGGAGAGCTGTGGACATCTAACCACATTTTGCAGGGTGTGGATTCCTGGCCTGAAGCGCAAAAAGCTTTTACCCGACTCACCGCTGCCGGTTTCGGAGAGGTCGGCGATTTTGAACTTAACATGGGTGAACGTCTGGGCGACGAACCTGCAGCCTGAAAAAGTCCGCATAGCTGATATGGCGCTGTGTAATCGCGATCTGTTAGGTCGCGATACAAATTTTATCAGAACTGCCAGCGACAACTGTCTGCGCGGACAAATCCAGTGCGGCAGAAAGCATGTTTGTTCAGGAAGTTCTGACAACCCGTTTATTGTGAAGGAGTCTCTATGAGTGCTTACATTGTTTATGTCCGCGACCGCATTACCGATCCGGATGAGTTCAAAAAATATGAGGAAAGTGCTCCGGCCGCTTCGGTAGGACATCCCATTACACCACTGGCATTTTATGGCGCAGTTGAAACTCTGGAGGGCGCGCCGGTAGACGGTGCGGTCATTCTTGAATTTCCTACTGTTGCCGATGCCAGAGCGTCATATGAAAGCCCGCTCTATCAGGAGGCGCTTAAACACCGGCTGAAAGGGGCAGAATATCGGGTATTCATCGTCGAAGGCATTAAGGGATAAGTGGTGAGGTACGGCTGTATTTTCAAAGGCCGTACCCGACTTCCGCCAGTTAACAGCATCACCGCCAGCCTTTCCTGGCCGCTCTTTTCAGCATCGAGCGGACAACCATGCGATGAAAAGGCGCTATCAGTAAGATATACCCTTTCCCCAATGTGTTGTGACAACGCACAACTGACGTCACTACCACTTCTTGTTTATTTGATTCTCTGCATTTACGCACCAGAACAGAAGTCCTGAAATCAAGGTGAGTGTCATTTTCACCAATAACGAGTTCATGTGGCTCCACGGATATGACCGGAAAGAAATCAATATGTGCCGCTGCGCTGTCAATAAGCTTTTTGCGTAACTGAGATGAGGTCTGAATTCCGAATGGCTTTACGAAAGCATCCCGACAGCCGAGTAGCATTCTGAACCATAGAGGCGGCGTTTCCAGCAGAATACGCGCCAGGCTTTCGACTCCGGAAGGGGCATCTGATGGAAGAGTTATGGCAAACGCATCGGCCAGTTCGGGTGAAGTAAAAAGGCCAGCGATCCGGCTTTCAGACGGTAGGGTAACAGCACGAATGGTTTGCATAGCACTACCTCGCAGCCTTTATCAGAGTGAACCCCATCCGACAGCATAGCGGCTGTCCGGACGGGTTAACTTCGCAATGTTATATGATAAACCCGCCACTCATGCCAATCGCTGGCGCTTTATTACTTGCTCCTTCCAGCAGTCGCATTTATAGCGACTGTTCAGCTGAAAAGCGTGCGGATGATTCAGTGATTTGATCGATAAGCTGATGTTGACGCAACGCGTCCTCAAAAGTAGTCGCGTCATGAGTTCCCGTCGCTTTGTCCCGCGCGTAAGCCGCGTAGAGATAAGCTACATCCTGTGAGCTGGCATCAAGATGGGATACGGGTAAATATGCGTATGCCGCAGGCACCGCCAGGGTTTCAAACGTTTCAATGCCATTACGCATAATAGCAATCTCGTTGTCGTTTTCGTTTTCAAAGCCGCGCGCATTGGTGATACGCAAAACGCCTTCTGTTCCGGTAATGTCAATCTGAAGACCGGTACGGTGCTTCTGCCCTCCCTCTAACTGGATTGAGAACAACCCTCCGTGAGAAAGAGACCCAATTATCATTACCTCATTCGGGCTGGTATAAGGCACCTTCTCACCCGTTTCCGCGATCGTCGTAACCGGGAATTGGTTTTCCATCACTGCAGTGAGTTTTTGCGGAAAACCGACGCCGTGAAACAGCATATCGTTGAAGTGGCCGCCATAAATCGACAAGAGCTCTGTGAAGTTAGCTGCATCCAGCGCCCATTTAGCAAACTCCGGCATCACCTGACCAAAGGCGTTCACACCAACAGACATGCGTACGGCCCTAATCTGTCCGATAGCGTTCTGCTTCAGCAAATCATGCCAGTAGCGTGAGCTGGGTGAAAACCGGCGCTGCAGCCCCACAATATGCCTGCCCCCTCTTTCACGCGCCATTCTCATGACGTGTTCCGACTCCGCTGTGGAGGTGGAAAGCGGCCACTCACTGTAAACATCTTTACCTGCTTCAATCACCGCCCGCACCAAACGCCCGTGCTCAGGCGTGGGGGCCAGAACCACTACCAGATCAATGTCAGGATCGGCCAGCAAAGCCTCCGGGCTGCCGTAGGCCTTGCCAATATCAAACTGATTCGCGTAATTCTCTACCTTGTCTTTATTTCTGCCCGCCAGAGCCGCAACCTCGAAATTATCCAGCGCCTGCAGGGCCGGAATATGGCCGTAACGTGCCCAGCCGCCGGTACCGATGATGCCGACGCGAATTCTACCGTTATTCATCATGTCCTCTCATTATCTGGATACTGAAAAAGTTATCCCTGGGCGGCAGCAGATACGTCACGCCAGGCTTCCCAAGTCGTAATTTTTTGCTGGCTGGTTGCCGTCATGTCGGGCACTGCTGTTTGCCCCAGACCAAGTCGCACCGGCGGATTGGTGCTGTCAACCAGAGCAAGAATGGCTGGAGACGTTGCAGCCGGATCGCCATAAGCGTAGCCGCTTGCCATCTTAGCCAGCGATTCACGCACCGGCGCATAGGCGGGTATCTGCTCGGAATACTTAGCGGAAGAAGCGTTGCCAAAATCGGTGGCATAACCGGCTGGTTCGATCAGTGTTACGTTGATTCCAAAATTTTTAACTTCCTGGGAAAGTGCGTCGAACAGCCCTTCAACGGCAAATTTGGAGGCACTGTAAATTCCGAAAGTCGGCACGGAAAATACACCCAGCACACTAGAAACGGCCAGCAGGTGACCAAAACCCTGAGCTCTGAAAACAGGTAACGCTGCCTGAGTGATCCAGAGCACGCCAAAATAATTGGTTTCCATCTGTGCTCTCGCTTCTTCTTCACTTGCCTCTTCCACGGTTCCCTGATGGCCGTAACCCGCATTGTTCAGAACAATGTCCAGATGACCAAAGTGATGAGTTGCCAGGTTAACTGCAGCAAAAGTTGCACCACGATCTGTGACGTCAAGCGACAACGGTAATACGGCGTCACCGTACTTCTGCGAAAGATGATCAAGCGCATCCACATTTCGCGCAGTCACAGCCACCCGATCGCCGCGTTCGAGTGCTGCGGTTGCCCACAGCAAGCCAAAGCCTCTGGATGCCCCGGTAATGAACCAGACTTTACCGCTGTTTTCTGATGACATATTTGCCCACTCCTGAAAAGTTTTATGCGTCTGAACGCTGATGCGTTTAAAGACGAGCATCATTACGTTATCTATTGAGGCCACAGCACGCAGGTTGTTGCCTGTAGAAAGATACTAATCTGATTATCTGTTGAAATTAACGCAGTTGGCAGGCATAACATATGTGACAAAAGTGTCATCAATATCATTTACGAGAGAGTACGATGGAAAGCCTGAACGGTATGGAAGTGTTCGTTCATGTAGCACAAACCCGCAGCTTTATCGCCACCGGCCGCGTCAAAGGCATTTCATCCTCAGCAGTCAGCAAAAGTATCTCCAGGCTGGAAGACCGACTTGGTGTTCGTCTCTTTCAGCGCAGCACGCGTTCGGTGCATTTAACGCCTGAGGGTGAGGTGTTTCTGGAACGATGCCGCCGGATTTTTGATGAAATTCAGGCTGCTGAGGATGAACTGCTGTCTATGACCGAACAGCCGCGAGGCCGGCTCCGTATCGGACTTCCGTTGGCAGGAGGACTGATGTTACCGATGATCTCGGACTTTATGCAGAGATACCCGGAGATTGAGCTGGATCTCGACTTTTCCGATCGTCTCAGTGACGTCATCGATGAGGGAATGGATGTCGTTATCCGGGGGGGAGAACTCAATGACTCCCGCTTGATTTCACGACGGCTGGGTTCATTTCGTCTTTGCCTGGCGGGATCGGTAAGCTATTTCGGGAAGCACGGTGTTCCTGTTCGCCCAGACGATTTGGCTACCCATGCCTGCCTGCATTATCGCTACCCCAGTTCCGGAAAACTGGAACAGTGGCCGCTTAAACTTAAAACAGCAACCCTGGGTGGACACGCTCTACCTTCAACAATGATTTGTAGCAGTCTGGAAGCGTTACTGTTTCTGGTGGAAGAAGGACGGGGCATTGCCTGCCTGCCAGACTTTGCCATCAGGAATGGACTTTCTCATGGCCAGTTACAGACGGTACTGGACAGCTATATGTCCCGGATAACCACATTTCATGTTCTCTGGCCCAGCACCCGTCAAATGACGCCAAAAGTCCGCGTTTTCGTGGATTTCATTACAGAAGTATTTAATCAGTATTTGGTTAAAAAAAATAAATAGGATGATTACATCAGTCTGCCAGCTATAATTCGATATACATTAGATAAACATCCCCTGACGCCAGAACCGATGCATACTTTCATAGATTGAGTAAGAACGTCCGCTTTTCGCTCATAGCGGACTAAAGGTTATTTTGTTTAGCTGGATATCGAACGTTGTTTATCCAGCTACTCAGCGCTGCTAATGCTCGTTATCATGCTCGGCATGAATACCTAAAATCTGTTCTATCAGCATGAACATGCTCAGCATAACCAGCTACCACGAACGCTATTTTTCCGCTGTGGAATGCACGTTCATGTAGCAAGTCCCAACGCATCTGCACCTAAACAATGCATCCTGAAAAGAGTTATCGCCACCTTTTCACAATCGGCATGCTTCAAACCCATACAAATATCTATGATCACCCACACATTTTACAACCTGTTTACATGACAGCGGCAAAAATCAGTGCAAAGTAATGTCCAGTGGCAAACGAGATTTATGCCCTGGCACGTCAATTGCTTTAGCTAACCGATGTCAGCCGCAGCAACCTGACAACCTGTGCGCGTTATTAAATCCATCAAATTGATTTAATAAAACACCCTCTTTTTGCATCAAGGCGGAAAACACCATGAAAATCCGATTCAACCCAGTCATAAAAGGATGTTTTGCAGCGGTTCTGTTAGCCAGCGTGGGCAACGCAGCAGCAGCAACCACGTTGAATGCGCTGTTTATGACGCAGGCGGCGTATAGCGAAAATGATATCCGCGCTATGACGCAGGAGTTTCAGAAAGCGCACCCGGACGTGCAGGTTAATCTTGAGTTTGTACCGTACGAAGCGCTGCACGACAAAATTGTCGCGGCGCGTGGCGCGGGCGGTAACGGCTACGATGTGGTGCTGTTCGATGCCATCTGGCCGGCAGAATTCACCAAGTTTGATCTGTTGCAGGACGTCAGCAGCCGCATCAGCGCCGACGAAAAGGGGCAGATTTTCCCTGGCGCGATGAACACCGTTGAGTTCAAAGGCAAAACCCTCGGCATGCCGTGGATCCTCGACACCAAATATCTCTACTACAACAAAGCGATGCTGGAAAAAGCCGGTATCACTACGCCGCCGCAAACCTGGCAGCAGGTGATGGATGACGCACGCATCATCAAACAGAAGAACATCGTGAAATATCCGCTGGTGTGGAGCTGGTCGCAGGCCGAAGCGCTGGTATGCGATTACACCACGCTGGTGTCGGGTTTCGGTGGCAAATTCTATAACAACGACAAACTCGATTTCTCCTCCCCGGCCTCGCTGCAAGCGGTGAAGCTGATGAAAAGTTCGCTGGATGAAGGCTTGAGCAACCCGGCGTCACGCGAATATCTGGAAGAAGATGTGCGTAAAGCCTTCTCCAATGGCGATGCGGCTTTCGCGCTCAATTGGACCTACATGTACAACATGGCCAACGATCCGAAGCAAAGTAAGGTCGCCGGTCAGGTGGGCATCGTTCCTGCGCCAGGCGATGCGCCGGGTAAATTCGGTGCGGTGAACGGTTCGATGGGCTTGGGCATCACCAAAGGCAGCACCCACGCGGATCAGGCATGGCAATACATCAGCTACATGACTTCACAGCCGGTGCAGAACAAATACGCCACGCTGAGTCTGCCGATCTGGAAAAGCTCTTACCAGGATCCGGCGGTGCTGAAAAACCAGGAAAGCCTGATCGCGGCGGCGGATAAGTCGCTCAACGTGATGCTGTCGCGTCCGGAAACCGCCGACTATTCGCGTCTCTCCAACACGCTGCAGCAGCAATTGCAGCAGGTGTTGGTTGGCAGCGCAACGCCAGATGCCGCGCTGCAAGCGGTTGATAAGAGTGCGGCGCGTCTGCGCTAAGGGGCAACAATGCTGAGTTTGCGTCAACGCGAACAACGGCAGGCATGGGTGCTGCTGGCACCCATGCTGTTGGTGATGCTGTTGCTCACCGCATGGCCGCTGTTACGCACTATCTGGCTAAGTTTCACCGATGCCGCCCTGATTGGCAGCGGTGAAGCGCCGGGCTGGATTGGCTTTGAAAACTACCTGTTTGCGATCACCGATGCGGATTTTCGCAGCTCGCTGTGGCGCACGCTCTATTTCACCGTGGTATCTGTGGCGATTGAAGGCGTGATCGGTGTGTTGGTGGCACTATTGCTGAACCAGAAATTCGCCGGTCGCAACCTACTGCGCGTGCTGGTGATTCTGCCGTGGGCGCTGCCGACCATCGTTAACGCCATGATGTGGCGTCTGAACTTCAACCCGGATTACGGCAGCATCAACGCCCTGCTGACGCAGTTGGGCATTATTGATGGCTACCGCAGCTGGCTGGGATCGCCGGATTCGGCGCTCAACGCGGTGATGTTCGCCGATATCTGGAAGAACTATCCGCTGGTGACCTTGCTGGTGCTGGCGGCACTGCAATCGATTCCCGACGATCTGTTTGAAGCCGCAAGGTTGGATGGCGCGTCGGCGTGGCGGCGTTTTCGCGCCATCACTTTCCCGGCGATTGTTGGCCCGCTCAGCGTGGCGCTGGTTCTGCGCACCATCGACGCCTTCAAAATCTTCGACATCATATACGTGATGACACGCGGCGGGCCGGTCGATAGCACCAAAACCCTGAGTTTCTACGTTTATCAGGAGTCGTTTAGCTACTTGCGGGCCGGCAGCGGCGCGGCTTACGCCATGTTGATGACCTTGCTGTGCGCGGTGCTGATCACGCTTTACATGTTGTTACTGTGGCGCCAGCGCCGCAAAGGAAGCGCTCATGAAGGTTAAAATGCGCCATGTTGGCAAATACGCCGCCGCGCTGCTGGTGGCGTTCTCAGTGTTAGCGCCAATGGGCTGGCTGTTTTTGATGAGCGTCAGCGCCGCCAGCGATCTCACCCGCGTGCCGCTCGAGTGGCTACCGCGCCAGTGGGATTTCACCCGCTACGGCAAGTTGTTGTCGCTGGAGCCAGGCCAGCCCGGCGTGCTGTTCCTGCATGCGCTCGGCAACAGTTTGTTAGTCGCCACGGGCGCGACAATCATCTGCTTGCTGCTGGCGATTCCAGCGGCGTTCAGCTTCTCGCGCTATCGCGGGCGCGACGGCTGGCTGTTCGCCTCACTTGCCATCTATATGGTGCCGCCGGTGGCGTTCGTGCTACCGCTCTACTTCCTGTTGCAGCAGTTCGATCTGCTTAACACGCGGCCCGGTTTGATCATCGTCTACTGCTCGCTGATTCTGCCGTTCCTCACCTGGATGCTGAAAAACCAGTTCGATACGCTGCCGCAGGATATTGAACAGGCGGCGCGACTCGATGGCCTGCGCGTCTGGCAAGTGCTGCTGCGCATTACGTTGCCGCTGGCGAAGCCGGTGCTAGGTGCCGCCGCGCTGTTTGGCTGGCTACTGGCGTGGGACGAGTTTTTCTATGCGCTGCTGTTTACCAGCAATATCGCCGCACAAACCTTGCCGGTCACCATTGCCGGATTCACCGCCGGGCGCGCCACCGATGATGGCTTAATCGCTGCCGTCGGCATTCTGGCGTCGGTGCCACCGCTATTTATTGCCATCTGGCTGCAAAAGACGCTGGTCAGCGGCCTTGCCAGTGGCGGGAGTAAAGGATGATGGAACATAAACTCACCGCCACGCTGTATGTGGCGGGCAATATTAATGTCGATTTGATCATGGGCACGCTGGATAACTGGCCGCAGCGCGGTACCGAAGTGATGCTGAATCACAGCGAACTGCGTCCTGGCGGATCGGCGGGCAACTGCGCGCTGGCGCTGGAAGCGATGCAGGTGCGCCATCGCGCGGTGGCTAATCAGGGCGATGATGGCCTGAGCGCCTGGCTGGCGAGTCATTTTCCGCACAGCGCCGCGCACTGGACGCGCTACAGCTGCGAAACCTCGCTTACCGTTGGCGTAACGCATTCGGATCACGAGCGATCCTTCCTGAGTAATCTCGGCCATATCGTGCAACTCACCGCGCAGGATGTGCTGGATCAGCTGCCTGCTAAAGCGGCTGACGGCGATATCGTGTTGCTGTGCGGCACCTTTTTGTGCCTGCATCTGTATGACGAATATCCGGCGTTGCTGGCTGAGCTACAGCAGCGCGGCTTTATCACCGCTGTTGATACCGGCTGGCCGCCGCAGGGCTGGACGGACGAGGTGCGTCAGCAGGTCACGCAATGGCTGCCGCTGTGTGACTGGCTGCTGCTCAATGAAGTGGAAACGCTGGGATTGGCGGCGAAAGACGACTTGCCTGCCAGCGCGCACATGCTGGCGCAACAGCTGAGCGGACGCGGCGGCTGCGTAGTGAAATGCGGCCCGCAGGGCGCGCGTTGCTGGCAGGCTGAACATGCAGTGAGTCAGCCTGCGCGTCCGGTCACGGTGGTGGATACCATCGGCGCGGGCGACAGTTTTAACGCTGGATTCCTCACCGCCCTGCTGCATCAGCAAGATCTCAATACGGCTTTGCAATGGGGTATTTCGGTGGCGTCACTGGCTATCAGCACCTTGCCGCGTCGTTATCCCGACTGGCATCAACTGCAACTTTCCCAGGAGTTTTAAATTATGGCCAGTGTTGAACTCGTAAAAGTGGCCAAACGCTACGCAAAACAGTCGGTGCTTCATCCGCTCGATCTCACTATTCCTGACGGCAGTTTTACCGTGCTGGTGGGCCCATCCGGTTGCGGGAAGTCGACGTTGCTGCGTTTGCTGGCCGGGCTGGAGAGCTTGTCGGATGGCGCGATCCTGATGGATAAAGTGCAGATCAACGACCGCGATCCGGCCGACCGCGATATCGCCATGGTGTTTCAGAGCTATGCGCTCTATCCGCACTTAACCGTGGCGGAGAATCTGGCGTTTCACATGCAGGTGAAGAAGGTGAAGCGCGAGGAGCAGCAAACTAAAATTGCGCGCATCGCGGGGATTCTTGGTATTGATAAGCTGCTGCAACGCTATCCGCGCGCGTTGTCGGGCGGACAGCGTCAGCGTGTGGCGATGGGCCGCGCGATGGTGCGAAATCCCAAAGTATTCCTGTTCGATGAGCCGCTGTCGAACCTTGATGCGCAACTGCGCATGGAGTTGCGCGCCGAGATCAAATCGCTGCATCAGCGTTTCAAAACCACCATGGTTTATGTGACGCACGATCAGGTTGAGGCGATGACGCTGGCCGATCAAATCGTGGTGATGAAAGATGGCCGCATCGTGCAGCAAGGCGAGCCGCTGGCGATTTACGATCGTCCGGCGGATACCTTTGTAGCGCGCTTTATCGGCTCACCGCCAATGAATCTGTTACCGGCACAGTTGATCGACCGCGATGGCGTGCCCGGCGTGCAGTGTCAGGATCTGTGGCAGCCGCTGCCCGCGCGCTGGCAAGCGGCGGCGCGCGAGCATGCAGGCGCAGCCGTGACGCTCGGCGTACGCCCGCACGATCTGCTGGAAGCCAGCAGCAACGCCGCAGCGTTGGTGAAAGTGGTGGAGATCACCGGCGAATCCACTTTGCTGCATCTCGAATGGCACGGTCAGCCGTTGCACATGCAGATTTCTGGCCGTCACGCAGCGGTGAGCGGCGACAGCATTATGCTGGGCTTTAACGCTGAGAAGATTCATCTGTTTGATGCGGAAACGGGGATGCGTTTAATCGAATCGTGATCGTCTGTTTATAAGGTCGCCATAAATGGCGCCCCTACAAAACCCGTTGTCGTAGGGTCGCCATTTATGGCGACCACTCTAACAAATAAAAAAGCCACCCAATCTGGGTGGCGAAATACAATTAATCAGATGCATAACAACGATATTCGCGAACACTCATTCCATAAGTATTGCACGAGCGGTATTTTACCCTGTTGGCTAATTTATTCTGTCTTCACCGTTTAAAGATAATGTAAAACTCACCTCATCATTTAACGATTTAAATACAGCTACCAGGTTTTACCGATATTAAACTGGAACTGCTCCGACTTATCGCCCTCATATTTCTTAATTGGCAACGCATAAGAAAACACCAGCGGACCCAGCGGTGACTGCCATTGCAAAGCCACGCCGCTCGACACGCGAATCTGGCTGGGATCGCCATAATCAGGAATCCCCGCCGCTTTGGTGGCGGCAGTGTTCTGCCAGCCGGTATCCCATACGGTGCCTGCATCGACGAAGAATGAGGTACGCAGCGAATCGGCATAGCGCTCACTGATAAACGGCGTTGGCACAATCAGCTCTGCGCTCACCACCGCCATCGCATTACCGCCAACCGCATCATCCGATTTCTCCACTGGGCAAGCACCGTAACTGCTTTCACTGCCGCTGCAGCGGTAATAGGCGGCTTTTGGCCCGATGGTGTTGGAGGAGAATCCGCGTACTGTGCTAGAGCCGCCGGCATAGAAGTTGTCGTAGAACGGCACTTCTTTGCCGCCTAAGCCGTCGGCGTAACCGGCTTTACTGCGACCCATTAACACCCAGCGATGATCGCTGCTCAGCGGCAAGTAGCCGTTGGCGGTCAGCGTGCTTTTGTAATAGCTGTTGGTGGAACCTGGAATCGTCACTTTGGTGTTGAAACCGGCGCTCACGCCCGAGGTGGGGAAGAAGCCGCGGTCCAGTGAGTTGTAGCTCCAGCCAATATTCCAGAAGAAATCGTTGGCGGTAAATTTGTCTGCAACGGTGGCATCGTCATCGTCGTCATCGCTGGTGATGACTTTTGGATGAATGCCCTGCGAACCCAGATATCGCCACATTGCCACCTGCGGCGCCATATTGCTGACGCGGTTGTAGACGTAATCCAGCCCGCTGTTCACGCTGCTGTTTTCCCCGATCGGGAAGCTTAAGGTGCTGCCCGCGCCGAAGCTTTTCAGCGTGTATTCGGAAAGATCGTTATCTTCGGCACTGTAATCGTTATAGAACAGCTTGCCGCCCAGACTGACACCATCCACAGTGAAATAGGGATCGGTGACGGCGATTTCGACATAGGTTTGATAGCTGTTTTTCGTGCCGCTAAAACTTACGGTGTTGCCGGTTCCCATCCAGTTATCCTGGCTGACGCCAAGCTGATAGCTGATGCCGCTGTCGGTGCCGTAGCCCAATCCGACATTAAAGGTGCCGGTATTGCGCTCCTTCACTTTATACACCACGTCCACCTGATCCGGGCTGCCCGGCACGCGCTGTGTATCGACATCTACGCTCTCAAAATAGCCGGTACGATTAAGCCTTGCCTTGCCCTGCTCCACCTGATTACTCGCCAGCCACGCGCCTTCCATCTGACGCATTTCACGGCGCAGTACGGCATCTTTCGAAGTGTCGTTGCCCGAGAAACGCACCTGTCGCACCGAGAAGCGCCGCCCGGCATCGACATTCACGTGTAACTGTACGGTTTTATCGCTGTTGTTAATTTCCGATCGTGTATTCACCTGTGGAAACGCATAGCCGTAACGACCGAGCAGGCTTTTAATTGCCTCTTCGTTTTCAGTGATTTTTGCTCCGCTGTATAAGGTGCCCGCTGGCAACTGCGCCAGTTTTTCAATCTCGTCGGAATAGCCAGCCATATTTCCGGTTAGCGTTACGCCGCTAACATGGTAAACATCGCCTTCATGAATATTTATCGTAACGTAAATATGTTTTTTATCCGGCGTTAAACTGACCTGTGTGGAATCAAGATTAAAGCGCGCGTAACCGCGATCAAGATAATAACTGCGCAGCGTCTCTAAATCGCCCGAGAGTTTCTGCTTCTGATATTTCTGGTCGGCGATGAAATTCCACCACGGCACATCATCGCGCAGCTGGAAATGCGAAATCAGTTCATCCGATGAAAAAGCCTGGTTGCCCACAATATTGATCTGCTGAATTTTTGCTGACACGCCTTCGGTGAAAATGAACTTCAGATCGACGCGGTTGCGCGGCAACGGCGTGACGACTGCCTTGACGCTGGCAGTGTATTTTCCGGCGCTGTAGTAGAAATCTTCCAGCCCTTTTTCCATATCCGATAGCGTGGTGCGATCCAACGCTTCACCCACGCGCACGCCTGAGGCATCAAGGTTCTGCTTGAGCTGATCCTCTTTAATCGCTTTGTTACCAGAGAACGAGATGCTGGCAATCGCCGGGCGCTCTTTGACTTTAATTAGCAGCGCATCGCCATCACGCAGCACCTGCACATCTTCAAAATTGCCGGTGGCGAACAGCGCACGGATGGTGTTGCGAATATCATCATCATTGACGCGATCGCCAATACGCAGCGGCATATGCAGCAGGGCCGCGCCGGGTGCGACGCGCTGGAGCCCAGCAAAGTGAATATCCTTTAGGGTGAAATCATCTGCACCAAAGGCGGTGGTGGTTACCATGAAAAGTAACCCGGTTAACATCTTCTTCATCTGTTGTGAGCCTGCCGTTTTTCCTGTGCCTGAACCACATAAAAAACGGGCTGAACACGCGGTTCAGCCCGTTAACTGCGGCGATATGTTCCGGAAAAAAGACCGCTGAGCCAAAGGTAAATTCAGCGCGACTCACGGATTTTCGGTTGTTTTACAATAAGGTGGAAAGCTCCTGCTGAAATCTGCTCACAAGAATTACCCTTCCGCCGTTACCGGCTGAAACGTGCGGCGATTGAGGCTGGTGAAAATCACCAGCAATGCCATGATCACCAGCTCAACGCTGAGCGTGCCGGTGATCGCCGCCAGATGATTGCCGTGCGTGTAGATCTGTGTGAATACGCCGCCCAGCAGCATCGGGCCTAAACCCAGCGCCGACTGCTGTACCGTTGAAAGCACCGCGCTGCCCGCGCCCGCCTGATGATGCGGCACGCCGCTCATGCCAATACGGTAGAAGGTGCTGACAATAAACGACTGACCAAAGCCAATCAGCAATGTCGCGGGGATCAACGTGAAGATGCCGACCTGCGGCCAGGCGAATTGCAGCGTGGCGATCAGGGCCAGCAGCCCAACCATCTGAATGCCGCAGCCCATCAGCAAGGCGCCGCGCTTACCTAAACGCTCGACGATACGCGTCGATTGCATCGCCCCGATAAAATAGGCCACGCCCAGCGCGATAAACGCATTCCCGGACTGAAACGCTGTCAGCCCTAAACCGGCCTGCAGCGTCAACGCCACTGAGAACATAAAGCCGCTCCAGCAGGAGAAGAACAGCACCGCCAGCGTCAGGCCAAATCGCACGCTCGGCAGACGCAGCAGTGAAGGCGGCAGCAACGGCGCGCCGTTGGCCGCTTCCAGACGCAGCGAACTCTGGCGCAGACGATGCAGAAACAGCGGGAACAGCACCAGCAGCAAGATGCACGGCCACGACCAATGCAGCAGCGGACCGAGCGCCAGTGCCAGCATCAGGCAGCCAATCGCGCCCGCCAGCAGCAAGGTACCACTGACATCCACCGGCACGCGCTGGGTGTTCTGCGTTTCCGGCACAAAGCGGCGCGCGGTGATCAGCACAAACAGGCAAATCGGCAGATTGATCAGGAACACGCTGCGCCAGCCGTAACCGCCGATATCCGCTTTGATAAGAAAACCACCCAGCACCTGACCGATGATAAACGCCAGCCCGCCAATACCGCCGTACAAACCGATGGCGCGCGCATGCGCTCTGCCCTTCAACGTAATGTGCAGCGTGGCGAGAATTTGCGGCACGATAAAGGCCGCGCCCACGCCTTGCAGCGCGCGGGCAAACATCAACAGGCCAACGCTGTTTGCGATGCCGCATAATAAAGATGCAATACCAAAGATCCATACTCCGGCGAGGAACACGCGGCGGCGGCCATAATTGTCACCGAGGCGCCCGCCCATCGCCAAACAGATGGCAAAGGCGATGCCGTATACCGCGACGATCAGCGCCAGCTCGATTGCCGTGGCCTGTAGCGTGTGGGCCATCGCGTCTAACGCTACGTTAACGATAGAAAAATCAATCATGGGCAGCAGTTGCCCGGCAAGCAGGACCATCAATCCTGTGCGTTGAAGTTGCGATGTCTGCATCGGTTTTACCTTGTTTTTGCTGTCAGTACGGCATAGCATCACCTAACCATTAAACGGGTACCAGTTCTTGTTTATCATGGTATAAATACTACCCGTCTTGTCGAAGGATCTGCTTATGAGCCTGGCATCCGCGCCTGTTACCACCGAACAAAACAACCGCAAATTACTTGGTACTTTTCTGCGCACGCGCCGCGAAAACCTCGATCCCAATCGGCTCGGTTTGCCGCGCATGCGCCATCGCCGCACGCCGGGTTTACGCCGTGAAGAAGTCGCGCAGTTAGCGGATGTTGGCGTGACCTGGTATACGTGGCTGGAACAGGGGCGTGATATTAAAGCCTCGCCAAAAACCCTGACGGCGATTGCCAGCGCGTTGCAGTGCAACGATGTGGAAACGCAGCACCTGTTTTCGCTTGCCGGACATGCGTTACCTTCGGTACGCGTGGTAGCGGCCTGCTGCAAAATTGCCGCGCACAATCAACAGATGCTCGACGCTATCCAGTTACCGGCGATTATTGAAACGCCGCGCTTTGATATTCTCGGTTACAACGCTGCGTGGTGTGCCTTGATGGGCGTGGATTTAGCCGAGATCGCGCTGGAAGATCGCAACTGTATCTGGCTGGCATTCAATCATCCTGCATGGCGCAAAGCGCTGAATGATTGGGATGAAGTGATGCCGCAGATGGTGGCGATGTTTCGCGGGCAGATGGGCGAGCACCTTGGCGATCCGCACTGGGAAAGCTTTCTTGCCCGCCTGTTAAACAGTTCAGATGAGTTTGCGCACACCTGGCAGCGCTATGAATTGGGCCAGGTGGAGAATCGCGTGAAACGCTTTTACCGCGACGAAGTGGGTGAACTTACACTGCGGCAAAATAACTGGTGGTCAGCGTCGCGCAACGGCGATCGCCTGCTGGTGTATGTGCCGGACGATGAAACCAGCGCCGCGGCACTACAACAGTTGATCAATCCCTGATGTATTATGCCTTGCTCGTCAGCGCTGGAAGCGGCGTCTGCGGGCGGGCGCCTTTCTGGCTGGTTAACAGAATCTGACCCAACAAGCTGTCTTTGTTCACCACGCCATACTTCAGGTTGGTGTCGAGATATTTACGATCAAATCCCGTCAGTTTGGTCAGCGGCGGCAAGACGGCGGGCAGACGATCCACCATCAGCATGCGGCTCAGCTTCACCGGCCGCCACTCCACCAGACTTTGATACAGCAACGCGCTGGCCTCGCATTTACGTAGATAGAAGTTGTACTGATTATTCTCACGCAACGCCTGCTGCTGCGCAATATACACCACCAGATAATCCGGTGGCGTAATGCCCTGAACAATGGTTTCGTAATCGGGCAGTGCGAGCAGGCGACGGAAAAATTCGTCGGCGCCCACTTCGACAATCGGGCGGAAAAAATGCAGCCAGCTCGCAATAAAGGCGTTATTTTTCGGCGCGGCCAGGAACCAGGATTCAATCACCGGATAGGCTTTATCCAGCGTGGAACTGTCGCGGTAGAAGGCGATCAGGTCATAACGATCGTCAACATTCACCGCCAGCAATTCGTCCATTGTGCGATTGAGAATGATGGTGGCATCCATCCAGATTCCGCCATAGCGATGCAGCAGTTCCAGCCTGATGACGTCACTTTTATGGGAAGGACGCATATCCTGATGCACGAAGTGTAGATCGGGCAGATAGTGCTGGATATTCAGGTTATTGATGACCGTTACCAGATAACCGGGATTTTCACGCACGATCTTGTCGACAAAAATCTGCACTTCTTGCGGCAGCGTTTCGCTTTCCCAATACATCCAAATCTGACGCGGAATGGCCGCAGGTGCGGTCTGGCGCACAACCAAATTAATATCCTGCTCTGCGGCGGGATTGTAATCAGGCAGCGTTTGGCGTTTGGTCAGCTTTTTTTCCGCCAGTAAACCTAATGAGACCAGATGGGTTTTAAATTTATTCTTTTTCATCGTTTCTCCAGCAGCATAGCCGCCAGTTAACTACTTATTGCTGTTAAAAAGGCATACATCAGCCCTGCACGTAATGCTGCAGAAAGCCGATAAAAGCCCGGAAAATTGGCTCAAAACTATCAAACAGCCCTCATCGCGACAATTTAATAAACCCCGAAAACCTCACTTTAAGAGAATACGCAGGGATTACGCGGGACTGCGCTGGCTTTGTGAAACGTTACGCAAAGCCGAACAACTTAGGTGAACGGTTAAAAATAATACTGGATATATAAACAGTGATGCGTATACTTATTCAACAGCTACAAGGCTGAGTAAGTCTGCAAGAGGTGATAATGATGATGATCTCAACGGAAAGTCTGTCTGCTTTGAATGCATCGATGATGATGAGCAGCCGCGAAATTGCCCATTTCACGGGCATCACGCACGGCGAAGTGAAGCGCCTGGTCAAAAGCCTGGAAACTGCACAGCGTCTTTCCCAACCTTTGATGGTGAATCTGTATGAGCATCAGGGTGAAGTGCGTCAGGAGTTTCATCTCAACAAACGCGATTCATTACTTGCCGTTGCCCGGCTTTCGCCTGGCTTCACTGCGGAATTACTCGATCTTTGGCAGCAGCGCGAACAATTTACTCATCTGCCTGATTTCACCAATCCAGCGGAAGCAGCCCGCGCCTGGGCGGAGCAGTTTGAGCAGCGCCGGGCGGCTGAGCAGCAACTTGCGTTGTCTGCACCCAAGGCTGAATTTTTTGATCGCTTTGTTGAGATCGAAGATTCGCTCGGCTTTCGTCAGCTGTGCAAGATGTTGAAGGTCAAGGAAACCGAGTTTCGTGAGTTCCTGTTAGAACGCAACATCATGTATCGCGAAAAAGGCACGCTGGCTCCGCAGCAGCACCATATGCAAGCGGGTTATTTCACCTTGCGCTCCGGGCGTGGCGAGAATCAGCATGCTTTCTCACAAGCGCGTTTTACCGCCAAAGGCGTGAAATGGGTGGCCAGTTTATGGGCAGGACATCTGTCAGCTCAGCTGAAAGGTGTGGCTGCATGAGGTGAGATTCGGGCCGCCATAAATGGCGACCCGACGAATTACAGCGTCATCAGCATCTCATGCCACGCCATGCCACCGTGGTCTGACTCGGACGGTTTGACGTACTGATAGCCCCATTTTTTATACAACTCAACGTGCTGGGTTTTGCACATCAGATGAATGGTTCTTTTATCCATTTTCTTCATCAGGTCAATAAACTGGCGCATCAGCAGCGATGCATAACCTTTGCCCTGATAAGCAGGATCAAGCACCACCGACATAATGACGGCGTTCGGTGCTGCGGGATCGTGGCCGATTAACTCTTTGAACGCTTCATCCGACATCACCACATCCCACGCGCAACCAGCGTTGATAAAACCAATCACCTTGCCGTCGGTTTCCAGACATAAAAATCCCTGCGGATACTGCGCGATGCGGGTAGCAATCTTTTCACGCGTGGCGGCTTCATCACCTTCGTAAGCCTCAATCTCAATCGCGTAACAACGATCCACATCGGCCAGCCTGGCTTCTCTAAATACTAACGTCGACACAACTAAACCTCTTCGAGTCACTTCTGAGCAGCGGTCATTCTAACAGGCCGAATGTCCCGGTGCGTATAAATGCGCCAGCCCTTTGTAGGGTCGCCATTCATGGCGACCGATTCACCTTTAACTGACAAGCCTTACGCCATTTATGGCGACCAGAAAATGATCACTCCAGCGTCACCACTCGGTTTTCCCGTGCACTGACAAAAGCCGCATCCAGCACCTCTAACACTTCAATCGCCTGATCAGTGGTCACCGGCGGTTCGGTGCCGTTGCGCACCGCGTCGGCAAACGCTTCATAATAGGCATGATAAGCGCCCTGCTCCGATGGCACCGCTTCGTCGCCTTCAGCATGATGCAAAATGCCCCAACGATCGCGCTGCTCGTAGCCCCAACCCGCTAAATCATCCACCGGTCGTTTACCGGCAAAAATCGCCTGCGCCTGCACATCGGTGCCTTGCGACAGATAGCTGCCCTTTTCGCCGTATAAGCGCAGTTCGCGGCAAACCATGCGATTGAGTTTGGTGGCAGAAACATAGGAGTGCGTACCATTGTGATGCGTTAGCGTCAGCACAAAACTGGCATCGGTGGGGCCTTCGGGTAATTCGACAATATCCAGCAGCGCATACACCGATTTCACCGGCCCCATCAGCCAGATAGCCTGGTCCACGATGTGGCTACCGAGATCGCGCAGCAATCCGCCGGTTTCACCGCCTTCCAGCGTCAACGCGTCATCAAAATCCATGCGGTTATGCAAGCGCCAAACTTTGCCAACTTGCTGTTGTTCAATGACTTTCTTCAGCGTCAGAATATCAGCGTCATAACGGCGGTTGTGATAGACGCTCAACACCACGCCTTTATCAGCAGCCGCCGCAGCCAGTTCCCGCCCGGTTTTGGCATCGGGTGCGAAGGGTTTATCGGCGATTACCGCTACACCGGCTTCAATCGCTTCCAGAACCAGTTCACGACGGGTTTGCGGTGGCGTGGTGATAGTGACGATATCCACACCTGCCGCCAGCATTTCAGTCAGGCTGGCGAAGATCGGCACATCGGGATAGTCCGCTTTTGCTTTTGCGATGGTCGCAGGCGCGCGTGCAACAATGCCCGCCAGCTCCAATCCGTGTGCTGCCTCAATGAAGGGCGCGTGGAAATGTTTGCCGCCGGTGCCGTAACCCACAATGCCAATTTTCATGCTGTCTCCGTGTGAGATAAATGCGCGTTAACATCAGCTCCGGGCGTATCAACACGGCTCCGAAGCGATGTTTCATGCCATGCCAGCCGTCCAATATCGCGGTTCTGGCTGGCATTTGCTCTCTTATCTTAACAGCGGAAGCGAACCCAGCATTTTTTTGAGATTAATAGCATCCCACGGAAGATGCTCGGCGACGGTCAGGCCTACCGTTTCTGCTGCTGCGGATGCATTGCTGATAAGCTGGATAACATCAGCAATTGCAACGCGTCCTTCTGCAGCATCGCCAAAGTCGTGCTGGCCTCTTCCGGGCCGGGCAAACAAAACAGAGCGGAACATGGCAGGATCAAGCACATCCAGATCCAGATGAATAGCCAGATATTGTATGTTCTCCCGTTTGATCCAATCCATCACGGCTTGTCCTCCTTGCCTCACCTCATCTGGGCCGCAGGTGGCGATACCGCGCTCAGCAATAAATGCCGCTTCATGCTCGAGAGCATCATGTATACCGGCGATCATCACCTTTTCCGGAGCAAGCGGGTGGCTGATATCCCGCGTCAGATCGGCGTCGCCATTTCCCAGCAATGCACCCAGAACATGGGCATGAGAGTGAGAAAAGTGGTCGGGCGTCATGACGTCAGGGTGCGAATCGACCCAAAGTACACCGAGCTTTTCACCGTACTTTTCGACCAGATAAGAGAACGGAGCCAGCGAGACCAGGCAGTCGCCTCCCAATGTCACCAGCGTGTCAGGATTATGTTCACTAATCACATTTCGGGCGCGTTTGAGTTGAGAAACAACCTGACTTCTGCCGACGATGCCATTTTCATTTTCCAGAACAACACCCGCTGGTGATGCAACATCAACTTCGGCCGTCACGCCTTTTTCTGTCGGCGCAAGCCATGCAAGAAGCTGCGAGCCAAAGTAATATGATTCATTATTGCCGCCCTGCCACTGCGGAAAAATCAGTCGCAGGTTTTTTCTGCCGCAATCGGTCATTCGTAGCTCCCTTCAGTTTTCATTACCTTCAACAACGGATTCAGCGCGCCCATAAATGAATGAACACTCATTCATTTTATCAGCAAAAGTGATTCCTGCAACTAGGCACGAGTTCATCAGGAGATCATCTCCTGCTGCACACGACGCCCAATATTCACCTCAGCAATCACGATTGAAGCAACGATGAGGATGGTCGCAGCGACGTCAGTCATCGTGATGCTCTCGCCAAAAAATAACGCGCCGGCCAGGATTGCCGACACCGGCACCAGAGCGACAGTCATACCGGCCGTGGCGGCCCTAACCTTCCAGATTCCGTGGAAAAAGAAAACATAGGGCAGCGCCCATACAAACAGACCGTAATACACCACGATGATCGCCTGACTATGGGTTATGGAGGAAAGATGGAAGCTTCCGCCTTCCATCAACGACAGCGGAAAGGAGAGAACCGCGCCTAACAGACAAACTCCCGTAGCCATGGTAATGGGCCGTAACTGTGAAGAGAGTTTTTTAGCAAAAATAATGACTGATGCAGTGGCAAGCGTTGAGAGCGCCAGAAAGATAAGGCCTGTCACGGTGTTGTGTCCGGTGTTGCCAGCAGTGGGAGTGGTCATCACGATTACGCTAAGAACCGCCAGTACAACCGCAAAAGCTGACTTCAACGTCAGTTTCTCACGCAGGAAAAGCGCCGAGAAAATCAGGACAAACGCCGGTGCTACACTGGTGATGACCGAGGCCGCAACGGCGGAAGTATCCGGCAGCCCGTAAAGTAAAAAGACCGTGTAAAGCACGGCACCAAACAGCGCCTGCACCCCAATGGCTGCCCAGTCGCGCAAAGGAATGTTAAGCCACCGCGTCCTGTCAATCATCAGCGAAAGTGGAAACAGCGCAGCCAGCCCCGTCAGGAAAGTGATGAATGTGAACGTCCATGTTGGGATGGATTCCATCGCCTCTTTGGCTACCGGATAACTCACACCAACCAACATGTAGCAGATGGCTACACAGATGACGCCAGAATGTTTCTTTATCATTTTTGCACCTCGAAGTGGAAACAGCAAGATGAATGAACGATCATTCATTTATGTTGAAGTGATACTGTTTCCTGTTCGCCGTGAAAAATAGGAAATTACTATGACGTTCGCTTTCGCCATGCGTGATAAGCACAACGCCTGCACGACAGGATCGCTGCAAAAATCCAGCAGCACACCGTGTCAGCCGTATGGTCAACGACGCTGTAAAAAGGATAACATTGCGCCTCAAAGGAGATAATTAATGACCAAAGATTCCGCTACTTACCATAAATTGATCACCGCTGCGGCTGACTGCTTTGCCGAAAAAGGATTCAATGCATCCAGCGTGCGTGAAATCGCCGTTCGTGCGGGAATCAGTCAGGGCGCGATGTACACCTACTTTAAAAGCAAAGATGAATTGATTTCGGCCATTGTTCTGGAAGAACAAAAATCCGCGTTGAATGCACAGAATGAATCCTTTTCTGGCTCCTACATGGAAAGGATCCACGCGCTGGTTTCATCCTGCATCAGTGATGTTGGCTATCCTGCTACACACCATCTTTGGGTAGAGATCATTGCGGAATCGGCACGGAACGCTTCTCTCGGAGATACTTTTATTTCCAGTGATATAGCGATGCGCCACGGTATCGGCAATATCATTCGACAAGGCATTGCGAGTGGAGAGTTCAGAAAAGACATTATCGTGGAAGAAACCACTATTATCCTCTTTGCCATTATTGACGGGCTTATTGCGCGCAAGGCCATCAATAAAGATTTTTCACCACACAAGGATCTCACCACATTCAGTGTAACCTTAGCCCGCCTTTTAACCTGATGGTTTTTACAATGGCAGCCATTGATGAGGTAGCATTATTCAACAGACGCTATCGAATAATGAAAACCCAGCGTATTTGTATTAAATTTTTATAACTCTCACTGCTATTTTTACGACTTTTTTACGGGTTGGTCGGCTAGATTAATTTCATCGACAGCACTGAAGGATTCGCAGGAGTAGCTAAAAATGAAAAATAGTAAATTCACTGACAAAAGGCTAATGCTATGTCAGGCTTAATTTTGGTATCACACAATCAAAATAACCACTCAACGCTTTCAAGCATTTATGAAAGTATATTGACGCGGCGTGGTGGCATGTGGGTGAAATGGAGTGGCGAGTTTGAGTCTTTTACCACTGAACCTCATCGTGAGCTGAATTTTACTAGTGGTAAACACTTCGACACGCTGACATTCCGCTTGACCAAATCAGAATATGAAGAAGGTTATCATCAATATATCCATCAGGGATTATGGCCGGTATTTCATCAGCGTCCCGATATGGCGCGCTTTTCTACCAGCAGCCAAATCGGTTATATGAAACTGAATGAAACCTATACACGCGCCATCAGTGAATATGCCATGCCCGATGATGATATTTGGTTACAGGATTATCACCTGATCCCCAGCATTAAAATGCTGCGCGATGTCGGCCTGATAAATCGCATTGGTTTCTTTTTCCATCAACCTTTCCCGGCGGGACAATCATTTGAATCGGTGCCGAACTGGCGCTATCTGGCCGATTCCCTATTATGCGCCGATCTGATTGGTTTCCAGACCACCCACGACATGAACAATTTCACCGCCTGGATTGAATCCCGATTCCGTTGCGAACGCCAAACACCTTACACGCTGCGTATTCATGGCCGCCAGATTCGCGTCGGCGTATTCCCGGTGGGCATTGATACCGCCGAAACCAGCGCGCTGGCTGAAAGTAACAGCTGCCAGTTTATGGAGCAGCAATGCCGCGAAACCCTACCGGAGAATCTCATCCTCAGCGGCGGGCATTTTGACGACAGCACCGGCACGCCTTACCGTATCAGCGCGATAGAAGTTTTACTGCGTCAACACGAGGAGTATCACCACAAGTTTTCGTTGGTACAGCTGGCTTCAGCGGCGTCAGGCTACAGCCATCGTATCAAAGCTTTGTCGCGCGATTTAGAAACCCGCTGCGGCGAAATGAACGGCGTGCACGGCGAGCTGAACTGGTATCCGGTGAGTTATTTGAGCAATCACTATTCGCGTGAAGAGCTGTGCGGATTTTACCGTGCGGCGCGCGTGGCGCTGGTTACACCGCTGATAGCCGGAATGAGTTTGATGGCGAAAACCTATGTCGCCGTGCAGGATCATGCCAATCCCGGCGTGCTGATTTTGTCGCAGTTTGCCGGCGCCGCCGAACAGATGCAGGGCGCGCTGTTGGTGAATCCTTACGATCCCGATGCTATCGCCGATGCCATTCATACCGCGCTCATTATGCCGCTTTCGGTGCGTCGCGAACGTCACGCCAGCCTGCTAAAAAATCTGCATCTGCATGATTGCCATAAATGGGCCGAAAGCTTCATCAATGCGCTGCAGCCGCGAGAACAGGATTTCGATTTAACGCTTAAGTCGGGTGCGATGATTTCCAATGGTTTTAGCGGGCGACTGCGTTATTGATTCAAAATGGATGAGGCCGCCTGCGGGCGGCAATCAACCCGGACGTTATTGCGCCGCCGGGAAATTACGCTTTATAGGCGCAAACTCTTCCACGCTTTTCCCCAGCAGACGTTGCGGGCGGAAATCACTGAGCAGTTCACTTGCTACATCGCTGACGAGCTCTTCAGCCACCAGCTTGCCAATCAATGGCGAAAGCGTAATGCCGCTGTGCGTCACCGCCACATACACGCGCTGATGTGCTGTGACATAACCGATTGCCGGTAAACCATCGGCAGGTCGGGCTCGTTGCCCTACGACGATTTGTTCAATGTGCAACTCGCCCGCATCCGCAAACAGAGCGTGATAACGCGCGCGGAACTGCGCGGCGATATCACTGGTCTTCGACGGTGGCGCAGCTGAATCGGCCAGGTGATCCAGTTCTAACGCTTGCAGCAGCAAACGACCGCCGCCGTCCGGGCGTACGTTGAGTTGCGGAGAGATGAGATTGGCACTGAGCGACAGCGGCTGCGGCGCGGTGCGCACCAGAAAACTGCAGGCCACGGCGTTCGGTTTGCTGGTATCCAGCAACGCCAGATTGAGTCCGAGTGAATTCAGCAGCTGATTGGCCCAGCGTCCGGTGGCTAATACGATACGATCGCCCTGCCACTGCTCTCCGTCCTCAAGCTGCAGCGTAACCCGATCGGCACTTTCGCTGATGCTATTGATACGCTGATGCTGGTGCAGCAACGCGCCGCGCGCTTTCGCTTCTGACCATAACCGCGCCAGATAAAGCGCCGGATGCAGCACCGATTCTGTTGGGAAGTGCCACACGCTGCCGCAGATGGCCTGCGCCCGTAGCTCCGGGATATCGCGCAAAACATCCGCTGGCGACACTTCACGCGCCGCATAACCGGCCGATTGCAGCGACGTCGCACGCTGCAGCAAACGTTGTTGCGCATCGCCCTCGGCGGCCCATTCCCATGTACCGCCGGTTTCCAGCCAGCGCAATCCATTCGGCTGCGCGTGCTGCAGTTTGAGATGCTCTTCCATCGAGAGCGCATTAAGCAGGTGATAACTTTGCGGCTGTTTGCCGTTGGAGTTCACCCAGGCAAACGTGGTGCTGCTGGTGCCCGCACCAATGTGTTGCTGTTCAAATACGGTAACTTCAACGCCCTGCAACGCTAAGGCGCGCGCCACCGCTAATCCGATAACGCCGCCGCCAATAATGGCAATTTTCTGTGCTGTCATAATGGGCTCCTGAATTAAGTGCCGCTATCATAACAGCCTGGCTGAGCGAAAATTGCTATTACTAAATAGGGATAATTTATCTGGATATAAGAATTTCATCTTACTCCGGATGCTTAAATTATACCGACGTTAGAATCTTCCCATCGGCGAAATAGGCCAGCAAATTCTCCAGCACATTATTGGTCATTTGCGCGCGCGTTTCATGAGTTGCACTGGCAATATGCGGCGTCAAAAGCACATTTTCCAGTTCACGTAGCGCGGGATTAATTTTTGGCTCATCCGGATAAACATCCAGCGCGGCACCTTTAATGGTTCCCTGCTGCAATGCCGCGATCAGGTCGGGTTCATGGATTACCGTGCCACGCGCAATGTTGATCACTACGCCCTGTTTGCCGAGCGCCGTGAGCACTTTGGCATTTACCAGCTGGAAATTCTTTTTGCTGCCGGGCAGGGCCAGCACCAGAAAATCGCTAAAGGCAGCAAGTTGCTCGATGTTGTCGCAGCGCTTATAGCTCACGTTTTTCGCCGAACGCGCGGTATACGCCACCTCCATGCCAAAAGCTTCGGCACGGCGCGCAATCGCTAAGCCAATCGCGCCCAATCCGGCGATACCGATTCTTTTTCCGCTGGCGCGGCTGGAGAGCTCAACGCCGTTATTTTCCCATGCACCGGATTTTGCAAACTGATGGTAAGCCACCAAATTACGCGAGAACGCCAGCGTTAACGTCAGCGCCAAATCGGCGACATCGTCGGTCAGAATATCGCGGGTGATGCTGACCTGAATATCGTGTGCGGTCGTGTATTTAAGGTCGATACGATCGGTGCCGACGCCGAATACAGCGATGGCTTTACACTCGGGCAATTGCTCAAGCAAAGCTGTTTCAACCCCAACATCGCCACGCGTAACGATGGCTTTGATTGCTTTGCCATGCTGCTGAATAAATAGCGCTGCGTCTTGTTGCTCATATAAGCGATGGCAGTGGAAATGTTGCGTGAGCTTTTCATCTAACTGAGGCATGACCGGCTGAATAATCAGTACGGCAGGTTTGGTATTCGTCATTATATTGTCCATTAGCGGTATTTATTTACCACCAGCCTAACGGAGTTATTTATGTTACGGCGTTGCTGTTACTTATTTCGCTAATAAGATCACGCTGAAATAAATGCCATGTAGCAGCATAGCGATTCAATCGTTGCTAAATGAGAAAACGAAACTTGTCTAATGCGCTTACTGTCATCGGTAAACCTTGCCGTAATAGCGAGTCCAGTACAACAGCATAAGGTGAATGGTTCATCAGTAGAAATTGAGATCCTGTCCCTGGTCGGCCAATTCCTGCATTGCCTCATTACTCTCTTGCGCACGTTTATCTTTGAATTGCATAAGATCAGCAAAAAGCACTCGACGATGGCGACCTGTTTTATGGTAGGGAAGCTGACCTTGCTCTAACAGTTTCACCAGATGTGGGCGTGAAACGTTTAAAATATTCGCCGCTTCCTGCGTAGTTAATTCTGCGTGTACAGGAACAACCTGAACCGCATTTCCCACCGCCAACTCACCTAAAACAGCCATCAGTAGTGTCAGAGCTGACGTTGGCAGTTCAATCTGATGCGTTTCGTTGTCTGCATCCTGAATGGTTATTTTTTGTGTTTCCTGCTTGGTGGATAGATACGTTGCGAGCTCCCTCTGTCCGCGCAAAGCGGCCTCAATCTCCTTCGGAGCCGGAAGGCTCAAGCTATCCAGAATTGAGTTTTTCATGCGTTTTCCAATTAATTGTTTGTGGTTGCTAATTGCAGTCAGAGAATAATAATCGCAATAAACGAAACAACCAACATTCGAAATAAACGAAACGCAAATTTACCACACGGCCCTCGCTGGCGAACTCACCTTACGCAGTCTACGGTTAATCAAAAAGCATAAAAAATTCACCAACCATGGATAGCCATTATGACCACCCATGTCGACACCACAGCACATCAGACAAGCGAGCTCCTTCAGCTGCAGCAAATTTTACAGACGCATCTTGAACATTTACTGCCTGCCGGACAGCAAAGCGATCGCGTGCGTGCCGCGATGCGTGCCGGTACGCTGGCGCAGGGCAAGCGCATCCGTCCTTTATTACTGCTGCTGGCAGCGCGCGATATGGGTTGCGAGCTGTCGCAAAATGGCGTTCTGGATCTCGCCTGTGCAGTGGAAATGGTACATGCGGCATCGCTGATTCTGGATGACATTCCTTCGATGGATAACGCGCAGATGCGTCGTGGTCGCCCTACCGTACACCGCGAGTTTGGTGAAAACGTGGCGATCCTCGCCGCTATCGCGCTGCTTAGCCGCGCATTTGAGGTGATTGCCATTGCACCCGGTTTGCCTGCCTTGCAAAAGTCTGAAGCGATTGCCGAGCTCTCTGCTGCCGTCGGCCTGCAGGGCTTGGTGCAAGGGCAATTCCAGGATCTGCACGACGGTGCACAGAGCCGCAGCCCGGAAGCGATCGCCCTGACCAACGAACTGAAAACCAGCGTGCTGTTTCGCGCCACGTTGCAAATGGCGGCGATAGCCGCTGACGCTTCACCGCAGGTGCGGCAACGTCTTAGTTTCTTCGCCCAGGATCTCGGCCAGGCGTTTCAGCTGCTCGACGACCTCGCCGACGGCTGCAAACACACAGGTAAAGATGTGCATCAGGATCAGGGCAAATCCACGCTGGTACAGATGCTCGGTGCTGACGGCGCGGAACGTCGCTTACGCGATCACCTGCGTAGCGCCGATGCACACCTTGCCTGCGCCTGCCATCGCGGCATCGCCACTCGCCAATATATGCACGCGCTGTTTAATCAACAGCTAGCGATGTTCAACTGAGCGCGGCTCCGCCGGTGGGCCACTTTGCGGTGATCGCGCCGCCGCTTTATAGCCACTTTCACGCGTTGCAGGCGTTAGCACAAACGCTGCTGGCGCGTGGCCATCGCATCACCTTCATCCAGCAAGCCGATGCACGCACCTTGCTCAGCGACGAACGCATTGATTTTGTTGCCGTCGGCCAGCAGACGCATCCTGCCGGTTCACTGGCGCCCGTGTTGCATCGGCTGGCTTCGCCGGGCGGCCTGTCGCTGTTTCGCGTGATCAACGATCTGGCGTCCTGCACCGATATGCTGTGCCGCGAACTTCCTGCGGTGCTGAAAGCGTTGAACATCGATGGCGTGATCGCCGACGAAATGGAAGCGGCAGGCGGATTGGTCGCTGAAGCGCTGCATCTGCCGTTTGTCTCGGTGGCCTGCGCCTTGCCGGTCAATCGTGAAGCCGGGATTCCGCTGGCGGTGATGCCCTTCCGTTTTGCACAGGATGAGAAAGCGCTGAAACGTTTTCAGGCCAGCAGCGATATTTATGATCGCATCATGCGTCGTCACGGCGACGTGATCCTCAAACACGCGCGGGCGTTTAATTTGACGGAGCGGCGCGGATTGCATCAGTGCCTATCGCCGCTGGCACAAATCAGTCAAATGGTGCCGGCCTTTGATTTTCCACGTCAGCAACTGCCCGCCTGCTATCACGCCGTCGGGCCACTGCGCGTCCCGGTTTCTCCTGCGCCGCTCAATGCGCCCTGGCCGGCGCTGCGCCAGCCGGTGATTTATGCCTCGCTGGGAACGCTGCAAGGCCATCGCTTCCGACTGTTTCTGCATCTGGCCCAGGCGTGCCGCCAGCAGCGGCTGTCGTTGGTGATCGCCCATTGTGGGGGATTAAACGCCGAACAGGCGCACCAGCTGGAGCTCGCTGGCGCGGCGTGGGTGACGGATTTCGTCGATCAACGCGCCGCCCTGCAGCACGCCCAGCTGTTTATCACCCATGCTGGATTGAACAGCGCGCTGGAAGCACTGGAATGCGGCACGCCGATGCTGGCGCTGCCGATTGCTTTTGATCAGCCTGGCGTGGCGGCGCGCATTGAGTGGCATGGTGTCGGTAGGCGCGCATCGCGCTTCAGCCGCGTTCATCAACTGGAGCAACATCTGCAACAATTGCTGACCGACGATCGTTACGCGCTACGGATGTCAGCGATACAGGCACAACTGCAGCGCGCAGGCGGTTGCCAGCGCGCGGCGGACATCGTCGAGCAGGCGCTGTGCCAGCAGCAAGTTGTGCTGGCGGAGGCGACCTGATGCGCGCGCAATACGATGTGATTTTGGTCGGCGCTGGACTGGCGAATGGCTTGATTGCGCTGCGCCTGCGTCAGTTGCAGCCGCAGCTGAAATGCCTGTTGCTGGAGAGCGACGCGCATCCAGCCGGTAATCATACCTGGTCGTTTCATCATAGCGACCTCAGTGCCGAACAGCTGCGCTGGCTGCAACCGCTGATTACCGTGCGTTGGTCAGGTTATCAGGTGCGTTTTCCTGCGCTGCGCCGCAATCTGGACGGGGATTATTGTTCCATCGCGTCAGGCGATTTTGCCCGGCATCTTTACGCGGCGATGGGTGACGATCTGTGGACAAACACAGCCGTACAACAGGTAAAACCCACGCAGGTGACGCTGGCGGATGGCCGTGAACTTGCTGCGCAAGTGGTGATTGATGGTCGCGGCCTGCAGCCGACGCCGCATCTGCAGCTGGGTTATCAGGTGTTTCTGGGACAAGAGTGGCAGCTGGCGCAGCCGCACGGCCTGCAACAGCCGATCCTGATGGATGCCACCGTCGATCAGCAAGCGGGCTATCGGTTTGTTTACACGCTGCCGCACAGCGCCGATCGGCTATTGATTGAAGATACCCATTACGTTAACCAGCCCACGCTGGCGGAGAACACCGCTCGTCAGCACATCGCCGACTATGCCAATCAGCAAGGCTGGCGGCTTAGCACGCTGCTGCGTGAAGAGCATGGCATTTTGCCGATTACCCTGAGCGGCGATATCGATCGATTCTGGCAACAGCAGCGCGGCCAACCGTGCAGCGGCCTGCGCGCCGGACTGTTTCACGCCACCACCGGTTACTCCTTGCCGTCCGCCGTGGCGCTGGCGGAATTGGTGGCAGCGCTGTTGCCCACCGACGCCAGCACGCTCAGCCAATACATCGAACGCTTTGCCCGTCAGCAGTGGCGCGAGCAGCGATTTTTCCGCCTGCTGAACCGCATGCTGTTTTTGGCCGGCAAGCCGCAGCAGCGCTGGCGCGTGATGCAACGCTTTTACCGGCTTGATGCCGGGTTAATTAGCCGCTTTTACGCCGGGCAACTGCGCCTGCGCGATAAAACGCGAATTCTGTGCGGCAAGCCGCCGGTGCCCATCGGTGAAGCGCTGCGCGCGCTGTTGAATTCTGTCGAACCAGGGAAGAAAAAATGAAACGCACTTATGTGATTGGCGCAGGCTTTGGCGGCCTGGCGCTGGCGATTCGCCTGCAAGCGGCGGGCATACCAACCACCTTACTCGAGCAGCGCGATAAACCGGGCGGGCGTGCCTATGTGTTTGAGGATAGCGGCTTTACCTTCGATGCCGGGCCAACGGTGATTACCGATCCCAGCGCCATCGAAGAGTTGTTCACGCTGGCGGGAAAATCGCTAAGCGATTACGTCGAGCTGATGCCGGTCACGCCCTTCTATCGCCTGTGCTGGGAAGATGGCAAACAGCTCGATTATGACAACAATCAGCCGCTGCTGGAGCAGCAGATCGCCACGTTCAATCCTCAAGACGTTGAAGGCTATCGTCAGTTTCTCGCCTATTCGCGCGAAGTGTTTAAAGAGGGTTATCTGAAACTCGGCACGGTGCCGTTTCTGCAGGTGCGTGACATGCTGCGCGTCGCGCCGCAGTTGGGACGTCTGCAAGCATGGCGTAGCGTCTACAGCATGGTGGCGAAGTTTATTCAGGACGATCATCTGCGCCAGGCGTTTTCCTTTCACTCATTGCTGGTGGGCGGTAATCCTTTTGCAACGTCATCGATCTATACCTTAATTCATGCGCTGGAACGTGAATGGGGCGTGTGGTTTCCGCGCGGCGGCACCGGCGCGTTGGTGCAGGGCATGGCGCGACTGTTTGAGGACCTGGGCGGCGAGCTGTTACTGAATGCCGAAGTGAGCCAGCTGGAAACCAGCGGTAATCGCATTAGCGGCGTTCAGTTAGAGGACGGACGACGCTTCGATGCCGCCGCTGTGGCCTCCAATGCCGACGTGGTGCATACCTACGACAAACTGCTGCGCCATCATCCGCTGGCAATGAAACGTGCGACATCGCTGAAGCGTAAGCGCATGAGCAACTCGCTGTTTGTGCTCTATTTTGGCCTTAATCAGCCGCATGAACAGCTCGCGCACCACACCGTCTGTTTCGGTCCGCGCTATCGAGAGTTGATCGATGAGATTTTTAACAGCAGCCAGCTGGCAGAAGATTTTTCACTTTACCTGCACGCGCCCTGCAGCAGTGATCCGTCGCTGGCACCGCCCGGCTGCGGCAGCTTTTATGTGTTAGCGCCGGTGCCGCATCTCGGCACCGCTGATATCGACTGGCAACAGGAAGGACCGCGCTTGCGCGATCGAATTTTTGCTTATCTGGAGCAGCACTACATGCCGGGATTACGTCAGCAATTAGTGACACACAGAATGTTTACCCCGTTTGATTTTCGCGACACGCTTCATGCCCATCACGGCTCGGCGTTCTCGCTAGAACCGATTTTGACGCAAAGCGCCTGGTTCCGTCCGCATAACCGCGATGCCGATATCAGCAATCTCTATCTGGTGGGTGCCGGTACGCATCCGGGCGCGGGCGTGCCCGGCGTGATCGGTTCGGCCAAGGCCACCGCCAGGCTGATGCTGGAGGATCGCGCCGAATGAATCGACAGCCTTTACTTGAGCAAGTAACGCAAACCATGGCGGTCGGCTCGAAGAGTTTCGCCACCGCCGCCAAGCTGTTTGATGCACCGACGCGCCGTAGCACGCTGATGCTCTATGCGTGGTGTCGTCACTGCGACGACGTGATTGATGGGCAAACGCTGGGCGAAGGCGGCACGCAGCATGCTGTCGAAGACGCGCAGGCACGTATGCAGCATCTGCAAATTGAAACCCGCCGCGCCTTCAGCGGCGCGCACATGGATGAACCGGCGTTTAAAGCGTTTCAGGAAGTGGCGATCATCCATCAGCTGCCGCAACAACTGGCGTTTGATCATCTGGAAGGATTCGCCATGGATGCGCGCGACGAACACTATGCCAGCTTCGACGATACGCTGCGTTACTGCTATCACGTCGCGGGTGTAGTCGGTTTGATGATGGCGCGCGTAATGGGCGTGCGCGACGAAGCGGTGCTCGATCACGCCTGCGATTTAGGTCTGGCGTTCCAGCTCACCAACATTGCGCGCGATATCGTTGAAGATGCCGAAAATGGTCGCTGTTATCTGCCACAAACCTGGCTCGATCAGGCGGGATTACGCGCCGATACGCTAACTGCACCGCAACATCGTGCAGCGCTCGCCACACTGGCAGCGCGTTTAGTGACGGAAGCGGAACCCTATTATCACTCGGCGCGATCCGGCTTACCGGGCTTGCCGCTGCGCTCGGCGTGGGCCATCGCTACGGCTCGCGGCGTTTATCGCGAAATTGGGGTGAAAGTTCAGCATGCCGGTGTGCACGCCTGGGATTCACGGCAGCGCACCAGTAAAGGTGAAAAACTGGCGCTGCTGGTGAAAGGGGCCGGTTTGGCCATCACTTCGCGTGTGGCTCGTCCTGAACCGCGTCCGGCTGGTCTGTGGCAGCGTCCTCGTTGATTTTACGTCCGTGACGCTGGCGCAGCGTGGCTTGCAGCTTATTCAGCGGTGGCGCGTAGAGGAAACCAAATGACACGCAGCCTTCACGCCCGCGCACCGCATGATGCATGCGGTGCGCCATGTATAAGCGCTTGAGATAGCCTTTGCGCGGGATGTAGCGGAACGGCCAGCGTTGATGCACCAGGCCATCGTGCACCATGAAGTAGAGCGCACCGTACGTCGTCATTCCGGCACCAATCCACTGCAGCGGCCACATGCCTTGCACACCGACATAAATCAGCACAATCGCCAGTACCGCAAACACCACCGCATAAAGATCGTTGAGCTCAAACTTACCGCTGTGCGGTTCATGGTGCGACAAATGCCAGCCCCATCCCCAACCGTGCATGATGTATTTATGCGACAGCGCCGCGACGATTTCCATCACCACCACGGTTGCCAACAAGATAAGCACGTTCCATAACCAGAGCATTATTCGTCCATTTGTGGAAAAGGGAAATACTAAAGGTGGACGCGGATGAGCGATGGCGCAAGCGACAAATTTAATATGACCGCACTCGATAATCCGTCGACTTTACATCTCCCCACTCACTCGTTAGTATTGCCCTCCTTTCAGCGGTCAATCGCCGCTGCGTAAGCGTTAACGTCAACCAACGCACCATAAGCAGACTCGGTCTGCCTCATTGCTATGGTGCGAAAATATGACCCATACCGCGTTATCTGCGAATCCTGCTCTGCGTCGTTCTGGTTTTTTCCTGTTCTTACTGCTGCTCACAGCGGCCAACTTGCGCACGCCAATTACCGCGGTCGGCCCGGTGCTGGAAAACATCCGACTGACGTTTGGCTTGAGCGCCAGCGCGGCGGGCGTGATCAACTTCTTGCCGCTGTTGATGTTCGCTACCTTAGCGCCACCTGCAGCCTGGTTCGGCAACCGTTTTGGTCTTGAGCGCAGTTTATGGGGCGCATTGCTGCTCATCACGCTGGGATCGATTCTGCGTATCAGCGGCAGTGAATATGCGTTGTGGGCGGGAACCATCATCCTGAGCTCGGGGATTGCGGCGGCCAACGTGCTTCTGCCGCCGCTGATTAAGCGGGATTTCACCGAACACACCGCGCGATATGTTGGCTTGTACGCGATGACCATGGCAATCACCGCCAGCATTGCGTCGGGCGTGGTGGTGCCGCTGGCAGAGCTAAGCAGTGCGGGCTGGCGACTCTCATTAGCAGTGTGGCTGGTTCCGGCGATCGTCGCGCTGTTAGCCTGGCTGCCGTATCTTAAGAAGCCTGCGTCTCAGGCAAAAAACAGTGCCAACAGTACATCAACGCGCTCACCGTGGCGCGCGGCCTTAGGCTGGCAGGTTTCGCTGTTTATGGCCTGCCAGTCGCTGGTGTTTTACACCCTGATTGGTTGGTTCACGCCTTTCGCGCAAGACAGCGGCATTAGCCAGCTGGAAGCGGGCGGCATGCTGTTTGTCTATCAGATTGTGGCCATCGTTTCGAATCTGGCCTGCATGAGTGCACTGAAGAAAATGCGCGATCAGCGGGCGATTGGTTTTCTCGCCTCGCTGTCGATTTTTGTCGCTGTCGCCGGACTGTTAATTGCACCGAATTATGCGCTGCTGTGGCTGATCCTGGCGGGATTAGGCGCTGGCGCATCGATGGTGATTTGCCTGTCACTGTTTAATCTGCGCACCCATGATCATTTGCAGGCGTCGAAATTGTCGGGCATGGCGCAATGCGTCGGTTACGGATTAGCGGCGCTGGGCCCGCTCTGTTTTGGCCTGCTGCATGATGTCAGCGGCAACTGGCAGTGGCCGCTGGTGCTGCTGTTGGTGATTGCGGCACTACAGATGGTTGTGGCTACGCTGGCTGGGCGGGCGCGGGTTATTTAACCTGGAACTCATCCAGCGTGGTGCGGGTCAGGGGATCTTGCTGAGTAGCGCTTAACAGCGAATCGAGCAAACCCGGAAAACGGGCATCGAGATCGTCGCGTCGCAGCGACAACAGATTTTCACGTCCTGAGGGTTTCTGCCAGATAATGCCGCCCTCGCGCAGCACGCGCCAGTGATGAGTTAAGGTGGATTTGGAGACGCCTTTCAGCAGCGATCCGCAGGTGTGTTCGCCGCCGTCCGCCAGAATGCTGATCACCGTCATACGCATCGGATTGCCCAACGCCGCCAGCACATTCTCTAGCCTGATTTCGTCGCGCTGTGGGTGGTTTTCCAGCATGGCGTGCCTCTTGATAGTGGGTAGAACCACGAATTATCCGGCAGGCAAGGCTCGATGTACAGAACACGGCGAGCGGTTGCCCGCCGTGGATTTGACATTACTGGCTAATGGTTTGCTTAAGCGCCGCAATCGAGGAGGTCACGCCCGCTTCCACCGACATGGTGAGATCTTCCATTTCCAGCGATACCCAATCGTTGTAGCCCATCATGCGTACTACCGAGAAAAACTCTTTCCACCACTGCAGATCCTGGCCACAACCGACGGCAACATAGTTCCACGCGCGATTGGCGACATCTTCCACCGGCTTGGTTTCCAGCAGACCGTTGATGTCCACCAGCCCGCGCTCCAGACGCACATCTTTGCCGTGGCAGTGATGAATCGCCGGGCCAAGCGCGCGCGCGGCGGCAATCGGGTCCGCGCCCATCCACAGCAGATGGCTGGGATCAAGGTTCAGGCCGACCATATCACCGACCGCGTCGCGCAGGCGGAACAAGGTTTCCGGATTCCACACCAGCATCGAACTGAAATTCTCCAGCGCAAACTTCTCCACGCCGCTGTTTTTGGCGCGCTGCACCAGCCCTTGCCAGTAAGGGATCGCCACTTCATTCCACTGATAATCGAGGCAGTTTTTCAGCGTCGGCGGCCAGCTCACGGTGTAAGTGATCCAGTTTGGAATGGTGTCGTGCGGGCTGGCAGGCGGCAGGCCGCTCATCATCACGATTTTTTTCACGCCCATTTCACCGGCCAGTGCCAGCGCGTTTTCAGTATCGCGCTTGTGCTTGTTGCCCAGTTCACCCGGATCGAGCGGATTACCCGACACGTTCAGCGCCGCAATCGACATGCCGCGACTCTCCAGCGCTTGCAGCAGCTGTTGACGCTGCGTGGCACTCGCCAGCAATTCTTCGGTACGCAGATGCGGTGCCGGTGACCAGCCGCCGGTCGTCATCTCAACACCGTACACACCCAGTTCCAGCAATTTATCCAGCATCTGTTCAAACGGCAGATGACCGAGGCTATCGGTACAAAACGAAAGTTTCATGGCAATCCTTATTCGTAGTTAACCCAGCTCGCGCCGTTGTCCGCAGAACGCACGCAGTTTTCAATCCAGCGCACACCTTCAATCCCGGCGTTGATATCGGGATAGATCAGGTTATGGAGGGTTTTTTGGTCGCCCTGTTGAGTAGCGTGAATGGCGATGGCAAATTTCAGATAGATGTTGGCCCAGGATTCCGCCAGACCTTCAGTATGCAGCGCGCCCAAACGTTCATCCGCAAGAGCGCTTTCATGCAGATACGGCATGCCGTGATGCATGATCTGATTCGGTTGGCCCTGCACTTCATATTTCAACTCGCCAGGGTTGTAGTCGCTCCACTCCAGACTAGCGCGTGAACCAATCACGCGAATGCTTTGGCTGTCCATCGAACCGGCATTAATGGATGAGGCCCACATGCGCCCTACTGCACCATTGTCGTAATGCATCAGCACCATGGCGTTATCTTCCAGCGGTGCGCGCGACGGAATAAAGCTCTGGCGATCGCACAGCAGTGATTTCACTTTCAGCTCTGGCAGCACCAGCTGTGAGATGTAGAAGGTGTGCGTAGAGATATCGCCGAGCACAAACGACGGACCGGCAATCTTAGGATCGACGCGCCATTTTTGCGCTTCGCTGAATTTGTCGGCGCTGTCATTGGCGCTGAAGCCGTGGGTGTATTGCAGCTCCACCATGCGCACATCACCAATTTCGCCATTGGCGATCATCGCCCGCATCTGCATCAGCAGCGGATGGCCAGAGAAACCGTAAGTTACCCCGACAATCAGCCCTTTTGCCGCCGCGAGGTCTTTGATTTCCAGCGCTTCGGCGGTGGTGAAGAACAACGGTTTTTCACAAATCACGTGAATACCGGCATTCAGCGCCGCTTTGGTGATCTCGAAATGGGTGCCGTTTGGTGTGGCGATAGATACCACTTCAACGCCATCCTCACGCTTCGCCTCTTCGGCCAGCAGCTGCTGATAAGTGGCGTAGCAGCGATCCGCATCGAGTCCTAAGTTGACGCCGAAATCGCGACCGCGCTCGGCATCGATATCAAAGGCGCTGGCAACCATCTGATACGCCGTGTTATCACGCAGCGCACCACAACGATGTTTATAACCAACCTGGCTGAGACGACCGCCGCCGATCATGGCCCAGCGCAGTGGGCGTGGAATACTCTTTTCACCGATGAGCATAACAACTCCTGTTTATTTTGCACCCGAGTGCAAAATGGTTTGAGGTAAGATGTTGGGTATTGTTTTTCTGATATTTTACTTTTTGCTACCGGGTGCAAAATGAGCCACTCAGGTGAGCCTTTAATGATGTTTCTTGCGTTGTGGTGAGCAAAATGTCGGCGAAGACGACTTTTTAGTCAATCTGGCAAAGTGCAAATCAGCGAAAGCGATCACAAAAAGTTAATGAAATGCACCCGATTGCAAAAAACGTTGCAATCGGGTGCAAAGATCAAACATAATCGCAACATCATAAAAACAGGGTTAATTGTCGCGCTTTACGCCAAATGCGTGCGCTTAGGTGTTTATTTTCCGTTGGGTTTCACGTTCAATGCTGGGGGTCTCCGCTTTTTCCCCTATGCAGGTGCTATGAGTAAACCAACCGCAAAATCCCACAAAGCCACCGCCAGCGATGTGGCAAGACTGGCTGGCGTCTCGAAATGGACGGTGTCGCGTGCCTTTACGCCCGGCGCGTCCATTTCCGAGAAAGCGCGCGAACGCGTCATCGCCATTGCCACCGAATTAGGTTATCGCCCTAACCTGCTGGCGCGCAGCCTGTCGCAGAAAAAGACTCAGATTATTGGCGTGGTGATCGACGAGCTAAAAAATCCGCACTCGATGCTGATGCTCGACACCGTCACCCGCCAGCTGCAGCAGCGCGGCTACATGGCGCTGCTGCTGAATATTGGTAGCGGTGAAAACTACCGCGCGGTGCTGTCGCTGGCCGATCAGCTGCAGGTCGATGGCATGCTGTTTCTCGGCACGGTGCTGAGTGATGAACTGATCGCCGTGGCGCGTGAAATGCACCACATTCCGCTGGTGCAGGTGTGCCGTAACAACGACGAACCCGGCATTGAAGTGGTCAATGTCGATGGATTGCAGGCGGGCAAACAGCTGGGCGAACTGCTGCTGGCGCAAGGATATACGCGCATCGGTTACATGATGGGACCGGCCACCAGCAGCCATCACACGCTGCGTTTAGAGGGTTTGCAACTTGCGCTTAACCAAGCCGGCTTAGCGCTGGAAGTGCTGCTCACCGCCGGTGAATACGCCCGCGAACGCAGCTACGACGTGTTGACCGACTATCTCAACGCACAAGCGCCCGATCAGCGGGTAGAAGCGCTGTTTTGCGAAAACGATGTGCTGGCGCTCGGCGCGCTGGCGGCACTGCGCGAAGGTGCAGGCAACAAATTTATGGCGGTGGTGGGTTTCGATGACATCGACGAAGCCAGCTTGCCCGGCTGGCAGCTCACCACTTTCAGCCAACGTATTGATTTGATCGTCACTGAAGCCCTGAACCGGCTGATTGATGAACGTGCCACTCCGGGTGGCGTTTGGTCTCAGGGAGAATTGCGTATTCGACGCTCTCACCTGAAGCCGTGAGGTAACAAGGAGGAGAGATGAAGTTGTCGTTGCATGGCGTGTCTGTTTGGTACAGCAATGCCGTCACTCAGTTACGCATCGCCCATGAGACAGGCTTTAGTGGGCTGGAAATCCTGCCAGAACATCTGTATCGCTATCTGGAAAACGGTGGCAGCTATGCTGCCTACCGCGAGCTGATGGCGAAATACAGCGTCGATATTACCTGTATCAATGCGCTGAAACGCATTGGTCGCCATGAACCGCAAGCACGCGCTGAGCTGCTGCGCGAAGCGGAAAAAATCTGCCAGGCTGCGGTGGAACTGCGTTGCCCGGTAGTGCAAATCATGGCGCTGACCGAACTCGATCACCTTTCCGCAGCCGAACGTGATGCCATCCTGCTGGAGAATATCTCCGCCATCGCCGATATCGGCGCACCGCACGGTATCAAATTCCAGATTGAAGTCGTCGCCTTCACCGCGTTCAATTCGCTGCAACACGCGCTTGATCTGATTAAACAGAGCGGCAAAGACAACCTCGGCGTGGTGGTGGATTTCTGGCACCTGCATGCTGGCGGCGGCACCACGCCTGCCGAAGTGGCGCGCATGGATAAAGATCTGATTTACGGCGTGCATTTCTGCGATGGTCGCGCGGCCAAACCGGGCGAAGCCTGGGATGAGTGGGTACAACGCGACTATGCGCCGGGCGAAGGCGATGTCGATATTGCCGCCTGGGTGGCGGCGGTGAAAGCCACCGGCTACGACGGCGTTTGGTCGCCGGAACTATTAAGCCCGCAAAACTGGGAAGACGATCTGTGGGATATTTCCCGTCACTGCTATGAAGATATGAATAAATATATTCATTAACATAAAGAGGGCCCGATAAACGGGTTTCTTGCGAATACGGTCACCATAAATGGCGACCGTATATTAACCTACCTCTAAAAAAATAATAACGAACGCAGATTCGTCGCTAGCGCCTGCGCGCTATTTAGCGCGATGTCATTGCGTCTGAAATATCTGAACGTCGTGCTCTGTCAATATTCATGTCTTGAAGATTAAGGGATAAGAAGTATGAACCGAAGAGAAGCGCTCTTTTCGCTCAGTGGAATTGTGGCATCCCTCGCCGTCGCGCCGCAACTGCGGGCGAAAGAGCTGCACAATGTCCCGCTGGAAACCAAACTCAGCCCCGATCACCTGCCGCAACCCGCATGGCAAGACGGTTATCAGGTGCTCACTAATCCGCTGGATCGCCAGAATCTGGCCGCCATTTTTGATCGTCTGATCCCCGCCGATGACCTTGGCCCGTCCGCCAGTGAAGCAGGCGCAATCGAGTTCCTCGATAACCAGTTAGCCGGAGATTATGGCTCCGGCGCGGCGCTCTATTTGCAGGCGCCGCTGCATCCGGAAAATGAAGCGGCGTTGATGGGCAGCCCGCAATTTCTCACGCCACCGAAAGCGCGCTATTTAACCGGCTTAGCCGCGCTGGAAAAGTGGGCGCAGCAACAGCATCAGGCATCACTGCATACCTTATCAGCTCAGCAGATCGATACATTCCTGACAGCAATGGAAGACGGCAAGATCGATTTAGGAAAAGACGTGAATAGCCAGGCGCTGTTTGAATTAATGCTACAAAACGCGCGAGAAAGCTATTTAGCGGATCCGATTTATGGCGGAAATAAAAATATGGTGGGCTGGAAAATGATCGGTTTTCCTGGCGCACGTTATGACTATCGCCCTTATATCGAACGCCGCAACGAAAATCTGGCGCTTATTCCCGTCAGTCTGATTCCTAACGATTAAATAGCCGGAGTTGAGTTAATGTCATTAGTAAGAAATAAAGCTGACGTGGTCATCGTCGGCTTAGGTTGGGCCGGTTCGGTGATGGCGGAAGAGCTAACCCGCGCGGGACTCAACGTGGTCGCCATTGAGCGCGGAGCCTGGCGCGATACCTCGACCGATTTTCCGGTCGCTATTGATGCCGATGAACTGCGCTTCCACACGCGCCGCAAAATCCTGCAACCGATGAGCGTGGAAACCACCACTTTTCGCAACCACAGCGATCAGCTGGCGGCACCGGTGCGTAACTGGTCGGCGTTTCAGTTTGGCTGGAACGTGGGCGGTGCCGGCACGCACTGGGCGGGCATGTCATGGCGCTTTACGCCGTGGGATTTTGAGGTGGCGAAGCAAACCCGTGAACGCTACGGCGCGCAGAAGATGCAGGGTTTGCAACTGCAGGATTGGGGCGTGACCTACGACGAAATGGCACCGTTCTACGATCGCTTCGAGCGTATTGCGGGCACTTCCGGCATCGCGGGCAATCTCAACGGCCAGCCGCAAGCAGGCGGCAATATCTTTGAAGGCCCGCGTTCGCGTGACTATCCTACCCCGCCGCTGAAAGATACGCATTGGATGAGCAAGTACCGCAAAACCACCGAGAGCATGGGATATCATCCGTTCACGGTGCCTGCCGGTAACCTGTCGCAAGCCTATGTGAATCCGCTCGGCGTCAGCATGGGTCCGTGTACGTATTGCGGCTTCTGCGACTTCCACGGCTGCGGCAACTTCTCCAAATCATCGCCGCAAGCCTGCATTCTGCCGGTGCTGATGCGCCGTCCAAACTTCACGCTGCTGACCGAAACTGAAGTGCTGCACGCCGTGAAGCATGACGACGGTAAAACAGTAAAAGGCGTGAAATTCATTACCCAGGATGGCGTGGAAGGTTTCCAGCCGGCGGATATTGTCTGCATCACCGCTTATCAGATGGATAACGTGCGCCTGATGCTGCTCTCCGGCGTGGGCGAGCAATACAATCCGCTGACCGGTCGCGGCACCATTGGCCGTAACTACAACTATCAAACCTGCTCCAGCGTCACCGGTTTCTTTGATAACGAATACATGAATCCGTTCATCGGCGGCGGCGCATTGGCGGTGCAGATTGATGACTTCAACGGCGATAACTTCGACCACAGCGATCTCGATTTCATCGGCGGCGCGGGCATTATGGGCTTCTCCACCAACGGCCGTCCGATTCAGAACATGAACGGCCTGCGTCCGGGCACCAAACGCTGGGGCAGCGAGTGGAAAGCGGGCTACAAGCGCGATTACCAAACCGCCGGCACCATCTTCTGCCAGGGTACCTCGATGCCGATGCGCGAAGCCTATCTCGATCTCGATCCCAACTACAAAGACCGTCACGGCCAGCCGCTGATCCGCACCACGTTCGACTGGAACCAGAACGATGTGCGCATGGCGAAGTACGTCACCGATCGCGCCATCAACATCATGAAAGAGACCGGCGGCCAGCATATCGTAGTGGATAACCAGGCGGAGAAGAGCTGGAATCCTTACCAGCAGCACAGCTCGCATACCATTGGTGGCGCAGTGATGGGCGCCGATCCCAGCACCTCGGCGCTTAATCCGTATCTGCAAAGCTGGGATGCGCACAACCTGTTTGTGGTCGGTGCATCCGCCTTCCCTAACAACGGAGGTTATAACCCCACCATCACCATTGGTGCGCTGGCGGTGCGCGCCGCGCAGGCGATCCACCAGAAGTACATCAATAATCCGGCACCGCTGGTGGGGGCGTAATCATGGTGAAAGCAAAGAAAATTACCTACACGCTCGCCGCGCTGGCGGTAATTGCGGGCATCGCGGCGTCGGGCCGTTTGTGGGTGGTGTTAGACAGCGCGCGCTCCAACGTTGCCGACGACAAGGTGCAGCTGGCCGATTTCCATAGCAACGACGATGCCGCCATCAAACGCGGTGAGTACGTGATGCGCCTCGCCGACTGCGCCGCCTGTCATAATGCGGACTTCTCCGGCGGCTACAAAATCGATACGCCCTTTGGCGCGTTGCAGACCTCGAACATATCGCCGGATCGTGAAACCGGCATCGGTAACATGACCGAGCGCGATTTCTTCAACGCGGTGCGTCAGGGACGCGGCGAACACGGCTTCCTTTATCCAGCGATGCCGTACACCGCTTACACCCAAATGAGCGATGGCGATATGCACGATCTTTGGGCCTACTTCTCGGCGCAAAAACCGGTGCACAACGCCATCGATGAAAATGCGGGCATGAATTTCCCGTATAACATTCGTCTGGCGATGGCGGGCTGGAACCTGTTGTTCTTCGATAACAACGCGTTCAAGCCGCAAACTGCGCAGAATGACGAGTGGAATCGCGGCAAATACATCGTTGATGGTCCGGCGCACTGTAGCGTTTGTCACACCGCGCGCAACGCGCTGGGCGGCGAAATCAGCAGCCAGTATCTGCAAGGCGGCAATCTGGGAAGCTGGTACGCGCCGGATATCACGCCGAATCCTCACGCTGGCATTGGCAAGTGGAGCGATGAGCAGATCGCTGACTACCTGAAAACCGGCTCTAACGGCGAAAGCGTGGCGGCGGGCCCAATGGCGGAAGCGGTTGAGCACTCCACGCAGTACTTTAACGAACGCGATTTGCACTCTATCGCCACTTATCTGCGCAGCTTACCGGCCTCTTCCACGCCGAAATCCGCCGGATTTGTGATGGATAAAGCGCGCCACGATCAGGCTGCATTACGCTATGAAGTGGATTGCTCCGCGTGTCACGGTTTATCGGGCGAAGGTATCACTGGCATGGTGCCCGCCTTTGCTGGCAATGGCGCGATGCAGAACGATCCCACCAACATGATCCACGCGCTGCTGGACGGTGCCCGCGCGCCGCACACCGAAGGTCGCCCAACGTCCGCAGGCATGCCAGCATTTTCCTGGAAACTTAACGATCAGGAGATGGCGGATGTGCTGAACTACGTGAGGAATTCGTGGGGAAATCAGGCTGCAGAAGTGAAGGCCAGCCAGGTCGCCGATCTGCGCAAAGTCACCGGCGCAGGCGATAAGCTGAAAGTCCCGGCAATGGAATAGCGTTTGTTCACCGTAGGGTCGCCATTTATGGCGACCTAATCCCAGGTGCGCATGAATGCGCACCCTACGAAATCCCTGTAGGGTCGCCATTCATGGCGACCCTTTTTACAGTTATTCTGGATCAACGCAGCAGCTGAGCAATCCCCCACAACGCCAACGCATGATCGTCTTCGGAAGGTAAACCGCTGATGGTGACTGCGCCGATGATCGCGCCCTGAGAAGTGAGCAGCGGGAAGGAACCACCGTGATCGGTGTAATCTTCCTGGCGAGTGTAACCCTGCTGCGCCATCCGCTCGCCTTTCTGCTCATTGAAAAGCCCCACATACAGAGATGAATGACCGGTCAGCAGCACGGTATTGCGCTTGCGACGCATCCATTCCAGATTTTCTGGGGCGGATCCTGGCAACGCAGCCAAAAACAGCACCTGTCCAAAAGCATAGACTTCGATAGCCACAGGCGCATTGTCTTCACGGGCGCGCTGCTGAATGCTTTGCCCAATTTGCCACGCTAAATCGAAATCAAACTGCGGTAAACGATGCTCAGCTTCCTGCTGCAACAGGGTTTCAAGGGACGGCAGCGATGACATGATAGGAACCTCTCAATTTGAAATAAATTTTCCATATTTTATAACATGGAAGATATTTTTCGCATGTGATGAGCTTCTCAGTTCAGATTTCGCTAACCGGAATCGCGCCATAATGCACCGCGAGCCACACCGTCGGGGCGCTGCTGTCCGTCCAGTTGACGCGATGGCGGCAGCCTGCGGGAATGTCCACAAAATCGCCGACCCGCAAGATACGCTCCTGCGCTTCCTCTTCCAGTTGCAATCCTGCCGATCCTTGTAAAACCATCACCCATTCACCTTGCGTCTGGCAGTACCAGAAATCCGGCGGACTGGCTTGCCCGGTGGAAACGATGCGTTCGATATGCAGATTGGGCTGCGTCAGCAGCGCTTCGAACGTCTCTGCGCTGCCGTTCTGTGCGGCGGCGGGAAAATCGCGAAACAGGTTGGTTATCATCGCGCGGGCTCGACATTTGATGAAATCAGCTCGCACTGTAACGCAGGCTTCACCCAGAAGGCTCACAGAATTTCGCGCCGCCGATTGACGCGCTGCACGCAAATCACCATCATCCTGGCCACGAATATCCAGACTTGTCAGAGACGTGCGGGTAGATCGCCAGGAATGGCGCCCCTACGAATGCCCGGCGTCAATTTTCGTAGGGTGCGCATTCATGCGCACCAGCAGGAGCGTGAAGGTGTCGGAACTCAGTAATGCATTGCTTGAAGAGATTGTCAGCGAAGTTCGCCCACTCACCCAACAAGGAAAAGTGGCGGATTATATTCCGGCGCTGGCCGACGTGGATGCCGATCAGCTCGGCATCGCCATTTGCACGCCCGACGGACGCTGTTTTCAGGCGGGCGATGCCGCAACGCGCTTCTCTATTCAGTCGATCTCCAAAGTGCTGTCGCTCAGCGTGGCGCTGACCTTGTATGAGGATGGCGAAATCTGGCAACGCGTCGGCAAAGAGCCGTCCGGCCAGGCGTTTAATTCGCTGGTGCAGTTGGAGCTGGAACAAGGAAAACCGCGCAATCCATTTATCAATGCCGGTGCGCTGGTGATGTGCGATCTGCTGGAGAGCCGCCTGACAGCACCGCGTCAGCGCATGCTGGAAATTGTGCGTCGTCTGGCGCAGCAAAATGACATCAACTACGACCGCGTCGTCGCGCGCTCCGAATACGAACATTCGGCACGCAATGCCGCGATTGCCTGGCTGATGAAATCCTTCGGCAACTTCCATAATGATGTCAGCAAAGTGATGGAAACCTATTTCCACTACTGCTCGTTAGCGATGAGTTGTGAAGAACTGGCGCGCACCTTTCTCTATCTCGCCAATCAGGGCCGCACACAGGATGATGAATCAGCGGTGATCTCGCCGCGCCAGGCACGTCAGGTGAACGCGTTAATGATGACCAGCGGCATGTACGATGGTGCCGGAGAATTCGCATGGCGCGTGGGGATGCCGGCGAAGTCGGGCGTCGGCGGCGGCATTGTCGCGGTGATCCCCGGCGACATGAGTATCGCAGTCTGGTCGCCCGCGCTGGATCATTCGGGTAACTCCTTAGCAGGCACTGCGCTGCTGGAGAAACTCACCGAGCGACTGGGAAGATCGATTTTTTAAGGCGTCTTCAATCACCGTACAAGCCGTAGCGGCACAATTTATTGTGCGCTTTGTATCCAGGTGCGCATGAATGCGCACCCTACGGGTTTTTGTAGGGTCGCCATTCATGGCGACCGACCCACGTTAACGTGCATCACGTAATAAGCGCGCCCATTCACTCCTACACCTGGCCCTAATGTTTCCACTCTGTTTTTAACAGGTTGCATTAACGTTAACAGCCGCATCTCTTTAAGTGATTATTTTCAAAAGGTGCGAATTTTTCCTTAAATAACCTCTATTTTTTTAACCCACCATCGGCATTCGCGTTACACTTCCGCCTCATTTACGGAATCATCCACTAGCAACCATGACGTTTACACATCACTTTCGCCAGCGTTTCACTGCCTGCGTCGCCATTGTGGCGGTGCTGCTGCTGTTCGTCGCGCCGATTGTGTCGAAAACGCTTATGGAGCGTCAAAGCCAGCTGCTGGCGATGCCGCAGCACAGCATGATGGATAGCTCAATGAGCCATCATGAAATGATGATGGCGGATATGCCGATGCCCGGCATGAGCCATCACATGATGGACGACGGCGAGTTTGCCTGCGGCTATTGTGATCTGCTGGTGCATGTCCCGCTTTTGATGTGGGTGTTTATTCCGTTCATCTGGCTGATCATGGTGATCTCGCGCGCCCCGCCGCTGCCCCGCGTGGTTGCGCCGATTGTGCGTCGCTTTAGCAGCATTCATCGTCCGCGCGCCCCGCCTGCAACGCTTTCCTGCTGATCCCATTTATTGCAGCGCACGCTCAGCTTGAGCGATGTGCTAAGACAATTTCTTTTTGGAAGGAAGACGGCTTTGTCTGCTGCTCACTCTGCAGCACCGCGCGGCGCGGTGCTTAATTTGCTACGTCGCTTACATTTTTATATTGGTCTGTTTGTCGCCCCGTTCATCTTCGTTGCGGCGCTCAGCGGCACGCTTTACGTGTTGACGCCCCAGTTGGAAAACCTGATTTATGCCGATGCGCTAACTGCTGAACCACTTGGCAACGCGCAGCCGCTGTCAGCACAAATCAGCGCGGCCCGCGCTTATGCGGGCGAGAATCAGCATATCTACGCGGTGCGTCCTGCGCCGGGCGCAACGGATACCACGCGCGTGCAGTTCAGCGATTCCACGCTCGGTGCATCGCTGTCGCGCGCGGTGTTTATCGATCCTCATAGCCTGAAAGTGAAAGGCGATATGCCGGTTTACGGCACCAGCGGCGTGCTGCCGCTGCGCACCACCATCGACTTGCTGCACAGCAGCCTGCTGCTCGGCGATTTCGGTCGCAACTACAGCGAGCTGGCGGCGTCCTGGCTGTGGGTAGCCGCGCTGGGCGGCGTGGTGCTGTGGCTGGGAACGCGTCCGAAACGTAAGCTAAAACAGCCACGCAGCGGTTTCGCCTTCAGCCGCCACTGGCACGTTACACTCGGTCTGACGCTGGCAATCGGTTTGGTGTTCTTCTCGGTGACCGGCCTGACGTGGTCGCAATGGGCGGGCGGCAATATCGATCGCATGCGTACTGAACTGAACTGGTTGACGCCACAGGTGAATACCTCGCTCAACAGCGATACACTTGCTGCACCGGCCGATCCACATGCCGAGCATAAGGCGGATATGGATATGTCGGGCATGAGCATGCCGATGTCGTCGATGACTAAACCGGTAGCGGCGCCCGCCAAACCGGTGCGTAATAACGCCGCCGATGCCGACTGGGATCGCGTGCTGCATGCGGCGCGTCAGGATGGACTGAGCGCGGCGAAGCTCGAACTGCGTCAGCCGAAAAGCGCCGACAAAGCGTGGGCGGTAACGGAAATCGATCGCAGCTGGCCAACGCACGTGGATGCGGTGTCGGTGAATCCGCAGGACTTTAGCGTGGTGGATCACGTCTACTTTGCCAGTTTCCCGCTGGTGGCGAAGCTCACGCGCTGGGGCGTTGATGCGCATATGGGCGTGCTGTTTGGTTTGCCTAATCAGCTGCTGCTGGCGTTCTTTGGCCTCGGTTTGTGCAGCATGATTGTGCTCGGTTATCGCATGTGGTGGATTCGCCGGCCAAAAGATGTGGAAGCGAATCCGGCACAAACTCTTACCGAAACCTGGATGGCGTTGCCGCATTACGCTAAAGGTGCCTGGTTAATGTTGGCGCTGGCGCTGGGTTATGCGCTGCCGGTGATGGGTGCGAGTTTGCTAGCATTCCTGCTGCTGGACATCCTGCGCTGGCGCAAACAGCAACGCGCCCCGCTCGATGAAGCGGCGCTGCTGGCCTCACAGCAATCTCCGCTGGGCATCATTCGCGCGCGATTTGCCGTGAAGCGTAAAGAGATGCGCTACTTCCTGCGCGGTTTGTTCATCCTGGCGCTGATTGTCGGCACGGTGATGAGCAATGCGATTATCGGCGGCGTTATCGATCAATATGGCATTCCGTTCAGCCACTGGTCGCTGACCATGTACATCACGCAGGGCTTTATGATTGCGTTGTATACCACGGTGTTTACCGCACTGACGTCAATTCCGCTGTGGTATTTCTTCCTCGGCGAAAAGGATGACCGAGGCTGATTTCGTAGGGTCGCCATTCATGGCGACCTTATTACCAACCGCACCGTGTTAAAAATCCGCCTTCAACACCACGCGATAGTTCGCTTTCCCGGCACGCAGATGTTCCAGCGCTTCATTCACCTGCGACATCGGGAACGCTTCCACTTGCGGCGCGATATCACTTCGCGACGCCAGCTTCAGCAACGCCCGCAATTGGCCCGGTGAACCGGTTGACGATCCGGTTAACGCGCGGTCGCCAACAATCAAGCTAAACGCCGGCACTTCAAACGGCTTCATTACCGCGCCCACAGTATGGAACGCGCCACGGCGCGCCAGCGCCTGATAGTACGGCTTCCAGTCCAGATCCACCGCCACGGTGCTGATGATTAGATCAAACTGCCCGGCCAGCGCGCTCAGCGCCTGCGGATCACGGCTGTTCACCACCCGATCAGCACCCATCGCTTTAATCGAATCGGTTTTCGCGGCTGAAGAACTGAATGCGGTGACGTGCGCGCCCATCGCCCGCAGCAGTTTGATCGCCATATGGCCTAAACCACCAATGCCGATCACGCCAACGCGGCTGGTGGCGGAGATATTGTGCATTAACAGCGGTTTAAACACCGTAATGCCGCCACAGAGTAACGGCCCGGCGGTGGCAATATCCAACGCGTCCGGCAGTGGAATCACCCATTGCCAGTTAGCGCGCAGTTGGCTGGCAAATCCGCCGTGATTATTGATGGTGGAGGTTTTACCGTTTTCGCAGTTCACCTGATCGCCTTCGATACAGGCATCGCAGTGCTGGCAGCTTTTCGCCGTCCAGCCAATGCCCACGCGCTGGCCGATGTGCAGCCCTTTGTTTTGCGCCGCATCACCCAAAGCCACCACGCGGCCAATCACTTCGTGACCCGCAATCAGCGGATAGCGTGAACCGCCCCATTCGTTATCGATCATCGACAAATCAGAATGGCAGACGCCGCAATAATCCACCGCGACCTGCACATCTTCAGCGGCCAGTGGACCGGCATCATATTCGTAAGGCACCAGCGCCTCACCCGCTTGCAGAGCGGCATAGCTGGAAATTTTCATTGCTGTCCTCGATTTGGATTGGCTGACAGCAGTTTATCAAAGCGATGCGTAATTATATGCCGAACAATCAGGGGATTAAGATAGTGAATGCTGTTTGGGAGGGAGGTGCGATAGGTAAATCGGTGCGCATTATTGCGCACCGAACAACGTATTAAAAATCTGCTTTCAATACCACGCGGTAATTGGCTTTACCGGCGCGCACATGGTCCAGCGCTTCGTTGATTTTGGACATCGGGAACTCTTCCACCTGCGGGGCGATATCCGCACGTGATGCCAGTTTCATCAGGGAACGCAACTGGCCTGGTGAACCGGTAGAGGAACCGGTCACCGCGCGATCGCCCATAATCAGGCTGAACGCCGGTACTTCAAACGGCTTCATCACCGCGCCGACGGTGTGGAATTTACCGTGCGGCGCCAGCGCCTGGAAGTACGGCGCCCAGTCGAGATCGACTGCTACCGTGCTGATGATCAAATCAAACTGCCCAGCCAGCGCATTCAGCGCCTGCGGGTCGCGGCTGTTAACCACGCGGTCCGCGCCCATCGCTTTGATCGACTCGGTTTTGCTGGCGTTGGAGCTGAATGCCGTCACTTCTGCACCCATTGCACGCAGCAATTTAATCGCCATGTGGCCCAGGCCGCCGATACCGATCACGCCGACGCGGCTGGTTGCTGTGACATGATGCATCAACAGCGGTTTAAACACGGTGATGCCGCCACACAGCAGCGGACCGGCCGAAGTGTAATCCATCGCTTCCGGCAGCGGGATCACCCATTGCCAGTCGGCGCGCAGATGGCTGGCAAAACCGCCTTTGTTCATGATGGTTGGCACCGAACCGTTTTCACAGTTGACGTGCTCGCCATTGATACAGGCATTACAGTGCTGGCAGCTTTTCGCCGTCCAGCCGATGCCCACGCGCTGGCCCACTTTCAAGCCTTTGTTTTGCGCCGCATCGCCTAAGGCGCTGATGCGACCAATCACTTCGTGGCCGGCAATCACCGGGAACGAGGAGATGCCCCACTCGTTATCAATCATCGACAAATCTGAGTGACAAACACCGCAGTAATCGACCTCAACCTGCACCTCTTCAGCAGCCAGTTCACCAGCTTCGTACTCGTGAGGCACCAGCGCTTCACCCGCGTTCAAGGCGGCATAACTTTTGATTTTCATTACTGTCCTCTGTATCCAGGTTTTTGACAGGGCAAGTCTAGCAGAGCCTGTTTCCCGCTCTTGACCATAAATCCGTCACTTAGCCGCTTTAACGCGTTTAAACTGCTGAAAAGCATCAAGGGTTAAAGCGGATCGTGATTAATCGGCGTGCGATAGGCGACGCGCGCCTCTTCAATTAGTTGGCTGGCGGTCACCGTCGGCGGCAAGCGCGTCAGCACTCTGCTCGCTTGCCAGTAACACAACACCATTAATTCATCGGATTCGCTCTCCGCCATCTCCAGCAGCCGCTCGCGCAGAGTGGGAACGTCCAGCGTTTGATGTTCGTCCATTAACTCAGCAATGGTTTCGTTGAGAACCTGATGAATGATTTTCCAGGAGAGATTGGCAAACACATTGAACCTCGATGCTCTTAACGTTTGGCTCCAGGCAAATGAACTAAAAATGCTACAAGCAAGAAGATTGAAACAGGATTAACTATAGCCGCTTATTTTCTGTGCAAAGCCGCTGCGAGCCGAGTTTCTTGTAGCTCGCGGATCTATAAAACGATTTTCTTTCGCCACATTTGCAGCAATCGAATGGCTTTGTAACAAAAAAGCACAAGCCCGCGCTGGCTGTCAGCGCAGCGCTTTGCCAAAGTAAGGCAACTTTTATCGCTGCAACAGGGAATTACCATGAGCCAATCCACCGCATTACACGCCGATCCGCTGGTTTGGGGCCACGGCCCGAAAGTGTTTGAAGTATTTCTGGAACCGACCTGCCCGTTCTCCGTGCGCGCATTCAATAAGCTCGACGCGCTGCTGCAATTAGTGGGTGAAGAGAAGATGACGTTAAAAATCCGTTTGCAATCACAGCCTTGGCATATGTATTCCGGCGTGATTGTGCGCTACATCCTTGCCGCCTCAACCTTGCCTGAAGGCAAAGCAGCAGCTAAAAAGGTGCTGCAAGCGGTGGCGGATCATCGTGAAGAGTTTGAGTTTACCGATCACAGCCACGGCCCGAATATGGATGCCACGCCGAATCAGATTCTCGATCGACTGGAGCAGTACAGCGGCGTTAACGCGCGCGAACCATTCCTGCGTGCCGAGCTGCAGAATGAGATTAAATGGCACAGCAAATATTCGCGGCAAAATGGCATCCACGTTTCACCAACCTTCATCACCAATGGGTTAGTGCAGTTGGATATCGGCAGCGGAGACGAGATTGAATCCTGGGCCAAACGCATCCTTGCTTAAGCGCGTCGGCCCGTTGCGGCGGGCCTTTGGTATGATTTCGCAATAGATTTTCGCTTGCACTGCTTGCCTCAATTCCGATAATCGCTATCTACCTAATTATATAGCGAGAAAGGGAATGCGATTTAATCACCTCACCGCGCTGCTGCTCACTGCCGGCGCGGGCTTTAGTCTGCATGCACAAGCTGATACCGATATCCGCGTGACCTACGCCGGTTCCATGGGCAAAGTGATGGACCAATCATTAGGTCCAGCCTTTGCTAAACAAAATAACGGTAAGTATGAAGGTCAGGGCCAGGGCGCCTATGGCATGGCGCGTTTGCTGGCGAGCAAGAAAATCACCGCCGATGTGTTCGTTTCGATCACGCCGGGGCCGATGCAGATCCTGAAAGATGCCGGATTGATTGATGATGCGATCCCGGTGGCGAGCACCAGCATGGTGGTGGCGTATAGCCCAAAAGGAAAATACGCCCAGCAGTTCGCGCAGGCTAACGGCAGCGACGCCAGCTGGCTGAAGGTGCTGGCAACGCCGGGCATTAAGTTTGGTCGCACCGATCCGATCAACGATCCAAAAGGTCAGAACATCATCTTTACCCTGCTACTGGCCGAGAAGTATTACCAGCAGCCGGGCATTGCCGATAAAATTATGGGCGGCTATCAAAATCCGGCCCAAACCCATCTGGAAGGCGGCCTGCTAACGCGGCTGGAAAGCGGCCAGGTTGATGCCGCCGCCGGTTACGAGAGCGAAGTGATCTCCGCGCATCTGCCGTATGTGGCACTGCCCGACGAGATTAATCTGAGCAATCCGGCGATGGCGAAGCAGTGGTACGAAACGGTGAGTTTCAGCGTGAAAGACAGCGCGGGCAAAGACAAAGTGCTGCATACGCAGCCGCTGGTTTATTACGCCGCCGTGTTGAAAAATGCGCCACACGGCGCTGCAGCCGGCAAAGCCTTTGTCGATTTTATGCTGAGTCAGCCGGGTCAGGCGCTGTTTAAACAGAATGGCTATGCCGCGCCGAAAGGCGGTTCGATCTACCCATAATGAAAACCCGTCACGCCACCGCGCTGTGGCTGTCACTGCCAGCACTGCTGTTGCTGGCGGTGCCTTTTCTCACGCTGATTGGCGTCACCAACTGGCAGCATCTGCAGCTGGCGTGGGGCGATGGCAATGCTATCGCTACGTCGCTCGGTTTGGGTGTAATCGCGTTGTTGCTGATTTTTGTCAGTGGATTGCCGCTGGCATGGTGGCTGTCGCAGGCGCGCGGTCGGATGCGGTTAATCGTCGAACTGCTGGTGATGATTCCGCTGCTGACGCCGCCGCTGGCGATGGGGATTTTGTTGGTGAGCGCTTACGGGCCGTATAGCTTGCCGGGCGAACTGCTGGGGAAGTTTGGCTGGACGCTGGTGAATAATCCGGCCGCGTTTATTCTGGCACAATGGTACGGCGCGTTGCCCTACTTCGTCACCACCGCACGTTCGGCGTTTGCCGGTGTGCCAAAGCCGATTCTGGAAGCGGGCCGCACATTGGGCGCGTCGCCGTGGCAGCGTTTCTGGCGTTTATCGATCCCGCTTGCTGCGCCGGGGCTGGCAACCGCCAGCGCACTGGCGTGGGCGCGTGCCATGGGCGAGTTTGGCATCGTGATGATCTTCGCCTATTTCCCGCAGGGCATGCCGGTTCAGCTTTATAACAACCTGCAAAATAACGGCATCGATGCGGTGTATGTGCTGCTGTGGTTGCTGCTGCTGTTTACCTTGCCGATGCCGCTGATCTGTTTTGCGCTGTCACGCCGCATGTAACCAAGTCGCCATGAATGGCGACCCTACTCTTTGTTATAACGCTTTCAGCGCATCCATCGCACAGGCTTCATCCAGATTGCCGCCCGGCGCGCCGCCGATGCCGATTGCGCCAATTACCTGATCGCCGCTTTTCACCGGCACACCACCCGCCAACAGCAGGAAGCCAGGAATATCACGCATATTCTGCGCACCAGCATTATTCTGCGCCGCTTCCATCACTTTACCGCTTGGGTTTTTGGTGCTGAGCGCGGTGTACGCTTTCATCTGGCTGGCTTCCACGGTGTGCGGACCGGCGTTATCCATGCGCTGCACCGCTTTTACCACACCGGCACGATCAACCACGGTCACGGCTACGTTGTAGTTTTTCGCCGCACACGACTGAATCGCGGCGCTTGCCAGCTTCTGTGCGTCAGCCAGTGAAAGGTTGGATTCGGTTAATGCCGCGTGGCTGCCGAAGGAAACAAAGGCCGCCGCAGCGGCAATCAGAGAAAGGCGGATGTTCATGTGTCACTCCTGTTTAATAGTGAGTGACACTTTAAAGCGCGGCAGAGAAAAGAAATATTCGGGCGATTACCCGTTCATCCAGGTAGTTATACCTGGTTCAGCTGCTGCCATGCGTGAATCAATTGCGCGAGATTATTGAGTTCCAGTTTGGCAAACACTGCCGCACGATGCGCTTCCACGGTGCGCGGTGACAGCGATAAATCACGCGCAATCTCTTTGCTGGTTTGCCCGGCAATCATCAGCTGCATCACTTCAGTTTCACGCGCCGATAGCTGCGCAAACCGCGCCTGCAATCCCTGTTGTGACTGCCAGCGCTCGGCACGTTGTTCACTCTCGTTGAATGCCAAATGAATGGTTTCCAGCAGCGGTTCTATATCCAGCGGCTTGGTGTAAAACTCAAACGCGCCCTGACGAAATGCACGACGACAGGCATCAATGGTGCCGTGACCAGTCATGATGATCACTGGCAGCAGCGGATGGCGATCGCCCTGCTCTGCTAGCCAGCTCAGGCCGCTAATACCCGGCATGCGCACATCTAGCAGCAAACAGCCGCGCAGCGGTTCCTGCGCTTGCGTGGCCGCTTCAAATGCGGCCAAATCGGCAAAATCGGCCACGTCATATTCCAGCGTTTTAAGCAGAAAACCGAGCGATTCACGCACGGACAAATCATCATCCACTAACCAAACCTTTGCGACCATTCCGTTACTCCGCCAGTTGGAAAATTAAGGTAATCTCCGCGCCGCCTTCGGCGCGATTTGCCAGCCGCAGCTGGCCGTTCATGCGTAACATCAAGCTCTCGACCAGCGTCATGCCTAATCCCATGCTATTGGCGCGTGAGCTGTAAAACGGCATGCATGCCTGCGCTAATCCTTCCGCAGAGAAGCCGGGACCGTTATCGCTGATGATGATTTTGATGCCGTGTGGAATATGTTCCGATGCAATATTCACCCATGCATCGGGACGTCCGTGCTGCATGTGAATGGCATTTTGCAACAGGTTGTGGAACACCTGTTCCAGCCAATGTGGATCGCTCAGCACTTTCGCCTGACCGTGCTGCAACTGCTGACGCAGCGCGACATCGCCATCATCCAGTTCCTGTTGCAGCAGCAGCGTCACGCGCCGCCAGATGGCTTCCGGATTCACGGAGGTCATTGCCACCGGACGTTCGCTCACGATGTCGCGAAAACGTTGCAGCAACGCCGCGAGGCGCTCGGTTTGCAAGCTCATCGCGTTAAGCGCCTGCGGCAGATTTTCGTGTTTACCCTGCTTCAACAGTAACTGACTGCTATGCAACCAAGTGTTAATGGCGGTCAGCGGCTGGTTGATTTCATGAATGATGCCGGCGGTAAACTCGCCCAGCGCTTCACGCCGCGTACGCTGGAAATAGTCCGCGCGCAGGCGCATCTCCACATGCTGACGCCAGTGACGCAACAGCCACCAGCCCAGGCCGCCAATCACCAGCCACAACAGCAGCGCCAGCGTAAATGGCAGCATATGCAGCGCACGCCAGTCAGGATTGGCGCTGCCTTTCAGCAAGAACGGCTGATAGTGATTGATGAACGGCCGCTGCCATTGCCAACGCGCCGAGTCCGAATAGTTCACCGTTTGCATGGCGGGCGGCGCGTGGATATGAAAAGCCAGCGCCAGCGCCACATCCGAGGTTTGCAGGGCAAAGTGCAAATCGATCAGCATGCGGATCTGGCGATAAGGGTTGTAGAGCCAATAGCGTCCACCGCTCACTTCTTCAAAACGTGGCGCGGTTAACGGACGATTTACGGTGTGTTCCAGCAGGACAAGCTGCGGAAATTTGCTCTGCAAAGCAGCGAGATCCTCATCGCCATTCAGCAGCGGCAACAGCGTTTCATTCTGCGTTTGATAGGCGGCAAGGCGGTTAAATTGCTGATTAAATTGCGCCTCGCCCACACGCTGCTGCTGCAAAATTTGATCGGCAAATAACGCTATCAAGGTGATCAGCGTTAACAGTAGCCAGACCAGCCAATACCTTTTCATCCATGGTCGGTAAGTGTGCGGCATAGAATTCCGTGGTTATGCAGTAAAGAAGTACTCCGGCAAAGGAGGCCTGACTAAAGTCAAACGTTGTAACCCGCGCCGTATTGGGATTCAACGACTTTTCCCGGTCGGCTCGTGTTTTCAGAAGTCTGCCTGGCGCGCAGTCGCTGCTATTCGGACCACCCGCTGCAACAGCAATGGCTTTGATTAAGAGGAAATAAAGGGAAAACATAAGGCGCACCAGCTCACTCACATAGCTGGTGCACAGGGAAAGGGAATTATTGTTAGCTATTGCGCTGTAAGTGACTACTTACAAATGCGCGACAGCGCGCGGAGATGGGATCGCTGAACACTTGCTGTGGCGAACCGGCTTCTTCGATTTTGCCCTGATGCAGAAACACCGCTTTGTTCGAGACATCACGCGCAAAGCCCATTTCATGCGTGACGATAATCATGGTGCGCCCCTCTTCCGCCAGGCTGCGAATCACGCGCAGCACTTCGCCCACCAGCTCGGGATCAAGCGCTGAAGTCGGCTCATCAAACAGAATCGCCTTCGGCTGCTGCGCCAGCGCACGGGCAATCGCCACGCGCTGTTGCTGACCACCCGAAAGCTGCGATGGCCACGCGTTGCGCTTTTCGTACAGACCCACTTTTTGCAGCAGCGCTTCGGCTTCTTCAATCGCCTCTTTGCTACTGCGCTTCTGCACATGAATCGGCGCTTCGATGATGTTCTGCAGTACAGTTTTATGCGGCCACAGATTGAAGCTCTGGAAGACAAAACCGAGTTGCATGCGCATCAGCTTGATACGACGCTGCTGCTCGCGGCTGAGCTTCTCGTCGGGATTATCGATAGTGACCACTTCGTCACCCACCGCAATTTCCCCGCCCTGCGGCACTTCTAAAAACGGAATGCAGCGTAACAAAGTACTTTTGCCTGAACCGCTGGCACCGATTAGCGAAATCACGTCGCCATCCTGCGCCGTCAGGCTGATATCGTGCAGCACTTCGTGCCCGCTATAACTTTTTCTGAGATGACTCAGGGCGATAGTGGGTTTACTCATGGACGTGCTCCAACGTGATAAGGGGACAAACGGCGCTCCAGCAGCGCCACCGCTTTACTCACCAGCACGGTCAGTAGCAGATAGATAATCGCCGCGCTGATAAACACCTCCAGCGCGCGGAAAGTCTCAGAGACAATGGAATCAGCGATGCCGGTCATCTCCATCAAACTGATGGTGCTGACCAGCGAGGTCGATTTGATCATCGAGATAATTTCATTGCTGTAAGCCGGCAATGCCTGGCGCACCGCCAGCGGCAGCGTAATGCGACGCAGCGTGGTGAAGCGCGACATGCCGCTCACTTTGGCCGCTTCCAGCGACTGCACGCTAACCGCGTTAAGCCCACCGCGCAGAATCTCCGAAGTGTAAGCCGCATCGTTAAGAATCAACGCAATCAACCCGCACCAGTAAGGATCGCGCAGCAGCGGCCACAGCACGCTTTCGCGCACCGCTGGCAAGCTGCCGAGGCCGTAATAGATCATGAAGATCTGAATCAGCAGCGGCGTGCCGCGAAACGCCCAGACGTAGAAACGCGTAACGTAGCTTCCGAAGCGATTCTGGCGCAGCAGATTGAGCAGCAGCGCCAGCACGCCGCCACCCAACAACGATAACAGCGCCAGATTCAGCGTCAGCGGCAGGCCGCGCAGCAACGCAGCTAAGGTGTGCTGCAGGAAAGTGACATCCATCGTGGCTCCTTACAACCGCGCGCGTTGTTGTCCGCGCATGGCCACTTTTTCCACATAGCGGAAAACAAAATCGGAACAGGTGGTGATGATCAGGTAGATCACCGCGCCAACGCTGTAGAAGAAGAACGGCATTTGCGTCGAGTTCGAGGCGGTGGAGATCTGGTTCATGGTTTCCACTAAGCCAGTGACCGATACCAGCGCCGACTCTTTGATTACCGATTGCCACTGATTTCCCATGCCCGGCAGCGCGGTTTTCAGCGCCTGCGGCACAATCATGCGGCGGAACAGCATCAAACGGCCCATGCCAGTTACCGTTGCGGCTTCCAGCGTGCCTTTCGGGATCGCGTAGAACGCGCCGCGGAACACACTACTTTGATAGGCGCCGGAGATCAGGCCGATGGCAATCGCTCCCGCTACAAAGCCGTTCACATCAAACGGTCCTTGCAGGCCAAGACTTTCCCCGACAAACGACACCACCTGACGTCCACCAAAATAGAACAGGTAGATCACCAGCAGCTCCGGCACACCACGAAACAGCGTGATGTAACCGTTGGCAAGACGCTGTTGCCAGCGCCCGCCACCAATCTGCATCCAACACAACAGGCTGCCGAGAATTGCGCCCAGCAGCCATGCACACAATGAAACGGTGACGGTCACCGTGGCGGCGTTAAGCAACACGCCGCCCCAACCTTCGTCACCAAAACCTAAGATTTGCCAATCAATAGCCATAAGCGCCTGGAATTACTCTTTAGGTGCGACGTTTTCGCCGAACCATTTTTCAGACAGCTGCTTCAGCGTGCCATCTTTGATCATTGAATTTAACGCGTTATCCAGCGCCGCCTTCAGCTCAGGATTGTTTTTCTGAATCGCGATAGCTGAACCCTGACCCAACACGCCGCCCGAGAAACCGTAACCGGTACTGTTCACGGTATCCGCATGCTTTTTCACATAGGCATTCAGGTTGGTGCGTGACGCCATTACCGCATCAACGCGGCCGTTCAGCAGATCGGCGAAAGTTTCCGGGCCAGCCTGATAAGTGCGAATCGTCGCCACATCCGCCAGATATTTGTTGAGGAAATCCGCCTGAATGGTGGCAACCTGCACCGCGATGGTTTTGCCTTTGAATTTGGCTTTCAAAGCATCGATAGATTTGGTCATGCCAGCTTCGTCATCCGCCAGCACCACTTCGCCATTGCCTGGCAAGGTATCAACCGCGCTGCCCTTCAGAGTGACGAAACCTGAAACACTCACGGTGTACTGGCGTGAGAAATCCACCACTTCTTCACGCTTCGGCGTGACGGTCACGGCATCGATCACCGCATCATATTTGCCATCAACTAAACCCGGAATCATACCGGACCATTTCTGCGCCACGATTTCGTATTTGAAACCGGCACGTTTAGCGATTTCAGCCACCATATCCGGCTCATAACCGACGATTTTGCCGTTAGGTGTGGATTGGTTAAACGGCGGATAGGCGGCTTCAGTGGCGAATTTCAGCGTGCCAAAATCTTTTGCCTGCACCAGAGCGGAAGAGGCAAGCAGCAGCATGCCCACAGAAGCGGTTAACAGTCCTTTACGCATCATCAGAAAACCTCGAAGTTCGTTATTTTAAGAGAGTAAATCAATGGCTAAACGGGCTAATGCCTGCGTGCCGGCATGGATACTGCGCTCGTCGGGTTGGTAATCCGAATTATGCAGATGGTCGTCGCGTCCCGGTGCGCCGGATCCAATGTGGATCTGGCAACCTGGCGCGCGCTCGGTAAACAGCGAGAAATCTTCAGCACCAAAGCTGGCGCTCGGCTTGGCAACAATGGCTTTACCAAACTGATGCGACAAAATCGGTTCCAGCGCATCAATCAGCGCATCGTCGTTCATTAACGGCGGTACGCCGCGCTGATAATTGACCTCAACGCGCACATTCAGCGACAGCGCGACGCCCGCGCAAATACGTTTGAACGCTTCTTCGATATGCGCACGCGCCGCCGGTGATTTGGCGCGCACCGTGCCCTGAATCAGGCAGCTATCGGAAATGATGTTGTGTGTGCTGCCGCCATGAATGTGGCCGATGGTCAGCACCGCCGAGTTGGCGGGATCGAGCTCGCGCGAAATAATGGTTTGCAGCTGGCTCACCAGATTGACGGCGGCAATGATCGGATCGGTTCCCATATGCGGACGCGCGGCGTGCGTTGATTTTCCGTGCACCACCACATCAAACTCGTCGCTTGAAGCGGTGCTGGCACCGCGCGTTAAGCCAATTTCGCCGGCAGCCAGTTCCGGTTTGTTGTGCAGCGTGATGGCAAGATCGACACCATCTGCCGCGCCATCGGCGATCATCGCTTCGGCACCGCTATCGGGCGTCTCTTCTGCTGGCTGGAAAATCAATCGCAAAGTGCCATGCAACTGCGCGCGATAGTGCGGCACAATCGCCGCCACGCCGAGCATCGTCGCGGTGTGAATATCGTGGCCGCAGGCGTGCATTTTGCCGGGATATTGGCTGCTGAAAGGTAAACCGGTTTGTTCATGGATTGGCAATGCATCCATATCCGCGCGTAATAGCACGGTTTTACCAGGATGCGCGCCGACAATATCAACCATCACGCCGGTTCTGCCGACGCCGGTTTTCGGCGTCAGGCCCAGGCGCAGCAGCTCCTGCTCGACGATGTGGGCAGTGCGAATGGTGTCGAAACCCAGCTCCGGATGCGCGTGAATGTCACGGCGAATGGCGATGAGATGCGCCTGCATGCTTTCGCTTTTGGCGCTGATGTCCCTGGCTAAAACATCTTTATGATCGGTCATATGCAAAGATCTTTATTCAGGCGCGAGCCTGGCCTTTATGGCATTTTTATTAAAATTGACTCCGTATTTATTCACAGCATCCGACAGAATGCAACGCGCAATCCTTCGCTTTACTTGCTGAATTTTCGCGATATTTTTCTAATTCACTGCCTTGACAGGATAAAACCCCACATCTGCATCATTAAGCAGTTATAACATTCATGATCCCATGCGGATCATCAGTTTTACTGATTTCGTTATTGAACAATAATCAGCCGCTCACTTGCGCTAAAAGCCATTCGCGCACCGCCATCACCGGTGCTTGTTCGCGCGGACGGCGCGGCCACACCAGATACCAACCGGCATCCATGGTCATTTGCTGCGCAAACGTCGGCACCAAACGTCCGCTGGCCAGATCGTTCTGCACGAAATGCGGACTGGTGAGCGCAATGCCCTGCCCGCTGATCGCCGCTTCCAGCGCCAGCGCGGTTTGATTGAAACGCAGGTGATGCTGATGATGTAGCGATACATGCGGGAAGGTAAACGCCAGAAATGCGGGCCAAAGATGATGACCATCGTGCAGCAATGCGTAGCGCAGACAGTTATCGCTTTCGGCCGGATCGCCCAGCTCGGCAAGCAGCGCCGGACTCACCACCGCTAATACCGTTTGGCTAAACAATAAAGTGGCATCCAGACCCACGCCAAACGGCGGCCTGCCGTAGCGCACCGCCAAATCGACGCCTTCATGATGAAACTGCACCAGCCGCTCAGAAGCCAGCACGCGCAGATCGATATCCGGCCACGCGGCGGTAAAAACCGGTAAGCGCGGCAGCATCCAGCGGCTGGCAAAGGTGGGTGTGACGCTCAACGTTAAGCGATTCGGTTCCGGACGCAGCGTGCGCGTGGCCTCATCGATCAATTCAAACGCCTGGCGAATACTGACCGCATAACCTGCACCCGCGCCGGTTAGCGCCAGCGTGCGCGGCAATCGATCAAACAATTTCAGCCCAAGGCTGGCTTCCAGACCGCGAATTTGTTGCGCCACCGCGCCCTGCGTCACGCCTAACTCTTCCGCCGCCAGGCGAAAATTCAAATGGCGCGTCACCGCTTCAAACACTTTCAACGCATTAAGCGGCGGCAGCTCGCTGAATCCCTGGCTCATCCTGTAGTTTTCCTATCGTCAATTGGCAAACAGACTGACTCTCTGCTGCCAAAATTACCTTTTATACTGGATTTAATCGATTTTTAATTAACAGGAAGATCAATAATGACAGTAGAAAAAGTGGCAGTAATCGTTGCCGGTGGCAGCGGCATGGGTGCAGCAGCAGCGGAGAAACTGGCGAGCGACGGCTTTAAAGTGGCGATCCTCTCTTCATCCGGCAAAGGTGAAGCGCTGGCGGAGCGGCTGGGTGGTTTGGGCGTGACGGGTTCCAATCTGTCGGTTGCAGATCTGCAGAAGCTGGTGGATCAAACGCTGGCGCGTTGGGGCCGCATTGATGTGCTGGTGAACAGCGCCGGTCATGGTCCGCGCGCGCCGATTCTGGAATTAACCGACGAGCAGTGGCAGCTCGGCATGGAAACCTACTTTTTGAATGTGGTGCGCGCCACGCGTCTGGTCACGCCAGTTATGCAGAAACAGGGCGGCGGCAGCATTATCAACATCTCATCCGCGTGGACGTTCGAGCCAACCGATATGTTCCCAACCTCAGCGGTGTTCCGTGCCGGGCTGGCATCCTTCACCAAAATCTTCGCCGATACTTACGCGGCCGATAACATTCGCATCAACAATGTGCTGCCTGGCTGGATCGATAGCTTGCCGAAAACCGACGAACGTCGCGACAGCGTGCCATTACAGCGTTACGGTACGTCTGCAGAAGTGGCAGCAACCATCGCCTTCCTGGCATCGCCTGGCGCGGCCTATATTACTGCTCAGAATATTCGTGTTGATGGCGGCGTGACGCGTAACGTTTAGCCAGCAAATGTCTGGAATTCAGCCGCACAGGGATCCGCGCCCTGTGCGGCTTTTCTTTATCTGTGGTTTAAATTCCAGGCAAAAAACAAGACTGGTCTCGTCGATTTCATTACCCACAAAAAGACAGAATAGTCTGATTCGCTGACAGGTATTTCTTACTTCAGCCAACAAACTTTCTTCTAAAATTCTGATTTGAGGTCGCTATGCAATCGATTTTACGTTCACGTTTTTCTGCTTTTCTGACAGTAGAACGCCGTTTAGTTTGGAAAATGATGTTTACCGGCTGCGCGGTATTCTGGATTTTGATGGTCGTTGCCATCATGAGCATTCGCTAAGTTAATGCGCCTGTAATCGGCCGGACAGCTGCTCCGGCGGTAACAACTCAAACGCCCGCTTCATCTCCCGCGCCTCTTCTGCCGGACTGCGACCAAACATCCGTTTGAACTCACGATTAAACTGCGAATCACTTTCATAGCCGACGCGCGCTGCTGCGCCTGCGGCGGTGAGATTGTCGCGGATCATCATTAAACGCGCCTGATGCAAACGTAGCGATTTTAGATATTGAATCGGCGAGGTTTGCGTAACGGTTTTGAAATGCAGATGGAAACGCGGCACGCTCATCCCGGCTTCATTCGCCAGATGCGGTACATCCAGCGGCTGACGCCAGTCGGCATGGATGCGCTGCAAAGCACGCGCGATACGACCAAAATGGCCTTGATAGGTTAACGCCGCACGCACCGCGCCGCCCTGCTCGCCCATCAATACGCGAAAACAGATCTCTTCGACGCGCGCGGGTCCCAACACTTTGGCTTCAAGCGGATCGCTCAACGCTTCCAGCAAACGCAGCGTACTCTCCGCCAGCGTTTCGTTGATCGGTGTTGAGATGATGCCCGCTGGCGTAGCGCTTACCGCCGTTTCACTGTTGCCCAGTTGTGCCACCAGCCGCGCCACCATAGCAACATCCAGACGAATGGCGATGCCCAGCAGCGGCTCTTCTGATGTGGCTTCCGTCTCGGCAGAAAACGGCAGCGGTACCGACAACACCAGGTAATGTTGCGCGTCGTAGCGATACATTTTGTCTGCAAGAAACGCACGTTTCGATCCCTGACAAATAATAATGATGCTCGGATCATACAATACCGGCGTGCGTGCCCACTGCCGATCGGCGCGCATAAAGCGCACGCTCTCAAGCAGCGATTCGGTATAGCCTTCCTGGCGCGCCAACTGACTGAGTAAAGCGCAGGTGCGCTGTTGCACGGTTTGCGACATGAGTGGTTCCTCAGAGAGATTCAGGCAAAGCATAGCTATGTAAATCGTGGTTGCACAATGCATACGAGAGAATCAGGCAAAGATGCGCCACAATCCGGTCTGTTGCGCACTGTGTGATTTATCAACAATAGCCTCGTCAACTCAACGAGGAATGCATCATGAACACAGTGAAGAAAGTGATTATTTTGACGGGTGCCAGCAGCGGCATTGGCGAAAGCATTGCACGTCATCTGGCGCAACAAGGTCATCAGCTGGTGCTCGGCGCGCGCCGTACCGATCGTCTGCAGGCGTTATGTGATGAATTGCGTTTTGGCGGCACGAGCGTGGATTATCTCGCCACCGACGTCACCCAGCGCGCCGATACACAGCAGCTGGCCGATTTTGCCCTGGAGAAATATGGCCGTATTGATGTGATGATCAACAATGCGGGCGTGATGCCACTGTCACCGATGAGCTCAATGAAAGTTGATGAATGGGATTTGATGTTGGACGTCAACATTCGCGGTGTGCTGTATGGCATTGCTGCGGTGCTGCCGACCATGCAAGCGCAGCAGTTAGGTCACATTATCAATATCGCCTCCATTGGTGCACTGACTGTTTCGCCAACCGCCGCCGTGTATTGCGCCACCAAGTTCGCCGTTCGCGCTATTTCCGATGGCCTGCGTCAGGAGTCGCAGCATCTGCGGGTTACGGTGATCAATCCCGGCGTGGTGGAATCTGAACTGGCGGATATCATCAGCGATAGCACCGCGCGTGAGGCGATGAAGAGCTATCGCCAGATTGCCCTCAAGCCGGAAGCGATTGCCAAAGCGGTGAGTTGGGCCATCGATCAGCCTGGCGAGGTGGATACCAGTGAAATCACCGTGCGCCCTACTGCCAGCGCACATTAAGCAGTAAAACTCGTGGCGATTTCAGGCTGAAATCGCCAGTTTTCTCAGCCACGCTTGAGCCGCGCTGCGGCACTTTCGGTCGCTGCACGTCGGCGGGCAATAAAATCCTGCATCTGGATTTGTGCCTCGGCCAACCGTTCCGGCGACGCACTGCGTGGCGAACCGGAATGGAATGGCGGCGCCGGATCGTACTCCATCTGCAGCTGGATATTTTCCGCTGTTTCACGCCCAAGCAGCTCTTCCGCCACGGTTAAAGCGAAATCAATGCCCGAGGTGACGCCCGCGCCAGTGATGCGGTTGCGATCGCGCACCACACGTTCCGCTACCGGCGTGGCACCGAGCAAGCTGAGCTGATCAAGCGAACCCCAATGTGACGTCGCGCGATATCCCTGCAATAAACCCGCTGCACCTAATACCAGCGAACCGGTACATACCGATGTCACCCACTTGGCGTTTTCCGCCATGCGGCGCACGAAATCCAGCGTTTCGTCATCCTCCATCAGCGCAATTTGTCCGGGACCGCCGGGAATGCAGATCAGATCGAGTTGAGGACAATCGTCAAAGGTCATGGTTGGCACGACCGCCAGCCCGCGATCCGACATCACCGGCTGACGATCTTTCCAAATCAGATAATTGTTAACGTTGGGCATGCGGGCAAACACTTCCCACGGACCGGTGAGATCGAGTTGCGTGAGGTTGGGGAACAGCAGAAGACCAATATTAAAGGACATCTTTCACTCCGGGTTGCAGGAAGTTGTGCAAAAAATGCAGGCATTTAACGTTTATAGCCAACCGGCCTTTTTCAGCCGCCACCACATTACGCAGCAGATAACGACGGTTACGCCCACCACTGCGGGATAACCAAAGTGGGTATGCAGCTCCGGCATATCGGGGAAGTTCATGCCGTACATGCTGAAAATGATGGTCGGCACAATCAGGATCGCACCCCAACCGGCGAGCTTTTTATTCACTTCGCTTTGCTGCACCGACACCAGCGCCAGATTGACCTGCATCGCGCTGGTGAGCATTTCGCGCATATCTTCGGCATCGATCATCACGTGATGCGCGTGGTCCTGCACGTCACGCAGATAGGCGCGCAGATTTTTCGGGATGATATCTTCGTGGAAGCGCACCAGCTGCTGGCAGATTTCGGTCACCGGCAGCGCCGCGTTACGCAGCGCCAGCAGTTCACGACGCAGATGATAAACGTTCTGCAGCGCATCGCTGTCAAAACGCGTGGTGAACATGCCCTGTTCCAACCCGCTAATGCGATCGTTGAGGGATTCGGTGATTTTGCTGTAGTTATCAACGATGAAATCGAGGATGCAGTAGAGCGCATAACCCGGCCCTTCACACAGTAGCGCGTGATTCTTTTCGGCTTTGGTGCGGATATCTGCATAGCCTTCCGAAGAACCGTGACGCACAGTGATCAGGAAGTTTTTGCCGAGGAAGAAGTGGGTTTCGCCGAAAGTGATGCGCTGCTGCTCGTCCATGTGGGCGGTTTTCACCACAATAAACACCGAATCGCCGTACTGCTCGATCTTCGGTCGCTGATGTGCCACCAGCGCATCTTCAATCGCCAGTTCATGCAGACTGAACTCCTGCTGCAGCGTCTGCATAAAAGCCGGTTCAGGTTGGTACAAACCCATCCAGACGAAGGATTTCTCTTCTTTTAATACTTCACTGATATCGGCGATATCGACATGCTCTTCGCGCTTGCCGTGGCGATACGCTACGCAGTTAATTACCATATTCGCGCGGTCCATGTTGTTTGCACTGTTTGTCATTTTAGCCTTAAAGCTCGCGGATCATTTCGACGCAGGGAAGATCGGCTTGCGCCAGCGCTGAGGGATAAAGTGCCTCACGCACCACGCGAAAACCCTGGCGCTGATAGAAGCCACTGGCGTTTGGCGTGGCGGCAAGCGTCAGTTGAGTAAAACCACGCTGACAGGCTTCATCGATAATTGCCTGCATTATCGCACTGGCATAACCTTTGCCATTGCAAACGGGCAACGTAAAGATCGCTTCAACGCTGCCGCTGTGCAGATCGAGAAACCCGGTCGCGGCGACGCCATGTTCAGCATCGTCGACCACATAAAACGGGTTGCTTTTGACCGCCTCAAAATAGCCGTGCGGTAACGCATCGGGCGTCCATGCGCTGATAACATCAGCGGGATAAACGGCCTGGCAACCGTGGCGAATGGCAAGGTTGCGAATGCGCCACAACGTGGCCGTTTCATCACAGCGGGCTAAACGCGGTTTCATACGTTTTCCTCTATGCTAGTAATCCGTGGAGTATCACAGTAACAAAACTCATCAGGAAGATAACGCCGATTCCGGCTACAAAAGGTTACGCCACCGAGTTTGCCCGCACGGTGATCGCTTATGGCTTCGATGAATGCCAGCTTCCGGTGATTGATGCGGCGGTGCGCCCGGATCATTTCGCGTCACAGCGGGTGTTAGAGAAAGCGGGACTGCGCTGTTACGACCAGTTTCACGATGTTCCAGGCGCACCCGCCAGTTTATTATATGAATTACGCGCGCAAACCTGGCGCGATCAGGGCACGCCGAAGTAGCGTAGCAACGCGGTCATTAGCGCCGCACCGATAATTACCAGAATCAACGGTGTGCGCCGCCAGGCCAAAAACACCGCAAACAGCACGCCGGCGATACGCGCCACACCAGCAAAATGCGTGCCTTCAAACAGTGCGGTAGTTACAGCTACCGCCAGCAGCAAAACGGTGGCGGCATCAGACAGCATGTTGCGTGCGCGATCCGACATCTGCATACGGCTGCCCAGACGATAACCGGCGAAACGGATCGCATAAGTGCCCACCGCCAGCAGCGCTATACCGCCAATGATCAGGTTATTTTGCATTTTTACGCTCCCGCCAGCTCAGTAATCCCAGCAATGAAAACAGCACCGGCATGCCCGCTGGCACAAATGGCGTTGCCAGCACTGACAGCGCGGTGCCGAGCGTAGCGGGGATCAGCGTGCGACGCTGACGCAGCGCCGGGAAAATCAGGGCAATCAGGATCGCCGGGAACACCGCATCTAAACCAATGGCCGAGACATCGGGAATAAAGCGGCCGATCAACGCACCGCCAATCACCGACAGCGGCCAAATAGTGAAAATGCCCAAACCACAAATCCAGTACGCGGCACGACGCTGCGCCAGTTTTGGTTGGGAAATACCAAACACAACGCTTTCATCGTTCATGATGTGGCATCCCAGCAGGCTGCGGCTGCCTTTACCCACAAGATCTTTTACCGCGATACCAAACGGCAGATGACGCGCGTTGACCAGTAAACCGGCCGCCGCTGCGGTCAGCGGACTGCCGCCGCCCGCCACAATGCCGATAAACAGGAATTCCGACGCGCCTGCCAGCACTAGCGTTGAGAGCGCAATTGGCACCCACAGCGGAAACCCTTCGGCCGCCGCTAGCGAACCGTAAGAAAGCCCGACAATACCGTCGGCCAGACAAACCAGGAATATGGCTTTTATTACTCCGCGATCAAGCGGCACTGCACCCAGACGCATCACAATTTGATCTCATATCGAACAGGAAAGCCGTTATAATGAACGCGCCAGAATCGTTTTACAAGACGAACAAATCGTTCGATATAAAGAACAGGAGAGGGTTTGACCACGCCAATTGATATTATTGCTGTCGGATTACTGCGCGAACGCCAGCGCGCGGGGCTTTCACTGACAGAAGTGGCGCGTCGCGCCGGGATCGCCAAATCCACGCTGTCGCAGCTCGAAGCGGGTAACGGTAATCCCAGTCTTGAAACGTTGTGGGCGCTGTGTGTGGCGTTGAATATTCCTTTCGCGCGTTTGATGGAGCCGGAAGTGAAGCGTTTGCAGGTAATTCGTCGTGGCGAAGGCATGATCGTCTCAGCGGAGATGGCGGATTATCAGGCGGCCTTGCTAGCAAGTTGCCCGCCCGGCGGACGCCGCGATCTCTATCTGGTCACCAGCCAACCTGGCGCACCGCGCGACTCAAAACCGCATCCGCCGGGCTCGGTGGAACATGTGATCATCGCCCGTGGACGTGCGCTGGTGGGACCGCGCGATGCGCCGGTCGAGCTGCATCCAGGCGACTATATTTGCTATCCCGCCGACGAACCGCATGTTTTCGAGGCTTTAGAGGCGGATACTATGGCGGTGCAATTATCGGAGCAGAATTGAGCGTGAGTTAGGCCAGGTCGCCATGAATGGCGACCCTACGACACAGAAGGTTAGCCATCAGAATTTCCTATTGTTAAATCCGATGATTCGCGTGCGGCGCAGTGGCATGCTGTGGTTTTCTCCGCTAAGAATCAGGAACATATGGACATTATTCCCGCCCGACCTCATCACGCCGCTGCCATTCAGAAAATCTACGCATGGCATGTGCTGCACGGCACCGCGACTTTTGAAACCGAACCGCCTTCGACGAGCGAAATGCAGAATCGCGTGCAGGATGTGCAGCAGCGCGGCGGTTTTTGGCTGGTGGCGCAGGAGGATGATCAGGTGCTGGGCTACTGCTATCTGGCGCCGTATCGCCCGCGTTATGCCTATCGCTTTACGCTGGAGGATTCGATTTACCTCGATCAGCAGCAAACCGGCAGAGGCATTGGTCGCGCGCTGTTGCAAAAAGCCATTGCGCTAGCGGAAGCGGCAGGATTTCGCCAAATCATCGCGATTATTGGCGATAGCGAGAATGCAGGATCGCTGGGATTACACCGGGCGCTCGGTTTTGAGCACACCGGTGTCATGAAGTCGGTGGGATTTAAACATGGCCGCTGGCTCGATACCGTGGTGATGCAGCGTTCACTTGGTCACGGCGATAGCCAGCCGCCAGAGCGTTAAGCGACGTCCTCCATCGCGATCACTCGATGCGTGCCCTTTTCCAGCAGATCGCGATCGTGGCTCACCAGCAACACCGCGCACTGTTGCTCGCGCGCCAGCGAGGTGATGAGCTGGATGGTTTGCTGCTGCACCAGCGGATCAAGACGCGATGTGGGTTCATCGGCAAACAGAAATACCGGATCCAGCAGCATCACGCGTAACAGCGAGAAGCGCTGCAGCTCGCCGCCCGACAGCGAATCGGGTCGACGTGTTAACAGTTCCGGTGCCAGCGCCAGTTGTTCCATCAGCGCATCCCGCCGCGTGGAGGCAATGCGATGTCGGCGCAACACATCGTCGAGGCTTTGCGCCAGTGTGCGGGTCGGCGGAAACAGCGCTGACGGATCCTGATAAATCTTCTGGTATTTCAGCGCATCGACCGCCGCATGGCGCGTAACCTTGCCTTGCTGCGGCGTTAACAGACCGAGCAACACATCTCCAAAGCTACTTTTGCCGCTGCCGCTGGCACCGTGTAATCCAACGATTTCGCCGGCGTGCAGCGTGAAGTTTTGCGGAACGCCGAGCGGTTTACCGCCGCGCTGCAAGCGGATGCCCTCAGCAATCACCACCGCTTTGCTGCCAATAATGGTTTGTTGCCGTGCAGGCCAGGCGGCGGGATCGGCGGCAAGTAATTCACGCGTGTAACGCTGCTGCGGCGCATGTAGCACCTGTTCCGCCCTGCCCTGCTCGATCACCTTGCCTTTATGCATCACGATAACCTCACCGCCCAACTGACGGGCCAGCGCGATGTCGTGGGTGATGGTGAGCAGTGTGCCGCCGTCGGCCACTTCGCGGCGCAGCAAAGCCGCAACCTCATCGCGACGTGCCACATCCAGCCCTTTGGTTGGCTCATCGGCAATCAGTATCTCCGCGCCGCCTGCACGTGCGGCGGCAAACGCGGCACGTTGCGCCATCCCGCCGGAGAGTTGCCACGGAAAACGCGGCGCCGCGTCCTGTAAACCAAGCTGCTGTAAATCGCGACGCGCGGCGATTGCGCTGGCGGCTTTCGTCTGTCCGCGTACAAAGCGATAGCCTTCTGCAACCTGCTGCTGCACTGACATGGTGGGATCCAGCGACAGCCACGGCTCCTGCGGCAGCGACGCTAACGTGCGGCCCCATAATTCGCGCAACAATCCGGCATCCTGCGGCAGTATAAAACGTTGTTCGTTGATGATCAGCGTACCGCTGGCCTGCAAATCGCCGGGCAAAATACCCATGATCGCTTGCGCCAGCAGGCTTTTACCCGAACCGGTTTCACCCAGCAAGGTCAGCGGTTGGCCGGGCTGCAAGGTGAAATCAACCGCTTCCACCAGCGTGGCGCTGGCGGTTGTGACGCTAATGCCGATAACCTGCAATCCTTTCATTTAGTCTCCTTTTTCATCAACAGATTCAGGCTGATCAGCAGCAGAAACAGTGCGATTACCGGCTGCATTAACAACCATGGCGCTTCCCAGGCGAACGGCAACAGTTCGGTCATCATCAACCCCAGTTCTGGTGTGGGCGGACGAACGCCGACGCTGATAAAGCCAAGCGCCGATACCGCCATGATGGCGCTGCTGAAAGAGAACAGTGTCAACGTGGTTAATACCGGCGCTAACGCGGGCCACAGGTGACGACGAAAACGGTAGAACGCCGTGAAACCAAGCAGCTTTGAGGCCTGAATGCCGGGCGCACGCACAATTGGGCGCAGCGTTGCACGCGTGACGCGAAAGAATTCCACCCACAGCACCAGCGAAATCCCCAGCCACAACATGCCGGGAGAATCCGGCGCAATCGCCGCTAGCAGCAGCACCAACAGCAATCCCGGCAGCGCCAGACACATGTCGCCGAGCATGCTGAGCAGGCGATCCAACCAACCGCCATACAGCGCGCTGAATACGCCAGCCAGCACCCCCGCGAGCAGCGCGCTCATCACGCATAATGCAGCGAGGCCAAGCGAAAGGCGCAATGCTGCACTGAGGCGCGGCAGCATGTCGCGACCCAAATGATCAAATCCGAGAAGATTGCCGCCGCTCGGCGCGTGCAGCATCTGCAGCAGATCCTGTTCCAGCGGATCGCCGTGATGAATCAGAGGCAGCAGAAAGGCGAAGCCAAGCAGCACGCACAACAACAGCAGGCCAATAAGACGCGAAAATGAAATTGTCATGCTCGTGCTCCTCGGGGATCAAGCAGATGACAACCCGCATCCACCAGCATATTCAGCAGCACGAACAGCAGTCCGAGCGTCATGGCGCTGGCCTGGATCACCGGCACATCGCGGGCAAAGATGGCATGCACCAGCGCGTGACCAATGCCGGGCCAGGCAAACAGCGTTTCCACCACCACCACACCTTCCACCAGCCAGACAAACTGCATACCGAACCAGGTCAACACCGGCGATGCCAGATTTCGCAAGCCGTGACGACGCATTAGCTTTGCAGGCACTAATCCCTTCTGCGCGCCCCAGCGGTAATAGCCTGACATAACCACCTGATAAGTGGCTTCACGCACTACGCGCACGCCCACTGCGGTTAAAGGCAATGCCAGCGTTAACGATGGCAACAGAAAATGACGCAGCTCGCCGTGCCCGGCGCTGGGCAGCCAATCGAGCTGCAGCGCCAGTAAGACAATTAGCAGCATGCCAAGCGCAAAATGCGGCACCGATTTCAGCAGCGCGCTCAGCCATAACAACGCGCGGTCAAGTTTGCCATTGGCGTGACATCCCGCCCAAATGCCAAGCGGCAAGGTGAAGAGAATCGTCAGTAGCAGTGATGTTCCTGCCAGCGCCAGCGTTTGACTCAGCTGCCAGCGCAGTTCATCCATCACCGGTTCGCCGGAAACCAGTGAACGACCAAAGTTGAACTGCAGCAGATCAAATAGCCAGTGCAGCAACGCGCTGCCCTGCTGCAACGAGCCGCTCAGTTCCTGCTGTACCAGCGCCACCGCGTTGGCATCCACCCTATCGTAGCCATAACGACCGCTGGCAATGCGCCACGCCATATCGCCGGGCAAGGCCTGCACCAAAAACCAGGTGAGTAAACCGACCGCCAGCACCACGAAAGCCGCCTGTGCTAAGCGCCAGCCTAAAAGCTTGATCATCATTGCTCCCACTGCATCTGGCGCAGACCAAAGTGACGCTCGAACGGATCGAGCGTGACGTTTTTCAACTTGCTGTTGATCGCGGCAGATTGCTGATACCAGGCAATCGGAAGCACCGGCAAATCCTGCTGTAAGGAGGCGGTGATAAGGTTACGCGCCTGCGCACGTTCGGCCGCATCGTTGGATTGCGTTAAGGTGTGCAACGCTGCGCTGAAACCGGCTGGATGCCAGTTCATCGCGCCCCAGTCGCCGCCCTTTTCCGCATAATCCTGCAGTAACGTGCCGGTTGGGTCAGGCGTGAGCGCAAAATTACGAGAAAACAGCGCCAGTTGCAGTCGATTGCTGTGATGCTGCGCTGGAATTTCGCTGGCGTTGGTGGAGTTGATCTTCACCTCAATACCGACTTTACGCAGCTGCTGCTGGATAACCATCGCCATCAGCGGCAGTTCGGGACGATCGGGGAACGTCAGCAGCGTTACACTGAAGCGCTGGCCGTTGCGCGTTAACACGCCGTCCGCGCCTAATTTCCAGCCCGCCGCTTGCAGCTGTTGTGCCGCCAGTTGCGGATTGAACTGTAGCGGTTGCAGTGCGCTGTTGTGCCATTCGCCCATATTCGGCGGGAATAACTGACTGGCCGCGCCCGGATAACGTAGCACCGCCATCGCCAGCGCATTACGGTCAATCGCCATGCTGATGGCAGCACGCACCGGCTGTTCAGCTAACAGCGGATCGCCCGCATTGAGTTTTAACATTAGCGTACGCGGCACCGGAATAGCGGGCAGTTGCAGCGACGGCTTGCGCGCTAAACGCTGACGGCTGGCGGCATCCAGATTGAATACGTAATCCGCGTCGCCGCTTTCCGCCAGCAAGGCGCGGGTTTCGGCGCGTCCGGAAGAGAGATAGCTAGCGGCCGCAATTGCCGGCTTTTCGCCCCAGTAATCGTCAAACCGTTTAACCGCCAAAGATTGCGGCGGCTGGAACGACGTCAGCATAAACGGCCCGCTACCGATGATGCGGGTAATGTTGCCCTGCGCATCCCAACTGGCCAATGCCAGAATCTGGGAACGGCTTTCTGCTAACACCGAAAGTAGCGGCGTAAAAGGTTCGCGCAAGGTGATCGTGACGCGTTGCCCTTCCCCGCTGATAGCGGTGATCGGCGTTTTATCCAGCAAGCCCGCTTTACTGCGCGCGGTGTTAAGTGACTTCACCACCGCAGCCGCATCCAGTGGCGATCCATCATGGAAACGCACGTTGGGACGTAGCTGCAATTGCCATTGCAAACCATCATTAGAAACCTGCCAACTCTGCGCCAGCGCCGGAATGGGCTCGGCGCGTTCGTTCACTTCTACCAGCGTTTCCACTACATCCATACGCAACAGAATGTCGCCGGAGAGCGTTGGGTCGGTACCTTTGATTTCAAACGGCGCCGCAATGCGCACTGGTTTACCCTGATGTTCTGCCGCCATTGAGGCGTAAGAAGCCAGGCCTAACGCCGAAGCGATAAGCAAATTTTTCATTGATTTCATTATGATTTCCGACTGAAACCGCTACATATTAAAAGAGTTAATTACGTTATAACATAACAATACACATTTCAACACAGATTGCCGGTGAAGATGGGTGATTGACGCTGCACGCAGAGCTTTGGCTGCGGTATGCTGAAAACGAACGTTTACTTTAAGGAGCAGCAGAGATGCCAGAAATTGTTGTGTATGCGGCGGAAGGTCGCACGATTGAGCAGAAGAAGAAGTTGTTGAGAGCCGTGACCGCAGCGGTGGCCGATTCGTTTGAGATCGACGCTAATTCAGTGACGGTTTCCATCATCGAAACGCCAAAACATCACAAGTCAAAAGGCGGCGTGCCGTTTGATGAGCGTTAGAATAACGCTAAGTTAGGCGTTACGTTGAAAAGGAATAACAGGCATAGAGCGGAAAGCATTACTGAAAAAATTTGCGAATTTATAATGTTTACTCTATGCCTGATCCCTCTAATTTAGATTGAACTTATCAATAGCGTTTAAAACGTTATCGACCAGTGATACATCTTCCCCAACAACAAAAGTCGACGTGAATATTTGATGACCATTTTTGTAACCTGGCGACCATAATTTATTGTTATCAGGGATATCACGATAAATACCAATTAGCGGTTTGTCATACAAAGCTGCAACATGGACGACAGCCGTATCAGGTGATATAACCAGGTCGGATAAGTTTATCGCTGCCATAGCATGATATAGCGATGGCACATGATATACCTTTGCTCCAATGAAGAAGTCTTTCACGAAAGCTTTTTTATAATCCAGAACGACAATGTCTACATTTTTATTCTTTAATAGAATGCCACTAATTATTTCTTTAGTTTGTTGTGGTGTTAAATTTCTATCATCGTGACTTGCATACATATTGATGACGACTTTTTTATTATCTCCTATAAAAAAATCGATTGCTTTAACTTCGTCTGAAATGGATTGCTTATAATATACCTCATACCTTTGATTCAAAGCATCAGGGAAGCCAAGGTAATTCATAATCGCAGCATAAATCTCTTTAACATGAGATTCATAGTGATTAAATGCAATGTTGACGTCGTAATGCGATAGCCACTTTTGTTTATTGAAACCTAATGAAATTTTAGGTGAGATAGCTTGTATCATCTTCGGCATGTATAAGCCTGTATCCCAGATACCCGTATCAATCATCAAATCATAATTGTTGTTTTTCAATGTGATTATTAGATCATCGGGAATCGCATGGTTATACATATCCCGAGGATCCATTTCATCAGTTAGATAAAGATTTCTGATAAAAGGATTACCTGAGAAGATCATTTCATTTGCTTTTATCGCTAAAACATCAATGTTTATCCCAGCTTCATGCATCGCGCGTAATATGCATGTTGATACTATAGCATCACCAATCTTACCTTCGTTCCTGATCATCAGCGCTGTGCGAACTTTAGATGGTGCAATCTTTTCTGTTGGCATTCGACGCCATTTTTTTGTCGCTTTATATAAAGCAATTTTATACTTCATCTTTTTCTTTAAATAATTTCTTTTTCTATTTAATTCTCTAATTTTTTTTATAAATTTCATGTCAATAATTGGTCCGGGAATTTCAAGTATTGTACTATTTGTTAACTTTAAGATAAAGAGCCCAAAAATGGTTCGCTACCGCTAAAAAGTCAGTATCATAACGCTTTCATCCGCTTACCGGATTATGTGAACCCGACCACTATGACCGACCAAACTGCACTTTTTTCGCGGCTGACTTCTACCCTTGCCGATGACAGCCGCACGCCGCTGTACAAACGCTTTGCCACTGCAATTAAAGATGCGGTGCGCGATGGCGTGTTAGTGCATGAAGAGATCCTGCCGAGTGAGCGTGATTTCAGCCAGTCGCTGAGCATTTCGCGCATCACCGTGCGTAAAGCCATGGATGCGCTGGAAAAAGAGGGCGTGGTATTGCGTTCTCGTGGCTACGGCACGCAGATCTGCAGCCAGTTTGAGTATTCGCTTAAAGAACCGAAAGGCTTGTCGCAACAAGCGGTATTGCGCGGTAAAAAACCTGACACCGTGTGGATTAACAAAAGCAAAATCCATTGCGACGCAGAAATCGCCGAAAAGCTGGGATTGAGTAAAGGCAGCGAGGTGTATTTGCTGAAGCGTATTCGTTATGTCGATCAGCAAGCGGTGTCGGTGGAGGAATCCTGGGTGCCGGCGCGCTATATCGCCGATGCGGATGAGATTGGGATTTCACTGTACGACTATTTCCACCAGCAACAAATTCTGCCGGTGACGTCACAAAGCAGAGTGAGTGCTCGCATGCCTGATGAGGCGCTCCAGCAGCAGATCGCCCTACCCGACAACGTGCCTGTTTTGGTGATCAAGCAGCTGGCGTTAGATGCGCAGGGCAATCCGCTGGAGTACAGCATTAGCTACTGTCGTAGCGATATGTATGTGTTTATTGCGGAATAAGGCGCTGCTGCCAATAAGCCGTTAATGTGGCGCGATCCGGCGCGCAATCGCCGCCCCGTTGTGACACCACATAAGACGCCACCGCATTGCCCAGCGCAACGCTTTCACCCAGCGACCAACCCGACGCCAATCCCGCCAATAATCCTCCCGCGTGGCTGTCGCCTGCTCCGATGGTATCGACCACCGTTGTTGGCAGCGCCGGTATCCAACCTTGCGTATTCGCGTCCACGAAGCCGGCACCTTCGCTATCGAGTCGCACCACCATTGCGCCACCAAAACGCTGCTGCCAGCGCGTCATTAACAGTTGCGCATTAAAGGGTTCTTTTTGATTCAAACGCTCATGCCACAACAGTTCGGCTTCCTGTCTGTTCACTGTAATCAGTGGATGGCACGCCATTATGCGTTCGAACTGCGCATCACCGATATCCGCCAGACGCGGACCGAAATCCACCAGCATCTGATACGGCTGGCTTTGCTGTTCCAGCCAGTCGATCAGCACATCACCGCTTTTACTGGTGAGCTGATAGCCGGAAAGGTAGATCCAGCGATTAGCCAGTTGCGGCAGCGTGTCGAGCAGCGCCGCATCCCACTGATTTTCCACGCCGCTTACTGACAGAAAAGTGCGCTCGCCATCCGGTTCAACTAAGGCTAAACACCAGCCGTTATCGCCTTTCGCGGTTTCCAGCACGCTGTGAATGCCATATTCCGTCAGCTTCTGCCGCACAATGCTCGCCCATGTGCCGTTGCCAAGCGGCAGCGCGTTGATGGACGGGATGCCAAGGCGGTGCAGCGCAATCGCTACATTCAACGCGCAGCCGCCCACGTTGACACCCTGCTGGTGGAGCTCAATATCGCTGCCACGATGTGGTAACGAGTAAGCATCGGCAATCACATCAACCACCGCCGCGCCTATCACGCATACCGGCAGACGGCCTTCAAGTCTCTTCAGATCATCAGGCGTCAGCATAAGCGGCCTCGCGCTGCTGGCGGAAGCGCAGGAATGCGGCGCTGTAGCGGGTGAAATCAAGCGCATTTACCGCATCAAGCTCGGCTTTCAGGGCAACATCAATGCTGTCGATGCCGTGCAGCGCGCCGCAAATGGCTACCGCCATCGCGCCGATGGTATCGGTATCGCCGCCGAGGTTAGCGCAAAGGATCGCGCAGCGATTCGGATCGGTCTCGGCTAATTCAACCATCGCAATCGCCGCCGGTACCGATTCAATGGTGCTGGTGCCGGTGCCGACCAAATCGTAAATCTGCTGCATGGTGGATTCCACGCCCCTGCCCTGCGCGACAACGTTCATCGCCAGTTCAAGGCGTGCCGCCATTGATGCGCTAAAGGTGGTGACACGCTTTTCCTGCGCCGCGCGTGCAATCGCAGGCAGTTCAACGCGGATCGCAGCCCAGCTGGCTCCATCAATAGCGCGCGAAACCGCCCACGCAATTACTGTTGCGCCGGAAACCGCGACATCCGATTTATGCGTCGGGCTTGATGCCAGCGCGACGGCATCAATGAAAGCGGATAAGTCGCGTGCTGGCAGCAGACAACCGAGCGGTGACACACGCATCGCGGCACCGTTGGTCATGCCGTTATTTTCCAGCTGTGACACCGGCGTGCCGGCTTTCATCGCGTTGAGCGCGATTTTTGAAGTCGGTCCGAGCACATTCTTGTTGAAGGCATCAAACGACTCAGCCCAGCGCAAGATATTCGCGCCAATGGTTTCCGCGTTGATCTCGCCATCATGAGAGACGATCGCATCAGCCAATGCCAGCGCCATGGAAGTGTCATCGGTAAACGCCGCCCGGCCAAAGTAGCATGCGGCATTGTTTTCAGCCGGACCGGGCAGGAAGCGATCGATCCAGCCAAAGTGCTGCTTCACGCGCGTTCTTGGCCACAATTCCGATGGCATGCCCATCGCATCGCCCAGCGCCTGGCCGTAAAACGCGCCTAAAATCCGTTTTTCTTGCGTTGTCATCGTCATGGTGAAATCCCTTATTTATGGCTGTCAGCGGTTGCTGAATTATCGAAAGCGGTGAGTTCATCGCTGCGTTTTTTTGCCGTCACGGAACAGGACGATAAAGGCGATGGTGATCATTACGATCATCACGCTGCCAAACATCCACATTCCGGCCCAGTTGAAAGTCTGCCCGTTGCGGGGTTGGTCGTAGGCGAACATTTCCTGCATCAGGTAGCCACCAAGGCGGTAACCGAGCAGGCTGCCGATGCCCTGACAGGCCAGTGTGATCAGCCCTTGCGCGGCATTACGCATCGCCACTGGCGCTTTCTTATCAACGTAGATGTAAGCGGTGATGAAGTAGAAATCGTAGCTGACGCCATGCAGCAGAATGCCCATGAACAGCAAGCCATACGTCAGCATGTTTTGATCGCCGCCGAACACGAAGAACACGTAGCGCAACGCGGCAGTGGTTAATCCCAGCAGCAGCACTTTGCCGATGCCAAAGCGTTTAATGAAGAACGGCAGCGCCAGCAGGAAGAAGATTTCCGAAACCTGGCCAAGTGTCATCCAGCCGGTGGCATGCGGCAAGCCGACTTCCGTCAGGTAGCCTTCGGCAAAGATGTAATAAAACGCCAGCGGCATGCTGAACAGGAAGGAGCAGACGAAGAATACGAGGAAGCTGCGATCCTTTAGCAGATGCAGCGCATCCAGGCCAAGCGCGACGCGCAGGCTGAATTTACCGGTGCTTTTCGGCTCGGTCGCGGGTAACGTCAGGGCAAAAATGCCGAGTAATAGCGAGCTTGCCGCTGTGATCAATAACGGTACGTTGCTGGCAGAAATATCGCCATAGCCCAGCAGCGGCGGCAGGAAACCACAAACGATGCCGGACGCGATCCAGCCAAGTGTGCCCATGACGCGAATGCGCGGGTAATCACGCTCCACATCCGCGACGTGTGAAAACGCGATGCTATTGGTTAAGGCGATGGTTGGCATGTAAGTGAGCGCATACAGCAACAACAGCGGGAAGAAGCCGCCGAAGTGGGTTTGCTGGGCTGCGAAGAACATCAGAATGGATCCGACGATGGTGAGCAGCGACAACACTTTTTGCGCCTGGAAGAAGCGATCGGCCAGCGATCCGACAAGGATCGGCGACAGGATGGCGGCTATTGAAGTACAGGCGTAGCACCAGGCGATCTCAACCGGCGAGAAGCCGTTTTTGCTGAGAAATGCCCAGAGCGGTACAAACCATGCGCCCCAGATAAACCACTCAAGAAACATCATGAACGACAGTTTTGGGATTATTGTTTTCATTTAAAAGGACTCCCCGGTGTAGGTGGGGCCAATCTAACACCAGTAATAATACCTTTATAATACCATTGGTGGATTTTTTGAACTCGTCCACAACATTTTAACCGATGTGCAACGGTTTGAGGCGGGAGGTAACTGGATGCGGGAGATGTGGATGAGGGCGCGCCTAACGCGCCCGGTAATAATTAGCGGCGGTTTTTCCATACCGTCTGAATGTTGCAGAATTCGTGGACACCAAAGCTCGACAACTCACGACCATAGCCGCTCTTCTTAACGCCACCAATCGCGACACGCGGATCGGACGCGCCATTGCCGTTGATAAACACCGCGCCGGTTTCCAGTTTCTCCGCCAGTTCGTTGGCCAGTGCTTCATTGCCGCTCCACACTGTTGCACTGAGGCCGAATTCGCTGTCGTTAGCCAGCTCAAGGGCGTGTTGTGCATCACGAGCGACGGTGATTGCAGCAACTGGACCAAAGATTTCCTGCTGGAAAGCGGTCATGGCTGGTGTGACATCAGCGAGGATCGTTGGGGCGTAATAGTTGCCTGGGCCGTCGATCTTATGGCCGCCTAATACCAGACGTGCGCCTTCCTTGATGGTCTGCTGCACCTGATTATCCAGCTCATCACGCAGATCGTAACGTGCCATTGGGCCGATGTAAGTTTCTTCTGCCAAAGGATCGCCGATCTTCAATGCCTGCACCGCTGCGCTGAAACGCGCCTCAAACGCTTCTGCGACGCTTTCTTCAATGATGAAGCGCTTGGCTGCCATGCAGACCTGTCCGGTGTTCTGGTAGCGTCCTGTGACCGCTGAGGCCACTGCAGCATCAAGGTCTGCATCTGCCAGCACAATGAAAGGATCCGCGCCGCCCAGTTCCAGCACAGTTTTTTTCAATACAGCACCAGCTTGCGCTGCAATTGCACCGCCTGCACGCACGCTGCCGGTTACCGCTACAGCGGCAATACGCGGATCTTTGATTGCTGCCGAAACGCCATCGTTATCGACGTTGATCACGGTAAAGCCGCCTTTAGGCAGGTCTGTAGCATCAAACAGTGACGACATCAGGTTGGCGGATCCCATTACGCTTGGTGCATGTTTCAGTACATAGGTATTACCCGCCAGCAACATGCTGACTGCGCCGCGCAGAACCTGCCAGTAAGGGAAGTTCCATGGCATCACTGCAAGGATCACGCCGAGCGGTCGAAATGACTGCCACGCTTGCTGGTTTTCTACCAGCGTGGGTTTGTCGGCAAGGATCGCTGGGCCGTGTTCTGCATACCAGTCGCAGAGATTTGCGCATTTCAGTACTTCAGCACGTGCCTGAGCGATAGGCTTGCCCATTTCCAGCGTAGCCATAGTAGCCAGCTCATCCTGACGTTGGCGAATCTGTTCAGCCAGTTGACGCAGCACTTTGACCCGTTGCGGCATTGCCGTATAGCGCCACTCTGCGAAGGCATCAGAACTTTGCTGCAATGCGGCTTCCAGCTCAGTTGCGCTCTGTAGTGGATAGGTCGCGAGAATTTCGCCAGTAGTAGGGTTACGGGAAATAACGTTGTCAGTCATGAAAGATGTCCTCGTCATAAGTGATGTGATGTTCAATGGTGCTCACCTTACGCCGGGCAGAGGTTTCTTAAAAATGAATAATAATGAGGAAGTTGTTCATTTATGGAGAATTAGAAGGATCCTGGTCGCACAGAACTGATGATTTGGTGGGATCGAATAGGATGTTATCGCGATGCGGTTGTTTTAAACGTTTTGCGTGTCCAAAGCCGCTTCAGTCCTGGCGTTATTAAGTTATACAGTGAATAGATCTTAAAGAAAGATCATATAGAGATCTTAAAGAGATCCTAAGAGATCCCCGATCGTCGCAGGCCGCACCCCGCAAGGGCTTAGAAGGTGATCGCGTTCACTATAATGAGTAAAGTGTTCACTGGAGTCAGTAGTTTATTCACTATAGAGAGTAGAATGTTCACTATAAACAGTGTTAATGTTCACTGTAATCAGAAAACGACCCTTTTCATCCACAGAATGAAGATCTCAGGCTATGGCAGATAAAGAGAGTGAAAACAAGGCGTTACTCGAGCCTTTTCTGTCGGTGACAAAAAACAGCGGTGAAGTTATTCAACTCCACCCCAATAAAAATAACACCGTACAACCGGTCGCTTTAATGCGCCTGGGTCTGTTTGTTCCTACATTGAAATCCACCGCGCGCGGTAAATCAGGCGCGATGGCATCGACCGATGCTACGAAAGAGCTGAAGAACCTTTCTTTAGTAAAATCGGAAGGTTATGAAAAGATTACCATCACCGGCGCAAGGCTGGATATGGATAATGATTTCAAAACCTGGGCCGGTATTATTCAGTCTTTCTCGCGTTATCCCTCAAAGGGCGACACCGTGACGCTGCCGTTTATCGATTTCGTTAAGATGTGCGGGATCCCTTCGGCAAACTCCTCGGCCGCGTTGCGTAAGCGTTTAGATGCCTCTCTGCGACGCATTGCCACCAATACGTTGTCCTTTGAAGGTAATGGCAAAGCCTATCACACTCACCTTGTGCAATCGGCGTATTACGATCGTGAAAAGGATCTGGTGCGCATTCAGGCCGATCCTAAGTTGTTCGAGCTCTATAATTTCGACCACAAAGTGTTACTGCAGCTGCGGGCCATTTCTCGTTTGAAGCGTAAAGAATCAGCTCAGGCGTTGTATACCTATCTCGAAAGTTTGCCGACCAATCCGGCGCCAATTTCTCTGGCGCGTTTGCGTATGCGTTTAAACCTGGGCTCGAAAACCACCACGCAAAATCACGTGGTTCGACGTGCGATGGAGCAGCTTAAAGAGATCGGCTATCTCGACTATTCGGAAGTGAAACGTGGCCGCTCAGTGTTCTTCATCATCCACAGCAGGACGCCAAAACTCGATGGCATCAGCAACCTCGAAAGTATCGATTCGCTGGAAGATATCGAATTCGAAGAGTGATTTTACCCGTTCACTGTAGTCAGCAAATCCCCTCAAGCCGTGTCACTTTTTGAGCAAAAGTGACACATGCTCTTCTCATAGCATTCACTGTAATCAGACACCCTCAAGCCATTCACTGTAATCAGTAACGTTCACTATAATCAGAAACCTTCTGGCATTAGTATATCTTCTACTGCATCTTGCATGTCATTTTGTCCATTTTAAGCAATCCATCATGATAGTGAGTACTTACAAGGGCGGTTAAGTTGAACAAAAACGCCCTTTTCACTGCGATCCTACTGATCACAGTGAACGTTAGGTTTTTCGTTCTTTTTTACTGATTACAGTGAATGCTAATAGCAGAACGTGTGCTGACTACAGTGAATGATTGAGGTTAAGTTAATGATTTACATGCATTAATAAAGAAGTAGCGCAATGGATTCACTGTAATCAGCGGTTTAACTGTTAATACAGCCAGTAAAAGTGACAGGGTTGGTTACAGTGCTGATTATAGTGAACGCTTGGCCTCCTGTTCTCATTACAGTGAACGGTAGCGAGGAGCATTTGAATTGCCGCTCATATGTCGACTTAAGAGCACGTCACGCTGTCACTGATTACAGTGAACGCTGTCACCACTTCCCCTGCCCCACCGGTTTTGCAGCATGACAATCAATAGCGCAACGCGTCGCTTTTACTGAATACAGTGAACGTTGAGTGACCATGGTTTTGCTGATTACAGTGAACATCAGCATCACTCAGCTGTCATCAAGAAAGCCATTTAACGTGATGCATGTACTGATTACAGTGAATGTCGGAGGGGGCGTTCCGTTGATTTCGGTGAATCGCTTATGGCGATTTCAGCTACATCCATTTGACGGCAAAGTTCGGTTTACTGATTACAGTGAACGCTCGTATCAAAGTACTAAACAAGCTTTGCTGATTACAGTGAACGTTCTTCACCGGGTCATAACTTTTACTGATTACAGTGAATGTTCTGTCGAACTGGCCGATTTGACTTACTGATTACAGTGAACGTTTAATCGAAGCGCGATGAGCATCTACTGACTACAGTGAATCTTTGTCTATGATGAGCACAAGGCTTTCACTGATTACAGTGAATGTTAGGCGTTGAGAAAGAAAAGTCATCAAGTTTTACTGATTACAGTGAACATCCCAACAATGTGAACTTCGTCGTTGCTCGCTTGCCTGCTCCTTTCGTCCACATAGGCTCTACTGATTACAGTGAATCTTTGCCTGCCACTTGCTGATTACAGTGAACCTTTTACTGATTGCAGTGAACATTTGCCCTCTTCGGCTTGCTGACTACAGTGAACGTTCCAGCAATTTCAGCCACAACCACCCTTTTCCTTTCTCTATTTAAAAGCCTACCAAGGAGAAGCCAGCTACTGATTACAGTGAATCTTTGCCCCAATGAGCAAGAATACGGCGGTTCAATATTGTACGAATAATCATGAGGGCTAAATAACGATCACTGATTAAAGTGAATCTTTGCGTTAAACCGCTCTTAATCAAGGTGTTTCCATATAACTGATTCTTCCTGTGCAGAAGAGATATATTTGCCTCGTGTGCTGGATTTATGTATAAAGTCATAAATCCTACATGTGTGGAGCAAGTATGGCTAACGATGAGAAGCAAGTTCTGAAGGTTGCACAACGTTCAGAAAGAATGCTGATGAGCCTGACAGAACAGATTCAGGCGCAGAAAGAAGAGTTGCGGGAAAACACGTTCTATCAGGTTTACGCTAAAGCGGCGTTAGCCAAACTGCCTAAATTGACGCGTGCGAGCGTGGATTACGCTGTAAATGAGATGGAAGAGAACGGTTATCCGTTCGATAAGCGTGCAGCTGGCAGCTCAACCAAATATGCGATGTCGATTCAGAACATCATTGATATCTATCATCATCGCGGCGTGCCTAAATATCGCGATCGCCATCATGAAGCCTTCAGCATCTTTGTCGGCAACCTTAAAGGCGGCGTGTCGAAAACGGTCTCTACCGTTTCGCTGGCACACGCATTGCGCGCCCATCCGCATCTGCTGTTTGAAGATTTGCGTATTCTGGTCATCGATCTGGACCCGCAATCCTCTGCCACCATGTTCCTGAACCACCAACGTTCAGTAGGATTAGTGGAAGCTACCGCTGCGCAGGCGATGCTGCAGAATGTCAGCCGTGAAGAGTTGCTCAACGAATTTATCGTTTCATCGATTATCCCGGGCGTAGATGTGCTGCCGGCGTCAATTGACGACGCCTTTATTGCCTCGCGCTGGGAAGAGCTGTGTGCGGCTCACCTGCCCGATCAAAACATCCACGCGGTGCTGTATGACAATGTGGTGGCCAAGCTGAAGAAAGATTACGACTTTATCTTTATCGATAGCGGCCCGCATCTTGATGCCTTCCTGAAGAACGCCATTGCCGCTTCGGACTTGCTGATGACACCGGTACCTCCCGCGCAGGTGGATTTCCACTCCACGTTGAAGTACTTAACGCGTTTACCAGAGCTGATTGGCATCATTGAAGAATCAGGTGCAGCCTGCCGTTTGCAGGGCAACATTGGCTTTATGTCTAAACTGTCGAATAAAGCAGACCACAAGCTGTGTCACAGCCTGGCGAAAGAGATTTTTGGTGGCGATATGCTCGATGCTGCCTTACCACGCCTGGATGGCTTTGAGCGCTGCGGAGAGTCGTTTGACACGGTTATCTCGGCCAATCCATCAACCTATGTGGGCAGCACCGAAGCCTTAAAGAATGCGCGTTCAGCGGCGGAAGATTTCGCGAAAGCCGTATTTGACCGTATTGAATTCATTCGCCTGAACTGAGGTTACTATGAGCGCAAAAAGAATCACCATTGGCCGAACCTTCAGCCAGACACCATTGCAGACTGAGGAAAGCGCCGATGGCCATTCTCAGACCTTTATCCTGGCGACGGGCAAACGCGCCCTGTTCACGCTGGAACACATCCCTGCGAAAGAAATCGAAGAGAAAACTTTCGTTAAGATGGAAACCAATGGCCGCGATCAGTCCGGCCTGACACCAGAATCGCTGCGCGACATCATTCGTACTATTAAATTGCAGCAATTTTTCCCGGCGATTGGCGTAAAGCGTGACGACCGCATTGAGATTCTCGATGGTTCACGCCGTCGTGCTGCGGCTCTTCACTGCAAAACCGGGCTGGATGTGCTGGTCACTGAAGTGGCTATCTCTGCGGAAGAAGCGCGTCGTTTAGCGCAGGATATTCAGACCGCGCGCGAGCACAACCTGCGTGAAGTGGGCATGCGTTTGCTGGCACTTAAAGATGGCGGATTATCGCAAAAGGAAATTGCGCAAAGCGAAGGACTTTCTCAGGCCAAAGTAACGCGTGCATTGCAAGCCGCAAGCGTGCCGCTTGAGCTGGTGACGCTGTTCCCGAATCATTCTGAGCTGACTTATCCAGACTATAAATCGCTGCTGCAAGCTTACGAGAAGCTGCAGGAAACCGGACAAACGGTTGATGCACTGATCGATACCATCGGCATGGATGTTGATACCGTATGCGCACGCGATGGTTTAGCGGAAGATGAAGTGAAGAACGGCATTCTGCGTTTAGTGCGTAACGGCAGCCAGACGCTGATTCAGTCACCGGCGAAAGACAAAACCGTTGCGACGCCTTTATGGAGCTTCGCCGATAAAGATCGTTTTGCGCGTAAGAAAACGCGCGGACGCATGTTCAGCTACGAGTTTAATCGCCAGTCAAAAGAGTTGCAGGAAGAGCTGGATAGAGTGATTAACGAGACGCTCAACAAGTATCTAAATCAGTAAGCGTAATGCCGCCTTCGGGCGGTTTTTTTATGCCCTTCTCAATGTCTCGCCAGCGCAATTTCAGCGCTAACTGTATGAAATATTGATTGTCGCTGCGGAAATTTCAGGCTGAAATCGCCATCATTTCAACCAGCAGCTAAAAGGCATCCGGTTCTAACTCACCAATACCGATAAACTAACTGCAGCCAATTTAACCAGCTGCCCGCTAAACCGGCAATCGCCAGTGAAGGCATAAAAGCCGAGCAGCAACCGAATGAAATTTCATCCATTCGCCCAAGCGATTTCATCTCTATTACCATGAAAAATATAGCTTTTTAAATAAAATTTCAGGCTGAAATCGCCAAATAAGATTGTAATTTCAGCCATCAACTCAAGACCCTAAGCGAGATTAGCCAGATGATATTCAACGATTTATCCACAGAAAGCGTGGATAACTTTCAAGACTAACCTCACTCAATCAACGCCAGCGCTGATGAAAATTGCCAGACTGCATCGCGTACCCGCACCGGTTTATTAATCAGTCCCAACGCATAAAAGCGATCGGCGATTGTTTGTTGCTCTTTAATCACCTCGAAGGCCATCGCACGCGTTTTGTGGCTGCGGCGAGTCAGTGCGCGTTCTACTGACGCAACTTCCAATCCTAGCTCCTGAGCCAGTAACATTGACGCTTCGTGTCGATGGCTATCAATGAATAAGCCAGTTTGTTGCAAACTTTCCACCAGCTGTCTGAGGATGTCATCGTGTTGTTCAACGTAATCTCGTCGCGCCAGATAGAACTGATGATTGCGTACGCGCCCTTCACCATTAACCAAAACCCGCAACTCGGGATTGCTCTCAGCGGCGCTGAGCAACGGATCCCACATCATCCAGGCATCAACCGAGAGATAATCACTGGCGGTCAGCGGATACTTAGGCGGCGTATACACCACCTTGAGTTCATTTAGACCAATGCCCGCTTCCTCCAGTAACTGCAGCAGTAGCCAGTGAACGTTCGAGCCTTTATTAACCGATATGCGCTTACCGCGCAGATCGCTGATGGTGCGAATATCACTGTCATGCGGCACCACAATGCCAACGCTGCTCGGTGCTGGTGGCTCCCACGCGATATAAGTCACCGCATTGCCGCTTGCCTGGGCAAAGATTGGCGGCACTTCGCCGGTAGTACCAAAGTCGATTTCGTTGTTTTGCAGTGCATACAGCAGCTGTGGCCCAGCAGGAAACTCACTCCATAACACGCTAATGCCTTGCTGAGCGAAGCAGTGTTCGAGGCTTTGACGAGCTTTCAACACGCCGAGATTGCCGAACTTCTGATAGCCAATACGTAACTCACGCTCTTGAGTTCCATGCGCACTGAACGAGGATGGAGTAACAAGCACTTTTCGGCGTCCTTTAATCATTCCCTGATTTGCCAGATGTGTGCGTAAGGTGTGGCGGCTTATACCCAATAGCGCGGCGGCTTGGGTTTGATTCTGATCTGTCATCGATAGCGCATTGCTAATCAGGCTGCTGATAACGCGATCAAACAGCTGTAACGGCTGGCTGGTCAGCTGCTGCTGAAGAAAACTATCGAGCGTTGAATCGTTTGACTCGCTAAAACCATGTTCACTGTAACCAGCAAGTCGCAGCTGTGCGGGCGTCAGCGTCTCTTCGCGGCTCAACAACACGGCGTTGTGGAGCGTGTTTTCCAGTTCACGGATATTGCCCGGCCAGCTGTATTCACGCAGCGCCTCAAGCGCGTCAGGAGACAGACGACGTGCGGGGCGGCCTAAGCGTCGTGCGTAGAGAGCGAGGAAGTGTTGCGCCAGCAGAGGAATGTCTTCACGACGCTGACGCAGCGGCGGCAATGGAACAACCGCAATATTCAACCGATAAAACAGATCTTCGCGGAAGCGTCGTTCGCGAATCGCCTGCGCCAAATCCACATGCGTAGCTGCGATAACCCGCACATCCACCTTGATCGCTTTACGCGATCCCACTCGCGTAATCTCGCGCTCCTGCAACACACGCAACAATTTAACCTGCAGTGAAGGGCTGAGCTCACCAATCTCATCCAGCAGCAAGGTGCCGCCTTGCGCGGATTCAAACCAGCCGGGATGAGACTGCGTCGCGCCGGTAAAAGCCCCTTTCTCATGGCCAAACAACTCGGCTTCAGCCAGGCTTTCCGTTAGTGCGCCGCAGTTAACTGCCAGAAAAGGGCCGTGACGCCGCTGGCTGTGATGATGCAGATAGCGCGCCACCACTTCTTTCCCTGTGCCTGTTTCGCCGACAATCAGCACGGTAGCATCCGTAGGGGCGAATTTATCCAGCAGCGATTGAAACGCCAGAGAGGCGGGATCGACTAAGCTCGGAGAATCGGTGTGATTGTTAAAGGTGGTTAGCATGGCATTGAGTCCGGTAACGAGCATATCGCTACGCTAAATGCTCACGCTGACTATTAACACCATGTAAAAAGCATAAGCAGTTGCATATGCAGCAATAGCTGTTGCGTCAGAGTTGCAATTGCAACTCGATATGCCCTAATCAACAACGTTAACCCTCTGAAATACGGCACTTCACGCTAATCAACAACCTGGCACGCTTTCTGCTAACAGCTATATAACCAAATAAGCAGTTCAAAATGATCATTTTTTAATAAAGTTATATAGGAAAAGCATAATGGCCGATTCCGCGAACGATAAAATTAATGTCTTCTGGTTTTTACCGACACACGGTGATGGACGCTACCTCGGCACCACTGAAGGCGGACGCCCGGTGGATTTACCCTACTTACAGCAAGTGGCACTTGCAGCCGACAATCTTGGCTTCTACGGCGTATTAATTCCCACTGGCAAAAGCTGCGAAGATTCCTGGCTGGTTGCCTCGGCGTTAGCGCCTATCACCAAACGTCTGCGCTATTTAGTGGCGGTGCGCCCTGGCCTGCAGCCGCCAACGCTGGCAGCACGCATGGCGACCACGCTTGATCGTCTGTCCGAAGGACGCTTATTGATTAACGTGGTGACCGGTGGCGATCCCGTTGAGAACAAAGGCGACGGCATTTTCCTCAACCACAGTGAACGTTATGAAGTCACCAAAGAGTTTCTCGATGTTTACAGCCGCCTGATGCGCGGTGAGAAAGTGGATTACGAAGGCAAACATATCCACGTCGAAGGTGCGGAAGTGCTGTTCCCGCCGGTGCAGGAGAATGGTCCGCCGCTCTATTTTGGTGGTTCATCAGAGGCGGCGATTGATGTGGCTGCGGAACAGATCGATACCTATCTCACCTGGGGCGAGCCGCCAGCGCAGGTTGCCGAGAAGCTGGAAGTGGTGCGCGCGCGTGCGCAACAGCGCGGACGTAAACTGGAATACGGCATTCGTTTGCACGTGATTGTGCGCGAGACCGAAGAAGAAGCCAAAGCGGCGGCAGATAAGTTGATTGGTCATCTTGATGAAGAGACTATTGCGCAGGCGCAGAAAATCTTTGCGCGTATGGATTCCGCTGGTCAGGCGCGGATGAGCGCCTTGCACCAAGGTTCGCGCGACAATCTTTATATCTCGCCGAATCTGTGGGCTGGCGTTGGTCTGGTACGCGGTGGAGCGGGCACAGCGCTGGTCGGCAGCCCTGAGCAAGTGGCTGAACGTATCCGTGAATATCAGGCGTTGGGCGTCACCAATTTTATTCTGTCGGGTTATCCGCATCTGGAAGAAGCGCATCGCGTGGCCGAATTGTTGTTGCCGCTGCTCCCGCTGGCGAATGCGCAACAGCAGCGTGAACGCACCATCAATACCGGCCCGTTTGGTGAAACCATTGGTGGCGATAAGCGTCCTTCAAAACAGACGAGCGCCAGCTAATGCAGGAGAAGGCAATGGCAACGACACAGGTAATCATTGTTGGCGGTGGCTTTAGTGGCACAGCGCTGGCGATTCATCTCGCACGAACCTCATCGAGCAGATTACTGATTACAGTGGTCGAACCGCGCGCCAGCCTCGGCGGCGGCGTTGCCTATTCCACACAGGAGCCCGCGCATCGCATCAACGTGCCCGCTTCGCGCATGCAGTTAAACGGTGAAGAGCAGGGCGCGTTTGATCGCTGGTATCGCCAACAGCCGGAATGTTCACTGGATTCAGTAGCGCACTGCGATGACGGAGCGGTTTATCCGCAGCGCAGCCTGTTCGGACGCTATCTGGCAGAACAGTTTGCGGCAGCGGCTCAGGCGCATCCACACGTCACGTTGCGCCATGTGCAGGCTAGCGCCGTGGCCTGGGAAGGCAAGCAGCTGTTACTCAGCAACGGCGAAACGTTGCAGGGTGATGTGCTGGCGTTAGCGATCAGTCATCCGCCGCCTTCGCTGCCGCGTGCGCTGCAACCGTTCTCGGCGCATCCGGCGTTGATTGCTAATCCGTGGCAACACGGCGTACTGGACGCCATCGATCCAGAATCCTCAGTGGCGATTATCGGTACCGGCTTGAGTATGGCGGATGTGGTGGCTTCGCTGGGCACCAGACAGCATCGTGGCCCGTTAATCGCCTTCTCGCGCCGTGGGCAGCTCTCACGCGATAACCTAAGCGGTGAGTGGCCTGAATGGACGTTAGCCCCGCAGGATGCGTCCAGTGCGCGCCTGTGGCTGCGACATATCCGCGCTGAGGTCGCGCGTGCCGCTGAACAGGATTTGCCGTGGCAGCGCGTGCTCGATCAGGTGCGTGTGCAAGGTCAGGATATCTGGCAGTCGCTGCCGCTGCGCGAACAGCAGCGCTTTGTCCGTCATTTGCGCTCGTGGTGGGACGTGCATCGCTATCGTATAGCGCCGCAGGTATCAGCGGTGATCGGTGCACGTCGCCAACAGGGCAGTTTGAAGGTGCTGGCCGCGCGCCTTAGCGACATCTCTAAACTCGGCAATCAGCTGCAAATCACGCTACGCACGCGCGATGGTGCCAGCGAAACCCATCGCCTCGATCATCTGATTGTCACCACCGGTCCAGGCCATGAAGCCTTAACCGCCAGCCAGCCACTGCTGCAATCGCTCAGTCGGCAAGGTTTGATTCGTGCTGACCAGCTCGGTTTTGGTATTGATGTCGACAGCCAGTCGCGCACGCTCAATCTCAGCGGCCAACCCAACGCACGACTGTTTGTTGTCGGTCCCGCTGCGCGTGCGCGCTTCGGTGAACTGATGGGATTGCCGCAGGTTGCCGATCACGCCGCCGCCGTGGCGCAGCATATTTTACAAGAACTGCAAATCGCTCATGCCGAGCGATGTCCCCCTTCAGCGCTTTAATCTCTCAACATCCTAAAAATTAACTGACGAACGCCGGGTCGTAACACGATCACGGCCTCGCTATGGAGATTGCTATGCCATCGCAACGTGAAATTCGCTTGAACGCATTTGATATGAACTGTGTCGGACACCAGTCGCCGGGTTTGTGGGCGCATCCGCGTGACCGTTCCTGGCAATACAAAGATCTGGAGTATTGGGTCGATTTAGCGCGCCTGCTGGAACGCGGCAAATTTGACGGCTTATTTATCGCCGACGTGCTCGGCGTTTACGACGTACTGAACGGCAACGGCGATGCGGCGATCCGCCAGGCGACGCAGGTGCCGGTCAACGATCCGCTGGCGTTGATTACGCCCATGGCGCTGGTCACTGAACATCTCGGCTTTGGTCTCACCGCGTCGCTGTCGTTTGAACATCCCTATCCGTTTGCGCGCCGCTTATCGACGCTCGATCACCTGACCAAAGGCCGCATCGGCTGGAACATCGTTACCTCGTATCTGGAGAGCGGGGCGCGCAACATTGGGCATAAAACCCAGACCGATCACGACAGCCGCTACGATTACGCCGACGAGTATCTGCAAGTGGTGTACAAGCTGCTGGAAGGCAGCTGGGAGCAGGATGCGGTATTGCGTGACCGTGAACGCCGCATCTTCAGCGACCCGCGCAAAATCCATCCCATCAATCATCAGGGCACCTTCTTCAACGTGCCGGGCATTCACCTGTGTGAACCGTCACCACAGCGCACGCCGGTGCTGTATCAGGCAGGCGCATCGAGTCGGGGCAAACAGTTTGCGGCAGAACATGCCGAATGCGTGTTTGTTGCTGCGCCGTCAAAAGTGCTGCTGAAGAAAACCGTCGCCGATATTCGCCGCCGCGCGGCGGAAGCGGGACGCGATCCTTACAGCATCAAAATCTTCAATCTGCAAACCGTGATTGTCGGCGAAACCGATCTGGCGGCGCAGGCGAAGTGGAAAGAGTACACCGGTTGGGTCAGCTACGAAGGCGCGCTAGCGCTGGTGTCGGGCTGGACCGGCATCGACTTCGGCCAGTATCAGCCGGATCAGGTGCTGAAATATATTCACACCAACGCCATCCAATCGGCGGTTGAAACCTTCTCCACCGCCGATCCCGATCGTCAGTGGACGGTAAAAGCGCTGGCGGATTGGGTCGGCATCGGCGGCTTTGGTCCGCTGATTGTCGGCAGTGCGGAAACTGTCGCGGATGAGTTGCAAAGCTGGGTCGAAGAGACCGACGTCGATGGCTTCAACTTCGCCTACGCATTGACGCACGAAACCTTTGAAGATGTGGTGGAGCTGCTGATCCCGGAGCTGCAAAAACGCGGCGTCTACAAAAAAGAGTACGCGCAGGGCACGCTGCGCGAGAAGTTATTCGCCGCCGGTCCGCAGCTGCAGGCACCGCATCCGGGCGCGGGCTATCGCGTTAAATCCTCCACGCTGCAGGAGGTCTCATGATCGAAATAGATAACCTCAGCAAACACTATCGCGCGCCCGACGGCCGCATCACCGAGGTGCTGAAATCCATCAGCCTGCAGGTGCCGCAAGCCAACATTACGGCCGTTGTTGGGCCGAGCGGCGCGGGTAAATCGACTTTGGCGAAGTGCATCAGCCTGCTGGAGCAACCGAGCGCCGGCAGCAACCGCGTTAACGGCAGCGATCTCTCGCGGCTGGATGGCGAAGCGCTGCGTCAGGCGCGTCGTTCTATTGGCACCGTTTTTCAGTCTTCTGCGCTGCTGCAACGCAAAACCGCGTGGGAGAACATCGCCTTGCCGCTGCACTATCTCGGCGTGGTGGATCGCGATATCAACACGCGCGTGGGCGAATTGCTCGACAGTGTCGGCCTCAGCCACAAAGCCAAAGCCTATCCCGGCCAGCTTTCCGGTGGTCAGCGGCAGCGTATTGGCATCGCACGGGCGCTGGCGTTGCGCCCATCGGTGTTGCTGGCGGATGAAGCCACCTCAGGGCTCGATCCCGAAGCCACCGTCACCGTGCTCGACCTGCTGAAAAAACTGCGAGATGACTACAAGCTGGCGATAGTGCTGATCACCCATGAAATGGATGCGGTACGTCAGGCGGCCGACGCGGTAGCGGAAATTCGCGACGGCCAAATCGTGCAGTACGGCGTGGTGAAAGAGTTGCTGGCGCAGCCGGATTCGCTGTTGGGACAGCGCCTGTTCCCACTGGCGGCGCAGGCGGGCGATGCCGAGCTGGTGTTGCAGCTCAGCTATCGCACCGATGTGCCGGTCGCCAGCGACTGGATATCGCGCCTCAGCCAGCAGTTTGGTTTGCGTATTGATCTGCTCGGCGCACACGTTGAGCAGGTGAACGGTCTGCAGGCGGGCCGGCTAAAGGTGGGCATTCACTATCAGCAAGAGCGCGTGCCGCTGGCACGTTTGCTGTCGCAGCTTGAACAACTGGGCTTGGTTGCCAGCGTTTCCGGCAGCGTGTTGCCATTGCGGGAGGCGGTATGAGCGTATCAGTGATGAGTCAGGATACGCCGTGGCCAGAAATCCCGGCGTTGATGCTGCCCGCTCTGGGCGAAACCGCGTTGATGGTGGTGATCGTGATGCTGTTCGTGGTCACCTTCGGCGGCATAGTCGGTGTGGTGCTGTTTAACACCTCATCACGCGGTCTGTTTCCGCATCGCGGTATTAACCGGGTGCTGAGTTGGATTGTGAATATGGGTCGTTCGCTGCCGTTTCTGGTACTGATGGCGGCCATCATTCCGTTCACCTTCTGGCTTACCGGCACCACCATCGGCATTCCTGCCGCCGTTGTGCCGATGATAACCGCCGGCATTCCGTTCTTTGGCCGTCTGGTGGACAACGCGCTGCGTGAGCTGCCCGGCGAAGTCACGGCGGTAGGTTTGGTATGCGGCGGATCGCGCTGGCAGATCATCCGCTCGGCACAACTCAGCGAAGCGCTGCCAGCGATTGTTGCGGCAGTGACGCTCAACCTGATCTCAATGATTGAGTACTCCGCCATTGCCGGCACCATCGGCGCGGGCGGTATTGGCTATCTGGCGGTGGTGTACGGTTATCAGCGCTTCGACAACCACATCATGATCGCCACCATTGTGGTGCTAATCGCCCTCATTCAAACCATCCAATTTCTCGGCGACCGTTTGGTCACCGCATTACGCCATCCTCAGGGGACATCGTTATGACAACACAAGATTTCGAACTGCGTAAAACCCGCCGCTGGCCGTGGCTGCTACTGATTATAGTGGTCGTTGTACTTGCTGCAGGCGGCTGGTTCTGGCGCGGCCAACAGGCGCAGGCGGTGGTATTTGGTACCACGCTGAAGGTGCATTTTGAACCGGCGATGGCCGGTGAGCAGAAGCTGATTGAATACGTTGGTGAGCACATCGCGCCGGATTACGGCCTGAAGCTGGAAGCGGTGGGCGTGCAGGATCCGGTGCAAGCCGACCGCGCGGTAGCGGAAGGGCAGTATGCTGCGACGATATATCAGCACCAATGGTGGCTGAAGCAAGTGGTGGATGCCAACGGCTTTGCGCTGACCTCAACGCTGCCGCTGTTCCAGTGGGCGTTTGGCATTTACTCCGATCGCTACACGTCGGTGGCGGATTTACCGCAGGGCGCGACCATCGTGGTGCCGGATGACGGCGCCAATCAAGGCCAGGCATTATGGTTGCTGGCGCGTCAGGGTTTAATCACGCTCGATCCTAACGTCGAGCCGCGCACGGCCAAACTGAAGAACATTGTCGGCAATCCGCACGGCTTCGTGTTTAAAGAGCTCGATCTGCTGACTATGCCGCGTGCGCTCAATTCGGTGGATGCGGCGATTGGTTACGTCTCGCAATTTGACGCCGGTAAAGTGCCGCGCGAAAAAGGCATTCTCTTCCCGCCTGCGCCGCGAACTTTCGCCTCTAAGCTGGTGATTGGCACGCCTTATCTGGACCAGGAAAACATCGAGAAGCTGAAAAAAGCTTTCTCCGATCCGCGAGTACAACAGTGGTTGAAGACCACCGACGATCCGCTGGTAAAAGGCGTGTTGGTGCCGGTCTCAGCCGACTAATTTTTTGTTGATTGCACACCCGGACGCGTCAGGCGTGTCCGGGTTTTTGTGTTGGCGAAAATTCAATTATCTAATTGATTTTAATGTAAATTAATATCAAGAATTGTTGTTTTGGTACGGCTAAAAAAACGCTTATAACAACCTCACCTGCACTACAAAACAACAACGTGAGGCGTTATGAGTTCTCTTCCTTTAGAAAACACCATCCCGGTTTCCGAACCGGTACGTTCGGTCAGTGACGTGGCAAGACTGATCAACACTCGCACCAAAAATGACAACTACGCGCGCATGATTGTGTTCCTCGCGCTCGGCGGCGTGTTTCTCGACGCCTACGATCTCACCACGCTTTCGTACGGCATCGATGATGTGGTGCGTGAGTTTCAGCTCTCTCCGCTGCTCACCGGTTTAGTCACCTCCTCAATTATGGTTGGCACCATTGTTGGTAATCTGGTGGGCGGCTGGCTGACGGATAAATATGGCCGCTATTCGGTGTTTATGGCCGACATGCTGTTCTTCGTGGTTTCAGCGATTGCGGCGGGCTTAGCACCGAACGTCTGGGTGCTGATTGGCGCGCGCTTCCTGATGGGCGTTGGTGTCGGGATCGATCTACCGGTGGCGATGTCCTATCTGGCGGAGTTCTCCAGATTCGCCGGTAAAGGCAACAAAGCCGCCCGACTCGCGGCCTGGTGCCCGATGTGGTACGCCGCGTCAACGCTGTGCTTCCTGCTGATCTTCGCGCTCTACTTCCTGCTGCCGAAAGAGCATCTTGACTGGCTGTGGCGCGCGTCGCTGCTGTTCGGTGCGGTACCGGCGCTGCTGATCATCGCGGTGCGCAGCAAATTCATGAACGAATCGCCCCTTTGGGCGGCGAATCAGGGCGACCTGAAATCGGCAGTGCGCATCCTGCGTGATTCCTATGGCATTCACGCGCATGAAGCGGAACATGAAGCGCCACCAGCGGCTGCTGCGCCGAAAGTGAGTTTCCGCGTGCTGTTTGAGAAACCGTGGCGCGAACGCACCATCGTCGCGGGTGTGATGAACATCTGTATCTCATTTGAATACACCGCCATTGCTTTCTTCCTGCCATCGATTCTGGCGCAGTTCCTCGGCGCGGGCGTGTTTGAAACCATCTCGGCCTCACTGGGACTCAATGCGCTGTTCGCCTTTACCGGCGGCCTGCTCGGCATGCGGCTGGCGTGGAAATATCCGTCGCGCCACGTCGCCATCGCTGGCTTTGCCCTGCAATTCTTTGCGCTGATCGCGCTGGCGTTGATAGGTCATCCGGAAGCCATCGCCGGAATCGTCTTTGCGGTATTGATGCTCGGTTTGTGGCTGTTTGCTGAAGGCTTCGGCCCGGGCGCGCAGCTGATGGTTTATCCGGCGCTTTCCTATCCAACCTCGATTCGCGCGACCGGCGTGGGCTTTAGCCGCGCGCTTTCCGGCATTGGCAGTGCGTTAGCGCTGTTCATCCTGCCGATTCTGCAAGCTGCACTCGGCACCAACATGTTCTGGGTGGTTTCGCTGGCAGCGATCATCCCGATCTTCTTCCTGCTGGCGGTGCGCCACGAGCCCACGCTGCATGACATCGACGATCTTTCACATCAGGAGTCACCATGAGTTTACTGGCAACAGGTACCGATTATGAGGCGCTGGCAGCGCACTTCCGGCCGATCTTCACGCGCATCGCAGAAGGAACGGTAGCGCGCGAGCGGGAACGTATTTTGCCGCATCAGCCGATTAGCTGGTTGAAAGCGGCGGGATTCGGCACGGTGCGTATTCCAAAAGATAAGGGCGGTTGGGGCGCATCGCTGCCGCAGCTGTTCCAGCTGTTAACCGAACTGGCAGAAGCCGACTCGAATCTGCCGCAGGCGCTGCGCGCCCATTTCGCCTTTGTCGAAGACCGGCTGAACCAATCGGACAGCGCGGAACGCGATCGCTGGTTTGGCCGTTTTATCGATGGCGAGCTGGTGGGCAGCGGCTGGACGGAAATTGGCACGGTAAAACTCGGCGATGTTATTACGCGCGTCACGCCAGGCGAAAGCGGCTGGACGCTGAGCGGCGAGAAGTTTTACAGCACCGGCGCGCTATTCGCCGACTGGATTGACGTCTATGCGCGCCGCAACGATAACCAGGGCGATGTCATCGCTCTGGTAAACACTCAGCAACCCGGCGTGACGCGTGAAGACGACTGGGACGGATTTGGTCAGCGCTTAACCGGTAGCGGCACCACGCGTTTCGCTAATGCCCATGTCGAGCAGGAACACGTCTACGATTTCGCTACTCGGTTCCGTTATCAAACCGCCTTCTATCAGCATGTGTTACTGGCAACGCTGGCGGGAATTGGTCGTGCGGCGGCACGCGATGGCGCACAGGCGGTGGCGGCGCGAAATCGGGTTTACAGCCACGGCAACGGCGGCGTTGCGCGCCAGGATGCGCAGATTCTTCAGGTCATCGGGGAGATCACCAGCCTGGCCTTTGCGGTGGAAGCCACGGTGATCCGCGCGACACATTCACTGCAATCAGCATATGTTGCCCACGTCAGCAGCGATGAAGCGCAAGTTGCCGCAGCGAATGTGCTGGCCGAAGCCGAAGCGGGCCAGGCGCAGGTGATTGCCAGCGAGCTGGTAACGCGCGCCGCTACCGAGTTGTTTAACGCGCTGGGCGCATCCGATACGCGCGTCAGCAAAGCGCTGGATCGTCACTGGCGCAACGCGCGAACCGTATCGTCACATAACCCGGTGGTGTACAAAGCGCGAGATATCGGCGACTGGAAAGTGAATGGCACCCCCCCGACGGAGATTTGGCAGATTGGCAGAGGCGAGGGCTGATAAACCAGGTGCGCATGAATGCGCACCCTACAAAACCTTGAAATGCGCACCCTACGAATCCCTGAATTGTAGGGGCGCCATTTATGGCGACCATAACTCACAAACCTCTCAAATCATCACGTTACATCACAATGTGAATCAGAAACCAATTTAAAACTGTTCAGTTTTAAGCCAGAATTTATATTCTCGATTGCTGATTTATTAATTATGATTGGCCCTGATTTTTTTGAATGGATATCAATAATAGGGAGCAACAGAATGCAATCAGCGCGACGCCTTAGGTTAGGCGCGGACCGTGATTAAAAGGGGGCTGAGACATGACTGAACGCGATATTTTCAGTGAACTAATGACGGGTATGCAGGAGCTGAAAGATCATCAAGACGGAAAAATCACGCTCATGACCTACAAGGTCAGCAAGCGCGCGTCCGTCACCATCGCGGCACAGGAGCTGCGTGATGTAGGCGAAAAACTCAACCTGTCTCAGGCCGTTTTTGTGCGTATTACGAGTAAAAGATAAATCCGGGCCATTTATCAGGCCCGGATTAATTAATAATTTACTTCTTATCCAGCGACCAGGTCGCGCTGCGCACATCCACTTTCACTGGCAACAGACCCACGCGCGTAAAGGTGTCCGCTAACGCCTGCTGCTCATCAAACACCTGCGGTGACATGCGCGATGCGCCATAAGGCAGGCGTTTAATGGTGGTTTGCCAGATGGCTTTATCCAGGCCGGTCGATTTTGACAGAATCGCTGCCGCATCGTCCGGGTTCTTATTCGCCCAATCGCTGAGTTTGCTCAGTTCATCAACCACCTGTTTCGCGGTATCAGGATGCCCTTCCGCAAACGGACGGCTGGCGAGATAGAAGGTGTAATGCGGCACCAATCCTTCTGCGTTGCGAATTTCCCGCGCACCGGCGTTGGCTTCCACTTCTGCCAGGTACGGATCCCAAATCACCCACGCATCAATTGCGCCTTTCTGGAACGCAGCGCGCGCATCGGCAGGCGGCAGATACACCGGCGTCACGTCTTTGTAGTTAAGCCCCGTATCTTCCAGCGCTTTCACCAGCAGATAGTTAACGTCAGAGCCTTTGTTCAGGCCGACGCGTTTGCCTTTCAAATCGGCCACGCTGTTAATTGTGGAGTCTTTCGGCACCACGATGGCTTCCGTTTTTGGGTTAGCCGGGGAATGACCGAGATAGATCAAATCGGCTTTCGCGGCCTGCGCGAAGGCGGGCGGCGCATCGCCGGTAGCCGCCAAATCAATGCTGCCGACGTTTAAGCCCTCCAACATCTGCGGACCAGCTGGGAATTCCACCCAACGGATAGCAATGCCTTCCTTTTTAAAGGTTTCATCCAGCGTGCCGCGATATTTCAGCAAGGCAAAGATGTTGGCTTTCTGATAGCCGATGGTGACGGTTTCTGGGTTGGCGGCGAAGGCGTGTGTGGAGAGCAGGCCAACGCTGAGAGCTAAAGCGCTCAGGACAGGAAATTTTGCTTTCATGATGATTCTCGTGTGGTTTTTTTTGCCACCTTAGCAAAGCCCTTATATAACCAATAAATAACTAATTTCGATCGCTTATAACCGTTTTTTATGTGATCTGGATCATTCACTGTAATCAGCAAACAGGGTTTGGATTTCCATAGATGCCTATATAATTAGCACGGTAATAATTTGTATAACAAATCAAAATGCCATTGCTAAATGCTTCTGTCAGGATAAGCCATTCCGCTGCCTGCATAAGGTCTTAACCGTTCTATGAAGTGGTTTTCACGAAGCGCAGTGCTGTTTTCTGCCAAAACCTGTCTTGCTGCCTTTCTGGCTTTTTACATTGCTCTGGAACTCAATCTCGATAAACCGGCCTGGTCACTGACTACAGTGTACGTTGCCTCGCAGCTCTATTCGGGATCGACGGTATCGAAATCGGTTTTCCGTTTCTTCGGCACCCTGCTGGGCGGGCTGTTTACCTTGCTGATCTATCCCGCCACGGTGCAGGATCCGCTGCTGTTCAGCCTGTGCATCTCACTTTGGGTAGCGGTTTGCCTCTATCTTTCGCTGCACGACCGCACGCCGAAGAGCTACGTATTTATGCTGGCGGGCTACAGCGCAGCGATTATGGGTTTTCCCGATGTGGTGTCGCCCTCGGCCATTACCTACACGGTGATTTCCCGCGTTGAGGAGATCACCGTGGCGATTGTTTGCAGCAGCCTGGTGCATCGCCTGCTGTGGCCGGTCTCGATGCGCAATTTGTTAGAGCAGAGCGTTAACCAGTGGTATCAGAATGCGCGCAAGCTGTGCAGCGAGCTGGTCACGGCGATGCCCGCTGAGAAGTCGGTGGAGCGCGAAGATATCCTGATTCAGATGGCCAACTATCCGCTCAACGTCGAAACGCTCATCACGCATTGTGTGTATGAAGGCGATGCCGCGCGGCGTCTGGTGCGTTTAGTCAGCGTGCAGTATCAGCATCTCTCCTATTTCATCCCAACGCTGACGGCAATCGAATCGCGCCTCAATCTGCTGGCCCAGCAGCAAATCCGTTTTCCCGACTACATCGCTGAGGTCTTCCAGCAATTTTTGCTGTGGCTAAACGGTGAAGATCAGCTGCCGGTGCGCGACAAGCTCAGCCACGCGCAAGAGCAGCTGAAAGAGGCGTGGCAAGAGGGCAGGCTCAACAGTGAAGAGAGCATTCTGCTAATGGGATTGCTGGAACGCTTGCTCAATTTTGTGCGCATCGTTGATGCCTATCAAAGCGTTAGCGAACGCGTCAGTGAATGGACGCCCGCAGTTAAAGCCGGAAAGATGGCGCGTGCACATAAACACGTCGATAAAGGTTTGTTGCTGCTGTCGTCGTTCACCGCCTTTATCGCCACCTTCGTCACCTGCGTATTTTGGATTGGCAGCGGCTGGGTGGATGGTGCCACCGCGCCGATGATGGCGGCGGTGCTGTGCTCCTTCTTCGCCGGCATGGACAGCCCAATTGCGCCGATGAAGCTGTTCCTGAAAGGTGTGCTGATTTCCGTGGTGATCAGCCTGTTGTATATCACCTTGCTGATTCCGCAGGCGGTGACCTTCGAAGCGCTGGTGATCTGCCTTGCGCCAGGCTTGCTGGCGCTGGGATTGGTTATCGCTAATCCGTCGACCAACCTGATTGGCCTGATTGTCGCCACGCAGATTCCTGGCTTGATTGGCATGAGCCACAACTTCAAGCCCGATTTACAGCTTATAGTGAACGCTATCCTTTCGACGCTGGTGGGCATTACCTTCGCGGTGGTGATCACGGCGCTGATTCGCAACAAGCGTCCGTCGTGGACCGCCAAACGTGCGGTGCGCAAAGGTATCCGCGAGCTGCTGCATTTTATCGCCACGGTGCGGCTCAACAGCGTCACGCTGACCGCGCGGCAGCAGTTTGTCTCGCGCACGCTGGATAAGGTCAACATCATCCTGCCGCGTAAACGTGTCGATCCGGTGCCAGAGCTGGTCTCCGGCGGCAATCTGATCGCTGAAGCCTGGCTGGGCGCAAACTGCTACGACTACTACACGCGTCATCGTGAGCTGCTGCTGGCACATCACATCGAAAGCGCGGCGATGTTCCACGAGCTAAGCCAGTTCCTTAAGCGCCGCTTGAAGTCGCTGCAAACCACGCCGCAGCCGGAATTGCTGGCGGAACTGAACACGCTATTGCTGCGACTGGAAGCGGCGGCGCTGCAGGAGAACACGCTGTTTGCGCCCATGTTCCACCTGTTCAATATTCGTTTATCGCTGTTTCCTGCGGCGCGCTGGCCGGAAAACCATTACAGTGCTGAACAGCATGTTTAAAACGGAGTTAAGCAGATGAACATGATCGGTTTGATTGGCGGAATGAGCTGGGAATCCACCGCGCTCTATTACCGTATTATCAATGAGCAGGTGAAGCAGCAGCTAGGCGGTTTACACTCCGCGCGCAGCCTGATGTACAGCGTTGATTTCCATGAAATCGAAAAGCTGCAGGCCGCAGGCGAGTGGCAAAAAGCGGGTGAAATTCTGGCAGAAGCGGCTGTTAGCCTGGAGAAAGGTGGCGCAGATTTTATCGTGCTCTGTACCAATACCATGCACAAAGTCGCACAGCAGATCACCGATGCGGTCAGCATTCCGCTGCTGCATATCGCTGATGCCACCGCACAGCGCATTCGTCAGGCGGGCGTGAAAAAAGTCGGTCTGCTGGCGACGGCATTCACCATGGAGCAGGAGTTCTATAAAGGCCGGCTTAATCAGTCGGAGATTGAGGTGCTGGTGCCCGATGCAGCAGGCCGCAAATTGGTGCACGACATCATCTATCAGGAACTCTGTCTTGGCGTGATCCGCGATGAATCACGCGCGCAATACCGCAAGATTATTGCCGAGCTGGTGGAGCAGGGCGCAGAAGCAATCATTCTCGGCTGCACCGAAATCACCTTGCTGGTGAAAGCCGAAGACGCCAGCGTTCCGCTGTTTGATACCACCTTAATCCACGCAGAAGACGCCGTAAAACTCGCGCTTTTGTAGGGTCGCCATTTATGGCGACCATCCACATTTCATAAAGCACAAATCTATGCGCAATGGGTCGCCATAAATGGCGACCCTACATAAAAGGTACAAAAACTCATCAAAATGCTGTTTCCAGTGAATCTGTGACGCAATAATCATCATCCACCAGCGGCAGATAGCGCCATTTATCAAAGGCAGTACAAGGATGCGAAATACCGCAGCCAACCCAATCGCCCACCTGCAACGGCTCATCTTCCGGCAATAACAGATAAGCGTGCTGATCGTTCACATCACTGATACGCAGATGCGTTGCGGTGCGCGGGGTGCTGCCATCGGCGTGGCGGATCCACAGCGGATTCGGCAGATCCTGATCGAAGGGTACATCGCGGCGACCGAAATCCACAAACGCCAGGCCCGGCTCCGGGCGCGATAACACGCGGCCCCAAATCTCCAGCGCGGCAGCAAAATGATGTGTCGCACCCGGCTGAGCAAAGGGCGCGATGCGCGCATACAATCCGCTGTCGTGCGCCATATAAGCGCCGGAACGGATCAGCGGCGTCATTGGCAGCGGCAGTTTTGCTGCGGTGAAGCACGCTGTCACCACATCAAACCACGCACCGCCACCGGCGCTGAGGATGATGTGATCGCTGCCGAACAGCTGCTTTTCCGCCAGCAATTCAGCGGTTGCGACCATCATTTGGCAGTAATCTTTCACGCGCTGAATGCCGCTCTCATCACGGCCTGCGCCGAGCGCTCCTTCATATCCGGCTACGCCCACCAGCTTGAGCGCGGGGCAGGCGGCGATCGCTTCGGCAATCGCCACTGCGTCCTGCTGAGAACGACAGCCAGTGCGGCCGCCGCTTACTGACATCTCCAGCAGCACCGAAATCTGGCTGTCACCGAGGTTCTGCGCCAAAAGCTTTACGCCTTGCAGCGAATCGACGTAACACAGGAAGCCGTGATCGGGATGCTGCTGCTGCCACTGCGCAATCCAGCGAATGCCCGCCGGATCGACCAGTTGATTGGCGAGAAACACATTGCGGATGCCGAACTGGCGCAGCGCGCGAACCTGCGCAGGCGTAGCGGCACCCAAACCCCACGCGCCGCCTTCGGTAATCGCGCGGCGCAGAATGGCGGGCGACATCGAGGTTTTCCCGTGCGCGGCGAGCATCACGCCGTTTTCACGGCAGAAGTCCGCCAGCTGGCGCAGGTTATTCTCCAGCGCCGACTGCTTCATGATCATCAGCGGCGAGAACACCTGATCGCTGCTGAGTACTGCGGTGCCGATAGCCAGCGGCGCATCACCGGCACCCGCAACCGATTTAAAACGTGGCGCGGTTTGCTGCGCATCCAGTAATCCATCCGCCTGCAGCGGAAAGCGAATCGACATAGATCCTCCTGTTAGTGCTCAAGTACGCGTGATAAGAACTGCTGAGTGCGCGGGTTCTGCGGATTTACGAAGATCTGCTCGGGCGAACCTTGTTCGGCAATCACGCCCTGATCCATAAACACCACGCGGTCAGCGGTTTTACGCGCAAAGCCCATCTCGTGCGTCACCACCACCATGGTCATGCCTTCTCGCGCCAGGCTGCGCATCACTTCCATTACTTCGCCCACCAGTTCTGGATCCAGCGCTGAGGTGGCTTCATCGAAGAACATGATTTTCGGTTCAACCGCCAGCGCACGGGCAATCGCCACGCGCTGCTGCTGACCACCGGAAAGCTGCGCAGGATAGTGATGCGCGCGTTCGGCGAGTCCGACGCGCGTGAGCGCCGCCATGCCGCGTTTATTGGCTTCGGCTTCCGACAGCTTTTGTGCTTTGATCAGCGCCAGCGTGACGTTGCCGAGCGCGGTTTTATGCGGGAACAGGTTGAACTGCTGGAACACCATGCCAACGTGGCCGCAAATTTCACTGGCGCGCTTGCGTTGATGCAGCGGCACGTCGTTGACCCACACTTCACCGCCGTCGGCCACTTCCAGTCCGCTCATGATGCGCAACACGGTACTTTTGCCGGAGCCGGACGCGCCAATCAGCACCAGCACTTCACCCGGTGAAACATCAAGGCTGATCTCTTTCAGCACCTGAGTTGCGCCAAACGATTTTGTTATCCGGCTTAAGGTAATGGCGGATTTGCTCATGAAATTTGGCTCCTGGTTTGATGATGTTGAACCCAACGGGAAAGCGGGAAGCAGACAGCGAAGTAGAGCAGGGCGACCAAGCCGTAAACGATGACCGGCTGACCGATGCGATCGACAATCGCCTGGCCTTGATGCATCAGTTCGGACATGCCGATCATGCTGACGATCGAGGTATCTTTGATCAGGGAAAGATACTGGCCGGCCAGCGGCGGCAGTACGATGCCGCGCGTTTGCGGCAGGATCACGCTCATAAAGGTCTGGCGTTTGGATAGACCCAAAATCCATGACACTTCCCACTGACCTTTCGGCACCGCTTCGATACCGGCGCGGAACACCTCGGCGATATACGCGCCCTGATAGATGCTCAGGCCAAGAATACCGGCGGCAAACAGGTTGATGTCATAGCCGAAATAGGCCACGCCGAAGTAGATGAACATCAGCGTGATCAGCACCGGCGTGCCGCGAAACAGTTCGGTGTAGATCACCGCAATCTGCTTTAAGACCGGCAGACGGCTAGTGCGCAACACCGCCGCCAGCAAGCCCAGCAGCGTGCTGCCAATAATCGCAGCCACCGACAGCAGCAACGTGATACCGAGGCCTTTTAGCAGAATCGGTAACGAACTGATGATTAACTCGTTCATAGCGCGTTCTCCCGCTTCACTGGATTAGTCAGCCATTTTTTTGCCCACCACCAGGCGGACTTTTTTATCGGGGTCACCAGCGGCGGGTGGAACATGCGCCGTCCTGCAATCGTACCCAGCCAGGAGAACAGGTTGCTCAGCACCAGATAAACCAATGCCACTACGCTAAAGGTCTGGATATACAGCAGCGTACGCGCGTTGATCACCGTGGCGGTGCCGGTCAGTTCGGGCAGCGCAATCGCCGACAGCAGCGATGTGCCGAGCAGCAATTGAATCAGATTGTTGATAATGGCGGGCCACACCGCGCGCGCCGCTTGCGGTAGCACCACAGTGAGAAACACCTGACGACGCGTAATGCCCAGCACCCATGCGGCTTCAAGCTGGCCTTTCGGCACCGATTGAATCCCCGCGCGGAAGGTTTCGGAGAGATAGGCACCGACGTTAATCCCCAGCGCCAGCACGCCCGCAGTAAAGGCGTTCATGGTGATGCCGAGCGACGGCAGACCAAAGAAGATGATGAAGATCTGCAGCAGCACCGGCGTGTTGCGGATGAACTCAACGTAGCAGTGACTGATCCAGCGCAGCGGGGCCAGCGGCGCCGCTTTCGCCAGCGCCGAGAGCAAACCGAGCGCCACCGCCAGCGCAAACGCCAGCAACGTCACCTGCAAGGTGAGCCACGCGGCATCAAGAAAAGTGTCGGCGTAGCGCCACAGGGTTAGCCATTGATAACTCATGGTTCTGCTCCTTCGGGCGGCGCAGCATCAGCTGCCGCGCCGCGTGGGGATCAATATTGCGGATTCAGCGGGTAACGCGGTTTGTTGCCAAACCATTTCTGATACAGCTGGGCGTTTTCGCCGGAGGCGTTAATTTCAAACAGGAATTCATTGAGGTAGTTGGTCCAGACCTGATCGCCCTGTTTCACACCGAAGGCGTTGTATTCCAGCGGCACCAGCGCTTCGTTGGTCACGGTCAATGTTGGGTCGAGCTTGGCCTGATAGGCGAGGAAGTTGTTATCCTCGATCATCGCATCGGCCTGGCCCTGTTTCACCGCGAGGATGGCCGCTTGCGATGAGTCGTATTCCTGGATTTTTACGTCGATGCCCAGATTGCGCACTTCATCGCCGTTGGTTGAGCCTTTCACCGTCGCGATGGTTTTGCCGCCCATATCGTGTGCGGACTGAATGCCGCTATTTTTGCGCACCAGCATCGCTTCACTCGCCACCACATACGGATTGGTGAAGCCGATCTCTTTGGCGCGTTCCAGATTGCGGGTGAAGTTGCAGAACACCACATCCACTTTATTAGTTTGCAGGTTAGGAATGCGGTTGGCGCTGGTGGTGTTGACCATTTCCAGCTTCACGCCCATCTCTTTGGCCAGCGCTTTGGCGAGATCAACATCGTAGCCATCCGGGTTGCCGTCTTTATCGTAAAACCCAAACGGCGCAAAGCTCAGGCAGTCACCGACGCGCAGCGTGCCGCGTTGCAACACGGTTTGCAGCGCTGACTGCGGTGCGGCGCCCGCCTCTTTTTTCTCTTCGGTTGGCGTACAGCCCGCCAGCGTCAGTAATACCAGCGCGCCGGCTAGCGCGTTGAGACTCACTTTTAGCGATGTTGTCTTCATTGTTATGCTCTCTTTAGAAATTTTGACGAGACGGCGTAATACCGTTATTTCACAGCAAAATAGAAAGGCATCAATTAATAACAGGCTGTCCTGGTGTGGGCGGAGAAAGTAAACATTTGCCAGCCTGTTTTAACCGTAATATTTATTTACGATCGGCGCGGAAGCATTTCATATCGACTTCGACTTTGCAGTCGACTACTAAATCCTGCACGCTACAAATACGTGCTGGTGGATTTCCGCTGAATATCTCACTGAATACTTTATTAAATGAACTGAAATAACGCGCGTCGGTTAATACCGCCGTAACGTGCACCACATCTTCCACGCGATAACCGGCTTCGCGCATGATGGTGAGACAGTTTTCGAACGCCAGCTGCGTCTGTTCGATGATACCGCCTTCCACCACTTCGCCGTCGCGCATCGGCGTCTGGCCGGAGATGTAAAGCCAGCCATCGGCTTCCACCGCGCGGGCAAACGGCAGTTTCTGACCGCCGGTGCCGGTTCCGCCTTCGACGCCATAACGTTTAATCGTCATCCGTTCCTGCTCCTGTTGCAGCGAAAATCTGCTAACTATGTTGTCTGATATACCAGACTGCTATCTGCAATACTGGATAGGGCAAGATTTGCACAGGAATTTTTCTTTTGCAATATGTGCACCGCTATTTAATTTTTTGTGATGTCGTCCGGATCGCAAAATAAATTTAAGTCGAGTGTGTATTTAAATTGGAGTGTGATCGCTATCGTATTTTTTTAACGGTAAAGTGAGCGTGGTGCGCCATAACGAGGCACCAAAATTGATCGTGATAATAAATGGCGGGTGATTAATATTTATTTAATCCGGGATGGGTAAAAGTTGGTGCGCGGTGTATCATGCCTCTCTTTCATTGCCCATGCCTTTTATAGCCATGCCACCAAGGAGTGAGTTTATGCCGGATGAAAAAACCTCGCGGGCGCGCGGCGTTGACCGGGTTATTGATATCTTTCGGCAGTTGCACAGCGCACGCCAACCGATGTCGATGCGCGCGTTGATCGACGCAACCGGCGCACCGCGTTCCAGCATCTATGAATTAGTCAGCCTGTTGAGTGAAGCCGGTTTGGTGGAATTGGATGCCGAAGGCGCGGTGTTCTTTGGCCGTGAGATGCACTATTACGGTGCGGATTATATGGCGCACAACGATCTGATCCGTCGGGCGCATCAGCTGATGGTGGAGATTGTGGCGCGCCACGGCGAAACCGTGCAGCTCTGCATGCTGGAAGGCAATAAATACACCGTGGTGCTCTCTGAGAGTAATGCGCATCCGTTCAAAATCACCTCGGATATCGGCGTGCGTGTGCCAATTACCTGGACCGCGACCGGCCGCTTGCTGCTGAGTAACTGGTCGGATAGCGCGATTCTGGATCTGATCCCGGAAGAGGATTATCGCCTCGCCAGCGGCCAGATCCTCGATAAGCAGGCGTTTCTTGATGAAATTCATCATGCTGGAAAACTCGGTTATTGCATGACGGAAGGCTTGTCGGAAAGCTTTACCTGCTGCATGGCGGCGCCGATCCGTTCGCGTAGCGGCCAGGCTGTGGCGGCCATCTGCTTTATGGTCAGCCGCGATACGCCGCAGGAACGTCGTCAGATGCTGCTGCAGGAACTGATCACCTCAGGACAAAAACTGTCTGATTTCACCTGACAGCGCTCTCGTAAAACTCCGTTACACCTGATTGAAGTGGCGTTTATTCTCGCCACTTAAGGTTGTGTTAAGGTAATTGATAATAATAACTATTCTTTTTACCACGGAGTTATGGGATGAAAACGCGCCTGTTTTTGGCAATGGGATTACTGGCTTCAACGGCGGCTGCCGCCTCCACTTATCCGCTGACCGTCACCGATATGGACGGCAATACGCAAACTATCAGTAAAGAGCCGCAGCACATCATTCTGCAGGATGGCCGCGACATTTTGACGCTGGCGCTGCTGGATCGCGACGATCCGTTTAAGCGCGTGGTGGCATGGAATAATCTGCCGAAAAAGCAGGATACGCAAACCTGGGATGTGCTGAAAGGCCGCTGGCCGGAAGCGACGAAAATCGTCGATATGGGCTTTAGCGATCAGGGCCAGGTTAACCTTGAAAGCGTGTTGGCGCAGAAACCGGATCTGATGATTGCTCAACTGCGTGCCAAACCGGCGTTGCAGCAATCGGGTGTGCTCACGACCCTGAATAATCTACATATTCCGGTGGTGTTCGTGGATTACGAACTGCATCCGGCGCAGAACACCGCACCGAGCGTGACGCTGCTCGGTAAAGTGCTGAACCGCGAAACCCAGGCCAAGGCTTACACCGATTTTTATCAGCAGAAATTCGCGCGCATTACACAGGGCGTGGCAGAAGTGAAAAATAAGCCAACGGTGTTTATCGAACCGATCGCCGGGAATAGCGACAACTGCTGCTTTACGCACAGCCATAATGGTTGGGGCGGATTGGTGGAAGCGGTGGGCGGTAAAAATATCGGCTCTGAACTGCTGCCAGGCAACGCCGGATTTGTCGCGCTGGAGAAAATCATCGCTATGAAACCGGATGTTTACATCATGACCGGTTCAAAGCGTCCGAACGCTAATGTGCTGCCATTTGGTTATGGCGTGCAACCGCAGGAAGTTAAAGCCACTTTCCAGACGCTGCTGAAGCGCACAGGTTTGGCGCAGATTGAGCCGGTGAAACAGGGCCGAGTTTACGGTGTTTATCACCACTTCTATAACCATCCGTACAACATCATCGGCATGGAAATCCTGGCAAAAGATCTCTATCCGCAACAGTTTGCCGATCTGAAGCCGAACGCGGATTTTCGCACCATCATCAAAAAATTCACTACGTTGCCGGATAACGCCATCAATTTGAGTTACCCGAACAATCAGTAATCGCGGGTTTTTGTTACGCCGTAAGGTCGCCATTTATGGCGACCCATCTGTTCAATCAACATTCCTCGATGACAACGATAATTGTTATGTTATAACATAACTAAAACAGCACTGCGCGTATGCCTATACGCCTTGTGAACGTTGTCATTCAGAGGAGTTGCTATGTCAGCATTAACCCAAAACCAGCATGGTTTTAAAAAACTTCCCGTCACCGTGCTTTCTGGCTTTCTCGGCGCAGGTAAAACCACGCTGCTCAATCATATTCTTAATAACCGCGAAGGCCGTCGCGTTGCGGTGATCGTCAATGATATGTCGGAAGTGAATATCGATGCCGCGCTGGTGCGCGAGGGCGGGGCAGAGCTGTCGCGCACCGACGAAAAGCTGGTGGAAATGAGTAACGGCTGCATCTGCTGCACGCTGCGTGAAGATTTGCTGCTGGAGGTGAATCGGCTGGCAAAAGATGGGCGTTTCGATAACCTGGTGATCGAATCGACCGGTATTTCTGAACCGCTGCCGGTGGCGGAGACCTTCACTTTCGCCGATGAAGACGGGCAAAGTCTGTCTGAAGTCGCCGCGCTTGATACCATGGTGACGGTGGTTGATGGCTTTAACTTCCTACGTGACTATGAATCGAACGAAAGCATTCAGTCGCGCGGAGAATCGTTGGGCGCGGAGGATGAGCGCACGGTGGTGGACTTGCTGGTCGATCAAATTGAGTTCTGCGATGTGCTGATCCTCAACAAAACCGACCTGATTGATGAGACGGAAAAAGCGCGATTAATGGCGATCCTGACGTCGCTCAATCCGCGCGCCAACATCATTACTTCTGAATTCGGCAAAGTGGGGCTGGATCAGGTGCTCAACACCGGTTTGTTTAATTTTGATGCCGCCGCACAGGCGCCGGGTTGGCTGCAGGAGTTGCGCGGCGAACACACGCCAGAAACGGAAGAATATGGCATTCGTAACTTCGTGTTCCGCGCACGTCGCCCGTTCCATCCGATGCGTTTTTTCCAGTTGATTGAAAACGAGATGCGCGGCGTGGTGCGATCTAAAGGCTACTTCTGGCTTGCCAGCCGTCCGCGTCATGCCGGTTCATGGTCGCAGGCGGGCGGCGTGTCGCGTCAGGGTTTAGCCGGGATGTGGTGGGCCAGCGTGCCCAAAGATCGCTGGCCAGAAGATGCGGAAAACCTTGGCTACATTCTAGAGAATTGGGTTGACGGTACCGGCGATGCGCGTCAGGAACTGGTGTTTATCGGCATCGACATGGATGAAACAGCGCTGCGAAACAAACTGCAACAGGCGCTGCTAACCGATGAGGAAATGGCGCTCGGCCCCGATAATTGGGCAGAATTTCCCGATCCCTTCCAGCCATGGTTTAACTGATTGTAGGGTCGCCATTCATGGCGACCTTTTTTAATTACACCTTTCCCAACCACATCGAAACCTCAACCCCATCATTAAACGGCAGCGACATAAACCCTCTACTGCTATGCATCAGCCCCAGATATTCCGGGCTGAAATCGGCATCGTCGGCAACAATTAGCGCGCCAGGACGCAAAAACGGCTGCACCAGCGTCAAGATCTCCGGATAGATCGCTTTTGCGCCGTCCAGCACTAGCATATCGATGGTGGCCGGGAGATCGCAGCTCAATGTCTGCAACGCATCGCCCACGCGCACCTCAATCAAATCGCTGACGCCTGCATCGGCGAAATGGTTACGGGCTAACGCCACTTTCCCCGGCTCAAATTCGCAGGTGATGATGTTGCCGCCGCCATTATCGCGTACCGCCGCCGCCAGATGCAGCGTGGAAATGCCGAACGAAGTACCAAACTCAACGATGGTTTTCGCATGGCTGCTGCGCGCCAGCATATACAGCAACTTGCCGGTTTCACGCGAGACTGCCAGCGGGACTTCCTTCAGATGTCCGTAAAGTTCCAGGTAATCGGTTTTGCTGTGCAGCAGGCGATGTTGTTCGGCATCAGACATGGTTCTGAAAGCATCGTTGGTTGGATGCGCCATATTATCGGCCAGCTCAAACAGGTAATTGAGCAGCGGCGCCAGTGGCGCAGAAGTTAAGGTATTCATATTGTTCTCCGGGCATACAAAGTGGATTTTGCTGTGCCAACAGAATACGATGAATTATTCGCGTTTCACTATTCGTGTTCAGGGGATGATGATGGCTGAGCCACGTAACACTAAGATTTCAGAGCGAAAAAGACCCAAGCAGGCACGCTCCAGCGAGCTGGTTTCCGCCATTTTGCAAGCGGCTACTCAGGTTTTGGAACTGGAAGGGGCCGCGCGTTTCACCACGGCGCGGGTGGCGGAACGCGCGGGCGTGAGTATTGGATCGCTGTATCAATATTTTCCCAATAAGGCGGCTATTCTTTTCAGATTGCAAAGCGAGGAATGGCAGCGCACCGGCAATTTGTTAGGCGCGATTCTGCGAAATACCGCCAACACACCGCGTCAGCGACTCCACGATCTCACGCTGGCGTTTCTACATTCCGAATGCGAAGAAGCGGCGATGCGCACCGCGCTGAATGACGCCGCGCCTCTGTATCGTGATGCACCGGAAGTGCAGGAAGCGCGCGCGGCAGGTGAAAACGTCATCAGTGATTTTCTGCGTGAAGTATTACCGCAGTCAGAGGAGAGCGAACGGGCGCGCGCCGCAGATTTATTGAACAGTACGCTGGGCAATGTTGGGAAACACTTTTCCGAATCGCCGCGCACGCCATTAGAGATTCAGGCATACGCGCAAGAGATGGCGGAGATGTTTTGTGCCTGGATCAGGGAAAAAGGCGCCGATTTACAGTAAAAGATGGACTGGAAATCTCTGAAAGCGGTTAACAAACTCATTATTCACATTCTCAATAATCCACACCGCGAGTAAGCTTAACAAAACCTTTATTGAGCCGAATGAGCAAACGGGAGAGCAAAATGGCAGTGAAGATGATTGCGGTGGATATGGATGGCACTTTTCTCGATGACAACAAACAGTACAACGCGCAGCGCTTTGCGCGTCAGTATGCGTTGCTGAAAGAGAAGGGCATTCGTTTCGTGGTCGCCAGCGGCAATCAGTATTATCAGTTGCTGCGCTATTTTCCTGACATCAAAGATGAGATCGCTTTTGTCGCGGAAAACGGCGCCTGGGTTTCTGACAGCAATGAAGAGATCTTTTGCGGTGAACTGGCGCAGGAACGCGTGCATCAAATTCTCGATATTCTCGCCAAAGAGCCGGACATCAGCACCGTGGTTTGTGGCCGCAACGGCGCATACGTGCATACGTCAATGTCCGACGAAGTGATTGCCATGCTGGCGAATCACTACCATCGTCTGGAAAAGCGCGACAATCTGTACGATATCGACGACACCATCTTTAAGTTCTCGCTGAATCTGGCGCACGAAGGCGTTGATGCCTTGATGGAGCGGTTGCACGCTGAGCTGGGCGCAATTGAAAACATTATGCATCCGGTTTCCAGCGGTTTTGGTTTTGTTGATTTGATCATTCCCGGCTGCCACAAAGCGCACGGCATCGCGCTGCTGCAGGAAAAATGGGGCATCGATGATTGTGAAGTGGTGGCGGTAGGCGACAGCGCCAACGACATCGAAATGCTGCGTCAGGCGTGCTACAGCTTCTCAATGGCGAATGCCGCAACGCCAGTTAGCGCGGTGTCGCGTTACAGAACCGAAAGCAACAATGACGAAGGCGCACTTAACGTGATCGCCCGCATTCTGGCGCGCGAAGTGCCGTTTGGTTGATGTTATTGATGCGGAGCGTCATTGCAGGCAATGACGCTCACTCTGAATGTCAGCTGCTAACTCATATCTCTTACTAATACCCGTCACATAATAAATTGTGGAATTCTTATGACGACATTTGCGCCTAATTTTAAGAACGTGGGCAGCGTTAGAGTCTAATCATTTCTTTTAGTAAGACATATATGTATTTTTAACATTCACACTAAATTTCATTGGTGAAATAAAATCATTGTAATGCAATGGTTTGGACTATTTTTTAAATTCAGCCTATCTTGCAATAATTTCACGTGTCTTATATTGATGTGGGAAATTTCCTTTTCTTTAAATCATTACACTGCCTTTGGAATAAAAGGCAGCTGAAAATAACAAACTATATTTATAAGTCAATTTAATATTCGCTGCGGGATTGGTAATTCAAGTGTTTTTTCTTTTTATTAGTTAGTGATTGAATTATGGCTAGAGTTTTCATTATGCTCTGATAAGCTGGGCTTAAGGATTCGGTTGTCGCTAATAATTCAAGCATTAAAATAATGAGGTTTTAAATTTAACGCATTAATATCTAGCGCAGGGAGCGCTCAAATTATGTTATCCATTTTTAACTTTTTAACGAGAGTTCGCGTTTATTTGTTTTTTATAATACTTTGTTCTATTGGAGGCACTACGTGGGCATTACAAAAACTTGGATTAAATAACAGTCTTCCATTGTGGTCAGCCGGAATGCGGTTTTTTATTGCAAGTGTCATTATTATAATTTATTTGTTGATGAGGAAGAAGCTATGTATTAATTACTCTGTTTCCATTCTAGCTCTGGCGAACGGTCTGTTTTATTTCTCCATACCTTTTGGAACCGTTTACTGGGCATCAACATATATACCTAGTGGATTGGTGGCAGTTTTAGCTTCTGGTATTAGTGTATATGCACTGCTTCTAAACCATTTCTTACGCGTCAAGCCTGCAACTTGTAGGCAATTGATAGGCGTTGTATGCGCCATCATGGGTATCTGTGTGGTTTTTGGTGAAGGGATATCCTTACAAGGTAATGAAAAAAGTTTTATTGCTATGTTAGCAGTGTTAGGCGCTATGGGCAGTTCAGCCGCTATAACGCTAAAAGTACAAAAGCATATTAAAACGCTTCCTCTTCTTAGTTTTGTTGCACTCTCCATGCTTAGTGGCAGTTTTTTTCTCTTGATTACAAGCTTAATGATTGAAAGTGGTAACCGTTTTTTTAATGGGGAAAGTTTAGGTGCGCTTCTTTATTTAGCAGTAATAGGATCAGTGTTAGGTTTTACGCTTAATATAACTCTGCTTAAACATTGGCATATTTCTAAAGCAACATCGCATTTATTCATTTCTCCAGTTATTGCGTTGTATATGGGCTTCGTCATTCTTGATGAAGAAATTACGATAGCGGTAATTATAGGTACGGCAGTAGTTGTCCTCGGAGTAATGTTAATAATCTTACCACAACGTAAAAAGGAAACCCTCAATGTCAACTCAGAAGAAAAACCTGGCCATAATTTGTCAGAATAGAAAACTGCCATTTGTCTTTGATGAAGCTCAAGCGATGGGCGTTGAGATTACGTTTTTTTATAACGAAAATGAGCCGCCGCCGCCCGTGCTTCCCGCTGTAGTCAGAAGCATTGCTTTGCCATTGTTCGACGATGAAGAAGAGGCAATAAATAAAGTAATGCTAGCAAATAGAGAACATCCAATCGATGGTGTTTTAACACTGTTTGAACCGGCGTTAGACTTCGCAGCTAAAGTTGCTCACCAGTTAGGATTACCTTTCTTACCAGAATACGTGGTTGAGCAGTGTAGAAATAAAAACATGACGCGGCGCGTTCTGCATGATAACGGCCTAAATACACCATCCTATATCGAGCTAAAAGAAGGAGAATATCCAAATGTTGATCAAATTAAATTTCCGCTTGTCGTCAAGCCTACCAATGGCTTCTCCAGTCAGGGAGTTACCAGAGCTAATAACCATGATGAATTGAAAAGTGCTATAGATAAAGTATGGGAAATTAATAACACGCAATTGAAAGATTTTAACTACGACAAGGGGGGAGTTTTACTCGAGTCATTTATTGATGGACCAGAGTTCGCTATTGAAACATTTTCTCATTGTGGTGAAGTGATGGTGCTTTCAATCGGTGACAAAGGTAATAGCAAAGGTCCCTACTTTGAAGAGGGAGTTTATATTGCACCTGCTAATATTGATGAAAAACTGCGAGACGAAATTGCAGATGAAGTCAGACGTGCACTTAAGGCTTTGGGAATTAGTGAGGGACCCGCACATGTTGAACTGCGTATTGACCATAAGCAAAAGCCTTTTGTTATTGAAGTTGCACCACGCGTGGGTGGGTCCGGAATATCACATTATATTGTGAAAGCGAGCACAGATATAAACTTTCTCCAATTGGTTATTTGCCAGGCGTTTGGCATGGAGATTCCTATAAAATTGGAGTTAATGGCTAAGTCGATATTTACTGCCGGAAATTATATTATTCCTGTGCAAGGAAGTGGAATCTATATCGAGATTGATGGGTTAGCTAATCTCCGTGAAAAATCTGAGGTGCAATACGTTTTTGAATTTATGGATACTGGGCATAAAGTTCTTCCATACCCTCATTTTTCAGGTTATCCAGGATTTATTTTAACGCGTCACACGGAACATGCAGCTTGTGAAGCTTTTTATTATGATTTGAAAAAAAGTCTAAAAATTAAATATCTATAGATTCTGTGATTATGGAGGGCGGTATGAATCGTAAAATCAAAATTCACACTTTGGGGCCAAAAGGAACCAATTGTGAAAAAGCAGGTTATCTTTGGCTGGAAAGTAAGAAGGTCGATGGTGATGTTGAGCTTTATTCAACACTTGAGGATGCTCTGATTGAAGTCAGGAAGAATACACATGATCTATTATTAGGATGTGCCGTCTATCCAAACTTACATAAAATTGTATTTGAGAACTTGGACTTTTTAGAGATTCAGGATAGTTTTGTAATGCCAACGTGGAACATGGTATTGGCAAAAAATCATAGTAGTTCGTCAAATATGGAAGAACTCACAATTGCTTGCCATCCTGCGCCATCCCATCTTGCGTATACATACAGTCAGGATGTTCGTTTTGTATCAAGTAATGTACAGGCAGCGCTGGAGTGTATCAGTGGAAACGTTACCGCATGTATTACAACGTTAAAGGCTGCACAAGATAATAATTTAAAGATCATGCAAGACTTTGGTGAGATACCAATGTGTTTCACGATCCATGGTCATCGAGACTAAGGAGGATCATTATGGAATGGATTAGGAATAAAGTTATTACTGAATTGTGTCCTCGTATACATGAGTTCAATAAATTTCAAAATGCTACTGGCGCGATAGCACGTAGTTTAGATAAAGCTGAGTATTTGTTAGATGAAATCACTGCTTTGTCTGCTGAGATATTGGATGCTCTAAAACAATCCGATTATGCCGTACAATTGAATAAAGATCTTGGTGAATGGAAAAGAATTGGACTAAATAATGCACCCTGTTTTAAACGGTCATTAGAGAGTTATGTTCCTCCTGTAGATGGCGGCCAAACTTTTTACCTGGCTACAATCATTACGCCTAATAGTCATAAAGAAAAAGGTTATTGGCTGGAATGCTTTTTGGCGCAACGAAAAGAACCCGATGTTTTGTTACCGATTATGGCTGATTTACCACATCCACAAAATGTCAGCCAAACTATGCAACTCATTGCTTCGTCTTCAGGTTTTAGCGTAGGGCATTGTTTAGTTTTCTTTCCGGAAAATGTTAAAACAAGAAATAAGGTCGATAAACAACACTTTGCGATGTTCTTTTTCAATAAATTCCATGCTATCTACCAAAAAGACACATTGCGTAGAGTAGGATCTTTATTTGATTTTCAAGGGAAAACATCACAATTGTTAAGCGCTGAGAATTGCTACGCAGCGCGCACGGTATGGGGATACTTACACGACTATTATCATCACTGCGGACCTCGTCCGTTTAATAAAAACATTCAAGTCAAAATGAATTTTTGGGTTGGTGTTTTGGAAGAAATTAAAGTTGATTGTCTAACCATTCTCAGAGTGCAAAAGCATCATTATACATGGTGGCGAGAAGTAACTGAGTTCATTTTATTCGAAAGATTAGCTCGTTATCCTGCACAACACGATGCGACGAGTAACTTTGATGCTGCAACTGGTGTACTATTATTTTCCTGGCTTAAGCGTCGCGAGCATGGAATTAGCATTTCCAATCATACTGGAAATGTGCTGCTGAATTTGGAGAAGTGTTTGATTGGTTTGAATATTCTTGTACAAGAAATAGAGGAGCTTGAGAGTATTGAGGATAATGCAACGTATAAGCAAGCAGTTGAAATTTATGTGATGCAAGAACTTCAGCCCGGGAATGACAATGAGCGCTACAACATCCCTGATGATTATCTAATCCATAAAAAGAACATGAATGTTAGTGTCCCAGTTCTTTTCTTTTAACTCTATATCCCAATGTGTTATTTGAATCTGTATGCGATGAAAGTAGAAATAAGCGCACCAATCACGGTGCGCTGAAAATACTTATACATTTTATGCAAAATATCCGCTTTCACGCATATCCTGCAGTAATCCCGGCCCACGCGGCTGCCAGTTAAACGTCTCACGCGTCCACGCGCTGGAGGACGAATTATCGGTAGAGGCGAAGAACGCCATCCAGCCTAACCACGCTTTGGCTTCTTCCAGCGTCAGGCTTTTTACCGGCAGCGCTAATCCGGCGCCGATGGTTTCGGCAATCTGACGGAACGGCACTCCTTCCTCCTGCACCGCATGCAGAATTGCACCCGGCTCAGCCTTTTCGGCCGCCAGGCAAAACAGTTCAGCTGCATCATCACGATGTACCGCAGGCCAGCGATTCTCGCCGTCGCCGACATATACCGCCGCACCTTTCTCCTTCGCTATGTTGATGATCATCGGAATAAAACCATGATCGCCCGCGCCATGCACGGTTGGCGGCAAGCGCACCAGCGCCACGCGCACGCCGCTGTCGGCCAGCGCCAGCGCGGCGACGTTAGAATTGGAACGTGGATGCGCGCCCGCTGTCGGTCTGATTTGTTCGGTGGCGAGACGTCCCGGCGACACTAACGCAGTGCCGGTGGTGACAATCAGCGGACGATCTGAACCTGCCAATACTTCACCCATCGCCAGAATCGCGCGTTGATCGACGTCGGCAGCATGATCCATGCGGCTGAAATCGTGGATATATCCGGCGTGGATCACGCCGTCGCTCTGTTCAACTGCCTTGCGCAGACCGACGAGATCTTCAAGATCGCCGCGAATCACCTTAACACCTTGCTGCTGCAGTTTTTCGGCGGACGCCTCGCTACGCGCCAGACCTTGCACCTGATAACCACGTGCCTGCAGTTTTTTCACAATGGCGGAACCGATAAAGCCGCTCGCCCCGGTCACAAAAATTCGCATATTCGTGCTCCACTTTTTCAAAGTTGAAGCACTATCATAAAAGTCTGCGACGCGGCGAAAAGTCGTGAGCTTATACAGGTATACGCACTAACAGGATAAAGGCATGACTCAGCAAGATGACAACGTGCTCGGCAACTATCTGCGCGAACGCCGCCAGCGGCTGGATGCGGCGAAACTCGGTTACACCTTGCTACGCCGCCGCACGCCAGGCCTGCGCCGGGAAGAAGTGGCGGTGCGCGCGTGCGTTAGCACCACGTGGTATACGTGGCTGGAGCAGGGCAGAGGCGGCGCGCCTTCGGAAGAAGTGCTGGAACGTTTAGCTCGCGCATTGGAGCTGAGCGCCGCCGAGCGCGATCACCTGTTTTTGCTGGCGCAAAATCGTCTGCCGGGCGTGACATGGCAAGCGGGCGTGGATGTTTCGCCATCGCTACAGCGCGTACTCGACAGCATGGAGAACACGCCAGCGTTGGTGAAAACCGCAGAGTGGCAAGTGGTGGCGTGGAACCGTGCGGTGACGAAAGTATTTGTTGATTATGCCGAGCTGCCGCCTGCCCAGCGCAATATCCTGCTAATGATGTTCCGTAACGAGGAGATGAAAAAGCGTCTGCCGGACTGGCATAAAGTAACGCGCGGCATGGTGGCCAACTTCCGCGCGGACGTGGCGCGAACCGGCGCCAGCGAGCATGTGCGCGCGCTGGTAGAAGAGCTGTGCGAGATGAGCGACACCTTCCGCCAGCTGTGGCAATCGCAGGAAGTGAGTCAGCATGGCGAAGGCATCAAACAGCTGTGGCTGCCCGACGAAGGTGTGCTCGAGCTGGAATACAGCACCTTCGCGGTTGAAGGCAAACCGGGTTTAAGTCTGGTGGTGTTTAATCCGCGTCAGCAGCACGATCGGGAATGTGTAGCGCGGATGATGGCGCGTCCGTAGCGGCGCGATAGTAGGCTTCCATCTCATCCAGCGCCGCCTGATTCTCCAGCCCCCATTGATACATCTGCTCAATCGGTGCCGCGAACGTCATGCCGAGCGGCGTTAAGCGGTAATCGACTTTCGGCGGCACTACATCATAAACGTGACGTGCAATCAGCCCGCGCTGCTCCAGTTCTTTCAACGTCTGAAACAACATCTTCTTCGAAATTCCCTGCAGGCTGCGCTGCAACTCGCCGGTGCGTGCGCGATGGTTCGGCCAGTGATACAGCGCGTGCAAAACCATGCTGCTCCATTTCACCGAAAACAGATCCATCAGCCGGCGCGGCGGCGAATCCGCATAAAAAAACAGCTTACCGTCAACAATTGCGGGCATCGTTTGCGCCTCCTGTATGGTTACCAAATGGTAACTACTATCAATTTCGCACCATGTTCACTATAGTCTGCCGCCTTCAGCTAGCTAAAGCCAGTTCATTACGGAGGCACTATGAAAATCAATGCATTAGTCGCGCACGACGCGGCTAAACCGCTCTTTTCCAGCCAGATTGCACTGCGCCCGCTGCAGCTGCAGGATGTCAAAATTGAAATTTTGTACTGCGGCGTGTGCCATTCGGATCTGCATATGGCACGTAACGAATGGGCGGTCAGCCGCTATCCGCTGGTGCCAGGACATGAAATCGTCGGACGCGTGGTGGAAACCGGCGCGGACGTAACCAATTTCAAAGCGGGCGATGTGGTGGGCGTGGGCGTGATGGTCGATTCGTGCCGCGAATGCCATTTCTGCCAGCAGAAAGAAGAGCAATATTGTGAATCTGGCTTTGTTGCAACCTACAACGGCATCGATAAATACACTGGCGACAGCACGTGGGGCGGTTACGCACAGAATGTCGTGGTCGATCAGCACTTCGTGGTGTCCGTACCCCAAACCTTGCCATTAGCGGGCGTTGCGCCGCTGTTGTGTGCGGGCGTCACTGTGTGGTCGCCGCTTCGTCACTTTAACGTGAAAGCCGGTGATAAAGTTGGCGTGGTCGGCTTGGGCGGATTAGGTCATATGGCGGTTAAACTGGCGAGTGCAATGGGCGCGGAAGTCACGCTGTTCACCACTTCACCGGCCAAAGGTGAAGATGCGCTGCGTTTAGGCGCTGCGCGCGTAGTGGTTTCACGTGATGCGGAGCAGATGGCGGCGGCACAAACTTCACTCGATTTCATCGTGGATTGCGTCTCAGCGCCGCACGATCTCGATCCTTACCTTGCCACGCTGAAAACCAACGGTCGTTTAGTGCTGGTCGGCATTCCCGAGCAGCCGCACCAGTCTCCAAACGTCACGCCGATGGTGAATCGTCGTTTGAGCATCAGCGGCTCATCGATTGGCAGCATTCAGGAAACTCAGGAGATGTTGGATTTCTGCGGCCAGCACAATATCACTGCCGATATCGAACTGATAGCCGGTGAAGAGATCGAAACCGCTTTTGCACGCATGTTGAAGGGTGATGTGAAGTACCGCTTCGTTATCGATATGCAAGCGACGCGCTGGTAAATGTTATTCGCCTGCACATGGTTGCAGGCAATTTCACCCTGAAATCGCCAAAGCCTGGCGCGATAAGATGCTGATGACGCTGAACTTTACCCGTCATTGTGGATTGAAATTCGCCGCTGCCCCAATGTTACACGATATAGTTACAACATACTTTAATGATTTCCCCCGTAAATTCCGGCCCTGCTGCTGTGGTTTGGTTAATCAGGCAACTAAGTTGGCTATAGCGACCTGTAATCACAGTTAAAATTTTATATATAAACTGGGGCAGATTAGGGGCAAATTCCGTACGGAGAAGCCATAGTGTTAAGCCGGTGGAAACTGACCCAACTGCTGGAACATTGCGAGCCAATCTTCCATATGCCAGGTTGTGGTAACGCGTTCACCATCCAGCAGATGAAACTCATGAAGACGCACGCGAATCCCGCAACCGGTTGGTGCGATACCCATAAACTCGCCGTGATGCGTGCCGGTGATTTCGGCGCGCACCGCGATTTTCCCCGGCTCTTGCACTATATTGTGCACGGTGATGTTGATATCAGGAAACGCTTTAATAAAACCCGCCAGCAACGGTTTAAAGCCTTCGGGTCCCGGACCTTGTCCCGGGCCTAAAGGAATGTCATTCCAATCTTTAGTTACGGCTAAATCCAGTAAATCCGGGTTTTTATCACTAAAGGCGCGGTACAGCATTTCTACCGCTTCACGCTCTACTTTAAGGCGTTGGTTTAATTCGGTTGTGACATTCATAAGGGTTCCTTTGCATCAAGTTTAAGGGTGTGTCTAACCGGCTTGAGCAGTATTCCTGAATCTGTCACTATCAATCCAACAAATGGTTAATATACAGCATTATATAAAATATGAATTTTGATGGATTCGACCTCAACCTGCTGGTGGCGTTTAATGCGTTGATGCTGGAACGTAATGTCACTAAAGCCGCCGCCATTGCGGGCGTAAGCCAACCGGCGATGAGTGCAGCATTATCTCGCTTACGGCGCGTATTTAACGATCCGCTATTTATTCGTAGTTCCGAAGGCTTGCTGCCGACAGCCAAAGCACAAGAGATCGCCGTGCCGGTTGCTGAAGCGTTAGGGCAGGTGAGAAACCTGATGAATCCAACTCACATTTTCGATCCTGCCACAAAAGCGCGCAGCTTCACGTTGGGATTGACGGAATATCCACTCCACGTACTTTTGCCTTCTTTAACGCAGAAACTGGCTTTATTAGCGCCGAATTGCAGTATTCACGTGCGCTATTTTACCGATCGTGATGAAACGGTGCCCTTATTAGATGCCGGGAAAATTGATATAGCGATTGGCGTGCCACCGACTAAGGCTGAAAACCGGATACTTTCTCATCCGTTATTAACCGATGATTTTGTCACTATGATTGGACGCCACCATGACGTCGCAGAAAAAGGAATCGACCTGAAATCTTTTGTTGCGATGCGTCATATTCTGGTGTCGCCGGAAGGCAATCATTATGGATTGGTGGATCAAAAGTTGCGTGAACTCAACCTGGTACGCGATATCGGCCTGACGCTACCCACGATGTTTTCCGTTCCGGCGTTGTTACCTGGCACCGATTTTATCGCCACCGTGCTAAGTCGTGTGGCAACTCACACAGCAAATCAAACGCTTATCAACGTGTTCACGCCACCCATTGAACTGCCAACCATAACTTTTCATTTATTGTGGCATCGTCGCACTCAGGACAATCCGGCTCATCAATGGTTGCGACAAGTGATCAACGATGTTGCTGCTGCCTGCCAAACCTGACAATTTATTGTGCACATCACCACCACATTTCCGGCGACGCGTCACATCCTGCAATCACTTTTTGCACAATCCTGAATAAACATTTCCCGCACTGCTCCGATAACTCCCTTACAAACTTTACAAAAACAACAATCGCAGGAGCAGGGAACATGGGGCTGGTATCCCGATTACGTAATGTGCGCATCACGCGTAAACTGTCGGCAGGATTCGGCATCGTGCTGTTGTTAGTGGCACTGGCAACCGGATTGAGCGTGCAGCGCTTCAACGCTATCCATGACATCTATCAGAAAACTAATCTGATTTATGACATCAACATTGAAGTGTTCCAGGCCAAAATTAATCGCCTTAAATATCTGTATGGCGATGACAAATCCGGCCAGGTGATGGCGAACTACGTTACGCATGCGCAGCAGCTTACCAGCGATGCGAAACAGCTTTCATGGTCGGATGGCGCCAAAGCGCGGGTGGATGAACTGGCTACTCACCTCGCCAGTTTCCAGAACAGCATTGGCGCCATGACGCAAGCCACGCAGCAACTCAATAGCCTGCGCTCGCAGCTTGATGCCTTAAGCCAGCAAGACATGACCTCGCGCTACACCCAACTGATTCGCACTCCGGTTACTAATCCTGAACTCACCAACCAAATCTACGAACAGCTGTTCGCCATTAGCAATGTGCGTGAAGAAGCCTGGGCGCTGCGTTTTAACGTTAGTGATGCGCTGCGTAAAACACTGGAGAACCATTTCCAGCAGGCGGATCAGGGCATGAAAGCGCTGCTGGCGCAGTTGCCGCCGGAACAGCAGGGCGAGTTCACTGCGTTGTGGCAGGATACCGAGAAATTTAAAAGCCTCAGCCTGCAAGCAGCGGATGCCTACGGTCAGCTGCGCTCGGCGGAAGATACCGTCAAAGTGGCTGGCGATAAAAGCAGTGCGGCGATCAAACAGATCATCACCATCGTCAAAGCGCGTAATGATGAACTGGCCAACGGCTCGGCGGCGATCTCACTGCTGATTGGTGGTCTGGCGATTCTGTTCGGCGTGCTGGTGGCGTGGTACATCATTCGTCAAATCACGCGTCCGGTATTCCATAACCTGGAACTGGCGGAGCGCATCGCCAACGGCGATCTCAGCTCGCAATTTGCCACCGATCGCCATGATGAACTCGGCAAGCTGACGTCGGCGATGGGACGCATGAATGAACGGCTGCGCAGCATGATCGGCGATGTGCTGAGCAGCGTTAGCAGTGTGTCACAGGCGGCCAGTGCGATTAATCAGGGCAACCTCGATTTATCTTCGCGCACTGAACAACAAGCGGCGGCGGTGGTGGAAACCGCTGCCAGCATGGAGCAGCTTACTGCCACGGTGAAGAACAATGCCGCCAATGCGCGTCAGGCGAGTCAGATTGCGGCGGAAGCGTCACACAACGCCAACAAAGGCGGCATCGCGGTGCGTGATGTGGTGAACACCATGGGCGAAATTTCTGACAGCTCGAAAAAGATCGCCGATATCACCGCCGTAATTAACAGCATCGCCTTCCAGACTAATATCCTCGCGCTGAACGCGGCGGTGGAAGCGGCGCGTGCCGGTGAGCAGGGACGTGGTTTCGCCGTGGTCGCCAGTGAAGTGCGCAATCTGGCACAGCGCAGTGCCGGTGCGGCGAAAGACATCGAACGGTTGATCAGTGAATCGGTGGGACGCATCAGCAATGGTCACCAGCAGGTGGCGCGCGCCGGTGAAACCATGGATCAAATCCTCGGCAGCATTGCGCGCGTGAATGAAATCATGGAAGAGATTTCAGCAGCATCGGATGAACAGAGCCGCGGCATTGAGCAAATTGCTCGTGCGGTGGGCGAGCTGGATACCACCACGCAGCAGAACGCCACGCTGGTTAGCGCCTCTTCGCACTCAGCGAATTCGCTGGAAGAGCAGGCGCTGATGCTGGAACGATTGGTGGCGCAATTCCGCTTGCAGGGTGCTGTACGCTAAAATTACAGTGGAAGTCGGTCAGATTGACTTCCACTGTTTCTCTTTTGAGCTACACGCGACTTTTTTGTGCGGTTGCAGAAGTGCAAGGTAAATATTCTTAAAATATTCCGCTCCACTGATAACTTTTCCCGTTAAACTGCAATTCTTGTCGTCCTGATACTTCCCGTGCATGAACTACTACTCACCTGACGATAGTCACTTGAAGCGGCGTTCCCAACGCTTCGTCCGTCGCATGTTTATCATGCGTCAGCTCGGCACGATTTTATGTTTTTTCCCGATCCTTTCGGTACTGATGGAGATGGATCGTGGCCTGGCGTTTAGCGCCCTGTTATTTGTGAATGCGTTTCTCTGGCCGTGGCTGGCGTATCGCCGCGCGTTGCGGGCCGAAGATTCCACCACCACCGAGAGGCACAATTTAACTCTCGACGCCGCCTTTGGGGGTATTTGGGTGGCGCTAATGGCGCTGAGTCCGCTGCCTTCATTTGTCATCATGGCGGTGCTGGCCTCAGATCGTTATGCCGCCGGCGGTGCCGCGCAGTTGATCGCAGCGATGCAGGCATTTCTTTGCGGTTTTGTCATGGTATGGCTATTGGATGGCGCTGGCGTAAACCTTACGTTCAGCACACAAACCGTTTGGCTGACCTTGCCGCTCGCGACTTGCTACATGCTGGTGCTCAGCGTCACGTCCTACAATCTTACCTGGCAATTGCGTAAGCGTAACCGCGAGCTGGAGCGCATTGCGCTGATGGATCCCGGCCTGGAAATTCCCAATCGTCGCCTGTTTGAACGCCGTTTGGAGAGCGAATTTCTCAGCACACGCCGTGGAGACAGCGCCGGTTATTTGCTGCTGATGGATCTCGATTATTTTAAAACGGTAAACGATACCTGGGGCCATGAAGCGGGGGATTTCCTGCTGGCCGAAATCTCGGCTTTGCTGCGCAATCATGTGGGATTGCAGGATATTCCGGCGCGTTTTGGCGGCGATGAGCTGGGCGTGATTGTGCATCACGCCAGCGACGAATCGGTGGTGGCGCTGGCCCAACGTTTGCAGGAAAAGATCGCCCAGGTGCGCTTACCGGCGTCGGCAGAGTTTCGTTGTTCGGTGAGTATTGGTATTGCATCGGCAGCACATGCGGAGTCGATTCGTCACTGGCTGCGGCATGCCGATGAAGCGCTGTATGAGGTGAAACGCGCCGGACGCAACGGCGTGCGCTTGTGGCAACCGTCGCTGGCAGGCGCGGCCTAAGTCACACGAATTCGGGTTCGCAGTTCACCGGGAAGTTAAGCGAGTTAGCAATGAAACAGGCTTCATGAGCCTGATGATGTAATTCACGTGCGCGGTCCGCATCAGCCGGATCGCGTAGCGCAATACGCGGTTTCAACGTGATATTGGTAAACCGGCCGCGCGTGCCCTCAATCATTGTTCCTTCCGCTGCATCTTCGTAGGCTTCCACCACAATTCCGGCGTCAGAACAGAGGTGCAAATACCACAATTTGTGGCAAGCCGAGGCTGAAGCCAGCAGTAACTCTTCTGGATTCCAGCGCGCCGCATCACCGCGAAACGCCGGATCGGCGCTCAGCGCTACCGTCTCTTTGCCAGCGGCAATCAGCTCCGCGTTGCGGTCATAAGCGGTATAAGATGCGGTGCCTTTGCCACGGTTGCCGGTCCAGCGTACCGTGACCTGATAATGGTGTTCCTTTGCTGCCATGTTTAAGCTCCTTTTTAAATCGTAGGGCCGCCATTTATGGCGACCCTCTCAATGTACGCTCGAAACTGGAAAACGCCAGTCACGGTGATTTTTGGTCACCATAAATGGCGACCCTACGAAAATCCCGCCAAACCATTGTAGGGTCGCCATTCATGGCGACCAATTTAAGCATTAGATACAAGCATTACTCACTAATTGGCATCGTTGAAGTGTATGTGCTCCGAGTCATCAATTTCCATCAATGGATAGGATCTTTTCGAGACGCTATTAGGTAAACTAAGGGAATCGTTAGCGTTTGTCAGGGTGAGTTTTAAATGTTAGAGACAGACCGCCTGATCCTCAGACAATGGCAGGAAAAGGACTTACAACCCTTTGCCGAACTCAACGCCGATCCTGAGATAATGAACTACTTCCCGAAAGCGTTGAGTCGCCAGGAAAGCGACAACGTCGTTTCAAGATTCATAGAAATGATTGTTTCAAACCAAGGTTGGGGTTTCTGGGCCGTTGAGATGAAAGCCACCGGCGAATTTGTCGGTAGCGTGGGTTTAGCACATCAGCCAGAGCGCTTTGACTTTTCTCCCTGCACGGAAATTGGCTGGCGTATCAATAAAAAATTCTGGGGACAAGGGATTGCCAAAGAAGCAGCCGAAGCATCGCTGGTTTATGCCTTTGATGTTTTGCATCTTTGTGAGGTCGTTTCCTTTACCAGCATTCATAACACGCCATCTGAGAATTTAATGACGCGATTGGGGATGCAGAGACAAACAACATTTCTCCATCCCGCGTTACCTGCCGACCACCATCTTGCTGAGCACGTGCTGTACAAGATTTTCAACCAACAGCTAAGTTAAGAACCTTGTTTCACTTAATGCCGGGCAATAATGCCCGGCATGTGACGTTGCAATTACCGGAACGACACGCCCAGTCTGACCATACCGTAGTAACCCTCAGATTCTCCGCCATGCAGAGATTCAGACCAGCCGCCCTGTACGCCTAACGTGACGTTTTCACGGATGTTCGCATCCACGCCGCCGTTTAATCCTACGCCAGTACCCGACAGCTTGCTCCGGAACGACGCATCCGAGCCTGATACGCCTTCGACTGACGCTTTGACCTCACTGTGGCCGCCATATGTCTGTGTCACGGACGGCGTCACCCACCAGGAAAGTCTGGTTTTAGCGTCCTGGAACGCGCTCAGTTTTAAACCTGCGCGAACCGACTGGCGGTGGCTGTCAGACCAGTTGATCGAGGCTGCTTCATCCTGTCCATCATCCAGACTTAAGCCCTGCACTGTGTACTGCAACTGCGGTTCCAGAGCCAGGGTTGAATTTATACTGAAAGCCTGTCCGACTTCTGCAGAAGCCAACCAGCCGGTGCCGCTGGTCTTCAGCCGCGTACTATCATTAGACGCAACAGAGAGGCTGTGATGGCTCGCCTGCAGCAGGCCGTCAATGTGCAGACCTGCATTGCTGCGGCCCGACAGGTAAGCGCCGCCAGTGTAAACCGTGTCGCGATCGGTACCCGCCGCGCCGGTGCCGCCGTCACGCCAGACGTCACTGCGCACCAGGCCGATGCCGCCGTAGAGGCCCGCGCGCCAGTTGGCATTCACGCCATCCAGCTGCCAAAGATCGCCACCCAGCTGCAGGAAACTGTACTCGCCGCTGCTTTCCGGCACGCTGCCTGAGGTTAGGCTGCCGCGATCAGGATGACCGAGCTGTCCCGCTGCGAGGCGGCCCCAGACCCGGCTGTCAGGCGCATACTGGAATCGTGTGTCTGCCGTTCCTGCCATCAGGCGGTCATAGTCGAGTGACTGTGACGGAAGGGCCGCATAACTCCACATTCCATCGCGGTAGTTTACTGGACCGGTTGCCACTACGTCAGGCGTGCTGCTGTTATCCGTACTCGGTTGTTGCGTCTGCTGCGAAGTCAGATACCAGCTTTGATCCGCGTTACGGTAGAGGCTATAGGCGTAAGCACCCGCGACCAGTGGCTGATTCATGCTGAACGCGCCAGCTTCGGTCGTGGCACCGTTGATGGCCTGAATCACCGCAATGCCACTGCCGGTAGTCTGTGCGCCGAGTCCGCTGCGGTTTAGGATCCGTAGCCCAGTGCTGCCCGTGGCCTGTCCACCATCAACGATCACTTTATCAATCGGTGAACTGCTGTCGCCAGCCACGGTATTGAGTGTGATGGTGCCGCCGTTGCCTGCAAGGTTTGTCACGGTCAGCGTATGCGGCGTAAATGCCCCCTGCGACGGCACAAAAACAATGCTGCCTGCATTGGTCAGCGTATCAACCAGCGAATCGCCGGTGATATTCCAGCTACTGCTTTGGTCGATGTTGACGTCTGTCGGGTCAATGATACCCGTCAGGATTGTGCTGTTAGTCAGTGACAGGGACGTACCGGACAGCGCCACGATATTAGTGGTTGCCTGCAGGCCGTCCATAATCAGCGCACCAGCGTTAAGATTGACCTGCGACTGGCTGAAGGTGCCTCCCAACGTTAGCGTACCAGCACCGCTCTTGGTGAGTTGTCCGCTGCCGGATACGCTGGAGTATAAGGATGCATTAGTGCTGGTGTCATAAGTGGTGACACCATCGTTGATAAAGTTGCTGTTTGCCAGCGTTAAAACGCCGCCATCGGCAATGTTCAGCAAGCCGCCGGTTGCAACGGTGGTGTCAGTGGCAACGCCTCCGCTGGCGACTGACAAGAGGCCACCCTGATTGATGATCGATCTTGAGGCAATGCCGCCGTTGAAGACAGTCAGCATACCGCCGTCGTTGACGGTGGTGGCAATAGCGCTGCCCTCAACGTACTCCCGACCACCGGAGTTTACGAGAGTGCCTGTGGCGGTTCCGCCCGCTTTTACGGACTGCAGACCGCCAGCGTTAACCGTGGTGCCGCTGGCGCTGCCGCTAACGGATTCCCGTCCAGCTGAGTTTAGGATCGTGCCGCTTGAAGCGTCACCGGCTTCGACATCCAGAAAACCGTTATTTTCCAGCAATACATTTTTCGCCTGGCCACCGCTGATGGAAAAGGCCCCCAGCGCGTTGTTACCGTTCAGAGTGGCACCCGTTCGGGTGTTGAGCACCGCGCCGGATGCCAACGTCAGGCCGGTGGCGGTGGCACCATCATTGGTATAAAGCGTCCCGCCACTTTTGACTACAGCACCCGATGCCGAACCACCGCTTTGAACATTCATGTAGCCGTTATTAGTGACAGTGGTCCAGTTTGCGCTGCCTCCGTCATACACGTATTGTGCGCCGCCTGCGGCCACCGTGGCTGAGTTTGCCGTACCGCCGACACCTTGCGCCGCGTTATTGCCGATCAACGTACCGTTCGCGATACCATCCGCATAGACGTACTGGGCGCCGCCTGAGTTCAGCATCGTTGAGGTTGCCATGCCCAGAACCTGTTGCGTGCCACCCGTTACCGATGCCGAGATGGCTTCACCGCCCGCATAAACCGTCTGGTAACTGCCTGAATTGAGCTGAGCGGCGGTGCTTAATCCGCCTGAGTTAAGGTATTCGATACCACCAGAATTAATGGTGGTAGACACCGTTGAGGCACCACTGTTAACGAAGACTTTACCGTTATCATTGATCGTGGCTGAGGTAACCGTTCCAAAGTTGTTTATCTGGCCGCCAGAGTTAACCACAGTGCCTGCGGCTACGCCGCCTGCGCTCACATTCTGTTGCCCATTGTTGTTCACTGTGGTGTCCGTGGCTGTCCCGGAGACCACTTCCTGGCCACCATTAATCACAGAAAAGAGGGCAGAGCCGCCGCTATAAATTGTCTGATTGCCGCCGTCTAACACGGTGGTAGCGATAGCCGTTCCGCCACTCTCTACCACAGCCAGGCCCGCTGATGCGACAGTGGTATTGGTCGCGCTGGTTGCAGACAAGACGCTGAGTATGCCGTTATTCTCCATCAGCAGACTTTGTGCCTGCCCGCCGCTAATGGAGAACGCACCCAATCTATTGATACCCATCAGCGTGGTGCTGGTGTCGGCGTTCAGCGTGCCACCTGCCTGCTGGTTAATATTCATCCCCACTGCGCCATTCAGGATGCTCAGGGTCCCGCCTGAATTGATGAGTATTGTATTGGCAGAACCGCCAGCAATATTCGCGCGTCCACCAGAATTAATCGTGATACCGGACGCATTGGCATTCGGATTCAGCCCAATACTGCCGCCGTTACTCAATGTGGTTAAGGTAACGGAACCGCCAGCATAGACATACTGTGTTGCTTTATTGTCGACCAGAGTGCCTGTTGCCACGCCACCACTCTGAACATACTGGTATGATCCTTTGTCACTCAACACGCTGGATGTTGCCAGGCCGCCGGCATAAATCGTTTGGTCGGCACTGCTGGTGACTTGGGTGCCCGTAGCTGTTGCGCCGCTGTTTACATACTGTTTTGCATGATTCGAAACGGTTACAGCAGATGAGGTATCACCACTATTCAGTGTTTGTGTGTTCCCGGCACCCGTCACAACCGTTCCATTGTAATTCTGTGCCGAGGCTGGCAAAGAAGTCATGCCACCCAGCAGCAGAAGGGCAACTGCTGCTTTCTTCACCGCCATTGGTGGGCGACCACCGTTTCCGGCACGCTCAGAAGCCACTACCCATGCCTGACGCGCCGCGCTCCAGACGATTCTGTACGCTCTATTCATTTCCCTATCTCTCTTTTTTTATTGTATTCAGGTGAATAATTCACCTTGCTGTATGTCATTACGTAGTTGGGGTGTTACTTGTCCTGAAGCTGTGCATGGAGACGATCCATTACGCCGCATACCTGCTTGCCGGTGATAAGGCGGGTGCACTCGTACTGCCGGTCGGTTCCTTTGTGACGGGGACACCAGAAATAGTCCCGGTGATCGAAAGTCTCTTGCAGGCTATCCCAGCAGCCACTGCATCCATGGCTGCTGAATACCCGCCATGGCGTGTAAAACTCCGCGCCGGGCAGACTGAAACCACTAATGAGGACGACCGGTATCTGCGCTGCCCACGCAAGCCATGACAAGCCACTGGCAAGACCGATGAAAAAGCTGGCATGCCGAAGCAGATCTACACGCTCTTGCAGCGGCAGATTGCCAGTGAAGTCTTCGGCTCCGTATGGGATGTGGTTCCAGACAAAGCCCTGGCCGGTGCGGGGATCACGGTCAATGCACAGCACTCGGTAACCGAGTTTTTTCAGATGCATGACGACTTCAGCCCAACCATGGCCGTTGTTCCAGAACTTGGCCTGACAGGTTGACTGGACGCCGATGCAGACGTATGGCTCGGTTATGGTGCGCGATGCATTGAGATTCAGACGCGGCGCTTCCTCCCTGACGTCAACGCCAAGGATGTGCCCAGCAATGCGGTGAAACCCAGCCTGGCGAAAATCAATCGGCTGGTGCGTAGTGTTGCCGCCAAAAAACAGACCGACCCGATAAGTTGCGTAGGGAGTACGATGCTGGATTGCATCCGGTATCGAGAACCGTATCTCGGGATACTGCCCTTCAAGCAAAGTGATGATGTTTTGCGCCATAGCACATTCAAGGCGGCACTCGTGGAGCAGGCGAAAACGCTCCGCATACTGGAACCAGCCCAGCAAGTCACCCAGCGTGCCGGTAGGAAAGGAGATCAGTACATCTCGATCTTTAAGGGATAGGGTTTCATCCAATAAGGGGATCGCTTCGTCGCCACGCCAGACTTGAATGCGAAAACGGACAAAATATTTTTTAGCCGACGTGACCCAGCCCGCGCCAGATTCACAATGGAACAGGATGTTGCCTGAATCGTCGTCCAGCAGCGCCACGCGCCAGCGTCCTTGCGGAAGCAACACCCTGGCACCGTCATTAAAGTCGTACAGAATCCCTTCAGGCCCCTGAATCGTAGGTTGCGCCGGCGCACAAACAAATGGATAAGGATGAGATTCTTCCGCGATAACCGACGCTACGGCGATGTTGTCGGCGATGGGGATTATTCCCGTCATGGCCGGCCTCTACGACGTGTTGCCAGCAACGAACGCGCATGCCAAATCTGCTGGCTAATGATGATCATCACAGCGACTCCCTGATGCTTAAAAGATAAGCACGGCTTACATTGAAAAAGCGATATCAGGGGTTATCGGAGGAGAGAGAAGTTTCAATAGAGGGCGATATGAAAAAAATTGTAGTGGGTTTCATTCATAACGAGGATGTTAAGACGCCATTATAATCGTAGGGTCGCCATTCATGGCGACCGATTTACACTTAACTATTCGTCTCTCGAATCCCGGCATCTGTTAATGTCGCGCGCACCTGAGGAAGACTCTGTGGATAATTTTGCTGAATAAACTCAATCATCTTTTCCCGCACGTAACAGCGTAAATCCCAGGCGGTGGGGGAGTTTTGTGCCGTCATCAACATACGGATCGTCATGGTTTTGTCCGTCGTATCCGTAACCTGAAGCACCTGAGTTTGCTGATCCCAAAGTTTAGTTTCGCTGAGCACTTTTTCAAAATGCCTGCGCAGCGGTTCTAACGGCATGGAGTAATCGAGGTAAAGAAACACCGAGCCTAATATTTGGGCGTTATTGCGCGTCCAGTTCTGGAAGGCATTTTCAGTAAAGTAGGTAATGGGCAGAACCAAACGGCGCAGATCCCAGATACGCACAACAACATAAGTCAGGTTGATCTCTTCAATCCAGCCCCATTCATTTTCCACCACCACGGCATCATCTATTTTTATTGGTTGCGTAAAGGCAATCTGAATGCCGGCAAACAAGTTGACCAGCGACTTCTGCAGCGCAAAGCCAATGATGATACCGGCAACGCCAGCACCGGCGAGGATGGTGGTACCGAATTTTCGCACGCCAGGAAAACTGAGCAGAATCAGTGATAGGCACAACGTCACCAATATGACGATCGCGACTTTTTTCACATACATTATCTGCGTGCGAATTTTTCGCGCGCGAAGGTTATTCGAGAGATTGATATCATAGCGAATGAACAGCATATCCTGCGCCACATTAATCAATCGAATTAGTACAGAGCAGAAGGATAGAATAATAAATATATTAACAGTGGTGGTAATAAAACTCAGAGATCCCGGTTGGATGTTAACATAATTAAGCCCTACACTGATTAACAGTAAAGGAATAAACAGAAACATCGATCCACGCAGGTGCTTTTCCAGTGATTTGAACAGTTTTCTGTCACGATTCTGCCAGTAGCGGATGAACCTGAGCAGGATAAATCGCGCCAGAAAACCCACTGCGAGTGAGAGCGTGACAAGTAACACAGCAGGCACCCAAGTTGGCGCACCCGATAACTCATCAAATAATAATGGCATTACTTTCCCTTTTATTAAGCCAACAACCTGGGTTGTCAGATAAGTTAAAAAATCAGTAACCATTCTTTTATCGGTTATCTGCAGATTAGTTCTTTACGTATATCAGTATAGACGCTGTGGCTGGCTTGATCGTTAGGGGGAAAGATGGTGGGTGCATCGGTCGCCATTAATGGCGACCCTACGATGGATTGGCGCGTTTTTCGTAGGGTGCGCATTCATGCGCACCTATTGTGGAAACTGGCAAATCAGTCACTTTCGACGCTATAACTTTAGCTGACTGCCTAAAATTGCATCGGCTTCCTGCAATGTAACATCGAGCCCAGCAGAAGGCGTGAAGGTTAATTCGCCAAAAATAACGTTACCATTGAGAAGATAAAAATCAGCACGGACAAATTTAAAATCCGAAGCCAGTTTAACCGCATACTCCTTCATTTTATGAAAACCTTCGGGCATTTTCGGATAGCTGTTGGCATTGATTAATTCAACAGTATCTTCAAAGGGAAGCGGGTTCCAGCTCATATCAAAATAATAGAACTTAGGTTTGCCTTTTTCTCGCTCCATGCAAACCATCACCGCATAAGGTTTTCCATTGAAACAGTAGAATTTGTAATCTTCTGGAAAACCACCGCGCTCATTTTCAATGTATTTTTCGCATAAGATTTTGCGGTCTATTCTCTTATACTGGGGTTCAATAAAATGGCTTGAGAAATCCTGTTTTAACCATTTATTGAGTTGCTTATTGGTTTGTTCAATGTCCAGTGAAGCTTTGTTGTCGCAGATGATGTTATAGCCTGCGCCATGGTTACACTTGAGGGCAAACTTATTGGGTAATGCGCGGTAGTCTATTTCCTGCGGATCATCATACACGCCGTAGAGTTGGTTAAGTATTTCACCACATCCTTTCGATTTAACATACTCCCGCACCTTATACTTATCTGCGCACAATGTATAAATGTCACCATTTAGCTCATTGAATTTAAGCCACTGAATTTTTTCATTGAAATTGATCGGGTTGGTTAAGTTAAGCTTTTTCTTGAACTTAATGTAGTAGTGAGTTTTTGCGCAAAATTCCGGGTACATGTGAGCGCTGATTTTTAATGCGGATTTGACTGTGTGTTTTATCATTTTCATTAAAATTATCTCAGTTTGAAAATGTTAAGATGCATTTTGATGATTGTTTTGTTTCTGAAAAAGTAATTGAGTAAAGTGCAAGACAAAATCTCAACGATCAAAAAACAGTATGCAGCCCCATTAATCCCGTAAGAATTAATCATTAGCCAGGATAGCGGTATGGTTAAGACACAACATAAAAACATCTTTTTAGCCAGGTAACTGTATCCGGACTCTTTTATCATATAGCGATAGCAAATTGTGCCTAATGCAGAGAACATCGTACCAATGATAATAATGGGAATGATATTTACCGAATCCATATACTTATCGCCATACAGTAAATGGATAAAGTAATCACCAAAAATATAGAATCCACCTAATGCAATAAGCGAAAACAAGATGACAATGCGATTGATTTTAATCAGCAGCATTTCAACGGTGATTTGATCTTTTTCGCTGTAGATCTTTGAGAAGAAGCTTGTTATTAATGCCAGCACGATAAATGACCAGGCACCTCCTATGGTCAACGCGACGCTATAAACGCCCAGGTTTGAGTAAGAAATAATTTTTGCCAGAAAAATACTCGATATCTGTGTGTAGATGTCCGCAGATAAACTCGATAAAATCAGCGCTCCTCCGGTAAACAGCATATGCCGGTTATACATACCGGCGCCCTTACGATTCTCATTTATTTTTGTCGTATATTTAAAATAGATGAAACGCAGGATGTAAGGTATCAGCGGAATGAGAATAATCGGAATGGTGAAGTAGTAGACCGGCAGTTTAAAGTGTGAGATATAGAACCGAATTACCAGAGCAACAGATAAACCAATCACATTAGTGATGGTGTTGATTTTTGATTTTAATTGGGTGTTGTTGTAGATGGAAAAGAAGTCCATCACGATATAGTAGGTGGCAATACCGTTGGCCACACCAAATAAAAAAACAATGATGTCTGTAAAAAAATAGAGATAGATCAACACTGAGCTTGATGACAGCAGGAAGAAAATACGCCGTTGATTTTGCGTGTGCATCGCTAACGCAATTCCTGACTTAGTATTTTCACTCATGCGCTTAAACAGGATGTTCTGACCACCAAACCACGACAGCGTTTGCACAAATATAAATAGAGAAGTTGAAATGTTGATCTTACCAAAGTCTTCAGGGCCAATGTATTTTGCCATCAGTGCATTAATATAGATGAGCCCGATGATATTGACCGACTTTTCTAACATGATCCATATTGAGTTAGAGTACATTGCTCGTTTCTCATATCCATAGCAGTATTGATGATGTTCAGCGCGTGTAATGAATCATCAGCAATATGAAACTTTTTTGCTATATGCGTTAATGTTATGTTTTATTGCAGCATGCTCATATATGAGCAGCGATCAATGTCATACTATTTATTTATACTTGATTAATTTGGTTGACAGTGTGGCTGCTGAAATAGAATTAGTGAAGGGTTTTTTGATTAATCAGAATAGTGACAGGGTTTTATAAATATTGAGTCCATTATTTAGTGTTGTTTGTAGTAAATAATATGATGAGAAATGAGCTGATAAGTCAGAGCGGCAGGTACCAGACATATAGCTAACCTGCCAATCCACTCACCTAAAAACACCTCAAAGCGTAAGCCGAATAAACGCCTGAATATCCTCAACAGCTTCACGATGTTTTGCCGGAGTAGGGCTGATCATCAGGCTGTCGGCATAGCCGTTAAGCAGGGCGCCGAGCTGGCGTGTAAAACGCGCGCTTTCAACAGGACGGTAAAACCCTTGAGCAATCCCTTCATCAACGATGGCGGTGATGAATTGGGTCCACTTGTTAATAAACAATTCTGCCAGCTCAGCAAAGGCTTTGTCGCGGCCCGCCATCTGCCAGAGTGAACCATAAAGCTGCCAGACGGCGTCCGGTGCATCCGGCAAATAGTTTTCAATGGCAGTATTCAGTTTGTCAGCAGGTAACGTTGATTCAATGGATCGTGAAAAATCATCCAGTTCGTTCTGCAAATACCTTGTCAGTGCTTCGATGCATAGCGTCTGCCAGTCGCTGAAATAATAGTAAATATGGCTACGGGAGATTGAGAGCCTTTCAGTGAGTTCGCGCGTTGCAACGTTCTCGATACCTTTCTCTATGAATAGCGCGGCAGCGCCATCCAATATGCGTGCTTTCAGCGCTTCCCTGGTTTCTTTCATGTTGCGGCTCCGTTGACTTTGAGCAGTTGCTCAAATAGACTTCTCATCAGAATTTGAGCATTCGCTCAAATTAATATTAACAGAAATTGATCCTATGCAAACGCATGAAATTATTGAACCGGTCAACGTCACCGGCAGCGCGGTTCATACCCTTAAAAACATTGGACACCGTCATTACAGAAAGCTTTTCTTTACCTTATTGCTGGTTATTGCCGAAAACGTGACCTATCTGCTTTATCCATTGCTGGCTGGTTTTGCCATCAATGCCATCGTCGCGGGCAAGGCATGGCATGCCGTATTTTATGCCCTGATGGTTTTTACCATGTGGGTGATTGGTGCCGCCAGGCGCAGCCTTGATACACGCACCTTCGCGAGAATTTATGCTGAACTGGCTGTGCCGGTTATTGTTGCCCAGCGTCGGGAAAATCATAGTCACTCAACCATCGCCGCCCGTGTTGCACTTTCAAGGGAGTTCGTCGACTTCTTTGAAAAACATCTGCCGGTATTGATTACTTCCCTGGCTTCTATCACCGGGGCGGCGTTAATGCTGCTGGCGATTGAATTCTGGTCGGGCATCGCCTGCCTAGCCGTTTTAGTGTTCTTTTCATTTTTTCTGCCAGGTTACACCAATAAAAATGAGGCCCTATTTTTCCGGCTTAATGGTCGACTTGAAAAAGAGGTGGGCTTTGTCAGCAGTGCACCAGTTGCATCTTTGAGCAGACATTATCGGGTGTTGGCGGGGCTGCGTATCCGCCTGTCCGATCGCGAAGCGATGGGATATCTTTCGATTGGCGCGGTCACCGCTATATTGTTTGCCATGACTATTTTCACCATGGCTTTACGTGGTGGGACCGATGCCGGCCATATTTATTCTGTCATGACTTATCTCTGGATGTTCGCGATGAGCCTGGATGATGCGCCCCAACTGCTGGAGAAATATTCCCAGCTGAAGGATATAGGGAAAAGGGTGAAGACTGATCCTATCTGAAGTCCGCGATGGCCGCTGTAAGGACGGCAACCGCTCAATCCCGTCGCCATTTATGACGACCAGGTGCGCATGAATGCGCACCCTACAAAAACCGCACCAATCCTTTGTAGGGGCGCCATTCATGGCGACCTGGTGCGCATAAATGCGCACCCTACGAACGCTCAAAGGTCGCGATCACCCGATCAATATGCTTCTTCATCGCGCTCCTCGCTGCTTTGGCATCGCGTTTCTCCAGCGCGGAAAGAATCGCCATATGTTCGGACTCCGAGACGACCGGCATATCGCTAGGCGTGTAATGCGCCTGCAACATGCGGAACATGCTGCCATAGCGATGGCCGAGCAGGTGGCCGATGATAAATCCATAGGCAGGATTACCGCTCGCCTGGGCAATGCGGATATGGAACAGGCGGTCGCCGGGATGGGTGCGCGACTGCGCGCGGTTATCCTCGCAGTTTTGTTGATAAGCCGCGCGAATCAGCGCCAGTTCCTGCTCGCTGGCATGCACCGCAGCAAGCGCAGCGGCTTCCGGCTCAATCAGACGGCGGGCTTGCAACAGCGAGAAGGGCGGCAGCTCGGTGGAAAAATCGAGGTTGATACCCAGCTCATCATCCGGCTCATTCCACTGATCGCGTCCGGCCTGCATCATCACCGGTTCCTGCGTGCTGGAACGCGCTTTCACAATCACGCCATTGCCGACCTTCACATCCACCAGACCAATCACCTCAAGCGCGATCAGCGCTTCACGCACCGATGCACGACTGACCTGCAGTTGCTCAGCCAACTCACGCTCCGCTGGCAGGCGGCTGCCGGGTGGAAATTCGTTATTGTCGATAAGCGCAATCAATTGGTCTGCTATTTGTCTGTAAAGTCTGGGGTTTTCCATCTTTTTGATCGGCATTGCGCTGCTCCCTGTCTAAATAAATTAAGTGATCAGTTGCACAAATAATCGTCAGGACACTTGTCAATGTTACGCAATTGTCAATAAAACGTAATGCGTAAGCGAAAAAGTAGCCAGCGATATTTTGCTCCCCCGCTGGGAAGAAATCTACTTTCAATGGCCTGACCATTAGATCTTTGGACCAGAGGAAATGCAATGAATTTACATGGAAAACGCGTGCTGATCACCGCTGCCGGACAAGGCATCGGTTTAGCCAGTGCGCGCTACTTTGCTCAGCAAGGCGCAGACGTGATTGCCAGCGATATCAACATTGCTGCGCTGCATGATTTACCAGGCATTCGCGCTTATCAGCTGGATGTCACCGACCGCGAGGCGATTAGCGCGGCGGCGCAGGAGCTCGGTACGCTGGATGTGCTGTTCAACTGCGCCGGCGTGGTTCACAGCGGCAGCCTGCTGGAATGCAGCGAGAAAGAGTGGCAGTTCGCGCTCGACCTCAACGTCACGGCGATGTTTCGTATGATCCAGGCGTTTCTGCCCGCGATGCTGCAGCAGCAGAAAGGGTCGATCATCAACATGTCATCGGTGGCATCGAGTGTGAAAGGCGTGGTCAATCGCTTCGCCTACAGCGCCACCAAGGCGGCGGTGATTGGTCTGACGCGTTCGGTGGCGGCGGATTACATTGGCGAAGGCATCCGCTGCAACGCCATTTGCCCAGGCACCATTGATTCACCGTCGCTGCGTCAGCGCATTGCCGCGCAGGCGCAGGCAGAAGGGCGCAGCGAAACCGAGGTCTACAACGCCTTTGTCGCGCGTCAACCGATTGGCCGTATCGGCACCACAGAAGAGATCGCTTATCTGGCGGCCTATCTGGCTTCCGATGCCAGCGCCTATACCACCGGCACCGCACAGATAATCGATGGCGGCTGGAGTAACTAACAGGAGTGGAAGAATGAAATTATTACGCGTCGGCGAACCGGGCAAAGAGCGTCCGGCAATGCTGGATGAGCAGGGCGAATTGCGCGACTTGTCGCACTTTATCGATGATTTGGCGGGCGATGCGCTGCTGCCCTCCGCGCTGGACAGATTGCGCCAGTTGCCGCTTAGCGAACTGCCGAAAATCAGCGGCCAGCCGCGCATTGGTGCCTGCGTCGGACAGATTGGCAAATTCATCTGCATCGGCCTGAACTATGCCGATCACGCCGCCGAAACCGGCGCCGACATCCCGCTGGAGCCTGTGGTGTTTGGCAAATGGACCAGCGCGGTAGTCGGGCCAAATGACGCGGTGCGCATTCCGCGCGGCTCGGTGAAAACCGACTGGGAAGTGGAACTGGGCGTGGTGATTGGCAAAGGCGGCAGCTACATCGCCGAAGAGGATGCGCTGTCGCATGTCGCGGGCTATTGCGTAGTTAACGACGTCTCAGAGCGTGAATATCAGATCGAACGCGGCGGCACCTGGGATAAAGGCAAAGGCTGCGACACCTTTGGCCCGATCGGCCCCTGGCTGGTGACCGCCGATGAGATTGCCGATCCGCAGCAGCTCGATCTGTGGCTGGAGGTTGACGGCAAGCGCTATCAAAACGGTAACACCCGCACCATGATTTTTTCGGTCGCGCACATCATCAGCTACCTCAGCCGTTTTATGAGTTTGCAGCCAGGCGACATCATCTCCACCGGCACACCGCCGGGCGTCGGCATGGGACAGAAACCGCCGGTCTACTTGCGTGCAGGGCAGGTTATCCGATTGGGCATCGCCGGGCTGGGCGAGCAGCGTCAAATCACCGAGGGCAGCGAATAATGACCAAACTTACTGCACTGCGCGTGGAAGATATCCGTTTTCCCACTTCCCAGCATCTCGACGGTTCGGATGCGATGAATCCTGACCCGGATTATTCCGCCGCTTACGTCATTATCGAGACGGATAACGCGGCGATCAGCGGTCACGGTTTGACCTTTACCATCGGGCGCGGCAATGAAATTTGCTGTGCCGCAATACGTGCGCTTGAGCACTTGATCGTCGGCCGTCAACTGGAGTCGATCGTCGCCGATATGGGGCAATTCTGGCGCGATATCACCAGCGACAGCCAGCTACGCTGGATCGGACCGGACAAAGGTGCAATTCATCTGGCGACCGGCGCGGTGGTCAACGCGGTATGGGATCTGTGGGCGAAATCAGAAGAGAAGCCGCTGTGGCGGCTGGTGGCCGATATGTCGCCGCAGGAACTGGTACGCTGCATCGATTTCCGTTATCTCACCGACTGCATCACGCCAGACGAAGCACTGGCTTTGCTGACGGCGCAGCAGGCAGGCAAAGCGGAGCGCATCCGCCAGCTCGAGCAGCACGGATATCCTTGCTACACCACGTCGGCAGGCTGGCTTGGTTATGACGACGAGAAACTGCGCCGTCTGTGCCAGCAGGCGGTCGATGCCGGGTTCTCCCACATCAAGCTGAAAGTCGGACGCGACCTCGAAGATGATATTCGCCGCGTGCGCATTGCGCGCGAAGTGCTCGGGCCGGATCGTCAGCTGATGATCGATGCTAACCAGGTTTGGGAAGTGAATGACGCGGTGGATTGGGTGCAACAGCTGGCGTTCGCGCGTCCGTGGTTTATCGAAGAACCCACCAGCCCAGACGATATCGAAGGACATCGCAAAATTCGTCAGGGCGTCGCGCCGGTAAAAGTGGCAACCGGCGAAATGTGCCAGAACCGCATCATCTTTAAACAGCTGATTATGCGCGAGGCGATTGATGTGGTGCAGATTGATGCCTGTCGTCTCGGCGGCGTGAATGAAGTGCTGGCGGTGATGCTGATGGCAGCGAAATACCAGCTGCCGGTGTGTCCGCATGCGGGCGGCGTTGGCCTGTGCGAATACGTTCAGCATCTGTCGATGATCGACTTTGTTTGTATTGCCGGCAGCCATGAAGGTCGGGTCATCGAGTACGTCGATCATCTGCACGAACATTTCCTCTATCCGTGCGAGATCCGCGGCGCGGCTTATATGCCGCCGACTGCGCCTGGCTTCTCAATCGAAATGTATCCCGCTTCGCGTGAGCAATACCGCTATCGCGCGCAGGGAGGCTGACGTGCGAATCGACGCTCATCAGCACTTCTGGCGCTACGACGCGGCGGACTTTCCGTGGATCACGGATTCCATGGCGCGGCTGCAACAGGATTATCTGCCGGACGATCTTGCGCCGCTGCTGGCGCATTGTGAGTTGCAGGGTTCGATTGCGGTGCAGGCGCGGCAGTGCGTGGCAGAGACGCAGCAACTGTTGCAGTGGGCGCAGCAGCAACCGGCAACGCAGGTGGTTGGCTGGATCGACGTCACCGCTACAAATCTGGTGGAGCAGTTGACGGCATTGCAACATCCGTTGCTGCGCGGTTTTCGTCATCAGGTGCAGGATGAACAGGATCCCGCCGCATGGTTGCAGCAACCGCGCGTGACAACCGGCATCATTCAGATTCAGCGGCGCGATTACGTGTGGGAAATGCTGGTGACCTGGCGACATCTGGCCGATGCCACCCACTTTGCCGCGCAGCACGATCGCCACTGGCTGGTGCTCGATCACCTGGGAAAACCAGATATTGCGCGCGGCGCTAAGGCGTGGGGCGAGCAGGTTGCAGAACTGGCCGCGATGCCGCACGTGGTGTGCAAATTGTCCGGACTGGTCACCGAAGCGCCGCACGGCCAGTGGAGCAGCGCGCAGCTGCGGCCCTTTATTGATGAGGCGCTGGCGCGTTTTGGTCCACATCGCCTGATGTTTGGTTCAGACTGGCCAGTTTGCCTGCTGGCAGCGGAATATCACGCCGTGGCGCAGCTGATTGACGACGCGTTAGCGGAGCTGTCCGCCGATGAACAGGCCGCTATTTGGGGCAACACGGCCGCGCAGGTTTACAGCCTGACAGGAGAGAAGAATGAATCTGTTTTTGCAGGATAAAGTGATTATCGTCACTGGCGGCGGATCGGGCATTGGTGCCGCCATCTCACGCCTGCTGGCGGAAGAGGGCGCGATTCCCGTCATCGTCAGCAACGCACAGCCCGAAGAGATGTGGCTGGCCGCGCTGCGCGAATTGCAGCCACAAACTGAAGTGCTGCTCGCCGATCTCTGTGATGAGCAGAACTGCCAGCAAGCGGTGGAAGCCGTGCAGCAGCAGTTTGGACGCATCGACGGTTTGGTGAATAACGCTGGCGTCAATGATGGCGTTGGGCTGGAAGCGGGACGCAGCGCGTTTGTCTCCTCGCTGGAAAAGAACCTCATCCACTATTACCAGATGACGCATTTCTGCCAGCAAGCGCTGGAAAACAGCCGTGGATCGATCGTCAATATTGCGTCCAAAACCGCGCTGAGCGGGCAAGGTGGTACCAGCGGTTACTGCGCGGCGAAAGGGGCGATTCTTTCACTGACGCGCGAGTGGGCGGTATCACTGCGACACAGCGGCGTGCGGGTCAACGCCGTGGTTCCCGCCGAAGTGATGACGCCGCTGTATGAACGCTGGATCGGTACCTTTGCCGATCCGCAAAGCGAACTGGAGAAAATCACCCAGCGTATTCCGCTCGGCCAACGCATGACCACGCCGCAAGAGATCGCTAACACGGTGGTGTTTTTGCTGTCGTCTCGCGCTTCGCACACCACCGGCGAGTGGCTAAGCGTCGATGGCGGCTATCTGCATCTCGATCGGGCGCTGTTATGAGTGGCGCAACCGGGCGTTATTGTCTGGCGCTGGATCTGGTGGACGAGGCGGAAAAGATCGCCGAATACCAGCGCCTGCATCAGCGCATCTGGCCGGAAGTGGCGCAGCATTTGCGCCAGCACGGCATCGAAAATATGGAGATTTACCGGCTTGGCACCCGACTTTTTATGCTGATGGAGGTGAACGATCGCTTTAACACGCAGGATTTTGCTCAGGCATCTGAGCAGGATCCGCATATTCAGCGCTGGGAAGCGCTGATGTGGCAGTTCCAACAGCCAACGCCCTGGACGCCCGAAGGGGAAAAATGGGTGGCGATGGCGCGAATATTCTCTTTGCAGGACCAATAACAACACTTACCGACTGTACCCTACGAGGATATAACCATGTCTACACAACGCGTCGAGACGCCTGAAAATATGGGCGTCAGGGGAACTATTAGCCTGCGCTGGGCGTTCATGCTAATTACCACCCTGTTTTTTATGTGGGGCGTGTCATACGGCCTGCTGGATGTGCTGAATAAACACTTTCAGGAAACGTTAAACGTCACCAAAGCACAATCGGGATTATTACAGGCGGCTTATTTCGGTGCCTATTTTATTGTCGCGCTGCCGGCCGGTTATTTTATGCAGCGTCACGGTTATAAAGCCGGAATATTGGCGGGATTATCGTTGTATGCGATTGGCGCGCTGCTGTTTGTGCCGGCGGCGATGGTCAATGATTTCTCGGTATTCCTGTTTGCGTTGTTCGTGCTGGCGTGCGGACTGGGCTGCCTTGAAACTGCCGCTAACCCATATGCCACGGTGCTGGGCGATCCTAACGGGGCGGAACGTCGTCTCAATCTGGCGCAATCCTTTAACGGGTTAGGACAGTTTGTTGGACCGATGATTGGCGGCTCGCTGTTCTTTACTCAAGCCAGCCAGGATGCGGCGCAGGACAGCGTAAAAATCACCTATGTAGTAATTGCATGCGTAGTTATTGCCATCGCGCTGCTATTTAAACGCACCGCGTTGCCCGATATTCGTGAATCCGCCAGCCAACATATTCAGCAGCCTGGCGCGACTTTATGGCAGCAAAAACATTTTGTCGGCGGCGTGATCGCGCAGTTCTTCTATGTTGCCGCGCAGGTTGGCGTTGGCGCCTTCTTTATTAACTACGCTACCGAGCACTGGCACGGCGTCACCAACCAAAGCGCGGCATATATGCTTTCGGTTGCGATGATCTGCTTTATGCTCGGACGTTTCTTCTCAACCTGGCTATTGGGACGAGTGAAACCGGCAGCGATGCTGGCGGCTTACGCGCTCATCAATATAGTGTTGTGTGCGGTTGTGATGCTGGGCGTGGGGGATGTTTCTGTGGTTGCGTTGATCGCCATCTTCTTCTTTATGTCCACCATGTTCCCAACCATCTTTGCCATGGGCGTTAAAAATCTCGGCGAATCAACCAAACAGGCCAGCTCATTTATGATCATGGCGATTGTCGGCGGCGCGATCATGCCCTATTTCATGGGGCTGATCTCTGACCACGTCAGTACCGCCGTGGCGTACAGCTTGCCGCTGCTGTGCTTTGTGGTGGTGCTGGCCTATGCGTTGAGGCAGCGCAAGCATTCGTGAGGGATGCCGCATATAAAGCTTTTCGCCAAACTGCCGATAACTGTTTCTGGCTTTTTAGGTAATCAATAATCGTATTAATCAGGAGAGCAAGATGGATGTATCACAAATTACATCACTGGCTACCGGCCTTGATAACATGGAACTGGCGAATAAAATCAGCACGCTGGTATTGAAGAAGACGTTGGATAATCAGCAAACGATGGCGGCAGGTATTCTGGATTCAATTCCTCAGTTGCCGGCAAATCCGGCAATTGGGCGCAATATTAATACTACTGCCTGAAATCAGCATTAACGGTTATACGGAGTGATGTCGATCTGGCATCGCTCCACCCATAATTCCTCATTGCCCACCGCTCTATTTTTTTACCCCGCGCTCGTTATGAACCTTGTCACAAAATCGATATAACGTTTTTAAGCTTCATTGAACAAAGTGATGAAAGGAGATGCTGTTAATACCCCGTTACAGCTTGTTAATGAAATTTCTAGCTTTAATTAATGCATCAAACGCATCAACTCATGAGTTTATTGCGCTTATATAGTTTGATTTGCTCATCCAGTCTGCAGCAGCAGGCGCTGTAAAAGCGCCAATGACAAACTGGAGATAAACATGCATTCCTCTAACCTACCCATGACCACTCGAACCCGATGCAGCGCGATACTACGGGTGACTTCTGGTAATTTTCTGGAACAATTCGATTTCTTTCTGTTCGGATTCTATGCCACTTACATCGCCCATACTTTTTTTCCGGCCAGCAGTGAATTTGCCTCGCTGATGATGACCTTCGCGGTGTTTGGCGCGGGGTTTTTAATGCGTCCGGTCGGTGCAATCGTACTGGGCGCTTACATTGATAAAGTTGGCAGACGTAAAGGGCTCATTGTTACCTTGTCGATCATGGCGGCGGGGACCTTCCTGATTGTTCTGATTCCGTCTTATCAAACGATTGGGCTCTGGGCACCATTATTAGTGCTGTGTGGTCGTTTATTACAAGGCTTCTCCGCAGGTGCAGAGTTAGGCGGCGTATCCGTTTATCTGGCCGAAATTGCCACACCAGGCCGTAAGGGCTTTTATACCAGCTGGCAATCTGGCAGCCAGCAAGTGGCCATTATGGTTGCAGCGGCCATGGGCTTCGCACTGAATGCGGTCATGGAAGAGAGCACCCTGCGCGAGTGGGGATGGCGTCTGCCTTTCCTGTTTGGCTGTTTGATAGTTCCTTTCATCTTTGTTCTGCGCCGTAAACTTGAAGAGACCGAAGAGTTCACCGCCCGCCGCAGTCATCTGGCGATGCGTGACGTGTTTAAAACGCTGTTAGCAAACTGGCAGGTTGTTGTCGCCGGTATGTTGATGGTCGCCATGACCACCACTGCGTTTTATCTGATCACCGTATATGCCCCCACTTTTGGTAAAAAGGTGTTGATGCTGAGCGCTTCTGACAGCCTGCTCGTGACTCTATTGGTTGCGATATCAAACTTTATCTGGCTACCGGTTGGGGGGGCTCTGTCAGACCGTTTTGGCCGCAAGTCCGTTCTGGTGACCATGGCAGTGCTGGCTCTGATCACTGCCTATCCGGCGCTAAGCCTGCTTGCTGAAGCGCCCAGCTTTTCCATGATGCTGACAGTGCTGTTATGGCTGTCCTTGCTTTACGGACTTTACAACGGCGCCATGATCCCAGCGTTAACAGAGATTATGCCGGTGGAAGTGCGGGTTGCGGGGTTCTCTCTGGCCTACAGTCTGGCAACCGCTATTTTTGGTGGATTTACGCCGGTTATTTCAACCGCATTGATTGAGTACACCGGCGATAAGGCCTCGCCCGGCTACTGGATGAGCTTTGCTGCCGTGTGTGCACTGCTCGCAACCTTTTATTTATACCGTCGCAGCGCGTTATCACTTCAAACCGCTGGTTAGCTCAGGAATGACATCATGCAAAAAATACATCGTTCGATTGTCTTCACGCTGTTGCTTATTTCCTTTAGTTTTTCAGTGGCTGCCAAAGACGTCACCGTCATGATTTCGGGTGGATTCAAAGCGGCGCTGGAAAAACTGGCCCCACAATTTGAAGCCAAAAGCGGCAACAAGATTATTTTGATATCCGGTCCCTCAATGGGGAAGACGCCTCAGGCGATTCCGGCGCGCCTGGCGCGCGGTGAGAATGCGGATGTGGTGATTATGGTGGGTGATGCGTTAAACAACCTGGAAAAGGATAATTGGCTTCAGCCGGGTTCGCGCGTGGAGTTAGCCGACTCTTCAATTGGTATGGTCGTCAAACAAGGTGAGCCAAAACCGACTATCAAAACGGATGCAGGTCTACGCAATACTCTCTTGCAAGCCAAATCAATTGCTTATTCTGACAGTGCCAGCGGCCGTTATGTCAGCAGTCATCTATTTAAAAAACTGGGCATTGAAGACAAGGTGGAATCAAAAGCGCATATGATAGAGCGCATTCCGGTCGCGTCCGAAGTGGCTAAAGGCCACTATGCTATCGGTTTCCAGCAAGTGAGTGAATTGCTGCCTGTGCCGGGCGTCACCTTCATTGGTGAACTGCCAGAAGATGTGCAATACGTTACCCGTTTTGCCGGTGCGGTGACCGCCAAAGCAAAAAACGGGCAGGAGGGCAAAGCGTTACTGAGTTTCCTCTCTTCAGCAGAGGCGCAAAATACCCTTCGCGCCACCGGGTTGCGGTCTGTGACGGCTAAACTGCAGGTAAAACAACATGATACTGTTCAGTAATCAACTTCTCTAACTCAGCTGCAACATAGGACTGCATACGGCCACTGCGCCTGATCAGGCCAACCGTACGCTTTACCACCGGCTCAGTCAGTGCAACCTGCGTTAACACTGAATGCTCTGACATCGGCATCGACATAGCGGGCACGGCAGCAATGCCGATACCCGCTTCAACCATACCCAGCATGGTGGTCACATGACGGGTTTCGCAGATACTGGGGCGCTCAGGAATGATGTGTTCCAGCAGCTTATCTAGCAGATTGCGATTCCCTGAGGTCTTATCCAGCTCAATATAATCCTGCTGATAAAACTCTCGCCAGGTCAGGTTTTTTTTATTGGCTAGTGGATGATCATGCCTGCAGGCCGCCACGTAGACATCGCCAGTTAAGGGTAGAAATTCGATATTGGCTTGCAGATCTCTTGCAAAACAGATGCCGAAGTCTGCCTGACCACTGGCTACCGCTTCAATGACATTACCTGCGCTGCTATCAATAATTTTCACGCGTACCCGTGGATAGCGTGTCTGAAAACGGCGGATGACACCGGGCATGAAATAGTAGGCTGCCGAGGGCACCGTAGCAACCGTGACCAGTCCCACCCGATCCTGACTGACCTTATTGATATCCGCTAAAACCATTTCAACATTCGCCAGTAGCTGATCTGAGCGTTCAGCAAAAGTCTGACCATAAAGTGTTAGCGTGACACGCCGGGTTGTTCTGTCGAATAACTTGATACCTAACGCCGATTCCAGCTTTTCAATTCTGCGGCTTAATGCTGACTGAGAAAGGCAGATGGACTCTGCCGCAAGCCGAAAATTGCTGTATTCAACCAGCGCACGGAAGGCATAAAGATCGTTGAGGTCAAAGTTTACAGGCATAGCAGCAGTCAGTCCTTTAGAGCCAGCAATGATTCAAAGGAGAAATGATAGCCACATAATCGATAACGGCAACCTACTGTAACCACGTATTGCGCTGTCAGAAACACGCCGCAAATAAGCCGATGATGATGCTAAGCTCGGTAAACATTCAAAAAAGAATGAAATGAGTCAGCTTTCCTAAGTGCAATAATCTATCCGAAAGCAGGCTAAACGCGGTGTGCACCAGTCAAAGCCGTGATGCCGGGCCAGAATCCAAAGAAAGCGATTTATCCCTGGATTCCGCTAAGTTGTCATGAAATAAATCAGGCCTTGAAGCAATGTAAATTTGTGACCAAAATAATAACTGGTCACTCATCATTTACATTAGCTCACCGAGCAAAGTTGAAATATGACAGAGAAAAGAAATGCCGCCGCCATCCGTGGGCCATCGGATCACACCATCCGCGATCAGATTGTGGCTGCTGCAATGGAATACTTTAGCCATTATGGCTTCGAGAAAACCACCGTATCCGACCTCGCACGATCCATAGGCTTCTCCAAAGCCTATATTTATAAGTTTTTCGGTTCTAAGCAGGAAATTGGTGAAGTCATCTGCGCCAGTTGCCTTGCAGATATTACTGAACGGCTAAACGCTGCGCTGGAGAAATCGCCTTCGGCTACGGAAAAAATAAGGCAATTGTTTCAGACGCTTGCTGTGGCGGGCTGTGAACTGTTCTTCCACGAGCGTCGACTGTATGACATTGCCGCCGCCTCATCACGTGAGCACTGGCCTGCTGCTATGCAATATGAAGCTGCATTGCGTGAAATGGTGCTCGCCATTTTGCTTGAAGGACGCACGGCGGGGGAATTTGAGCGGAAAACACCGCTTGATGAAACCGCGATGGCCGTATATCTGGTACTCAGACCTCTTGCCGATCCATTACAGCTGCAAATCTCACTTGATACTGCCGGAGAAGATGCAAATCAATTAGCTGCATTGGTGCTTAGAAGTCTCGCCCCGTGATTTGTGACCATTGACATAATTAGTCACTAGTCAGAGAATGGCGTTCTCATACTTTTCTTGAGTAAGGTAACCCATGCTCCGGCATCTTCCGTTGTTGTCAGTCGTCTGTCTGCTGCCGGTCATTCTGACTGGCTGCGGCGAACCTTCATCAGCCGCTGACGATCCGCGCTCGCGGCCGCCACTCATCAGAACGGCTAAAGTCGAGCCTGCTGCGGGGCAATCGCGCGTTTTTACCGGCATCGTGGCAGCACGTTTTCAGAGCGACCTGGGTTTTCGCGTGTCGGGCAAGGTGCTTGAGCGGCTAATCGATAAGGGGCAAAGCGTAAAACGCGGCCAAGTGCTGATGAGGCTTGATCCCGCCGATCTCGCGTTGCAGGTCCGTGCAGCAGAGGCAGCGGTAAACGCTGCTCAGGCACGGGCGCGCCAGACCGGTGATGATGAGAAACGTTATCGCGGATTGGTGGGTTCTGGCGCGGTCTCTGCATCGTCTTATAGTCAAATTCGCGCTGCCGCAGATGCCGCGCGTGCCGAACTGAGTGCGGCGCAGGCGCAGGCACGCGTGGCGTTAAATGCCTCGCAATATGCCGTGCTGAGCGCTGATGCAGATGGCGTGGTGGTGGATACGCTGGCCGATCCCGGCCAGGTGGTTAGCGCCGGCCAGACTGTGGTACGCCTCGCCCGCGCCGGTCAGCGTGAAGCGATGGTCAGTCTGCCGGAGACGTTGCGACCGCAGGTCGGATCATCCGCTACGGCGATCCTCTACGGCAGTGGGATCGAGAACGACGCATGTCTACGTGAATTATCTGACTCGGCTGATGCGGCAACCCGTACCTACGAAGCACGCTATGTGCTGAGCGGTCCCGCCGCCGGTGCTCCGCTGGGTTCAACCGTTACCCTGCGTATTCCGGAATCTGCGGCGGCGCAAGAATCATGGTCAGTACCGCTCAGTGCGGTGTGGGATGCGGGACGCGGTGCTGGCGTCTGGCTGGTGGAAGGTAAGCCCGCCAAAGTCAGCTGGCGTGCCGTGACGCTACTCGGCATCAGCGACGACAGTGCGCGCGTGTCGGGTCAGCTGCAGAGCGGGGAACAGGTGGCTGCGCTAGGCGCGCATCTGCTGCATGAAGGCGAAGTCGTGCGCACTGCAATGCCTGGGTCGCAAGGAGCCACGCCATGAGTCGCAACCGCTTAAATCTATCGGCTTTAGCGGTGCGAGAACGATCGATTACTCTGTTCCTGATCATTCTCATTACGGTCGCAGGCGTAGTGGCCTTCCTCGGATTGGGACGCGCGGAAGATCCCCCGTTTACCGTTAAGCAACTGACGGTAATCACCGCCTGGCCCGGCGCCACCGCGCAGGAGATGCAGGATCAGGTTGCCGAGCCGCTGGAGAAACGGCTGCAGGAACTGAAGTGGTATGATCGTACTGAGACCTTTACTCGTCCCGGAATGGCCTACACCATGCTTTCCCTGCAGGACAGCACGCCGCCATCTGAAGTGCAGGATCAGTTTTACCAGGCGCGCAAAAAAATAAGCGATGAGGCCCGCAACCTGCCGGCGGGTGTGATCGGGCCGATGGTGAACGATGAATTCTCGGATGTGGTTTTTGCCCTTTATGCATTGAAAGCAAAGGGTGAACCGCAGCGATATCTGGTCCGCGATGCCGAAAAACTCCGTCAGCAGTTGCTGCACGTTGCGGGCGTAAAAAAAGTGACCATTACAGGTGAACAGGCAGAACGTATTTATGTCTCCTTTTCCAGCGATCGCCTCGCTACGTTAGGCATTACGCCGGAACAGATATTTAACGCCCTAAACGGGCAGAATGCCCTGGCACCTGCCGGCTCGATTCAAACACGTGGGCCTGAGGTGTTTATCCGTCTTGACGGCGCGCTGGATACGCTCGAAAAAATCCGCAATACGCCGATCGTCTCCGGTAATCACACGCTGCGGCTTGTCGACGTGGCGAAGGTAGAACGTGGCTATGTCGATCCACCCGATTTCCTCATCCGTAACGAGGGCGAACCTGCGCTGATGCTGAGCGTGGTGATGAGGGAAGGCTGGAACGGTCTTGATCTGGGTAAGGCGCTGGAAAAAGAAGTCAGTAATATAAATAGCGACATGCCGCTGGGCATGACACTGACCAATGTTTCCGATCAGGCGGTTAACATAAGTTCGGCTGTCGATGAGTTCATGATCAAGTTCTTCGTGGCACTGCTGGTGGTGATGGTGGTGTGCTTTGTGAGCATGGGCTGGCGCGTGGGTATCGTGGTGGCTGCTGCGGTTCCGCTGACGCTTGCCGTGGTGTTTGTGGTGATGGCCGCCACGGGAAAAAACTTTGACCGCATCACGCTGGGTTCACTCATCCTCGCACTGGGCTTACTGGTTGATGACGCCATCATTGCGATAGAGATGATGGTGGTGAAGATGGAAGAGGGCTATGACCGCATCAAAGCATCGGCTTACGCCTGGAGCCATACGGCCGCGCCGATGCTCGCCGGCACGCTGGTTACCGCGATTGGCTTCATGCCCAACGGCTTCGCACAGTCCACCGCAGGTGAATACACCAGCAATATGTTCTGGATCGTGGGGATTGCCCTGATTGCCTCGTGGGTGGTTGCCGTGCTGTTTACGCCTTATCTTGGCGTGAAAATGCTGCCGGATATCAAGCCGGTGGCGGGTGGCCATGCGGCAATCTACAACACTCGCCACTACAATCGCTTCAGATGGCTACTGACAAAAGCCATCGCGCATAAATGGTGGGTAGCAGGCGCGGTGATTGGCTGCTTTGTGCTGGCCATCGTGGGTATGGGGCTGGTCAAAAAACAGTTCTTCCCAACGTCCGATCGTCCCGAGGTGCTGGTTGAAGTACAAATGCCTTACGGTACCTCTATCGAGCAGACCAGCCAGATTACGGCGCGGATTGAGCTCTGGCTGAAAAAGCAAAAAGAAACCCGCACGGTAACCGCCTATATCGGGCAGGGCGCACCGCGTTTCTATCTGGCGATGGCCCCGGAGCTGCCGGATCCCTCATTTGCCAAAATCGTGGTACTGACCAACGGCGAGCACGACCGCGATGCGCTAAAACAGCGTCTGCGAGAAGCAGCGGCAGATGGGCTCGCGCCAGAAGCGCAGGTGCGCGTCACGCAGCTGGTTTTCGGTCCCTATTCGCCTTATCCGGTCGCTTATCGGGTGATGGGGCCCGATTCAGACGTGCTGCGTCAGCTGGCCGCGAAGGTGAAAGTGCTGATGCAGACCAGCCCGATGATGCGTACCGTCAACACCGACTGGGGTTCACGTGTGCCGGTAATGCATTTCAGGCTGGATCAGGATCGACTGCAGGCCATGGGGCTGACGCCTGCTGATGCGGCTCGCCAGCTGCAGTTCCTGCTGAGCGGTGCACCTATTACGGCGATTCGTGAAGATATCCGCTCAGTGGAAGTGACCGGCCGGGCAGCGGGAGACGTGCGCCTCGATCCTGCGCGTCTTGACGCTCTGACGCTGGCCGGGGCCGATGGGCAGCGTATTCCGCTATCGCAACTTGGTGAAACCGAAATCCGCATGGAAGATCCGCTGCTGCGCCGCCGCGATAGGACGCCAACGATAACAGTGCGCGGGGATATTGCCGACGGATTGCAGCCACCGGATGTCTCTGCCGCGTTGAGCCGGGAACTCCAGCCACTAATCGCATCACTGCCGCCAGGATACCGCATTGAACAGGCGGGCTCGATTGAGGAGTCGGGTAAAGCGACCAAAGCGATGCTACCGTTGTTCCCGATCATGATTGCCCTGACGCTGTTAATCATCATCCTGCAGGTGCGGTCAATGGCAGCCATGATCATGGTATTTTTGACCGCACCGCTGGGGCTGGTTGGTGTTGTGCCCATGCTGCTGCTGTTCCAGCAGCCCTTTGGCATCAATGCGCTGGTCGGGCTGATCGCGCTGTCAGGAATTCTTATGCGCAACACGCTGATTCTGATTGGACAAATACATCAGAATCAGCGGGAAGGCCACGATCCCTTCACTGCTATCGTCGAGGCAACGGTGCAGCGTGCCCGGCCAGTTCTCCTGACAGCGCTAGCAGCGATTCTGGCATTTATTCCCCTCACGCACTCTGTGTTCTGGGGCACGCTGGCTTACACACTCATTGGTGGGACGTTGGGTGGCACCATCATGACGCTGGTGTTTTTACCGGCGATGTATGCTATCTGGTTCCGTATCAGGTAGGGTATGACTGTAAAAAAAGCCCCGCCCGGAGCGGGGTAGGAAAAATGAACAAGGGGAAAGGCTCTCGCACGCTGAGCGTGCTGTGTGCAACTTCGTACAAAGTAGGAAGCGAAAAAAGAGTAGTCGCTGTATTTTACTGTTGCAAGTCGGGTCCACGCATAAAATGAAAGCGTCGGTACAACAAGTGGTATTCCTCAGCTGACAATCTTATTTTACTAAAATATCTATGATTCAATGGTACTTCCCGAAACGCTAATTAAATTAGTTTTTAAGTGATCAATTTCATAAATAACCGAAGCGGTTTCATTTTTATAAAGATGTAATTTAAATGATTGTAATGGGTAAAAAATTAAAAAATATAACCCGTGCATTTTTTTTATTCTCCTATAAATTGACCCAGCGGTACTCTCCGCACGTAACGAATGATGCTTTGCATCGCCTCTGAAAGCGTTAAGGATTTCCACTTTCAGAGGTCATTTTTTCCTGCCATAAAACCCGTTTTATTTAATTAGCCTATCTCATAATAATTATTCATAAATTCACGCCAATAAAGCTGTACAAACTTTGGATCCTTGTATAACTTTAGTATCATGATGAGTTGATTGAATTATGAACACGTGAGGTTTCTTTGCAACAGAACCTGGGTACATCCTATTCAGTAATCGTTAATGCTGAGTATTTCAGTCGCGCCTCACTTTCCTATCAGCAGTAAAGGTTGATATGAAAAATCACGGTGAAGAAAAGCTGTGTGACCTGCTCATCGGCGAGGCAGTATTAGCTTTGCTGCACGAAAAAGTGGGAATTTCGCGACGAGCGCTCCTTTCTAAGCTTCAGTTCATGCTTGAAGCTGAAGAGGATGAAGAACGTGTGCACGCCATAAAACTCGCTATACAGGACGTGAAGGGTGAAATCGCAAAAAGTGAATCACTTAAGGCCGGAGACAGGGATCAAATGGCGAATTTCGAAATAGGCAAATTTGGTAATGACGACTCGACTCGACATTAACGCTAGTACAGGGCTTATGGGCGTGGAAGAGACAAAAATGCGTAACCTATTAAGGACATTTTATGCAGCAGAATACAATCGAGTTAGACTTTCAAACTTATTTACAAAGCACTGGTGACCAGTATGCACAGGAAAAAGAAGTCATTGGTATCATCGTGAAATCTTTGATCGCAGAGAGAGGACGTGTGACGAATAAGGCTATTATTATGAGCCTGATAGCGGAGCTGGAGAGTGCCACCGACATCGAGCAACTCGATGTCCTGCGCAACTGCCTTGAAATTGTTGTGGGCCATACGCCTAATGAAGACGACTAATAAAGACTCTCTATCCTATCCGCCTTTCAGCGGGGAGTGCTGTATTTATTCCCCGCGTTCCTGACCTATTCATCCATATTGAAATTATTGAATCCTCAATTCCCTGAACCTTCACTCACCAATAGAAATATGCCCAACGTTCTTCCTCATCGGGTGTAAAGCCCACCACAACTTTCAACGCGTTAAGTAACGCGTCAAGTTGCCGAGGATCAGTAGTATTTTCAATTTCCGAGATGAGGTGCAAAATGAGCGCGCTATTGGTGACACTCTTACCCTGGCTCATTAACTTTTGTACGGCAGAATCAATCAGGGCCGTCTCCGCAGAATGTTTATCACCTGCTTTCTGGAGATGGTAATTAATGTCTATTTCGCGGGACGTTTGCTGTGTGCTTTGTTGCATTTTCTCTCCTTGTTAGCAGATATCTCTGCGGCTACGTTTAAAGGATTTTTTAAGCTATTTCGCTTTAGATCCTGGCAAGGCCGGGCTCAAAATTTCTGTGCCAATCACCTAGGCAAAACACATCCAGAACTAAATTTAGCGCATATTTTTTTAATGGCACGTCTTAAATGGATGTAACCAGCCAATGGTTGGTTTTAATCCAAAATGCGTTCGGCATGTTCATGTCAAAGTCACCCCATAACACATACAATTTAGCGATCAAAAAGCATTCCAATCAAGGTCTGATAGTGGCGCTCTTCCTCCAACGTGGCAGCGACCTCAAGACGTCTTAACAGCTTAGTACAGATAGCCTTACGATTAAGATTTTTGCCAGCACGCAGGATTTCGACAACAATTTGCCCCAGCGTTTCTTGCTGAGTTGGAGCGGTCGCCTTGCTGAAATAATGTGCAATATCGCTGGCCGTATCGGGGAATTTTGAGACACTCTGACGCATGCGAACCTCATAGTAGATTGCTATATAGTTGATTCAGTCTGAACTTAAAGTTAGACAATATTTTCAAAATTGTACAGGTTTTACTAACTTGTACAGCTTTCATTTTTAGCGAAAGATGCTTACTGATTTTATTCAGATGGTTATTTTTTATTTCGAAACAAACGATTGGGCTTTGATAGTTCAGAACACAGGAGAATGGATATAGCAAATAGGAGGACGATTTACTGGTAGGTAACATCATTAAAGAAGGGGATGCGCTACATTCAGTCAGTTATCAACAAACTGCGGAGCGCCCTTAGGCGCATCCTTCAACAGAATCAGCGGTAGCGACTGATTAGCTCTCTCTCCGAGTAAGGCCCAAGTGGCTGGATGCCGAAAGCCAGCGTAGCTCTTCGCGATTTCGAGGCGACGTTTCTGCATATGCTTTCAGCCAACGTCTGGCGTCGGCTATCTGTGCCAGCCTGCTATCGCTAGCATCGCCTTCCGCCATGGTGCCCAGTTCAATAATGAGAGAATTAATGTTGATTTCTTTGTGACTCACAGCAAGATTAATCACTGCCTCGCCAATAATGATGTGGCCTTGTTCTTCATCATGAAATAACACTGCGTTTCCTCCAATATTTTGGTTACCGATGATATTAGTGTAGTAAAAAAATGGATTAAGGTCTTCGAGATCGACCAAAGACTTCTAATTATCAAGTAGAAAATGTGAGAGTAGCTACCCAACTGTCTGATAATTATCTTAAATAAAGATAAATGTAAACACATTGCTTAGTTATAAAGAAAAGTCTCAAATTGTAGATAATCTAAATGAAATCGATTTCAAGAAAGCGCATGCCTAAATTAATGAAGATTTTGATATGTGAACCAGAATGGGAAATGAATATTGCCAAATAAAAGGGCGTTGATTAATAGTGTGGAGAGTGTCGTCCCTGACATTTTCTCCGGCCGGTACACGTTTAGACGCGACCGTTGAGGTCATCCTCGTTGTCGTCTTCCGGCCAGAGCCGGACTACGTCCTTAGGCGTCAGATCGTTTCGTCGTTCAAGCCTGCAAGCGTCTGCAGGTAAGGCACATTTCGCACAGCGCGATCGGGCTCTTCAAAACTCTTCAACCAATTTGTGGCTTCAGAAATATCAGATAATCTTGCATTGCTGCCGCCTGCATTTGCCATATATTCCAGTTCGTCAATCAGCGAATGAACGCTCACAGCTCTCTGTCCAAAGGCAATGCTTAGTGCCGCTTCGCCAATAATGACGTAGCCTTTCCCGTCGTGTTGAAAAGACATATTACATCCTCCATTTCACGTTTATGACAACCTCAATTTCAACTGTAGGTGCCATGAAGGATTTTGCTTAAGGTTAATTCCTAAAAGTCATGAAATATAGTACTTAATCTATTTTTCATGGTTACTATAAACTCTGGTTATTAGGCGCTGGCGACTGGTTTCATTATATAAAAGTTAGGACCAAAGTGACTTTTGTTAGTGATGGTCTTAAGTTGGTAACGTATATTGTTATTAATCATGTCAGATATTGATAATGAGTCATGAAAAGAGATATTACTATTAATCGAAGAGCGGTCCGAGATCAGGAATATTAGTATGAAAGCTAATGGAATTATTTGAGCGGCTTGCTGCCGCACTTTTGAAATTTAAGTGCTATCTAAATGCTTAGCACTAATTACCCAAATCAATCACCACTTTCCCGACATGCCCGGCGGATTGCAGGTAACGATACGCTTCCTGAGTGTCAGCAAAGGCAAAAACACGGTCAATTTCTGGTTGGATCTCGCTGGTCTCAATCGCCCGGACTGCCGCGCGCAGCTCGGACGTCGAGCCGGTATTATTACCCACGATATTCAACATTTTCTGCATAATCGGCAGCACCGGCACGTTAAGCTCTTCACCGCCAATAAAGCCAATCACAAATAGTGTTCCGTTGTAGGCGGCGGCATTAATTGATTTGGCAAAGGTCGAGGCGCCCACCGATTCCAGCACCAGATCTGCGCCATGATTATTCGTTAACTTGAGCACCTGTCGATCCCAATCGGGCTGTTCGCGATAGTTAATCCCTTCATCCGCGCCAAGAGCTTTCACTCTGGCCAGTTTCTCGTTGGAAGAGGAAAGGATTATTACTCGTGCGCCCGCTGCTTTGGCGTATTGCAGCGCAAACAGACTCACGCCTCCGGTGCCGAGCAGCAAAACCGTGCTGCCGGGCTGAATTTTAGTGCGTACGATGGCGTTCCAGGCCGTCGTGGCGGCGATAGGTAACGTGGCTGCCTGCTGCCAGCTAAGAAAGTCAGGGATACGCACCAGCGACTCGGCGGGGACAGCGGCATATTCCGCCAGCCCGCCATTAGCCGTAACGCCGCGCAATGCGTGATGGTGCTCGGAGCGTAACGCACCAGCATGCCAGTTATACATCATGCCTGGCACCACGCGATCGCCGATTTGCCAACTGCTCACGCCCGCACCCAACTCGACAATCTTTCCAGCGCTGTCTGCACCCGGAATAAGCGGCTGTGCAATGGCGCCGAACTTACCTGTAGCCAGTGCCAAATCAAGGTAGTTTAGGCTGACGGCATGTTGCCGAATCACCACCTCACCATAGTTAGGTTGTGGGCACGGTAATTCGCAGATATTTAGGCTGTCGATAGAAGGGGCAGTTAACTGAATAGCTTGCATAACATTCTCCTGTTTACTAAGTGCAGTCAGTGTGCGGTAAAACAGGCGCTATAATGGATGCCAAAACCAAATGACCGTTGCGTAGGGTGCAATAATGCAAGATGACGATTTTCGCCAGCGCGAAGCCTTTTTGGCGGTAGTGCGTGCGGGCAGTTTTAGCGCGGGTGCCCGTGTGTTGGGACGCGATGTCTCGGTAATTTCCCGTCGTATCGCTGCGTTAGAGAAACGGTTAGGGATTCGCCTGATTGAACGCACTACGCGTCGCATTCGACCGACGGAAGAGGGCCGGCGCTATCGACAAAAAATTGAACTGGCAGACGAACTGCTGCGTGAAGCGGAAGAGGAAGCCCGCGCTTTGGCAGCACGTCCGGCGGGGACGATTCGCTTAACGGTGCCAGCATCTTTTGGGCGGCGCTGGGTCGCCCAGGCGCTGCCGGGCTTTTTAAAGGCTTATCCGGATATTCGCATTGTGCTGCACTGCAGCGATCGTTACGTCGATTTACTCGGTGACAATTTCGATATGGCGATCCGCATTGGTGTTCTCACGGATAGCCGGCTTATTGCGCGAAAGCTGGCGGATACCAGCCGCATATTGTGCGTTGCGCCGTCATATCTGGATCACCATCCAGCGCTCACGCATCCACAGGACCTGCGTAAGCACGATTGTCTGGGATTCACACCGATGCACAGTTGGCCTGAGTGGCGATTGGAAAAAGAGGGCCAGCAGATAGCGGTGCCAGTGCAAACGCGTTATGAAAGTGATGAGATGGATGCGTTGATACTGGCCGCTCAATCTGGCATGGGCGTAGCGCTGGCTGCCAACTGGCTGGTGCAAAAAGAACTGGCAGAAGGCACGTTAGTGCCGGTGCTAACGGATTGGCAGGCGATAGGGGAAGACGGCGTCTGGTTGATGAAACCTTCCAGCCAGTTGCAGTCAGCGAAGATTAGCGCGTTAACGGAGTGGCTGGTTGAGTGGTTTGCTGTTCCACGCTGGTAGTTCGTTCCCACCAAGAGATTGCTGTAATTACTGGCGGGATCCAGCAGAACTGATGCCTAAAGGGCATCAAGGCAATCTGTAAATCTCAGTAACAACCTGCTTCGTTGCCTGTTCGATTTTTCCTTCATTACGGCATAAAACCCAGCCGTGTTCTGCAACGGCTCGCTCGAATGCCTGGGTACAAGCAACATGTTCTTCCAACTGATGAATCACCGTACTACTTAACCCACGCGTTCTGGCCGCGGCCCTTGCCCATGAAATCTCAGGCGCAGTAACAACCCCAACATGCAGGTCCGGCGCTTGCACGTTTCGTTCAATGTTGAGCTGTAAAATCTCTGCAAAGGGAACCATCTGGCGAAACGCGGCTTCCGACGGGTACCAGCGATCCATCAAAATTATGCTGTCCGGTGGCTGTTTAGTCAGCACATGCTGGGAAATCCACGCACGGCTATCAGCAAAGCGCTGACAAACTTCCAACTCTAAATCCCGGGATGGATTTCTGGCGAGCCGGTTCACAAGGGCCATTGTTTCTTTTCTGAAGGGATCGCTTTTTTTCTCGCTAAGTCGGATCACTTTGATGTTTTCGGCCCTGAGTTCTTTCGTAATGGCTTCCAACAGTGTGGTTTTACCGACGCCCTTAGGCCCATCCAGTGAAACAAACAACGGACGACTCATAATTGAAATGACGGTTGATCTACCCTAAGTGTAAAAATCAAATCTGGTATGAGCATGTTATTTCCTTCTGATTTAAATTTTCGACAACAAAAAACCCGCACTAAGCGGGTTTCTTTTATTATCAGCGGTTCTTATCTGCTCAGACTATTGTCTTCATCGCTATTGTAAGCGTCGCGGATAATGAGCGCGGCTTACAGCGGAGTAACGTTGCCCGCTGCTGGGCCTTTGGCGCCATTTTCAATGGTGAAGGAAACTTGCTGACCTTCATCAAGAGTTTTGTAGTTGTCGCTCTGGATAGCAGAGAAGTGGACGAAAACATCCTTGCTGCCATCGTTTGGAGTGATAAAGCCAAAACCTTTATCAGAGTTAAACCATTTTACTAAACCAGTCATTTTGTTAGACATAGATAATTCCTTATTTGATGAGCCACTAAATTGCGGCAAATTTGGCCTGAAGTGAAAGATTTACTTATTGGGCACTTAGGAGGAGGCTCTCGAAGAAGGATATCTGTGGATAACACTTGAACTGAGGACTGCTTTACTAAAACTGCTTTCATAAGGTCTGTGTTCCAAACCGGTGATGCATTAAGACATAGCGATAATAATTTAGCAACGAATAAGTTTAATTATTTTAACCGTTTAAAGACCTGGATGGCTGAACGGCTGCTAAATCCTGTCGATCATTTTCCACATGCCACCAAACACACCATTCAGATTTTTATTCCCCACTTCGGAAAGATGATTATCGTCGCGATATAGCGGCACATCATCTTTGGCACCGTAGCAGAAGTCGTTGTCGCAAAATCCCTGGGTCGCATCGAGCAGGGCGACATTTGGCGATTGAGCCGCGATGTTGTTGAGCATCGCCAGCGTCTCCTGATTGTGAGATTGATATTCTGCACGCGTCTGCTGAATCGCCAGCGCTTTGCCGCGCATGGCATCGCGCGACATGCGATAGATCACGTCGTAACCGAACTCAGGAACCGGCGTCATGATAAACACCCGACGATGCGTGGCGAGCTGCTTCACCGCCGCACCGAAATGCTGCTGATAGGCGGCGATGGAGCTGCCGTCATTGATAAATGAGTATTTAGGCGTATTGCTGCCGCTGCCATAATCGCCATGTAGATAGAAGGATAAGCGGTTAATAATCAGCACCGACGCATGGGGATATTTCCGTTCGATATCCGCGATGGCATTCTTCACAAAGCCGCCGCAATCAGGGCTGGCACTGCGATGGATATCCGGTACAGATGGGCATCCGGACTGCGCGATAAACACCACTGAATCCTCCGCTCTGGCGCTGCCGACAATCGAAGACAACATCGCGGCGGCGTGGCTATCGCCTAATACCACCAGATTAACCTGGCTGGCATTGCCGAAAACGCATTGCGGAGACGTGGTGCCACTGAACACAAAGCAGTTTTCGCCGCGCACAAATCGCTCCAGTGAATACTGTTTGATGGTGGTGACCACTTGCGGCGCGCGCGAGGGAAATCCTGCTTTTGCCACGATCAATACTCCAAACAGCAGCACCAGCGCGGTTTGTCCCAGCGTCACGTAGGTTCTGCCACTTAACCAGCCGTGTTTGTTCTCTACCAGCACGTATGAAGCCCAACCTGCGGCGAGTGACAGCAGAATCAGCATCGCCTGGCTAATCAGCGTGATGGGCCAATCGGCCAGATGCCAGAACACCCACAGCGGCCAATGCCACAGATAGATCGAATACGAGGTTTTACCGATGTGCTGCACAATTCGGTTGTTAAACCAGATGCTGTTTTGCACGTTGGCATGGATGATCAGCGCGGTCAGCAACACTGGAATCAGCGTCATGATGCCCGGCCAGGCGGTGCTTTCATCAAACCACAGCGCACAGACAATCAGCCCAATAAGGCCCAGCAGCGGAACCGCGCGTTGACCGCTAAGCGCGGTTTTTGGTGCCAGATAGACCAATCCGCCTGCCAGCATCTCCCACGCACGGGTTGGCAACAGATAATAAGTCGCGGTGAGATGGAAATTGGTTGCCACCATTGCCAGCACCAGCCCAAATGAAAGCAGCGCGGCGATGCCCATCGCCCAGGCAAACTGCTGGCGCAGGAAACGTGCCGTGAACATCAACGCCAGCGGTAACAGCAAATAGAACTGCCACTCAACGCTTAATGACCAGGTATGCAGCAACCATTTATACACCGAGCCGGTTTCAAAATAGCCGCCTTGCTTGAAATAGACCACGTTGGAAATAAAGCTCAGGCTGGATACGGCATGCTCCGCCATTTTCTTATATTCATCCGGCGGCATCAGGAAATAGCCCACCAGCATTAATATCAGGCACAGCACCATCAACGGCGGGATAATGCGGCGGCAGCGCGCAGCATAAAATCCCAATAAAGAGAAGTTCTGCTTATTTAAACGCGTCAGAATAATCCCCGTCATTAAATATCCGGAGATGACAAAGAACACATCCACACCGAGGAAACCCCCGCTGACGCTGGAAAACCCAAAGTGATAAAGGATAACCAGCATCACAGCATAGGCGCGTAGACCATTAATGTCGGTGCGAAAATTCATGAGGCGTTATCCACGCAGAAGAATATAAGAAACAATGTAAGGATTGTGAAAATTTGAATCAACAGATGTGAAAGCCATCACTTTCGGTTGGTTTCATAAGAATGGAACTGTCTGCTAGCTCATTAATCTTATTTTAGAATAAGTGACATAACTATTTCAGCGGCTTATCAATATACTCTTTTTTAAACAGCTTATTTTTGAAATCAGAAACCACACTTAATATTCAGAATAGGCCGCACGCTTCTGTTTCTAAAGAAGCAGTAAAAAACGGGCTCAGCAGTTGCCAAAGGTAAGGCCGCTCAGTTAAGCATTAATTTGCATATGTATGAAGGTGCGCATGAATGCGCACCCTACGAAAAACGCGCCAGTCCTTTGTAGGGTCGCCATTTATGGTGACCGACAGACTTAACTGACGAGCATTAGGCGATTAAGTGGGTACCGTTCTGATAAAAAACTAACAACTCCATATCGGGCTTCTTAGTCTCATCCGACATGTTTAAAAAAAGTGCGATGCATCATTAGCCCTTCCAGGTCATTTCCTATAGCAATAACAAGCAACTATAATCTAACCGGTTAAGTGGCTTGATCTGCCTTTTGAGCACATCAGCTTTTCCACTCCTTTTCGTGGCGGTGAATTTCAGAGGCATACATTATGCGAACTCTTCAGGCGGCCTGGTTGCTTACTCTGGCCCTGTTTGTCTGTCCCGCCTCGGCGGCCAACTCGCTCAGCGATGGCTGGGAATGGCTCAAGCAGGACGTTTCACAAACCTGGCAGGAACCGCAGTATTACGATCTCTATCTGCCTTTCATCAGCTGGCATGCCCGCTTCGCCTACGATAAAGAAAAAACCGATAACTACAATGAAACGCCGTGGGGCGGCGGGTTTGGCGTCTCTCGTATTAACGAAGATGGCAACTGGAGCGCGCTCTATGCCATGGCGTTTAAAGATTCCCATAACAAATGGCAACCTATTGTCGGATACGGCTGGGAGAAAGGCTGGTATCTGGATCAGTCGCAAGATTTCCGTCTCGGTCTTGGGCTAACCGCCGGGATTACCGCGCGCGATGACTTCGCCAATTACGTGCCGCTGCCGATTGTTTTGCCGCTGTTCTCCGCCGGTTACAAACGTTTTAACGTGCAGTTCACCTACATTCCTGGCACGTACAACAACGGTAACGTGCTGTTCGCTTGGGTACGCTATGCCTTCTGATTCCGCCAACGCGTTGCACAAAGACCGCATCAGCAAAGTCCTTAAGCGCATTGCTTTAGGTTTGCTGGTTTTGCTGGTGATGTTCCTGGTGATCCGCGGTTATCAATCCGAGCAGGGGCCGCCACTGCATCGCTGGCATACGTGGTCGGCGGATGAAATGTCGGTGGATGAGATCGATCGCGCCAGCTTTGCGGATTATCTGACGCGTGAAGCGGCCATTTTCCACGACATGAAAATCAACGTGACCGATCAACTCAGTGACGATGAGAGAACGGCACTCAATCGCTTCAACGCGCAAAGCCCAGTTTATCCGGCGCGATTTGATACCGACTGGAACCGCTCTTATATCCTCGAACCCGAGGGCGAAGTGAAAGGCGCGGTGGTGCTGCTGCATGGATTAACCGATTCGCCCTACAGCATGCGCTATCTGGCGCAGGCGTATCAGCAAAAGGGTTTTGTGGCGGTAGTGCCGCGCCTGCCTGGACACGGCACGGCGCCCGGTTCGCTCACCAAAGTTGACTGGCAAATGTGGATGGCGGCAACCCGCCTAGCGGTGCGGGAAGCGACGCGTCTGGCGGGGACCAGGGTGCCTTTGCATCTGGTTGGATACTCGAACGGCGGCGCGCTGGCGGTGAAATACAGCCTCGATACGCTGCAGAATAACGCGCTGCGTAAGCCGCAACAGTTGGTATTGCTGTCGCCGATGATTGGCGTCACCGCTTATGCGCGTTTTGCCGGATTAGCTGGCTGGCCCGCCATCATTCCTGGCTTCGCCAAAGCGGCGTGGCTGAGCATCATCCCGGAATACAATCCCTTTAAATACAACTCGTTTCCGGTGCGCGCGGCGCGTCAATCGTGGCTGCTCACTCAGGCGATGCAGGATCAGCTGCTGCATGTGATTCGCGGTGGCAGCATGACGGCGTTTCCGCCAGTGCTGACTTTCCAGTCGGTGCTGGATTCCACCGTCAGCACCCGCGCGGTAGTCAATGCGTTCTATCGCTATCTGCCGGATAACGGCAGTGAACTGGTGATGTTCGACGTCAATCAGGCCGCTAACTTACGCGCGCTGTTCAGGCCAGCGCTCTATTCAGCGGTCAATGATTTGTTGCCACCTTCGCCGCGTCGCTACGCTTCAACGGTGATCACCAACGCATCACCGACCACTTATCAAACCGTGGCCCGCATGACCCCGGCGGATCAGACGCAAGAGATAGTGCGTTCGATGCATGAAGCCTGGCCGCAGGATACCTATTCGTTATCGCACATTGCCGTGCCGTTCCCGCTCAGCGATTCGCTGTATGGCCGCGAGCCAACGGAGAAGAATCGCTATGGCATTAGCTTCGGTACCATCTCGCTGCGCGGTGAAACCGCCAGCCTGATCGTTGGGTTGGATACGCTGATGCGCAACACTTCCAATCCGTTTTTTGATTACATGATGCTGAAAATTAAGGGGCGCATTGATTGCAGCAGCCAGCCCAATCTGCCGACTTGCTTTAAAGCGTTATAACTTTTTTCAGCCAGCCGCTGGCGAGGATCAATTTGGAGAGCAGCACCGAAGCGGCGAAGGTCACGGCAATCAGCGTTAGCTTGGTGGCCAGCGAGGTGATTGGAATCAGCGCGGTGAGCAGATGAAAAACCGAGTAGTGCAGGATATAAACGCCGGTCATGGTTTTGCTGATGGTCGCCAGAATGGTCTCTTTGACCACCGCATTGCGGCGAAAGCGCACCTGACTGGCGGCGATTACCAGCACCACCACCAGCAGATAGATCTGCGAGCCGGTGAGAATAAAGGCGTTGCGATCGGCTTTAAATAGCGCAAAGAAGAAGTGCTGCTCATAAAACCAGGTAAACAGGTAGATAAAGGGCAGGGCGATCACCGCGCCGCGCGCCACCTTTTTACGCTCCATCCAGTCATTAATCAGCGGATCGCACAGCAGCTGGCCGGTTAAATAAAACAGCAGCCAGGTCCAAAGCCGATATTGCGGCTCAAGCCGGAACAGCGGATCGTCCGGATGCAGCACCGCCAGCAAATCATAGCCATACGAAAAAGCTAACAGCGCAAATACCAGCCCAATAAATGCGCGCCGATGCTGGCTGAGCCACAGCATTAGCGGGTGAAAGCTATAGATGATAATGAACGAAAAGACGAACCACGGCTGAATCAGGTAACCGCGCTGATAGGGTTCCCATAGATAATAGACCGTCATCCAGAACAGAAACACGATCACCAGATTACGAATCTTGCCCATCTGCCAGTTAACATCCTGCTCGGAACGGGCATCCATAATCCCGGCGACGACAAAAAACAGCGGCGTAGCGATGGTGGAGATAAAGGTCAGAAACGCCAGAATCCAGTGATAATCGTAATCGTAGCGATCCCAGGTGTTATACACGGTAAAAAACGTCACCGCCGTCATACATCCCAGCGTTTTAATCACGTTGAGGCCGGTCACATTCATGATGCAGTCGCCACCTGTTGACGATGGAAGCAGGCGTAAATCACCGGCAGCACCAGCAGCGTCAGCACCGTGGCAAAGCCTAGGCCAAACATGATCACCACCGCCATGCTCTGGAAGAACACATCACGCAATAGCGGTGCCAGCCCGAGCACGGTGGTAAAGGCGGTGAGCAGAATAGGGCGCAGACGTGAAGTGGCGGCGTAGATGATCGCTTCAGCCTGCGGCTTCAACAGCTTCTGCTGTTCAATCTCTTCGACCAGCACGATGCCATTACGAATCAGCATGCCGCTGAGACTCAGCAGGCCGATTAGCGCCATAAAGCCGAACGGAATCCCGGTGATCAAAAAGCCCGGCGTCACGCCAATCAGCGCCAGCGGCACCGTCAGCCAGATGGCGACGGCATTTTTCAGCGAGCTAAACATCAGCACGGTGATCACGAACATCACCAGATAACCCAGCGGCAGCGAGGTAAACACGCCTTGCTGCGCTTCACTGGAACTCTCCGCATCGCCGCCCCATTCAATGCTGTAGCCGTGCGGAAGTTGTATTTGCTCAATCTGCGGCTTCACGCGCGCCACAATATCGCCGGACGTATCGTTACTGAGCGGATTCGGGTCGGTTTGCACGGTCAGCACGCGGCTGCGATCGCGGCGCAGAATCAGCGGATCTTCCCATTGCAGCGTAAAGCCGCTTACCACGTTGCTGAGCGGGATGTACTGCTGCTGGCTCTGGCTCCACACCAGCACGTTATTGAGATGATTAGCGTCCTGCCTTTCGCTGGCCGGTGGCCGCACGATCACCGGCAGCAGGTCAGCGCCTTCACGGTATAGCCCGACGCGGCTGCCGGTGAAATTCATCTCCAGTGCGTTATCCACGTCCTGTTTGTCGACGCCCAGTTCGCGGCCCAGCGCCAGATTGAACTGCGGACGAATCACCTTGCTGCGGTTTTGCCAGTCATTGCGCACGGTGTCAGTGGCGGGATCGGCGGTGAGGATGTCGCCAACCTGGCTGGCGATCAGGCGCATTATGTCGGGATCGGGACCTTTAATCCGCACCTCAATTGCGCTGCCGCCCGAAGGGCCAAACATCACGCGTTTAGTGCTGGCGTTGACCTGCGGATACTGGCGCGCAATGTAGGCATCAATACGGTGTGACAGCGCGGCGATATTGCGCTGATCGTCCATGCGCACCATGATCTGCGCGTAGTTGCTGTACTGACGCTGCCCGTTGTAGGTGAGGATAAAGCGCATACTGCCCTGGCCGATGGTGGTAACGGTGGACACCACGCCTTGCTGCCCGGTGATCGATTTTTCAATGTCGCTAGCCATCTGCTCAGTGGCGTTGATGTCGGTGCCGTACGGCAGCCAGAGATCGACGAAGAAGATCGGCGTATTGGCCGAAGGGAAAAAGTTTTGCCGTACCGATCCAAAGCCCCAAATCGCCAGCGCCAGTAGCACTGCCATCAGCGCAAGCGTGACAGTTTTTTGCCTGAGCAACACCTTGAGCATGCGCTGATAGAGTCGATAAAAACCGCCGCCGTAAGGTGAAACCTCTGTTGCCGCTTTGGTCGGTGCCTGCGCTTTAAACAACCACCATTTGATCAGCACCGGCGTGATGGTCAGCGCCGAGAACCAGCTCAGCAGCAGGGAAATCAGCAATACCTGGAACAGCGACTTACAGTATTCGCCGGTGGAATCCTGCGATAGACCAATCGGCGCAAACGCCAGAATGGCGATAATGGTCGCGCCCAGCAGCGGGAAGGCGGTGCGGCGAATGACAAAGTTGATGGTGGTCATCAGCGGCGAATTTTGCTGACGCGCAATCAGCACGCCTTCCACAATCACAATCGCATTATCCACCAGCATGCTAAGCGCAATAATCAGCGCACCCAGCGAGATGCGCTGCAACTCAATACCGCACAAATACATGATCAGCAGCGTGCCCAGCACATTTAACGCCAGCGACAGCGCAATGATAATGCCGCTGCGCACGCCCATAAAAATCAGCAATACGCCAACCACAATCGCCAGCGCCATCAGGAAGTTAGCAATAAAGCCGTTAACCGAGTGCGCCACCTCCGCTGCCTGATCGTAGAACACGTTGATCTGGATGCCCGCCGGTTTTTCTGCAGACATCTGCTGCAGTTTGGCCTCCAGCGCGCGCCCGACATCAATCACATTCACGCCGGGAATAAACGAAATGCCCATGGTGACCGCTGGACGTCCGCTGGCGTGGTAAATGCTGGCGGGCGATTCACTCAGCCCGCGCGACAGCGTAGCAATATCGCGCAAGCGGGTGGTGGCGTGATCGCCCGGCGCGCTGACCAGCAAATCGCTTAACTCCTCGATGTTCTGAAACTCGCCGGTCGGATGCAGACGGATCGATTCCGTGCCGGCTTTGATGTCGCCCGCATTGGAGACCACGTTGAGGCGGCTCAGCACGCTGGCGAGTTGCGGCAACGAAATGCCGCGCGCGGCCATCATCGTCAGGGAGACATCAATATTAATTTGCTGCGGGATCACGCCGCCCAGCGTGACTTTACCGACGCCCGGCACCAGCACCAGTTCACGACGCAACTGTTCTGCGTATTGCACCAGTTCCGGATTGCTGAAGTTGTCGCCCGAAATGGCGAAGAAGAAACCAAACACATCGCCAAAATCATCGTTAACGAACGGTGCGGCCACGCCGGGCGGAAAGAAGCGCGCTGCGTCGCCGACTCTGCGCCGCAGTTCATCCCAGATTTGCGGCAACTGGTTGGAGTGGTAACGCGAGTCAATATTCACTGTAATCTGCGACAGGCCGTTGGAGGAGATGGAGCTGACATTGTCGAGATAAGGCAACTGCTGCAGCGCATTTTCCAGTGGTAAAGTGACTTCCTCTTCCACCTGCTGAGCAGACGCGCCGGGATAGTGGGTGACAACCACCGCCGTTTTAATGGTAAACGCCGGATCTTCCAGACGACCAATATTGAGCAGAGCAAAAATGCCGCCGACGCCCAGTAACAGAATCGCCAGCCAGACGCGGACCGGATTATCGATAAACTGCCGGGAGATATCCATTACAGCCCCCGCTCACGCGTCCAGATGCGAACCGGTTGTTGAGCATGCAACTCGTTGACGCCAGCGGCGACCACGCGCTCACCGGCATGCAGCCCGGCGGTGATCACCACGCCGCGATCCGTCACTTCACCGACGCTGACTTTACGATCCTCTAACGTCAGCTGATCGCCGCTGCCTTGCACCACCCAAACATGCGGTTCATTGCGCTGGCTGTTATCGGGATTGAATACCGCTTCCACCGGCACCACCAGCGATTCGCGGTTCATGTTGGCGGGCAGATTGGCGAGGTTAATCGTCACCGTGCCACTGACGCCGCCCACCGCCGGGAAATCGTCCGGACGCGGCATGGTTAAAATGATCTGCCAGGTCAGCGAGTTGGTGTTACTGCTGTTGGTGTGCTCTTTGTAATCGGCCTGGAATTCGCGGTCCGGCAGCGAGTTGATGCGCACCACCGGGCGATAGCTCAGATTGCGCATATCCAGCGCGGTAAACAGGTTTTCCGGCACGCTGAACACCACGTCGAGCAGGTCGTTGCGGGTCAACGTGGCGATGGTCTGTCCGGCGGCGACCACCTGATGGTTGCGAACGTTGACGACGGCGGCCACGCCAGTGAACGGCGCAGTCAGCGTCATTTGGCTTAACTCTTCACGGGCAATTTGTAGCGCAGCATTCGCCGCATCGCGGTTGGCACGCTGCACGTCCATTTCGGCCTTTGAAATCGCCTGACGACCGGAGAGCGTCTGGAAGCGGTCAAATTGCCGTTGGGCGAGAGTGGCGGCGGTTTGGCGTTCATTGACGCGCTGCTGTGCTTCACGCGCCGTTAACCTGGCGATGAGCTGGCCCTGCTCAATGCGATTGCCCTGACGAATATCCAGCGATTCAATCTGCCCAGCACGTTTAAACGACAAATCGGTGGAATCGCCGGACTCAATGCGTGCCGGGAAGATGCGTTGTTGAGATTCGCCGGAAGCCATAACCTCAACGACTTTAACCATGCGCGGCGGTGGCGTGACTTCCTGTGTTTTTTGATCGCAACCAGTTGTTATAAATATAACAATGGCAACCAGCGTAATATAACGAGTCACTGTTTTATCCTCAGCAACAACGAATCCATTGTTGGCATTATTTTGAGTGGATAATTTAATTACCAAGCATAGAAACAACCGCGTAAGTGAATAGTCCTACGGCGGAGCAGGTAACGATTGCAATGACAACATAAAGACTCAGACGGAGCAGGCTATAACCATACATCGTTGCCTCCATTAACCATGACCACAGAAAAACTGCGCCATCGCCTTAAAAGGTGAGAAGTATTAACGGGATGTTTTTGTTATCGATGAGCATAGACGCAGATGTCAAAAAAAGTAAAGGCAGATAGCTTGTAATATTTTTGACGAAATAAACAATATTTAACTTCATGTAATTTCAATTATCAGGAATTAAAATCCGCATTAGCAGGATAAAATACTTACGCAAAGTAACCTCATTAATTGCTTAAAAACGCCCAGCCTTATGAATTATCACACTATATTTTTATTATACTCCGTGATCGGATTAGTCTGATGAGATAAATGGGTTTCGCCTCGCGACTTTTATTGAGAAATGAATGTGTTGAATATCCCTGTGCTACGTTTATAGCGTTCATTTTTCAAAATACTTTCAATTTCGTATAGATAATACGGCTGCTCCACTGCCGCTGAGCAGTCATTAATTACATATATTTCAATCTGAAACGGACCACTTCTCCAGCTGAGTAAGTCAGGTCTGATCTTTTCGTTCAATGGCGACTTGTTAATCACGGGATATCACCGCCTTGATTTCCGAAACAGGATTTGAGGAGAAAGCGATGAATACTGCTAAACCGGAAAGTACCTATTATCAACTTTCTGTCGATGAAACGCTGGCCAGTACGCAAAGTTCCAGCGAGGGAATCAGTAGTGCTGAAGCGGCGGCGCGCTTAACACAGTACGGGGAAAATGCTCTGCCACAGAAACCCGGCAAGCCGGTTTGGCTGCGTTTTCTCGCCCACTTTAACGATGTTCTCATCTATGTTCTGCTCGCCGCCGCGCTGCTGACTGCCGTAATGGGACACTGGGTCGATACGCTGGTGATCCTTGGTGTCGCGGTGGTGAATGCCCTGATTGGACATATTCAGGAGAGCAACGCGGAAAAATCTCTGCAAAGTATTCGCAATATGCTCTCCAGCGAAACGGTGGTGATTCGCGGCGGAAATCACGAAACGCTGCCGACCACCGCGCTGGTGCCGGGTGATGTGGTGGTGATCCGCGCCGGTGACCGCATTCCGGCGGATTTGCGCGTGATTGAGGCGCATAACCTGCGCGTTGAAGAAGCGATTCTGACCGGCGAATCCACCGTGGTCGAGAAGGGCACGGACGCGTTGACCGGCGAGCTGCCGCTCGGCGACCGCACCAATCTGCTGTTCTCAGGAACCACCGTGAGTTCGGGCGGCGGTAAAGGGCTGGTGATCGCCACCGGCGGCGCCACGGAACTTGGCCACATCAACCAGATGATGTCCGACATCGAAAAGCACCGCACGCCGCTATTGGTGCAGATGGATAAACTCGGCAAAGCGATTTTCCTGATCATCCTAGCGATGATGGCCGCACTGTTTGTCTTCAGTTTGCTGTTCCGCGATATGCCGGTTTCTGAACTGATGCTGTCACTGATCAGCCTCGCCGTGGCATCGGTTCCTGAGGGGTTACCGGCGATTATCTCGATCATTCTGTCGCTTGGTGTGCAAACCATGGCGAAGCAGCAGGCGATCATCCGCAAACTGCCGACCGTGGAAACGCTGGGCGCGATGACGGTGATCTGCTCGGATAAAACCGGCACGCTGACCATGAATGAAATGACGGTGAAAGCGATTATCACCGCCGATCAAATCTACCGCGTTGATGGCGTCAGCTATGAACCGGTCGGCGCCATCCATAAAGCCGATGACGCCGTGCCGGTGAAAGTGGCGCAGGGTTCGATACTGGAGCGCTATCTGCGCACCATCGATCTGTGTAACGACAGCCAGCTGATCAAAGATGAAAACGGCCTGTGGAAAATCACCGGCGGTCCAACGGAAGGTGCGCTCAAGGTGCTGGCCGCCAAAGGACATCTGCCTTCAGTCACCACCGAACTGCGCAATAAAATCCCCTTTGATTCGCAATACAAATACATGTCGACGCACTATCTGATCGGCGATGAAGAGTGCGTGCTGCTGACCGGCGCGCCGGACGTGTTGTTCAGACATTGTCAGCAGCAGCAAACGGAAGCCGGGCTGCAACCGATCGATCTGGCGTGGTGGGAAGCCAAAATTGAAGAGTATGCGCGCGAGGGATTACGCATGGTGGCGGCGGCCTGGAAACCGGCCACGCCAGGGCAAAGTGAACTGACGCATCAGGATCTGCAGCAGGGCATGATATTGCTCGGCATCGCCGGGATGATGGATCCACCGCGACCCGAAGCTATCACCGCGATTGGCGACTGCTTACAAGCCGGGATTCGCGTGAAAATGATCACCGGCGACCATCCGCAAACTGCGATGAGTATTGGGCAGATGCTAGGGATCGGTAACGCCAGCACCGCCATTACCGGACGCGAATTGGAAGTAATGGATGATCATCAACTCGGCGAGGCGGCGCAGGCTTACGACATCTTTGCCCGTACCAGCCCGGAAGATAAGTTCCGTTTGGTGCAGGCGCTACAGAGCAAAAAAGAAGTGGTCGGGATGACCGGCGATGGCGTTAACGATGCGCCTGCGTTGAAGCAGGCCGATGTTGGTATCGCCATGGGGATCAAAGGCACCGAAGTGACCAAAGAAGCGGCTGATATGGTGCTGACGGACGATAACTTCGCCACCATTGCCAGCGCGGTGCGGGAAGGGCGGCGAGTGTATGACAACCTGAAAAAGACCATTTTGTTCATCATGCCAACCAACCTCGCGCAGGGCTTGCTGATCATCATTGCCTTGCTGGCGGGTAACTTAATTCCACTGACGCCGGTGTTGATTCTGTGGATGAACATGGCTACCTCCGCCACGCTCTCTTTCGGCCTGGCGTTTGAAGCAGGTGAACCCAACATCATGCGTCGTCCGCCTCGCGATCCCAAACTGCATGTGATGGATGGTTTCGCCATCTGGCGCGTGATTTTTGTTGGTTCGATGATTGCCATCAGCGCCTTCGTGCTGGAAGCCTGGCTGCAACCGCGCGGCTATTCGCCGGAATTTATCCGTACCGTGTTATTACAAACGCTGGTGACGGCGCAGTGGTTCTATATGCTGAACTGCCGTGTGTCTGACGGCTTCTCACTCAGCAAAGGCTTGCTGATGAATAAAGGCATCTGGATTGTTAGCGGCGTGCTGCTGGTCCTGCAATTGCTGATTATTTACGCGCCCTTTATGCAGCTGCTGTTTGGTACCACCGCGCTACCGTTACGTTACTGGATTATTACTCTGATCATTGGCTTCGTGATGTTTTTAATTGTCGAAATCGAAAAACCATTAACGCGGAGATTCAGAATCAATTAATAGCGCGTGACATTCAGGCCGGAATAATCACGGCCTGAATGTTTTTCGTCACTTGACCTCAAACAAGGCCCAGCGCACAGGTTTTTCTCTATAATACATTTTGTATAGGATGAAGGATCTTAATGATGGGATTGAACGAGTTTCCTTTATGGTCAAGACTTTTGCGCGTATTGCTAATTCTCGCCACGCTGACCATAATTCTCACCGGTATTTATCTGGCATCAGCGTTAATTAATCAGGTGATGCTGTCGCTGTTTCTGGCGATAATGCTCGACCCATTAATCAGTCGGCTGGAAAGAAAACGCGTTCCGCGTTTACTGTCATCCCTACTGGTGATTGTGCTGCTGTTACTGGTGATTGTGTTCACCATTATCAAACTCACAGTATTAACCCCCGATTTAATCCAGCTGAGCCGCCAGGCACCACAGCTACTGGCCGAACGCTTCGAACCGGTGACGCAGACGTTTAGTCATCTGGGCATTGTGTTGACGCCCAACGACATGCTGGCGTTTGTGGATGCAGGTGCGGTGGTGCGTTTTGTCACCGGTTTCCTCACGCAAATTCCGAGCATTCTTTCCTGGTGGCTGATGGTGTTTCTGATGCTGTTTTTCATGCTGTATGAAATGAAAAATTTGAAAACCCTGTTACGCAAACAGGCCGAAGGGAAATATCAGCGCTATTACGTGGCGCTCGAAGAGGGCGTGCAAAGTGTGATCGTTTATGCCCAGGTAAAAACCCTGACCAGTATTGTCGGCGGCATTATTGTCTGGGCTGGCGCGCATCTTCTTGGTCTGAAATTCGCCTTTTTCTGGGGCGTATTGATGTTTGTCTTCAACTATATTCCGGTGCTGGGTTCATTTATGGCGGCGATCCCGCCGGTGCTGCAAAGTTATATGCTGTACGATATCCAAACCGCGTTGGTGGTCGCGCTGTTCTTTGTGGCGCTGAATTTAATCCTGAGTTCAGTGATTGAGCCTTTATTATTGGGCAAGCGGTTGAATATGGCGCTCACTACACAACTGCTAGCGTTTCTTATCTGGCAGTCGCTGTTGGGCATCATTGGCGCAATTCTGGCGATTCCGCTGACGTTTATGTTGAAAAAGATATTGCTGGCAAGCGCTGGGAATGAAACGCAGGGAGAGCATTTTTCAAAAAGGTCGCCATAAATGGCGACCCTACGAACACAGATCTCGCTTTTGTAGGGTCGCCATTTATGGCGACCTCAACATACCCCAAAGCATCAAACCTTCTTACCTGGATAAAAACTCTGATACAGCACCGGCAACACCAGCAGCGTCAGCACCGTAGCGAAGCCTAAACCGAAAATGATCACGACCGCCATGCTCTGGAAAAACACATCGCGCAGCAGCGGTAGCAGGCCGAGCACGGTGGTGAAGGCGGTGAGCAGAATCGGGCGCAGACGCGAGGTTGCGGCATCAAGAATCGCTTGCTGCAACGGCTGATGCCGCGCTAGCTGGCGCGTTTCCTCAACCAGCACGATACCGTTACGAATCAACATCCCCGACAAACTCAGCAAACCAATCAACGCCATAAAACCAAACGGAATGCCGGTGAGCAGGAAGCCGCAGGTGACGCCAATCAGTGCCAGCGGCACGGTAATCCAGATTGCCAGCGCATCACGCAGTGAATTAAACATCAGCACGGTAATCACAAACATCGCGAGGAAACCTAACGGCAGCGATCCGAGCAGGCCGCTCTGGGCATCACGCGAACTCTCCAGCTCGCCGCCCCATTCCAGATGATAGCCAGCGGGCAAGTTCAGTTTCTCGATTGCCGGCTGCACGCGCGCCACAATCTCTGCAGCGGTGCGACCGCTGGCGGGATCGGGATCGGTTTGCACCGTTAATACGCGCATGCGGTCGCGACGCATAATCAGCGGATCTTCCCATTCCAGCTGGAAATCACTTACCAGATTGGCCAGCGGCACATAGCGCTGCTGCGCCTGACTCCACACCTGAATATTGCCAAGGTGATCGATATTCTGCCGCTCCTGCTCGGCGGTTTGCAGCATGATCGGCATCAACCGCGAGCCTTCGCGCAGCAAGCCGACGCTATCGCCGCTGAAGTTGATACGCAGCGCTCGGTCGATATCGCGCTTGTCCACGCCCAGCTCCTGACCGCGCAGTGGCGAATACTGCGGACGGATCACTTTACTGCGCGCCTGCCAGTCATTACGCGGCGGAAACGCGCTGCCTTCGGCGAGGAAAATGTCGTCTATCTGGCTGGCAATCTGGCGCAGCGTAATGGGATCGGGGCCGGTTATGCGCAACGCAATCGCGCTGTCGCTGGCACTGCCGAAATTGATGCGTTTGATGCGCTCCGTCACCTGCGGGAAATGATCGCGGATGTGCTGCTCGGTCTGCTGCGCCAGCGTTTCCAGTTGCTTCGCGTCCTGCACGCGCACCATAATCTGTCCGTAATTACTGTACTGACGTGTCGCGTCGTAGGTCAGCGTAAACCGCATTGCGCCCTGACCAATGGTGGTCACGGTGCTGGTGACGCCCGGCTGCTGGCTGATCCAGCCTTCAATCTCGCGCGCGGTTTGCGCGGTGTAATTGATGTCGGTGCCATACGGCAGCCACAGATCGGTGAAGAAAATCGGCGTATTGGAGGCAGGGAAGAAGTTCTGCTTCACGTAGCCGAAGCCATAGATCGAGGTTGCCAGACACGCGGCCATCAGCAGCAAGGTGGTAATGCGGAAGCGCAGCAGCGTGGTGAGCACACGGCGATACAGGCGGAATACCACGCCCTGATACGGCTGCGTGGTGTCCTTGCTGATCGCCTGACCACCATCCATCCACTGCACGAATACCGGCGTCAGCGTCAGCGCGGTGATCCAACTCAGCAGCAGAGAAATCAGCAGCACCTGGAACAGCGATTTACAGTATTCGCCGGTGGAATCCTGCGATAAACCAATCGGTGCGAAGGCAATGATGGCGATCACCGTGGCGCCGAGCAGCGGCAGCGCGCTGCGTTTCACCATCTGCATCATCGCCTGTTGCAACGGTTTGCCGCGCTGGCGATCGACTTTGATGCCTTCCACCACCACGATGGCGTTATCTACCAGCATGCTAAGTGAGATAATCAGCGCACCCAGCGACACGCGCTGCAGCTCAAGCTTAAACAGATACATGATCAGCAGCGTGCCCAGCACATTGAGCGCCAGCGAGGCGGCGATCACCATGCCGCTGCGGACACCCATAAACAGCAGCAGCGTTCCCACCACAATCGCCAGCGCCATCAGGAAGTTATTGATGAAGCCATCCACCGACTGCTTCACTTCCTGCGCCTGGTTATAAAACACCTTCAGATCGATGCCGAGCGGTTTGGCCTGCTGATGTTGCTGAATTTTGGCACTTAACGCATCGCCAACGTCGATGACGTTGACGCCAGGCGCAAAGGAAACGCCCATCGCCAGCGCGGCGTTGCCGTTAGCGTGATAGAGATTTCCCGGCTGATCGGTCACGCCATAGCTGAGCGTGGCGATATCGCGCAGCAACACTTGCTGGCTGCTGCCGGGCGCAGAGATCGGCAGCGCGCCGATCTCGTCCAGCGACTGAAATTCGCCGGTGGGATGGAAGCGAATCGCTTCATTGCCGAGGCGAATCTGGCCCGCATCGGAGACGGCATTAACGCTATTGAGCAGGGCGGCCACGCGCTGCGGCGTCACACCCAGCGCCGCCATCTTCTGGCCGGAGAGCGTGATATTGACCTGCTCCTGCTCGATACCGGCAATTGCCACTTTCGCCACGCCAGGCACCAGATTCAGCTCACGCCGCAGCTGATCGGCATAGGTGCGCAGCTCGCTGTTGGTGAAGTGCTCGCCGGAAAGGGTAAAGAAGTAACCGTAGACATCGCCAAAGTCATCATTCACCAGCGGCGCGCTGACGCCGGGGGGAAACTGGCGCGTGGCATCGTCAACGCGGCGACGCAGTTCATCCCATACCTGCGGCAAATCGTCGGCGCGATAGTGGCTGTGAATCGTAACGGTGATCTGCGATAAACCGTTGCTGGAGATCGAACTGACGTTGTCGAGCGATGGCAAACGCTGCAAGGCGTTCTCCAGCGGCAGCGTGACTTCCTCTTCCACCTGCTGCGCCGACGCGCCGGGATAGTGCGTCACGATCACCGCCGATTTGATGGTGAAAAGCGGATCTTCCAGGCGGCCAATGTTGAGCAGCGCAAAAATGCCACCCACGCCGAGCAGCAGGATCACCAGCCAGCTGCGAATCGGGTATTTGAGAAACTGTTCCAGCAGGCGCATCACAGACCTCGCTCGCGTGTCCACAGGCGCACCGCCTGACCATCACGCAGATCGCTGACGCCCGCCACCACAATGCGATCGCCCACTTTTAAGCCGGAGAGAATTTCGATGCCCTGCGCATTGAGTTTTCCCACCACTACCGGCTGCTGCTGGACGTTAAGTGCATCGCCTTCACCGCTCACCAGCCACACGTAAGGCTGATTCGGCAGGCTATGATCCGGGTTAAACACCGCGTTGGCTGGCACGCGCAGCAGCGGCGTGCCATCGGAAGTGGGCAGGTTATGCATCTGCACTTTCACCGTGCCGCTCAAGCCGCTGACCTGCGGTAAATCCGTCGGGCGCGGCATCGTCAGCACCACTTGCCAGGTTAGCGTGGCGGCATCAGCTTCTGCGCGATGCTCTTTATATGCTGCGCGAAATGTCCGGCCCGGCAGCGCATTCAGGCTGATCTCTGGCTGATAACTCAGGTTCTGCACGTCGAGGCTGGTGAACAGGTTTTCCGGCACGCTGAAAATCACATCCAGCACATCGTTGCGGCTGATCACCGCCACCGTTTGTCCGGCGGCGACCACCTGATGATTTTGGGATGCTACGCTGGTGACGATGCCATCAAAGGGTGCGCGCAAGGTGTGATAATCCAGCTCCTCTTTGGCGATGTTGAGCGCCACGGCAGCGGAGTCGCGGTTCGCCTTTTGCACATCCATATCTGCCTGCGAAACCGCACTGCGCGTGGCCAGCGCGCTAAAGCGTTGATACTGGCGATCTGCCAGCAGGAATCTGTTTTGCTGATCGTTGACCCGCAGCTGCGCATCGGTATCGATCAGTCGGCCAATTACCTCACCAGCCTTAACATGGCTGCCTTCACGCACCTGCAACTGCGCCAGCCGGCCGGTACGCTTAAAGGCCAGTTCGGTGTAATCGCCCGCTGATATACGCGCCGGGAATATCCTGACTTTTTCTGTGGTATTTTCCGTCAGCGTTAACGCTTTAATTACGCGCGGTGCGCTGATTTCGTCACCGCTTTTATTGTCACAACCGATCAAAACTAAACAAATTAGAAGTGCGCCCAGTACTGGCCAATTATTCATGCCCCAGCCTCAATAAGAGAGAAAGGGCGGGAATATGCCATTGGTTGAAGAGGTGAATAATGACCCTTCGCAAAATAAGGGCCATTAGAGGAAATGAATTTTGTGTGTTTAACCTTGGTTTAATTTAGCTGTGTATGGCGAAATCAATTATGCCACCATGCGCGAAACCACATGGTAAGAGAGTAAACCGATGGCGGTAGCTGATGATACTGCAATGATAATAAAGGAAATAATCATCGGTATTGTCAGGTTATGTATTTTATTCATAATAATTCTCCTCATGAATAATAGATTCCGAGATGAAATTAAAATTAATATGCGTTACGCACTCTTTCTATTTGCATTTAAATAATAACGCTACGCAATCAGTGCTATCACTATTAGCATCACACTTCTGAATCGGTAAAAACATGACCACGGTCAGTATGCGTCGGGAAAATATAATTAAAATGTGTTTTTTATTTTCGCACGCTTTTTTATTTTCAATTCAATAGCACGGGGTTAATTATGACTGTTATTCCTATTCAGCCAAAACGTCCGGAGGCATCCGCGCGGCCCTATTATCAGCAGGATAACGCCGCGGTATTTAACGCAATAAACAGCTCACCAGCGGGGTTGAGCACCACCGATGCCCAGCAACGACTCGACGCCAACGGGCCGAACGTGCTGCCGCAGAAAGCGGAAAAATCATTGCTGATGCGTTTTCTGGCGCATTTCAAAGATGTGCTGATTTATATCCTGCTGGCTGCGGCGGTGATCACGGCGGTAATGGGCCACTGGGTGGATACCTTTGTGATTCTCGGCGTGGCGGTGATTAACGCCATGATTGGCTTCATTCAGGAGAGCAACGCCGAAAAGTCGCTAAAAAGCATCCAGAACATGATGTCGAGCGATGCCATGGTGCTGCGCGACGGCCAGCAGATCACCGTCGCCACGCAGGATCTGGTGGTGGGCGATGTGGTGATGTTGCGCCCAGGCGATAAGATCCCGGCGGATTTGCGTCTGTTCGAGGTGCACAACCTGCGCGTCGAAGAGGCAATACTGACCGGCGAATCAACGGTGGTTTCAAAAAACACCGTGGCGCTTGAAGGCGAAAAAGCGCTTGGCGATCGCCTGAATCTGGCCTATTCCGGCACCACCGTCAGTTCGGGTACCGCGCTGGGCGTGGTGATTGCTACCGGCGGCGATACTGAGCTGGGCCACATCAATGCGATGATCTCCTCGATTGAAGAGGCGAAAACCCCGCTGCTGGTTCAGATCGACAAACTCGGCAAAGCCATTTTCGGCATCATCATGCTGATGATGTTTGCGCTGTTCGTGTTTGGTTATCTGCTGCGCGACATCGCGGTGACGGAGCTGCTGCTGTCGGTGATCAGCCTCGCGGTGGCGGCGGTGCCGGAAGGTTTACCGGCGATTATCTCGATCATTCTGTCGCTTGGCGTGCAGTCAATGGCGCGTAATCACGCCATCATTCGTAAGTTGCCGACGGTCGAAACGCTTGGTGCCATGACGGTGATCTGCTCGGATAAAACCGGCACGCTGACCATGAACGAGATGACGGTGAAAGCGGTGGTGCTGGCAAACAGCCAGTGGCGCATCAGCGGCAACAGTTATGAACCCAAAGGCGAGTTTACCCTTGAAGCGGGTCAGCGGAGCGATGCGCTGATGCAGGGCTTCTTGCAGGTGGTGGATATCTGTAATGAAAGCCAGCTGCGTCAGGACGTCAACGGCAACTGGGGCATTGTTGGTGGACCAACCGAAGGCGCGTTGAAAGTGCTGGCTGCCAAGGCGGGCATTCAGAGTGACAAGGTGCAGATTCTGAGCAAGTTGCCGTTCGATTCGGCCTACAAATACATGGCGGTGAGCTGCCTGATTGATGGCAAACCGTGCCTGCTGATGACCGGCGCGCCCGATGTGTTGCTGTCGCTGTGTCAGCAGCAGCAGGGCGCAACTGAAGCGGAAGTGATAGATCGCGGCTACTGGGAAGCGGCGATCACCACGTACGCCAGCGAAGGGTTGCGCACTGTTGCCGCCGCGTGGCGCTGGCTGCCGGAAGCGCAGCATCATATCGATCACGACGATTTACGCAACGGCATGAAGATGCTGGGCCTGGCCTGCATGATGGATCCGCCGCGTCCGGAAGCTATCACCGCGATTCGCGACTGCCAGCAGGCAGGAATTCGCGTGAAGATGATCACCGGCGACCACCCAGAAACCGCGATGGCGATTGGCCAGATGCTGGGCATTGGTAACAGCGATTCTGCGATTACCGGCTATCAGTTGGAGCACATGGATGATGCCGAGTTGGGCGTGGCGGCGCGTGAGTATGACATCTTTGCCCGTACCAGCCCCGAGCATAAGCTGCGTCTGGTGAAAGCGCTGGAGAGCAGCGGTGAGATCGTCGGTATGACCGGTGATGGCGTCAATGATGCGCCTGCGCTGAAGCAGGCCAATGTCGGTATCGCGATGGGCATCAAAGGCACCGAAGTGACTAAAGAGGCGGCGGATATGATCCTCGCCGATGACAACTTCGCCACCATCGCGGCAGCGGTAAAAGAGGGCCGACGCGTCTACGATAACCTGAAGAAAACCATTCTGTTTATCATGCCGACTAACCTGGCGCAGGGATTGCTGATCATCATTGCGATTTTGATGGGCAACCTGCTGCCGCTAACGCCGGTGCAGATTCTGTGGATGAACATGGCGACCTCGGCAACGCTGTCGTTTGGTCTGGCATTCGAACCGGCAGAGCGCAACATCATGCGCCGTCCGCCGCGTAACGCACGCAGCCCGGTGATGGATGGTTACGCCATCTGGCGCGTGATTTTCGTCGGCCTGCTGATTTCGATTAGCGCCTTCGTGCTGGAAGCCTGGCTTCAGCCGCGCGGCTATACGCCGGAGTTCATCCGTACCGTGCTGCTGCAGATGCTGGTAACCGCGCAGTGGGTTTACATGCTGAACTGCCGCAACAGTAATGGATTCTCGCTGGATGCCGGCTTACTGAAAAACCGTGGAATCTGGCTGGTCACCGTGGTGCTTATCGCGCTGCAGGCGATGATTATCTATGTACCATTGATGAACACGCTGTTTGGCACCGCGCCGCTGCCGTTTAAATACTGGCTGATTTCGCTGGCGGTGAGTGTGGGGATCTTTGTGCTGGTGGAGATAGAAAAGCGCCTGACACGCGGCTGGCGTCTGGCACGTTAAGTCATGTTGGCTGGCGCAATGCCAGCCAACACTTTGTCATTTAGCTGAAGACGTTGATTCACGCTGCATCACCAAACTGAGCGCAGCGGGCAACACCGTCAGCGTCATCATTGTTCCCACCAGTAACCCACCAATGATGGCGTAGGCCATCGGCCCCCAAAACACCTGATGAGAAATTGGAATCATGCCTAAAATCGCGGCGCATGCGGTGAGAAGAATCGGGCGGGCACGATGCTCTGCCGCTTTGCTTACCGCATCGTTGCGCGACATGCCAGCACGCAGATTGCTATCGGCTTCCATGATCAGGATAACGGCGTTGCGGATGATCATGCCGGCCAGCGCAATCATCCCGAGCAGGGCGACAAATCCCATCGGCGTACCGCTGGGCAGCATCGCCAGAACAATGCCAGGCAGTCCAAAGGGCGCCATCGCCAATGCCAGCAACATGCGCGATATTCGTTGCAGCTGCACCATCAGCAGAATCAACATGACAAACAACGTCACCGGTAATACGGCAAACACTGAACCGTTACCTTTATCCGATTCGGCAACCGTGCCCTCTTCATCAAGGGTGTAACCCGGCGCTAATTTAACGCGCAGCTGCTGAACAGCCGTACTAAGCTGCGCGGATGTGGCTTCCGCCTGCATGCCTGCTGCCACATCCGTTTGTACCACCACATAGGGAAAACCCTGTCGACGCCACATCACCGGATCCTGCAATCCCCACTGCAGCGTCGCCACCTGGCCGATGGCGATCTTCGTGCCTGCCGCGGTGGTCAGTTTGAGCGCAGCGAGGCTACTCAAATCCAGCCGGTCAGCATCGTTGGCGCGCAACACCACATCAACCAGCCGGTTATGATCTCTCACGGTAGTCACGCTTTGACCGGACCACACGCGGTTCAGCAGCTGCGCGATATCCTGTGAAGAGACGCCAGCCGCGCGGGCTGCGGTCTGGTTCACCGCAAAGGTGATGACGCGTTCGGCCTCGCCCGCCGTCAGGTTTACACTGCGCGTCGCGCGGGATTGCCCGAGGATGCCGGCCAGCTTTTCTGCATACTGTTTCACCACATCGTAATGCGGCCCGCTGATGCGATAGCGGATCGGCCAGCCAACCGGCGGACCCAGTTCCAGCGGCGATACGCGCGTCACCACATCGCTGAATTCACCTGCCAGCAGGCGGTCGAGTTGGGCTTTCAACCGATCTCTCGCCGCCAGATTTTTGGCTACCACTACCAGCTGGGCGATGTTTTCATCATCGTTCAGCACGTCCATCGGTAGATAAAAACGCACGGCGCCGCTGCCGCTGTAGGAGGATAAATGGTCAATGTTCGCGTTGCCGCTGAGTTTCGCTTCGAGCTGTTCCACCACACTTAGCGTGCGCGCCTGCGATGCGTTTGCGGGCAGCGTGAGGCTGACCAGCAGCTCCGGGCGGTCGGAGGCGGGGAAAAACTCGCCCTGCATATGGCTCATGCCCCAGATGGCGACCATCAGCGAAGCACCCGCCAGACCGAGCGTGAAACCTCGATGGCGCAGGACCTGTGAAATCAGATGGCGATAGAAACGCAGCAATAAACCGGGTTTGGCGTGCGATTTACCTGGCCTTGATGACAAAATCCAACTGCCGGTCAACGGAGAGAACAGCACCGCGACAACCCAGGAACTGAGTAGCGAGATCAGCACTACCACAAACAGCGAGTAGCAATATTCTCCCGCGCCTGATGCAGCGAAGCCAACGGGAATGAAACCGGCAATCATCACCAGCGTACCGGTTAGCATCGGAAATGCGGTGGTTTCAAAGGCCACCGTGGCGGCGCGCCAGCGGGAATCACCGGCTTCAAGTCTAGCGACCATGGTTTCCACCGCGATCATCGCGTCATCAACCAACAAGCCCAGCGCAATGATCAGCGCGCCAAGGGAAATACGTTGCAGCCCAATGCCCGCCAGCATCATGCCGGTAAACGTCATCGCCAGCACTAATGGAATTGCCGCTGCCACCACTAAACCGGCGCGCAGCCCGAGCGACACGAAAGAGACGGCCAGCACAATAACGATAGCTTCGCCGAGAACCCGCACAAATCCGCTGACCGCATTGCTGACCACTCGCGACTGATCGGCCACTTTTGTAACCTCAATGCCGTGCGGCAATTGGCGGGCAATTTGCGATATCTTAGCCGTCAACGCGTTGCCAAAGTCCAGCATATTGCCGGTCGGCGACATGGAGATCGCCAGCCCAATCGCGGGCTTACCGTTGACGCGATAAAGCGGCGTTGGCGGTTCCGCTGCAACACGCGACAGCGTGACAATATCGGTCAGGGGAATGTAGCGATCGTTGATATGCAGCGTAACGGCGCGCAGGCTTTGTTCCGAGTTGAAGGCACCGCTGACGCGCAGCGAGATGTTATCGCTGTCGGTGCGAATGACGCCTGCGGGTGATAAGGCATTCTGTGCCTGCAAGGCATCGGTGACCTGCTGCAGGCTCAGGCCCAGACCTGCGAGTTTGCGCGGAGAAAAGCTGGCAACAATCTGCTCCTCCTGCACACCGAGCAACGCAATTTTGCCGATGTCTGGCACGCTCATCAGCCGATCGCGAATGGATTCGACGCGATCGCGCAATTCACGTGCACTGAATCCTTCAGCGGTAAAACCGTAAATCGTGCCAAAGGTATCGTCAAAATCGTCATTGACCGCCGGGCCCGCAACGCCTGCAGGCAGCGTGCTGCTGACATCCTGCATTTTCTTGCGCACCTGATACCAGATGTCCTGCACTTTGGCGGGCGGCGTGCTATCGCGCAGATTCACAAAGATAACGGTTTTGCCGGGATGTGTTTCGCTCTGCACGTAATCCAGATACGGCACTTCCTGCAGCTTCTTCTCCAGCGGCTCAGTCAATAGTTGCACCGTATCGTTGAGATCGGCGCCGGGCCACTGCGCCGAGACCACGGCGGTTTTGATAGTAAAAGCAGGATCTTCGTTACGCGGCAGCGCCTGATAGCTGAGCACGCCCGCGCCAATGATCATCAGCATCAGAAAAGCCATCAGCTGTTGATGAGTTAGCGCCCAGGCGGAAAGGTTGAATTTAGCGCGAGCTGAATGTTCATTCATGGCTGCTCATCTCCCAGCGAAACCGCTTCGCCATCGCGCAATGTGCTCACGCCTGCCGTGACCACGCTTTCGCCTGCTGTGAGACCACTCGCGATATAGACTTCACTGACGGTGAAGCGGGAAATCACCACTATGCGGCGCGTTACCTTGCCGCGCTGCGCATCCAGCACAAACACCGCCGGCTTGCCTGCCAGTCGAGTGAGCACGGATGCAGGAAGGATGAAGGTTCGCGGATCGCTTTCTGGCAGCGCAACGCTGACGCTTGCGCCCAGCAGCATCGCTGGCGGCGGATCGTCCAACGTTAATCGAACCCGCCAGGTGCGCGTCTGTGGATCAGCCTGCGGGCTGATATCGCGCAGATGCGCCTGCGCGGTGATCGCCGGTGAAGAGAGCAGAGTTACGAGAAAGGCGTCGCCGGGGAGCGAGGAAAATGCTGCCGGGAAGGGCACGTCGAGAACCACATCCCGCTGTGCACCGCTTGCCAGCGACATCACCGTTTGACCGGCGCTCACTACCTGTCCGGCAGATGCGCTGACGGCGGTGATCACACCGCTGGAAGGGGCCGTTAGCTGCGTCCAGCGCAGATTTTCTTTCGCGTTATTAAGTGTGGCTTCGCTGCTTTGCAGGCGCGCTGCGGCGGATTGCCATTCTGATTGCGCGCTGTCGAGTTGCGCCCGCGCAATCGCGCCGGAAGGCATCAACTGTTTCATGCGGTGCAGATTCAGCGCCGCGACGCGTTCCGTTGCCCGTGCGCTGTCGGTGTCAGCCATCGCACTCTGTAACGCGTTTTTGGTCGTGCTGCTTTCTAATGTGGCCAGCACCTGACCAGCGTTGACGCGGTCGCCCACTTCGGCAGATCGCGCCAGAATCCGCCCATCCAGCCTGAAACCCAGCGATGTTTCGTCATGGGCGTGAATATCGCCGGTCATCTGCACCTGCCTCCCTTGCGTGGCGGGCTTCACGATGATGAATTTTACCGGACGGGGAGGCGCAGGGGGTAAGGGATCGCGTGGCCCGCAGGCGGTGAGCGACAAGGCGATGACCACCATGCAGGGCAACAACGGCAGCAACGCTATTAAGCGTGGTGCATCGATAAGATGATCGGCGGCCTGTTTGACCAGGCCGGTGAAAGAGTCTGTCATGGCGCCTCTCCGTACAAGGATTTGGCGCCATTAAAACGGCTTACTGTCGAGATTCTTTGTACGGCGAGTCAAGATCCTGTCAAGAGCGCGACAACGGCTCCGTACTGACGTTAGGCAAAAAAATTGCCAGGCTGAGGCCACCCTCTTTAGGTAGTTTGGCGCTAATCCTGCCGCCGTGCGCCACGCAGATGGCGCGGGCGATCGACAGGCCAAGTCCGCTGCCGCCTGAGTGTCGCGCGCGTGAGGATTCGCCGCGCGTGAAGCGTTCAAACATCTCTGGCAGAAACGCCGGTGCGACGCCGGGGCCATCATCCCTGAATTCAATACTGCAGCCTCCCGGCACCGCCCGGGCGATAATCTGCAACTGGCCCGCAGGTTTGCCATAGCGCAAGGCGTTTTCAATCAACACGCTAAAAACCTGACCCAACCGGAAGGGATCGGCGCGGCAGGTGAGCGTGCTGTCTGCTGCCACGCTGATGATCATGCCGCTGGCTTCGGCTTGCGGTCGTACCCAGGCCACACGCTCTCGTGCCAGTTCTCCCGGATTTATCACATGCAGATCCAGCTTAAGTTGCCCGGCGTCGGCCAGCGACAGCAGGTGAAGCTCATCAATGAGTCGGCTCATGTGACGCAACTGTTTCATGACCATTTCCAGCTGCTGCGGTTCGGGCTGAAACACACCATCCAGCAGACCTTGCATTCGACCAATGGCGGCCGTCAGCGGCGAGCGTAGTTCGTGTGCCAGCGCCACGTGCGAGGCGCGCAGTTCACGATCGTAGAGCGCCAGTTGCTGGCTCATGCGATTAAAGTCGTGCGCGAAGTGCAACAGCTCCGCCGGGGCGCTTTTTACCATGGTGGCGGATGAACCAAACTGCCCTTCGGATACTCGATCAGCGGTTTTTTTCAGGTGGCTGAATTGCAGCGCTAGCGGACGGGCGTAGCGCAGAACGGTGAAAGCAACAAACGGCGTAATGATGAAAATCAGGATGATCACCATCAGCCAGTCAGCGGCACCGACCGAAGGATCGGAGTAGCGCACACCCCAGCGTTCATCAACGATCTCGTGGAAGCGCGGCAGATTGGTTTGCGGATGCGCGCGCAGTGTCAGAAATTCCTGGCGCATGTCCGGCGGCATATGGTGGATGATCCACAGGTTTTGCAGCGCAAAGCGCAGGAACATAATCCCGGCGACGGCAATAACCGTGACGATGGCCAGCGTCAAAATACGCACGCAGATCCAGCGCCACAGCGTTTGAGGAGGTGACTTTTTCATGGCTGTCTGAACCTGTAACCCACGCCGCGCACGTTGAGTAATATCTCTGACAACCCGGCGATTTCGAGCTTCTTACGCAGGTTGTAGACGTGGGTATCGATCACCCTTTCCAGCGCCTCACTTTCAGGCATACAGGTTTCGATCAGATATTGACGGCTAAGCGCGCGCACTGGCGCTCGCATCAGCGTCACCAGCAGAGAAAATTCGGTTGGCGTGAGGTCAATCCGGGTTGGATGCTGCTCTGGCTGCGCGACGACGGCGGTCATTGCCGCAGTATTAACTTCAAGCGCTTGCCAGCGTAGCACTTCATCCTCGGCAACTGCCGCACGGCTGCGGCGCAGCACGGCCTGCACGCGCGCAACCACTTCACCCGGATGATAGGGTTTCACCACGTAGTCATCCGCGCCTAAGCGCAGCGCGCCGATTCTGTCGGGCGTGTCCGTCATCGCGGTAATCATAATCACCGGCGTGTCAGCGCGGCGTCGCACGGCAGCCAGCACCTCGGTGCCGTTCATGCCGGGTAACATGATGTCGAGCAGAATGAGATCGGGTTTCCACTTCTCAACGCGCTCAAGTCCGCTAAGCCCATTACCGGCAATCTCTACGGCATATCCTTCGCGCAGCAGATAGGCTTCCAGCACGTCTGCCGCGTCTGCATCATCCTCAATAACCAATACTCGTCTGTTGTTCATGGCTCACCTTGACAGTTTCTTCATAAATCCCTGGCACTTAATTGACATTGCTTCGGGATACTCCGACCTGTGACGCAACGCCCGGGCAAGGGGCTAAAAACAGATGGGTAACTGAGGTGACACGATGATAACCAGAAAAAAGGCGCTGTACAGTGGCTGTTTGTTACTGGTCAGTTTCAGTGCCAGCACGCGCGCCGATGATAGCGCAGCGCAGGATGGCGTGATGATGGGCGTAGGCGCGCAGACCACGCCGAAATATAGCGGCGCAAATAAGCAACGCTGGCAGGTGGTGCCGATGGTGCAGGCCCGAAAGGGCGCATTTTTTATCGATTCGCAAAAGGGTGTCGGCTACGATTTGCAAAGTGACAGCGGCCTGTATCTGGAACATACATTGGGATATGGCCTGGGCAGGGCGGACAAGGATTCCGACTGGCGCGATGGTTCTGACAAGCTTCGTGGCATGGGCACAATCAATGCCACGCTCAACACCGGAATTGCTGCCGGTTGGGCGATCTCGCCATGGCTGATTCTTGAAGCGAAAGCCGTACTGCCGCTGACAGCCAGCCAGGGCGTAAATTATCGCACTTCGTTAACCTTGATTCCGCTGCAAAGCCAGGAAGATAACCTTTCCTTGCAGACCTCCGCGCTGTTTGGGGATGCGCGCTACATGCAAACCTGGTACGGCGTTAATGCACGTCAAAGCGTCAAGAGTGGCTATACGACTTACTCAGCAGCAGCAGGATTTTATGGGGTAGAAACTGATCTGACATGGAGTCATCAGTTTACTCAGCACTGGGGCGGCGCACTGAGCACGGGTTACACGTGGCTGGACGATCACGCGGCGGACAGTCCCATTGTATTCAGGCAGAACCAGCTGACCGCAACAGCGGCGGTGACGTATACGTTCTAGGGACTCTACGCGTTGAATCCTGGCAAAGGCGTACTGACATTGCTGATGGTTATTAGCGTTTGCGCTATTGTACATCTGGCTGTCTATCTTATCTACATCGCTTAAGAAAGTGTTTAGACGAAAAGCGACACGCACTGTAGCGGCACATTAAATTGTCTATTTATCCAGGTGCGCATGAATGCGCACCCTACAAAAACCACGCCAAACAACGGTAGGGTCGCCATTTATGGCGACCAATAAACCACCTCCACTCCGCATTATTCACTGCGCATATGTACGCATCAGGAACAGATCGTAACGCTTATCCCATGAGCTTTTGTTTATGGCTTAGTGATTGATTGTGCATATGTTCATCATCAGCTGGCAATGCTGAGATGACGATCACACCTTGAACGCTGAAAACTACTTAGCAGGCTTATTGTGATGGTGCTCACAATGAGCAGGCGAAAAATAAGCGATAAAATATAACAAATGAACAGCAAGCGTTCATTTGAGCAAGGTGCAGCCCACAACCTCTGACCTAACCCAAAAGGTTCATCCATGAAAAACCGATACAGTACGAAAGTACTGGCGCTTTTCTGCGCCCTGTCATTTCTGATGTACGTCGATCGCGTCAACCTTTCAACTGCGGCGGGGCTGATAAAGCAGGATCTTGGCCTCAATAATACCGATCTGGGCCTGATTTTTTCTGCCTTCGCTTACACCTACTTAGTGTTTCAGATTATCGGTGGCTGGTTTGTTGACCGCTTCGGCGCACGCAAAACCATTATCATCTGCGGCAGCATCTGGGTGGTCGCGACCATTTGTACCGGTTTCGCGGGTGGTTTCGCTTCGTTGTTCCTGTCACGCATGCTGCTTGGGGTAGGCGAAGGCGCGGCATTGCCGTCACAAGCGCGCGCCATGACATTCTGGTTCTCCAGCGAGAAGCGTGGCTTTGTGCAGGGTGTTACTCACTCATTTTCCCGCTTCGGCAATGCCGTCACGCCATCGCTGGTGGCGCTGTTAGTACTGATGCACTCCTGGCGCTTCTCATTTATCGCATTGGGCGTTATTACCGCCGTGTGGCTCGGTTTCTGGATTGCAGGCTTCCGCGATAACCCGCATCACATTGCCGATATGAGCGAAGAAGAACGCAAGATTTTGCCAAAACTTGATGCCTACATGACGGACAAAGTGAAAGCCCCCACGCCATGGAAAGCGCTGCTCAAACGTATTGGGCCAACCATGGGCGTCTATTTTTGCTACGGCTGGACAGGCTGGCTGTTTTTCACCTGGCTACCCACTTTCTTTATGAACGGTCGCGGCATGGACCTGAAATCGTCCGCACTTTTCACTTCTGCAGTGTTTCTCTCGGGTGTGGTGGGGAATACCGTCGGCGGCATCGTGAGTGACAAAATCCTGAAACGCACCGGCAATGTAGTGGCGGCGCGACGTAACGTCATTATCTTTAGCTTTCTGAGCGCCGGTTTGCTGCTCATTCCGGTGATTAGCTCCACCAACATGACGGTGATTACCGCCTGTCTTGGTCTGGCCTTCTTCTGCCTGGAACTGACCATTGGGCCTATCTGGGCGGTTCCGATGGAGATCACGCCCAAGTACGTTGGCGTCGCCAGCGGCCTGGTGAATGCCGGCTCAGCGGTGGCGGGCATCATTTCGCCGATTCTGTTTGGCATCATCATTGATAGAACCGGCAACTGGAGCTTGCCATTTTATGGCTCGGTTGTGCTGCTGATGGTGGGCATCGTGCTTACCTTCTTTATGCGCCCGGACATTCCGTTGTCTGAAGATTCCCCTTCTCGCGGTGAAGTACAGCCCGCAAATAATGCTTATCACTGAGGAAATCCTGATGAAAAAACCTTCTGTTGCACTGGTGCTGGGCGATCCAGCAGGTATTGGTCCAGAGCTGGTGGCCAAAGTATTGTCGCAGCCGGCGCTACGTGAGTTGGCTAACGTGATTATCATTGCCGACCGCCAGGAGCTGGAAAAAGGCATGACCATTGCCGATCAACGTTTCGACTATGGCGAAATTACTGACACCGCAGATATCAGATTCACGTCGGGTAAACCGTTGCTGCTCAATCATGACTGGTCTTCACGCACACCTTTTGATTATGGCAATGCTAGCGAGCAGAGCGGCGTGTATATCCTTGAAACGCTGGCGCGTGCGGTCGAATTGACACAGCAGGGCATTACGCAAGGCGTCTGTTTTGCGCCGCTGAATAAGCAAGCGATGCATATGGGAGGGCTGCAGCATCGCGATGAATTGCACTGGTTCGCCGAACTACTGAAGTGGGATAGCTTCTGCTGTGAGGTGAATGTGGTGGATGACCTCTGGGCTGGACGCGCCACTTCGCATATTCCCTTCCGCGATATTGTGAAGAACCTCAGTGTCGAAGGCGTAGTCGATACCATTGCGCTGATGGATCGCACGCTGCGTCAGGCGGGCATCGCTAAGCCGAAAATTGCCGTGCAGGCCCTGAATCCACATGGTGGTGAGAATGGTTTGTTTGGTGATGAGGAACAAACCATCATTAAACCGGCGATGGCAAAAGCCAAATATCAAGGTATTGATGTCTATGGCCCATATCCAGCCGATACCACCTACAAAGCCGTAGATACGCAGCATCTGGATGCCGTGGTTTCGATGTACCACGATCAGTTCGCCACCGCGTTAAAAATGCTTGGCTTCGAACGCGGTATTACCGTACAGGGCGGACTGCCGATTCCAATCGCGACCGCCAATCACGGCACCGCATACAACTTATATGGGCAAAATCTTGCAACGCCATCGGCGTTTGAGAACGCTTTCCGCTTGCTGGTGCGTATGGCAGCCAGCGCGATTTGATTCCCAGTTATCGTTCGATATCCGATTATCAGGAGAATCTTCGCTATGCCAAATTCGCTTAAACTCGGTGTTAACACCTCGATTTTCGATGGGCACGACATGGATGTCGCCTTCGGAATCATTAGCCAGTTAGGTTATGAGTACGTTGAGGTCGCTTATAACCAAGGTTATGTCGGTGACCTGGATGACAGCCTGTATAGCCCGGCCAATGCGCAACGCATACGGACACTGCTGGACAAGCATCAGCTGAAAACGTTGGCGCTCGGTTGCACCTTTAATCTGGCGCGACCCGAAGCGGTTGCGTACCTGCAAACACGCATCGGTTTTGCTCAGGCGATAGGCGTCAAGCTGCTCAATGCCTGTACGGCAAAGCGTGAGGATTATGCGGCGCTGGTGAGTAATTTACGTCAGATCGCGCCATATCTTGAGCAGGCCGATTGTTGCTTACTGATCGAAAATGGTGGCGACCATAACTATGATGCTTTTGCGCTGGCAGCCGAGGGTGAACAGTTGCTGAGAGAGGTGGGCAGTACAGCTGTAGCGTTTAATGGCGACGCTGGCAATATGGTGTCGTTGCGACCTCAGGCGGATGCGATACAACAGATAATGCAGCTGTTGCCACAGATGCGGCATTGTCACATTAAAGATGTATATAAGCAGGGCACAGAGTTTCACTTTCCGCCCATCGGGAAGGGCATATTAGCGTATCAGCCGCTCATCAAGTCACTGGCAATGCACGATATTCCCTGCACGCTGGAAATCCCGCTGCGCATGCATCGACTGGCTGACAGCACGCCGGTACGCAGTGATACGCCAGTGGAACTGGAACGGATTGTTGAAGTGCTGAGGGAGAGTAAAAAGTATATCGATGGATTGCAGAGCGACTTCGGTTGAAGCAAGCACATCAGGTCATTAAAAACGCCCGCTATGGCGAAAATCCACTATAGCGGGCGGCTTCAGGCAGAAAAGTTATTTCTTCGGAACTTCAGAGATCTCTTTCACGTCACTTTTATTGATTTGCTGCTTAACGCCATTGGCATCGACATAACCCAGCAGGCCGGTTTCGGCATCCTGTGGTTTGCCATCGGTCACGATGGTGCGTCCATCATTGGTGTGGATGGCGTACGAGGTCCGTGTACAACCGGTCAGAGCGGACAGGGCAATAAGCGCAGTAACAGAAAGCAAAATTGATTTTTTCATTAGTCTCTCCAGGCTAGTAAAAGGATATTAATTATCCAGTTCGCTCATGTTGGTAATCTTGTCGCGATTGATCTGCTCAGTTTTACCGGTTTGCGCATCCTTGTAAGAAACAAGGCCTGTATCGCTGTCGATTTGCGGCTTACCAGACGTCACGATAGTGCGTCCGTCGTTGGTTTTAATCGCCTGATTAGAAGAGCAAGCGGTCAATGTCATTGCCATGAAAGTGCCAAGAAATGCCGTTGCCAGTACTGTTTTATTCATCATGATGAGTTCCTTTCAGTGGAATACGTTTAACTACCTTTAAAGCGTAGAACATTTTCCCGAAACTTCCAGAAACCCGGCGCATCTGCGCTGTTTAACCTGACTCAAACGGCGGTTCATGCCGCGCGATCAGCGAATCTCATTCACGTACATAAAGTGTTCGGTGCTAAAGCGGTGGTGCGCCAGAATCACCGGAAGAGCACTTTGATCAAACGACACTTCATCAATCACCATCACGGCGTGCGGCAAACTCAGCTCCAGCAACGCCGCATCCTCTTCATTCGCCAGCGTAGCGGTGATTTGCTCGCGCACGGCAGCGACGCGCAGATCGTAGCGTTCAAACAGATAGCGATAGAGCAGCGGCGGCAACTGATCGGCGGGTGGGAAATCGGCCAAACGCGCCGAGGGCAACACCAGCGTCTCGTGCATCGCAGCGATTCCCTTCACGCGCCGCAATCGCTTCAGCCGGATCACCTCATCGCCCTGCGAAATTTGCAGTTTCTCCGCTTCATCGGCGCTGGCATGGCTGAGCTGATAATCGAGTAGTCGGGTATCGGATTGCAGCAATCCGCCGGTTTTATCGTGCAGCCGGAAATACTGGAAGAAATGGCTGAGATTGTGCAGCGGCGCCCAGCCGGTCACCACGGTGCCGGTTTTGCGACGGCGCATCAGCATGCCTTCTGTGGTCAGCGCGGCCAGCGCTTTGCGCACCGTGCCAACCGACACACCAAACTTCGCCGCCAGGCTATTTTCACTTGGCAAAATCGTGCCTGCGGGCAGTTCACCTTGCAGGATCGATTCGCTGATATGGCGCTTGACCACTTCATACAGCGGCGCACCTTCACCTTCGCTGAGTCTGGCGAAAGGTTGAGCATCGTTCGCGTCATAGTTTTTTTGCATGTTTCCGATTACCGATTGACCGCAGTGGTTGAATTGCATTATCTATAAACTATATAGAAATACAACAGACGATAATCCTATGATGCAAAATTCACGTTTTAACAGTGCATTAGCGATGATTGCTAACGACGGCGCGCAAATGACGGATGACCTCAAACAGATGCTCGAGGTCGATACCTGCTTCCCGCCGGGCAACGGTTACGGTGCTTTTGCTGACGTGATGACGCATCTGTTGGATCCGCTGGATTTCAGCTTTGCGCGTGTCTCGGTGCCGGAACATTTATGGCAGGCACCGGACGGCAGCGCGTACGGTGAACGCGTCAATCTGCTGGCGTCACTCGATGCCGGTGCAGCTGAAAACTGCAATCTCTATTTCCATACCGATACCGTGCCCGCCGGTGATGGCTGGCGCTTTCCGGCGCTGACGCTGACTGCAGCGGAAGGCAAGCTTTTTGGGCGCGGCGCGGCAGACATGAAAGGCACCATTGTTGCCGCGATGGCGGCGGTGCGCGCGGCGCAGGCGGCGGCGGTTCCGCTGCGTTTTAATCCGGTATTTCTTCTTTGCACTGATGAAGAGGGCGGCTTGTATCCCGGCATCCGTTACCTGGCGGAACAACAGCTTTTCTCCGGTCACCTGCTCAGCTTCAACGGCGGCGCGGTGCCGCGCATTTGGGCCGGCTGCTTTGGCAGCATCGATCTCAAGGTAATTATCACCGGACGTTCGGCGCACTCTGGCGATCCGGTTAACGGCATCAATGCTATCGAAGCGGCGCTGCCGCTGATGAACGCGCTTTACCAGTTGAAGCTCGAGGTGGAACAACGCACCTCGGCGATGCCTTCCCCGCCGCATTATCTCGGCAAACCGCTGACATCACTGTTAACGCTGGCCGCCGCGCAGGGCGGTAGCAAAGGCTCGACTATTCCGGAACGTTTTGAGCTGTTGATTAATCGCCGTTACGCGCCGGAAGAGCGCTTTGACGCGGTGTGGCAGGAGCTAACGCATTGTGTGGAAAGTGCGATGCGCGACAGCCCCGCGCTCGACGTCACGCTGCAAATGATTGGTCATCTCGCGCCGGTCGCTAATCCTGACGGCCCGCACTGGCCGCGCTGGCAGGCGGCGCTGAGTCAGGGATTTGGCTTCCAACCCAGCGAGTTCAAACCCTGGGGATCGTCCACCAGTTCCGATATGGGCTGGGTCCAGCAAGCCGGGATTCAGGAGATTTTACTCGGCGGCCTCGCCCGTCCGGACAATCGCATTCATGCCGCCGATGAATACACCACGCTGGCAGATTTGATCGCACTTTCGCAGTCCATTCTGGCGTATCTCGCCGATGATTTTCAGCCAACCCAGGGTAGTTAACTAATTAACGAGGAAGAGAAGATGTGCGCAATGAAAGGGTTAAACCGCAGACAGTTTATCGCCAGTTCTACCGCTCTGACGGGCGCAGCGATGCTGCCCTGGTCGTTCTCGGCCCATGCCGCGCAGGTGGCGAGCGCTACGCCGGGCGGCACCGCGCGTAAAGGCGGCGTGTTGCGCATCAGCGTTGACCAGGCCGTCAGCGTGCTGAATCCGCATCAGGTTCGCGTCAACCCGGAATATCTGGTGGCGGAACTGTTGTACAGCGGCTTAACGCGTCTGACGCAGGAGATGAAAGCCGAAGCCGATTTGGCGCAATCCTGGCAGGCGAGCGCCGATCTCAAGCAGTGGACATTTACCCTGCGCCCAAACCTGAAGTTCAGCGACGGTTCGGCGTTAACCTCAGCCGATGTGCTCGCCAGCCTGCAGGCGCTGCTCGATCCGAAAAATGCCTCACCGGCGCTGCATAACATTGGGCCGATTAAAGCCGTCAGCGCGCCAGACACCAATACGGTATTGATTGAAACCGACGCGCCTTACGCCGATTTGCCGGTGATGCTGGCTTATCCGGATGCGAAAATCATCCCGGCCAGCATCGCGCAAGGCCAGTATGACAAGCTGAGCAAAGCCTCATTCGGCGCCGGTCCTTTCCAGCTGGTTTCCTACGATCCGGAACGCAAAATTGTGGTGAAGCGCAATCCGCATTACTACGATCCGGCGCGCCCTTATCTGGATGGCGTGGAAGTGGTGGTTTATCCCGATGGCATCGCGGAGAGTTCTGCGCTGATCTCCGGTGACACCGATCTGATGCTGAGCGCGCAGTCGAGCGAGTTCGCGCGCCTGTCCAAATCTTCCGGCGTGCTGCCGCTGCGCGTGGCATCCGGCCAGTTCCTCAATGTGAACATGGGCTGCGATCAAAAACCCTTCAACGATGTGCGAGTGCGTCAGGCGCTGGCACTGTGCGTTGATCGTCAGGCGTCAGTGGATTTCGTGGCGGATGGCTTGGGTTCACCGGGTAACGACACGCCGATCAACGGCGCGTATCCGTTCTTCGCCGACCTGGCGAAAAAAGCGGTGGATTACAGCAAAGCCAAGGCGCTGCTGGCGGATGCCGGTTATCCCAACGGTCTGGATTTAACGCTCATCGCCTCCGACAAACCAGCCACCCGCACCCAGCTAGGCATCGCGCTGCGCGAAATGGCGAAACAGGGCGGTTTCCGCATCAACGTGCAGACCATGGCGCACAGCACCTATCTCGATCAGGTGTGGAAGAAGGGCAATTTCTACGTCGGCTTCTATAACATGCAGCCGACGCCGGACGCGGTGTTTTCACTGCTCTACACCTCAACCGCATCGTGGAATGAAACGCGCTGGAATAACGCGGAGTTTGATAAAGCGGTCGGCGCAGCGCGTGAAACCCGCGATGAAACCCAGCGCGCCACGTTGTATGGCAAAGCGCAGCAGCTGATGCATGACGAAGTGCCATCGGTGATCCCAACCTTCTTCGATCTGCTTGCCGCCAGCCGCGATTATGTCGGCGGATATCACCTGCATCCGCGCGGTGCGGTGTTCCGTCTTGACCATATCTGGTTGACCGACAAAGCGCCGAAGCGCGCAGTGTAAGGAGCGAACGTGACAGCAAGTTATCTGCTTAAACGCCTTCTGCTGATGGTTTACACCTTGTTAGTGGTGTCGCTGCTGGTCTTTGGCATTACTCAACTGCTACCGGCCGATGCGGCTGTCACTTTGCTGGGACAAAACGCCACGCCGGAAGCGTTGGCGGCGGTGCGTGAACGTCTGGGGCTGGATGCCCCGGCGTGGTTGCAATACTGGCACTGGCTGACGCAGGCGCTGCAAGGCAACTTTGGCGTATCAATGCGCAATGGCCTCGAAGTGGCGCCGACGCTGCTGACGGCGTTGTCGCGATCGCTGCTGCTGGCGGTGTGCGCCCTGATCCTGATGCTGATTATCGCCATTCCCCTCGGCATCTGGGCGGCGGTGCGTCGCGGCAAAACCGCCGACGTGCTGGTGAGCGTCATCTCCTACATCGGCATCTCGTTTCCGGAATTCGTCACCGCCACGCTGGTGCTGCTGCTGTTTGCCGATGTCTGGCAGATTTTGCCCGCCACCGGTTATGTGCCGCTCAGTGAGAACTTTGTCAGCGGCATTCAGCACCTGATTTTGCCGTCGGTGACCGTGGCGCTGATTCTGGTGGCGCACGTCTCGCGCATGGTGCGCTCAGAAATGGTCGATGTGCTGCATACCGATTACATCCGCGCCGCGTGGCTGAAAGGCTTATCGCGTCGCCGCATTCTCTGGCGACATGCGCTGCGCAACGGCTTGTTGCCGACCATCACCATCGTGGCGCTGGATGTCGGTTATCTGCTGGGCGGCATTGTGGTGGTGGAGGAGATTTTCGCCATTCCCGGTATTGGCCGCGAACTGATTGTCGCCGTGCAGGCGCGCGATCTGCCCACCATTCAGGCTGGCGTGATGATCCTCGCCGCGACCTATTCAGTGGTGAACTTCCTGGCTGATTTGGCCTACGTCACTCTCGATAAGCGGATCTCCTATGCCTGATATTTTGAAACGTTTGCTGCGTTCACCGCAGGGCGCCGCTGGCGTGCTGATTATCTTGCTGGCGCTGCTGATGGTGGTGGGCGGCGCGCACGTTGCGCCTTTTGATCCTGAATCGATCTCCGTCCTGACGCGCTATAAGCCGCCCAGCGCGGAACACTGGTTTGGTACCGATCAGATGGGCCGCGACATTTTTAGCCGCGTGATGGTGGGCGCGCGCTCAACCATTTTACTGTCGCTGCTGGCTACCGCGCTGGCGATGGTGATCGGTTCGGTGCTCGGCACCGCCAGCGCCTATCTGGGCGGCAAATTTGATGAGTTCATGATGCGCACTATGGATGCGGTGATGGCGATTCCCAGCCTGCTGTTTGCGTTGCTGATTGTCAGCACGCTCGGGCAGAGCAGCATGAACGCGGTGCTGGCGATCACCATCGCCTTTGTGCCGGGCATGGTGCGCATCTCGCGCAGCGTGGCGTTGGCCGCCCGCCAGCAGGATTACATCAACGCCGCCATCGCGCGCGGCGAAGCCGGGCACTACATCATTCTGCGTGAAATGCTGCCGAATATTCTGGCGCCGATCATCGTGGAAGCCACCATTCGCGTCGCCTTCGCCATCATGCTGTTTGCCACCCTGAGTTTCCTGGGTTTGGGCGCACAGCCGCCAGAGCCAGAATGGGGATTGATGGTCTCGGAAGCGCGCGCCTACTTCTTCAATGCGCCGTGGATGATGATGATTCCGGGCCTCGCCATCGCGCTGGTCGCCATTGGTTTTAATTTACTGGGTGACGGGCTGCGTGATGTGCTCAACCCAAGGAGCCACTGATGAGTGACAAGCTTGCACCGGTGCTGTCGGTAGAAAATTACAGCCTCGATTACGCGTTAGCCAAAGGACATGCGCTGCCGGTGCTGCGCGACATCAACCTGCAAGTGATGCCCGGCGAAGTGCTGGGGCTGGTGGGCGAATCGGGTTCCGGCAAAACCACGCTCGGGTGGGCGATTATGCGCTGGCTGGCGGGCAATGCGCGCGAGCTGCAAGGCGATATCCGCCTGAACGGCGACAGCCTGCTGACCTTGCCAGCGGCCAAACTGACGGCGCTGCGCGGGGCCAAACTGGGGATGATTTTTCAGGATCCCAGCGCCTCGCTCAATCCCACGCTGACGTTGGGTGAGCAGGTCACTGAAGTGTTGCGCCGCCATCGCGGTTTGTCCGCGCGTGAAGCGCAGGATCTGGGCGAATCATTGCTGCATGACGTTGAACTCAAAAATCCGGCGCGCATGATGCTTCGCTATCCGCATCAGGTTTCGGGCGGCGAGAAGCAGCGCATCCTGATCGCCACCGCGTTTGCCTGCCAGCCGGACTGCATGATTTTTGATGAGCCAACCACCGCGCTGGATGTGATCAGCTCAGCGCAAATCCTCGACCTTTACGAGCGTTTGCGTGAAGAGACCGGCGTCGCGTCGCTGTACATCTCGCACGATCTGGCGTTAGTCGCCAAAGTGGCCAACCGCGTCTGTGTGCTGGAGCAAGGGCGCATTGTCGAACAGGCCGACACGCGCAGCCTGTTTAACGCGCCGCAAAATGCCTACACGCGCAAGCTGATTGAGGCGGTGCCCAATCCGCAGCATCGGCTGGTGCAGGACGCGCCAGGCAATCAGCCGTTACTCGGCCTGAAGCAACTGACTATCGATTACGGCAAACAAGGTTTGCTCGACCGCCTGTTGAAGCGTGAAGCCAATACCACGCGCGCTGCCAATGCGGTTTCGCTCACTGTGCATCAGGGCGAAATTCTCGGCGTGGTCGGTGAATCCGGTTCCGGTAAATCCTCGCTGGGTAAAGCTATCACTGGACTGGTGCCGTTCAGCGGCGAGCTCGATTTTTGTGGCTACACGCTGCATGGCCGCGCGCAGATGGATAAAGAGTATCGCCGCCGCGTGCAGATGATTTTCCAGCATCCCGATGCCTCGCTGAATCCGCGTATGACCATCGGCGAGATCATCGCGCGGCCGCTGCGCTTGTACGGTTTGCCGCCGGGTGAAACCGAAGCACAGGCGGTGGCGCGCCTGCTGCAGGAAGTGCGTTTGCCGCCGGAGTTTGCGCAGCGTTATCCGCATGCGCTATCGGGCGGCCAGAAGCAGCGCGTCGCCATCGCCCGCGCCTTTGCCAATCCACCGGATCTGGTGATTTGTGACGAGATCACCGCCGCGCTCGACGTCTCGGTGCAGGCCACCATTATCGAATTGCTACTGGAACTGCGCCGCCGCTACGGCACCGCGTATCTGTTTATTACCCACGATCTCAACCTGATTCGCCAAATCGCCCATCGCGTGGCGGTGATGTATCGCGGTGACGTGGTGGAAGTGCTGCCGGGCGACAACATGACGGCGCTGGCGCAGCATCCTTATACCCGTGCATTGCTTGATGCGGTGCATATTCCCGACTTATCCAAGTCCGTTGCATGACGAGAAAAACATGAATCCTGAACAGTTAATTCATCATATCGATCGCGAATTTTGCCTCTCTTTCCTGGCAAAAATGGTGCAGCACAAAAGCTACAGCGCCACCGATGGCGAGCGTGAACTGGCGAAATACATGGCCGCGCAGATGGCGCAGCTGGGCCTGGAAACCGAACTGCAGAACGTGCCTGGCGACAGGCTGAACGCCATCGGACGATTGGCGGGCAGCGGCGGCGGCAAAAGCCTGCTGTTCAACGGACATCTGGATACCAATCCTGTCACCGAAGGCTGGACCGTCGATCCCTGGGCAGGAAAAATTGACGAGCAGTTCATCTACGGCATTGGCGTGTCGAACATGAAAGCGGGTGATGCGGCCTACTTTTGCGCCTTGAAAACGCTGATTGATGCCGGTGTAAAGCTGAAAGGCGATGTGATTCTGACCTACGTGGTGGGCGAGTTGCAGGGCGGCATTGGCACGCTGGCGGCGATTGAGCAAGGTGTGCGCGCCGACTACTTCATCAATGCGGAACCCACCGACCTGCAAGCGCTGACCATGCACGCCGGTTCACTGATGTTTACCATTGAACTCACCGGCGATACGCGTCATTTGTCGAAACGTGAAGAAGCGGTCGATGCGATCAGCGCCGCTGTCGAGCTGATTCCGCAGATTAACGGTATGACCTTTAGCGGTGCTAAAACCGCTGAACATCGCAAGATTAACCGTGGACATATCGGTACCGTGCATGGTGCGTTGGGCCGCGATTTGGAAGAGTGGCGACCGCCGCAGGTGGCTGATTTTGTGCGCTTAAAAGGCTCGGCACGCTTCGCGCCAGGGCAAACGGTGGAAGGCGTGCTCGCCGATCTTCAGGCATTGCTGAACACCTTGTGCCAGCGCTACCCGGGCCTGAAAGCCGAGCTTTATGATGATGGCATTCGCGATAAACCCACCATGTTGCCGTTCGAAGTGTCACCGGAATCGGCCATCGTTAAAGCGGTGAATCGCGGCTGGAAAACCGTGCGCGGCACCGAGCAGCCGACCGGCGTGATCACGCCTCCGGCATTCTTTGGCACTGACGCGGCGCATCTCTATCAGCATGCGGGCATGGAAGGGATCGTCTGTGGGCCGGGCGGCAAATACAACACCATGCCGGATGAACGGGTTGAAATCAGTGAATTCCTCGATATGGTGCGCATCTATTTGCTGGCCATTCTGGAGATTTGCCAGCCGGTTGAGGCCGCGTAATGCATGCCGAGGCGCTGATGCGTCTGCGTGCCGCCATGCAGCAGAACGCAGTTGATATCATGCTGGTGGATCACGGTGAGCTGCTGGCGTGGCTCACCGGCTTTACCGTCTCCGAAACCTTGTATCGTGCCTGCCTGGTGCCGCTCAACGGCGAACCCTGGATGGTGCTGCGTCAGCTGGATGAAGCGCCATGCCGCACGCAATCGCCAACGCTGGAAGTGGAAAGCTATTGCGATGATCAGGATGCCTGGCACGCGGTGGCGCAAAGTCTGATAGGTCGCGGATATCAACAGGCGCGCATCGGCGCGGACTTTTACTCCTACGGCATGACGGTACACAGCTGGCAGCAGCTTTCGCGCTATCTGCCAGACGTGACGTGGCATGATTTAACCGGGCTGAGCGACCGGCTGCGCAGCGTCAAATTCCCGACGGAAATCGCCGTGTTGCGTCAGGCTGCTGCCATCGCGGATGCCACAATGATGGCGATAGGCGCGGAAGTGGAAGGCGGCTGGCGCGTGCGCGATGTCGCCGCGCTGGCTGCCGGACAGTTTTTACAGCTGGGTGCGGATACCGGCGAAACCGGGCCGATTGTGATCGCCAGCGGTGATAATGGTTTTCTGCATGCCAGCGGCCATGAGCAGCGGCTGGAAAAAGGCGATGTGCTGCACGTCGAGCTGATCCCAAAAGTGAAACATTACAGCGCACGCCTGATGCGGCCTTATATCGTCGGGGAGATTTCGGCGCAGCGTGCCGAATTGGCAGCACAGCTGATTGCGATTCAGGATCAGCAATTTGCCGCCATGAAACCGGGCATGGTGGCGCACGACGTGGATGCCATCGTGCGCGATGCGGTGCTAAGTAGAGGATTGCGCGCGGATTATCCCAATATCACCGGTTATGCATTGAGACTTTACACGCGCACGCCACGACCAAGTGATTTTTCCTGCAGTTTCCACCCTAACGCGCAGTGGCTGCTTGAAGAGAATATGGTGTTCCACATGTATGTTTCCGCGCAAGGTCTGGCGTTCAGCGAAACGGTGCGCGTTACGCCTGCAGGCGCAGAACGGCTGACAAATCTACCGCGTCAGTTATTATCATTGCCGGACCAGTAAATCAGATTGCACATTCTGTAGCGGCGCAATTTATTGCGCAATGCCCGGATGGACGCGGTGCCGCTATGGATACGCGCGATAAATCGCGCCGCTACGGTATGTGCGGTTATTAATTTGATAGCTAACAGGATTTAGTATGACGCAGGACGTTGAACTGATTGATTTAGCCGTAACCTTTCCCGCTTTACGTTTCGATCTGAAATATGCCACGGCGGATAACATCGCGGGCTATGCCATTTACCAGGAGGCCAAAGCGCTGCTGCATCCAGCCGCCGCCGATGCACTGGCAAAAAGCATTGAGATCGCCCGGCTGGCGGGATTCAACTTGTTGATACTCGATGCCTATCGGCCGCAGCAAGCGCAGTGGCATTTATGGGATGCCTGTCCGGATAAAGATTATGTGGTGCCGCCCGCGCAGGGTTCGAATCACAGTCGCGGCGTGGCAATTGACCTTACGTTACTTGATGCGCAAGGCCAGCCGCTGGATATGGGCACCGCCTTTGATGCGATGGAAGTGGAATCACATCCCTATCATCCGAATGTCCCCGCCGAAGCGCAACGTAATCGCCTGCTGCTGAACGCAATTATGTTTGGCGGCGGTTTTGTCGCTATGCCAACCGAATGGTGGCACTTCGAGTTGCCTGACGCGAAAAATTATCCATTACTTGATGAGCAGTTTGGCTGCGTTGCGCGTTGAATTATTTCGTTTAGCCGATGGTACAAAACCCTGATTAATATTCAGCTGTAATCACGCCAAAGCAACGTAGGGTCGCCATTCATGGCGACCCTACAAAGGATTGGTGCGTTTTTGGTAGGGTGCGCATTCTGGTGTTACTGAATCATTAATATAAATAACTACCGCAACTGACTATCTTTACTTCCACGGCGGTTATAACCGCCGATCGCCGCCTGTTTTTTATCAATCTTGCTCTGGCAATTCACGCAGTAACGCACGCCAGCTAATGCCGCGCGACGCGCTTCCGGGATTGGTTCGCCGCACTCGTCGCAAAACTCGGCGCTGGCACCGTGGCCGAGATTCTCTCGCGCGCGCGCCACCGCGTCATCGACCGTGGCATCAATTTGTTTATGCACTGCACCGTCTTCTGACCAACCGCCAGCCATACTTCACCTCCAAAAATACTAATGCCCAAAGTATAAGACATGGCGTAATGAATGTCGGACAGGCCAGAATTTAACAAGGTTGACACATCATCGCGCGCCATCCTAGACTGCGGCTTGTTCCAAGGGGTGCTCTGTTAAGGGGCTGAGATTCTACCGGCTGGCATGTATGCGCTGGCAACGTAGTGACCCTCCGAACCTGATCCGGCTAATACCGGCGTAGGGATGCGGAACCGCAGGGCGATATTGCGCCCTGATTCCCTCTTTGTGCTTTGTAGCGGACAGTTCGCGCTCTTCAGGCGTTGCCTGAGAGTCTCTGCGCAATCGCAAAGGTGGCGACACATGAACGAAACACACATCATCCAGGCTCTGCTGACATTCCTGCAGCGCGAAGAGGCTTCAGACGGCGATTTCAAGCAGTTGGCCCTCGAAATCTTCGCTTATCAGTTCGCACACAACCAACCTTATCGCCGCTTCGCCATCCAGCGCGGACGCACGCCGCTGACGGTGAAAAACTGGCGCAACATTCCCGCCATCCCAATTAATGCCTTCAAAGATCTGACGCTCAGCTGCCGTCCCACTGACCAGATTGCCGAAATCTTCATGACCAGCGGCACCACCGGAACGGTTAAAGGGCGCAGCTACCATCCGACGCTGGACGTGTGGAAGAAATCGATGTTACTCAACTTCCGCCGTCGCTTTATGGCGGGCAGCGAACGCATCCGCATGGGCATTTTGTTCCCGGATAAAGTGGCGATGCCGAACTCCTCGCTGGCGACCTATCTCGATTTGGCGATGCAGGAGTGCGGCACGCCAGACAGCGAAGTAATGGTGGGCGAGCATGGCCTCGATATCGATCGCCTGTTTAGTGCGCTCGAGCAGGCCGAAGCCAGCGGCGAACCTTATGCGCTGCTGGGTGCCAGCTACAGCTTTGTCCATCTGCTAGATGAAATGCAGCGCCAGCAACGCCGCTTCGCGCTGCCTGCCGGCAGCCGCATTCTCGATACCGGCGGTTTCAAAGGCCAGTCGCGCGAGATTGGCGCGGATGAATTCTACGCTTCGCTCTCTCACGCCTTCGGTATCCCGCGCTCACACTGCATCAACATGTACGGCATGACGGAAATCAGCACGCAGTTTTACGATGCGGGCAATGAGCGCTGCCCGCCGGTGAAATCCGGGCCGCACTGGATCCGCACGCGTGTGGTCAATCCGCTTACCGGCGATGATGTGCCGGATGGCGAGGTAGGCGTGCTGGTGCATCACGATCTGGCGCATTTCAACTCAGTTTCCGCCCTGTTAACGGAAGATGCGGGCGTGATGGTGCATGGCGGATTCCATCTGCTGGGACGTGTGACCGGCGCTGATGCCAAAGGCTGTTCGTTGACCATGGAAGCGTTTCTCGCCAGCGCGCAGGCACCGCTGTGAAGGAAGTTGCCGGACATCTGCCGGGCTTTTCCGCTGACGAAGTGCAGTGGCAAACGCTGAGTTTCAATCATCATGGCGAAAGCCTCGAAGTTAGCGTTCCGCAACTTAATGACGAGCAGATAACGGCGCTCGCGGCGCGCATTCGCAGCAACGCCCGCGCTTATCTCCGCCAGCTAAGCGTATCGCAGATCATCTCCATCATTGATGAAGCGGTAGCGCGACTGCTCGATCGTCATCACCCGCTACGCATCAAAGCCGAAAAGCTGCTGCCTATCGTCACCGGTTACGATGCCGAAATGGTAAGACTTGGCCTCACCGGCTACCTGAAAACCTTTCGTCAGCCGCAGCTTAAGCGCTTTCTGGCTGAAGATTTCGACGATCCGCAGATGCTCGACGATTTTCAGCCGCGCCCTAAAGGCGGCTTCGCGCGTGCGTTTGGCCCGCAACTGTTGATGCATATCTGGGCGGGCAACGTGCCGGGCTTACCGCTGTGGAGTTTGATCTGTGGTCTGCTGGTCAAGGCGGGCACCATCGGCAAACTGCCGGGTAATGAGCCGCTGATGGCAAGCTGGTTCGCGCAGTTGCTGGCGGAAATCGACCCAAAACTCGGCGAGTGCATCGCGGTGGTGTGGTGGAAAGGCGGCGATGCGCAAACCGAGCCAACCTGGCTGCGCCAACCCGATGTGCTGGTGGCTTATGGCGGCAACCCAACGCTGGCGGCGATCCAACAGCGTTTGCCGGTTACCACACGCTTTTTGCCGCACGGCCACAAAATCAGTTTCGGGCTGGTGGCGCGTTCGGCGTTGAATGCTCGGCAGGGCGCGGAACTGGCGCGCCGCGTGGCCTATGACGTGATGCGTTACGATCAGGCAGGCTGCTACTCGCCGCAAATGCTATTTGTCGAGCGCGGCGGCAAGGTGTCGCCGGATGAGTTCGCCAGTTATATCGCCCATGAACTCGCCGCGCTGGCGTACAAACATCCGCGCCGTCCGCTGGCTAATGATGAGATGAACAGCATTGCCGCGTGGCGTAATGGCGAGGAGATCCGTGCGCTGAGCGGCGATCGTAGGCTTTACGGCGAGGCGGCAGACAGTTGGGCGGTGGTGAGCGTTGAGCATGCAGAGCCTTTATCGCCTGCTGCGCTGGGCCGCACCTTGAAAGTGGTGTGCGTGGATGCGCTGGAGGATGTGGTCGATTTGGTGGCGCAGCAGCGGCATTTCCTGCAAACCGCAGGCGTGGCGGCCGCGCCGCAGGAATTGTTCCGCATTTCCGCTTTGCTCGGGCAAGTTGGCGTCACCCGCATCGCCGCGTTCGGCCACATGACCTCGCCGGAAGCGGGCTGGCATCACGACGGGCGTTTTAGTTTGCTGGATTTGGTGACCATCACGGAGATCGAGCAGGGCGCAGAAGCCTCTGCCGAAAGTTACGCACCGTATACGGACTGACGCGGTCGCCATACGCCGCATTTATGCATATGGGGTTTTGTAGGGTGCGCATTAATGCGCACCTGGCTGAATCACACTCCATCCCTAAGGAGCAACAATGAAATTCTCCAACCAAACCGTTCTGGTAACCGGCGCAAGTCGCGGCATTGGTGCAGCAATCGCTAAAGCCTTCGCCGCTGAAGGCGCATTTGTGGTGGTGAACTATCTGCGCAATGAAGCTGCTGCAGCGAGCGTAGTTGCAGAGTGCCGTGCATTGGGCGGCGACGCGCTGGCGATTGCCGCAGATGTTACATCTGAGCAGCAGGTCAACGCGATGATGGAGCAAATCCTCAACGCCACCGGCCGCCTCGATGCGGTGATCAACAACGCCTTCGCACCTTACGTTTTCGACACCGAAAATCGTTCACGCTTTTGGGAAACGCCATGGTCGGGATATCAGTCGCAGTTCGATGGCGCGGTTAAAGCTGCCTATAACGTCTGCCAGGCGGCGCTGCCTTTAATGCGCGCGCGCGTACGCGGCAGCATCGTCAATCTCACCAGCGATCTGGTGGCACGTCCATCTGTGCCGTATCACGATTACATCACCGCGAAAGCCGCATTGACCGGCTTCAGCCGCACGCTGGCAACCGAACTTGGCCCGCTGGGGATTCGCGTTAACTGCGTCGCGCCCGGTTTGGTGTATCCCACCGACGCCAGCCAGGCCACTCGCGAAGAGGTGCGCGATTTTCTCACCGCGCAAACCCCGCTACGGCGTATCGCACGACCGGAAGATGTCACCGGCCCGGTGCTGTTTCTGGCCTCCGAGTGGAGTGAATTTGTCACCGGGCAAACCTTATACGTCGATGGCGGATTAGTAATGAATTAACCCGTAGGGTCGCCATTCATGGCGACCGTTTCGCATTAATCTGCTTAAGACGAATGACATATATCTGTACTCAATTACGTATTAAATAATTGATATTTCATACACTAACGCACCTCATTATTTTCTTTACTGAAACGAGTAAAACACACAATTAAGTGAGAATTTACACATCCTTATTTTTATGAATAAGGATCACATCTGGTTAAAATTTATCTTCACGGAGTTATATCATTACCCTATAGTTTGAATGGTTAACGGAATTAACTATAGGGATATATATGTACCACAGTGATGCGGTCATAAAGCAGCTTCAGGCGCAAAGGATTCTGGCAGAAAAGCTCAATAACGCCGTTTCCGGCGTTATTGAGGCAGTATCCGATCAAGTTAGTAAGATCAATAAAGGGGCAACCCGACTTTCATTTTATGCGTCGTGCTTTACTGATGAATACATAGACGTCTGTAAAAATCAGATGCTGGAAGATAATCGTTTTAGAAAAGCGGTCATACGGTTAATCAAAGATAGAGATATTATTTATTCACTGGTGCAAACTTACATTGACTATCAGCTTGAGCACAGATCATACAGGCAGCTTGAAGTAATTAAAATACATCTGATGCGAGCCAACATTCACATTGCAGCCAGCACACTGACTACTCGCGCATTTGGTGCTGGTGCGACTATGGCTGTCGTTCTGGGGATGAATATAACGCTTCCTGTTGGGCGTAATGTTGGTACTGCAGTTGGCGCGGCAGCGTCATTATTGGGAATTTATGCCATAGTTCAAAACGCAGCAGACAGCGCAAAGCGCTTGCAAATAATGCACCCTCCTTTTTATAACGCATTGTATATGCGAGAACTCGAAATGATGTATTTCCTTATTGAACCTTCATTCATGCGGGCTGGTGCGCTAAGAAATCAATGGCTGTCAGATTACGAAGTCGCTGAAGTATTGGTGAAGTTAGTGAGGAAGTGATGAAGAAATTTTTAAAGCAATGGTTAATATCAGAATCGAAATTTCTGATCTGCACTTACGTACCGATAGTATCAACAATACTTTTTGCGCTGCTACAAATCTACTTTTTTCCAGATAGCAGTATGTTAGGTGTAGGGATATTTTACTTGTGCTCTCTATCATTTGTTATCTACAAATGTCGTTAAATTTAAGGATGAAATAGAGCATGTTTAGCGTGCTGAAACATAATGCTCTTCAAGTTTGCATACGAGTAGGTTGAAGTGAAATATGATGAGGTTTTTGAAGAGATGGTTAGTAGAACAATTGAAATTTTTGTTATGCATCTATGTTCCGGTTTTATGTGCTCTCGTGTTTGGTGTGCTTAAAGTTTATTTCTATCCCGAGAGTGGAATGATGAGCGTGGGCATTGTATATCTTCTCACGCTAATGATCTCTGTTTATAAATTTCGTTAAATTCAAAGGAATTAATATGTCAACTCCAGCACATCTCTGGTTAGAAGATGAAAGTGGTTCTCCGATTGTAGGTTCGTGCATGATGCCGACCAGACTCGGTTCGATAGAGCTCAACTCAGTCATGCACAATATTACGATCCCGGTAGATTTGCATACAGGCAGGCTAACAGCCACAAGGATTCATGCCCCGATATCCGTTCAAAAAGAGTTTGATAGAACAACACCGGTATTGTTTCGTGCATTGTGCCAGGCCCGTACGCTGAAATCAGCGAACATCAAGATGTACCGAATTAACGAAGCGGGCATGGAGGTTGAGTATTTTAATATTCTGTTGGAGAACGTCAAAATCTCCAGCATCTCTCCGGCTTTGCTGCCAAACGGCCAGACCAGCACGCATCTGGAAAATATTGAGTTACGATATGAAACGATTACATGGAAATACGTGGACGGTAATATTGTATTTAAGGATGGATGGAATGAGAGGATGATTGCTTAGTTTCTGGCGTTGTTGATGAAGTTTCCAATTAAGTCAGTAAGATCGCTTAAAAACACATGGATTTCAGGACATAAACTCGTTCAGGTGCTCGCTAAACTGATGGGAAGGGCATGAAACGTTTCTTAAGGCAGTGGCTGAGATCACAATCCAAAATGCTGCTGCGTATCTACGTACCAGTTATTATTACTGTGCTGTACGGCATGTTGCAATTTTACCTTTTCCCTGACAGCGGCATGTTGAGCGAGGGGATCGTTTACTTGTGTGCGTATATTTTTGTTGTTTATAAATGTCGAAAACTTTAAAGGATTAAATATGCCTGTTCCAGCGCATTTATGGTTAGAAGATGAAAATGGTTCCCCGATTGTGGTTTCCTGTACGATGCCAACCCGCCTCGGTTCGATAGAACTGAACACGGTGATGCACAACATCACAATCCCGGTAGAACAGCTCACGGGAAGGCTAACAGCCACAGGGATTCATGTCCCGATATCCGTTCAAAAGAGTTTGATAGAACAAAACTGGTACTGTTAAGGAATTTACGCCGCGCCAATCAACATTCATTTTTGTCATCCCCATAAAGCTGGATTTACAATAATTTCATCACTATTAAAAAGTCTTTTAACTGGTATCCAAGTTATTAAAGATCTCTTTAATACCATTAGCGATACGAGATCAATGCAGGTATGAAGCCGCACCAACTAACCCTATGTCACAATCCTGCGCCACGACCAATAACTCCCCATACTCCCATAAAAAAAGCGGCCCTAAGGCCGCCAAAACCCTCAATTGCAGTGAACATTGAGGAAGGAGGATAATAAACGGGTTAGCCTTTCACGCCGCCGGCAGTCAGGCCGCTGATCAGCCAGCGTTGTGCCAGCAGGAACACTAGCGTAATTGGAATCGCAGAGAGCACCGCCGCCGCCGCAAAGTCGCCCCACAGATAGTTTTGCGGGTTCAGATATTGCTGCATGCCGACTGCCAGCGTGTAGCTGTTCACATCGCGCAGCAGCAGCGACGCGACCGGCACTTCAGTAACCGCAGCGATAAACGCCAGAATAAATACCACCGCCAGAATCGGCACCGAGAGCGGCAACAGCACCAGCCGGAACGCCTGCCACGGCGTGGCGCCATCCAGCGCCGCGGCTTCTTCCAGCGAACCGTCGATGGTTTCGAAATAGCCTTTAATAGTCCAGACGTGCAGGGCGATGCCGCCGAGATAGGCAAAGATCACGCCGCCATGCGTATTCAGGCCGATAAATGGCAGATATTGTCCCAGACGATCAAACAGCGCATACAGTGCGACCAGCGACAGCACGGCCGGGAACATCTGGAAAATCAGCATGCCTTTTAACAGCGTGGCGCGCCCGGCAAAACGCATACGCGCAAAGGCATACGCGCAGGTGGTGGAAAGCGCCACAATGCCAATCGCGCTGATGGCGGCGATTTTCACCGAGTTCCACAGCCAGAGCAGCACCGGGAAGGGCGGTGGCGTCACGCGGCCATCGGCGTGCTCGACGCTGAAACCTAACGCCAGCTGCCAGTGTTCCCAGGAAATCTGCTCCGGGATCAGCGAGCCGGTGGCGAAGTTACCGGCGCGCAGCGAGATGGCGAAAACCATCAGCAGCGGAAACAGAATTCCCGCAATAAATATCAGCAGCAGCAGATGCGTCATCAACAGACGCAGCTTTTGCGACTTGGGTTGCACCATAGCCATAACGCCTCCTTAATCGAATTTCATCCGCACGGCTTTAAGATTGATCACCGCCAGCGCGCCCACCAGCAGGAAGATCAGCGTGGCAATCGCCGCCGCCAGACCAAAGTCCTGTCCGCCGCCACCTTCAAACGCAATGCGCCAGGTGTAATTGACCAGCAAATCGGTGTAACCGGCTGGCGTGGTGGTGCCGATTCGATCCGGTCCGCCGTTGGTCAGCAGCTGCACCAGCACAAAGTTATTAAAGTTAAAGGCAAAACTGGCGATCATCAGCGGCATCAGTGGCTTCAACAGCAGCGGCAAAGTAATCAGGAAGAAGTTCTGCAGCGGCCCGGCACCGTCCATTGCTGAAGCTTCATAAAGATCGTCCGGAATCGCTTTCAGCAGCCCCATGCAGAGAATCATCATGTAGGGATAACCGAGCCAGGTATTCACAATAATCAGCATGGTGCGCGCCAGCGTTGGATCACTGAACCACGCGGGCTGGAAGCCAAACAGTGCTTTAAGCATCACGTTGATTTCACCGAAGCTCTGGTTGAACAAGCCTTTGAAAATCAGTATCGAGATAAAGGCGGGCACGGCGTAGGGCAAAATCAGCATCACGCGATACACCGCTTTGCCTTTCAGCGCTTCCCACTGCACCAGACACGCCAGCACCATGCCGACCGCCACGGTGAGAATCACCGTCACGAAAGAAAACAGCAGCGTCCAGCCAAAGATCGCCAGAAACGGTTTCTGAATCCCTTCATCGGTAAACACGCGAATGAAATTCTTCCAGCCGGTATTCACCGTAAAGCCCGGACTCAGCGCTTCACCGCTGCTGTTCTGATAGAAACCACTCTCACGATTGGCCTGATACAGCGCGCCGCTTTGTTGATTTTTCAGATCGCCGTTGGCTTGCAGCACATACAACGGGCGCGTGCCGGAGAACTGGCGCAGAGAGCTCATCACCACCAAACGACCATCCGGCAGTTCGGCCTGAATCTGGTTCAGCGCCTGGCGATTAGTGGTGACGATGCGCAGCGTGGCGCGTTCGCCCGGCGGTGGCGGGGCGCTGGTCAGTTTCAGCTTTTGCGCTCCGCCAAAAGCAAACGCAGTCGAGACGAAGGTTTGCCCGTTGGCCGCTTCGGTCAGCACCAGCTGCCAGCGATTGCCCGCCGGAATCAATGAGAAGTTCAGCGCCGAACCATCCTGATATTGACGGCTCAGCAACACTTGTTGCGCGCGTTCCAGCGTCAGCTGGTTGGTGCTGCTGTAGTTGGTAAAGGCAATCGCCACGGTGCAGGCGAGGGGAAACAGTACGAACAGCGCCATGCCGGCGAGGCCGGGATAGACATAACGCCAGGCATAGGCGCGACGATTGGCATAAATCCAGATGCCGACGGCGCTGATAATCAGCGTCACCAGCGCAAACAGATATTCACCTTTTGCATACATCAGCACGAGCAGATAGCCGACCAGCAGACAGCAGATACCGATAAAAAGAGCCTTCAGCACGGCGCTGAACCGTGCTGTTTTCGGTTTTCCTGACATGATGCGGTTTTCCTTAACAGCCAGTAACGAGCCGGATTGCGCCGGCTCTGGTAGAGAGGATTACTTGTTGAGTCGTGCCTGCGCATCTTTCAACGCCGCATCGACGCTTTGACGTCCACTCAACGCGTTCAGCGTGGCGGTGCGCATCGCGTACCAGAAGGCGGCCATCTGCGGAATGTTCGGCATGATGTCGCCGTTGCGCGCGTTGGTCATGGTGGCGGCGATACGCTCATCTTTCTCCAGCGTCTGCTGGAACGACTTCAGTGCGACCGCGCCGAGCGGTTTGTCTTTGTTGACCGCATCAAGACCGGCATCGGTCAGCAGGTAATTTTCCAGGAACTCTTTGGCCAGCTCTTTGTTCGGGCTGGCGGCATTGATCCCAGCACTCAGCACGCCAACGAAGGTTTTGGAATTTTTGCCGTTCAGCGTTGGCAGCAGCGTGACGCCGTAATTGATTTTGCTCTTGTCGATGTTGCTCCACGCCCACGGCCCGTTGATGGTCATGGCGGTTTGCCCCTTGTTAAAGGCGGCTTCGGCGATGGAGTAATCGGTATCGGCATTCAGCGTTTTGGCCTTCACCTGATCGACAAGGAATTTCATGCCCGCTTTGGCACCGGCATTATCCACGCCGGTATCTTTCACATCGTAGCGGCCATCGTTGAGCTTAAAGGCATAGGCGCCGCCCGCCGCCAGCAGCGGCCAGGTGAAGTACGGCTCCTGCAGGTTAAACATCATGGCGCTCTTGCCCTGCGCGCGCATTTTCTTATCGATGGCGGCGATCTCTTCCCAGCTTTTTGGCGGCTCAGGCAGCAGATCTTTGTTGTAGATGAGGGATAAGGATTCCACCGAAATCGGATAACCGATCAGCTTGCCGTTGAAGCGCACCGCGTCCCAGGTAAACGGGAAGATTTTCTCCTGGAAGCGCGCGTCCGGGGAGATCTCCGCTAACAAGCCTGACTGCGCATAACCGCCGAAGCGATCGTGCGCCCAGAAGATGATGTCCGGGCCATCGCCGGTGGCGGCAACCTGCGGATACTTCTCTTCCATTTTGTCCGGATGCTCAACCGTCACCTTGATGCCGGTCTCCTGCTCAAACTTTTTACCCACTTCAGCCAGGCCGTTGTAGCCCTTGTCGCCGTTGATCCAGATGACCAGCTTTCCCTCTTCAATCTTTGCAACGGCAGAAGCTGAAAACAGCACGGCCGTCAGGGCGGAAAGGGCAAGAATGCGTGCACCGGTTTTCATTGTCATAACTCCATCCTGTTAGCGGAAACGGAAATCGTTTTACCTGCCACATTGTGAGTATCTGCCGCCGCTTCTCATCCTCCCCGGCTCTACGCCTGCATTTCATCTGATGTGATCTGTGTTGCAAAACCACCCGGTTATCACGGACTGGCGCACACAATCGTCGCTCTGCTCTGCGTCATAGCTCACAAAAATGGTTGCCTGCCGCGTTTTATCAGACGCGACTGCACGATCTCCTCCTCCCGTCTCCTCCCCCACGCTGACGCGCTGCGGTGGAGGATGTCGGCCTTGATGTCCTTGCCCATAGTGGTCGCCGGGGTCTGTCCGCCGATTTGCGGACAAGGAATAGCAAGCTGAGAGGAAAGCATCATGTCGAGCGTTACGTTGCGCAGTGTCTCCAAGGTGTGGGGCGAAACTGAGGTGTCGAAAAACATCAGCCTTGAGATCGCCGAAGGAGAGTTCGTGGTTTTTGTCGGACCTTCAGGCTGCGGCAAATCGACGCTGCTGCGCATGATTGCCGGGCTGGAAACCATCACCAGCGGCGATCTGTTTATTGGCGACAAACGCATGAATGAGGTGCCGCCCGCCGAGCGCGGCATCGGCATGGTGTTTCAGTCCTATGCGCTGTATCCCCATCTTTCGGTGGCTGAGAACATGTCGTTCGGCCTGAAGCTGGCTGGCACGCGCAAAGCGGAAATCCAGCAGCGCGTCAATCAGGTAGCGGAAGTGCTGCAGCTGGCGCATCTGCTGGAGCGACGTCCGAAAGCGCTGTCGGGCGGGCAGCGTCAGCGCGTGGCGATTGGCCGTACGCTGGTGGCAGAACCGCGCGTGTTTTTACTCGATGAGCCGCTCTCTAACCTTGACGCCGCGTTGCGCGTACAGATGCGCATTGAGATCTCACGCCTGCATAAGCGCTTGAAGCGCACCATGATTTACGTCACCCACGATCAGACCGAAGCGATGACGCTGGCGGACAAGATCGTGGTGCTGGATGGCGGCCACGTTGCCCAGGTCGGCAAGCCGCTCGAGCTTTATCACTATCCCGCCAATCGTTTCGTCGCCGGTTTTATCGGCTCACCGCGCATGAATTTCTTACCGGTAAAAGTTACCGCCACCGCCATCGATCAGGTGCAGGTGCGTTTACCGAATACCCAACTGGTGTGGCTGCCGGTCGACAGCGCGGGTGTGCAGGTGGGCAGCAACATGTCGTTAGGCATTCGTCCCGAACATCTGCTCTCCAGCGATATCGCTGACGTCACCCTTGAAGGCGAGGTGACGGTGGTCGAGCAGTTGGGACACGAAACGCAAATTCACATCCAGATTCCCGCCATTCGTCAAAGCCTGGTTTATCGCCAGGAGGACGTCGTGCTGGTAGAAGAGGGCGCCCTGATGGGCATCGGCCTGCCGCCGGAGCGTTGCCATCTTTTCCGTGAAGATGGCAGCGCCTGTCGCAGGTTGCATCAGGAGCCCGGTGTTTAGCCCTGCAAAACAATAAAAGCAATGACCTCAGGAGATAGAAAATGTTAACTCTGCGCAAACTCCCTATCGCGGTTGCTATCGCGGCAGGTACGCTCGCTGCCCCGTCGATGGCAGTCGATTTTACCGGCTATGCCCGTTCCGGCATCGGCTGGACCGGCAGCGGCGGGGAACAGCAATGTTTTCAGGCCACCGGCGCACAAAGTAAATACCGTCTGGGCAACGAATGTGAAACCTACGCTGAGCTGAAGCTGGGCCAGGAAGTGTGGAAAGAGGGCGATAAGAGCTTCTATTTCGATACCAACGTCGCCTATTCGGTTTCCCAGCAGAATGACTGGGAAGCGACATCCCCGGCGTTCCGCGAAGCCAACGTGAAGGGCAAAAACCTGATTGATGCGCTGCCGGGTTCCACCATCTGGGCCGGTAAGCGTTTCTACCAGCGTCATGACGTACATATGATCGACTTCTACTACTGGGATATTTCCGGTCCCGGTGCCGGTCTGGAAGATGTGGATCTCGGCTTCGGCAAACTCTCTTTTGCCGCCACGCGCTCCTCGGAAGCGGGCGGTTCTTACACCTTCTCCAGCGATCAGATTCGTGATTACGCTACCAGCACCGCCAACGACGTGTTTGATGTGCGTTTAGCGGGCCTCGAAACCAACCCGAACGGCGTGCTGGAACTGGGCGTTGATTATGGCCGCGCCAACGCGCGTGACGGTTATCGCCTCGAAGATAACGCCTCCAAAGATGGCTGGATGTTCACCGCCGAACATACGCAGAGCATGATGAAGGGCTACAACAAGTTCGTGCTGCAGTACGCCACCGATGCGTTGACTTCACAAGGCAAAGGCTTGCCGCAGGGCACCAACATCAACAACAGCGGCAGCATGTATCGCGTACTCGATCACGGTGCAATCAACCTCGCCGATCGCTGGGATCTGATGTACGTCGCCATGTATCAGAACACCGATCTGGATAACAACCGTGGTACCGAGTGGTACACCGTGGGCGTGCGCCCGATGTACAAGTGGACGCCGATCATGAGCACGCTGCTTGAAGTGGGCTACGACAACGTGAAATCGCAGCAGGTTAACGAGCGCAACGGTCAGTACAAAGTGACGCTGGCACAACAGTGGCAGGCGGGCGACAGCATCTGGTCGCGTCCGGCGCTGCGTCTGTTCGCTACCTATGCCAAGTGGGATGAGAAATGGGGCTACAGCAAAGACAGCTCAGGTGATTTGACCTCCTTTGCCTCTAACGACAGCAGCGGCAACGGCATTCTGACCAACAGCCGTGGCAACAACGACGAAGTGACATTCGGGGCGCAGATGGAGATTTGGTGGTAATGCTCCCGCTTGTGGCTTAACTGAGACCCTCTCTTTTTGGCGCGGCGCGCCATTGCCTGGTTCGCGCCGCAGCCTGACAGTTTTTTGAGGTTATACAATGAGAATGAAAAAAACGGTTTTTGCGCTCTGCCTGAGCACCGCGTTGCTGGCCGGTCAAAGTTTACCGGCGCTGGCTGATGTCAATCTGGTACCACAGGATCTCTCTGCAGCACCCACATTCCCTGCCGCCAGCCTGCAAACGCTGAGCTGGTTGCCGGTAGATACCTCCCGCACGCAGGTCACCACGCTGAGTGAAAACCACGCAAATCTTAACGCTGCGGGCGTGACGGGTTCGGTGGCCGCTTATAGCCTGCCAGCGAATATCGGTGAACTCACCATTACGCTCAGCAGTGAAGTAAAACAAAATCAGGTATTTGCGCCGAATGTGCTGGTGCTGGATGAGAATATGCGTCCAGCAGCCTGGTTCCCGGCGCGCTTTTTCACCTATCAGCAGCCGGGCGTGATGGCAGCGGATCGGCTGGAAGGCGTGATGAAACTGACGCCGGCGCTGGGTCAGCAAAAGATCTATCTGCTGGTGTTCACTACCGAGAAGGATTTGACCGAAACCACCACCTTACTGGACCCGGCGAAAGCCTACGCCCGTGGCACCGGCAATGCGGTGCCGGATATCCCCGATCCGATTGCTCAGCATAGCCGCGATGGAACGCTGAAACTCAAAGTGAAGACCAGTTCAGGTTCATCAATTCTGGTTGGGCCGCTGTTTGGATCATCGGGTCCTGCGCCGGTTACCGTCGGTAATACGCAGCCAGTTGCGCCTGCTACCTATCGTGCTGCCCCGGTTTCGGACGCAAAACCTAAACCGATCATGACGGATACCGAAGGTTACTTTAATCAGAACATCCGTGAAGCAGTTGAGAAGGGCAATATCGATAAGGCGTTGCAGCTGCTGGATGAGGCCGAGCGTTTAGGTTCCACCTCCGCCAGACACGTGTTTATCAGCAGTGTTAAAGGCAAGGGGTAATCCGCCCCGGCAGTGCTGATTTGTCCCATCTGGTGCGCTTCGGCGCACCTTTTTTTGCCAGGTGCGCATAAATGCGCACCCTACGATCCTGTAGGGTCGCCATTTATGGCGACCAGGTACATATAAATGCCCAATCAAACCCGCTTCCGCCGTTGATCAATATCCTCTAACAATGCGTTTATCTCCGCGTCAGCAAACATCTCCTCCAGCGAGGCGCTGAGTTTGCGCCGCCAGTTGGGATATTGGTTGGTGGTGCCGGGGATATTCACTGGGGAAGCCATATCCAGCCACTCTTCGGGTTGCAGGCCCAGCAGCGCGCTGTTGCTCTCCGCCAGATAGCGCTGCATCGCCGCACTTAACGCGCGATCCATCACCTGCGGTTCGGCCTGTTCGGGTAAGCAATTGCTGCGTTGCAGGCTCTTAAACAGCGCGCGTCGTGCGGCCAAACGCGACTTGTTTAGCCCGGCAAGGATCTGTTTATCGGGATACAGCCCCAACTCGCTGCCCAGCCGTAAATCATCGCTTTGCCACCAGCCGCGCAGGGTTGGCATATCGTGGGTGGTGGCGACCGCCATCGCCTGACGTGGCCAGCGGGCAGGGGCGCGAAAGGCCACTTTTGACGTCTGCTCAAAATAGAGCACTTTGTAGGAGTAGACGCCCGCCTGCTGCAGCTTGCCGATAATCTTTTCCGGCACCGTACCCAAATCCTCACCAATCACCATGCAGTGATGGCGCTGACTCTCCAGCGCCAGAATCGCCAGCAGATCGTCGATGGGATAATGGACATAGGCACCTTCCGCCGCGCTTTCGCCCTGCGGGATCCACCACAACCGCAGCAGCGCCATCACGTGATCGATGCGCAGTGCGCCGCAGTCGTGCATGTTGGCGCGCAGCAGCGCAATCCACGGCTCGTAGGCGCGCGCCTGCATAATCTGTGGATCCATCGGCGGCAATCCCCAGTTTTGGCCGAGCGGGCCGAGAATATCGGGCGGCGCGCCGACGCTGGCCTGCAAGCAGTAAAGCTCGCGATCGCTCCAGGTTTCTGCGCCGCCCTGCGCCACGCCCACCGCCAAATCGCGATATAAGCCAATCGGCATCGCCTGCTGCTGGCACACCGCCCAGCAGTCAGCGAATTGGCGCGCGGCCAGCCATTGCAGCCACAGATAAAAGCGCACTTCATAGGTGTGTTCGATGCGGAATGCGCGCACCGCTGCGCTGTCAGGCGACTGCAACGCCGCAGGCCAGGTTGTCCAGTCGTAGCGCTGAGGATCTTCGGCGATCTGAGCAGCGTGCAGCGCATCGAAAACGCCCTGATGCAGCAAACTTTCGCCGCCTTGCTGCATAAAACCTTCAAAGGCGGCAACCAGGCCATCATCCGCGCCGCGCTTCCTGAACTGCTGCCAGGCAAAGCGCAGCGCCTGCAGTTTGAGCGCGGTTACCGCTGAATAATCGACCCAATCAGCATCCCGCGCCGCCTGTAATGCCAGTTGCGTGCTGGCTGCTTGCCACCAGCGTTGCGCTTCTTCACTCAGCATAAAATCCTCAACGGCGGCGACGTCGATATACAGCATATTGAGCCAGCGCCGCGACGACGGGCTGTACGGACTGGCGCTCTCCGGCATTGCCGGGAACAGCGCATGCAGCGGGTTCAGCCCAATGCAGGCACCGCCGCGTTGCGCGACCTCGACCAGCATCTGCTTTAAGTCGCTGAAGTCGCCGATTCCCCAATTGGTGGCCGATCGCAAGGTATAAAGCTGAATGCAGGCGCCCCACAGCGATTGCCCTTGCTGGATGGCTGGCGGCTCGTAACAGCGAACCGGCGCGACAATAATCCGGCAGTGAAAGGTCTGCGGATGCGCTGTGTAGCTGAGCTGGTGATAACCCAAAGGCAGCGCAGGCAAAGCGATCGGCTGGTTGGCGATAGCGCGCCCTTGCCAGCTTTCGCCCTGTTCCGCGATCAGCTGCCACTCGCCTGCCATGCCGGGCGCAGGCAGCACAATCTCCGCGTGTTCTCCCTGCACGATCAGCACCGGCGGCAGCGGCGAAGCGTGCGGTTTCGCGGGATGCATCGCCGCCAGCAAACGCTGGCGGGTAACGGCAGAGACCGATTGCAGCTGACCGTGCGCGTCGATGTATTCACTGGCGATTTCGACGGTTGGTGTGATAGTGCTGTTCATCGCGCGGCCTGCCAGATGCGTTGCTGATAGTCGCGGATGGCGCGGTCGGCGCTGAACATGCCGCAGCGCGCGGTGTTGAGAATGGCGGCGCGCGTCCAGCCGTGCTGATCGGCCCACAAGGTTTCAGCCTGCGCCTGCGCATTGAGGTAGTGACGAAAATCGGCCAGCACCAGATAAGGATCGCCGCCTTTAGCGCTCAGGCTATGCAGCAGCGGCTCGAACGCGGTGACGTCGCCGTCGCTAAAGGTGCCGTCTTCTAACGCTTTCAATACCCGATCCAGCTGCGCATCTTTTTTGCGCCATGCGTCAGGCGAATAGCCTTCCGCTTTCAACGCGCTGACCTGATCGACGGTATGACCAAAGATAAAGATATTATCGGACCCAACCTGCTCGGCGATCTCCACATTAGCGCCATCCAGCGTGCCGATGGTCAAGGCACCGTTCAGCGCCAGCTTCATGTTGCCGGTGCCGGATGCCTCTTTGCCGGCGGTAGAAATCTGCTCGGAGATATCCGCCGCCGGGATCAGCCGCTCGGCAACCGAAACGTTGTAATCAGGCACAAACACTACTTTCAGGCGATCGCCAATGCGCGGATCGTTGTTGATGGTGGCCGCCACTTTATTAATCGCGTAGATGATGTTTTTGGCCAGCACATAACCCGGTGCGGCCTTGGCACCAAATAGAACCACGCGCGGCGTCAGGTTGGCCTGCGGATCGCTCACCAGCGTTTGCCACAGCGCGATAATGTGCAGCAGCGCCAGATGCTGACGCTTGTACTCGTGCAGGCGCTTAATTTGCACATCAAACATCGCCTCGGGATTCACCTTGATGCCGGTGCGTTCTGCGATCCATTGCGTGAGTTCCACCTTGTTCTGCTGCTTGATGGCGCGATACTGCGCCTGGAATGCGGCGTGATCGGCGTAGGTTTCTAACGCTTTCAGCTGATCGAGATCGGTAAGCCACGGCTGATCGAGAGTTTTAGTGATCAACGCCGCCAGCGCCGGATTGCATTGATTAATCCAGCGGCGCGGCGTGATGCCGTTGGTGACGTTATGGAATTTTTCTGGCCACAGCGCGTGATATTCCGGGAACAGGTCTTTCACCACCAGCTGCGAGTGCAGCGCCGCCACGCCGTTCACCGCAAAGCCGCTGGTGACGCAGAGATTGGCCATGCGCAGCTGATTGTTGTGCACCAGCGCCAGTTTCGCCCAGGTCGCTTCGTCGCCCGGCCATTGCGCTTCCACCTGCTTTTTCAGCTGCGAATTGAGTTGGTTAACGATCAGCATATGGCGCGGCAGCAGGGCGCGCACCATGCGTACATCCCAGCACTCCAGCGCTTCAGGCATCAAGGTGTGATTAGTATAGGCAAAGGTGCGCTGGGTGATGTGCCACGCCTCATCCCAGCTCAGCGCGTGTTCATCCAGCAGCAGACGCATCAACTCGGGGATCGCCAGCGTGGGATGGGTGTCGTTAAGTTGAATTACCTCATAATCCGGCAAGGATTCGATGCTGCGCCCGGCGCGCTGGTGACGGCGCAGAATGTCCGCCAACGAACAGGCGCACTGGAAATATTGCTGCATCAGGCGCAGCTTTTTGCCGTTGTCGTGATTGTCGTTGGGATAGAGCACTTTAGTGAGTTTTTCGGCCTCAATGCCCGGCTGCTCGGCGCGCAGGAAATCCCCGTTATTGAAGCGCTGCAGATTAAACGGCTGCGCATGTTTCGCCTGCCACAGACGCAGCGGCTGGGTGACGCCATTCTGATAACCCACCACCGGCAAATCCCAGGCTTCGCCGAGAATTTGCACCGCAGGCTGCCAGCGCACAACGCCATTTTGCGTGATGACTTTGCCGCCGAGATGCACCGGCACGGTTAGCGCCGCGTTGTGGTTAAACCACGGATAGCTATCGCGCTGCCAGTTATCCGGCATCTCCTGCTGTGCGCCATCAACGAAGTGCTGGCGGAACAGGCCATATTGATAATTGAGTCCGTAGCCGGTGGCGGGTTGTCCGACCGTCGCCATCGAATCGAGAAAACAGGCAGCGAGCCGGCCCAAACCGCCGTTGCCCAGCGCCGGATCGGTTTCACACTCCTCCACGTCGCTAAGCGTAATATTCCACTCGGCCAGCGCCGCGTTGACCTCGTCATACCAGCCGAGGTTGAGCAAATTGTTTCCGGTTAATCGGCCAATCAAAAACTCCATCGAGATGTAGTTAACGTGGCGTTGCGGTGTGGCTGATGGCGTCGCAGGCATCTCCGCCAGCATGTCGGCCAGTGCGCCACTCAGCGCCTGCCACCATTGGTTGGGCGTCATCTCTTGCGCATCGTGCAGACCAAAACGTTGCCATTGGCGGGTTAGCGCGTGTTTGAAACGGGTGCGATCAAATTTCATAATCAGTCCTGTAAGGGCGGAGGTGAATGTGCTTCATTCTGCGCGTCAGCCATTACGTGCTCCTCCTCCCGCACCAAATTCAGCGGGGAGGATGAGCGGGGAGGAGAGGCTGAGGGAAATCTTAAAGTGTGACAGGAATGTGATAACCGTCGCTTTTGTTAAGACTGCTTAATGGGTTCGCTTGCAATAGGTAAATGAATGTCTGAACGTATGTGACTATTAATTACGAAGCGTAAAATAATGATGCGCCACGTTTAGGGAGAAGCGTTCACCGATGTTAATACCCTCCAAACTTAGCCGACCCGTCCGCCTTGAGAACACCGTTGCGCGCGAGCGCCTGATGCAAAAATTGGGCGCGGCGGGCAATTACCGTTTGGTGTTGGTGACCAGTCCGGCGGGATATGGCAAAACCACGCTGATCTCACAATGGGCGGCGGGTAAAGCCAATCTGGGCTGGTATTCACTGGATGAGGGCGATAATCAACCTGAACGCTTCGTCGATTACCTAATCGCCGCTCTGCAACAGGCCACGCAGGGCGGCTGCGCCTCCAGCGAAGCGCTGGCGCAGAAACGGCAGTACATCAACTTAAATGCGCTGTTCGCTCAACTGTTCAGTGAGCTGGCGGCATGGCAGCAGCCGATTTGGCTGATCATTGATGATTACCATCACATCACCAATCCCGCGATTCACGACGCGATGCGCTTCTTTCTCCGCAACCAGCCGGAAAATGTGACGCTGATTTTGCTGTCACGTAATTTGCCGCAGCTCGGCATTGCCAACCTGCGCGTGCGTGAACAGCTGATTGAGTTGGGCAGCCAGCAGCTGGCGTTTACCCATCATGAAGCCAAACAGTTTTTTGATTGCCGCCTGACGACGCCGCTGGAATCGGAAGAGAGCGGGCGTTTGTGCGATGACGTGGCGGGTTGGGCGACGGCGTTGCAACTGATCGCGCTCTCGACGCGTCAGGGCGCCAGCTCTGCCCAGGATTCCGCGCGCCGCCTGTCCGGCATTAACGCCAGCCATCTGGCGGATTATCTGGTTGAGGAAGTGCTGAATAACGTCGATAGCGCCACGCGACAGTTCTTGCTGAAAAGCGCGCTGCTGCGATCGATGAACGACACGCTGATCGCCTGCGTAACCGGTGAAGAGCAAGGGCAGATGCGGCTGGAAGAGATTGAGCGTCAGGGCCTGTTTTTGCAGCGCATGGATAACTCGGGCGAGTGGTTTAGCTATCATCCGCTGTTTGGCAGTTTCTTGCGTCAGCGCTGTCAGTGGGAACTGGCGGCGGAACTGCCTGCGCTGCATCGCGCGGCGGCTGAAAGCTGGATGCGCCTCGGTTTTCCGGGCGAAGCGATCCATCATGCGCTGGCTGCCGGTGATGCGCTAATGCTGCGCGACGTGCTGCTGCAATACGCCTGGACGTTGTTTAATCAGAGCGAACTCACGCTGCTGGAAAATTCTCTCAAGGCGCTGCCGTGGGAGATTCTGCTGGAAAATCCAAAACTGCTGCTGTTGCAGGCGTGGTTGATGCAAAGCCAGCACCGTTTTTCCGAGGTGAGCAGTTTGCTGACGCGCTTTGAGCACTCCTGCAGCGAAGAGATTGATGATGTGCTGCGCGGCGAATTTAACGCGCTGCTGGCGCAGGTTTCTATCAACGACGGTAACGCCGAGGAAGCCGAGCGGCTGGCGTTGCTGGCGCTCGACGCGCTACCGGAAAGCCGTCAATACAGCTGCATTGTGGCCACTTCGGTATTGGGCGAAGTGATGCATTGCAAAGGCGAGCTCAGCAGTTCGCTGAAGCTGATGCGCCAAACCGAGCAGATGGCGCGTCGCGAAGAAGCGTGGAATTACGCGCTGTGGAGCCTAATCCAGCAGAGTGAAATTCTGTTCGCGCAGGGATTTTTACAGTCCGCTTATGAGATGCAGGATCGGGCGTTTGTATTGGTCAAAGAACAGCATCTGACACAGTTTCCGATGCATGAATTCCTGCTGCGTATTCGCGCGCAACTGTTATGGGCGTGGGGCCGACTCGACGAAGCGGAACAGGCGGCGCGTGAAGGGATAAAAGTGCTGAAAGGTTATCAGCCGCAGCAGCAGATTCAGTGCCTCGGCTTGTTAGTGCAGTGTTCGCTGGCGCGCGGCAATCTTGATAACGCGCGCAGTCACCTTAGTCGGCTTGAGAATCTACTCAACAACGGATCGCTGCACAGCGACTGGATCGCCAATGCCGATAAAGTGCGGGTGATTTTCTGGCAGATGACCGGCGACAGTCAAAGCGCCAGCAGCTGGATGCGCCAGACGGCAAAACCGGAGTTCGCCAATAATCACTTCCTGCAAGGGCAGTGGCGCAACGTGGCGCGCGCGCAGATCTTGCTGGGAAATATGAGCCAGGCCGAAGTGGTGTTGGACGAGTTGAATGATAACGCCCGCGCGCTCAACCTAATGAGCGACATGAATCGCAATCTGCTGCTGTTAAATCAGATCTACTGGCAAACCCAGCGCAAAGCGGAAGCGCAGCAGGCGCTGACCGAAGCGCTGAAACTGGCGCGCAGCACCGGTTTCGTCAGCCATTTTGTGATTGAAGGTGAAGCGATGGCGCAGCAGCTGCGTCAGCTTATTCAGCTCAACACGCTGGATGAGCTTGATAACCATCGCGCCAGACGCATTCTCAGTGAGATAAATAAATATCATCGCCATAAGTTTGCCCATTTTGACGAAGGTTTTGTTAGCCGCCTGATTAATCATCCCGATGTGCCGGAGCTGATCCGCACCAGCCCGTTAACTCAACGCGAATGGCAGGTTTTGGGGCTGATTTATTCGGGATACAGCAACGACCAGATCGCTGGCGAGCTGGATGTTGCTGCCACCACCATCAAAACGCATATCCGCAATCTGTACCAAAAACTGGGCGTGACGCACCGCGCGGAAGCGATGAATCAGGCGCAGTCGATGCTGCGGATGATGGGGTATGTGTAACAAATCGGTCGCCATAAATGGCGTAATGCCGCTCAGTTAAGCGCAGAGCGACTTTCGTTCGCTATCTGCTGAGGCAGTTGCAGTACTCTGGTGCGGCGACCGAGCAGAGGACGCCTGGCCGCGCCCTCTGCACTCCCGGGCCCTGCGCCAGCCCAACCCGCCGCTGCGCGGTACCTTCACTCCTTCACGATTCCTGACGGACCGGTGTCGATTCGCTCCTGCTCAGCGCCACCTCTCGCCGCATCCATGCGGCTCGCCCTGGAATCCCTCATTCGTTCAGCGGTTTAGGATGTCGCCTCAACCCCCGCGCTGCAGCAACTATGCATTTTCCTGATTTACCATCGCTACAAACCCCGTAGGGTCGCCATTCATGGCGACCTGGTGCGCATGAATACGTTCCCAACGAAAAACCGCGCCAATCCTCTGTAGGGTCGCCATTTATGGCGACCGAAAGACACCGAACTGACGAGCATTAAGATATAAACGGGCGGACCTACGTTGATTTGGCTGATTTTTTATGTGAGCCACTCTTCGCGGGTTAACTCCCATAATTCGTAATCGAGAACACCCGCCACATACTCTTTTTTACCGGTTTCTATCAGACGCATGCCAGAGTTACGTGAGATCATCACCGAGCCGGTATTCACCGCCGCTTTTGGCACGCGTAATACTTTGCGGCCCAGCGTTTTAAACCAGAAATCATTAACGGCGTTGCAGGCTTCACTCATGAATCCACGTTGCTGCCACTCAGGTACCAGCCAGAATCCGCGGTTATCATTTTCTCCATCACGCAGTTCGATCAGCCCAATTAATTCCTCAGGCCTCTCCTGGCGTCTGATACTCCAGCACCAGCATCGACCTTCCTTGACGGCGGGCAACACCACGTTATCGACATAATCCTGCGCGGCACCTTCAGGATAAGGCCAGGGTACATTGGCATTGAGATAACGCACGATCTCCCAGCGCGGGAAGGCGATTTGCATCGCCTGCCCATCGCGGCTTTCCAGCGGCTTCAGGATTAATCGTTCCGTTTTGATTTCTGGCGTCATATGTCCTCCATTTTGGGCTTTTGCTCCAGCCAGGTCATCGTCAATTAAGGTTTGTCCCTGTTATCTAGCCGTAGTTGCATAAATGTAAGATCCAGCCAGCGGCCAAATTTCGTTCCAACCTGTTTATTCTGTCCGGCATCGGTAAATCCTAGCTTGAGATGTAACGCGATTGAAGGTGTGTTTTCAGACTCAATGCCCGCCACCATCACGTGTTTACCTTGCGCGGTCGCATGCGTGATAAGTGACCGCATTAATGCTAATCCAATACCTTTTCCCTGTGCGGCGTTATGGACATAAACCGAATGTTCAATCGTATAGCGGTATCCATCCCACGGACGCCAGTCACCATAGGAAGCGTAACCGAGCGCAATATCATGCTCATCAACGGCGACCAGAACCGGAAATCCTGCCGATTGCCGATCTGACAACCATTTGATTCGGTTAGCAATATCGACCGTTTTATCGTTCCATATGGCTGTGCTGTTCTGCACGGCATGGTTATAAATATCCGTGATTACCGCTGCATCTTTTTCAACTGCCGGACGTATGTTCACCATAGACACCTCGCTGCTATGCCACTAAAGTAGACGCTTCGTACACTATCTTATATATCTACTATGTCAGACGAAAAATCCACTAAAGAAGATGATTTAAACGCGCGAATTGGCAAAAAAGTGAAGGCTGAAAGAGAAAAACGCAGCTGGTCGCTGACCGAATTGGCTGAGCAGTCAGGCGTATCACGGGCGATGATCCATAAAATTGAGCGGGGAGAAAGCAGTCCTACAGCAACGTTGCTGGCACGTTTGGCGGGTTCGTTTGATATGAGCATGTCGCAACTGATCGCGTTGAGCGAAGTGCAGACGGGCACATTATTGAAACAGCACCAGCAACCGGTTTGGCAGGATCCTGAAACGGGATATATCCGACGACATGTGTCGCCGGGGCAGATACCGCTCGATCTTGTCAGCATAGAATTGCCGCCCGGCGTTAGCGTGCCGATGCCGGTCATTTCCTATGTGTCGCGCCGTCAGCTTATCTGGGTTCTAGAGGGTGAATTACGTTTTCAAGAAGGCGATAAAATCTTCGAAATGCAGACGGGCGATTGTCTTGAATTGGGCGATCCTGCTGACTGTATTTTCAGGAATGACTCGGAACAACGTTGTCGTTATGCGGTAATCGTACTCAAATAAAAGCAGCAGCAGTTAAACATCCATTATTAATGGACGTAAAACTGCCGCCTGGATTGTACCTTAATGCGCACACCAGTTCCTGAGCGAATTAATTCCGCCATCCGGTGAGGTAAAACCTGAGCAACCTAATATTGAGTCGAATAACTTCTCGTGGAATACCGGCGTTTTGTCATTCTGCAGTTGCTGAAGTTTGGCAAAAGACGCTTTGTTATTACTGTCACTTAAAAACTTATCCGATGCCCAAACCATAATCGGCACCGTGCGTTGCGCCATTGGTGCATGATCGCGTGGCGTGCCGTGGAAATGCAGATTATCGGAAATCGATTCCCCATGATCAGAGGCATAAAACACGATGGCATTTTTATCTTTCAGGCTATCGAAAGTCTGCTTGAGAAAATAATCGGTATACAAAAGGCTATTGTCGTAGGAATTGATCATCTCCTGCGTGCTACAGGCATCGTCAATGCCCTGACACTCCGGTGTATAACGTGCAAACGCGCGTGGATAGCGTTCGGTATACATATAATGTGAGCCTTTGGTGTGAAGAATCACAATATGTTTCCCCTGCGGATGACGCTGAATTGAGTCCTGCAATTCATTAATTAACGCCATATCATCCACCGGCTTACCGACATTGCGCTTCTCCGCCTGAATAGATTCACGCATCGAATAACTGTCGGCCATGACTTTGTTATAGAACCAGGCTTCGCTCTGCATGGAATAGAGATCTTCAGAGAAGCCTTGCTTCTTCATCACCGTGAAGACATTCATCTCTTTCAGCGTGCGCTGCGGGGCTTCTGAAGCGCCACCTTCTCTGACAAACATACAGCGCAGCGAGAGCTTGGTGGAGGTATCGCAGGAATAGCCCTGCAAGTGAACCAGGTTTTTTTCGTGATCGAGATAAGGCGTGTTATCGCGATCGTAACCGTATAAACCCATATGATCGCGGCGGGCACTTTCACCAATCACAAACACGATATACAAGTTATCCGCATTTTTCGGTGGAACGTATTTAAAGTGTTCAGCGGGATCGTAAAGATTACGATTATCTTCAGCCTGGCTGAACGAACTATAAGCCAGCAAGCCAACGCCCGATAACCAGTTAGACGGTGAATAGGTACCCGCAACAATGCCGCCGTAGCTGGCCATCATGCGATTATTCTTCTTATCCTGTTCATCCTGCACCTTGCCCATTAGCGTTAGCGGCAACCAGCAACCTAATGCGGCGATAACAATGGCGATAGTTTTATAGGACCAGTAACGCTTTTTACTGATATTTGTTACTGGATTAATGCGCATTCCGCGCCAGATTAGCCAAAGCGGGACGATATTAATGATCACCATCCACAGCATAAAGTGCCAACCCACCGATTCCTTAGAAAGGTCTAATGAATCGGTGGCTAAAACTGCGGCTATAATTCCATAACCAATATCAATATTAAAGAAAATCATGTAATAACTGGCAGCGCTGGAGAATATCGCCAGCATGGTCATTAATACGCGCGACAGATATTTTCCGGTTAATGTTGTTAACAACGTTAACAGCATCACCAAACAAAATGCAGCGATGACCTCAGTCACTAATGAAAGGGTATTATCAAACTGCAGTTGCGTATAGCGACGGATGAAAATCGGAATATTAAGAAGTACGCCGATATAGAGCGAAATAAACGCCGGTATATAAAACTGCTTAACCCAACCCTTTTTAAACATGTATTCCCCGTTATTATAATGAACAACTAAATCACTTGCCTGTAAATTGACAGCCCTAGGTAAGAGGATGGATTTGGGGATCAGTTCAACCATTGCTGGGCCTAAAGTATGTTATAATGTAACAACCAAAGGTAGGCGCTTATGCCTCGATTAGGGCTCGCTACCACCACATTCCCCTCAGACTGCTAATCAATGCAGTGAAGATCCTCATTCTGTATATGCATTTCTCTCATCATTTCATTCAGCATGCATGACCATGAAAGTAAACATTGTCGGTAAAAATGATGGAATGACTGACTATTTGCGTTAAGGGGAAACTTCATGATTTATAAAATTGAATAAACAGGAAATTAAAGTTTTTATAAGGAGCCAGGAACTTTCTGATTGTTAAGGTGATATTCTGCACAAAAGTGCTTACACAAAACTTACAATCAATTTCCCTTAAGTCTTATTATGATGGCAAAAACATGGATGTCACTGGCGCTGTGCGTCGGTATGATCACAACTTCTGCATTTGCGGCACCGTTAAATCCTGGCGACCGTGATTATATTCAGAACCAGCAACAGCAACGTTTGCAAAATGACCAGCAGCAGCGTGACGCATTGTGGCGTGCTACCGCGCCGCAGAGCACGCCAGCAGCGGATTCCGGCCAGGCGGGTCCCTGCTTCCCGGTGCAGCATATCGCTATTCGCAACGCCACGCTAATTTCTGCCGGCCAGCAGCAATCGCTGGCCGCATCTTATATTCATCGCTGCCTGAACTTAACCGAAATTAATTCGCTGGTGCATGCCATTTCTGACTGGTATATGCAGCGCGGCTATATCACCAGTCGGGCATTTTTAATTGAACAGGATTTATCGCAGGGTGAGTTAATTATTCCGGTGCTGGAAGGGAAGCTGGACGCCATTCGTCTCGACGGCCAGCATCCGCGTTCATTACAGATGGCGTTTCCCGGTCTGGAAGGCAAGGTGCTTAACCTGCGCGATATTGAGCAGGGCATGGAGCAGATTAACCGCGTGCGCACCACGCCGGTGCAGATTGAAATACAGCCGTCGCCTAAAACCGGTTATTCGGTCGTCAATCTAACGGCCAAACCGGAATTTCCGATCAGCGCATCATTAGGTTTCGATAATAGCGGACAGAAAAGCACCGGCGTTGGTCAGCTCAACGCGTCGCTGACGGGAAACAATCTGCTGGGACTGGCCGACCGCTGGTTTATCAGCGGCGGACGCAGCAGCGCCTTCAGCGACTGGCGTGATGCGCAAAACCTGCAGGCGGGCGTCAGCGTGCCCTACGGCTACGGCCTGCTCGACTACAGCTACAGCTGGAGCAACTATCACAGCAGCTTCGTCAACAACGGCTTTACCTGGCTGAGCAACGGCGACAACGTGTCGCACCGGCTTAACGGTTCGTGGGTGCTGTTTCGTAACGGCGATATCAAAACCGGCGTCCAGCTCGGCCTGAATCACTACTCCAGCCACAACTATCTCAACCATACCCTGTTGCAGAGCAGCAGCCGCAAAATCTCCAGCGCGCAGCTGGGACTCAATCATACGCAGAAAATCCTCGGCGGCGTCGCTACGCTCAATCCAACGTTCAGCCGCGGCATGCCGTGGTTTGATGCCGAAGATGACGCGGGAAAAACCGGCGATCTGCCCAAAGCACAGTTCCGCAAGTGGAGCATCAGCGGCAGCTTCCAGCGCCCGCTGGCTGACAAACTGTGGCTGCTGAGCAGCATTTACGGCCAGTGGTCGGCGGATCGACTGTACGGCAGCGAACGCCTGACGCTGGGTGGCGAAAGCTCGGTGCGCGGCTTTAAGGAGCAGTATCTCTCCGGAGATGCCGGTGGCTATCTGCGCAACGAGCTTAGCTACAGCCTGTTTACGCTGCCCGTTTTAGGCGACGTCAGCGCGCTGGCCGCCATCGACGGCGGCTGGTTAAAGAGCGACGCGCAGAACCGCGAGTCTACCGGCACCTTGTGGGGCAGCGCGCTAGGTCTCAGCACGCGTGGCCGCAACTTCTACACCCAGTACACCGTCGGCATTCCGCTTAGCTATCCCGGCCATCTCCAGCCGGATCACGTCAGCATTTACGCCCGCGTCGGGCTGGTTTTCTAAGAGGCAAAGATTATGGACGATCGTCAACCCGTTTCCCTCGCCCGTCGCGCGCTGAGTTACCTGATTTGCTATCTGGTGGCGGTCCAGCCGATGCTGCCTGCTGTCGCCGCGCAAATTACGCCGGTAACACCGGGCACAAAAATGGATGCCGCCGGCAACGGCGTGCCGGTGGTGAATATCGCCACGCCCAACGGCGCCGGGATTTCGCATAACCAGTACCAGCAGTACAACGTTGGCAAAGAAGGTTTAATCCTCAATAACGCCACCGGCCAGCTTACCCAGACGCAGCTTGGCGGCCTGGTCCAGAACAACCCCAACCTTAAAGCCGGGCACGAAGCGCAGGCGATCATCAACGAAGTGGTTGGCGCTAACCGCTCGCAGTTGCAGGGCTACACCGAAGTGGCGGGTAAAGCCGCTAACGTGATGGTGGCCAACCCGTACGGCATTACCTGTAACGGCTGCGGCTTTATTAACACACCGAACGTCACGCTGACCACCGGTAAACCGCAGCTGGATGCCAACGGCAATCTGGCTGCGCTGGAGGTGACGAAAGGATCGGTGATCGTCGAAGGTCAGGGACTGGACGGCAGCAGCGCCGATGCGGTGTCGATCGTCGCGCGCGCAACGGAGATCAACGCCGGGATCCATGCGAAAGATCTGTCTGTTACGGTCGGGGCAAACCGCGTGGGTGCGGATGGTTCCGTCACGCCGATTGCTGGTGAAGGTGCGGCGCCGTCGGTGGCGGTGGATACCGGCGCGCTCGGCGGCATGTATGCCAATCGCATTCATCTGGTGTCGAGCGAAAAGGGCGTTGGGGTTAACCTCGGTAACCTGGTGGCGAAGCAGGGGGATATTCAGCTCGATGCCAGCGGGAAACTGACGCTCAACAACAGCCTGAGCAGCGGCGCGCTGATGGCGAATGCTGAATCAGTGACGCTTGGTGGGGAAAACAAAGCGTCCGGACAGGTCACGCTCAGTGCACAGCAGGATGCAACGCTCAACAAAGGCACGCTGGTCAGCGACGCCGGAGTCAGCGTCACGGCGAAAGGAAATCTCACCGCCAATGGCACCAGCATCACGGCAGGACGTGATATTCAGCTTGGTGGCACAACCGTTGTCATGGACAGCAATGCCGTCGCGAAAGCCGGTAACGATATCCGATTGCAGGCGCAGGATCGGCTCAGCAACAGCGGCCAGCTGACGGCCGGAAAAAATCTCAATATAACCGCAAAACAACTCGATAATCGCGGCATGCTGGCCGGTAACACCACCGGCATTAACACCCGTAGCCTGCAGAATGGTAAGGGCGCGGCCATCTCCGGCGCAGAGAATCTCACCCTCAGCAGCGACAGCCTGCTGAATCAGGGCGTATTGTCAGCACCGGTGCTCTCACTCAGCAGCGTGCAAACCGATAACAGTGGGCTGATTCAGGGCAGCAAGGCGCTGACCTACAGCGGCAACCGCCTGAATAATCTGGCGGGCGGCACCCTGAGTTCGGATAACAGCTTTGCACTCAATCTGCCGCAACTGATTAACAGCGGGCTCATCACCAGCAAGGCTGGGCTGACGCTGAGTGGCGACGCGCTGACCAACAGCGGTGAGATCAACGCTGCCAGCCTGTTTGCCTCGAATGCGCAGCTGAACAATCAGCAGGGCGGCCTGCTGCTCGCGGATAACAACCTCAGTCTTCAAAACGCTGCGCTGACCAATGACGGTCAAATCGCCGCAGCGACAACCACTGTTGATGCCAGTACGCTGAACAACAGCGGCACGTTGCAGGGCAAACAATCGCTGCAGGCCAGCGGCAAGGTGATAACCAGCAGCGGTACGTTACTGAGTGACGGCAAATTAACCATCGCAGCAGACACGCTCACTAACCGGGGCCAGCTGCAAGGACAACAGCTGGCGGTGACGGCGGGCAACTGGCATAACAGCGGCAATGCGTTGAGTGCGGGTGATGGCGTACTCAACGCCGCAACGCTTGATAACAGTGGCAAAATTCTTGGTCAGCAGAACCTACAGCTCAAAGCAGATTCGGTTGATAACAGCGGCTGGCTGCTGGCGCAGGCGCTCAGGCTTCAGGGCGATTTGGTTAACAGCGGGCTGATTCAGGGCAGTGATGCACTGACCGTGATGGGCGATAAGCTCAGTAATAAAACCGGCGGCCAGTTATTGAGTGCCGGCACGCTGACTGCTCAGGCTGGAAGCCTGGATAATCAGGGCAGCATTCAGGCCGACATGCTTGATATGCGGCTGCAAAGCTGGCAGAACGCCGGCAGTGCTCAGGCGACCACGCAGTTCCTTGGTACGCTGAGCGGCGCGCTGGATAACAGAGGCACGCTGCTGAGCCAGAACGATTTTGCCCTCATCAGCGATAAAATTACTAATAGCGGTACGTTGGCGGCTAACCGACTCAGCATCACGGCACCTCAGCTGACCAACGCCGGACTGCTGCAGGGTAACAACTCGCTCTTACTGAACAGCGCGAATATCACCAACGCCTCCAGCGGTCAGCTTATTAGCGGCGGTTCGCTTACGCTTTCACCTGAGCAACTAACCAATGCGGGCCTGTTACAGGTGGCGGATGACTTCAGCATCAACGGTCGTGACCTCACCAACAGCGGACGCATCACCGCTACTAACCTAAAAGCAGACCTGAGCGGCACGCTGAACAACAGCGGGCAGGGTGTTCTGCTTGCACAGCGCCAGGCGGATATTCAGACGAGCACGCTGAACAACAGCGGTTCGATTGCGGCACAGCAGTTGAACGCTTCAGGTGATGTGCTGAAGAATCAAAGCCTGCTACAGGGTGACAGCGGACTCAGCGCGGATTTCAGGCAGTTCAGCAACCTGAGCGCGGGGCAGCTACTGAGCAACGGTATTCTTGCAATTAAGGGCGCAATCGCTGACAACGCCGGTATGCTGCAGGGCAACAGCATTGACTATCAGTTTGGTTCTCTGATCAACAGTGGCACGGTTTACGGTATTGACGCACTTAAAGGTCAGTCCGACGGGCTGCTGGATAACCGTGGCAGCCTGACTGCGGGCGGCAATGCCAGCCTGACGGCGCGCAACCTGCAAAACAGCGGTAAGGTGCTGGCCGGTAATCTGGTACTGCGCGGAAATAACCTTAGCAACAGTGGCTTATGGCAGGGAACATCCTCGCTGGATGCGCAATCGCGCGGCGCTTTAACACAGGCGGCTGGCAGCAAAACGCTGACCGGCGGCGACCTGCTGCTGAACGCTTCCGACCTCAACACGGCGGGCACAATCCAGGGTGACAATGCGCAAATCAGCGCAGGACGCTGGCAGAATCAGGGCTCGCTGCTGGGCACCGCAGGCGTGTCTGCGGACGTTAAGGGTGAGCTGCGCAACAGCGGTGAAATATTGTCGCAGGGCACGGCACAGGTCAGCGCGCAGAACCTGAATAACAGCGGCTCGCTGCTGGCGGATAAAGCGATGACGCTGAGTGGCGATGCGCTGAATAACAGCGGCAGCGTGCAGGGCGAAAAGCTGGCTATTACCCCGGCCAGCGTGACCAATCAGGGCAGTCTGATTGGCCTGCAATCACTGACTATCGGTCCGGCGCAGACCCGTGGTTTCCGCATGCTGGCGGTACAGTCGCAGCCCGCACGTGAATTAATCAACAATGCTGGCGGTCAGCTGCTGACGCAGGGCGCGCTGAACATCACCGGTGATGTCATCACCAACAACGGCAGCTGGCAGGGACAGCAAATCCTGCTGAACGGCACCCGCCTGGCTAACAACGGCGCGATTCAGAGCGCGGGCGATCTGACGCTCAACCTCAGCGATGCGCTGACGTCCGCCACGGGCAGCAAAATCACCGCCAACGGCAACGCCGCGCTCAACGCCCTCAGCCTCACCAATCAGGGACAATGGATTGCCGGAAACCTGACATTAAAAGGCACTACGCTAAGCAACGGCGGAGAAATCTCCGGCGTTAACGGACTGACGGCAGTACTTGGCGGCACGCTGACGCAGCAGCAAAACGGCGCGCTGTTATCAGGTGGCAAACTGGATCTTCAGGCGGCGACGGCTAGCAATGATGGCCGCATTCAGGGCGGTGATCTGACGATCACCACTGGAACACTGACTAACAACGGACGGTTGCAGGGTGATAAGAGCCTGTTGCTGACCACCAGTGGCCGCATCACCAACAACAATAGCGGGACGCTGATAAGCCAGAGCGGTCTGACGCTGACCACGCCTGAGCTGTATAACTACGGCCTGATTCAGGGGACAACTAATCGCATCACCGCCAGCAGCAGCGCGACCAACAGTGGCAAAATGCTGTCTGCGGGTGAGCTCACGCTCAACACGCCTCAACTCGTCAATAGCGGCTGGTTGCAGGCAGCGCAGCTGACGCTGAATGCTGCCAACGCCAGCAACAGCGGCACCTTGCTGGCCGATCAGCAGGGAACTTTAACCGGCTCGCAACTGCTGAATCAGGGAACTGCGCAGGGTGGCACGCTGGCGGTCAATTATGGCCAGCTCAATAACAGTGGCACGCTGCTGGGTGTCAATCAGCTGAACGTGAAGGCCAGCCAGGTCACGCAACAGGCAGCAGGAAAGCTGTTGAGCGGTGGCAATCTGCTGCTGGAAAGTACGGGATTCGATCAGCTGGGCCAGGTGGTGGCGCTGGGCGATGCGACGCTGAAACTCATCAACAGTTTTACCGCACGCAATACGCTGGCCGCAGGTAATCGCCTGACTATCAGCAGTAACGGTGCGATTGAGAACCAGGGCACGTTACAGGGGCAGGCGCTGACGTTGAGTGCAGGCGGCGATCTGACGAACAACGGCCAGCTCACAACCGGAACCGGCGACAGCAGCCTGAGCGGTAACCGCATCAATATGAACAGCGCTGGCTCGCTGCAGGGTGGTGGCAACATTGCGCTGGCCAGCCGCAGCGACGTAGCACTCAATGGCTTCACCGGCACGCGTGGCAGCCTCACCATTTCCTCGCCAGGCAGCATTGTGAATACGGCATTACTTTACGCCGGACAGAATCTCTACCTGTACGCTAACAGCATTCAAAATCAGCGTGGCGATATGCTGGCAGGCAACAGTCTGTGGATGCAGCGCGACGCGGTGGGGAATGCCAATGGTGAGGTGATCAATACTTCGGGAACCATTGAGTCTCAGAATGGTGATATCACGATTAGGACCGGGCATCTGCTGAATACGCGTGAGGGCTTGATCACCAGTGAAGAGGTAACCCAGCTTGCTACCCCGTCATGGGCAAATGGACCGAATGTTAGGATCCCGTTCTCGTGGTTTAAACCCGGCGATTACTATAAATACGTCAGTGGAACTCAACAACATCACGGACATGGTGATGACTGGGAAACCCATACATACAGCTATGCACCGAATGCTGATGTCCAGGTGCAAAAGGTTGCATATCAGTCCATAGCAGTGACCGCTAATGCAAGCGGAGGAGCAGGTCGTATTGCAGCGGGCCGAGACCTGAATGTGCAAGCGGCGCAGCTTGATAATTCTGCCTCCTCTTTGCTTGCTAGTAACAATATGGCGCTGTCAGGGACGGAATTGAATAACCAAAGCTGGACTGATGGCACAACCACGGCTTATCAGATTTACCGTTATAGTGGTGGCGCTACGTCGAATTCATTTGGATACACGCTTGATGACAGTCCGGCGTATGAAACTACCGGTAGCGGCAACGTATATCGCAGCGTCATTCAGGCAGGCGGCAACGTTAACGCCAGCTTCAGCGGTGATATCAGCAATACCTCCACCACTTCCAACGCCGGCTGGACAGGCACCACTGTCAATGCGCCTGTATTAAATCAGCTCGCCGCAATCGGCCAGGTGGCAGTTCAGCAGCGCCAGCAACTCGCCGCCACAGATAAGGTGGCGATCAACTCTCCCGAATGGCGCGACCAACTGCAAAATGCCCTGCAGCAGGTCAACGGTGGCACATCGCTGCAAAATGCACAGCCTGAAACCGTTGGGCTCTCAAATCACAATGGCAAACAACAGGGCAACGCGAACCTTGGTAAGGCCGCTGAACTGGCGTCAGGCAGCGCAGTAAAACCATCGGCTCTGGGCAGCTATGGTGCTTCAGCGGTGGATACCAGCGCCTATCCGCTCCCCACCAGTGACAATGGCTACTTCGTCCCGGGCGACAGCAGCAGTACCTATCTCATCACCGTAAACCCGAAATTAAACGGTCTGGGACAGCTGGACGCCAGCTTGTTTGGTGACCTCAATCAGTTGCTGGGTAAACAGCCTGGCAGCGCGCCACAGGAAAGCCGTCAGCAGTATACCGACGTGAATACTTTCCTCGGCTCGTCCTATCTGCTGGACAGGCTGAACCTCAAGCCTGACAACGATTACCGCTTCCTTGGCGATGCGGCATTTGATACCCGTTACGTCAGCAACACCGTTCTTAACCAGACCGGCAGCCGCTATCTGAATGGCGTGGGTTCCGATCTGGACCAGATGCGTTACCTGATGGATAACGCCGCCGCGTCACAGCAGGCTTTAGGCCTGCAGTTTGGCGTGTCGCTTACTGCGGATCAGGTTGCTTCACTGGATAAGAGCATCATCTGGTGGGAAGCCACCTCGGTGAATGGTCAGACGGTGATGGTGCCGAAAGTGTACCTGTCCGAAAAAGATGCGGCGATGAACAACGGCAGCGTGATTGCCGGGAACAACGTGACGCTTTCTGGCGGTAACATCACCAACAGCGCCAGCAGCATTGTGGCGCAGAACGCTGTCAGCGCCGACAGCCAGAACAATATCGCCAACCTTAAAGCCGGGCTGATTAAAGCCGGAGGCGAGCTGAATCTCAGCGCGCTGAATAGCATCAACAACGTCAGCTCGACAATCAGCGGTAAAAAGGTGGCGCTGGAAAGCGTCAACGGTGACATCAACAACACTACCATCAGCTCACAATGGACGATCGGCGGCAACGTGCCAGTGCAGGCAAGCAAGACACTGCTTGGCCAGACGGCGGCGATTACGTCACTGGATGCGCTCAGCCTGAAATCCGGCAACGATATCAACATCACCGGTGCCTCACTGAACGCAGGCGGCGATTTGCTGCTCAATGCCTGGCACGACCTCAGTCTCAACAGCATCGAGACCAGCGAAAGCCGTAAAACGGGTAACAAGGAAACGCATAGCTCCGGAGCTGAACGCACGACCGTTTCCAGCGGCGGCAACCTGACGCTGGTAGCCGGGCAGGATATTACCAGCCAGGCGGCAGCGCTGGCAGCCGAAGGCGATATTGGTCTGCATGCGGGCCGCGATATCAATCTGAATTCCGTAGAAAACCGTTCAGGCGACAGCGAGCGCGGCAGTAAAAAAACGGTTATCAACGAAGCAGTGCGTCAGCAGGGCACTGAAATTGTCAGTGGTGGCAGCACGACGATGCTTGCCGGGAACGACATCACCACTCAGGCCGCTAGCATCACCGCAAACAAAGATATTGGATTACAGGCCGGCCACGACGTAAATATCACCACGGCGACGGAAAGTGATTATGCCTACAAGGAAGAAACTAAAACCAAAAAAGGCCTGTTCAGCAAGAAAACGACTCACACCATCAGCGAAGACAGCTCAACCACTGGAAAAGCTTCTCAGCTAAATGGCGACCAGATTTCAATCGTCGCGGGTAATGACCTGACTCTAAAAGGCTCCACTGTTGTCGGTGAAAACAATGTTGGTCTTAAAGCTGGCAACGATCTCACTATTACGGCGGCAACCGATACCCAGAGCAGCTATCGGCTGAGTGAAACCAAGAAGAGCGGCATGTTTAGCGGTGGCGGGATTGGGGTCACTTTTGGCAGCGCATCCTCGAAACAGCAGCTTAAGCAGGACGGCACTACAGAAAGTCAGAGTGCCAGTACCGTTGGCAGCACGGGTGGCAACGTAACGCTGGTTGCGGGTCATGACGCGCACGTAGCGGGATCGGATGTGATTGCTAAGCAGGACATCAGCCTGGTCGGCGGCTCGGTCACTATCGATCCGGGCAACGACACGTTAACGCGCCGTCAGAGCTTTGAGCAGAAACAAAGTGGTCTGACCTTAAGGCTAACCAGCCCGATTACTGACGCGTTACTGAGTTTGGGGTCTCAGGCTAAAGAGGCCGGACAGGCAGGAGACGATCGTCTTAAAGCGCTTAACGCGGTAAAAATGCTGGAGAGTGGCTGGGCAATGTCAGGCGCGGCAGGACAGTCTGCGGCAGCCCTGGCGAAGGGTGATTTAAATAATGCCGGCATTAAGATTGAGCTGAGCGTCGGTGCCAGCAAAAGCAAGTCTTCTTCAGAATACAACGCCAATACGATTAGCGGCAGTTCGCTTAACGGCGGTGGTAATGTCACTGTGGTTGCCACGGGTGCAAACGGTGCCAGTGGTGACCTGAATTTGACTGGCAGCGGTATCACTGGAGGTAACGTCACTCTTGCCGCAGCGCATGACCTCAACCTGATCGCCGCCAGCAACAATAGCGATCAGAAGAGTAGCAATAAGTCATCTGGCTGGAGTGCGGGCGTACATATTGCTATTGGTCAGGAAACCGGTATTGGAGTGCAGGCCAGCGGGTTCATGGCCAGCGGCTCGGAGAATGGCAACACAACGTCTTACGTTAATAGCCGCGTCAACGCGAAAGATAATCTGACGTTGAGCAGTGGGAACGATACGCTACTCTCCGGAGCTCAGGCGCTGGGTAACCGTATCACCGTTGATGCAGGTAACAACCTCACACTGACCAGCCTGCAGGATATCGACAACTACCAAAGTAAGCAGCAGAGCGCCAGCGGTGGCTTCAGTTTCACCTTTGGCAGTATGACTGGCTCGGCTGGGCTGAGTATTAGCAAGAGCAAAGTTAAGAGTGAATACGCAAGCGTTGGGGATCAGAGCGGTTTGTTTGCGGGTGACGGTGGCTATGACATTTACGTTGGCAATCATACACAGCTGAATGGTGCTGTAATCGCCTCAACCGCCCAAGCGGCAGACAACCACCTGTCTACCGGCACACTGGGCTGGGGAAGCATAGATAATCATGCTTCTTACAGCGCCAGCAGTGCGGCAATGGGTATCAGTGGAGGATATAACAGCAACAATAAACCGGGAGAGCAATATGCAGGCTCCGCGCTGCCGGCTTTAGTGAATTTGAATGGAAGTGCATCCGGCACAACACAATCTGCGATCTCAGCTGGCACCATTACGGTTCGGGATGAACGGAACCAGAAGCAGGATGTAGCGGATCTAAGCCGCGATACCGATAACGCGAACGGCAGTATTGGTAAGATTTTCGATAAGGAAAAAGTCGAAAACCAGATGGCTTTTGCACAAGGCGTACAGGAACTGGCGGGCAAGGTTGTCAGTGATGTCAAAGCTTACAAGCTGGATGAAGCTGCAAAAGAGACCTCAGACCGCCTCCTTAAGGAACATCCTGAATACGCCAGTTTATCTAATGAAGATTTCAACACATTGGTTCGCAACGATTCTGGATATAAGGACGTGGCGGATAAGTGGGGTACTGGTGGAACTTATTCGATGGTTGCCAGTGCAGTCGCGGGTGCGCTTGGCGGCTTGAGTGCCAACAACATGGGCGCGGCAGCCAGCGGCGCAATGGCACCATATATTGCTAATGCTATAAAGAAAGCCACTACATCATACAACGCTGACGGCACAGAAAAGACTAATCTGGTAGCAAATACCATGGCGCACGCCGTGGCAGGTGCGATTCTGGCAGAGATTAGCGGTGGAGATGGCGCAGCCGGTGCTGCTGGAGCCGCAGGCGGTGAGCTGATAGCCCGGGCGATAGTGTCGGGAATGTATCCTGGCGTTAAGGCCAGTGACCTTACAGAAAGCCAGAAGCAGACCGTGAGTGCGCTGAGCCAGTTGGCAGCAGGCCTTGCGGGGAGCCTTGCCTCGAATTCATCAGCCGGGATCTCAGCTGGTGCGAGGGCGGGTAAGAATGCCGCAGAGAATAATGCCATGGGTTGCATGGGTTCTAATGAACCGATGTGCATCGGCAAGCCTGATGAAATGCTCTTTACAGGAGGTGGTGGGCGTGGGGGTGCTTCCGCTGTTTCTAAAGAAATTAGTGGTAAAGCGACTCGACCACCTAACATGTCTCCTGAAGGTGCAGGAAGAAATGGTGCATTTAGAGAGGCAAAGCGGCAAGCAGGAATTCCTGTTGGGCAAAATCCAAGTAATGTTTATCCTAATGTTGATAAACGTGGTAATTCTCAACCAGGGTTAATATATGAATTTGATGTGCCAAAGTCAGGCGGCGGTACTGCAAAGGTCTATATAAGAGATGATGCTGGGGGCCATAGTTTTGGCAGTGACAATCCTCAAAATCGGGGTGCACATTTTAATGATCCTAAAGGAAATCATTATGATTACTGATGTGATAGTTAGGCATGCAACAGATATTCAAGAGAAAAACGAAATAGCTAATTTTAGTACTCGGTATAATGTTTTTTTAAAAAATACTTCTGCTATAAGCTGGGAGCTATTAGAGTTTACAAGAAGCAAAGGTGCCGAGGTCTTACTCAAGGAGATGGTTTCTAAGTTAATGAATTTTCACCTTAATAGTTTACTGGTGTTTGTTGAATTTTCTGCACCGCAACCTAAAAATGCGGTTGTTAAACATAAAAAAACTTGGGGGCTGCTGGAGGAAAGGGGAGTGAATAGTACCATGATCAAAAACAAAAAAAACTATTCATTTGATTTTGAAGGTGGACTAAAACTAATTGGTTTTGGCGAAATTGATATTCAAAATAATAATGTCATAGAAAGCCTGATAAAATCGAATGAGGACGTTTTTTTTGCACTTGCAAATAAAAAATCGACTTTACTTCAAGGAGATATTGATTATGATATTAACAAGTCTAAATGGATGGAGGAAATTATTGAGCGCGATGGCATAATATTTTTCCCACTAGGATATAATGATGACACATCTTGTGAGATTGTTGCGCTAGGTAAGAGTAAAAACATTCATCCTTTGAGCAAAAAATGAAAGTTTGGAATGCTGGCCATCATTCTTCAATTCAGATGATGGCCAGTGATGAAATCATTAGAGAATATTTGGGGATGTTACATGGATAAGTAGGCGACACATACGCCATCTTAAATTCGTGGGTTAACACCTGATAATATTCCGTCTTGACATCTTTTTAGACGTTCGTGATAGAAGGTCTTGTTATTTCGGGTGAACAGTACGTTCCTTGCAAAGGGTGGCATTTGACCTAAGTGAATAGCGTCGAGTGCGCGTTTAGGTACCCAATTCAACATAATAAGCATACAGCGTCCCAGCCCCTCAATCAGGAATCAAAACCCTCCATGAACATCAAAATCCAGCAAACCGATCCCCTCTCATCAGAATCCCAGTTACTGGTTGAGAAACTATCAGCCGAACTCGCCAACATTACAGGCGACAACGGCAAAAGTCATTTCAACGCCCAGGAACTCAACAATGAGTGTTCTTTGTGGGTGCTAGCCAGAAATGAAGCCGGCAATGCCGTGGGTTGCGGGGCGTTGCGGTCGCTTGGGAACAATACCGCCGAAGTAAAACGCATGTACTCCGATCGTAGTGTGCCGGGCGTTGGCGCAGCGCTATTGGAGTATCTGGAAACGCGGGCCAAAAGTATGGGATACCGCGAAATTCGGCTATCGACCCGCGTTATCAATAGCCGTGCCGTGGCGTTTTATCACCGTTCCGGCTACGCGCAAATCCAGAGCTATGAACCTTACATCGGCAGAAACGAATCGATCTGTTTTGCTAAAACGCTGTGAGTTTGACAACCTACCAATGGTAAGTTGCTACTAGTAGCTTACCCATGACGGAGGTTGTCGCTATGCATGCTCTGATCGTTACTGCTCATCCGGACCAACATTCACACACGCACCACATCGTTTCGCAGGTGGCACAAGGTATTGCTGCTTGCGGCCACAGCTATGAAATTGCCGATCTGGCGGCGGAGCAGTTCGATCCGCGCTTCAATCAAGCCGATTTTGAACAGTTCAAAAGTGTCGCACCGTCGCCCACCGACGCCGTAGCGGAGCAGCAGCGGCTGGATCGAACAGATGCGCTGGTGCTGGTCTACCTGATTTACTGGTGGTCGTTTCCGGGGCAGCTCAAAGGCTGGATCGATCGCGTATTTACCTAAGGTTGGGCGTAGATGTTGACGGCCAAACCGTGGTGAAAAAGCTCGGCTATTTGCAGGTGCATTTGCTGGCGCTGGGCGCGGCGAGTCATCGCACCTATGTGCGTCGCGGCTATTTTCAGCAGCATGCGCACGCAGTTCGATGAGGGGATTTTTGGCTACTGCAGCGCGCCGGTGGTGACCAGCGAATAACTGCTGCCAACCGATGAAAATTATCCCGACGCACACTTCGCGCTGGCACATCAACACGGACAGCGACTTTTCAACGTGAAAGAACCGGCATGAATCAACCCACTCGGCAGCGCATGACGCATCAGGCACGTCGTCAACAACTGATAGGCGTGGGGTGGAATCCTGGTGCGCGAGCAGGGAAGCGATGCGCTGACGTTAGGACGCGTGGCGGAAGAAGCGAGCGTCAGTAAACACCGGCATCGGCGTGCAGGCCAGCGGCTCGGAGAACGGCAACAGAACAGAATACGTGAACAGCCGCGTCAATGATAAAGATAACCTGACGCTGACCAGCCAGCAGGATCGCGCCAGCTACGACAGCAAGCAAAGTTCCACGGGTTTCAGCGCCAGCATCTGCGTGCCACCTATCTGTGCCGGCGTACCGGTGCAGGGCAGCGCCAGCATGAGCGGCAGCAAAATCTATAACGATTACGCCTCCGTGCAGCAGCAGAGCGGTATCACTGCGGGTGACAATGGCTACAACATTTTTGTCGGCAACCACACACAGCTGGACGGCGCGATCATCGCTTCATCCGCAACGCCGGACAAAAACCACCTCAGCACCGGGACGCTCGGCTGGACCAATATTGAAAACCACGCCAACTGGGGCGGCAATGGCTACAGCATGGCGGTCAGTGGCAGCATGGGCGCTCCTACTACGCCGGAATCCGGTAGCTTTATTTCAAAATTACCGAACGGTGGGCTGTCGCAGCAGTCGGGTAACAATCCTATGCCTGTAGCGACACTGGAGCAGACTAAAGATCGCGCGAGTTCAACCACCTACAGCGCCATCTCGCCGGGGACGATTGAGATCCGTAATCCTGATGCTCAAAAGCAGGATGTGTCGCAAATCAGCCGTGATACCGCCTCTGCGGAGAATGCGCTGAAGGATAAGTTTGATGCGCAAAAGGCCGAGGACAGTATGGCCGTGCAGCGTGAAATGGCCGTGCTGGGTCAGCAGGTCATTCAGCAGACGTTCGACTACCTCAAGCTTCAGGCGAAGCAGCAGGAGCGCGACAAGCTAAAGAACGGTAAAGCGTTCAATGAAATGACGACACTGGAGCAGGAGAAATATCTCAGCGAGCGTGACAAAGAGGTCGAAAAACAATATGGCATCGGTTCGGACCTGCAGATAGCGGCGCAGGCCATCAGCGGCGTGTTTGCCGGTCTCGCGGGTGGAAACGTCAGCGGCGCAGTAGCGGCCGGGGCAGCACCGTTGCTGGCGAAGATGGTGAAAGTGGTGTCTGAAGGCAATGAGCCTATGCGCGTGATTCTGCACACTCTCGCATCAGGTTTAATTGCCAAAGCGCAGGGCGGCAGCGCAATAGGTGGAGCTGCCGGAGGCTTAGCCGCCGGTGTAATGAGTTCAAGTGACAAGCTGAGCCAGATGTTCTTTGGCAAATCTGTTTCTGAACTCTCTGAAGATGAAAAAATGCTGGTCGCCAACATCGTTACTCTGGCGGGTGCAGTGGCTGGAGGCGCGGTTGATGGGCGGGTTGATGTTGTAAGTGGTGCATCAGCGGGTAGGACGGAAGTTGAGAATAACTATCTTAGCGACAAACAAAAGACTCAGAGGGAGAAAGAACTTGAAGAGTGCCAGGGCCAAATTTGCCTTGTTCAGGTTGGAGTAAAATGGACTGCTATTAGTTTAGGTCAGGATGGAAGCTTTGCTGCTGGGATGATAGCCGGTGTCCCTGTGAGTTTATATGACACTATAAAGAGTGTTGTTAAAACGGCTAGTAGCCCAGTTGAAACCTACGAGGCACTAAAAACGCTATTTAATAGCGATGATCTGCTAGGTAACATCGCGGATGCTGTCAAGCAGTCCTATATTGAACGCATTGACCAATTGGTAATGGAATATCAAAAAGCTGGAGCTAGCGGTTCGTTTAATGCGGGAGTTGAAGGTGGTAAGCTAGTTGCGGATATAGCCGGGCTGCTTGCTGGCGGTGGTGGTATCGCTAAAGTCACTGGCAGTGTAACGGAAAAAATCGTAGCGAAAGTAGCCGGCCATGCTGAGTTGATTGCAGCGAAAGCTAGCAATGAAGCTCACAATGCGGCGAAATATGCTGCTCTAAAGCTAGATTTAAAAACGACTGAAGCAGCGAATGATCTTGTGGATAGTTTACGAAACACAGGAAAACTACCTGATAATTATGTAAACAAATCTCAAGCTATTGAAAATGGCTGGAAGGCAGGTAAAGCTTTAAATAACACATCCCCCGGGAAGCAGATTGGAGGGGATATATTTGAAAACTCGAACAATTTATTACCTTCTGTACAGGGAAGAGTATGGCGCGAAGCAGATATTGGCATAGATAATACGATGTCAAGAGGCAATCAAGCAGGGACAAGATTGTTGTATTCAGACGACGGGTTGCTATACATCACGACAGACCATTATGAAACAGCCACATCTATAGGTAAGTGGAAATGAGTAAAAACGATGTAGTTTTAGATGGGTTAAAGATATTTAGCGAATCAGATGTACACCGGTATTTAGCCGATTTACTGGACTTCGGTCCTTATTATGGTTCAAATTTAGACGCTTTATGGGATCGTTTAAGTACAGATGTGGAAAGACCAGTAAAAATAACATGGGTGCATTCGGAATTATCAAAGCAACGTCTTGGGGATAGATTTGATAAAATCATCCAAATATTCGAGCGGACAAAAAAACAAGACATTGATTTTTCATGGGATGATAAGTTTGATTACGTGCTGGAGTAATTATTGATCTCAGCCTTATGGCTGATATTTAATGGGGGCAATCGAGGATATCCTGCGTTAAATCGAAGATTAACAAACTGACATTACTAACCGATCGCTGTACCCGATACTAGGTGCAGGTAATCGGGACGTGACGACTTCGCTGGACAGCAGTAAAGCCAGCAGCGACAGCAAATCCACCCAGTACGGCGTGACGGTGCAAATGTCAGGCTATGGCGTGAGCCTCGCACAGGCAGCAGATAAGGTTGTGGATTCGCACAAGAACAGCAGCGATCCGCGCCTGCAGGCAATTTATGCAGCGCAGGCGGCGATGACCGCGCTTTCGGCATACACGCAGAGCAGTGCGGCGGTAAAAGTCACCGTCAGCGCCACGGCCGGCAGCAGTCACCAGTCGATGGAGCAGAACAGCAGCGAACAAAGCTGCACCGTTCTTAAGTCCGGCGGTGATACTTCTCTGACTGCAAAGCAGGATATTACCGGCCAGGGTGCAAAAATCAGTGGCGACAATGTCTCACTCAGCGCAGGCCGCGATATCGCACTAAGCAGCAGTGAGGACAACAACAGCCAGAAATCCAGCAGCGGTGGCAGCCACTACGGCGTAGGCGTCGGGTTTGGTCTCGGCGGCAGCCAGAACGGCTTCTCAATTGAGCTGGCCGCCAGCCAGAGCAGCGCTAAAGGCAACGGCAGCAGCGTTACCCACCATAACAGCGAAGTGACGGCAGCGGGCGACCTGACGGTAAAAGCGGGTCAGGACGTCACACTCAACGGTGCCAACCTGAACGGCAACCACGTGGACCTGGATGCAGGCCGTAACCTTGAGATTGCCAGCCAGCAGGATCGCGCCAGCTACGACAGCAAGCAAAGTTCCACGGGATTCAGCGCCAGCATCTGCGTGCCGCCTATCTGTGCCGGCGTACCGGTGCAGGGCAGCGCCGGCATGAGCGGCAGCAAAATCTATAACGATTACGCCTCCGTGCAGCAGCAGAGCGGTATCACTGCGGGTGACAATGGCTACAACATTTTTGTCGGCAACCACACACAGCTGGACGGCGCAATCATCGCTTCATCCGCAACGCCGGACAAAAACCACCTCAGCACCGGGACGCTCGGCTGGACCAATATTGAAAACCACGCCAACTCGGGCGGCAATGGCTACAGCATGGCGGTCAGTGGCAGCGTGGGCGCTCCTACTGCGCCGGAATCCGGTAGCTTTATTTCAAAATTACCGAACGGTGGGCTGTCGCAGCAGTTGGGTAACAATCCTATGCCTGTAGCGACACTGGAGCAGACTAAAGATCGCGCGAGTTCAACCACCTACAGCGCCATCTCGGCAGGGACGATTGAGATCCGTAATCCTGATGCTCAAAAGCAGGATGTGTCGCAAATCAGCCGTGATACCGCCTCTGCGGAGAATGCGCTGAAGGATAAGTTTGATGCGCAAAAGGCCGAGGACAGTATGGCCGTGCAGCGTGAAATGGCCGTGCTGGGTCAGCAGGTCATTCAGCAGACGTTCGACTACCTCAAGCTCCAGGCGAAGCAGCAGGAGCGCGACAAGCTTAAGAACGATAAAGCGTTCAATGAAATGACGACACTGGAGCAGGAGAAATATCTCAGCGAGCGTGACAAAGAGGTCGAAAAACAATATGGCATCGGTTCGGACCTGCAAATAGCGGCGCAGGCCATCAGCGGCGTGTTTGCCGGTCTCGCGGGTGGAAACGTCAGCGGCGCAGTAGCGGCCGGGGCAGCACCGTTGCTGGCGAAGATGGTGAAAGTGGTGTCTGAAGGCAATGAGCCAATGCGCGTGATTCTGCACACTCTCGCATCAGGTTTAATTGCCAAAGCACAGGGCGGCAGCGCAACAGGCGGAGCTGCCGGAGGATTAGTCGCCGGTGTAATGAGTTCAAGTGACAAGCTGAGCCAGATGTTCTTTGGCAAATCTGTTTCTGAACTCTCTGAAGATGAAAAAATGCTGGTCGCCAACATCGTTACTCTGGCGGGAGCAGCGGCTGGAGGCGCGGTTGATGGGCGGGTTGGTGTTGTAAGTGGAGCATCGGCGGGTAGAACGGAAGTTGAAAATAACTATCTGAGTGTGTCGGAAAAATCAGAACTTGAAATAGCGAAGCAAAAACTTAAAAACAGCCGAGACCCGGCAGAGCGTGAGCAAGCTGAGAAAGATATTACCCGATTAGCGGAACTCAATTTTTCAAGGGATGAGAACGTGATAGCGGTTTGTAGCAATGGTCAGGCGGCAAGTGCGGGTTGTGCTAGCGCTAGGTTGAAGGCTTATGCTGTGAAGGTTGAGTACGAAAGCACCGGCAACTATAACTCGAAAGCCAGCCAGATGTATGCCGATGCTTACGGCGAGATAGTAAACCTGCTGAACATCACCAGCGTTGATGCGCAAAATCAGCAGCAGGTGAAAGATGCTATGGTGAACTATGTCATGGGGTATCTCCATACTGATAAAGCCGCGGCATCTGCATACATTGAAACCTATGATGGGATGAAGCTAGTTATTGCATCTGTCGCGCCAGTGCTGGGTGCTGCTGCTGCCGGAAAACTAAACGGATTAATCGCTGAAAGTTCAATCAACCTGGCAAATCAGAAATATGTTGATATCCTTTCGCCTGAAGCTAAGCAGCATATTTTATATGGAGATGGGCCGACTAGCGGGGGGCATTTATACCCCCGGAAATCCAGGAAAAACAGTATTTCCACAAGATTGGACAGCCGATAAGGTTGTACATGAAATAGGTGATATTGCTACTTCACCGGACACTGTCTGGTATGCCCAAACTGGTACTGGTGGTAAATATACCAGTAAAGGGGACCCTGCTAAGTGGGTTGCATACGAAGAGCGAGATGGAGTACGTATTCGTGTCGTCTACCAACCCGCTAATGGTAAAATAATAACTGCATTCCCAGATAGTAACCCAATGCCACCATACAAACCGGCAAAACAATAGAGGTAAATTAGGGATGTTTGCTGATCGAATAACTAACTTTGGACGCAAGCTTGATGACAAGTTAGACCAGGAGCTTTTAAAAGGTGCTTTGGATTATATAAATTTTAATGAGGAGCCCTTGGCTTTGGAGATTCTCTGTGATCATATATGTGAGTATGACGTAGCACTCAATCAAGCAGAGTATGACGAAGTGATAGCGCTTGCAAAAGACATGGGGTTAGATGTGAATGATGTTCCATTTAGGCATATGAAACAGTTGGTTGTATGATAAAAACCCCGGTCACCAAACCGGGGTTTTACCTTATCACCCAGCAGTTGTCAGCTAAGTGTTCATCTCTACCAACCTCGGGATCTCCACGATTTTTCGGCCAACCTGAACCCATGTGCCATCATTCAGTGCACCTCCGGAGGATGGCCCGTTACGTTGTGGTTCCCCTGCTTTCGAACATAATGCACGGTTTAAAGTCGGTGGTAGGTCGCAGGCGCGTTAACTCCTGTCTTACCAAACGCTGAGCTATCGCAAGCTGCAGGATAATATTCCTTTATTTGTGGCAACGCTGAGGCAGAGTAAAGGTTGAACAGTTTCGATACTAAGATCAAAGCCACCGTATGCTTTTAATGTTGACTAACTGTAGACTTAAGTTCTTAGTTTTGAGCGTAATTATCCATGAAGTCGACCATAGCGCCGGAATGAGCGTCAACATGCCGGATATATCGCATTACCGTTTCTGGTTTCTTCCACGTACCTTCCTGCATAATTTGCGCAGTGCTATATTTTTTGTGGCCATATCGACCGCAGCGCCCACGCGAGTGCTGTGGCCTGACCATCCCCGATACCGATAACGATTTTTATTTGGCGGCGCATCCTGCCCGGAGCCAGCTTCACGCCATGCGCGGGCAAAAATATCCTCCATCGTGCGGGTAGACAAAGGCTTTAGAGTTAGGGCTGTCGCACAATTAGTTCGATGAACAGGACCGAAGATAAATGCATCAGGATTAGCAATCAGCCCTGATTTGTTTATCCACTAGGTCAACCTATGCAATAACAGATCTCCCAGCGCCTTTATCAGGCCTCCGGTCATCACAAGTTTTTGGTCCCGGCCACATCTAGAAAGATTCGGCCATCTTGCGTGAGAGAGATGCCGCACACGCAGATGTCCAAGTTCACTGACACGCAGCAACGTGGTATATGCCACATGCAGAAATGCCAAATCGCGGCTCTGCTCCATCTTGTTGGAGCCTGACCAGCAGCAGTCCCTATCTCATCACCGTAAACCCGAAATTAAACGGTCTGGGGCAGTTGGACGCCAGCCTGTTTGGTGACCTCAATCAGTTGCTGGGTAAACAGCCTGGCAGCGCACCACAGGAAAGCCGTCAGCAGTATACCGACGTGAATACTTTCCTTGGCGATGCGGCATTTGATACGCGTTACGTTAGCAACACCGTTCTTAACCAGACCGGCAGCCGCTATCCAAAGCTATCTATCTGGTAATCAAAAGGGATATTTGACACTTAACTACCAATCTTCCTCTGCGATTGGTATTAGTGTTACAAATGGCTCAACAAGTGCAGTTCAGGCAACAAATGCAAAAGTTGTTATTGGAAGAGATTATTCTATGCCTAATGGGTATAAAATTATTACAGGATATCCAACACCGTGAATATTGAAGAAAAGTATCCATCATTGAATTATTTTTTAACAAGTTATTTTCATCAGGATTTTGATGTGCTGTTCGGTAGCGCTGATGAAACCATAGCAGCTTATCGAGTGACGGAAACAGCAGAAGAGCAGTCGAAGATGAAAACTGAAATAGAAAATCTGATTGTACTTGCTCTGCCAGAGGACAAATTGCAGGACATATTGCTTAATAAAATGGATTGTAACTATTACTACCCTAATGCATGGGACTCATCAGAATCGTGGCTGCAACACATTGCAGATCAGTTAAGCTAAAAAAATCCCGGCCACCGAGCCGGGATTTTACATTATCAGCCAGCTATCGCCAGCCGGATGATCATCTCTTCCGGTTGCGTGATCACCTCGATCTTCTGCCCGGTCTAAAACCCCAGCGCCGCCATCCAGTACCCCTTCAGGGTGATGGCCGTTGGCTGCGTTAAGTTTCGGTAATCTCGCACATAACCTGCGTTGTAAAACCGGTGACAGCTTGCGGGCGTATGACACCTCTGACTTCTGATGCAGTTCAGCCATAGTAACTCGCTCCTCTAGTCGTTGTGGCTAGCGGGTTGTCGACGTCTTACCACGTTCAGTCCGCGCCAAAAATTCTCTCTGTCAGCTGCCTGTCTCCTGCTGCTGCGCTTAAGCACGTTGTGCCTGACTAAAATCGAAGAAAACGAGGTAAAGATACTGACAATGCCGAAAAAAGAAAGTAGGATTTAATCCTACTTAGCGGAGTGAAGGTGTTCCAATGAGAACAACACAGCAGATGAGTATCACGCTGCCGAATGAAATGGCGGCACAGGTGAAAGCACGCGTTGCCAGTGGCGAATATGCCTCAGAGAGTGAAGTTATCCGGGAAGGTCTGCGGGCGCTGATGGCTCGTGATAATGCGGTGGAACAATGGCTGCGGGAGAAGGTAGTACCGGCCTGGGAAGCACTGCAACGCGGTGAAACAGAAAGCCTCAGTGGTAACGATATCAGGGACAGACTGAAAGCCGAGCACAGGAAGGCAACCGGAGAGTAAAAATGGACTACAGGGTAGTATTCGCACCGGAAGCGGAAGAACAACTGGCGGAACTGTATCGATACATCGCAACGGCGGCGACACCGGAAACGGCTTTGAGCTATACGGAAAGCGTTATCAGTTACTGTGAGTCTCTGGAGCGCTTTCCGCATCGGGGAAATCGCCGGGACGATATCCTGCCAGGGCTGAGAGTTACGAACTATCGCAAGAGAACAATCATCGCCTTTATGGTCCGAGATAAGACAGTGAGTGTTCTGGGGGTATGGCACGGCGGGCAGGATTACGAAAATGATCTGCTTAGCGATGAAGCGGACTGAGTACCAGGGGCGCAGTAATGGGTTCGTCGGCTCTTTATAAGCATGCTGTGTTCTATCCTGGGGTAGAGAGCCTTTGCATTGAGTGAGCAATCGTCTATTGCCAGGCGAATTATCATCTGCCCGGTTCGGTTTTGGTCAGGGTGAGCAAACACAAAATCGGTAACGGGTGCATCAGGTGAAGGGCAGCAGCAATCACAGCGGCAGCACTGATGTAATGCACGGCGGCCGATTATTCATAACATTGGCAAAAAGCGCATCGGGGCAAAAAACTCTGCTCCCGGAAACGCACCGACAAAAATGCGCTGCAAACTGCTGACTGCACAGGGAAAAGCGGTGAACGTCGGCTGACTCCGCAACGGAAGATATTGTTGTTGAGAATAATACGCTGACTCTTAAGCAGAACCAGTCACGCGCTCACGAAATGACACAGTGCAGGGGCAATTCTGACTGTGAAAAGAACGTGATTGAAAAGTATAAAAAGCTAAATGCAGAGCAGCATCAGAGTGTTATTGGATGCACAGGCGCTCTGGATTGTGTCAACAAAGCTAATGAAGTTAGCCAATTAATGACGGATTATGCCAATCGCATAAACGAGTTAATGGCAAGCTAAGTGCAGAAGAACAGTACGAACTTTCAATCCTTCAGGTTACTTCAATTCAGCTGGAAGCGGATAGGTTGGCTGCTATTCACAATGCATTGATGTCGGGGGACTCTCCAGAAGCGAAGCAGCTTGCTATAAACTCTCAAAGTGTTATCTGACTCTGTTGTTGTAGGATGTAAGGGGACTGTTGTTATGGTATATACAGACCCAACACTGGGCTATTAAGTAGAGTTTATGGATGCGAATGGTGAAACGTTATATGTTTTAACCGTGTATCCAGATGACATCCAATTGTTGGAGTAATATTATACTTTTATAAAGTAAATCCCGGCCAACTAAATGGGATTTATTTTAAGAACGAGTTTCTACAGCTTAACGTCATTTTAACTTGAGCACACTTGAGCTTGTTGTAATTAGACCCGACGACTGGAGATAGGAGTAAGATTGGTAATGGTCATCTTGATATAGAATAGGAAATAAAAATGAAGGCTATTTTGAAAAGTATTTCAAATGACGATTTTGAATTGGATAATTTTCATCCGGAAAATGAGCAGTGTTTTTCTCTCCGGTTGTTATTGCGTATTGGAGGTGAAGATAGCTCTGGGGCAGACAACTTTGATCTCCGTATATGCACCCCGGAATGGCTCTGCAAGCACCTCTGGCTTCCGGAACTGATACGGCATACGCTTCTGGTACGTAAATACGATCTGGATGAAATTAAAAAAAACATCACAGGCTACATCGATCGGTGTGAAGGCAATGACTGGATGGAGATAGCACAAAAGCTCTCTCACTTTTTTGCTTGGGAATATGAAGACTATCAGTCTTAAATAAAATATCTCGAGGAATCGCGTCAAGATCGTTTTACCAGCCACTTACTCATTAGTAAACCGGATGCTCAAAAGCAGGACGTGTCGCAAATCAGCCGTGATACCGCCTCTGCGGAGAATGCGCTGAAGGATAAGTTTGATGCGGAAAAGGCCGAGGACAGTACAGCCGTACAGCGTGAAATGGCCGTGCTGGGACAGCAGGTCATTCAGCAGACGTTCGACTACCTTAAGCTCCAGGCGAAGCAGCAGGAGCGCGACAAGCTTAAGAACGATAAAACGTTCAATGAAATGACCGCACAGGAGCAAGAGAAATATCTCAGCGATCGTGACAAAGAGGTCGAAAAGCAATACGGCATCGGTTAGGACCTGCAGATAGCGGCGCAGGCCATCAGCGGCGTATTTGCCGGTCTCGCGGGTGGAAACTTCAGCGGCGCAGCAGCGGCCGGGGCAGCGCCGTTGCTGGCGAAAATGGTGAAAGTGGTGTCTGAAGGCAATGAGCCTATGCGCGTGATTCTGCACACTCTCGCATCAGGTTTAATTGCCAAAGCGCAGGGCGGCAGCGCAACAGGCGGAGCTGCCGGAGGATTAGTCGCCGGTGTAATGAATTCAAGTGACAAGCTGAGCCAGATGTTCTTTGGCAAATCTGTTTCTGAACTCTCTGAAGATGAAAAAATGCTGGTCGTCAACATCGTTACTCTGGCGGGAGCAGCGGCTGGAGGCGCAGTTGATGGACGGGTTGGTGTTGTAAGTGGCGCGTCTGCGGGTAGGACGGAAGTGGAGAATAATGCACTGAGTGATGGCAAGAAACCCTCTGTGAATATTTACTCGATCAACCCGATGAGACCGAATGTGCTTGACGGAGACGGAGATCCACTTAAGGCTGGAGGCGGTGGAATAGCCAAAACATCCATCCACAAAGGGCAGCAAAAGAAGCATGTTCCCGGCACAAATGAATATAAAATCGCATCTGAAGCAGGGTTGAATAAAAGTATAATTACTGTTCCCGCATAGTCATTGCTTCCAAAGTTAGGAATAGGGCAGCAAGTTAGCAATCTCCCTGTAGGGAGTCCGGGTTCAAAGGAAAGAATTAATTATGGGCAGAATATTGGTAATTATATCGATCCACAGACAGGTGTGTCGGCTCCAAAGACTAATGAAATAGTCCATTATGGAAAGAATGGTGTTCATATTTTTCCAGCAAGACCAGCAGAAAAGTAATGAAGGGTTAGTATATGAAAAGTAATGATTATTTTAAGTTATCTATTCAAAGGGCTTTACTTGGAAATATAACTAAAAATATCAGAGCAATATCGGCATTATTGGAAGGTGATAGCATTACTTTAAAATTTTTTTATGATGGAATAATTAGTGAAGATGATGAAGAAAATGCTTCTATAGTACAAACCGAAATTATTGCTGATCTTGATGATAGTTCAGTTGTTCATACAGTTGTCACAAGGCTGGATTATCCTGAGCCAATAAAATCCAGCGGCTTTTTACTTTATCTTAGAAAAGAATAAAAAAGTAATCCCGGCCACCGTGCCGGGATTATTTTTTTATCAGTCAGTTACCCTTCAGTCGCCAGCCGGATGATCAGTTGCCCCGGCTTTGTGATCACCTCGATCTTCTGCCCGGTCTCAAACCCCAGATCTCCCATCCAGTGCCCCTTAAGGGTGATGGATGGTGACGGCGTAAACTTCCTCGCTGTAAACCCGGTAATGACAGACAGAACGGTGTTGTTAAAATGCGCGTCGGGTCAAAAAGTTACGGTACTGAAAACGCGTCAGGAAAAACCACCTCTAACCCACGGAAAGCACAGGGAAAAAAGGTTGTACGTCGGTTAACTCTGCACCGGATAAAGTTGTTGTTGAGAATAACCATCTTAGCGACAAACAAAAGACTCAAACTTGAAGAGTGCCAGGGCCAAATTTGCCTTGTTCAGGTTGGAGTAAAATGGACTGCTATTAGTTTAGGTCAGGATGGAAGCTTTGCTGCTGGAATGATAGCCGGTGTCCCAGTGAGTTTATACGACACTATTGACGGTATAGTGAAAACCGCGAGCAGCCCGATTGAAACCTACGAAGCACTGAAAACTCTTTTTAACAACGGTGATGTACTGGGCGATGTTTCAGAAGTCGTTAAACAGTCCTATATTGACCGTATTAATCTAATGGAAGCCGAGTATCAAAAAGCCGGAACAAGTGGCTCATTTAAAGGGAGGAAAACTTGTTTCAGACATAGTCGGCCTGCTAACGGGCGGTTTGGGTTCGACTAAATTGGCGGCTGGAATAACTGATAAAGTTGTTACAACCGTAGCGGGAAAGCTGGCTATTAATGCTGGGAAATCGCTAAATCTTGATTTCCCAGTTAAAATTTTAGGTGAATACTCAACCGTAAAACCGGGTCCTCTATCAAATGACTTATCTGAGATCTTTAGCGGCGGCAAATATAAAGAAATTGTGTTACAAAAGGATACCATCCTGTATCGTGCGGGAGTAGCAGATAAACCCTATGGGCAGTTTTTCAGTTCGAATCACCTCAGGGAGTACTGCAGACACGAATTGATAAAGCAGTGTTACCTCAGTGGCCTGGGGGGCTACCTCCCCAATTGATTCATCAATTGCGATAAAAATTCCTGCTGGCACTAAGGTATATCTAGGTGAAGTTGGTACACAAAATGGATTTTACGTGGGTGGAACTCGGCAAATTGTCGTACCTAAGCCGTGGTCTATAACAGGCACCGAAATCATAGAGATAAATCCACTAAAATGACGTCTGAAGATAAGTCCAGGATAATAGAAAAAATGAATCGTATGGACGCACTGCTGCAATTAGGTGGCTATAATGATTGGTCGGCAAGCATTAGAAGTCTTGCTAATGATTTCGAATACTCCTCCGAACGAGTCCGTTCAGATTTTTTGAATTTATATGGTGGAATGGGGTCGCTAAATGATTTATTGATTTATATAAATGGAAAGATCAGCATCGATGAAAATGAAGAGTTCGATAAAATCAGATCTGAGTTATATGATGATTTAAAATGGATTAATAATATTCTCTAAGTATAAGATATGGACGTCGTAAAAATCGTTTAGCCTTGGTGCTCTGATGTTCTTCAAAGGAATTATCATGCGTCATAAATGATTAAAAAATCATGTAAATGGGCGTTGTTACTTCAAGGAGTTAACCTAAGCAATATGCGATTCTTTAAGGATCCGATCCTTGTATAACTGAAAATTCATTAGACAGAATTAGCAAAAATCACCTACTTGAGTGTAAATATCCAGTCAGTATGTGCCGGATTTAGACAAATTTGGCGTTTGGTTCTTTACCAAAGCGCCCGTCAAGATTGTTTGGAAAATTCTTATTCGATGGTGGCCAGTGCAGTCGCGGGTGCGCTTGGCGGCTTAAGTGCTAACAACATGGGCGCGGCAGCCAGCGGCGCGATGGCATCATATATTGCTAATGCTATAAAGAAAGCCACCACATCATACAACGCTGACGGCACAGAAAAGACTAATCTGGTAGCAAACACCATGGCTCACGCCGTGGCAGGTGCGATTCTGGCAGAGATTAGCGGTGGAGATGCTGCGGCCGGTGCTGCTGGAGCCGCAGGCGGTGAGCTGATAGCCCGGGCGATAGTGTCGGTAATGTATCCTGGCGTTAAGGCCAGTGACCTTACAGAAAGCCAGAAGCAGACAGTGAGTGCGTTGAGCCAGTTGGCAGCAGGCTTAGCAGGGGGCCTTGCCTGCACTGAACCCCAAAACCTGTAGACATTCCCTGTCCTCACGACGAGACCTTTTCGAAGGCCTCTGAACTGACGCCTCCCAAGTGGCTGTGGCGTCGGGTCCGGTTGTAGAATTAATCAATGATATAGGGAAAATCCAGACGAAGTAATTCCTGAAAGGTTCGCTGGCCAAAGTATAGGATCTGGGGCAAGCCGTAGAGATGTGTTTTTCAGGATAAAAAGAAATGACGCAGTGGTGACAAAACCTGATGGAAGCTTTGTCACAATTCTTAACGACGGTGTAAATGAAAACACCTAAGTGATAAATTCTTTAAAAGGAGATGCAAGGTGAACAGCTCATTGGAAAACATGAAAATATGGGCCAAAAAATTCTTTGATAAAGAGATAGAGGCTATATATGGTCTTATCTATTTCCTTGATAGCCCTGATTTAGATGCTCCTCAAAGATTGCAAATAAAATTCTCAGGCAGCAATGAGGAATATCAATTTTCATGCGGTAGGGATGGAACCACTCTTGCTTTAGAGCGTGCTTGGTTAATTAATCGAGACTTAGGCGAGTATGGAAAGGAAATAGTTATGGATATTTCGGGTGCAGAGCCTTATTCACGTTATATTGGGCTAAGCCCTAATAATTTTCACTCTATTCTTTCACAGGATGACAATGCTATAGTTGGAATGAAATTATCATTCAGTAACAATCCTGATATTTTCTTAATTAATGCAGGTGATGAGTTGCTGTTTACGAACCTTAACCCTTTCGAGTCGTCTGATTATAATATTTCATTTATTGATCTTTTGAGCTAAACAGTGGGTTTTATGCCTGGCTTCAGCAACCGTATTCACAGCGAGATTAGGCAAACCCAACATATTGAAAAAGGAATGGCATCCGACATCGAAGCGCTATCCATCGCGACGGCAACTGGATTAATTGAATCGTTAGTCCCTGCATCAGATAAAAATGAAGATGTGTGGCAAGAAATGGAGGCTTTTCTGTTAGCTTAATCTAAGCAACACGCACTCGCCTGGCGAAATTTCGGTCAATGATAAAAAACCTAAAGTTTCATCTCAGCATGCCGATAAAAAAGATGTTTTTTATTATAAGGATATTCAATGCGTAATATTATCTGCACTTTTGGTTTGATTCTGGGAATGACAGGTATAACGACATCTGCTCAAGCCAACACATTGACGCAAAGTCTAACGCGCTGCGACGCTTCGTTCTTCAGTGAAATTTATCATCAGCGTACTTCAATTAGCCGTGTGGCTCCATTAACACTCGATCAGCAACATCATGCCTGGTTCAAAACACCGCCAGAAGGAAATGGCAAAGTCTGGTTCGCTCAGCCTCTGCAAGAGTTAAAACTAACGCTGACTGGCTATCATCTGCAAACCAGCGACTTAAGTGAAATGAACTACGGTAAATATTATTACTGGGGATTGATTATCAAAGAATCACCTGAAGCGGTGATGTCCGCGCTTAACCAGCTAAGCTGGAATAAGGCTGGCGATGATTACGTTGCTCAAGCGATGATCAAGGCGGATAAAAACAGTGCATGGGAAATAAATAACCAGGCAGTGTCCGGCATTGCGCCAGAAAAAGGTAGCACTGAAAAACTGTTGATGCTTAGCCAAAGCAATGAAGAAACATTATTGCTCTGTTCAGTTCAGGGCAATGTCACGCCTGACATGCTTAAGTCATTACGCCCTGATTTAACCAGCGGGGCAGTAAAATGAAAAAGCTGACAGGATTAGCATTATTGATGCTCACGGGTTGTGCCATGAATAATAAACCCCAGCCGCAAACACCTGAGAAGGCACCACCGGGTTTTGTGAAAATTCTTCAGGATGACAAAATCACCTCCTATATCGATTTCCGAGTGATTTCAACTTATCAAGGTAATAGTCATTTACGGCGGTATTATTTCATCAATAACTATGCGCAGCAGACGAAGATCATTGATAACCCACCGTTGTATATTGCCAGTTCACGGGCAATATATGTTATTAACTGTGATAAAAATCAGCGTGCCGTGATGGGAAGATCTTTCTTTTCCAAACCTTTTGCCGAAGGTGAACTTGTTCATGCGAGTGTCGAAATAGGACAGTGGGAATCATTCCCGGATAACTCTCTTATAGGCATAACTGCTGGGATGATGTGCCGAATTCCAGTTGAGAAACTCAAACCGGAACCCGCAAAAGAGAGCCGCAAGCCATTATTAGATTTGTAATCAAATAAGCAGCGATTAAACCGCTCCCGCCGTACCTTCAAAAAACGCCACCAGCAATTGCCACAAATGTTGCGCTGCGGGCGTGAAGCGATGATCGGCGCTGCGTAATAAGTGGCATTGGCTTTCACGAGCGATGCGATGCTGAATCGGCACGGTGACTAAGTTCTTAGCAATGAGGTCGTCTTCAACCACTTTGGCGGTCATAAACGCGATGCCCATTCCGGCCTGGCTCAAGGCGATGGCGCTGGAAAATAGATTACAGCTATAAGCCGGGCTGAATATAAATCCTTCCTGACTGAACATGGCATTCATATAACTTTGAATGCCAAAATTTTTGTCCATACCAATCAACGAATAATTAACCAGTTCGGCCACTTCAATTTGCGGGAAATCCGCGATGGGATGTTGGCTGTGCACCACCGCACAGATTGGTCCGCGGTGAAAACTCAAACACTTCAGGCCGGGAGGGCCAATCGGGCCAAAACCCACCGCCATATCAACGTCGCCTTTGGCAATCAGCGACACGGTGGTTTGCATATCGCCCGACAGGATATCGATAAACACGTCGGGATAAGTTCGCGAAAACGGCTGCAATACATGCCTGACGACTTCATCCACCATGCCCTGACCGACGCGTAATTTGATCGAGCCACCGCGCTTATGGCGCAGATCTTTTAACTGACGATCCAACTGGCTGCGGCGCTGATGGGTGTGCGCATAATCTTCAGCCAGCAACTTTCCAGCTTCGGTCAGCACCACATTCCGTCCACGTCGCTCCAGCAGCGGCAACTGCATCTCCCGCGCCAGTTGCGATAACTGACGGCTGATGGCGGCGGGATCAACATCCAAGGCTTCCGCCGCCCGACGAATACCGCCGTAATTGCCCACTTCATACAGATACCTTATGGATTTTTCTGGATAGAGCAGCATCGCCATAGGTTTTTCCTATCTGTTGATCTGAGGTCAACAATAATAGCCTTTTATCTCCATTTTTTAAGCGCATTTTTATCTCCATACTCGAAGATTCACTATGCGAGGGCAGTACAAATGAAAACTATAAAAAATTACCTGCAACAATATGCCGATGAAATTCTTCTGGATATCAAGGAATTGGTCGCAGCGGAATCTCCATCAATGAACAAAGCCGCCGTGGATCGTTGTGGCGAGGTCTTACAAGCGCTGTTTGCCAAACGTTTGGGCGTGACAGCAGAGATTGATGAGCAGCCGCACTTCGGCAATCACATGAAATTCACGCTGGGAACGGGTGACGAGCAAACCGTGTTACTCGGACATTTCGATACCGTCTGGGATGAAGGCGAGTTGGTAATGCGTGAAGAAGAGGGCAAGCTTTACGGTCCTGGCGTGCTGGATATGAAGGCCGGTCTGGTGCAAGCCATCTGGGCGGTACGCGCGTTGCAACAGCACGATTTACTGGCGGGCAAACGCATCGTGTTTCTCTGCGGCAGCGATGAGGAAGTGGGTAGCCCAAGCTCCAGCGCCTGGTTATCGCAGCACGCCTTAGGGTCGGCGCAAGTGCTGGTGGTTGAGCCTGCGGTGGCGGGATCGGGCGCACTGAAAACAGCGCGTAAAGGTACCGGACAATATGAAATCACCATTAACGGATTAGCAGCGCACGCCGGGAACAACCCTGAAGAGGGCATCAGCGCGGTACAAGAAATGGCGCATCAGATCATGTTCTTGCACAGCTTAAATGCGCCGGAGCGCGGCACCACCGTCAATGTGGGAATCGCGCGTGGCGGCAACCGCATCAATGTGGTGGCGGATAAAGCGGTGTTAGGCATTGATACGCGCGTTACCAGCGAAGCAGAAGCCGAGCGCATTCACGCCGAAATCAGCCAGATCACGCCACATTTAGCTGGCATCATGCTGGATATTAGCGGCGCACAATCACGTCCGCCAATGCGTCAAACACCGGAATCGTTGGTGTTGATGGAGCGTGCGCAGCAAGTTGCCGAACAGTTAGGCTTTACCGTGGAGGGCAAGGCGGTTGGCGGTGGCAGCGACGGCAATTTCACTGCTGCGTTGGGCATTCCAACGTTGGATGGTTTGGGTGCAACCGGCGCAGGTATTCATGCACGCCATGAACATATCATTATTGCCGATATTGCTCCGCGCGCGGCGCTGGTGGCGGGTTTGATCCTCGGAGGTGATGCGCATGTCTCAGGTTAATGTGGAGAAAAATACGCTGCGCCAACCGCCAGCAGCAAAAACCGAGCAAAGTCCTTATCTGCTGCTGTTTATTATTTTGGTGCTGGCGGCAGTGGCGACCTGGATTATTCCGGCGGGCAAGTTTGATCATGAAACCCGTAATGGCATTACTTTCGCCATCAAGGGAAGTTTGCATGAAGTCTCGCGTTCGGGCGTATATCCCGGCGAAATTTTTATGGCGATTGTACAAGGGATGATCAAAGCCGCGCCGATCATTTTCCTGATTCTGTTTACCGGCGGGTTATTAGCGGTGATCGAATCGACCGGTGCTATTGCTACGGCGCTTAATTCTCTGTCGCGCAGTACCAAAATTAGCGATACGCGTATTATCATTATTTTTGGTGTGATATTCGCCATTCTCGGAACGACAGGCGTGGTGCAGAACTCAGTAGTAGCGTTTGTGCCGATTGGTTTACTGGTGGCGCGTTCGTTGGGTTTATCGCCAATGATTGGTATGGCGCTGGTGTATTTAACCTGTGCCGCCGGTTTTAACGTTGCGGTATTAGGTCCAGCCACCACTGGATTAACCCAACATCTGGCGCAGTTACCGCTGTTCTCTGGCATGTTGTTGCGCGGCATTACCTGTTTATTGTTCGTGTTAACGGTGATGACCTATTTGATTATCTCGGTGAAACGCGCGCGCAATAATGGTGAAGTGCGAATAGAACAAACTGCGCAGAATGACGATTCACTGGCGATAACCGGTCGGCATAAACTGATTCTGATCACCTGCGCTGCAACGCTGATTGTATTTATGATTGGTACGGTGCAATTTCATTGGGCCACCAATGAAATGTCGGCGATGTTTATTATTCTGTCGATTATGGTCGGCATGATTGGTCGCATGTCGGGTTCTGCCATTGCCAACACCTTCCTTACGGGTTGCTCGCAATTGGTAAAAGGCGGCTTCATTGTCGGTATGGCTGGCGCGATTTCCGTGGTGCTGCAACAGGGCAATATTCTTGATCCGATTGTTGGCTTCCTGTCTGATTTACTGGCACCGGTTCATCCCGCCATTGCGGCGGTGGGCATGTTTATCAGCGCGGCGTTGATGCATTTCGGTATTTCATCCGGTTCCGGTGAATCCGCTTTGCTGATCCCGATCTTCTCGCCGCTCGGCGATAACCTCGGTTTAACCCGTCAGGTGACGGTGCAAACGGTGTTGCTGGGTGAAGGTATCGTCAACTCCATCAGCCCAACGTCTGGCGTGTTAATGGCAGCTTTGGCCACCGCCAATATCTCTTTCGGCAAATGGATTAAATTCGTTGCGCCGGTAGTGGCGATTTGGTTTGCCATTTGTGTTGTCACCTTATTAATTGGTGTGGCGATCAACTGGGGACCATTCTAATAAATCGTAAGAAGCCACTTAATGGTGGCTTCTTATTTTTATATTGTTGTTAACAGGATCAACATCCTTTCCGCTATTTCAGTCCCACGATTAATTGTATTCAATCCCCGGCCTTTTCTTAAAGTTACCTAATCATCGCTATTTGGCTTAAGTCGCGCTGGAACTGTCTCGCGTAAAGTGATGTTATTGCCGCGTCGCAGAGTTTCCTTACGTTCAATTACACAAATTAATAGTAGCCAAACCCATTGCTGGCGATGTCTTTACGCATCGCGGCAGCGTTGCACGCTTCTCTGGAGTGAACGATGATGTTTCGATTGCATCCGCTGTTTATTAGCCTTATTACCGCTTACGGTGTGTTTAATCCGGCTTCGCCAGTTTGGGCGGCGACGCTTCAGCCTTTTACGCCGGAATTAAATGACAATCGCGCCGGGGTGTTTTGTATTTGTAATGGCTCGACTCAAACATTAAGTGGTAATCAGCGGTTTGCGCCCGGTCAGGACGGCGGTGGCACCATATCCATCGGACAATTGCTCAGCAGCGGCAGAATTATTTCGTATTCCTGGCAAGATTCAGGTCGCGTCGATCTGGGCGCGCAGAATTATGTGATTAACGTGCCGGACGCAACTGGCAGCGGCAATAATAGCGTGCAGGTATATAACTCCGCCGCGATTAGCGCCATTGAAACCAATACCTTGCCGAATTTTTATAACGTTAATAATGGGCAATATATCAACGCGCGCGTGGCGCAGGTCAGCAATGGCACCATCAATGTTGATATCGGGCAGAAGGGCGCAGCCACCACCGCCAGCACCAACGGTTGGTCGATGGCGGCGAAACAGAGCGAATTGTTTACCGCCAGCGGCAACGGCACCATGAACTGGAACTCCGCTAATCGCATCTCCTTTTTTGGTTCCTACACGCCCTATACCTATCAACTGGGGCAATGGTTCGACAATGTGGTCTCGTGGCGCGGCGCGTTTAGCGTCACCACGCTGGATAACGCCACCACTTCATTCAACGTGTCCAACGTCAGCAGTTTGCAGAGCTACAACAATTGGCTGATTGAGCAATTGCAAAACGGCAATCTGGCCGCCGACAGCTACAGTAGCGAGTTTAATAAAGCACTCTCCTTGCGTAGCGATGTCATCGCCTATGTGATCGATGCCGACGAATACTACGACGAAGTGACGCAGCCGATTGGCGAGCGCATTGTGTTAAGCGCCGATGGCCCCAACGCCAGGGCAACCATTGGCAGCAGCGGCATTCTGGAAGTGGTAAATGCCAGCAGCGCGGCGATGCGTGCCAGCAACGGCGCGACGGCGGTGATTGACGGCAAGCTGGCCAGCGTTGGCAGCAACGCACTGGAATTGCTGAACGGTAGCAGCGGCATTAACAACGGCGTCATCAACAGCGGTTTTTTCAATAATGCCGATGGCAGCGGCGTTGATGCCTCGACGGTTGGCGCGGGCGGCACCGGCGTGTATGCCAACGGTGGCAGCCGCTTCATCAACAATGGCGTGATCAATACCGCGATAAACAGCATCGGTATCCGGCTCGAGGATGCCAGCGGTGAGAATAACGGCACCATCAATGTCAAAGGCAAAGGCGCGACGGGCGTTGCAGTTTCGGGCAGCCAGGCCAATTTTGCCCAAAACGGCACAATCAATCTGTATGGCGAAAACGCGGTTGGCGTTGATGTGCGGGATGACGCCAGATTAACCATCAGCGATGCCAGTTCACTGCATTTCTACGCGCCGAATCAAACCGGTTATCAAGCCACCAACTATGCGCACATCGATAGCAACGGCGGCAGTTATGATGTCGCCACGCCAGGTTCGGCACTGTATCGGCTGAATGACGGCGTGATCTTCAATCCGGTGGTGGCTGCTGATGTGACGTTGAGCGGTGCCAACACACGCGGCATAGTCGCGTCAGGTGCCGGTTCACGACTTTACGGTACCACCTTGTACGGCACCGACAGCTATCACGTTAACGGCGAAGGGGCGATTGCGGTTCAGAGCTCGGAGGGTGCAGACGTGACCATCACCAACCCGATTGAGCTGAACGGCAACAATACCATTGCGGGCACCGGGCAAGGCGGATTCTTCGCCAACGTGGCGCCGATTACCGGCAACGGAGCCAACGCTACGGCCTTTGATATCAGCGATGGTGTGATCTATGAATCAACGCCGCGTGGCACCATCAATCTCACCGGGCCAAACAGCATCGGTGTGCGTATTCGCGGCGGCGGAAATATCTTCGATGGATCCAGCACCAACATAGCCTCGGGCGTCGCGCTGGATACCGCTGAAGGTAAGACCGTTTACTGGACCGATCACAGCGGATTGAGTGCGGGCGGCATCGCCGCAGTGCGCGTAGGCAATAACGGCGGGCTAACGATTAATGGTGATACCGCCGGGCCGAATTTTTACTACAGCACCATCAACGCCAATACAGGTGCAGACACCATTTTGCTGGATAAAGGCGCAGCGTCGTTAACCGCCAGCAACATCGGACTCTACAATTCTGGCGGCGGCACTGTGCTGAATAACCGCGCGGAAACCAGCAATATTTCCCTGCAAGATGTCGGGATGAACACCGATGGCGGCACGTTAATTCGTTCCGCGACTTCATTTGATCCCAACGGTTATATGCTGGGTACGGTGAGCGGTGCAGGCGCGACGGGCTACGTGTTCAGCAAAGAAGATGGTTCTACCACCAGCAACGATTTGATCATCCCACAAGGTTACAGCTTCTTTGTCTATGGCCCGGCAACTGGCGTGCGCGCCAACACCTCCGGGCGGGTGATCGCCAACGGTAATATCATCGTTAACAGTTCTGATGGCGGCTCGGCGATTGTCACCAGCACCGCCAGCGAGGTGATCAACCGTGGCACCATCGTTTCGCTCAGCCTGGTTTCGCCAATTATCGATCTGCGTGGCGGCAACTCGGTATTTATCAACGAAGGCAACGTCACCGCGCCTTACCCGGAAACGGTCGTGGTTGCGGGTGGCGCTACCAATGACCAAATTGCGCTGGTCGATGGCAACGTGAAGGGCGATGTGAACACCGGCAACGGCACCGACGTGGTTGAACTCACCGGCGGAACCATTGACGGCAGCGTGACGATGGGAACCGGCAGCAACAATGTGGCGACGATTGCTAACGTCAGCCTGGCAAACACGCGTCACATCACCACCGCAGGCGGCAGTGGCAGCACGCTGAACTTTAGCGAAATCAACGCGCGCGGGGGGTCGTTCAGCAACGATGATCTGGCGCGCGGCGTCAACCTCGGCGCGGGCTGGAGTACCATCAACTTCTATAACACGCAATTTACCCTCACCGACAATCTCAAGCTGGCGCACAGCACCATCAATGTAGATAGCGGCTCAACGCTGTTTGTCGGCGATCAGGTCAATCCGGTGTTGTCGGGCGAGACTGACGATTCGCTGGTGGTGAACAACGCCGGTACGTTGGATCTCACCAACGGCGCGGCGGGCAACACATTGACCATCAACGGTGATTTGGCGTCGGCGGGCGGCAAGCTGGCGTTGCGGACGCAGGGCACGCAAAGCGACACTTTACGCGTTAACGGCAACGTTACCGGCACTACCTTTATCAACGATGCGCTGAGTGCTGCCACGCTGGCGGATAGCAATCGAGATGGCGTGATCTCCCCCAATGAAGGCGTTTCTCTGGTGCAGGTTGCTGGTAGCGCCAGCGCCAATAGCTTTGCGCTGCAACGGGGTTATGTCGCCGCAGGGCCGTGGCAATACGGGCTTTACAGCTTTGCCCCCGAGAATGGCAATACAACCTGGGATTATCGTCTGGCCAATAACTACGTTTGTGAAGAGGGTGCCGTTTGCCAGCCGCAGACAGCAGGCAGCGGCGCGGTGCGCCCGGCGGTCATTCCACAGCTTCCTTCGTACATTTCGGCGCCGGTCGGATTGGCGTATTACACCCTGGCAACCATTGGTGATTTGCATCAACGCCTGGGCGAATTGCGGCAGAATCCAGAAGGATCAGCGGAAATGTTCATCCGTTATTCCGGCTCCAACCAGAAGTACAAAACTAACCTTGATACGGCGCATTACGGTTACGACTTTGACCTCGATTACAGCGCGGTGCAGTTCGGCGGCAACTTACTGCGGTTGGACGGCGAGCAAGATAGTCTGCGCGGCGGTCTGGCTTACACGCGCGGCAATGCACGCATCCGACCGAATGCAGCGGATGGTTACAGCTCAACCGATTTCGACAGCGACAGCCTGGCGATTTACGGCACCTGGCAGCGCGAAAGTGGCTTCTATTTAGATGGCGCGCTTTCACTCGATTGGCATCGTGGCGACACCGATATTGCGCGACAGAAAGAGGTGGCGAAGCTGAAAGGCAAAGGCTGGACCGCATCGCTGGAGAGTGGTTATCCGTTCCAGCTGGCGAACGGCATTCGTCTTGAGCCGCAAGCACAACTGCTGCATCTGCATTTGAAGATGGATGACTTCACAGACGACGATCAAACCAAAGTCTCTTATGACGATTATGACCAAACCATTGGCCGCGTCGGCGCGCGTCTGGCGCGTACCTGGCAGGACAGCGGCAGCGGGCAATATACGCCGTATCTGCGCACTAACTACTATCGCGGTTGGGGCGGCACGGCGAAAGTGAATGTCGGTGCCAGCAACAGCGACGTCAGCGAGAGCTTCAACAGCGGCAAGTTCGGCCAGATGTGGGATGCCGGCATTGGCGGCAATGCGGCTTTCACCAACAATGTCTCGCTGTATGCCGAAGCCAATTATCGCAAAGAGATCGACGGCAACGGCGTGCAAGGCTGGAATTACAACGCGGGCGTACGCTGGGTGTTTTGATAAAACGGTTACCCTCACAAGCTCGCCGGTTTAGTTGACGGCGGGCTTTTTTACATGTTGCGAGCGCGGTAAAATTGACAACCTACCAATGGTAAGTTACTACTAGTAGCTTATTCATGACGGAGATTGTCGCTATGCATGCTCTGATTGTTACTGCTCATCCAGATCCCAACTCCTATACTCATCACCTTGTTTCTCAGGTGGCACAAGGCATTGCGGCTGGCGGCCACAGCTATGAAATTGCCGATCTGGCGGCGGAGCAGTTTGATCCGCGCTTCAATCAGGCCGATGTTGATCAGTTCAAAAGTGTTGCTCCGTCGCCTGCCGACGTTGTGGCTGAACAGCAGCGGTTGGATCGCGCGGATGCGCTGGTGCTGGTTTATCCGATTTATTGGTGGTCGTTCCCGGCGCAGCTGAAAGGCTGGATCGATCGCGTTTTCACCCAAGGTTGGGCGTACGATGATGACGGCCAAACCGTGGTGAAAAAGCTCGGCCATTTGCAGGTGCATTTGCTGGCGCTGGGCGCGGCGAGCCAGCGCACCTATGTGCGTCGTGGCTATTTCAGCAGCATGCGTAGACAAATCGACGAAGGGATATTTGGCTACTGCGGCGCGCCGGTGGTGACCAGTGAATTGCTGCTGCCAACCGATGAAAATTATCCCGACGCGCATTACACGCAGGCACACCAACTTGGGCAGCGACTTTTTAACGTGAAGGAATCGGCATGAATCAACCCACTCGCCTGCGCATGTCGCATAAGGCACGTCGTCAGCAACTGATTAGCGTGGCGTGGAATCTGGTGCGCGAGCAGGGCAGCGATGCGCTGACGTTAGGGCGCGTGGCAGAAGAAGCGGGCGTCAGTAAACCGGTGGTCTACGATCATTTTGGTACGCGCCACGGTCTGCTCGCGGCGCTGTATGAAGATTTCGACCTGCGCCAGAACGCGATTATCGAGGCGGCAATGAATGCCGCCGGTGCCAGCCTTGTTGAGCGGGCTAACGTGGTGGCGTCGAGTTACGTTGATTGCGTGTTGACGCAGGGACGTGAAATCCCCGATGTGCTGTCGGCGCTTGATAGCTCGCCGGAGCTGGCGGAAGTGAAGCGCAAATACCAGCTCGATTTTATTGAAAAATTCCGTGGATGGTTTGCCGAGGCAACGCTGTCGCAAGCCAGCATGTGGGGAATGTTAGGCGCTGCCGATGCGATTTCTAATGCGGTGGTATGTGGCGATATCAGCCAGCAGCAAGGATTAGCGGAACTTCAGGCGCTGATTCTGGCGCTGGTGGAGCGCCATCGTATTTAACCTTAAGCGGGAAAATTCTGTGGTGCGAGCTCTCAGAAGCTATTACATCATTGCCAGTTTAAATTTTTTTTCTGCCAATAAGGCATGATCACCTGCAGAATGAGAAGTTTCAGGCCATCATCTTCGGACAAAAGGCTTATTATTCTATTAACGTTTGTATTTTTGCCAGAAAGGTATTCTGTTAACGCTAAACCCAAAACGTTCTTACTCTGAACAAATAATTTAAACGATTCTTCAGATAATCCCATTTCTCTGGTGTAATCCCGCACCAGGTAACTTTCCTCACTCTTTCTCTTAACAGAGAGGATGCATAGTAGTTCTGGTTCAAATTCAGCAAAGAAAATTTTGTCTGCATGAGTCAATAAGTTGTACACTCCTTGAGCTTCCTGTTCGATAAACTGATTAATGACAGCACTATCGCGAGTGTAATTTTTAATCAGATTTCGTATTTTTGGACGCAAAATATAATGTTCAATTCGCCGTTGAAATGCAGCAACTCTTTGCGCAGCACTTTGATTGCTAATCATAACGCTGAGATTTTCAACTGAATGAATGATGTGACTTATATCACCCTTTAAATGCGTTTTAATTAAATCCGCCGGTGCTTTTTCGGCAAGCGGATCGATATCAATGCGGATAATATGGTCATCAACAATGGGGGATTTTAGCTTTCCTAGTGATACTAAAAAGTTAAATGTTGAGAATAGTGAAATCCAGACATGTACCGTTTGATCGTCGGCAGAGACGCAGATTAAAAAGGTATGACCAAATTCAAAGGCGTTTTCTGTTACCACTTGCTTGAATTCACGTGCATCCCACTGACAATGCGCTGGTTGTCCTTCAAAATCAAATAGCTCGGATGATAAAGCTGAAATATCTGTGTAATGAATCAATTCTGGGCAATATTGCGCATAAAAGCTGAGTCCTATGTAGGAGATTGCCTTCATGAACTCTGGCCCGCCAAAACTTAGCCTCAATGGAATGGCATCATGAAGCACATTAATCGGTTCTTGCTGGTCAACAATATGAATATCATTGCCTTGTGCTTGCTGCCGGATAATCCAGGCATCACAGTCTTCCTGGCTTGAGAAGGAAACATTGATCGCTTTGCCATATGCAAAGTCGGGTATATCTGTGACATCAGCAGGAATGATATTTATATTACCTTCAGTGAAGCGGTATTTTACGCCATCTCGACCTTGTTGAAGACTCTCCACGGTGGTTTTCTTTCGATCTGGCCTAACGCCCAAAAGCGAATTGAAGAGTGAAAGTTGATTGTTAAGAACAACAACGTACTTTCCCAATTTCTCGTTGTGAGTGTGACAGTATATTTTCTTTGATGTCCTTCTGCCACCTAATTGGGCGGGGAAAATATGCTCATGTGAACCTGATTTCTCATCACAAAGTATACATTTAAACTTATTTTCACTTCCTTTTGCTGTCATGATTCGTCCTGCAATGACATTAAATGTTATTTAAAGGCTTTTGAGTTTACGTCAGCCGCGAAGTGCCAAAATTTTACAACGACTTTGTACCCATAACCAAGCGGATGGAAAAGATTGATGGAGAAATTACTAGAGGATATTGATATCAATGCATGGACGAAACTGAAGAACGCCGTTCTCACCACAGATTCAGGATTTCATTTTTTAACGCTGGGTTCGGTGGATGAACAGGGTTTGCCGCAGATCAGAATCGTGGTGTTACGTGGCGTTGATCTGCTTGAGCGCGTGCTTGAATTCCATACTGATATCCGCAGTCCGAAATGGCGCGAATTCGGCAACAATCCGCATGCTACGGTGCTGGGTTACTGCCCGCAAACGCGGTTACAATTACGTCTTCAAGGTTCGATTGTGATGTACGACGCAAGCAGTGAAATCGCCGAACACGCGTGGGATAAATTATCGTCCCGCACGCAGCAAACCTATGCAGTTGCTGCGCCGGGCAGTGATGTTGTTAATGAGGCGAAAGCGACCAACAACGGCAAAGCCAGTTTTGGCGTGCTGCTATTTAAGGCAGATTCGCTTGATTGGTGTCAGCTCGCCCGAGAAGGTAATCAACGAGCCATGTTGCGTTATCGCCCCGAAGGCAAGCTCGCCAGCGCCAAATGGGTGAATGCGTAATTCAAGACGCACACTCTTTATTCTTAAAATCGGGATCGGCAGATTGGGTCTTAGCATTGAACAGCAGATAACTCGCCAACGCCAATCCCCACACGCCTGCCGCGCCATACAACAACACGCCGGAAAAACCGTCGGTCAGCACCTGCGCGGCAATATCGTGGGTAAGTGAAACCTCGCCGCCGCCGGCGATGTGCTCGGCCAGCGCATATACATCACTTTGTCCCGGCATAATGCGTTGCAGACTCGCCGCGATGCCTGCCACCAGCAAGCTGCCCATTAGCGCGATATTGATGGCAAGCGTAATCAGGCGCGCGCTGATATCGATGCCAGACGCCATGCCAACGCGATTTCCCGGCACCGACCCGGTTGTGGTGTTGGTGACCGGCGTGTTGGTCAGTCCGAGCGCGATGCCCGAGAGCAGCGCGCCCGGCAGTAAACTCATCTGCTGCGCGGCGGCAAACTTCATCAGCATAAAGCCCGCGCCAATGGTGAATAATCCCAGCGGGATCATGCGCGCTGCGCCAAAGCGCACCACCAATTTCTCGCCAAGCGGCGGCATCAGCAAGGTCGGTAAAGTGTAAGCCAGCAGCGCCAAACCGGTTGCCATGCTGCTGTAGCCAAGGCCGCTCTGATAATAGACCGGCAGATAAATCATCAGCGGCCAGAAGCTGAAATTCATGCCAATCGAACCCATCAGCGCCCCGGAAAAGGCGCGAATGCGGAACACCGAGAAGTCAAACATCGGGTGTGGATGGCGCTTCTCAACCCATACAAACAGCAGCGCACTGAGTAGCGTAACCAGCAAAATAAGCTGTGCCGCCAGGCTGCTCCAGCCGAGGCTGCTGCCCTGTGTGATGAGATAGGTTGCGCCGACCACGCTAATCGACAAAGTGATCAGGCCGCCAAGATCGAGCTTTTTGGCTTCAGAGTCACGTGATTCCACCACATTTTTCAGCGCGAGGATCAGCGTCAGCAACGCGATAAAGCCGTGCACCAAAAACACCCATTGCCAGCTAAACCAGGCGACCAGCATGCCGCCGATGATTGGCCCGAATCCCAGTCCAAAGCCAAAGGTAATGCCCCACGCGGCGAACGCTCGACTACGCGCTTTTCCCTGTGGAAACTGGAATGACAAAATGGCGATCAGGCAGGTTAACATCGCGCCACCGCTTAATCCTTGCAGCAAGCGTCCGACGATCAGCCACCACGCATTTCCTGCCAGCCCGCACATCACCGACGTCAAGCCGAAGGCGATAATGCTGATGATAAAGATACGCTTGCGTCCATAAGTGTCTGCCAGCGTGCCGGTTGCCATTAACACCGCAGTGCAAGCCAGCGTATAGGCGTTCATGATCCACTGCAGTTCGCGAAAACTGGCGTGCATCTCCTTTTCCAGCACCGGCAAAATCACCGGTACGCTCGAAATCTCCAGTCCCGACATCAATGCGGCCAGACAAACCGCCATCAGCGCCAACATGTTCTTCATACTCAATCCCTGCGATACGTTAAGAGCGTGCCAGCATGAAAGATTGGCGTGACAGTGGAAATCTGCCGGCATGCCATATATCGTCAAGATCGTGCCAATTTCTCCGGTGACCTTTAATGCAAATGATTGCTCCTTTACATGCCCGTTCGCCTGCACCCTTCAACCGTCGCATGGTTCTGCTGGCGTATGAATGTCTGTGTACCTTTGAATTCGGCACGGCGGTTGAGGCCTTTGGGCGCATCGACGACGAGTTCGGCCAGCCTTTATATGATTTGAGCGTGGCGTCGGTAGAAGAGGGTGTTTTCGGCGCGCAAGGCGGCGTGCGATTGGTGGTCGACGGCGGACTTGAGCTGCTGGAAGAGGCGGGCACCATCGTGATTCCCGGCTGGCGCAGCGTGCATGAACCGGCATCGGATGCGCTTATCGCCGCATTACAAAAAGCACACCGCAACGGCACACGTATCGTTTCGATCTGCGCAGGCAGTTTCGTATTGGGCGCAGCCGGATTGCTGGATGGTAAACGCGCTACCGCGCACTGGAACAGCACCGAGATTCTGGCGCAGCGCTTCCCACAGGTGCAGGTTGAACACGGCATGATTTATGTCGATGAGGGCAGCATCATTACGTCAGCGGGTGGCGCAGCGGGCGTGGATTTGTGTCTGCATCTGATTCGTCGCGATTATGGCATCGAAGTGGCAAACCGCACCGCGCGCCGCATGGTGACGCCGCCGTTGCGTGAAGGGAACCAGGCGCAGCTGATTCAGCAGCCGGTGCCGCAACGGGCGACAAAAAATCTCTCGCCGCTGCTCGATGATTTACGTAATCACCTCAATACGCCGCTGGTGATTGATCAGCTCGCCAGGCAAGCCGGTATGAGCCGCCGCACTTTTTTGCGCCGCTTCCATGACGCCACCGGTACAACGCCGGGAGAATGGATGTTGAGCGTGCGGCTGGAAAAAGCCTGCGCACTGCTGGAGAGCGGCAAGCTGAGCATTGATCAGGTTGCCGAGCAGGCGGGATTTGGATCGCCGGAAACCTTGCGGCATCACTTCAGACAGCGGTTGAATACCACGCCAACGCATTGGCGCAAGGCATTTAATGAAAGAGGGATAACGCTTTAATTCAGCCAGGTGCGCATAAATGCGCACCCTACGAAAACCTGTCGCCATTCATGGCGACCGTTTTAAAATTTAATTCCCGCGATAAGTCGAATAACCAAACGGACTCAACAGCAGCGGAATATGGTAGTGCTCACCGTTGCTTTCCATATTGAACTCCACCGGAATTTCCGGGAAGAAGGTTTTCTGGTTGTTCATTTTGTAATAGTCACCGGTTTTGAACACCACGCGATAGCTACCGGCGCTGGCGGTTTTATCTTCCGGGAACAGCGCACTGATTCTGCCGTTGCTGTCGGTTTTGCCGCTGGCTAATTTCACCCAGTTATTGTTCTGTTTCTGATCGAGTTCAACCTCAATACCCGCTGTCGGTGAGCCTGTCTGCAGGTTCAATACATGTACGCTGAGCGGATTTTTTGCTGCTGCCGGTTGTGCTGCTCCCGCTGACAGGCTGGTAGCAATCAGGATAGCGCTGGCTGAGGTAAAGAGAGTTTTCATTAAAATATCCATTTTTAGCAGGTGAATGTGCTGCAATCCTAGGTTCTTCAACAACAAAATAACAATCGATAAGACTAAATGTGAAATTTCTGAGATCAAGCAATGAGTCAAGCGTGTGCCGTCATCGAAAGGGGCGCATTCATGCGCAGTTGGTCACCATAAATGGCGACCCTACAAAAGATAGGCGCGTTTTTCGTAGGGTGCGCATTCATGCGCAACTGGTCACCATAAATGGCGGCCCTACAAAAGATAGGCGCGTTTTTCGTAGGGTGCGCATTCATGCGCAACTGGTCACCATAAATGGCGACCCTACAAAGGATTGGCGCGTTTTTCGTAGGGTGCGCATTCATGCGCACCTGGTCACCATAAATAGCGACCCTACGAGTTCCGGATCGATTGTGTGTTTCGGTTTCCTGTTTTAGCGCTTCGATAACTATTCATGATTATTCTTAGTGGCCCGTAAGAATAATCCTTCGAAAGTTGTACCAGCCTTGAGACGGTGTACAAATAGAACGTTAAGTCCGCAATTTATTATTAGCCTGCAAATATAGTTTTCTGATTAATAAGCGAAGGGTAAAACCAGGATAAGCGAAGCGGTAAATAAGGTGAGATTGATCAAGAAATGATCAGCGATTCGGATTTTTCGCTAGGAATAACTCTCCTGACATCGTTGAATCTGTATTTAAGCGAAGCGTAAACACGGAGTCAGGAGAGTTTTGTGCAGAAGTAAAACGCCGTTAGATGGTTATTCTTGTGCGAAGAATGTTATTTGCGTCGACTAATCTTTCCTCCTTTCCGTCCTGCTTCAATGGCGCGCTCCGGGTCGTTCTTGAAGTTGCCGCCGCTCGCCTGACCACCCTTGCGCCCAGCCTCAGCTGCGCGTTCCTTATTCTCTGCGAAGTTGCCAGCACCACCACGACGTTGCGTCTTTTTTTCTTCCTCATCGGGTTGCTTCTTAGCGTCCGTCATTGGTTCTCCTCTCTCTTAAATACCAACTTGATGCAAAATAAATGTAGTGCCATTTTTACCAGTTTCAAGCCTGGACTAATCTTAAGTCTTAATTCTAAGAGGCTTGCTTGTATTACTTCCAGTTAAATTTTCGATTGTCTCTAAATGTAACTAGCATGAGTTATGGCTTGGGGTTTTTTAACGTCAAGAAGAAAGTGGTGCAGGCCGGATAATAAGCGAAGCGGCAAGCGTGTTTGCTTGTAAACTTAATCGCAATTTCCGTTAGTATTACCTTGCCTTCATGCTTGCCTGCTATGTTTAATTAATCTGCTCATGTCGTATTAATTAACGCTTCGCTTATTCTAATTTATTACTCCGGATAAGTTGATGTTTAACCCACCTGCCCGCTGACACTGAAACCGCCTCTTCGCGGTTCTTCTCACGAACAGTGCAAGCATTTGTGTCTCTGGCCTGGCGACTTCATCAACTGCCGGGCGCGGCGATCGAAGGCAGTTCGTCGTGTGCTAAAGCGGCGGTCATGCATCTGCTGGTCGCAGCATTTGACGCTGATTTTTAAGTATGCGATTAGATAAACTATTTCCTTTGAGTCAAATTGCGTTAAATGGCAAAAAAAAGATCATTCTTTCGCTATTCGTAAGGTCCACATAATCATTTGTTTTAAATTAAGCAAAAAAACCAGCTTGCTGCTTTTATATTACTCGCTATCAATAAATGAAACTGATCAATGAAATCGTTTTCAAAAATGATCATCTGCATAGGGTCTATTTGATGTACCTGCGTCTCTAATGTTAATGAAATAGCTGACGATAACAGCAGGGATGCTGCCGATTAACTTCCGGAGCCTCTTCCATTTTTAAAATAACACCGTTGTCTTCACACCTTTTCAATCAAAATCATTGAGGTTTCTAAATGGACGTAGTTCAAAGATTTTCGCGTAATGTAAAGTTGCGAACCAAACTTACAATATCCTCTGTGTTGAATATCGCGATGCTACTGTTAGTGGCGTTGCTCGGATTAAATTCGCTTTTCTTAGCGGAAACCGGCGTCAATGGCATGATGAAGGATGATTACCCGACCATCGCATTGGGCAACCAGTTGATTGATGAAATCAACGTAACGGTGCAGCAGCAGGCGTTGCTGCTGAGCCCCATTGATGCGCAGCGCAGAGTGACCATTCAAAACAATCTTCAGGAAGCATCGAAAAATATCAGCGAAACCTATAAGCAATTAGGCGCGCTGGCAACGGATGAGGAATCCATTGCCTTTCTCAAACGCGTTGAATTGAAGCGTGCTGACTTTCTAAAGGAGCGAAACGCTTTCTTCGAGTTAGTGAATAGTGATGTGACAAAAGCGGTGGATTTCTATTTTTCTACCCTTGCCTCAGCGCAAAGAAATTACATCAATGAGGTTGAGAGTTTCATTAATCTGCAAGAGCAGCAAATGAATGGCTCTTACGATAATTTCATGGCGTCATACAGTAAAACTAAAATCTCCATGCTGATTATTTTTGTGGTGGCTATTTTAGTATCCGCATTAATTGGCTGGATTATTATCCGCTCGATTACTGTGCCATTAAAACACGTGATCGCATTCCTTGGCCGCGTGGCGGATGGCGACCTCAGCTCTGATTTTTATGAGCAACGTAAAGATGAAATGGGTCAGTTAATTAATGCCATTCAGCAGATGCAGGAGAAGATGTCGGATATTGTCAGCCATATTCGCATTAGCGCTGAACAGATATCCGGCGGCGCGAGCGAAATAATGTCGGGCACCAACGATCTCGCCGCCCGCACGGAAGAGCAGGCCAGCTCGGTGGAACAAACGGCGGCCTCGGTGGAGGAGTTCAGCGCCACCATCAGCAACACGCGAAATAACACCCACGTTGCCGCCGATCTCTCCGCCAAAGCGGAAAGCACGGTGGGACGTAATGCCAGCATGATGGACAACGTCGCCACTAAAATGGCCGAGATCAATGATTCTGCCAGCCGTATGGCGGACATCATCAATCTGATCGATTCGATTGCTTTCCAGACCAATATTCTGGCGCTGAATGCTGCGGTAGAAGCCGCACGCGCCGGTGAACACGGTCGTGGTTTTGCCGTGGTGGCACAGGAAGTACGCGCGCTGGCACAGAAAACCGCAACCTCATCGCATGAGATCCGCAATTTAATCGAGGAGTCTTCCACGCGCATTGCCGATGGTCGCGATATGGTCACCGACGCCAATAAGTTGATGAACGGCATGATGTCGAATGTGGCCGAGATGAAAGAGCTGCTGGTGCAGATCAATCAGGCCAGCACCGAGCAGGCCGACGGCATCAGCCAGATCAACACTGCAATTAGCCAAATTGATATCACCACACAGCAGAATGCGTCGCTGGTGGAGCAATCGCTGGCGGCATCCGCGATGTTGAGTGAGCAGGCGGCAAATATGGTGAATAGTGTGAGTGTATTTACGCTGCGTCAAACCGCTTAAGGCGATGTGGATCCAGAACGGTCTACGCGTTCTGGATCTTTTCGTTAGATAGCCTGATATTCGCCGGTGCCTTCTGGCCACGGCGTCAGCAAATCAAAGCCGGTTTCGGTCACTGCGATGGTGTGTTCCCACTGCGCCGACAGCGAACGGTCTTTAGTGACCACCGTCCAGCCATCGGAGAGCACGCTGGTGCCAGCTTTGCCCGCGTTGATCATCGGTTCGATGGTGAAAATCATACCCGCTTGCAATTCCAATCCCGCGCCCGGCGTGCCGTAGTGCAGAATCTGCGGATCGCCGTGATACACCTCGCCGACGCCGTGACCGCAATACTCGCGCACTACGGAAAAACCGGCTTTTTCCGCCACCTGCTGAATTGCCGCACCGATATCCCCTAAGGTCGCGCCCGGTTTTACTACTTTGATACCTGCAACCATTGATTCGTAAGTGATATCCACCAGACGTTTGGCGCGCACCGAAGGCTGACCGACGTAATACATGCGGCTGGTGTCGCCGTACCAGCCATCTTTGATGATGCCGACGTCAATATTAACGATGTCTCCATCCTTAAGCTTTTTCTCGCCTGGAATGCCGTGGCACACCACATGGTTCACAGAGGTACAGGTGGTTTTGCTGTAACCGTGGTAGCCAATATTCGCAGGCACCACTTTCAACACGTTTACCACGTAATCATGACAAATCGCATCCAGTTCATCGGTGGTGACGCCCGGTTTAACGTACGGCGTGATGATTTCGAGTACTTTAGCGGCGGCATGTCCGGCGGCACGCGCCAGTTCGATCTCTTCAGCGGTGTGCAGTTTGATGCTCATTACGCGATTCCCTGCGAGGTAAATAAAGGATGGTCGAGCAGTTGCGCTAAATCCGCGCCGCTGTCGCGTTCAACGCGCATCAGCAAGCGCGTCAATTCCTGATGATTGAGTGACGGATAAATCTCGGCCAGCATGCCGATCTTCATCCAGTGTTCTGCCTGCGCATTGATGGAACGGCTCATCGCCGTGCTGGCGATGCGCAGATTCTCATGCATCAGGTCGGAGATTTTTACGATGCCCATGATGAAACCTATATATGAAATGTATGCGATATGTATATAGGCTACTCAGTAATTAGCGGATTTGCAAAGGGGAAATTTTTAGAGGGAAAGCGGCGGCTTTTCCCTCTGACAACGCGGTTCATTGATAGGTTAGCGAAAATGTCGCCGAGGCATTGGCCTTTCCGCCCGCATCTTCGCTTCGGTAATAGCGTGCGATGAGGGTCACCATAAATGGCGACCCTACAAAGGACTGACGCGTTTTTCGTAGGGTGCGCATTCATGCGCACCGGCTTAAATTTTAGTGATTTGCTTATGTGCGCGTAATTAAGCTTGCGGCTGCCCAACCGGTCCTTTACTCATGGGGCCGCCGGGAATCGGTTGTTCGGTTTGCACATTAGGGCGACCATCGGGGCCAATAGGGCGGTCAGAGTGATAGCAGCCTGATAACGTTATCAGGACGGAAAAGATAATAAGCCCACCTAAAAATCGCTTCATATAAACACGTCCTATTGAAGGGTGTAAGAAACAAACGATCAAGCAGTGAAGCCAATCCATGGCATAAAAAATCCTAAGGCGCCTTACTCAGACTTCGTTGGAGGACGACGGCTAATCTTGCCTCCTTTCCGTCCCGCTTCAACGGCTCTTTCAGGATCGTTTCTGAAATTACCTCCACTGGCTTTGCCTCCCGCTCTTCCAGCTTCTTTCGCACGTTCTGGATCGTTGGCAAAATTCCCTGCGCCGCCTCTGTAGCTCTGTTGTTTCATAGGAAGACCTCTTATCAATGTTCCGTGAGATTTGAGGACTAGCTAGTCACGCTGAAATTTTAGTATGCCGTTGAGGTAAAGCCAGGGCGCAGATGACGATCGTTGAAACGGATCATGAAAAAGTTTTTTTAAATGTTTATCGATTTAACAGTGACCTCCGTCACATTTTACAATTCCTGACTATACTTCTGCCTTTTGGGTTTCAACCTTTGCGCTCCAGAGCGCGTTCAATATGCAGGGAACAGGAATGGACACATCGCAGCAAAACAGTGACGACGATTCAGCGCTAAGTAATCTCACCGTCAAACAGCGCATCTTCTTTGTGGTACTCGTTGCAACCATGGGCGCGCTAGCTTTTGGTTATGACACCGGGATTATCTCGGGTGCCTTACCGTTTATGACTTTGCCGCTCGATCAAGGCGGCCTCAATCTCACCCCATTCACCGAAGGTTTAGTCACTTCATCACTGATCTTTGGTGCCGCGCTGGGTGCTTTTCTCAGTGGTTACTTCTCCGATCGTTTTGGTCGCCGTATCACGCTGCGCTCTCTGGCGCTAATTTTTGTACTTGGCGCGATTGGTACCGCGTTAGCACCGAACCTGCACGTGATGGTGGCGATGCGTTTTCTGCTCGGAATTGCGGTGGGCGGCGGCTCCTCAACTGTGCCAGTGTTTATTGCCGAAATTGCCGGACCCAAACGTCGTGCTCCGTTGGTAAGCCGCAACGAGCTGATGATTGTTTCCGGTCAGTTGCTGGCGTATGTGGTCAGCGCGGTGATGAGTTTCACGCTCAACGATCCGCATCTGTGGCGTTATATGCTGGCGATGGCGATGATTCCGGGCGCGTTGCTGTTCATCGGCACCTTCTTTGTGCCGGCTTCGCCGCACTGGATGGTGGCGGAAGGGCGCATCAAAGAAGCGAGCCGTATCCTGCACAAACTGCGTGAAACACCGCGCGAGGTGAAAAAGGAGATGACGGAGATGCGTCAGCACGCCAAGGCGGCGCGTCAGGGGCTTTCCGCGCGTGAACTGCTGCAAGAGAAATGGATTCTTCGCTTATTGCTGGTGGGTGCGGGGCTGGGCATTGTTATCCAGTTCACCGGCGTGAACGCCTTTATGTATTACACGCCAGTGATTCTGAAAACCACCGGCATGGGCACCAACGCGTCGATTGCGGCAACCATCGGTAACGGCATTGTCTCGGTGCTGGCGACCATGGTGGGCATCAAAGCGGTGGGACGTTTTGGACGTCGCACCATGCTGATGACCGGTTTGACAGTGGTAATCGCCATGCAGCTGGTGCTCGGCTGCGTACTGCTGCTGATGCCACAAGACATGACGCAAAGTATCTTCGCGCTGGCGGCAATTCTGGTGTTCCTGTTCTTTATGCAGATGTGCATTTCGCCGGTGTATTGGCTGCTGATGTCCGAGCTGTTCCCGATGAAAGTGCGTGGCGTGCTAACCGGCGCTGCGGTTTCATTCCAGTGGATCTGTAACGCGGCGGTGGCGTTTGCTTTCCCGCCGCTGCTGTCTGCGACCGGCAATGGCGCATTCTTTATCTTTGCGGCCATCAACGTCGGCTCGCTGATCTTCGTGATCACCATGCTGCCTGAGACCAAAGGCAAATCACTTGAGCAGATCGAAAACGAAATGCGTGAGCGGTTTAGTGAGCAGGAGCAGGATCAACAGACCGCCTAACGGCGCTTGAGAATTCCTGGTCACGGGAGGAAGATACGCATCTTTCACCGGGCCAGGATTTCCCATGCTGATCACCGCCGAGAACACGCGCACCTTCAATACCGACATTCGGCTGGCCTGCACGCTGGCCGCCGTTGCCGGCGCACTCAACACCGCAGCGTTTGAAACCGTCGGTTTCTTCTCGGCAAACATGACCGGCAATGTCTCCTCACTTTCCGACCATCTGGCCAAAGCCAATCTGCACGTCGGCCTGTTTTTTCTGCTCATTGTGTTGCTGTTTATCGCTGGATCGTCGGTATCAACGCTGATTATTAACTCAGGCAGACGACGCCAGATTCGCGGTATCTACGCCATTAATATCCTGATTGAAGGCATCGCGTTACTGGTGCTGGGTGTGATTGAAAGCTGGTTCCGCTTTAACGGCTCTGGCGTGCTGCTGGTGCTTAGCCTGAGTTTTTTGATGGGATTGCAAAACGCCGTCGTGACGCGCATCTCTAACGCCCGCGTGCGTACCACGCACGTTTCCGGCACCGCGACGGATATCGGTATTGAGCTGGCGATGCTGTTTGATGTGCTGCGCCGCAAAGAATCACCCAAAGATGCGCCGCTCTATATTGAGCGGCTAAAGCTGCATTTTTACACCGTGTTGGCGTTTTTGGGCGGCGGCGTGTTGGGGATTTGGCTACTGCAGTGGATGAGTTATCTGCTGCTGATGGTGATTGGTGCGCTGCTTAGCGTGCTGGCTTTATACGCGCTCAAACGCAGCGCCTCCTGAGTATAATAACGCAACGTTATCAGCATGAAATTTTCAAACATCATGCGGCCATACAATACTTAATAAACGTCGAGCTTAGTCTTGGTTTTAACCTCAGCACCATTTTCTTAATCTCAGAAGCAATAAATACGGGTATTGTTCATCTATTTCTCGTTGCCAGAAATCAGGAACGCACTATGCTGAAAATTTTAATTGTTGATGACCATCCGATTATTCGTTTTGCGGTGCGCACAATACTTGAGAAAGTGGGTCATAAGATTGTTGGCGAAACTGAGAATGGCTTTGATGCAATTCGTCTTACACAAGAAATACAGCCCGATATTATCTTGCTGGATATCGGGTTACCTGGACTGAACGGGTTCGAAGTGATAGAACATTTACGTAATCTCTCGGACCCGCCAAAGATCCTGGTTATCACTTCTCAGGTTTCGAAAAACATCGTGATGCGTTGCCAAAAAGCGGGCATCAATGGTTTTGTGGCTAAAACAGAGGATCTTCCCGGATTAATTGAAGCGATTAGAGTGGTAGGGCGAGGCTATAGTTATTTTCCACGGCCAGATTATATGGAAAAATGGCCCTCCGGTGAATCTGCTCCAGTTGATGCCAACAGATTAATTTCACAGCTTTCAACACGTGAAATCAGTGTACTAACCGGCCTGGTTAGTGGTTTGAGTAACAAAGAGATCAGTATTCAGTTGTCTCTGAGTGAAAAGACGATTAGCACTTACAAACAACGGCTTAAAGCTAAGCTTAACGCACGATCGATTATTGATCTCATTGACTTTGCTCGTAGGAACCAGCTGATTGAATAAACGTCTATGCTCTACGCTTTTGATCTTACAGTTTCTTTTCCCTTTTTCTATTCCGTTGGTTCAGGCGGAAACTTGGGGGTTATTGACTCACGCCCCTTTAGCTGATGTGAAGCAACTGCCAGTTTCTGCTGAGCAGCGGCTCTGGCTAAAGCGTAAACAGGTTTTGAGGATGGGCATTCTTGCCTATGATTCACCACCTTACGGCTTACGCACGCTCACTAAAGAATATGAAGGACTGAACGCAGAGTACATCGGTTTGGTGGCCGCACAACTTGGATTGCAGGTTAAGCTCGTGCAATTTGATAATAGCGAGCAGCTCTGGCGCGCCCTTAGTAATGGTGAGATCGATGTCATTCCAAACGTTACCGTCGCGCAGATTAATAAGCGTTTTACCATGTCGGTTCCTTACTATCATGAAAATCTGATACTTGCGGTTAAAACTTCGGATCGCGAAGTGCTACCCGCCGATCTGGCCGCTATAACAGTGGCGATGGTCGAAGGGTACGTTTCGTTAAAGGATGTACAGCAACAATATCCACGGGCACAGATTCAGGTATTTGATAACTATCAGGAAGCGTTAAGTGCTGTCGCTTTTGGTTCTGCAAGAGTGTTTCTCGGTAATCGTTATCCCATAGGTCGAAACTTCCTTAACAATATTCGCATAGAACGATTTGCTTCATTGCCAGAAAGGCAGGTGAGTTTTGCCCTGCGCCAATCAACGTCGCCATTAGAGACGTTGTTAAATAGCGCTTTATTAGCCATTACAGCGGAAAAAAGATTCGAAATTCAGCAGCCCTGGCAATCGGATTTAGATAGTGGTTTGAGCCAGTCATTAAAATTAACGATGGCTGAGCAACACTGGATTAGCGAACATCAGGAAATAAAAGTATTGCTCTACGGTGACGACAACACGGCACCGGCGGCTTTTATTGATGATAACGGCGCGGTCCGTGGCATCTCTACAGATGTTCTGGCATTGATGACCTTGAAAACCGGTGTGAAATTCACCTTTCACACCGTGCAATCACTTGATGAAATGACGCGTGAACTCCTTTCGGGTGATGCTAATATGGTTGCGGCATTGGCACCCAGTTCAGGGCGCCGTCAACAAATGCTGTTTAGTAATCCCTTTATTCGCACCGCATTTGCTTTAGTCACAGCGAAAGATAATAACAGAGTCATGCGCTTGACCGATTTGCGTGGAAAAAAGCTCGCACTGGTTAAGCATGCTGCACTTTCCGAGAATATTGCCACACGCTATCCCGAAATTCAGCAGGTTAGCTTCGACAATGATGACGAAATGTTTAACGCTGTAGCCAGTGGCAAGGTTGATGCGGCGGTTGTCCTACTGATGACTGCGGATTATCGGATAAGTAATCGTTACCCCGATAAAATTAAAATAGTTAACACCGTTGGTGATATTACTGCACATGTCGCATTTGCCGTAAGTAAAGACGATCCAGAATTACGCGATATTTTGAATAAAGTCTTAGATACCTTACCACCGGATGAACTGGAATTACTGGCTAACCGTTGGCGACCCAATAATATGGTGGTTGTGAATAATTTTTGGGGTGAGCATCGTAGGTCATTACTTATCATCGCCCTTGCTGCACTTTGCGTTTTACTACTGGCCATTGCACGTGCGTTTTGGCTGCGTCGCGAAGTGTCTAATGCGGCTAATCAGGTTAAGATTTTACAAAAACTGTTAGATGGGATGCCTTTCCCAATCACGTTACGTGATTTAGACGGACGATTAACCTACTGTAACCAGTACTATTTAAAACTGGTTAATGTGCCTTATGATGAAATCATTGGTAAAAAACTGACTGACTTACCACGCAATATTACTTTCGAACAGGCAAAATACTTCCAGCAAAAAGCCGATGAAATTATTCTTTCAGGTGAACCGTACATTGAAGATATTACTATTACCTTGATTAATGAAGAAGATAATGATGAGACAATATGTACCATCAATATCTGGATGTTACCCTGGTACGATCACAATGGACGAATAGTGGGTGTAGTCGCGGGTTCCTGGGATATTTCTGAGCGCTCTGTTTTGCTGCAACAGCTTTCAGAAATTTCCGATCGTGCTGAAGCGTCTAATCGTGCGAAATCCACTTTCCTCTCGACCATGAGTCATGAAATCCGTACGCCAATGAATGCCATTATCGGCATGCTGGATATGGCGATTAAAAGCGGGCGACAGGGCGAGCATGATTTGCAGGCGCTTGAAGTCGCTCAGCAATCAGCCGAAGGGCTAGTAGGTCTCATCGGCGATATTCTTGATATTTCCCGGATTGAGGAGGGACATTTAGAGTTCCATCCCATGCAAATGAATTTGGGTGCATTGATTAACCAGCTGCTGGTTATCTTCAATGGTCTGGCGATAGATAAAAACATTTTCCTTAAAAAAATCCTGCCAGTAGAAAACATTGTTGACGTGATCGGCGATCCGCTGCGCATCAAGCAGATACTGTCCAATTTGCTAGGTAATGCGATTAAATTCACTGACCACGGCGGAGTAACGCTTGAATTGCGTCAGGAAACAGATCTCAACCCGGGTCAGGTGCGATATGTGATTGACGTGATAGATAGTGGTGTCGGCATCGACGAAACTCAGCAGACCGCACTGTTCCAGCCCTTTGCCCAGGCGGATAATCGCCGGGCGGGAACCGGACTGGGACTCTACATAAGTCGGAATTTGTGTGAATCGATGGGTGGTAGCCTGACGCTCAGTAGTGTGGTACATCAAGGCACGCGTGTTCGAGCTGAGTTTACCTTGCCGATTGCGCAGAGCAGGGCTGAGCCTCAGAAAGTGGCAGAAACGGTAGTCAGGAAGGGTGAACCGCTTAACGTATTGGTGGTTGATGACAATGCGGCTAACCGCATGCTAATGGCAAAGCAGTTGGCTTGGTTGGGGCATCATGCACATGTTGCTGTCGATGGATTGGAAGGTATTGCGTTGTGGCAAAAGCACAAATTTAATGTGATTGTTACGGACTGCAATATGCCACAAATGAACGGCTATCAATTTACTCAACATATTCGTGAACATGAAGCCTGCACAGGGCAACCGGCTGTATATATCCTTGGTTTTACCGCAAATGCTATGCATGAAATCATTGAGCGTTGTCTAGCTGCAGGCATGAATGGATGTCTGTTTAAACCCTGCTCGATTAGTAGTCTTGCTGAGGCATTAAATCGTTTCGATAGCACTTTTACTGAACCTGTTAATTTAAAACCTTCAGCAGGAAATTGAATGCTGGTTGGCCCAAGGTGATTGATAAATAGCAATATTAATGAGAGCGGAACAGGCATTTCCCTGGTCATTGAGTTTGGCGAATGCCTCCGCTCAGTTAATTAAAAACCATGACGTCGCGCGATATCAACGACGTCACGCACGTCATTGGTGTGAAACTTATCCATGATATTACGTTTATAAGTGCTGATGGTTTTGTTACTGAGGCGTAACTCATCGGCAATCTCCTTATTGGTTTTACCTGCCCCAATTTCACGTAGTACCTGCATCTCTCTGCCAGTCAGACTGCGCAAAGATGACAATGCTTGTACAGAGACATCATCATGAGGCGACACCGTTTGTATATCCATTAACAGCGGACGACTATGCTTCGGCAGGTGCAGAATGCTATAGAGTGCTTCTAGAGGCTGGCTCTTGCTTAAATAAGCCATCCAGTTGAGCTGATATCCGCGTAATATGTGATAAACACTTTCAGAACCGGCATAAATGACAATGTTCAAATTATTTGACATTTTCTTTAGGTCACATAGCCGGGAAAGATACTCTTCCTTCAGTGAGGCAGGATCAAGAATAATAAAGTCTGGCTTTAATAATATGACGTGTCGGAACAACTCGTCAGGACGAGTTGTGCTTCCGATAATGTTAAAGCCTTGCTGTGATAAAAAATAATTTAGCCCAGCAATTACTAGCGGGTTGTTATCATAAATAACGATTTTTTTCATCGTTGGTTTCTCCTTGTGTTGATTCTCTAATACTCCATCACATTTGGAATGAAATAAATACAAGACCCATCCTTGTAGGTTAAGTTTAATTTAAAGGTTTTTATTCTGCCGCGTTCAATGTTTCGATGTTAACTTGATCTAAAATAAGATAAACACGCTCTGCCAGATTTTTTATTTCATCGATTGTTGCGCGTGTTTCACAGGCCAATTCCAGATCCTTACAAGCATTATACAAATCGGTTGCCTGTAGCAGAGACGCAGCACCACGTAGTCGATGTGCCAGGTGGCCACAAGCGATGACATCACTGTCGCTAAGAGCCTGACGTAATTTTTCTTTATCCTGCTTATTTAGCTCAATTATTTCCAATTGAAGCGCGTGGTTTTTCTGTGCTGAAACTGGAGCATTTTTTTTCACTGAATTCAAATCAGGAAAGTATCGTTGCATTACAGTCTGCAACGCTACCGGTGAAAGGGGTTTAACCAAACATTCGTTCATCCCAGCAGCCAGACAACGCGTTGCTGTTTCAAAACCGGTCATCGCTGTCAGGCCGAAAATAGGCAGGGCGGGAAGTTCGCGCTGTGCTTCTTCCTCCCGAATCATTCTGGTCAGACTAAAACCATCGATAATCGGCATGGTGCAGTCGGTAATCATTAGATCGAAAGTTGAACTTTGCTTCTGCCATAATCGCAGCGCCTGTTCCCCATCATTGGCCTGTTCGGTGTGATGTCCCCAAACTTCAAGCTGTTGTTGTAACGCCCGGCGCCCTGGAGGATAGTCGTCAACAATCAGTATCTTGAGTTCACGGTTAGCAATAATCTGTTTTACTGGGGTATTTTCTGCAGAAGGCTTCGCACTGAAATGGAGGCAGATCGTAGTACCATCTTCAGGGTCGCTCTCAATAGTTAGCTCGGCACCATTGGCAATGGCCATTTGCTGGCAAGCGGACAAGCTGATCCCTGTTTCCTGCCAGATGCCATTCGCAGTATCAGCCATTTCATTTACAAGAATCTTTTCGTCGATTACGCCACTGTTTGCGACTTCAATTACCAAAGGAAAACGTGGGTCGTCACCTTCCTGGCGTCCCTGATACAGCGCTACCGAAATGGCTTTCCCACTACTGTGTTTAATTGCGTTACGCAGCAGACTTGAAAAAATGCGAATTATCAGCAGTGAATCAGCATCAAAACGCGGTGTGTTCAGCGCCGTTTCGATATCGAGCGTCATTCCTTTCTCTTCAAGCTGCTGGCGATAAAGTGCAACGGTGCTCTCTATTAATTGTGGTAGATGTACACTGCGAACTGTGCCACGCAAGGCAAGATTGTCCGCGCGGAAAATATCGAAGACATCACCAATTAAGGAAAGCAAATTGCAGGCAGATTCCCAAATCAAAGGCATATTTTCGCTGGTTTGAGCGCTCTCTTGTTGGCTCTGCAATTCAAACTCTAATAAGCCAATAATAGCGTTTAACGGAGTACGAACTTCATGCCCCATACTTTGCATAAAAGAGGCTTTGCTGGTGTTAGCTTGCTCCAGATCCGCATGCGCTTGCTGAAGGCGGATAATTAAAGCCTGTTTTTCCGTAATATCCAGCCAACCCCCGATTAATCCCCCGACTTCGCCACGGTTATCACGCCACGGGACTGTCCAGCCCTCCAGATAATGTTGTTGACCATTAAACAGGAAAGGGCCAGACCACTGTATGGGTTCACCCAGCTTAATTGCTAGCTTATATTGCGCCGCCAGTTGATCCTTAATGTCTGACTGCATGCTTTCAATATCGGTAATTGCACGCCCTTTTAGTTTCTCACCATCCTCATCAACGGTTTCGCTCCAGCGCTGGTTGTAATCCAGCAAGTGCCCTTCGCGATCGCGAGCATAAAGCGCGATGGGCGCGTTATCGATCAATACTCGGGTAAAGTTGAGCTGATTGGATAAGGCTTCCTGTGATTGTTGGCCTTTCTTTAGCGCGGCACGCAGGCGACGAATCCATATGCTACTAATAAAAGTGATCATGACGACCACGCCAGCCCAAACTAATGACTGCAACAAATTTCTGTCGCTGAGCCCGGGCACTACGGAACTCTTGTGCTGATGCCACGGTCGCGCAAGCTCAATGACATTTTCCGGCGGCAAATCTGTCAATGCCTTGCTAACAATATCCAACGGAAGTGAGGGCGAGTTACTGGCGCTCATAACCAGATGCGGGGAGGCTGAAGGTACGGTAATGGCGATGTGATTGGCTTTGTTATCAGTACTTTCCACCAGATAGCGAGCAACGAATTGTGGGGCAATAATGCCGCGAACGTTTTTATTTTTCAGTTGTTCTAAAGCCAGATATAGATCATCAGTCAACGTCAACTCAATCGCCGGATACCATGTTGTTAGCCAGGGAATCAGTGGGTTATCACGATTAATGGCCAGGCGTTCGCCCTTCAAATCACTAAATTCTGCCGGTGTTGTCACCGACTTCTGCATGATGACCACCATTGGAGAGGTGAGTAGCGTCGAACCTGACGCCGCTGTTATATCATCATCCGTAATGTTTTCAAGACGCCAGCTATTTGCCAGCAGCGCGTCGGGGTGATCGTGTTGCAAACTCTGAACTGACGTCTTTTCATCAGCCAACAGCAGAGTGAAGTTCAAGCCATAACGCTCGGTTAGCGCATCGAGCATATCGACAACAAAACCTGCAGGGACACCATTTTGGACGAAACTGATCGGCGGACGACGACCATCAATGATGACGGGAATTTGCTTGAAGGTGTGCAGCCATTGTTCCTCCTTTGAGTTCAGGCCAAGAGGATTGCGGGTAATCACGGCTTCACGGGTTAGCCCCCAGCCAATAGCAATACGCATACGTGATGCCAGCGGCATCTGTTGCAAGGTACTGTCAATAGCCGCGCGCAACTCTGGGAGTTGGCGATCAATACCAAAACTGAGATTCAGATTAGGTAAAGCTGAGCTGGGTATGGATTTTAATCCACTGATTTGCTGATAACGCTTCAAATAATCGGCAGTGGCGCGATTGATCCACAACGCATTAATTTGGCCATAAGCCACGGCGTTCATTGCCTGGTCGAATTCAGGGAAATAGCGTAACAGGCTACCAGGATACTCTTCACGAATTGGTGCTGGGCCGATATCGTCAGGCACCACGCCGAGAGTCAGATCGTCCAGCGAAGCCGGCGCATCATCCTGACTCTCGCGCATCATCAATACGGATTTGTCTAACAACCACGGCGAGGTTGCCTGCGCGGCCTTGCTTGGCCAACGGGCCGGATTCCACATCGCTACCATCTGAATTTCATGTTGACTGAGTGCTGCGAGTGCATCACTGCTGTCTTCATAATAGTGCAGACGAAATTTCACCTGCAGGCTGCCTTCCAGCATTGCCAGATAATCAGCCGCGATCCCCTGGAATTGGCCATAGGCCATTCCTTCGCCAAGCGGCGGATGAGAAGGGCCCCACACGCCAACACTGATTTCATCGTTATTGGCCAGCCAGGCCTGCACATCGGCGCTTAAGTTGACATGAGGCGCATTGACTTGAATGCGGGGTTGCAACTGCAATTCCGCTGCGCAAAGCCATTCGCTAAACAGCAGAGGAGCGATAAACATAACGTATTTAACGAGCGAAAAGCGCATGGTCGAGCTATATTCCTGGTAAGAAATCGAGCGATATGGCCTGAGTGACCGATGAAAAACACCGAACAAAAAAGACTTTCCATAGCATAGCGGAAAAAAGATATTAGATACGCATCAGCTCATGTTGTCTTTACATTACAACATTTCAGCTGACTATTATTTCTGACTAAAATAATCAAAGCGCCAGGCGGCGTCCTGGATAGCAGTGTTTTCCTGCTTAATAGCTTGATCATTGAGCGGAGGAAGAGGGAAAGGAAGGCAACCAAGACCTGGCTGGTAGGAAATGTCTTGTTAACAGGCGAAACTACTTTCATCAAATTGACCGCACGTTCGTTTCGTGCCGACACCGTTCAGAGGCAAATTATGTCACTTTTTGACCATAAAAAGATCCGCATTGCACTGCTTGATGATCATCCCATAACCCGACGCTCATTAGAAGTTGTGGCGGCCTCTGAACCCGACATTGAGGTGGTTGGCAGTTTTGGCCATAGTCGTGAATTAAACGCTTTCTTACGCAACGAATCGGTAGATGTACTGGTGCTGGATTACATTTTAAATCCTGATGAACTCGATGGCTTGTCATTGATAAAGCAATTAAAAGCACACTATCCTCAGTTGAAAATCCTACTGGCTTCGTCGATTGAGAGTATCGCGGTGATTCGCGCGGCCTTTATGGCAGGCGTAAAAGGGTATATTGGCAAGCGTGAAGAGGCACCGGTTTATTTCAACGCAATTCGTACCGTTGCCAACGGACAGCGTTTTATGCCAGTGGATATTTCAACAGCACTGGCCATGGTTCCAACCCGGAAACGTGACGAAGGATTATTAGATGGCGACGAGCAAGTGGAAGGCCGTAAGGCACCCATTTCAGAGCTGAGTAATTTGTTAACGCAGCGTGAGGCAGAAGTGATTCGCTGCTTCCTGGATGGTATGGAAATCATTGAGATTGCCGCCAAACTAAAACGCAGTCGTAAAACCATCAGCGGCCATAAACAGACCGGCATGAAGAAATTAGGATTAAGCTCAGACCTTGAGTTATTTAAGTACCGCGATGATTTGTTCCGTTAATAATAATGAATAAAAAAGGCCTGTCATTTATCGACAGGCCTTTTTTTAATTGAGCATATTGTCCATCTCAATTCTATCCGTACTCATGATTGGCGAGATCTCGGTTAACACCGTTGGCGCGAACTCAATGAAATCTTCCGAAAAGTGATTCCACATTTGTGGTTGTGTAGCATCAGCAAGGGTTTCCATATCGAATTCCATAGCCGGTTCGGATTGGATGGTGGAGGATGCGGCAAACAGTTCAGGTTCAGCACTATTCAGCACCATCGCAACGTTCAGCGATGATCCCAGGGGTTGTTCAGTCTCATATGAAATGGCGGAAATCTGGCTAAGTCCAAACATCGCTTCAGGCGGCATCGCTGCCAACTCGAATGATATTTCCTGACGGGCTTGCGTTGGCGTAGCAGGCTCATCAATGAAATCATCTAACCCGATATCTTGTTCGAGAGAAGCAACATCAAGCGGAATCATCGGCATGCCCGCTTGGTCTGCATGGCTGGCAAACAGTGCCTTTAACTCGACATGGCGTGAAGGTTCGATTTCCGACTTAAATGCTGCGGTGGCGACTGAAGACGGCGCGTCAATCGTTGTCGACGAAGAAGGCAAGGGATCGATGGCTTGTGCGTTAAATTCTGTCACCGGAATGTCTGAGGCACTGGCTGTGGGCTCAGCATGAATCTGGGGGATTATTATCGGTTCTTGCAGCACAGGTAGAGAAAAATCATTAGTAAAATCGACAATATGTAACGTTTGAGCACAGCCACTAAGATGGTGACGCAGATGATATTGTGCACCGTGTCGCTCTTTGGCCTCGTTCGTGTCTAGCGAATCTAGCGAAGTTTGTTCAGTGAGCTGGAATGAAACACGTGAGTCGTCTTTCTCCATATTCGTTGTTGATTCACCGCTGGTGGCTAGAGCGTGCTGGATTAGATGTTTCATTTTTTCCTTCTAACGATAAATACAGGAAATCACTTCCCGCAAACATTGAAAATTGCACTTAAGGTAAGTGCTGAGTCCGTCAGGCTCAGTCTTGGTTGGCGGCTGCGGGCAACAATGAAATATAAATAACCGCCAGTGAAGGCGGGTTGAATATTCACAAAGTTTAGTCTCAGTGGTTATCAAGATTTACTGTCACATTCTGCTGCACCAGCAGGTCTGCATCGAGGCCGGAGTGCTGGTAAACCTGGTATTCAATACCGCCGATAGTGACGATGCCACTATTATTCCAGTCACCGACGTCAGCACCGTCTGGCAGCATATCCGACAGATTAACCACATCACCGGTGTTACCGGTGATCATCATCTGTTTCGCGCCATCTGCCATGAACAGATCTTGCTGGCCCAATACCAGAATATCGCCCAGCGAAATATTCAGCGTATTATTTCCGTGGTCCTCAAGTGAAACCTGATGAATTTCATGTGCTCCGCCAATTAGTTTTGAAAGATCCAGATGTGAATATTCATCGCTCAGGACCAGGGAATAATTATCCAAATGAAACTCATCTGTAACCTGGTTTATTACTGCATTTGCAGTAATCCCACTACCCGAACCGCTAGCACGTAAAGAAAGATTATCAATGTTGAAGTCATTTCCAATTGAGTCATTGTTAGCATTCACGATGGCGATAGTTACTGTGCCACTGCTTTGTGCAACAAACTCACCGCTAACGATGTTGCCTGATGTGGTCAACGTTGTATAACCGGAACTAATGTTCGAACCATCCACTTCAATCCCTAATTGTGCCGGAGATGGGGATGTTGTTGCGGTTCCCTCAAAACTAAACAGATAGGTTTGCCCCGCAATAACATCCACTGTTTTATAAATGACTTGCCCGGCAAAATCATAACCATCTGACGTTCCTGCATGGAATTTGCCCGTATTCCAGGTGGTGAGGCCATCTTTAAGATAATCGCCCGCAGCTTGCCAGCCCTGTGCGCCATCATCCAGATCCCAATGTGTGGTACTGACCTTATAATCGATGGATGCACTCGCCGGGCTAATGTTCCCAGCATTATCGACAACCACCACATTTAGCGCATAATTTCCGTCAGGCAGTTTGGTATCACCTGTCCAACGCCAGCTCCCGTTTCTTTCCGCGATGACACTGCCGACTGCTTTGCCGTCAATCTGAATAATCACGGTCGTACCCGGTTCAGCGCTGTTTGCAGCTCCGCTTAACGTTGGCGAGCCATCTTCTAAGCGGATACCGTTCGCGGCCTCCGGTGGAACGGTATCAATATTCAGATCGAAAATATCGCTACCGTTCTGCTGGTTACCGGCAGGGTCCACAACATCAAGACGTAATGACTGGGCACCCTCTTCGAAGGCGGGGTCTGGCGTAATCTCCCAATTGCCGTTCTCATCAACAATGGCGGAGCCTAATCGGTTGCCGTTGCTATCATCCACCAGATAGACGATGTCACCATGCGTCCCGGTTCCACGGAATATCGGCTGGTTATCGTTGCTATAACCATTGTCACTCAGCGTGGTGCCATCACCTTTACTCACGGTGCCAAAAGTGATGGCATCCGGTGGTGTGATATCGTAACCCACGCTGACGGCATCCGAGCTCTCACTGATATTACCCGCTTTATCAACCACTTCACTGCGGAAGTTATATTCACGCTCATCGGTCATTTCATAATTAAACTGCCAGATGCCGGCTTCATCGGCCACACTGCTACCCAAGCAAATGTTGCCTTCATAAATCATCACCAGCATGCCCGGTGTTGCCTGGCCGTTCAGGATGATGTCGGATTGATTAATTAACGGATCTGTCACTGCAGTCCCGTCTGGCAGCGAGATGCCTGGCGTTGTCGATGCATCGGGTGGCGTAACGTCATAGCTGAACTCCATCGGTTCAGAAAGCCCACTGCTGTTTCCAGCCTCATCTCGCACCTCAGTGCGGAAGCTATAGGCACGTTCTTCGCTTATGTCAGCTGGCAATTGCCAGTTGCCACTGTCATCCACACGGACTGAACCAACAACGGTATCGCCTTCCCACAAGTAGACGATGGTGCCTGCTTCGGCATTACCAGAGAAGATCAGCTCACTGGTATTAAAATCATCACCGCTTTCCAGCACCCGGCCGTTGCCGTCGGTAATGCTAACGTCTGCCGCCTCCGGTGCGGTTACATCGACGTCCACATCAAAGCTGTCGGATTTTTCACTGACGTTGCCAGCGCGATCTTCAATTTCGGTACGGAACTGATGGCTCCCTTCCAGCAAGTCGGATACCGGGATTGACCAGCTTCCGCCTGGGCCCACGCGCACCGAACCAATCAGCTCATCGCCGTCGTACAGACGAACGATATCGCCTTCTTCAGCGGTGCCGCTGAAGATGATGTCGCGGGTACTAATGATATCGTCGGCGTTTAGCGGGTTGCCTTGAGCGTCGGTCACGGAGATGTCTTCGATCGCCGGGGTTTCAGGCGCGGTGATATCAAAGTCAAAGTGGAAGTCATCAGAACGGCCCAGCTCCTCGCCTTCCGGCGTGGAGATGATAAAGCCGATATCATGCGGTCCTTCCTGATCGTCAGCCAACGGCAGCTCGGACTGCCACTTGCCGTTTTCATCAATCACCACGGTATCGACGACTTCGCCGTCGCGGACGATGGAGACGATATCGCCGGGCTTGCCGCTGCCACCCATCTTCAGTGGGCCAGCGTTAAGCGCATCACCCGACTGCAGCGGGTTGTCATGGCTGTCGCGGATGTAGCCAAAGGCTGGCACGTCAACCAGTTGGTCATCCACAAACACCGGACCAACGTTAACCGGTAAACCTTTGTTGCCCGCCGGGTCAACCACGATCACCGAGAAGTTGTGCTCGCCGTTTTCCAGCAAAGGCGAAGGGGTGAACGACCAACTGCCGTCAGGCCCGACCAGCGCGGTACCGATTAGCTCGCCGTTGTCGCGGATTTCTACCGTTGCGCCGGGTTCTGTCTTGCCGGAAAACACCGGGGCCCGGTCGTTGATGGTCTCACCGGGCAATAGCGGGCCGGTTGAAGCGCCGACATTATCTGCGATAACCAGTTCGGTAACGCGTGCTGGTGCGGTGAGGTCGAGCTCAAAGCCGATACTGTCGGAGCGTTCGCTTTCAACGCCTTCTCGGTTCATCTCGGAGAAGCTAATGTCGTGGTTGCCGCCAGGTAGGTTGCTCTCTGGCTGCCACTGCCAGCGGCCGTCATCGCCAATTACGGCGCTGCCAATTAATTGCCCGTTGTCATAGATACGGATGGTGTTGCCTGGCGTGCCACTGCCGGTGAATACCGGACGGGCATCATCGGTAACGCTGCCGTTGCCGATTGGGCCGGTCTGACTGCCGGCACTATCGGTGATACTCAGGTCGCTGAGATTGACTGGCTGCGGAGCCGGTGCAGGTGCAGGTGTTGAGTCACCATCACCGCCACCACCACCACCACCTGCTGCTGCGGCAATGCCGCCGATAGCCAGCAGACCGCCGATGGCACCCGCCACCAGCCAGCCGGTAGAGAGGCCGCCGGCTACTGCACCGGCTGAGGCTGAGAGCCCAGTGAGACCGGCGGTGGTCTGGCTGCCCATCAGCAGCGGCATGGTGCTGCCGTCGGCCATCATCTCGAAGGCTTGTGCATTGCCGCTTTCCGCGAGGAAGGTATGATATTTGCCGTCATTGCCCATGCCGGCCAATTCGCCCGGATGATCGTAATAGTCTTCGATAATCAGCTCAGGCTGGTCGTCGCCTTCGTTGAGAAACAGCTGCAGATTTTTACCGCTGCGTTTAATGATGATGTGTTCATTCACCGCACCGTCTTTGCCGGTGGTAAACAGGTATTTGGCACCTTTAACCGCTTTGAGTCTGGCAGGTACAGCATTGGCCTGCAGCGGAAGTTCGACGCTGCGGGTGATATTTTTTCCTTCAACGATGATGACGTTAACTGGCGTAGTCATATGTGATCTCATTAAATATAAAAAGAACTGACGGATATGTGGGTAAATTCCCACAAATTAGCTGGCGGGAATTGTGCGTAAAATCTGAGGATAAAAAGCCAGGCTGGGTCTTGGATGGAAATATGAAGATGTAAATATGATGTGACGTTAATTCAGGACGCGTTGATTTAAACGGGCTAGGTGCACCTAATTTGAAATCAACCCATTTATTGAAGAGCTTTTTTTGAAAATATATCAATTAAAACAATAAATTATCGTTTATCGCGCAAAGGCCGTGCCGAATGAAACTGCTTAGTGAATGTTTCGATGAAACTCAGCAGTTGCGAACATGATAGGTACGCCCGAACTCAACCAAGACCGCGCTCGTATTTAACCTTAGGACTCGTCTGTAAATTTTGACGTTATCTGGGCCAGGAACAACTCACCCAGGCATTCACCCGTTTTGACGGGATTGGGTTAAATACAGTGTAAAGGGTCTTTATGAGTCTCAATAACGTTAACATTGCGATGGTGGAGAACAACACCATTGTTAAAACCGATGTACTGCGTGCTGAAAAAGCCGGGACAGCGGTAAAAATTAAAGCGGTCAAAGGTGCCAAATATATTCTTGCCGAGGGCGAGAAAGGCTATGCACCCGAGAACATTACCGTTAAACGTGTAGGTAAAGACCTGCATGTGATGCTGGAAGGCACCGACGAGAACCAACCACAGTTGATCATTGAAGACTTCTTTACTAATCCAGGTGAACTGGTGGGTAAAGCAGAAGACGGCCAGTGGCACGAATTTATCTCTTCTGATGGCGATAGCGACCACGAAGCTGCGTTTCTGATGGATGGTGAATCCTCGGCATTGGTGCTGGGTGCGGGTGCGATTGGCGCACTTGATGGCCTGGCGGTGGCACCTTTTGCGCTTTCACCTGCGCTGCTGGCGCTGGGCGCATTGGCAGGTATTCTTGCCGCTGCTGGCCTTGCAACCGCTATTGCGCACAACCGCGATAATGGCGGCGATCACGGTGGCAGAGATGGTGGAGACGGCGGTGGCGGTGGGATTGGCCCGGTTATTAAAGCACCTGTTTGGTCAGAAGTGGTTGATGATCATGGTGACTTCCAGGGACCGATTCAGAATGGCGGCCTGACCGATGACAACACACCAACCTTTGGCGGTACCGGTACGCCGGGCAACACCATTATTATTCGCGACAAAGGCGAAGTGATTGGTTCAACTATTGTTGGTGAAGACGGTAGCTGGACCTGGACACCAGAAAATCCTCTGCCAGATGGTGAGCATAACATCACTCCGGTAGAGCGTGATGAGCACGGCAACGAAAGTGTGCCTGGTGAGGAGTTTGTCGTCATCATTGACACCGATCCACCGGCTCGTCCAGAAATTGGCCAGGTCTTTGACGACGTTGAGCCGAAAATGGGGCCTGTCGCTAATGGCGGTTACACTAACGATGACACTCCAACGTTCAGTGGCGAAGGCCAGATACCGGGCGACACCATCATAATCATTGATAATGGTAAAGAGATCGGTTCAGTTATTGTCGGTGAAGATGGCTCATGGTCATTTACCCCTGATGAGCCGTTAAAAGATGGGGATCACAGTATTGAAGTCGTTGCCCGTGACCCCGCAGGTAACCGCTCTGAGCCCTCAGATCCTTGGTTAGTCATTGTTGATACTGAAATCCCGGGCAAACCTGGCACAGGCACCACGGGTGGCCTTGACGACATCATTGATGATGTTGGTCCTGTCACCGGTTCTATAGCTAAAGGCGGCGTCACTGACGATACTACGCCAACTCTTGAAGGCTCATATCAACGCCCGGGTACCATCGTTACCATCATCGATAATGGTGAGGTAATTGGTAGTACCGTGGCCGATGCCAATGGCGGCTGGCGTTTTACCCCAGCAGAATTGCCACAAGGCGATCATAACTTCTCAATCATTATTGAGACGCCAACCGGTTATGTCTCTCCTGAATCTGATCCATGGTTAGTCGTTATCGATTTGGACGCACCTGAAGCGCCGGTGATCAAGGAGATCATCGACGACCAGGGCGCGGTCACCGGCCCGATCAACAACGGCGACGTCACCGACGACGCGCAGCCGAAAATCAGCGGTACTGCAGAAGCGGGCAGCACGGTCATCGTCTACGACAAGGGCGTGGAAATCGGCCGCACCGAGGCGGATGCCGCGGGCAACTGGGAGTTCACCCCGGTTCCGCCGCTGCTGAACGGCGACCATGAGATCAGCGCGAAGGCGCAGGACAAGGCCGGCAACATCGGCGACGCGTCCAACAGCATCGGCTTTGAGCTGATCGCCGGCGGCAACGCCACCGCGCCGTCCATCGTGGGCGCGTGGGACGACGTTGAAGCCTTTACCGGCCTGCTGCAGAGCGGCGCGAAGACCAACGACGCATCGCCTGAGCTGCGCGGCACCGCGCCGGCGGGGGAAACCGTCACCATCATCATGGACGGCAAGGTGCAGGGCACCGTGATCGCCGACGGCCAGGGCAACTGGAGCTGGACGCCTGCCGCAGATATCCCGGACGGCACGCACAACTTCCGTGCAGAGACCCACGACGACGCGGGCAACCCGGCGGCGACCGGCAACTTCCAGCTGGTGATCGACACCGACGCGCCTGACGCGGCGACGGGCATCGTGGCCGACGACAACGTCGGTCCGATCGTCGGCCCGATCGGCGACGGCGACACCACCGACGACAGCACCCCGACCATCGGCGGCGAAGGCGAACCGGGCGGCACCGTGATCATTAAGGACGGCGACGACGTTATCGGCTCCACCATCGTCGGCGACGACGGCCACTGGGAGTTCACTCCGGAAACCCCGCTGCCGGACGGCGAGCACGAAATCATCGTGGTGATCCGCGACGAGGCGGGCAACGAAAGCGCGCCGAGCGATCCGATCCATCT
>NZ_JACHZD010000004.1:0-596671 GCF_014193275.1 Enterobacter sp. Sphag1F | reverse complement strand
AGGTCGTTCCCGAGAGTGGTGAAAGAGAGGCCCTGGAAGTACCCGACAGCCAAAAGAAGAAATGCCAGTCAGGCTTAACTGACTGGCATTAGGCCCGCAGGCCCGTTTTAATCGGAAGTGATTACTGATGAGCAACTATCACATCATCTTTTACATCCATTTCGATGGTTTTTCCCGGAACCAAGGCACCAGAAAGAATCTGCTGTGCCAGCGGATTTTCAATCTGCTGCTGGATAGCACGTTTCAATGGACGCGCACCATAAACCGGGTCATAGCCATTCTCGCCGAGCAGTTTGAGCGCCTCATCGGAGATATGCAGCTGATAGCCGCGCTCCTCAAGACGTTTATACAAACGTTGTAACTGAATCTGCGCAATGGAAGCAATGTGTTTTTCGCCCAATGGGTGGAACACCACCATGTCATCGATACGGTTGATAAACTCTGGGCGGAAATGCTGCCCCACAACCGTCATCACCACCTCTTTCATTTCCGCGTAATCCAGAGAACCGAAACGTTCCTGAATAAGATCGGAGCCAAGGTTGGAAGTCATGATCACCACGGTATTACGGAAATCGACCGTGCGACCCTGTCCATCGGTTAAGCGACCATCATCCAGCACCTGCAACAGGATATTGAAGACATCAGGATGCGCCTTCTCAACCTCATCCAATAAAATCACTGAATAAGGACGACGACGCACCGCTTCAGTCAGATAACCGCCCTCTTCATAGCCGACATATCCCGGAGGCGCACCCACCAGCCGTGATACCGAGTGTTTTTCCATAAACTCGGACATATCAATACGCACCATCGCGTCATCGCTGTCGAACAGGAAGTTAGCCAGCGCTTTACACAATTCGGTTTTACCGACACCCGTTGGTCCAAGGAACAGGAAGGAACCAATTGGACGATTCGGATCCGACAAGCCGGCGCGGCTACGACGAATCGCATTCGAAACCGCTTCTACCGCTTCGTTCTGACCGATAACCCGTGAGTGCAGCTCTTGCTCCATACGCAGCAACTTATCACGTTCACCTTCCATCATGCGTGCTACAGGAATTCCGGTCCAACGCGCCAGCACATCGGCAATCTCCACATCCGTTACGCGATTACGTAACAGCTTCATGGTTTTGCCTTCAGACTGCGTAGCAATGGCTAACTGTTTCTCAAGTTCCGGAATTTTTCCGTACTGCAGTTCAGACATCTGACCCAGGTCGCCAACGCGACGTGCTTGCTCCATAGTCAGGCGCGCTTGTTCCAGCTCTGCTTTGATGTTCTGCGTGCCAGTTAAAGAGGCTTTTTCTGCTTTCCACTCTTCTTCCAGCTCAGCATATTCACGCTCTTTCTGGCCAAGTTCGCTTTCCAGCATTTCCAGACGCTTCACGCTGGCATCATCAGACTCTTTCTTCAGCGCCTGCTGCTCCAGTTTTAACTGGATGATACGGCGCTCAAGGCGATCGAGTGATTCTGGCTTCGAATCCATCTGTAAACGAATACTTGAAGCTGCTTCGTCTATCAGGTCGATGGCCTTATCCGGCAGCTGGCGATCAGAGATATAACGGTGCGACAAAGTCGCCGCAGCCACAATCGCCGGATCGGTGATCTGCACATGGTGGTGCAGTTCATAGCGTTCTTTCAGTCCGCGCAGAATCGCGATGGTATCTTCCACACTCGGCTCAGCAACAAAGACTTTCTGGAAACGACGTTCCAACGCCGCATCTTTCTCAATGAACTGACGATACTCATTCAGCGTGGTTGCGCCGACACAGTGCAACTCACCGCGAGCCAATGCTGGTTTCAGCATGTTGCCCGCATCCATTGCACCATCGGCTTTACCGGCGCCAACCATGGTATGCAGTTCGTCGATAAACAGAATGACGTTGCCTTCCTGCTTCGCCAGGTCGCTAAGCACGCCTTTGAGGCGCTCTTCAAATTCACCACGATATTTGGCGCCCGCGACCAGCGATCCCATATCCAGCGCCAGCACGCGACGGCCTTTCAGCCCTTCCGGCACTTCACCATTGATGATGCGCTGCGCTAAACCTTCGGCGATAGCCGTTTTACCGACGCCGGGTTCACCAATCAGTACCGGGTTATTTTTGGTACGACGCTGCAACACCTGAATGGTGCGGCGGATTTCTTCATCACGACCAATCACCGGATCCAGCTTGCCGAGTTCGGCACGCTCTGTAAGGTCGATGGTGTATTTTTTTAACGCCTGACGCTGATCTTCAGCCCCTTGATCGTTCACGCTGTCTCCTCCCCGTAATTGCTCGATGGCCTTAGAGAGTTTTTCCGACGTCGCGCCAACTGATTTCAAAAGATCAGCCAGCGAACCACGTGAATCGAGGGCCGCCAATACAAATAATTCAGATGATATAAAGTTGTCGCCGCGCTTTTGCGCCAGCTTGTCGCACAAGTTAAGTACCCGAATCAGATCGGCGGATGGCTGTACATCGCCATCGGTCCCTTCAACCTGCGGTAGTCGATTAATCGCTTGTTCAATGCTGGTACGCAGGCCAGCCACATCGGCACCCGCTGCGCTGAGCAACGGACGCACCGATCCGCCTTCCTGATTGAGCAATGCGCTCATCAAATGAAGGGGTTCAATGAATTGATTGTCATGTCCCAGAGCAAGGGACTGTGCATCGGCAAGTGCCAGTTGAAATTTATTAGTAAGACGATCCAGACGCATAATTCCTCCCATTACAGGTCAAAATGCTACTGGAGATTAAATGAGGTCATCCCTCAAATTTTTCAAGGTTAATGACCTGAGTTGTGAGCAAAAAATACGCTAACTGGACCGTCTTGTGGAGTAAGGTTATCTCAGCCAAATCAAAGTTGCCATACGCCCGGTGATTCCGTCGCGTCGGTAGGAGAAAAAATCATCGCGCTCCTGGAAGGTACAACGCGTAGAACCACTGATGGAATGTACGCCGGCCGCTTGTAACCGCTGACGAGCCAGCAGCCAAATATCCCCGAAGTATTTGTTACCAACCGGGCGGAAAGCTTCTTCCGCTTTGGAATCATGCGCCATAAATGCCGTTCTGACTTCCGGACCAACTTCAAATACCTGTGGCCCAATCGCCGGACCAAGCCATGCATGAATGTCATGTGGCGAGCAGTGAAACTGTGACAACGTCTGTTCCAGCACGCCATTACAGAGACCACGCCAACCCGCGTGCGCTGCAGCGACTTCACTACCATCCTTGCTACAAAACAGCACCGGCAAACAATCCGCCGTCATCACTGCGCAAACAACCCCGCTTTCACGGGTGATGGCGGCATCTGCGCGTGGTAGCGGAGCGCTGGCGGGTAAACGTGCAACCACTTGGCCATGAATCTGATCCAGCCATTGCGGCATTGCAGGTAGCGCCAGTTGCTCAACTAAATGTTGACGATTCTGCGCAACATGCGCTTCAGCGTCGCCAACGTGCCCACCAAGATTCAACGAATCCCAGGGGGCAGCGCTGACGCCGCCGTATCGCGTGGTGGAACATGCCCGAACATGCTGCGGCGCAGGCCAATCCGGGATGATCCATTCACTCATAGCCAATCCATCTGATCGCGGAATTCAAGGGTATCGGCTTTCAGCGCATCAATTAAATCGACCATATCCTGCGGCAATGGCGCATGCCATTCCATCTCAATACCGGTAATGGGGTGATAGAGACGTAACATCGTGGCATGCAGCGCCTGGCGATCAAAACCACGTAGCGTAGTGATGAACGCTTCTGATGCACCTTTTGGCGGACGCGGACGGCCTCCGTACAGCGGATCGCCCACCAGCGGATGGTTGATATGCGCCATATGTACACGAATCTGATGCGTACGACCGGTTTCGAGGCGTAAACGCAAACGCGTATGGGCACGGAAGTGCTCCATGATGCGATAGTGCGTGGTGGCCGGTTTACCCATCGGGTGCACCGCCATGTGTGTGCGTTTAGTTGAGTGGCGCGCCATTGGCTGATCCACAGTACCGCCTGCGGTCATGGTGCCAATCGCTACCGCTTCATATTCACGCGTGATTTCGCGCAGCTGCAGCGTTTCAACCAAGTGAGTTTGTGCAGGAACGGTTTTCGCGACCACCATCAAACCGGTGGTATCTTTATCCAGACGATGAACAATCCCTGCGCGAGGCACGTCAGCGATCGGTGGATAGTGATAAAGCAGTGCGTTAAGCACCGTGCCATCAGGATTACCGGCGCCGGGATGTACCACCAAACCGCGAGGTTTGTTGATAACCAGAATGTCGTCATCTTCATAGACGATGTTCAGCGGGATGTTTTGCGCTTCCCAGCGTTGCTCTTCTTCGATCTCAGCATCAATCGAGACATGCTCACCGCCAAAAACTTTTTCTTTTGGTTTATCGATGATAGTGCCGTTGACGCTGACTCGGCGCTCAAGAATCCATTCTTTTATGCGAGAACGTGAATAATCAGGGAACAATTCTGCCAAAGTCTGATCTAAGCGTTGTCCAAGTTGTGCTTCGGACACCGTTGCGGTGAGTTGAACTTGTTGTGCCATATACAGCTTCTTCGTTAACGTTGGGTTTTCACGGCGATGCCGTTTAATATAATGTGCTATCGTACCTGGTCATAACTGGGAGCTATACGGACAGCTTCTGCTACAACACTTTGAGGATAATCATTTCGTCATGACGCGTATGAAACATCTGGTGGCTGCTGCCACACTGAGCCTGAGCCTGGCGCTTGTGGGTTGTTCTGGCTCATCAGATCCAGTCCCGGACAGCCCGCCGTCTGAAATTTACGCCACGGCCCAGCAAAAGCTGCAGGACGGTAACTTTAAAGCGGCGATTAAGCAACTGGAAGCACTGGATAACCGCTATCCATTTGGTCCTTACTCGCAGCAAGTACAGCTGGATTTGATCTACGCGTATTACAAAAATGCCGATCTGCCACTGGCGCAAGCCGCTATATCTCGCTTTATGCGTCTCAATCCAACCCATCCGAATATCGACTATGTCATCTATATGAAAGGTCTGACGGATATGGCGCTGGATGATTCTGCACTGCAGGGCTTCTTCGGTATCGATCGTTCCGATCGTGATCCGACGCACGCTCGTGATGCTTTCCGTGACTTCTCGCAATTACTGCGCGGTTATCCAAACAGCCAATATGCTGCGGATGCGCAGAAACGTTTGGCATTCCTGAAAGAGCGCCTGGCGAAGTATGAACTCTCGGTGGCGCAATTCTATACCAAGCGCGGTGCCTATGTCGCTGTTGTTAACCGCGTGGAAACCATGATGAAGGATTATCCGGATACTGAGGCGACGCATGAAGCGCTGCCGTTGATGGAAAATGCTTACCGCCAGCTGCAGTTGACGGCTGAAGCCGACAAAGTAGCAAAAATCATTGCGGCAAATAATCAGTCTTGATTATGACACCCACAAAAAAGCAGCCCATGAGGCTGCTTTTTTTTATGTCATTTAGTAGATAACTCAACAATTTTAGAGATTTATCGCTGCGGTTATCCATTCAATCATGCGCCCTTCCGCACTCGTCTTCAAGCATTTCCGGCTACTTTCCCGGCCTTTCTCACAATTAAGCGGCATTGACAAAAAGTGACATTTCAATGTGATTTAGATCACACATTTTCTTAATATCCGCGGTATGCTGGTCCTACCCAGACGGAAATGACAGAGAGGTTTAACTATGATTCTGAACATTACCAGCAAACAAATGGAAATCACCGAGGCCATCCGTAACCACGTTGAAGAGCGTCTCGCCAAGCTGGAAAAATGGCAAACACATCTGATAAACCCTCACATTGTGTTATCGAAAGAGCCGAAGGAGTTTGTGGCTGATGCCACTATTAATACCCCTAACGGAACGCTGGTTGCCAGTGCGAAACATGATGATATGTACACGGCCATCAATGACTTGATTGCTAAGCTGGAGCGACAACTTAATAAAGCGCAACATAAACCCGAAGCACGTCGCGCCAATAGTAGTGTGAAAGATTTTCTTCCTACGGAATAAACAAACATCTTTAGTAACGCGCCTTCGGGCGCGTTTTTTATTGACAGCTTTAAATCACTGCGGTTACTCTCAAGCCACTTCATTTATGGAAACAACCATGAAACATCTGCCGTTCTTCTTCGCATTCTTTTTTACCTTCCCCTGATTGGGAGGCGATTCGTCATGTGAAAATGAATGCGAAGACGAACAACAAAGCCTCCCAAATGGGAGGCTTTTTTATTGGACATTTTACAGGTGAGCCCTATGAATCCCGAAAATCCGCTGCTGGCCTTGCGCGATAAAATCAGCGCCGTTGATGAAAAACTGTTAGCGCTTTTGTCGGAGCGTCGCACACTGGCTGTTGACGTTGCCCAAGCTAAACTGGCAACGCATCGCCCTATCCGAGACGTAGAACGTGAACGCGCGCTGCTGGAAAACCTGATTTCTCTGGGTAAAAAGCATCAGCTTGATGCGCATTACATTACCCGCCTGTTCCAGCTGGTAATTGAAGATTCTGTTCTTACCCAGCAAGCCTTGTTGCAAAAGAATCTCAACCATCCACACGCTCACGCGCCGCGCATTGCATTCCTTGGCCCGAAAGGTTCTTACTCACATCTTGCCGCGCGTAAATATGCCACCCGACATTTCGATTCAATGGTGGAGATTGGCTGCCTGAAATTCCATGACATTATTCATCAGGTGGAGAGTGGTCAGGCGGATTACGCGGTAATGCCGATTGAAAATACCAGCTCTGGCTCGATTAACGACGTTTACGACCTGCTTCAGCAAACCACGCTATCAATTGTGGGTGAACTGACCATTCCGATTGAGCACTGTGTGTTGGTCAACGGCAGCACTGATCTACAGCAGATCGATACGGTGTACAGCCATCCACAGCCATTCCAGCAGTGCAGCCAATTCATCAATCGCTTCCCGCAATGGAAAATCGAATACACCGAAAGCACCGCTGCAGCGATGGAGAAAGTGGCCGCGATGAATTCTCCGAAGGTTGCCGCATTGGGTAGTGAAGCGGGCGGTGAGCTGTATGGATTGCAGGTACTGGAGCGCAATCTGGCCAATCAGCAGCAGAACCATACGCGCTTCATCGTGCTGGCACGTAAAGCGATTGAGGTTTCCGCTCAGGTTCCGGCAAAAACTACGTTGATCATGGCGACTGGCCAACAAGCGGGCGCATTGGTTGAAGCGCTGATGGTATTGCGTAACCACGGCCTGATCATGAGCAAACTGGAAAACCGTCCAATCAACGGCAATCCATGGGAAGAGATGTTTTATATTGATGTGCAAGGCAATCTGCAATCAGAGAATATGCAGCTGGCGTTAACAGAGTTAAGCGGCTTAACCCGTTCATTAAAAGTTCTCGGCTGCTATCCAGGCGAGAATGTGGTGCCGGTTGAACCGCGCCTCTAAGCAAAAAGGCATCCTCGCGGATGCCTTTTGTTTTTACTGCCGGCTATCGTTCGCCGATCGCAGCATGCTTCTACTTTCGACCAGGAAGCGTTTCGCGTAATCACCAAACCAGTGTTCGACGCGCTCGAAGCTATCGATGAAGGCTTGCTTATCGCCCTGCTCGAGCAGTTTGATCGCATCGCCAAATCGTTGGTAATAACGTTTGATCAGCGCCAGATTACTCTCCGAGGACATAATAATATCCGCGTAAAGCTGTGGATCCTGCGCAAACAGACGTCCAACCATCGCCAGTTCAAGGCGGTAGATCGGCGAAGACAACGCCAACAGCTGATCCAGATTAACATTCTCTTCCGCCAGATGCAGACCATAAGCGAAAGTCGCAAAGTGACGCAGTGCCTGAATAAACGCCATATTCTGGTCATGCTCAACGGCACTAATACGATGTAACCGCGCGCCCCAAACCTGAATCTGCTCAAGGAACCACTGATAAGCTTCCGGCTGACGGCCATCGCACCACACCACAACCTGCTTCGCCAGGCTGCCGCTGTCTGGGCCAAACATCGGATGCAAGCCCAGAACCGGTCCGGTGTGCGCGGCTAGCATCGCTTGCAGCGGGCGATTCTTCACCGAGGCCAGATCGACCAGAATGCAATCTTCTGGCAACTTCGGCAGCTCACCGATAATTTGCTCTGTCAGATGGATTGGCACACTGATGATCACCATGCCCGCATCTTTCAGCAGCTCGTCCGAACGTTCCCAATCGCCTTTATCCAGAATGCGGACCTGATAGCCAGAAAGTGTCAGCATCTTTTCAAACAGACGCCCCATCTGGCCGCGGCCACCCACTATTACCACCGGACGCAGCGTAGGACACAGTGTTTTAAAGCCTTTGTCATTTTCATGCGCATAAGATTCACGCATCAAGCGACGCAATACATCTTCAATCAAATCCGGCGAGACACCGAGCGCTTCAGCTTCCTGACGGCGAGAAGCCAACATGCTGGCCTCACGCTCGGGAACATAGATCGGCAAACCGTAGCGGCTTTTAACTTCCCCTACTTCGGCTACCAGCTCCAGTCGCTTTGCCAGTAACCCAAGCAGTGCTTTATCTACTTCATCGATTTGATCGCGTAGCGCGGTCAGTTCAGCCACCATGACTCATTACACCTCGTGTGACAGACGCGCCGACAGCACTCCCTGCAGATCCTGATGGATTTCACGCAGCAACGTTTCAGTGGTTTCCCAGTCGATGCAAGCATCAGTGACGGATACACCGTATTTCATTTCGCTACGTGGCTGTTCAGAAGACTGGTTGCCTTCATGAATGTTGCTTTCCAACATCAGGCCAATGATGGAACGGTTTCCATCTTTAATCTGCGCGATAGCCGATTCGGCTACTCCAGGCTGGCGGCGATAGTCTTTGTTAGAATTACCATGGCTGCAATCTATCATTAAGGCCGGACGCAGTCCCGCTTTCAGCATCTCTTTTTCACACTGAGCGACATCTTCTGGACCGTAGTTTGGTGCTTTACCGCCGCGCAGAATCACATGTCCATCTGGGTTGCCCTGGGTTTGCAGTAAGCAAACCTGACCAGCCTGATTGATACCTACAAAACGGTGCGGCATTGCAGCGGCGCGCATGGCGTTAATCGCGGTACCAAGGCTGCCATCCGTACCATTTTTAAAACCAACCGGCATGGAAAGGCCTGAAGCCATTTCACGGTGGGTTTGTGATTCAGTGGTACGCGCACCGATCGCTGACCAGCTAAACAGATCGCCAAGGTATTGTGGGCTATTTGGATCCAGTGCTTCTGTCGCCAGCGGTAATCCCATCTCGACGAGATTAACCAGCAGCTGACGTGCGATATGCAGGCCGGCTTCCATATCAAACGAGTTGTTCATGTAAGGATCGTTGATTAACCCTTTCCAGCCGACGGTGGTTCGAGGTTTTTCAAAATAAACGCGCATAACGATGTACAGCTGATCCTTCAACTGTGCAGAGAGAGATTGCAACTGACGGGCATAGGCAAGTGCGGCTTCGGTATCGTGAATTGAACAAGGACCACAAACCACCAACAGGCGCGGATCGCGGCCCGCAATAATGTCGGCAATGGTCTGGCGAGAAGACGCAATTTGCGCTTCCTGCGCCGCAGTGAGCGGGAATTTGGCTTTCAGCTCTTGCGGGGTAATCAAAATTTGTTCGTCGGCGATATGCACATTGTTCAGCGCGTCTTTTTGCATGATTGCGATCCTTTTTACTCGTTTATGCGGTTTGGGATCCTCTGTGAGGATGGCGCTTACTTTACCACACCCTGTACATCTTGCAATCCACACATGTACACTTTTATTACCACTAAAATAAAAAACCACTTTAAAGCACATATAAGATATAAATATCATTAACTTAAACAAAACCACCAAAGCATCAAGATGTAAATAAATAATTACACAACAATAAATCCCGTTAATGATTTTTGCCAGCAGCCGAGCTAACATTTTGTTATTCATTATTTTTCAGGGATCGTGCGATGTCCATTTCGCTTGTCACACTGCGCCCTTTCACGTTGCAGGATATCGATGCTTTCACTCAAGCCGTCAACGAATCGCTAGGTACGTTAAAACCCTGGATGGCTTGGGCTCACGATAGTTATCATCCCGATGAAGCGGCCAGCTGGATCGATTTCACGCGCATTCAACGCAGTAAAGGCGAGGCGGAAGAGTTCGCTATTGTGGATGGCAACGATCGGTTGCTGGGAAGCGCCGGTATTCGTTTCGCAAAGAATCCGGACGAAAGCAGTACATTAGGGTATTGGGTGCGCAGCGATGCTCAGCGGCAAGGCGTTGCGACGCGTGCGGTGGTGCAGTTGGTCGAATTTGGCTTCCAATATCCACGTATCAATCAGCTGGAGATTCTGGCAGCAGAAGAGAATCAAGCCAGTCGCGCGGTTGCCTTACGCTGCGGCTTCACATTGGTTGATTATTGCTTTGGGCTGATCATTCTGGAGAGCGGAGCGGTGAATGGCGCAATCTATCATTTAAAGCGCTCATAAAAAAAGGGGCTGGCCAAATGGCCAACCCCTTGTTTGCTATTAACTTTGAGAAGTCGCTTACGCGCCAAGACGCTCTTTGATACGAGCTGACTTACCGGTACGCTCACGCAGGTAATACAGTTTGGCTTTACGTACAGCACCACGACGTTTAACAGCAATGCTGTCAATTACTGGAGAGTGAGTCTGGAAGACACGCTCAACACCTTCGCCGTTAGAAATCTTACGAACAGTGAATGCAGAATGCAGACCGCGGTTACGAATAGCGATAACCACGCCCTCGAATGCCTGCAGACGCTTCTTAGAACCTTCTACGACCCATACTTTCACTTCCACGGAATCACCCGGACGGAATGAAGGTACGTCCTGCTTCATCTGCTCTTGTTCAAGTTGCTTGATAATGTTGCTCATAATTAAATCTCTTATCCTGGGTAAACTGATAGTGAGGGAAGATTACTCTCCCGCCTCATCGTTTTGTTGCTGCTGATGTTCACGCTGGAACTCATTTAGCAACCGTGCTTGCTCTTCAGTCAGAGCCAGGTTTTCCAGAAGTTCAGGTCTTCTTAGCCAGGTACGGCCTAACGACTGTTTCAGGCGCCAGCGGCGAATATCGGCATGGTTGCCCGACAGTAAAACTGGCGGAACTTCCATCCCTTCTAACACTTCAGGTCGGGTGTAGTGCGGGCAATCCAGCAAACCATCCGAGAACGAATCCTCATCGGCTGACGCCTGTTTCCCCAGTACGCCGGGAATAAACCGGGCGACCGAGTCAATCAACGTCATGGCTGGCAGCTCACCGCCACTGAGAACGTAATCACCGATTGACCATTCTTCATCAATCTCTGTGTGAATCACGCGCTCATCTATCCCTTCATAGCGACCGCATACCAGAATCAACTTCTGATTGGTCGCCAGTTCGCAAACGCCCTGTTGGTCCAGTTTGCGTCCCTGAGGTGAAAGATAAATCACCTTAGCGCCTTCTCCCGCCGCCGCTTTCGCTGCGGAGATGGCGTCCCGTAAGGGTTGCACCATCATCAACATTCCCGGTCCGCCGCCGTAAGGACGATCGTCCACGGTACGGTGCCGGTCATGCGTGAAGTCACGAGGACTCCAGCTTTGAATGTCGAGCAGGCCATTTTTTACTGCCCGGCCAGTTACCCCGTACTCGGTAATAGCGCGAAACATCTCTGGAAACAGGCTAATAACACCAATCCACATCGCGTTCGCCGTTACGTTACCGGATTGTCCGGAGATCAAAAACCAGGATCCCAATCTACTTCAATAAGGCCAGTAGAGAGATCGACTTTCTTGATAACCTGTTCATCAAGAAACGGAATTAACCGCTCTTGCGCACCGAATGCATCCTTCAGGTTTGCCTTAACGACGAGAACGTCGTTCGATCCGGTTTCCATCAAATCAATGACTTTGCCCATCTCGTAGCCTTCGAGGTTCACTACTTTCATACCCATAAGGTCTTTCCAGTAGTAATCGCCTGCTTCCAGCGCTGGCAGCTGCGTGGAGTCGACCGTAATTTCGCAATTGGTCAACTGTGCCGCAGCGTCCCGATCGTCAATGCCTTTGACTTTGATGATCAGGTCCTGATTGTGGTGCTTCCAGCCCTCGAGTTCGACCTGCTGCCATTTACCGGCGCGCTGGATGAACCAAGGTTGGTAGTCGAAGATGCTTTCAGCGTCTTCAGTGGAGGAAAACACTTTGAGCCAACCCCGAATTCCGTAAGCCGCGCCCATTTTTCCCAATACAATCGGGTTAACGGGAGGCTGCCCGGCAGGTTTAATGCTCATGCTCACCACCGTGACAGATTAAGCTGCTTTCTTTGCTTCTTTGATCAGCGCGTTAACGCGATCAGAAAGCGTTGCGCCCTGGCCAACCCAGTGCTCAATACGGTCCAGATCCAGACGCAGACCTTCAGCCTGACCAGAAGCGATCGGGTTGAAGAAACCTACGCGCTCGATGAAACGACCGTTACGAGCATTGCGGCTGTCAGTTACGACGACCTGATAGAACGGACGCTTTTTAGCGCCGTGACGTGCCAAACGAATTGTTACCATAACATCCTCATTAGTTAATAAAGCGCTCGGGCCCCATCGAGGAACGGGGCCCGAGCGCGATATAAAAAGCCCGAAAATTTTACTCATTTTGGCGCAAAAAGCAACCTGAGTGTGTCAAATAACCGGCTTTCTGTGCGGCCGCCTTAGCGACCAGGGAATCCAGGCGGCATCATACCTTTCATGCCACGCATCATTTTGGCCATGCCGCCTTTCTTCATTTTCTTCATCATGCGCTGCATATCATCGAACTGTTTCAGCAGTCGGTTGACGTCCTGCACCTGCATGCCTGAGCCCAGCGCAATACGACGTTTGCGCGAACCCTTGATAATTTCTGGCTTTTCACGCTCTTTACGCGTCATCGAATTGATGATGGCTTCCATGCGAACCAGCACTTTGTCATCCATCTGTGATTTCACGTTGTCTGGCAGCTGTCCCATGCCCGGCAGTTTGCCCATCAGGCTCGCCATGCCGCCCATGTTGCGCATCTGCTTCAACTGCTCAAGGAAGTCGTTGAGATCAAAACCGTCGCCGGTTTTCAGTTTCTTCGCCAGTTTCTCCGCCTGATCGCGGTCAACTTTGCTCTCAATATCTTCGATCAGCGACAGAACATCGCCCATGCCAAGAATGCGCGACGCGATACGCTCTGGATAGAAAGCTTCCAGCGCTTCGGTCTTCTCGCCCATCCCCATAAATTTGATTGGCTTGCCGGTGATGTGACGAATCGACAGCGCCGCACCACCGCGCGCATCACCATCGACTTTCGTCAGGATCACACCGGTCAGCGGCAGCGCTTCGTTGAAGGCTTTCGCGGTGTTGGCGGCATCCTGACCGGTCATGGCATCGACCACAAACAGCGTTTCCACCGGATTGATCGCGGCGTGTACCTGTTTGATTTCGTCCATCATCGCTTCATCGACGTGTAAACGACCGGCGGTATCCACCAGCAGCACATCGTAGAATTGGACTTTGGCTTGTTTCAGCGCGTTCTGAACAATGTCGACCGGCTTTTGACTCAGATCTGACGGACAGAAATCAACGCCGACCTGCTCAGCCAGGGTTTCCAGCTGTTTGATCGCCGCTGGGCGATAAACGTCAGCAGAAACCACCAACACTTTCTTCTTGTGCTTCTCGCGCAAGAATTTACCCAGTTTTGCCACGCTGGTAGTTTTACCGGCACCTTGCAAACCGGCCATCAGCACCACGGCTGGCGGCTGAGCATTCAGATTGAGCGCATTATTTTCAGCGCCCATCGCCGCAACCAGTTCATTGCGCACGATTTTGATGAACTCCTGGCCTGGCGTCAGGCTTTTGTTCACATCGTGGCCAACGGCGGCCTCTTTCACGCGATTAATAAATTCACGCACCACCGGCAGCGCAACGTCAGCTTCCAGCAGCGCCATGCGAACTTCACGCAGCGTGTCTTTGATGTTGTCTTCGGTCAGCCTTCCGCGGCCGCTGATATTGCGCAGGGTTTGCGACAAACGATCGGTTAAATTATCAAACATGCTCTCTCACTTAGAACCGTAGCGAGGCCGCCATAGGCGACACAATGCGGCGGATTATAACACGAAGACGAAGCGATCTCTGCAATTGACCGTCAGATCGTTTGGAGCCTGCTGCTGCTGGCGCTATACTGCTTTTTTCCTTATCTGACCGATACCTGAAAGGATCTATGTTCGTTTTCGCGATCGTGGCGCTGTTCGCCTACTCCCTCAGCCTTGCATTGATCATTCCCAGCCTGCTTAAACGCAACGGTGGCTGGCGTCGTTTTGCTGTGCTTTCTGCCTGCGTGGCGCTGATTGCGCACGCAGTTGCCCTGCAGCAGCGCATTTTTGCTGTTGATAACGGGCAAAACCTCAGCCTGCTCAATATCGGCTCGCTGGTTAGCCTGCTGATCTGCGCCATCATGACGATTGTCGCCTCGCGTAATCGTGGTTGGCTGCTGCTACCGATTGTTTACAGCTTTGCGTTGATAAATCTGGCCTTTGCCACCTTTGTGCCGAATGCCTTTATTACGCATCTGGAAACCACACCGGGCATGATGGTGCACATCGGCCTGTCGCTGTTTGCCTATGCCACGCTGATCATTGCGGCACTGTATGCGCTGCAGCTGGCGTGGATCGATTACCAGTTGAAAAATAAGAAACTGGCTTTCACTCAGGATATGCCGCCGCTGCTCAGCATTGAGCGCAAAATGTTCCACATCACGCAGATTGGTGTCGTGCTATTGACGCTGGTGCTGTGCACCGGTTTGCTCTTCATGCATAACCTGTTTAGCGCTGAGAATGTGGATAAAGCGGTTCTTTCCATCATTGCCTGGTTTGTCTACATCGTTCTGCTTTGGGGACACTATCGTGAAGGCTGGCGCGGACGCCGCGTCGTGTGGTTTAACTGTGGCGGCGCATTGCTGCTAACCATGGCCTATTTCGGCAGCCGCGTTCTTCAGCACCTGCTCACCTCTCACTAAGGATTTTGTGTTGGAACACGTTTCAACCACCACGCTGATCATTACGCTGGTCATCATGGTGCTGGTCTCTGCGTATTTCTCCGGTTCAGAGACCGGCATGATGACGCTCAATCGTTACAAATTGCGCCATAAAGCCAAAAGCGGCAATCGCGGCGCGCGTCGGGTGGAAAAACTTCTGCGTCGTCCCGATCGCCTGATCAGCCTGGTTTTAATCGGCAATAACCTCGTTAATATCCTCGCCTCCGCTCTTGGCACCATTGTCGGTATGCGCCTGTATGGCGATGCCGGCGTGGCGATTGCCACCGGTATTCTGACTTTTGTGGTGCTGGTATTTGCTGAAGTGCTGCCGAAAACGGTCGCGGCGCTCTATCCAGAAAAAGTGGCCTATCCCAGCAGCGTGTTACTGGCTCCGCTGCAGTATGTGATGTTGCCGCTGGTGTGGCTGCTGAATACCATCACCCGCATTTTGATGCGCATGGTGGGCATTAAAACCGACGGTTCAATCAACTCGGCGTTAAGCAAAGAAGAGTTGCGCACCATCGTGCATGAATCACGTTCGCTGATGTCGCGTCGTAATCAGGACATGCTGCTGTCAGTGCTCGATCTGGAGAAAGTCAGCGTCGATGACATCATGGTGCCGCGTAATGAGATCGTCGGCATCAACGTCAATGATGACTGGAAATCGATAGAGCGCCAGCTGAGTCATTCGCCGCATGGACGCATCGTCCTGTTCCGCGATTCGCTGGATGATTGCGTTGGTATGCTGCGTGTGCGTGAAGCCTGGCGCATGATGACCGAGAAGAAAGAGTTCAACAAAGATCGCCTGTTGCGTGCTGCTGATGAAATTTACTATGTACCGGAAGGCACCCCGCTTAACGTGCAGCTGGTTAAATTTCAGCGTAACAAAAAGAAAGTCGGCATGGTGGTTGATGAATATGGCGATGTTAAAGGCTTAGTGACGATCGAAGATATTCTGGAAGAGATCGTGGGCGATTTCACCACCTCAATGTCGCCATCGCTGGCCGAAGAAGTGATGCCGCAAAATGATGGTTCGGTATTGATTGAAGGCAGCGCCAATGTGCGTGAAATCAACAAAGCCTTCAACTGGACGCTGCCGGAAGAGGATGCGCGCACCATTAATGGCATGCTGCTGGAAGCACTGGAAGAGATTCCGCTGGTTGATACCCGCGTTACCCTTGGTGCCTACGATATCGATATCCTCGATGTGCAGGACAACATGGTGAAGCAGGTGCGCATCACACCGCACCACGCACTAAAATCCTCCATCGGCTCCTGAAGCCTGCAAACAAAAACGCCGCGATAATCGCGGCGTTTTTCATTGTGTCTCAACTAGATGTGCAGCTCTTTCAGCTTTTCAGCTGGCAGCTTCAAATCTTCGTTGCGGTTCACGCCGATGTCGTGAGCCAGCACATTGCGCGCGATCTGCTGCGCTTCATCCAGTGAGTGCAGTTTGTAGCTGCCGCACTGATATTCGTTCAGCTCTGGAATCTGGCCCTGCTCTTTAACTTTCAGAACATCTTCCATCGCGCCTTTCCAGGCTTTCGCTACACGCTGCTCGTCAGGCGTACCAATCAAACTCATGTAGAAGCCAGTACGGCAACCCATCGGAGAGATGTCGACGATTTCAACGCCGTCACCATTCAGGTGATTACGCATGAAGCCAGCAAACAGGTGCTCCAGCGTATGAATGCCACGCTCAGTCAGAATTTCAATATTCGGACGGCAAAAACGCAGGTCGAAAACGGTGATGGTATCGCCATGCGGAGTTTTCATGGTTTTTGCTACACGTACTGCAGGTGCGCCCATGATGGTGTGATCAACAGTAAAACTATCCAGTAGTGGCATACGTCACCTCCTGTTTTGAGATTTTTTTTAAAACGATGAAACTTTTCTGTTCGTCCAGCGTCTGAATATATGAAAGACGCGCATTTGTTATCATCATCCCTGACAACAGAGATGTTTATTTTGGCCACATTGATGTGGCCATTTTCTTTTCTAGCCTTCGCGACCCGCAAGGTAGCTTTCGAAATCCAGCGTATCGCTCTGTTCCAGCTTCTCTTGTGCCTGCACTGACTCCAACGCCTGACGACTAAAGTCCTCTTCAGTCAGAATTTCTAACGACTCTTCGCATAGCAGATGACGATACTGTTCCGCCAAGGCCACGCCAGCGCCGGTTAAACCGTTTTCTTTGATCGCATGCAGAATGCGCGCCGAATAGGTTAGCTCAGGATCGTCGAAAGATGCCAACAGTTGATCGCAAACCTGTTGATATTGCGTGTTGCCGTGATTGCTGTCGAGTACTTCCGCCACGCGACGCAGATCGGCAAACAGCGCTTTACCCACTTCAACCAACGTATGTTCGGGTTCGCTGCAACCCACAGCAATAACCTGGCCGGGTTTGCGCCCTTCCATCACCACGCGGTTCCAGTTTTTACGCGTACACAGCAGCTCATCCGCGCTCATTTCCGGCGCGTCAGCCAGCGTACACCAAATCAGAAACAGATCGAGGAAACGCGCCTGATCGGCATCTACACCAATCGCGGAGAATGGGTTGATATCCAGCGAACGCACTTCAATGTATTCAATCCCGCCGCGCAGCAGCGCATCAGATGGCGCTTCACCTGAACGCGTAACGCGTTTCGGACGAATCGGTGCATACAGCTCATTTTCAATCTGCAGCACGTTGGTGTTCAGCTGCAGCCAGTTGCCATCGGCATCTTTGGTGCCCATGGCGGCATACTCTTCCGACGGCGTTTTGATCGCCGCTTTCAGTGCCGCAACGTAGCCTTCAAGCGAGTTAAAGGTGATGCCCAACCCGCTCTGCGATTTATTGGTGTAACCGAGGTCACTTAGGCGCAGCGAGGTGGCATGAGGCAGCCACAGCGTGCCTTTGCCGTCAGTTTCAAACGGCAGATTGCTCTCACGCCCTTGCAGGAATGAGGAGCAGATCGCTGGCGATGCACCGAACAGATAAGGAATGACCCAGCCAAAACGATAGTAGTTGCGAATCAAACGCAGATAGCCGGCAGAGATGGTCTCTTTGCCGCTTTCGGCATCTTTCACATCCGCCCACTCCTGCCAGAACGACAGCGGCAGCGAGAAGTTGTAGTGCACGCCAGAGATAATCTGCATCAGCGCGCTATAGCGATTCTTCAGCCCCTGACGATACAGCGTTTTCATTTTGCCGATGTTGGAGCTGCCATACTGCGCCAGCTCGATGCTATTAACATCATCAATGAAGCCAGGCATGCTGAAAGGCCACAAGCGCTCATCACCCAACTCACGCGCCACATGGCGGTGAATATCGCGCAGAAACGCCAGTGAACGATCGATGCTCTGATCGACCGGTGTGATGAACTCCATCAGCGTTTCAGCAAAATCGGTGGTAATCCAATCATGCTTGAGCGCCGAACCGAGTGACTCAGGATGTCCTGTGGTTGCCAGGTGACCATCGGGTTTTACGCGTAACGATTCGCGCTCAATACCACGGCCGATACCCTTTAACGCGTCAGGATGCGCTTCCAGCCAGGAAAGTGCCTTAGATACGTCCGGGATCACATTAACCTCCCGCTGTGTGAATAATTTATTTTTGTTCAGCATAATGTTAACCGTAGCCTCGAATCTGTGCGAATCAATGCCACCATTGCATTGTTTGTAATGTGGCGGTCGCGATAACGATATAACGCAGCGTTTTACCGATAGCGAGGAACAGCACCGAAGGCAGCCAGGCAAAGCGCAACCAACCTGCGAGCACGCAGAGTAAGTCGCCCACTACCGGCAGCCAGCTGAAAATCAGTGCTGCAGGTCCCAATCGGTGTAACCACGTCATTGCTGTGTCGTGCCATCGCCCTTGCCCTTTTGGTGGCATCAGGCGACCAAGAAGAATGTTGGTCAGGCCACCCAGCGTGTTTCCCACTGATGCAGCCAATAACAATCCATAAACCGAACCCTTTTGGGCGATCAGCAGTGCAACCAGCACCGCTTCCGAGCTCCCCGGTAACAGAGTCGCACTCAGGAAGCTGCTGCCGAATAACGATCCATAGGTCAGAAATTCATTCACAGTAAACGGACATCAACCACGTCCATGCCTGCTGCTTTGGCGGCTTGTACGCCGAAGTCAGCATCCTCAAACACCACACAGCGCTCGGGCGCGATGCCCATCAATTCAGCGCAGCGTAAAAAGGTATCCGGCTGCGGTTTATGACGCTGTACGTCATCCGCTCCGACAACCGCATCAAACAGGTGGTAAACGCCTAGCTCTTCGAGCAGGGCTTTTGCCAGGCTGTGTTCACTGCCGGTGCCCACCGCCATCGGACGGCGGCCATGATAGGCTTTGACCACGTCCATCAACGGCAGCGGACGCACGTCATCCAGCAACATCGCTTTCAGCGCAGCGGTTTTTTCCGCCGCCAGCAGATGTGGATCGTGCGTTGCATTGTTCTGCTCAAGAATGAACTGCGCCAGTTGCCAGGTTGGAGCGCCGTTGAAGCCCACCATTTTTTCTTCATCCATGGTGAAACCATAGCGGCCAAGCACCTGTTGCCAGGCTTTTCGATGTGTCGGCTCAGTATCCAGAATTGTGCCGTCCATATCGAAAATCAAGGCGTCATATTGGTCGTACATTGTCACTCCATCGAGCACCACAAAATGAGCCATTACTTTAGCGTAATGCGCTCAGGTTGTCGCCAGGCGCGCTTAACCGCAAATGCTTTGAAAGCATTAGTTTTTTTCGTTTTCGGAAAAAGGTCAGAGTGCAATGCCGGGGTTAAACGCCGGTTAATTCAGCAATTTTTTTGCAAGTGGATTTGATTGGCGCAGGATTCAGAAACTGAGAGTCAAAAACAGAAAGGTAATGAAGAAGAGATGGTGCATCCAGGAGGATTCGAACCTCCGACCGCTCGGTTCGTAGCCGAGTACTCTATCCAGCTGAGCTATGGATGCATCGAGTTACTGCTGAAGTCAATTTTGAGAAGTTTGAGAAGTTTGAGAAGTTTGAAGAGGAATGGTGCATCCAGGAGGATTCGAACCTCCGACCGCTCGGTTCGTAGCCGAGTACTCTATCCAGCTGAGCTATGGATGCATTGAGGTTTTCTTACGATGGACTAACTGAAACAACCTGAGGATGATACGAAGAATGGTGCATCCAGGAGGATTCGAACCTCCGACCGCTCGGTTCGTAGCCGAGTACTCTATCCAGCTGAGCTATGGATGCATCGAGTTAATTCTTGTACAACGCAGGGTGCTAACAACTCACCATGAAAGGAACTGCTCGTTCACTCTTACTTCACCATTCCGAATGGTGCATCCAGGAGGATTCGAACCTCCGACCGCTCGGTTCGTAGCCGAGTACTCTATCCAGCTGAGCTATGGATGCATCGGAAATGGCGGTGAGGCGGGGATTCGAACCCCGGATGCAGCTTTTGACCGCATACTCCCTTAGCAGGGGAGCGCCTTCAGCCTCTCGGCCACCTCACCTTACGCGTTCTTCCGAACCGTGCTTCTGAACTTGTTTCTGCTCATCGGCACTGCGTGGCGCACATATTACTTTCCCGGACTTATAAGTCAAACATTTATTTCCAGCCTTTTGTTTGATTGCACAAATGACGCTCAATTCGGATGCTTTAACGACAAAAAGAGTGATTTATCAACAAAGAAAGGCTGCTGGAGAACACAAATGCGGATTAAAAGACTGGAGGGATTGAGAAAGAAAAACGGGAGATGTGCGGGACTGGAGGGGAAAAACCGGTAGCGCCTCGCTCAGGAGCGAGGCGCTGAATCCGTTAGTAACTCGAGGCTTGAGTTTTTTCGGCTTGAATACGCTGATAGATCTCTTCGCGATGAACCGAAACTTCTTTAGGCGCGTTAACACCAATGCGGACCTGGTTACCTTTAACACCCAGCACCGTTACAGTCACCTCATCGCCAATCATGAGGGTTTCACCAACTCGACGAGTTAGAATAAGCATTCTTTGCTCCTTGAAAGATTAAAAGAGTCGGGCTTGTTCGGTCTCCCGGCCGTATCCATCATATAACGCTGAACAATGCCTATGACAAATACACCATTGTGCTTCGCCATGCCAATACATTCTGCTGATAGTTAGTTTAGCCGAAATACACTACATCAACCGGACTTTGTCATTACCTGGTGTGCACCGCGTTAAAAAAGCGCCAGAAAACGGGCTTCTGGCGCTTATCACAATGCGAAGTTTTATACGTTACAGTCGGTTACTGACCCATTCCTGCACGCCAGCCAGCGCGCCAGCCAGCGCCTGCGGATTTGTCCCGCCGGCCTGAGCCATATCTGGGCGACCACCGCCTTTACCGCCAACCTGAGAGGCAAGTTCGCCAATCAGCTCGCCGGCTTTTACGCGGTCAGTGAGATCTTTGGTCACACCAGCAATCAGTGAAACTTTTCCATCATCAACCGTTGCCAACACGATGATGGCAGACGTTAACTGGTTTTTCAGATCGTCAACCATGGTACGCAACATTTTTGGCTCAACGTTGCTCAGTTCACTGACCAGCAACTTCGTGCCTTTAACGTCAACCGCTTTGCTACTCAATGAAGCGCTTTCCTGCGCAGCTTGCTGATCGCGCAGTTGTTGCAACTCTTTTTCCAGCGCACGGACGTGATCAACCAGGCCGCGCACCTTCTCATTCAAATTACTGCTATTGGCTTTCACCAATTGCGCCACATCCAGCAACTGTTGGCTCTGCGCATTCACTTGTGCCAACGCACCTTCGCCGGTTACGGCTTCAATGCGGCGTACACCTGCAGCAGTGCCCGATTCAGACTGAATGCGGAACAGGCCAATATCACCGGTACGCAGCGCGTGGATACCACCGCACAGCTCAGTAGAGAAATCGCCCATGGTCAGCACACGTACGCGCTGATCGTATTTCTCGCCAAACAGCGCCATTGCGCCCTTCTGTTTTGCGTCATCGAGATCCATGATTTCGGTCTCAACGGCAAGGTTGCGGCGAATCTGCGCGTTAACAATATCCTCAACCTGACGGATTTCCTGCGGCTTCATGGCTTCAAAATGAGAGAAGTCGAAACGCAGATACTTATCGTTAACCAGCGAGCCTTTCTGTCCTACGTGATCACCCAACACCTGACGCAGTGCGGCATGCAGCAAGTGCGTGGCAGAGTGATTCAAGCGGATGCGCGCGCGGCGGGTTTCATCAACCTGGGCATGCAAACGGTCGCCAACGCGTAACTGGCCGCTGCTCAGCTTACCGATATGTCCAATCGCTTTACCATACTTCTGAGTGTCCTGAACGCTAAATTCAGCATTCTGCCCAGCCAGCACGCCGGTATCGCCAACCTGTCCACCTGACTCACCGTAGAACGGCGTTTCATCAAGCACGACCACCGCGTCCTGACCTGCGCTGATCTGATCAACTTGCTGACCCTCGACGAACAGTGCTTCGACTGTCGCGTTCAGTTCCAGATGGTCATAGCCTTTGAAGTCGGTTGCGGCATCAATGCGAATGACATTGTTATAGTCGGCACCAAAACCACTGGCTTCACGCGCACGTTGACGCTGCTGCTCCATCGCGGCTTCAAAACCGGCTTCATCAATCTTCAGATTGCGCTCACGGCATACATCAGCAGTCAAATCCGCAGGGAAACCAAAGGTATCGTACAGACGGAACACCGTTTCGCCATCAAGGGTATCGCCCTGCAGTTTTGCCAGCTCTTCATCCAGCAGCGCAAGCCCACGCTCCAGCGTTTTAGCAAACTGCTCTTCTTCGTTCTTCAGCGCGTTTTCAACATGCTTCTGCTGACGCTTCAGATCTTCACCTGCGGCACCCATCACCTCGATCAGTGGCGCAACCAGCTTGTAGAAGAATGCCTCTTTCGCGCCCAGCATATTGCCGTGACGCACCGCGCGACGAATGATGCGACGCAACACATAGCCGCGGTTTTCGTTCGATGGAATTACGCCATCGGCGATCAGGAAGGCACAAGAGCGAATATGGTCGGCGATAACGCGCAGCGACTTGTTATCCAGATCGGTTGCGCCAGTTACCTGTGCAACAGACTTGATCAATTTGGCAAACAGATCGATTTCATAGTTGGAGTTAACGTGCTGCAGCACGGCAGCAATACGCTCCAGACCCATGCCGGTATCCACTGACGGTTTCGGCAGCGGCTCCATGGTGCCGTCGGCCTGACGGTTGAACTGCATGAAGACGATGTTCCAGATCTCGATGTAACGATCGCCATCTTCTTCCGGGCTGCCCGGCGGGCCACCCCAGATATGATCGCCGTGATCGAAGAAAATTTCGGTGCATGGACCGCAAGGACCGGTGTCGCCCATCTGCCAGAAGTTATCTGAAGCATAAGCGCTGCCTTTGTTGTCACCGATACGGATAATGCGCTCGCGCGGCACACCAATATCGTTAGCCCAGATTTCGAAGGCTTCATCGTCTGTTTCATAGACGGTCACCCACAGGCGCTCTTTAGGCAGCTTAAACCACTGCTCACCCGTCAGCAGTTCCCATGCATAAGCGATCGCTTCTTTCTTGAAGTAATCACCAAAGCTGAAGTTGCCCAACATTTCAAAGAAGGTGTGGTGACGTGCCGTGTAGCCCACGTTTTCGAGGTCGTTATGCTTGCCGCCGGCACGCACACAACGCTGAGACGTCGTTGCGCGCGCATAGTCGCGCTTATCCTGACCGAGGAAAACGTCTTTAAACTGGACCATCCCAGCATTGGTAAACAGCAAAGTCGGGTCGTTGTTCGGTACGAGGGAGCTGCTGGCTACAACCTGATGTCCCTTGCTATGAAAAAAGTCGAGAAACGCTTGACGGATCTCAGCAGTGCTCTTGCTCATAAAATTCCTGGAATCACGCTAACGAACGTTCCCTTTCGCTGGCAAACCCTATCCATCCGGCCTGCCGCTGACTGAGGAACAAAAAGTGGGAATAAGATAAATTTTCTTCAGTGGGAAGTAAAATCACATCGCCTTTCAGTCGTCACTATTTCTGAAAACAGTCTGAATATCTTCCATCATAAAGCCTTTCGACATTAAAAAACGCTGAACCTTGCTTTTCTCGGCCCAGGTTTGCGGCAAGGGTTCGCCAAATTTGCGTTTGGCAAGGTCGGCTGCGCATTGGCTCCAGTCCACTTCGGTATCGAACAGCGCCTGATTGATCTCATCGCGGCCAATGCCTTTTTGCTGCAACTCCATACGCACGCGCTGCGGACCATATCCCTTACGCGCACGGCTTTGAATAAAGCGTTCGGTAAAGCGCTCATCGTTGAGCCAACCGCTCTCCTGACACCAGTCGAGCACTTTTTCCAGTAACTCATCGGGAATCGGCGTGTTTTCCTGCTGCTGCAGGTAGGCCGCGCGTTGGGAAGAGAGCTGCAACTTACGCTTCAGCTCTTCGCGACTGTGATCGCGCTGCGAGAGGATACGCATAGCACGGTCCAGCAAACGGGAATATGTTGGCACAGGTGCCGCAGATGGTGACGATGACATAGGATCAACCTTGTTCTAACAGTCGTGCAGGGACGCAGGGTAAAGCAAGAAGGCAGAGAGGAAAAGCGCTGGCGGGGAAAAGCAAAACGGGAGCATCTCTGCTCCCGTTAATATTTTAGAAATCTTCGTTGGTTTCGCTGGCTTCTTCGCGATCATCAGCGGAGATTTTCGCTGTATCAGCAGCGGCGACTTCACCACTTAACAGCAAGTCACGCAGCTTCTTGTCGATCTCATTCGCAATCGCCGGGTTCTCTTTAAGGAAGTTGGTGGAGTTAGCTTTACCCTGACCAATCTTCTCACCATTGTAGCTGTACCACGCACCGGCTTTCTCAACCAGCTTATGCTTCACACCAAGATCCACCAGCTCGCCAAAGGTGTTGATACCTTCGCCGTACATGATTTGGAATTCAGCCTGCTTAAACGGTGCCGCAATTTTGTTCTTCACGACTTTCACGCGGGTTTCGCTACCGACCACTTCGTCGCCCTCTTTAATCGCACCGATACGGCGGATATCCAGACGAACAGAAGCGTAGAATTTCAGCGCGTTACCGCCGGTTGTGGTTTCCGGGTTACCGAACATAACACCAATCTTCATACGAATCTGGTTGATGAAGATCAGCAGCGTGTTGGACTGCTTCAGGTTACCAGCCAGCTTACGCATTGCCTGGCTCATCATACGAGCGGCCAGACCCATGTGTGAATCGCCGATCTCGCCTTCGATTTCCGCTTTCGGCGTCAGCGCCGCCACGGAGTCGACGATAATGACGTCAACCGCGCCTGAACGCGCCAGCGCATCACAAATTTCCAGTGCTTGCTCACCGGTATCCGGCTGTGAACACAGCAGGTTATCGATATCAACGCCCAGTTTTTTTGCGTATACCGGATCCAGTGCGTGCTCGGCATCGATAAAGGCACAGGTTTTACCTTTACGCTGTGCAGAAGCAATAACCTGCAGCGTCAGCGTGGTTTTACCCGAAGACTCCGGTCCGTAAATCTCAACGATACGTCCCATCGGCAAGCCACCCGCGCCCAGCGCGATATCCAGTGACAGTGAGCCGGTAGAGATGGTTTCGACATCCATTGAGCGGTCTTCACCCAAGCGCATGATGGAGCCTTTACCAAATTGCTTCTCAATCTGGCCCAGTGCGGCAGCTAAAGCCTTCTGTTTGTTCTCGTCGATCGCCATTTCCACTCCTAATCATGCTGGGTGAGTCGACATCAAGTATGTCGCTCGTTCTGTTGCCGCTAATTATACTGTATGGTCATACAGTATCAAGTTTAATTTATCAGAAATTCATTAAGCAGCGTTTGCAGCGCCCAGGCCACTGATTGACGACGCACCGCATCACGGTCGCCAGCAAAGATCTGGCGCTGCGCTAATACGCGCCCCTCTGGTCCCGCAATCGCAAACCACAAGGTGCCCACCGGTTTATCGGGCGTACCACCCTCCGGACCGGCAATACCGCTTACCGCGATGGCGTATTCCGCCGCCGCTGCTTTTGCCGCACCGGTCGCCATCTCACGCACCGTCTGTTCACTTACGGCGCCATGCTGCTGCAGTGTTGTGTCCTGTACGCCCACCATCTGCTGCTTAGCTTCATTGCTGTAAGTGACGAAACCGCGCTCAAACCAGGCGGAGCTGCCGCTGATATCGGTAAAGACTTTCGCAATCCAGCCACCGGTGCAGGATTCCGCTGCGGTCACCGTTGCCTGACGTTTCTTCAGCTGCTCGCCAATACGGCGACTTAGCTGCTGTAACTGTTCATCGTTCATCGCCTTCTCCCGTTGTGGCGCTTCACGTTAGCAGTAAATGGTGCGCTGAAAAGCCCTTTTCAACCTTCAGCCATCATTTCTGCGTACTGGCTTCCAGATACCTCAGCCTGTTTTCACTGCAACCATAAACAGGCGCGGGAAGGCTAACAAAACCTGGCCGTTACTGCGTGCGGGGTAAGCCGGAATAAGTGCCTGGTGATAATCATGGAGAAATGCGGCCTGCTGGGTTTCATCAAGCCCCGCAAGGAAAGGACGCAGCCCGGTGGCACGCAACCAGGTAATGATGCCCTGCGCATCTGCCATCGGGTGATAATAAGTGGTGCGCCAGATATCAACCTTGCAACCCGCATCGGTCAACAAGTCGTAATAATGATCGGTAGTCAGCAGACGTTTGCGATCCGCCGCCTGAGGTGAAATCAACGCCTGCCACTTTTCATTCGCCGCCACTTCACGCATCAAGCGGTGCGACGGTTCTTCAAGGTTATCGGGCATCTGAATCGCTAACGCGCCACCGATGGCCAATTGATCAACCAGATGCGGCAGCAATGTGTGATGCTCGGTCAACCACTGCAGCGAGGCATTGGCATAGATAACCTGCTGCGGCTGTTCGGCCTGCCAGCGACGAATATCAGCCTGCTGAAAATGGCAGGTGGGCAGACGTTCGCGCGCCTGCTCTAACATTGCGGCAGAGCTATCAATTCCGGTTATCTGCGCCTTCGGCCAGGCTTGCGCCAGTAGCTCGGTACTGTTGCCGGGTCCGCAACCAAGATCAGTGGCAAAGCGCACATCATCGAGCGGAATGCGCTCCAATAGCTCACGCGCCGGACGGGTTCGCTCTGATTCGAATTGGCGATACAGCTGTGGATTCCAGTCTTGCATGGCAATGCTCCTGTCTTGGCTGAGGGGCTAAACACTACCTGCTTTTCTCGCCTTAATAGAAAGAGAAAAGTGCGATATCTCACCTTTTTATCCTCGCTAACTGGTTAGCCTGTGTAGATAGCATTAAGTTAAAACGATGTTTCATTTTCTTAATACGGAGCTTGTTATGTCTGCACAACCCGCATTGCCCGGCGTATGGTGTCCGTCAGTAACGCCCTTCGACAGCAACAATAATCTGGATATTGATGCGCTTAGCCGCCATTTTTCGCGCCTGAATCAATCAGGCATTGATACCTTGCTGTTGATGGGCAGCATTGGCGAGTTTGCCTCGCTCTCGCAGCAGGAGCGCCTGTTACTGATCCGCGAGGCGCGCCAACTCTCACCACTAAGCATGGTGGCAAACGTCTCCAGCACCTGTATTGCGGATATGCTGCAGCTGGCGGATGCGGCCTGGCAGAACGGATTTGATGCTGTGATGGTGCTGCCTCCCTACTATTACGGGCAGACACATAAACAGCTGCTGAGCTATTTCAAAGCGCTTGATACACAGTTGGGCGGCAAATGGTTTGCCTATAATTTCCCCGCGCGTACCGGCTGCGATTTAACGCCTGCACTGGTCGCAGAACTGGCGGCAGAGTTACCCAACTTTGTTGGCATCAAAGACACCATGGATTGTTTGTCGCACAACCGCGCGATGATTGAAGAAACCAAGAAAGTGCGCAGCGATTTCACCGTGCTTTCCGGTTATGACGAATATCTGCTGCCCAATCTGCTGGCTGGCGGTTCCGGTGTGATTTCCGGCTTAAACAATATTGTGCCGGAGCTGTTTGCCCGAGCGATGCAGGCCTGGCGGGCGGGCGATTTAGCGCAGCTCAGTGAGATTCAGCAACGCATTGGTAAGTTGATGGCGATTTACACCATTGGTGATGATTTTGTTACCACCATAAAAACGGCCGTTGCACGCCAATTTGATTCAATGCGCAGCTACTCGCGCAATTATGGTGGCGAGCTAACAGCGGAACAGTGCGAAGAAGTGGATCGTTTGCTGAGTTGAAACAAGCAGGACGGCGCCGAGCCGTCCTGTGATTAGTTCTTTTTGACGAACTCAGATTTGAGTTTCATCTGACCAAAGCCATCAATCTTGCAATCAATGTTGTGATCGCCTTCGACCAGGCGAATGCTTTTGACTTTGGTACCAATTTTCAGCGTGGAAGAGCTGCCTTTAACCTTGAGATCTTTAACGACAGTTACGCTGTCGCCATCCGCTAGCAGGTTGCCGTTGGCATCGCGCACCACCAAGCCGTCAACTGCATCATCGGCGCTTGCCGTCCAGATGTGGCCGCAAGATGGGCAATTCAGGTTCTCGCCATCTTGCCAGGTGTAATCGGCCTGGCATACAGGACAGGCAGGTAAGGTACTCATAAGCGCTCCTCAGAAGTCGGATGCGGTGAAGATGGCACCGCAAAAGGGGCGCCATCTTATACCCTCACAATTTATATGGACAGCATTAAAACATGCTGCCCTGACGTGCTTTAGCCACGGCTTCACCCAACTGCCACACCGCCATTGCATAGTGGGTGCTGTGGTTGTAGCGCGTAATGGCGTAGAAGTTGGGCAGGCCGTACCAATATTGATAACTGGTGCCGAGATCCAAACGCAGCAAGCTTACCTGAGAGTTACCATCCAGCGATCCCTGTGGCGTTAAACCACTCGCGGCTAAGGTGCTTACCGGGTACTTGGTTTTAAAGCCATTCTCCAACGCTGGAGCCTGACCGCTGGCTGGCACTGCAACGTTTTCGCCCGCACGCCAGCCGTGTTCTTTAAAGTAGTTGGCTACGCTGCCAATCGCATCAACCGGATCCCAAAGGTTGATATGACCATCGCCATTAAAATCGACCGCATATTGCTTATATGAGGATGGCATGAACTGTCCATAACCCATCGCACCGGCAAAGGAGCCGCGCAGATCCAGCGGATCGTCTTGCTCTGTACGCGCCATCAGCAGGAAGGTCTCCAGCTCACCGCTGAAGTAAGCTGCGCGACGCGGATAGCTAAATGACAAGGTTGCCAGCGCATCCAGCAAGCGCGTTTTGCCCATTACCCTGCCCCAGCGCGTTTCAACGCCAATAATGCCAACAATGATTTCCGGCGGCACACCGTAAACCTGCTGCGCACGCTGCAGCGCATCCTGATACTGATTCCAGAATGCCACGCCATTCTGCACGTTATCCGGCGTAATGAACTTATTGCGATAGCGAATCCATGCACCGTTCGGTCCGGTTGGCGGCGTATAGCTCGGCGCTTGCTGGTCCATCAGGCGCAGTACGTAATCCAGACGCTTCGCCTGGCCAATCACCGCGTGCAACTGTTCACGGTTAAAACCGTGTTTTGCCACCATTTGATCAATGAACTGTTCAGCGGCAGGGTTACCCGCAAAATCGCCAAACATCGGTTGAACCGCGTGTGAAGGTTCCAGCAAAAAACCGCCTTTAGGTGCAGGCACAACGGCGGGCTGCTGGTGGGATGCAGGCTTACTGCTGCAGGCAGCAAGCAGAGTAATAAGCGGAAGAAGAGCAACCTTAAAACGCATTGGATATCCATAAGCCAGGTGAAACCGGAAGCACTCATGGTAATCGTTCATCGGGGTGACATACAGAGCAATATCTTAAAATTTAACCGTTTCTCGCCAGTTTCAGCCGGTTACAACGTGAATTTGCGAAACGGCTCCACACTTTACCTTTTTCATTAAATTTTGCTTTTTACCGTTTGCAGCAATTTGTTATGGTCGGCAGCCATAAAGCCCTGCTGGCGGATGAAGGTCCGGTGGCAAAAATGGTAATATCCCGCTTTCGTTATCCGTCCACACGATAACGACACTTCCGGGCTGCATTGACCCAGCCTCAGGTAATTAAAAGAATGAACGTTGAGTGAGAATGAGATGAAAGGAGCAGAGCAAATGGACTTTAATGGCCATACGCCGATGATGCAGCAATACCTGCGCCTGAAGGCCGATCATCCTGACATCCTGCTGTTTTACCGCATGGGCGACTTCTACGAGCTGTTTTACGATGACGCGAAACGCGCTTCACAGCTATTAGAGATCTCCCTGACCAAACGCGGCGCTTCTGCCGGTGAACCGATCCCTATGGCGGGCGTGCCTTACCATGCGGTTGAAGGCTATCTGGCGAAACTGGTCCAGCTCGGCGAATCGGTGGCGATCTGTGAACAGATTGGCGATCCGGCCTTGAGCAAAGGCCCGGTTGAGCGAAAAGTGGTGCGTATCGTTACACCCGGCACCATCAGCGATGAAGCCCTGCTGCAAGAGCGCCAGGATAACTTGCTCGCCGCTATCTTCCAGAGCCAACGTGGTTTTGGATATGCAACGCTGGACATCAGTTCTGGCCGCTTCCGCCTGAGTGAACCCGGCGATCTGGAGACGATGGCAGCAGAACTGCAGCGCACCAACCCGGCTGAACTGCTCTATCCTGAAGATTTCCAGGCAATGACGTTGATCGATCAACGCCGTGGCCTGCGTCGCCGTCCGCTATGGGAATATGAAATCGATACGGCGCGCCAGCAGCTGAACCTGCAATTTGGCACCCGCGACTTAAATGGTTTTGGTGTTGAGCAGGCGCATCTGGCACTGCGTGCAGCGGGATGCGTGCTGCAATATGTCAAAGATACACAGCGCACTTCGCTACCGCATATTCGCTCACTGAGCATGGAGCGCCAGCAGGATAGCGTGATCATGGATGCTGCTACGCGCCGCAACCTGGAAATTACGCAGAATCTGGCTGGCGGCATTGAAAACACGCTGGCGGCGATACTGGATAAAACCGTTACGCCTATGGGCAGCCGTATGCTGAAACGCTGGCTGCATATGCCGCTGCGTGATGTTACGACCATCGCGCGTCGTCAGGAGTCTATTGCCGAACTGCAATCGCTCAGTCAGGAGCTGCAGCCGGTACTGCGTCAGGTGGGCGATCTTGAGCGTATTCTGGCGCGACTGGCACTGCGCACCGCGCGCCCACGCGATTTGGCACGTATGCGCCATGCCTTCCAGCAGTTGCCAGAGTTGAACCAGCAGTTGGAAGGCGTTGAAGCTACCCAATTAATCAATCTGCGATCGCAAATGGGCGAATTCAACGAGCTACGAGAGTTGCTGGAACACGCAATTATTGAATCGCCGCCGGTGCTGGTACGTGACGGTGGTGTGATCGCTCCGGGATACAACGCTGAACTCGACGAATGGCGTGCGCTGGCTGATGGCGCCACCGATTATCTTGATCGTCTGGAAATCCGTGAACGCGAGAAACTCGGGCTGGATACGCTGAAGGTCGGCTTTAACGCGATTCATGGCTACTACATTCAGGTTAGTCGTGGTCAAAGTCATCTGGTGCCGATTCACTATGTTCGTCGCCAGACGCTAAAGAATGCTGAACGCTATATCATTCCTGAACTGAAAGAGTATGAAGACAAGGTTCTGACGTCGAAAGGCAAAGCGCTAGCGCTGGAGAAAGGTCTTTACGATGAGCTGTTTGACCGCCTGCTACCGCATCTTGAAGCCCTGCAAATCAGTGCGGCAGCACTCTCTGAACTGGACGTGTTAGCGAACCTGGCCGAACGCGCCTGGACGCTGAACTATTGCCGTCCTGTGCTGCAAGAAAAAGCGGGCATCCGTATTACTGCGGGCCGCCATCCGGTGGTCGAACAGGTATTGAAAGAGCCGTTTATCGCTAACCCGCTTTCACTTTCACCGCAGCGGCGCATGCTGATTATCACTGGCCCCAATATGGGCGGTAAAAGTACGTATATGCGTCAGACAGCGTTGATTGCACTGATGGCGTGGATTGGCAGCTATGTACCAGCGGAAGAGACCGTCATTGGCCCAATTGATCGCATCTTCACGCGCGTCGGTGCCGCTGATGATCTGGCTTCCGGACGCTCAACCTTTATGGTGGAGATGACGGAAACCGCCAACATCCTGCATAACGCCACCGAAAACAGTCTGGTACTGATGGATGAAATCGGGCGCGGCACCTCAACTTATGATGGTTTGTCGCTGGCATGGGCCTGCGCTGAAAGTCTGGCGAATCGCATTAAAGCCATGACGCTGTTCGCCACCCACTATTTCGAGCTGACCACGCTGCCGGAAAAAATGGAAGGTGTAGTAAATGTGCATCTGGATGCGGTCGAACACGGCGACACCATCGCCTTTATGCACAGCGTGCAGGATGGCGCTGCGAGCAAGAGCTATGGTCTCGCGGTGGCGGCACTGGCGGGCGTGCCGAAGGACGTGATTAAGCGCGCACGTAATAAACTGAAGGAACTTGAAGCGTTATCTGGCAGCTCTGCCGCATCCACGGTGGAAGGTTCGCAAATGCAGTTGCTGGTGGCAGAAAGCTCACCGGCGGTTGATGCTCTCGAGGCTCTGGACCCAGATAGCTTAACGCCCAAACAAGCGCTGGAATGGATCTATCGCTTGAAAACGCTGGTGTAATCAATCGCCCGCCCAGACTTCAAATTCTGGGCGGGCGATTTTTCTGTATTACAATTCCCTGGTGTTGAGCAATATCAGCAGGCTCATCACTATCAAATTGCTCAGCTTTAAATCACGCTATATCCCCCATCAATCACTAAATTCTCGCCATTAACCATAGCCGTTTCATTGCTGCTGAGATACAGCACCGTGCTAGCAACTTCGTCTGGCGTGGCAAAACGTCGCGAAGGGATTTTCGATTTCATCTGCTCGGCTCGCTCCCCATGCCAGTAACGCTTACCTAATTTCGTCTCAACTACCGTAGGTGAAATGGCATTGGCGGTAATGCCAAACGGCCCCAATTCTGCTGCCAACACGCGCGTAAAAGAAACCATGCCTGATTTGCTGGTGCAGTATGCCGCATGCTCATTGAGCGCAATGACGCTGGCCTGTGAGGCGATATTAATCAAACGGCCAAAACCTTGTTCCTTCATATAGCGGGCACAATGCTGAGCAAGGAAGAATGGTGCGGTCATGTTAATCAACATCGTGGTATTCCAACTGGCGAGTTGCACTTCGCCGACGGCTTCCAGCACGCCAATACCGGCGTTATTGACCAGAATATCGATACGGCCAAAATCCTGATGGATTTGCTCTACCAGCTCGCCAAGCGCCTCGACATTAGCCAGATCGAAAACGTAATCTCGCGCAGGATTGTCCATCTTGTTGGCAACCGATTTGACCTCTTCTGCGCGATCAACCATCGCGACTTGCGCGCCCGCAGCACTTAAACAGCGAGCAATAGCGTAGCCAATTCCCGATGCGGCGCCGGTGACAATGGCGACTTTATTTTGCAGTGAAAATAGTGTTGTCATGTTGCTATCCTTTTCATTGAGGGTATTTATTCTGATTCGGTAGCGGTTATCTTTAATGCCGCGTTACGCTCTATCTTTGGTTGGGGATTGCGAATAAAGAATGTCATCACGCCGCCGGCAAAATAGAGCAAAGAGAAAGTGATAATCACGTGCTTTATTTCAAATGACAGACCGAACATCAGTGCGGCAACCGCCGGGCCAATAAGATTTCCGAAACCACCTCCCAGATTTTGTACCGAGACAGCCGCGCCTTTATGTTGCGGCGCCAGCATCGGGAATATCGCTCCCATTGGCACAAAGGATGTGAGTGTTAAAGCTAATAACAGCGCGCAGACGATGGCCAACGCCAGATTGCCAGGGAAAAGCGAGGGTAAATAATAGAAAGCGGCAGTGGTAATCGTGCATCCGAAGAAGCCAAACCAGCGCATTTGAAAAATCCAGCCAATGCGATCGCCAATAATGCCCCAAAGTACATTGGTTATCGGTTGCACGAGGAAAAACACGCCCCAGATAGTCGCCCACTCTTTAGTAGAAAAACCTAACTCACGAGTAAAATATATCGGCATAAAAACCGGCAAGCCAAATAATGCCACATTACATAAGATGCGCGTTATCAGTGCAAAGAACATACTGCGATCTTCAAAGATCAAGGTTATTCCACGCGATATTTCACGTAATTTTTCTTTTCGACTGACGCCTTCACTATTTAGATTCTCTTCACTCTGATTTTTAACCGAGAGGAATATAATCACGCCGCCCACCGCAGCAAACAACAGTGATAGCCAAAGCGTATTAATGAAGCCAATCTCCGGAACCAGAAGGCCGGAAAGGAAGGAAGCCGTGATGCCATAACCAATGGTAAACATCGACCATATCCAGCCGGTAGCAGAGGCAAGTCGATGCTCAGGCGTGCGCTGCACCACTAATACGTAGAAGCCATAAAAGAACAGCGGATAAGCGAAGCCACGCAGCGTATAACTGACCAGCATCCAGATAAAGTTATTTTCACTCACGCCAAAGTAAACAAATACGGCATGTAGCACCATCCACCAAATAGCGCCGGTGAGCATAATTTTCTTAGGACCATAAATTTCACTGACCGCACCAGAAAGCCAACTTGAGACCGCAGCAGTTAATGCATAAACGGTGAAAACTAATGAGACTTGTTTTTCTCCATAGCCGAGATCGTAGAGATATCGTGAAAGATGAGCCAGTTCAATGCCATCGCCGGTCATGAAGATGGCCATCGCGATATATCCCCATAGCAGAGATATTGGCATACCGAACACAACTTTGGAGTATGGTGAATTTGTACTACTGCTTTGCACACTCATTGTTCTTCTCACTCCCTTTTAATTATTCATTACCTGAATATCCTGGTGATACAGCGAGCAAGAAAATGGCATAGCATCGAGCTAAAAACTTTTATGGGAGTGACACAGATAAAGGAATAATGGCAATATTGCAAAGAAAGTCGTGCGTAGCATTACAATTTATTAAATGTGAGCAAGATAAAAAGCGCATTTATTAGATGTTTAATTAACATCTACTGCGTTTAGTTTACGTTTACCTTTATATTACGTAGGAAAGGGATTACGTGATGGCGTTAAAATTTTTCATAATGAGATAACAGAATCAGTGTCTTTATTTTATCCAATAAAAAAGCGGTGGTTTTCACCACCGCTTCTTGTGTTACCCACGTATTCTGTTATTCGCGAAACAGTGCTTCGATGTTCAAACCTTGCGTCTGCAGAATCTCACGCAGACGACGCAGTCCTTCCACCTGGATCTGACGTACGCGTTCACGGGTTAACCCGATTTCACGACCTACATCTTCCAGCGTTGCCGCTTCATAGCCTAACAGGCCGAAACGACGTGCCAGCACTTCACGCTGCTTGGCATTCAACTCAAACAACCACTTAACGATGCTCTGTTTCATATCATCGTCTTGCGTGGTGTCTTCCGGACCGTTGTCTTTCTCATCGGCCAGGATATCCAGCAGCGCTTTTTCGGAATCGCCACCCAAAGGTGTGTCGACCGAGGTAATGCGCTCATTGAGACGCAGCATACGGCTCACGTCATCAACAGGCTTGTCTAGCTGCTCGGCAATCTCTTCGGCACTTGGCTCATGATCTAGCTTGTGCGAAAGTTCACGCGCGGTACGCAGGTAAACATTCAACTCTTTAACGATGTGGATGGGCAGACGGATGGTACGGGTTTGATTCATGATCGCCCGTTCAATTGTCTGACGAATCCACCACGTGGCGTAAGTTGAGAAACGGAACCCACGTTCTGGGTCAAACTTCTCTACGGCGCGAATCAAGCCGAGATTACCCTCTTCAATCAGATCCAGCAGCGCCAGACCACGATTGCTGTAACGACGGGCAATCTTTACTACCAAGCGTAAGTTACTTTCAATCATGCGGCGACGAGAAGGAATGTCACCCCGCAGTGCACGGCGCGCAAAGAAGACTTCTTCTTCTGCCGTCAGCAGCGGTGAATAACCAATCTCGCCGAGGTAAAGCTGCGTCGCATCCAAAACGCGTTGCGTCGCACCCTGTGACAACAGCTCTTCTTCCGCTACGTCGTTGTTATCACCAGGTTCGTTCTCAACGAGAGCCTTCTCATCAAAAACCTCAGCTCCGTTGTTTTCCTCGAATTCCGCATCTTCATGTAAATCGTTAACTTTCAGCGTATTCTGGTTCATTAGCGGCTCCTACCCGTGATCCAAGGGCAGAACCAAGGTTCTGCCGGATTATCGCTGCGGTAAATAACGCAACGGGTTTACGGATTTCCCCTTGTAACGAATTTCAAAGTGCAATCGTACTGAACTGGTACCGGTGCTACCCATGGTAGCGATTTTTTGCCCCGCCTTAACTTCCTGTTGTTCCCGGACCAGCATAGAGTCGTTGTGGGCGTAGGCGCTCAGGTAGTCATCATTGTGTTTGATGATGATTAAATTACCGTACCCACGGAGCGCGTTGCCTGCGTACACCACTCTTCCCGAAGCTGTGGCGACAACAGGTTGTCCACGCGAACCGGCGATATCGATCCCTTTGTTTCCGCCTTCCGCAGCGGAGAAGTTATCGATGATCTTCCCATCAGTCGGCCAACGCCAGCTTCCCACTGGAGTTGTGCTGTTAGTCGTGCTGCTGACTGTAGGTGGTGCGACAACCGGAGCTGTGGTCGTTGCCACATTATTTGCTCCTTTCGACGGCAGCAATTTGCTACCCGACGAATTACCCGAATCATCAGAATACGTAATAACAGGTTGCTGTGCAACAGGGGTGGATTTAATTTGCGTCTGGCTCGGGGTAACTGGCACGCCGCCCTGAGTTGCATCAGCTACGGTGATAGCGTTTCCACCGGTGATGGTTTGGCCGTTGCCGTTACCCACCTGCAGCGTTTGCCCGGCATTCAAGCCATACGGGGCTGCGATGTTGTTGCGCTGTGCCAAATCGCGGAAATCGTTGCCGGTAATCCAGGCAATATAGAACAAGGTATCGCCACGTTTGACGGTATAGGTTTCGCCGCCGTAGCTACCTTTAGGAATATTCCCATAATTGCGATTGTACACAATGCGACCATTTTCTGTGGCCACATTATTATTGTCACTTACCATTCCACCCGTTGGTTGCGCCGATGGTGTGCCGCCGCTTAACATTCCGCCATGCGGCATCGCTGGCACAGTGCTGTTTTGCGAAGAGATCATGCCGCCACTTGGGGCTGAAGCCATACCGCTATCACCGCTGTTACCACCAATCTGGCTAATAGGTGCCTGTGTATTATCGCCAGAACTACAGCCCGCCAGCCAAAAACCTACCAAAGAAAGTGCCGCCAAACGGCGTAATTGAAATGCTGTGCTTCCCATGCTCACTGATCCCCCGTGATGGCAACCCTGAATATAAATGTGTAACGGCGTTAACCGCATTATCCACTGCGCGTAACGTTAAAAACGGTTTTTAGCATTGATAAACAAGGATAGTAACAATATCAACTGTGCCGTGCCATGTAACAGTTGTGAAGAATTGCGTAAGGGTGGCCTAGGCCAGATCGCCCTGAACCAACGGCACAAAGCGCACGGGCTCGATGATTTCTTCAATCAACTCATCGCCCTGACGACGCAAACGCTTCAACACCTGCTGATCCTCGCCAACCGGCAGCACCATTTTGCCGCCGTCACCTAATTGCGCTATCAGCAAAGTCGGAATTTCAGGTGGTGCGGCGGTCACGATAATGGCATCAAACGGGCCACGCGTCGCCCAGCCCTGCCAGCCATCGCCATGTCGGGTGGAAATATTGTGCAGATCGAGTTGCTTGAGGCGGCGCTTCGCCTGCCACTGCAAGCCTTTGATGCGTTCAACGGAATAAACATGATTAACCAGATGCGCCAGAATAGCGGTCTGATAGCCAGAACCGGTGCCGATTTCCAGCACGCGCGATTCCGGCGTCAGCTCTAACAAGGCGGTCATGCGCGCCACCATGTAAGGCTGAGAGATGGTCTGGCCGTTGCCAATTGGCAGCGCGACGTTTTCCCAGGCTTTATGTTCAAACGCCTCATCGATAAAACGCTCGCGCGGCACATCAGCAATGGCTTTCAGCAGGTGTTCATCATGAATGCCCTGCGCGCGCAGTTGCTCTAAAAGCGTTTCGATGCGGCGATTCACCATGCGAGTTTTACCTCTGCCTGGATCAGCCAGTCACTTAATACGCCTTGAGCTGCATGCGCGGTCAAATCCACATGCAGCGCGGTCAGCGAAACATAGCCCGCATCCACCGCAGCGAAATCGGTATCCGGACCAGCATCCAGTTTTTGCCCCGGCGGGCCAATCCAGTAAAGCGGTTGGCCGCGTGGATCTTCGGTGCAGATAACCTGATCGGCGGGATGACGACTGCCGCAGCGGGTAACGCGGAAACCTTTGATCTCCGATAACGGCAAATCCGGCACGTTGATATTGAGAATGCGGCCAGTACGCAGCGGAGCCCGCGATAGCGCGCGTAACAGCGTACAGGTGATGGATGCGGCGGTGTCGTAATGCTGATGTCCGTTGAGCGAAACGGCAAGCGCAGGCAAGCCCAGATGGCGCCCTTCCATCGCCGCAGCGACGGTACCGGAGTAAATCACATCGTCGCCAAGATTTGGACCGGCATTGATGCCGGACACAACGATGTCGGGACGCGGCTGCATCAGCTTGTTAACGCCGAGGAACACGCAGTCAGTCGGCGTGCCCATCTGCACCGCAATATCACCGTTTTCGTGCGTAAAAGTACGCAGCGGCGTTTCCAGCGTTAACGAATTTGATGCGCCGCTACGATTGCGATCGGGCGCGACAACCTGCACCTCGGCAAACTCACGTAAAGCACACGCCAGCGTCTGAATACCCGGCGCATGAATTCCATCATCGTTACTCAGCAATATCCGCATCGTTACCTTCTTGTTGGAGAAGCTCACGCACCACGCTGGTGGCAAAACTGCCGGCGGGCAGCCAGAACTGCATCTCCAGCGTCACATCATCCCACCATTCCCAGCGCAGATCCTTTGGCACCACCAGCATCGCCCGGCGCGCGGCATCAACGCGCTCGCGCTCCAGCAGTGTAATCAATTCTTCCGCGCCTGCCAGACTTTGCTGCTCAAAAAGCAGCGCATCGCCCTGTGGACCGGGATCACCACGACCGGGCAGCGGCGCCGTGATGCGCAGCTGGTGATTATCCACGCGATGCTGTACATCAGGCAACTCTTCAACTTGCGCCACAAACCAGCTGCCACGGCCAGCAAGCTGCACCGCATCGCCCACCTGCACCTTGTCGAGCGCGCCGTCACGCTGCAAACGTGCGCTGGTCACCTGATTAAACAGGTGACTGCGAGTGGCTGACAGCAACAGACCTTTCATGTTGCGATCGCGCGGGCGGAATGTTTCCTTCGCCCACTGTTTCGCCTGCGTCAGGTTATTGCCGCCGCGCCCAAAGCGCTGCTCACCGAAGTAGTTCGGCACGCCGCGCTGCTGAATCTGCTGCAAACGCGTTTCAACTTCGCTACGGTCAGAAATTTGCCGCACGATTAAGCGGAACGCATTGCCCGCCAGCGCGCCGGTACGCAGTTTACGCTTGTGGCGAATTACCTGCAGGATCTCAACGCCTTCCAGCTGGAATCCCGCCAGATTCGGCATGCCATTGCCGGGCACGCGGAAACACAGCGTTTGCTCGGTGACCGCATGACGATCTTTCATGCCGGCATAGCTGAGATCGCGCACCGGCACGCCGAGAAACTTGGCGATGGCTTCGGCGACAAAGCGCGTATTGCAGCCAATTTTACGGATGCGCACCAACAGCTGCTCGCCTTCGCCATCATAGGGATAGCCGAGGTCTTCAATCACCACAAAATCTTCGGGATTGGCTTTGATAACGCCGGTGGCTGCGGGCACGCCGTGCAGGTAATGCAGCTCACTCATGCCTGATCGGCCTTTATCAGCAACGCGACCGCTTCACAGGCAATGCCTTCGCCACGGCCGGTAAAGCCGAGCTTTTCGGTGGTGGTGGCTTTGACGTTAACGTCGTCCATATGGCATCCGAGATCTTCGGCGATATTGACGCGCATCTGCGGCACATGCGGCAACATTTTCGGTGCCTGCGCAATGATGGTCACATCGACGTTACCGATGCGATAGCCTTTCAGCTGAATACGACGCCAGGCTTCACGCAGCAAACCGCGGCTGTCAGCGCCTTTAAACGCCGGATCGGTATCCGGGAATAACTTGCCGATATCGCCCATCGCTACCGCGCCGAGTAAGGCATCGGTCAACGCATGCAGCGCCACATCGCCATCAGAATGGGCAATAAAACCGTGTTCGAAGGGAATACGCACCCCGCCAATCACTAACGGACCTTCGCCGCCAAAAGCGTGAACGTCAAAACCGTGACCGATACGCATCATGCGCTCTCCTGTAACTGAATCTGGGTAAGATAGAAGGCCGCCAGCGCCAGATCTTCTGGCCGCGTCACCTTAATATTGTCGCTACGTCCGCTCACTAACGCCGGATGATAACCGCAATACTCCAGCGCCGACGCTTCATCGGTAATGGTAGCGCCTTCATGGAGTGCGCGCGTCAGGCAAGCAGTGAGCAGTTGATGCGGGAAAAATTGCGGCGTTAACGCGTGCCATAAATCCTCGCGTTCAACGGTGTGGGCAATGGCGGTTTTGCCGGGTTCGGCGCGCTTCATGGTGTCGCGCACCGGCGCGGCCAGAATCCCGCCAACCTTGCTGTATTCGCGTACCGCTAACAGGCGCGCTAAATCGTCCGGATGGAGGCAAGGACGCGCGGCGTCATGCACCAGCACCCATTCGCTGTGTTGAATAGCATTTAAGCCTGCCAGCACCGATTCGGCGCGCGTGTCGCCACCGGTCACTCTGAGAATGCGGGAATCCTGCGCCAGCGGCAGTGAGTCGAACCAGCCATCGTCATTGCTGACCGGCACAATCACCTGTTTTACCGCAGGATGTGCCAGCAGACGTGCGACGCTGTGTTCAAGAAGGGTGAATTGACCAATGGTCAGATACTGTTTTGGGCAGGCAGCCTGCATACGGCTGCCCACACCTGCGGCGGGCACCACGGCAATCACATCCGCAAGGATCGGGCGCTTGTTCATGGCTTATCGTTGTTGATTTTGCGCAGCTTGTTGCGCGTTACGTTTGTTCTGGTCTGGCACCAGACGATAGAAAGTCTCACCGGGCTTAATCATGCCCAGTTCATTACGTGCGCGTTCTTCGATCGCTTCAGAGCCGCCATTGAGATCGTCAATTTCGGCGAATAGCTGATCGTTACGCGCTTTAAGCTTGGCGTTATTCGCCTGTTGTGACGCGACGTCTTCGTTGACGCGCGTATAGTCATGAATACCGTTCTTACCCAGCCACAGGGAATATTGAAGCCATCCCAGCAGCACGAGTAGCAGTAACGTCAGTTTTCCCATCCCCGCCCCCTGAAAAACGGCCCAATCATCCCATAACTTGACGCTGGACTCCACAGCGGCGGCGAAAATGCCGCGCACGGGCGTTTAGCCGGACAAATAATGCCAGAGTAGAAGGCGAGACGGCAGGTAAAGTTTTGTAACCTGCCGATGCGTTTGCACATCAGCTGGGCGTTACCAACCAGAGAGAAATGAGAACAGCAGCCAGAACAGGCATATCACCACCATCGCCGTGGCGATACCGCTCCAGAATAAGTGAGTGCGGATCATCAGGCTGAGCACGATGCCAATCAGCACCGAAACCGGCAGCAGCGCGAGGAAGAATGGCCAGGTGTAGAGGAAGAAGAACAGCGTGTTGGAGCCGTAGAGCATGAACGGAATCGCCAGCGCGCACCAGTACGAGAGAAAGCCAAACACGCCGCCCGGCAGTGACGAGCGAGGCTCATCCGGGGTGCGTTCATCTTTGCGGGCTAGCATGGGCGTTACGTTCTGCATAGAGGTCCTGTTGACGCTAAGCGCGGCAAACCCAGAGGGATTTGCCGCTGTCGGTTCAGGATCTGATGATATCGCGGTGACGCAGCAGGTCTAACAATTGGCCGGCGAGTTTTGTAACCAATTGTTCGCCATCAAGGTGGATTTCCGGGGCGTCTGGCGCCTCGTAAACGCTATCGATGCCGGTGAAATTTCGCAGCTCACCGGCACGGGCTTTTTTGTATAAACCTTTAGGATCGCGCGCTTCGCACACCACCAACGGCGTATCGACAAACACTTCGATAAACTGCCCTTCCGCGAGCAGATCGCGCACCATGTTACGTTCCGCGCGATGCGGCGAGATAAAGGCGGTCAACACTACTAAACCGGCATCGACCATCAGTTTCGCCACTTCGCCGACGCGGCGAATGTTCTCTTTACGATCGTCATCGCTGAAGCCGAGGTCACGGCACAGGCCGTGACGCACGTTGTCGCCATCCAGCAGATAGGTATTCACCCCCGCCCGATGCAGCGCCTGCTCCAGCGCGCCAGCAACGGTAGATTTCCCCGAGCCGGAAAGCCCGGTGAACCACAGCACCACGCCTTGATGGCCGTGCTGCTGTTCGCGCTCCTCGCGCGTTACCGGATGATCGTGCCACACCACGTTTTCATCGTGCTGCGCCATTACTTGCCACCCAGCAGATCGCGCGCGTTCCAGTGTGGGAAGTGACGACGCACCAGCGCGTTCAGCTCCAGCTCGAAATCACTGAACTGACCCGCTTGTGCACGCACATCGGTTAGCGGCTGATTGATCATGCCCGCGCCAACCGTCACGTTGCTCAGGCGATCGATAAAGATCATGCCGCCGGTCACCGGATTCTGGCGATAAGCGTCCAGCACCATCGGTTCGTCAAAGGTCAGTTCCACCAGGCCAATGCCGTTAAGCGGCAGGCTATCCACCGTGCGCTTCTCCAGCGAGTTGATCTCCACCTGATGGATCACTTTCTCTACGCGCGCGCGGGTTTTCTTACCGGCGATCTTCACTTCGTAACTTTGGCCCGGCTGCAGCGGCTGTTCCGCCATCCACACCACGTCAACGTTGGCGGATTGCACCGCCTGCAGTTCAGCTTCCGCATCCACCAGCAGATCGCCACGGCTGATGTCGATCTCATCTTTCAGCACCAGCGTAATCGCTTCACCGGCGCCCGCTTCAGGCAGGTCGCCATCGAAGGTGACGATACGCGTGATGGTAGATTCAACACCAGAAGGCAGCACTTTCACGCGCTGGCCGACTTTCACCACGCCCGAAGCCAGCGTACCGGCATAACCACGGAAATCGAGGTTAGGACGGTTGACATACTGCACCGGGAAACGCATCGGCTGATGATCCACCACGCGATTCAGTTCAACGGTTTCTAATACGTCGAGCAGCGTTGGGCCGCTGTACCACGGCATGGTGACGCTTGGCGTTGCCACGTTATCGCCTTCCAGCGCCGACATCGGCACAAAGCGAATATCGAGGTCTTCCGGCAGTTGCGCGGCGAAATCGAGGTAATCCTGTTTGATCTGCTCGAAGGTCTCTTGCTTGTACTCCACCAGATCCATCTTATTGATGGCGACCACCAGATGCTTGATGCCCAGCAGCGTGGAGATAAAGCTGTGACGACGCGTCTGATCCAGCACGCCTTTACGCGCATCGATCAGCAGGATCGCCAAATCGCAGGTCGATGCGCCGGTCGCCATGTTGCGGGTGTACTGCTCGTGTCCCGGCGTGTCGGCAATAATGAATTTGCGCTTCTCTGTCGAGAAATAGCGATACGCCACATCGATAGTAATGCCCTGCTCACGCTCTGCCTGCAAGCCATCAACCAGTAACGCCAGATCCAGCTTCTCGCCCTGGGTGCCGTGACGTTTGCTGTCGTTGTGCAGCGAGGAGAGCTGATCTTCATAAATTTGACGCGTGTCGTGCAGCAAGCGACCAATCAAGGTACTTTTGCCGTCGTCGACGCTACCGCAGGTCAGGAAACGCAGCAGGCTTTTATGTTGTTGCGCGGTCAGCCAGGCTTCTACGCCGCCCTGATCGGCAATCTGTTGTGCAATAACGGTATTCATCTGCGTCTCCTTAGAAATAACCCTGACGTTTCTTCATTTCCATCGAACCAGCCTGGTCGCGGTCAATTACGCGGCCCTGGCGTTCACTGGTGGTGGAGACCAGCATCTCTTCAATAATTTCTGGCAGCGTCTGCGCTTCTGATTCCACCGCGCCGGTCAGCGGCCAGCAGCCGAGGGTACGGAAACGCACCATGCGCTGTTTGATCACTTCGCCTGGCTGCAGATCGATACGGTCGTCATCGATCATCATCAGCATGCCATCACGCTCCAGCACCGGACGCGGCGCCGCGAGATACAGCGGCACGATCTCGATATTCTCGAGGAAGATGTACTGCCAGATATCCAGCTCGGTCCAGTTAGAGAGCGGGAACACGCGGATGCTTTCGCCTTTGTTAATCTGGCCGTTGTAGTTGTGCCACAGCTCAGGACGCTGATTCTTCGGGTCCCAGCGGTGGAAGCGATCGCGGAAGGAGTAGATACGCTCTTTCGCACGTGACTTCTCTTCATCACGACGCGCGCCGCCAAATGCCGCATCAAAGCCGTATTTGTTCAGCGCCTGCTTCAGGCCTTCGGTTTTCATGATGTCGGTGTGTTTGGCGCTGCCGTGGACAAACGGGTTGATGCCCATCGCCACGCCTTCCGGGTTGCGATGCACCAGCAGCTCCGCGCCCATCGCTTTCACGGTGCGATCGCGGAACTCGTACATTTCACGGAATTTCCAGCCGGTATCAACATGCAGCAGCGGAAACGGCAGCGTGCCCGGATAGAAGGCTTTGCGCGCCAGATGCAGCATTACCGAGGAGTCTTTACCGATGGAGTACATCATCACCGGATTGCTGAACTCGGCCGCCACCTCGCGGATGATATGGATACTCTCTGCCTCCAGCTGGCGCAGATGAGTAAGTCGATTTTGGTCCATAATTTTTCCTCAAGCCAAATTGACAACGGCGGACTCGCGAGCCCCCTGCTGTGCCGAATGTTGGAACCAGGCCAATTGCCCGTGCAAATTTACGACTTCGCCAATCACTAACAGTGCTGGCGTGGGCGCGGCGGCTGCCAGCGCTTCCAGTTGATCTAAGGTTCCGGTCAGCACCTGCTGATCCTGACGCGTGCCGCGCCCAATCACCGCCACCGGTGTGGAGGCCGCGCGGCCATGTTCGATAAGCCCGGCAGCGATTTCCGCCGCTTTCACCGTGCCCATATAAATCGCTAAGGTTTGACGTGCGCGCGCCAGCGACGGCCAATCAATGCCGTCGCCATCAGCGCGGCAGTGACCGGTAATAAACAGCACGCTCTGCGCGTGGTCGCGATGGGTCAGCGGGATACCGGCATAAGCGGTTGCGCCTGCCGCCGCGGTAATGCCCGGCACCACCTGGAACGGAATGCCCGCCGCCTGCGCCGCCTGCAGCTCTTCGCCACCGCGGCCAAAGATAAACGGATCGCCGCCTTTGAGACGCACCACGCGTTTGCCCTGTTTAGCCAGCGTCACCAGCATCTGATTGGTCTCTTCCTGCGGCACCGAATGCGCACCGGCGCGTTTACCGACGCAGATGCGGTCGGCATCGCGGCGAACTAATTCGAGGACTTCGTCGCTGACCAGATGGTCATACAACACCACATCGGCCAGCTGCATCACCTGCAAGCCACGCAGCGTCAGCAAACCGCTGTCGCCCGGACCGGCGCCCACCAGCGTGATTTCACCCTGATTGTCGCTATCGTTTTCCAGCTCGTGATCCAGCGTGCGCCGCGCTTCATTGACGTTGCCCGCCGCCATTTGGCTGGCGAACAGACCATTAAAGGCGCGCTCCCAGAAACGACGGCGTTCAGACATGCGGTGATAGCGCTGCTTGACCTTTTCGCGCCACTGCCCAGCCACTTCCGCCATCTGTCCGAGATTGGCCGGCAGCAAGGCTTCAATTTTTTCACGCAGCAAGCGCGCTAACACCGGCGCGGTGCCGCTGGAAGAGATCGCCACCACCAGCGGTGAACGGTCAACAATCGACGGGAAGATAAAGCTGCATTTCGGCTGATCGTCCACCACGTTCACCAGCTTGTGGCGCGCGTTGGCGGCATCGAACACCTGCGCGTTGAGCGCGTTGTCATCGGTAGCGGCAATCACAAGGAACACGCCATCCAGCTGCGCCGGATCGAAGCTGTGGGCGATCCATTCAATCGCCTCAATTTCCAGCAGCGCCTGCAGCTCATGGCCGAGTTCGCGCGCGGCGACCAGCACGCGCGCACCGGCACGCCGCAGCAGTTCTATTTTGCGCGCAGCGATTTCGCCACCGCCGACAACCAGCACCGGACGGCTTTTGAGATCGGCAAAGAGAGGCAGATAATCCACGTTAACCTTGCTAGTTTTACAATAAGTTAACGCGACTATACGTCCCGCCCTTCGGACAGATGAAATTACGAATTGGAATGAGTAGTTACCGAATGGAATAACGACCCAGGATTGCTGATAACATTTTGTGCTTAACAAATGATATTGCTGGTGTTTCGGAGCAAATCAAATTGTGCAAGCGTCATCACAGTTTCATACTATCTCGGAATTTTTTTAGCATCACTGGATGTCAGAAAAGGACTATCACTATGTTTGCCACTTTCCGCCGCTGCGTGCTGGCAGCACTGCTTGCGGGCGGTTTGCCTTTCTTAGCTCAGGCTGCGAGCACTTCCACCGCGCCGGGGCATTTTGCCGAACAGCAATTACGCCATATCGCCACCTATTTTCCCGGCCGCATGAGCGGCAGTCCAGCCGAGCTGCTGACTGCCGATTATCTGCAGCAGCAGTTCAGCCAGTTGGGATATCAGAGTAATACCCGCCAGTTCAAAACCAGCTATAACTGGCTGGAGAAAAAGGGCGAGAGCCGCCCGCACAAAGTCACGGCCACCTCGGTGATTGCCGCGCGTGCCGGTGAAGTGCCGCAGGAGATCCTGATCGTTACGCATCTGGATACCTGGACGCCGCTCAGCCGCCATGAAGCGGATAACAATCTCGGCGGCCTGCGCTTGCAAGGCGTGGATGACAATGCCTCCGGGCTGGGCGTGATGCTGGAGCTGGCGCAGGCACTGAGTAAGACGCCGCTGCATTACGGCGTTCGCTTTGTGGCGCTGAGCGCTGGTGAAGCGGGCCTGCATGGCATGGATGATTATCTGGCGCGCATGAGCGTGCAAGAGAAGAAGAACACGCTGCTGGTGATCGATCTGAATAGCCTGATCGTCGGCGATCATCTCTACTTTAATAGCGGCATCAATACGCCATCGGCGGTACGCAAGCAGACCAGCGCGCGCGCCGTGCAGCTGGCGCACCGTTACGGCATCTCCGCCGCCAGCCACGCGATGACCGCACGCGATTATCCAGGCGTCAATCCGTTCGATAAAGCCGGCATGCCATTGCTGGATGTCACCGCCGCCAACTGGGCGCTGGGCAATAAAGATGGGCAGCAACAGCGTGCGCGATCCAGCCATTTCCCGACAGGCAATGTGCGCCATCAAACCGAGCGCGATAACCTCAACTATCTCGATCACTGGCTGCCAGGCCGCATCACGCAACGCACGCGTGATAGCGTGAAGATTCTGCTGCCGCTGCTAACCGAGCTCGCTAATCCGACAACCTGAGGATTCACTATGTACGTGGTATATCTGAACTATTTTCGTCCGGTAGAAGAAGTGGAAGCGTTACTCGACCCACATGTTGCGTGGCTTAATCGCTATTTTGACAGCGGCGTATTTATTGCGGCGGGACGTAAAGATCCGCGCACCGGCGGCGTGCTGCTGGTGAAGGATATTGATCGTGCGCGGCTGGATACCATTCTGGCGGAAGATCCGTTTGTGGCAGTGGCACATTATGAAGTGACGAAAGTGAATGTGACGCGTGCGGCGGAAGAGTTTGCAGTGTTGAAAGGGATTTGATTAAAAAGGAGCGCATGAATGCGCTCCCTACGTTGTAGGGTCGGCATTTATGCCGACCTGGTCAATCACCCCTCATGCAACCCGCATTCGCGCTTCAGGCCGAAGAAGCGCGTCTCTTCTTCTGCCATGCCCGGCTCCCACTTTTTAGTGGTATGCGTATCGCCCACTGACAGATAACCTTCATCCCACAGCGGATGGTATTTCAATCCGTGTTTGGTCAGATATTGATGCACCTGACGGTTATCCCAATCAATGATCGGCAGAATCTTGAACACGCCGCGCTGCACCGCCAGCACCGGCAAGCTGGCGCGACTGCCAGATTGATCGCGGCGCAGGCCAGCAAACCAGGTTTGCGCGCCCAGCGTTTCAAGCGCACGGTTCATCGGTTCCACTTTGTTGATCTGGTTGTACTGCTCAATCCCTTCGACGCCCTGCTCCCACAGTTTGCCGTAACGTGCTTCCTGCCATGCCGCTGAGGTATCAGCACGGAAAATCTGCAGGTTGAGATTGAGCTTGTCGGTCAGCTCATCAATGAAGCGATAGGTTTCCGGAAACAGATAACCGGTATCGGTCAGGATCACCGGAATGTCCGGCTTCTGCTGCGTCACCATATGCAGCAAAACCGCCGCCTGAATACCAAAGCTGGATGACAGCACAAATGCGCCTGGCAGATTTTCCAGCGCCCAGCTGACGCGCTCTTCCGCCGTGCGTTTCTCCAGCTGCACGTTGCTTTCAGCCAGCGCCATAATGCGGTCAACTTTTGATGAACCATTCAGTGCTGCGAGATCGAGTACCGTCATACTGCCTCCGAGTCCCAGAAATCACGGGCGGGATCAACCACGGCTTTAATGATGCCGGTGCGAATCACGAAGTCGCCAAAGCCTTCATCAGCCTGACGCTCGGTTGCCCAGCGCGCCACTAGCTCATCAATGCTGGCAAGGATTTCGCCTTCGTTGATGTTCTCGCGGTACATGCGTGGGATGCGCGTACCTTCGCGGTTGCCGCCAATGTGTAAGTTGTAACGGCCCGGCGCTTTGCCCACCAGACCCAACTCAGCCAGCAAAGCACGGCCACAACCATTTGGGCAACCGGTAACGCGTAACACTATGTGCTCTTCGCCGACGCCGTGCTTGTGCATAATCTCTTCCACTTTGGTGACGAACGACGGCAGGAAGCGCTCGGCTTCGGCCATCGCCAGCGGACAAGTCGGGAACGCCACACATGCCATGGAGTTTTCACGCTGCGGCGTGACCGCTTCCATCAAACCGTGTTCACGGGCGATGGCTTCGATCTGCGCTTTTTGCTTCTCCGGCACGCCAGCCACAATCAGGTTCTGGTTGGCGGTTAGGCGGAAATCACCCTGATGAATTTTGGCAATTTCGGCAATGCCGCGTTTCAGCGGACGGCCAGGATAATCCAGCAGACGGCCGTTCTCGATGAACAGCGTCAGGTGCCATTTCTTATCGATGCCTTTCACCCAGCCAATACGGTCGCCGCGCGAAGTGAACGCATACGGACGAATCGGTTCGAATGTCAGACCGGCGCGCTTTTCCACTTCCGCTTTGAAGGTCTCAACGCCGACGCGTTCCAGCGTGTACTTGGTCTTGGCATTTTTACGATCGGTACGGTTACCCCAATCGCGCTGCGTAGTGACGACAGCAGCCGCCACGTCGAGGATCTTCTCAACCGGCAGGAAGCCGAACTCGCTCGCGGTGCGCGCGTAGGTCGCTTTGTTACCGTGATCAATCGACAAACCACCGCCAACCAGCAGGTTAAAGCCAATCAGCTTGCCCTTCTCGGCGATGGCGATGAAGTTCAGGTCATTGGCGTGCAGATCGACATCGTTATGCGGCGGCACCACAACCGTGGTTTTGAATTTACGCGGCAGATAGGTTTCGCCAAGAATCGGCTCTTTATCTGTGGTCGCGACCTTCTCTTTGTCCCACCAGATTTCAGCGTAAGCGCGGGTTTGCGGCAGCAGATGCTCTGACAGCTTTTTCGCCCATTCGTACGCTTCCTGATGCAGCTCTGATTCCACCGGATTCGAGGTGCACAGCACGTTACGGTTAACGTCGTTGGCGGTCGCCAGCGCATCCAGCCCGACTTCGTGCAGCATCTGGTGCGTCGGCTTCACGTTCTTCTTCAGAATGCCGTGAAACTGGAAAGTCTGACGGTTAGTCAAACGGATGCTGCCGTAAATGGTTTTATCGGTGGCGAATTTATCAATCGCCAGCCACTGCGTTGGCGTGATGATGCCGCCCGGCAGACGGCAGCGCAGCATCATGGCGTGACGCGGTTCGAGTTTCTGCGCTGCGCGCTCGGCACGAATGTCGCGGTCATCCTGCTGGTACATACCGTGGAAACGGATCAGCAGGAAGTTGTCGCCGGTGAAGCCGCCGGTCAGACCATCGTCGAGATCATCGAGGATGGTGCCGCGCAGGTAGTTGCTCTGTTTTTTCAGACGCTCAGCGTCGACCAGCTTGCCTTCAACGACCAGCGGTCCAGGATGTTTTTCGCTCATTAGTAAACGTCTCGCTGATAACGGCGCTCAATGCGCAGCTCACTTAAAAATTCGTCAGCCGTTTCACGATCCATGCCGCCGTGTTCGACCACCACATCCAGTAATGCCTGCTCAACGTCTTTCGCCATACGATTGGCGTCGCCGCAGACGTAAAGGTGCGCGCCTTCCTGTAACCAGCTCCACACCTCCGCACCTTTGGCGCGGATTTTATCTTGTACGTAAACTTTCTCGGCCTGATCGCGTGACCATGCCAGATCGATATTGGTCAGCAGGCCATCTTTGACGTACTTCTGCCACTCCACCTGATAAAGGAAATCATCGGTGAAGTGCGGGTTGCCGAAGAACAGCCAGTTTTTACCGCCTGCGCCATCGTTGTCACGCTGCTGCATAAAGGAACGGAACGGCGCGATGCCGGTGCCCGGACCAATCATGATCACTGGCGTTTCCGGATTAGCCGGTAAGCGGAAGTTATCGTTGTGCTCAATGAAGACGCGAATTTCGCCATCCTCTTCGATACGATCCGCTAACCAGGTTGAGGCGCCGCCGCCGCGCTGGCGACCGTCAATTTCAAAGCGCACCGCACCCACGGTGATGTGCACTTCGGTTTCGTTCTCCGCCTGCGAAGAGGCAATTGAATACAGGCGCGGCGTCAGCGGACGCAGCAGGCCAGTTAATTGTTCGGCATTCAGTTCTGTTGGTGCCTGACGCACCATATCGACAATCGGGAAGCTCTGCGCATAGCTCTGCAGCTTCGGCTTGTCACCGGCCAGCGCCAGCAACGCGTCATTGCGGGACAGCGCCGCATACTGCTCAACGATTTGTGGCGTGTTGACCGTCAGCTCGAAATGCGTTTTCAGCGCTTCAGCCAGCGGCAGAGTTTTGCCCTGCACCTCTACCGGCTCGTCACCTTTAAGCCACACCAGCTGCAGCAATTCCTGCACCAGTTCGTCATCGTTTTCAAACCACACGCCCAGCGCATCGCCCGGCTGGTAGCGCAGGCCAGAATCGCCAAGGTCGATCTCAATGTGACGTACATCTTTATCCGAATCGCGTCCGGTGATCTTCTGGTTAGCCGCAAAGCTGGCCACCAGCGGCTCTTCTTTGGTGTACGGACTGCTGTCGACCAGATTGACGCTGCCCGCCGCCGTGATGGCGGCCTGTGCTGGCGATTCGCTCGGCACTCGCGCTTTCAGAATTTCAGTGATCTGCTGACGCCAGGCGTTCGCCTGCTCTTTGTATTCAACATCAGCATCCACACGATCCAGCAGACGTTCTGCACCCAGCTCAGCCAGACGCTCATCAAAGTCTTTACCGGCTTTGCTGAAAAACTCATAAGAGGTATCGCCAAGGCCAAACACCGCAAACGCGGTGCCCTCAAACTTCGGCGCTTTCTTCGACAACAGGAACTTGTGCAGCGCCACGGCTTCTTCCGGTGGCTCGCCCTCGCCTTGCGTGGAGGTCACTACCACCAGCAGCTTTTCCTGACCGATCTGCTTGAATTTGTAATCGCCGGCGTTAACCAGATTGACGCTCAGCTTGGCGGCCAGCAGGTCATCACGCAGCTGCTCAGCCAGGCGACGCGCGTTACCGGTCTGCGAGGCGGAGATCAGCGTGATGGTCGGGGTTTCTGCCTGAACCGGCGCTGGCGCGGCAACCGCACCCGGCGTCTGATTGACCATGCCCCAGAAATAGCCGGAGAGCCAGGCCATCTGAGTGGTGTTGAAATCCGTGGTCGCCGCCTGTAAGCGCGCGAGTTGCTCCGGTGATAACGGAAGCAGTGAACCTGGTGCCTGAGTCGTCATTGCGTTAAAAATTCCAGTGTCAGAAGTCCGGATCAATATGTTGCGAAAGAATGCGTAGGTTACCGGGCTGTATATTAACGATTAAATACGCCTTCGACATATTAAATAACCAAAATGACTAAATGGTTTTTCGGGTAAAGTTAACCAGCAAAAGTGGTAAATGAAGGCGATATGATTCAATGAGTTAATTAGACGTTTGGCGTTGAGAAGGCGTAAAATGCCCTTTTCGTTGCCAGCGGGTGCGAAAAATCTGCAATTCAGGTAGACTTCAGCGGTTTTTAAGTCTGAGAGCCATTATGTCTACCACGTTATTTAAAGAGTTCCAGTTCGAATCTGCCCACCGCTTACCTCACGTGCCGGAAGGCCACAAATGCGGGCGTTTGCACGGCCATTCGTTCCTGGTGCGATTAGAAATTACCGGCGAAGTGGATGCGCATACCGGTTGGGTAATGGATTTTGCCGAACTGAAGGCGAAGTTTAAGCCGCTGTATGAACGCCTCGATCATCACTATCTGAATGACATTCCGGGTTTAGAAAACCCTACCAGTGAAGTGCTGGCAAAATGGATTTGGGATCAGATGAAGCCGATTCTGCCGGAATTAAGCGCGGTGATGATTAAAGAGACCTGCACCGCCGGTTGTATCTACAAAGGTTAATTGTGTTTTCGGGCTGCGTTAGTGCAGCCTGACTTTCCTGCTATACGCTTCTTTACTTACCTTTCATCCCACTGTCATCTGTCGCCTCTACGTTGTTGTCTCCTTCATTAAAGATCAAGAGAATCAACAATGAACCTGGTAAAACGCCTTTCCCTGATTGCAGTTTTTGTTTCCGCCTCTGCCGCCGTTCAGGCGCAAAATATTCTCGATTTTCCACAACCGGATAAAGTGCCGGATGAGTTCTTTGCCGTAACCGAAATTCCAGCCGGCGGCATGATCAAATATGAAACCGACGCCAAAACCGGCTTTATTTTTGCAGACCGTTTTCAGTCAATGCCGGTTGCCTATCCTGCAAACTATGGCTCGCTGACGCAGTCGCTGGCGGGAGATGGTGATCCGCTGGATGTGATTTTCTATACTCGCGCGCCGCTACAACCGGGCACGTTGATCAAACTCCGTCCGATTGGCGTGCTGAAAATGATTGATGGCGGCGAAAAGGACGACAAAATCGTCGCCGTGCCAACCAGCAAAATCGACCCGACCTACGACGACATTAAAGAGATGAGCGACCTGCCGAAGATCGAGCAAGAGCGTTTGCAGGCATTCTTCCGCGTGTATAAGCAGTTGCCGGATGGTCGGAAGAAAGTGGAGCTGAATGGTTTTGAAGATGCGGCGAAAGCCAAAACTGAAATCAAACAGGCGTTTGATGCCTATAAAGCGAAGCAGTAAAGGTTGCGGTCGCCATGAATGGCGACCCTACATGTAGGGTGCGCATTTATGCGCACCAGGCCGAATTAGGCAATATTCAAATACTTATGCGTCTGCATCGAAAGCCGCCAGTTGCGGGCGATACAGGTTTCAATACAGAGTTTGGTGGCCGCATCACCACGACTGATGGGTTGCAGCGCCACAATGCGCTTTTTATCGTCGTGCAATCCCGCCAGCAATTCATCTAACGCTTCCACATCACGCTCACGCGCCACCGGATGCTTGATTTCATCTGCGCGCTGCAATGCCTGCGGCAATACGTCGTAGCCACCACGCATATTCACCTTGGGTGAAACCGTCACCCAGGTCGCGTCAGAACACTGCACGTCGTGCGTGCCGCTGGTTTCGATCTGGCAGGCAAATCCCGCCGCTTCTAATTGTTCCGTCAAAGGACGCAGATCAAAAATCGCCGGTTCGCCGCCGGTGATCACCACATGACGTGCGGTCCAGCCCTGACGTTGAATGGTCTCGATCAGCATTGCCGCATCGGCGCTGCCCCATGCATCGCTTTCCACGGTTTTAACCAGAATATCGCCGAGCGAGGTCTCCCGATCCGCCCGCTTTTCCCAGGTATGTTTGGTATCACACCAGCTACAGCCCACCGGACATCCTTGTAAGCGGATGAACAGCGCCGGAACACCGGTGTAAAAACCTTCGCCCTGCAGCGTCTGGAACATTTCGTTAATCGGGTAGAACATTTTTCACTCACGTCTAAAATTTGAGGCGCAGATTATGGCAGATCTTGCACGCCGTGTAACAGCTGCTTCGTGCCAAATAAAAGCAAAAGCCCCGCACAAGGCGGGGCTTTATTCAGACGATGCCGCCCGCAGGCAGCATACTCAGACGATTACGCCTGGCCTTTAACTTCTTTCAGACCGTTGAACGGTGCTTTGCTGCCCAGTGCTTCTTCGATACGAATCAGCTGGTTGTACTTAGCAACACGGTCAGAACGGCTCATAGAACCGGTTTTGATCTGGCCAGCTGCAGTACCTACCGCCAGGTCAGCGATGGTTGCATCTTCGGTTTCACCTGAACGGTGTGAAATCACCGCAGTGTAACCCGCATCTTTCGCCATCTTGATTGCAGCCAGAGTTTCGGTCAGTGAACCGATCTGGTTGAATTTGATCAGGATGGAGTTAGCGATGCCTTTATCGATACCTTCTTTCAGGATCTTGGTGTTGGTTACGAACAGGTCGTCACCTACCAGCTGGAGTTTGTCGCCCAGCACTTTAGTCTGGTATGCGAAACCAGCCCAGTCAGATTCGTCCAGACCATCTTCGATAGAAACGATTGGATACTGATTAGCCAGATCTTCCAGGAAATGCGTGAACTCTTCTGAAGTGAAGGCTTTGTTGCCTTCGCCAGCCAGCACATATTTGCCGTCTTTGTAGAATTCAGATGCTGCGCAGTCCATCGCCAGGGTGATGTCTTTGCCCAGCTCGTAGCCTGCTGCTTTTACCGCTTCAGCGATAACAGCCAGTGCTTCGGCGTTAGAGCCCAGGTCTGGCGCGTAGCCACCTTCGTCACCTACAGCAGTGCTCATGCCTTTAGACTTCAGCACTTTCGCCAGGTGATGGAACACTTCAGAACCCATACGAATCGCTTCTTTCAACGTTTTCGCGCCAACTGGCTGAATCATGAATTCCTGGATGTCGACGTTGTTGTCGGCGTGCTCACCACCGTTGATGATGTTCATCATTGGCAGCGGCATAGAGTATTTGCCTGGGGTGCCGTTCAGTTCAGCGATGTGTGCGTACAGCGGCAGGCCTTTAGAGGCAGCAGCAGCTTTAGCAGCAGCCAGTGAAACCGCCAGAATGGCGTTAGCACCGAAGTTAGATTTGTTCTCAGTACCGTCCAGCTCGATCATGATCTTATCGATGTTCGCCTGGTCTTTGGCATCTTTACCGGTTACCGCGTTAGCGATTGGACCGTTAACAGCCGCAACCGCTTTGGTTACGCCTTTGCCCAGGAAACGAGATTTGTCACCGTCACGCAGCTCCAGAGCTTCGCGAGAACCGGTTGATGCACCTGATGGCGCAGCAGCCAGACCAACGAAACCGCCTTCCAGATGCACTTCTGCTTCTACAGTTGGGTTGCCACGGGAGTCGATGATTTCGCGACCGATGACTTTTACGATTTTGGACATTCGATTTTCCTCAGTACAAGTTAGTCAATCCTAAGACAAACAGCGCGCGAAAAGTTCGCGCGCTGTTCGTGAAACTTACTTCGCTAAACGCTTCTGGTGTTCCTGCGCGGCTTTCACAAAGCCAGCGAACAGCGGATGACCATCGCGTGGGGTCGACGTGAATTCCGGGTGGAACTGACAGGCAACAAACCACGGATGGTTCGGGATCTCGATGATCTCAACCAGCTGATCGTCGCCAGAACGACCGGCAATATGTAGACCCGCCGCTTCAATCGGCTTCAACAACATATTGTTTACTTCGTAACGATGACGGTGGCGCTCGGTAATGATTTCAGAACCGTACAACTGACGCACTTTGCTTTCCGGCGTCAACTGGCACTGCTGGCTGCCCAGACGCATGGTGCCGCCCAGATCGCTCTGCTCAGTACGCTGCTCAACGTTGCCCTCTTCGTCACGCCATTCGGTGATAAGCGCAACCACCGGATACTTACAGTCTGGCACAAATTCCGTAGAGTTCGCGCCTTCCATACCGGCAACGTTGCGGGCAAATTCCATCAGCGCAACCTGCATGCCCAGGCAAATACCCAGGTAAGGCACGTTGTTCTCACGGGCGTATTGCGCCGTCATCATTTTGCCTTCCACACCGCGGTAGCCGAAGCCGCCAGGGATCAGAATAGCATCCAGATCTTTCAATAATTCGACACCGCGCGTTTCAACATCCTGCGAGTCGATCAGTTTGATGTTCACGGTAACGCGATTTTTCAGGCCGCCGTGTTTTAACGCTTCAATCACTGACTTGTACGCATCCGGCAGTTCGACATATTTGCCGACCATACCGATGGTCACTTCGCCGCCCGGATTGGCTTCTTCGTAAATCACCTGTTCCCATTCGGCCAGGTTCGCTTCCGGCGCGTTCAGATTGAAACGCTTGCAGATGTAATCATCCAGACCTTGCGATTTCAGCATGCCTGGAATCTTGTAGATGGAATCCACATCTTTCAGGGAAATAACCGCTTTTTCTGGCACGTTACAGAACAGCGCGATTTTAGCGCGCTCATTCGCAGGCACAGCGCGGTCAGAACGGCAGATCAGCACGTCTGGCTGAATCCCGATCGACAGCAGCTCTTTCACTGAATGCTGGGTTGGCTTGGTTTTCACTTCGCCTGCGGCCGCCATATACGGCACCAGCGTCAGGTGCATATACATGGTGTGTTCACGACCGACATCGACCGCCATCTGGCGAATCGCTTCGAGGAACGGCAGAGATTCGATATCACCCACGGTACCGCCGATCTCGACCAGAACGACGTCATGACCTTCGCCGCCTTCAATGATGCGCTCTTTGATGGCGTTGGTGATGTGTGGGATAACCTGAATCGTGGCGCCCAGATAGTCACCGCGACGCTCTTTGCGCAGCACTTCTGAGTAGATACGACCGGTAGTAAAGTTGTTGCGGCGCGACATTTTAGTGCGGATGAAGCGCTCGTAGTGACCTAAATCCAGATCGGTTTCGGCCCCATCATCGGTAACAAATACTTCACCGTGCTGCGTTGGGCTCATGGTACCCGGATCGACGTTGATGTACGGATCGAGTTTCATGATGGTCACATTCAGACCACGTGCTTCAAGGATAGCTGCGAGGGAGGCTGCGGCAATGCCTTTGCCCAGAGAGGAAACGACCCCGCCGGTCACAAAAATATAATTCGTTGTCATGCTGAACCTGAGAGTTTAGGTTTAAAGACGGTGGAATAACCAAGACGGGAAAATAGTATACTTGAAGTCGTCTTAAGCCACAATTGATGAATCACACCATCATCCTCCACAGGTAAGCCGGTAACATAGCGGATAGCATGGTGTGAAATGTTGATGTACGTCACAAAGTCGCCGCAAGGCTGAATCGAGTAAGCTCAAGCGGCGATTTTATGCGCAGCGCTGGAATAATCGCCAGATTTTCTTACTGCTTGTTCTCCAACACTTTCACCTGCAGCCAGGCCTCTTCCATTTGATCCAGGGTGGCATCGCTCATCGCTAAACCTTGTGAGGCGATAATGCCCTCAACCTGACGGAAACGGCGCTCAAACTTATCGTTGGCTTTCTGCAACGCGACTTCCGCTTTGCTGCCTAAATGGCGCGATAAATTGACGGTCGCGAACAGCAAATCACCGATCTCCTCTTCCAGCTTGTCTTTATCTACCACCGCTTGCTGCGCTTCGTGCATCACTTCGTCGATCTCTTCATGCACTTTATCCAGCACCGGACCGAGATTATTCCAGTCGAAGCCCACCGTGCTGCAACGCTTCTGAATTTTGTGCGCGCGCATCAATGCCGGCAGCGCTTTGGGGATGTCATCTAACGCGGAGTGCTGCGATTTTTCCGCGCGCTCGCTGTGTTTGATCGCTTCCCAGTTTTTCAGCACTTCTTCGCTGGTTTCGGCCTGAACATCACCAAAAATGTGTGGATGACGGCGCTCAAGTTTGTCGCTGATGGCGTTGCAGACGTCGTCAAAATTGAAGCGATGCTGCTCATCGGCCATCTGTGCGTAGAACACGACCTGAAACAGCAGATCGCCAAGTTCACCGCGCAGATCGGCAAAATCTTCGCGCTGAATGGCATCGATCACTTCGTAGGTTTCTTCCAGCGTGTAGGGCGCGATCGAGGCAAAGGTTTGCTGACGATCCCACGGGCAGCCGCGCTCCGGGTCGCGCAAGGTTTGCATGATGGTGAGCAGGCGGTTTAAGGGCGTCATGAGAGGATCCTTTGGGAAAATTTAGGGAGAGCTGCGCCGATGTCACATACGGCAGCGTCTCCTTCCCCCGCGAGCGGGGGAAGGTCGGGATGGGGGACAAACGGCTCTAAATCAGTGCAAACGGCGCGCGTCGATAATGTCCGGCACCTGATTAAGGCGTGCCAGCACGCGGCCAAGCACTTGCTGGTTATAGATCTCAATATCCATATCAATGGTCGCCAGCTGTTTTTTGGTGTCGCTGCGGCTGGAGACGCCGAGCACGTTGACCTTTTCGTTAGCCAGAATGGTGGTGATATCGCGCAGCAGGCCGCTACGATCGTTGGCAGTGACGCGCACCACCAGCGAGTAACCGCTGGAGTAATCCTCGCCCCACACCGCATCAACGATACGTTCCGGTGCATGCGAAATCAGCTCGGTTAGCTGGTCACAGTCGGCACGGTGAATCGAGATGCCGCGTCCCTGGGTGATAAAGCCCACGATATCGTCGCCAGGAATCGGCTGGCAGCAGCGGGCGATGTGGTGCAGCAGATTGCCTACGCCTTCCACCACCACGCGACCGCTCTCTTTACGCGCCGACGGTGCATGTGACTTTTGCGTCAGCAGGCGCAGCGCCTCGCGATCTTCCTCTTCGGCGCTCGGCTTGTTGAGCTTGCCTTGCAGGAAATTGACCATCTGATTGAGGCGAATATCGCCGCCGCCAATCATCGCCAGCAGCTCATCCTGCGAACTGACGTTATAGCGCGGCAGCAGCAGTTTCTCCGCTTCGCGCATGCTGATATCCATCTGATTCAGCTCGTTTTCGAGGATCTGACGGCCAGCAATAATATTTTTGTCACGATCCTGCTTACGGAACCAGGCGTGAATTTTCGAGCGCCCGCGGCTGGTGGTGATATAGCCGAGGTTCGGATTCAGCCAATCGCGGCTTGGATTCGGCTGCTTCTGGGTGATCACTTCAATCTGATCGCCCATCTGCAACTGATAGGTAAACGGCACGATGCGCCCGCTGATTTTGGCGCCAATGCAGCGGTGGCCGATATCGCTGTGAATGTGATAGGCGAAGTCGAGCGGCGTTGAACCCGCCGGCAGATCGACCACGTCGCCTTTCGGGGTAAACACATACACGCGATCGTCAAACACCTGGCTGCGCACCTCTTCCAGCATCTCGCCGGAATCGGCCATCTCTTCCTGCCAGGTAATCAGCTTACGCAGCCAGGCGATGCGTCCTTCATGTCCTGCCGCGCCGCGCGCATTGCTGGAGGTTGGGCCTTCTTTGTACTTCCAGTGTGCGGCGACGCCCAGCTCGGCGTCTTCGTGCATCTGGCGCGTACGAATCTGGATTTCCACCGTTTTGCCCTGCGGCCCCAGCACCACGGTATGAATCGATTGATAGCCGTTGGGCTTGGGATTGGCAACGTAGTCGTCAAACTCACTCGGCAGATGGCGAAACAGTGTATGTACCGTTCCGAGCGCGCCGTAGCAATCCTGCAGACGTTCAGCCACGATGCGCACCGCACGTACGTCAAACAGCTCATCGAACGCTAACGACTTCTTCTGCATCTTGCGCCAGATGCTGTAGATGTGTTTTGGACGGCCATACACTTCGGCACGCACGCCCTCTTTCTGCATCTCGGCGCGCAGGTTGGCGACGAAGCTTTCGATGTAGCCTTCGCGATCGATACGGCGTTCGTGCAGTAGCTTAGCAATACGTTTGTATTCATCGGGATGCAGATAGCGGAAGCAGTAATCTTCCAGCTCCCATTTGAGCTGACCGATACCAAGACGGTTGGCCAGCGGCGCGTAAATATTGGTGCTCTCTTTCGCCGCAAGCACGCGCTCATCTTCTGGCGCGTCTTTCATTTCACGCAGATGGGCGATACGTTCCGCCAGCTTGATGACCACGCAGCGGAAATCTTCCACCATCGCCAGCAGCATGCGGCGCACGTTATCCACTTGCTCAGAAGCCATCGAATCGTTGTGAATCGCTTTCAGCTGACGAATGGCATCCATGTCGCGCACGCCATGCACCAACATCACAATCTCTTTGCCAAAGGCTTTTTCGAGATCTTCTTCGCTCACCACATCGGCGTTGGCGAGCGGGAACAGCAGCGCCGCGCGCAGGCTGTCGATGTCCATGCTGAGCATGGTGAGAATTTCCACCATCTCAATACCGCGCCACAGCAGCAGAGCTTGATCAGGATGGTTGTGCGTTTCGGCTTCACAGTAGCGCCACGCATCCGCCAGTCGCTGACAGGATTGCGGATTGTTGATACTTAAACTGGCGATCCACTGGTCAAGGGCAAATTCGCCCGCCGTATTTAAATGCGCACTTCTAACCGCAACCATATCCTCTCCTGCCACAGCGATGTGGACATCGCTTATGCTTTGCTAAACAGCACCATGGATTCGAGATGACTGGTATGAGGGAACATATCCAGCATCGCGACCCTTTCCAAATGGTAGCCCGCTGACAGCAATGTCTGACTGTCACGCGCCAGCGTTGTAGGGTTACAGGAAACATAGACCACACGTTCTGGCGCAAGTTTAACCACATGCGTCATCACGCCCGCGGCCCCAGCACGCGCTGGATCCAGTAACACCTTGTTAAATCCCTGCGTCGCCCACGGCTGACGCGATACATCTTCCTCCAGGTTATGCTGGAAGAAGCGAACATTCTCAAGATTATTCTGGGCTGCATTATACGCTGCCTGCTGCACTAATGCTGCAACGCCCTCCACACCTACAGCATTTTGTACGAACTTTCCTAGAGGCAAAGTAAAGTTTCCCATGCCACAGAACAAATCCAGCACACGATCCTCTGGCTGCAAATCCAGCCATTCGATGGCTTTGGCCACCATCTGCTGATTCACAGCATCGTTGACCTGAATAAAATTCTGCGGGCTAAAGGTTAGCGGCAAATTCAACGAGTGATAAAAAGGTTCACGCGCATTCAGCGCCTGCAAACTTTCACTGCCATCAGCCAGATAGAGCGACAGTTGCTGCTCATGCGAAAAACGTTCCAGTTTTGCGCGGTCGCCTGCAGAGAGTGCATCAAGATGACGCAGCACCATCAGCGGGCCATTGTCCGCCAGCACCAACTCAACGTGGCCCAGCCGTTTAACCGCCTGTAAATCGCTGAGACACTGGTGCAACGGTTGCAGTAACGCTTCAAGTTCGGGCACCAAAACCGGGCATTGCTTCAGCTCAACCAGATCGTTGCTGGCGGCCTGGCGGAAACCCATTTGCAGACGCTGCTGTTTTGGCTGCCACTGCAACCCTAAACGCGCCCGACGACGATAGCCCCACTCGCTGCCGCTGATGATCTCATCGACCTTCACCGGCAGCGGCGCTTCTCGGCTTAGCATGCGACTTAAGGCGCGCGCTTTACTCTCCTGCTGCAAAGCAACCGAAGCATGCTGCTGCTGGCAGCCGCCGCACACGCCGAAATGGACGCAGCGCGGTTTTTCACGCTGTGGGCTAGGATTGAGGATCTTGTTGGCTTTGGCGCGCGCGTATTTGCTTTTATCCTCGAACACCGTCACTTCCGCCTGTTCACCGGGCAGCGCGCCGCTGACAAACATCGCCTTGCCTTTATGGCGCGCAACACCTTGTCCAAAAGGATCGAGGTCTTCAATGGTGACGGATATGCGAGCCTTAGTCGTCACACGCTGTTTTGCGGAGTAAAATTGCGCCATAGTATTGTGAAATCTCTACTTTAATTGGGTGTGCAGCCATTAACCGCGCTCGCACAGGGAAAAATGCCAGGAATCGCCAGGCCACAATTATGACCAAATACAGCCTGCGGGCGCGAATGATGATTTTGATACTGGCGCCAACGCTGATGATTGGCCTGCTGCTTAGTACCTTCTTTGTGGTGCACCGCTACAACGAATTACAGCATCAGGTGCACGACGCGGGGGCGAACATCATCGAACCGCTGGCGGTCTCCAGTGAATACGGCATGACGTGGCACAACCGCGATGCGATTCGCGAATTAGTCAGCCTTCTGCATCGCCGCCACTCCAATATTGTCCGTGCCATCACCATTTTCGACAACAACAATCACGTCTACGTCACCTCGAATAACAACCAAAACCTCTCGTTATTACAGAAAGAGGACATCTCAACGCTGGAAGATGGCGTCTCGGTGGAGCGGCAAGGCAATGTGATGATTTTGCGCACGCCAATCATCTCCGAACGCTATTCGGTGGATGAGCTGCCTGGCGAAGACGCCAAACCAGCCGGGAATCCGCTGGGTTATGTGGCGATTGAGCTGGATCTGCAATCGGTGCGGCTCGAGCAGTACAAAGAGGTGTTTGTTGCCACGCTACTGCTGCTGTTCTGCCTGTGCATCGCCATGCTGTTTGCCTATCGCCTGATGCGCGACGTCACCGGCCCGATTCGCAACATGGTCACCACCGTGGACCGCATTCGCCGCGGCCAGCTGGACAGTCGCGTGGATGGCTACATGCTGGGCGAGCTGAGCATTCTGAAAAACGGTATCAACGCCATGGCGATGTCGCTCACCGCCTATCACGAAGAGATGCAGCAGAACATTGATCAGGCGACTTACGATCTACGCGAAACGCTGGAGCAGTTGGAGATTCAGAACGTGGAGCTGGATCTGGCGAAGAAGCGCGCGCAGGAAGCGGCACGTATCAAATCGGAGTTTCTCGCCAACATGTCGCACGAGCTGCGAACGCCGCTGAACGGCGTAATTGGCTTTACTCGCCAGATGCTAAAAACCGGGCTGAGCACCAACCAGCGCGACTACATGAGCACCATCGAGCGTTCGGCGAATAACCTGCTGAGCATCATTAACGACGTGCTTGATTTCTCGAAGCTGGAAGCGGGCAAGCTGGTGCTGGAGTCGATCCCGTTCCCGCTGCGCGCCACGCTGGATGAAACGCTGGTGCTGCTGGCGCCATCTGCCCATGACAAAGGGCTGGAAATTACCGTCTGCCTGGAAAAACAGGTGCCGGACAACGTAATTGGCGATCCGCTGCGCCTGCAGCAGATCATGATCAACCTGATTGGCAACGCGATTAAATTCACCGAGCACGGACATATCGATCTGCGCGTCGAGCTACGCAGCATCAGCAACACGCGTGCTGAGCTGGAGATTCAGGTGCATGACACCGGCATCGGTATCTCTGAACAGCAGCAGTCGCAGCTGTTCCAGGCGTTTCGCCAGGCCGATGCCAGTATTTCACGTCGTCATGGCGGCACCGGTTTAGGGTTGGTGATCACGCAGAAACTGGTGAGCGAAATGGGCGGCGAAATTGCCTTCCACAGCCGTCAGAATCAGGGCTCGACCTTCTGGGTGCATATTCATCTCGATCTCAATCCGAATGCCCCAGCCATTCCGCGCATGCTGGATGATTTGCGTGCCACGCCGCTGGCGTATATCGAGCCACATCCAGCGGTGGCGAAAGCGGTGCAGGAGATGCTAAGCATCACACCGTTGCAGGTGCAGCACTTCTCCAGCCTGGAAGAGATGCCCGATACGCACTTTCCGCTGCTGCTGATGGGCTTGCCGGTAACCGAACCGCATCCTGCGACGCTGTCGGATGCGTTTATTACTCGTCTGCATGCGCGTGCCGATTCGGTGCTGCTAGCGCTGCCGAGTGAAATGATGCTGTTTGCCGACGACTTGCGGGCGCGCGGCATTGCCGGTTGTATCGCCAAACCGGTTTCGTTAACGCGCTTGCTGCCAATGCTGCTCGACTTACATGACTGGCAAAGCGATGCGCTGCCGCGTGGCGCACGTCAGCCATTGACGGTAATGGCGGTAGATGACAATCCCGCCAATCTGAAACTGATTGGCGCGCTGCTGGAGGAGCAGGTGCAGCACATCATTCTTTGTGATAACGCCGAGCAGGCGATTCGCCAGGCGCGCCTACACAAGCTGGACGTGATTCTGATGGACATTCAGATGCCAGATATCGATGGCATCCGCGCCAGCGAAATCATCCGCAGCCTGCCGCTGCACGCCACCACACCGATTGTCGCCGTAACCGCGCATGCGTTGGATGGTGAACGTGCGCAGCTTATCAATGCTGGCATGAATGACTATCTGGCAAAGCCGATTGACGAGGACAAACTGAGCCAACTGCTGCAACGCTACGCGCCGAACCGGGTCACGCCGCAGCCGCAACCGCAACCGCCTGAAGTTGCGCCGTCACTGGATTGGACGCTAGCGCTGCGTCAGGCCGCCAATAAACCTGATTTAGCCCGCGATCTGCTGCAAATGCTGCTCGATTTCCTGCCAGAAGTGGAAGAGCGCGTTGAGAGTGCGATGGCGAGTAATGATGTGGTGGGATTGCGCGAGATTATTCACAAGCTGCACGGCAGCGCCAGCTACAGCGGCGTGCCGCGCCTGAAACAGCTGTGTCAGCAGTTGGAGAAGAGTTTGCATCAGGAGAGCGATATCGACGCGCTTGAGCCGGAGCTGCTGGAGTTAAGCGATGAGATGGCGAACGTGGCGCGAGAGGCGAGAAAATTGTTGGCGTTAGGTTAGTGCGGTGATGGACCAGGTCGGCATAAATGCCGACCCTACAACGGCTATGCGTGCGCATTTGTAGGGTCGCCATTCATGGCGACCTGGCTTACAGCTCTCTCCCCAGCTTAATCACCGCCGCGACATTACGCGCCGTCAGGCGCACGTTCTGCGCCGCGTTGGCCAGCGCGTCATCCAACGTGCAGATGCTAAACAGCACGCTGAACACCGCATCCAGCCCGTGTTGATGCACCACGCCGACATCCGCGGTTAAACTTCCGGCAATGCCAATCACCGGCTTATTAAACTGCTTCGCGACCTTTGCCACGCCAATCGGCACCTTGCCATTAATGCTCTGGCTATCAATGCGCCCTTCGCCGGTAATCACCAGATCGGCATCTTTCACCTGCTCAGCCAGGCCCAGGGCTTCAGTAACAATTTCAATGCCGCTGCGCAACTCGGCCTGACAAAACGCATGCAGCGCCGCGCCCATGCCGCCCGCCGCGCCGCCGCCATCAATGCGTAAAACATCAATATCCAGATCGCGATGAATCAGAGTAGCGTAATGTTCCAGTGCTTTGTCCAGCTGCTGCACCAGCTGCGGCGTTGCGCCTTTTTGCGGACCAAAGATCGCCGACGCGCCCTTTTCACCGGTAAGCGGATTGCTGACATCACAGGCCACTTCAAAGCGGCACTCTTTAATACGCGCATCCAGCTGTGCGATATCAATGTGCGCCAGCTGCGGCAATGCACCGCCGCCATAGGCAATTTCCTTGCCGTGCTCATCCAGCAGCTGCGCGCCCAGAGCCTGCATCATGCCGGAACCACCATCATTGGTGGCGCTGCCGCCAATGCCGATGATGATGTGATCGACACCACGATCGAGCGCATCTTTGATCAGCTCGCCGGTGCCAAACGAGGTGGTAATCAGCGGATCGCGCTGTGCGGCGGGTACTAACTCTAGCCCGCTGGCCGCCGCCATTTCGATAAACGCGGTACGCTCATCGCCTGACAAACCGTAGAACGCTTCAACTGGCTTGCCGAGCGGTCCAGTAACCGTCAGCCGGACAATGTTTCCCTGCGTTGCCGCCACCATCGCTTCAACCGTGCCTTCGCCACCGTCGGCAACCGGTATTTTCACGTAGTCAGCTTCAGGAAAGATCTCGCGGAATCCCGCTTCAATCGCCGAAGCCACTTCCAGGGCGGATAAACTCTCTTTATATGAATCCGGTGCGATGACAATTTTCATAGGCAATCCAGCGCGGTTGATGACGGACATCCGTCCTGCGAAGGCAGCGAGCCGTCCGGCATCCGCAGACGCCGGACGATTGCACTACCGGGTGATCTCAACTTTCGCTAATTTTTCATAATAGCAGGCCAGCGCGCTATGGTCGGAAGTGCCCTGTCCGTCGACCTTGAGCGCTTGCATCATCTCCATTACTGCAGCGGTCAGCGGCAGATGCGCGCCAATCTCGTGCGAGGTATCCAGCGCATTAGCCAGATCTTTGATGTGCAGATCGATACGGAAGCCCGGCTTGAAGTTACGATCCAGCACCATCGGCGCTTTGGCATCCAGCACGGTGCTGCCCGCCAGGCCACCACGAATCGCCTGATAAACCAGCTCAGGATTAACGCCCGCTTTGGTCGCCAGCGACAGCGCTTCTGACATCGCCGCGATGTTGAGCGCCACGATTACCTGATTCGCCAGCTTGGTGACGTTACCCGCACCAATGTCGCCGGTGTGCACCACCGAACCCGCCATCGCTTTCATGATGTCGAAGCACTGATCGAACACTGCTTTATCACCGCCGACCATCACCGACAGCGTGCCTTCAATCGCTTTCGGCTCGCCGCCGCTGACCGGCGCATCGAGCATTTTGATGCCTTTCGCCGCCAGCGCATCATGCACTTCACGGCTGGCCAATGGCGCAATGGAACTCATGTCGATCACGATCAGGCCAGGCTTCGCGCCTTCGATGATGCCGTTAGCGCCGAGGCACACCTCTTTAACCTGCGGCGAGTTCGGAACCATGGTGATCAACACATCTACCTGTTCTGCTACCTCTTTTGGCGTCTTCGCCACGGTGGCGCCTAGCTCCACCAGCTCTGCTTCGTTGCCGACATTATGGTCGCGCACCACCAGCGAATAACCGGCTTTCACCAGGTTTTTACTCATCGGTTTGCCCATGATGCCGAGGCCGATAAATCCAATTTTCATTGCCTTTCCTCTCAGTCAGTTATTTTTTAAATTTGTCACACAGCGCCTGCGTGGCGTTACGGAACACGCCCAGATCGCTGCCTACCGCCACAAAGCTGGCGCCCCACTCCAGATAGCGGCGCGCATCGGCTTCCACCGGCGCCAGAATCCCGCTCGGTTTCCCCGCCGCTTTGGCGCGTTCGAATACGTGTTTAATCACTTTCAATACTTCGGGATGCGCAGGCTGGCCGAGATAGCCGAGCGCTGCCGAGAGATCGCCCGGCCCAACGAAGATGCCATCGACACCATCGACTGCGGCAATAGCATCGATATTGTCCACCGCCTGTTGCGTTTCGATCTGCACCAGCACAGTGATGTTATCGTTGATGGTGCTGTTGTAGTCCGGCAGCGTGCCGTACATGTTGCTGCGGTGCGAAACCGAGACACCGCGAATGCCAGCCGGTGGATAGCGAGTAGACGCCACCGCGCGAATCGCCTCTTCCTCGGTTTCCACAAACGGCACCAGGAAGTTGTAGAAGCCAATATCCAGTAAGCGCTTGATGATGATCGGTTCGTTGCACGGCGGACGCACCACTGGCGCGCTGTGGCTGCCCTTCAGCGCCATCAGCTGCGGCACAAAGGTGGTGATGTCATTTGGCGCGTGTTCGCCATCCAATACCAGCCAGTCAAAGCCCGCCAGGCCCAGCACTTCGGTGGTTAATGGATTAGCCAGCGCGCACCAGCTGCCAATCAGGGTTTCTCCTGCCAGCAAACGGCGACGAAAAGGGTTCGGCCAGGCATTGCTCATTGTCTTCACTCCTGTCGGTTACAGCAGGCTCCCGCGCGGGGAGCCGGAAAAGTTAGCGCACCAGGCACGGACGCTTGTTATCAAAGGTCCAGTTCGGTACGAGGAACTGCATGGCTTGCGCATCATCGCGCGCGCCCAAACCGTGTTTCTGATACAGCGCGTTGGCCTGCATCACCTGATCCATATCCAGCTCGACGCCAAGGCCCGGTTTTTGCGGCACCTGCACCATGCCGCCTTTAATCTGGAACGGCTCTTTGGTCAGGCGCTGATTGCCTTCCTGCCAAATCCAGTGGGTATCGATGGCAGTAATCGCGCCCGGTGCGGCGGCGGCAACGTGGGTGAACATCGCCAGCGAGATGTCGAAGTGGTTGTTAGAGTGCGAGCCCCACGTCAGGCCGAAGTCGTGGCACATCTGCGCCACGCGCACCGAACCCTGCATCGTCCAGAAGTGCGGATCGGCCAGCGGGATATCGACCGATTGCAGCGACAGCGTGTGGCCCATCTGACGCCAGTCGGTGGCGATCATGTTGGTGGCGGTCGGCATGCCGGTGGCGCGGCGGAACTCCGCCATCACTTCACGACCGGAATAGCCTTGCTCAGCACCGCACGGATCTTCCGCATAGGCCAGCACGCCTTTCAGTTGCTTACCGAGCAGAATCGCCTCGTTCAGCGACCATGCGCCGTTAGGATCGAGCGTCACGCGCGCCTGCGGGAAGCGCTTCGCCAGCGCCGTTACCGCTTCGGCCTCTTCGCCGCCGCGCAGCACGCCGCCTTTCAGTTTGAAATCGTTAAAGCCATATTTTTCATACGCCGCTTCCGCCAGGCGCACCACCGTATCCGGCGTCAGCGCTTCTTCGTGGCGCAGACGATACCAATCGCATTTGTCATTTTCCTGGCTCTGATACGGCAGCGAGGTTTTCTTGCGGTCGCCGACATAGAACAGATAGCCGAGCATTTCCACACGATCGCGCTGCTGACCATCGCCGAGCAGCGAGGCAACGTTCACGCCCAGGTGCTGCCCAAGCAGATCGAGCAACGCCGCTTCGATGCCGGTCACCACGTGAATGGTGGTACGCAAATCAAAGGTTTGGTTGCCGCGCCCGCTGGAATCGCGATCGGCAAAGGTGCTGCGCACCAGATTGAGGATGTTTTTGTATTCGCCAACGGTTTTCTGCACCACCAGCGCCGCCGCATCTTCCAGCGTCTGACGAATCTTTTCGCCGCCCGGAATCTCACCCACGCCGGTATGTCCGGCATTGTCTTTAATGATGACGATATTGCGGGTGAAGAACGGTGAATGTGCGCCGCTCAGGTTGAGCAACATGCTGTCGTAACCGGCCACCGGAATGACCTGCAGCGATGTAATTTTCGGTGTCTGACTCATTTCCTGCTCCTTAGACTTAGCCGCGACCAAATGCTGGACGCTTGCGGTCGAATGACCAATTGGGAACCAGATACTGCATAGCGGTGGCGTCATTACGTGCGCCCGCTGGCAGCGATTTGTACAAAGCGTTGGCATGATGCAGACGATCCCAATCCAGCTCGATGCCGAGGCCCGGCTTATCCGGCACGGCGATTTTGCCGTTACGGATCTGCAGTGGCTCTTTGGTCAGGCGCTGATCGCCCTCCTGCCAAATCCAGTGCGTATCAATGGCGGTGGGTTTACCCGGCGCAGCCGCGCCAACGTGGGTGAACATCGCCAGCGAAATATCGAAGTGGTTATTGGAGTGACAGCCCCAGGTTAATCCCCAGTCGTCGCACAGCTGCGCCACGCGCACCGCGCCGCTCAGCGTCCAGAAGTGCGGATCGGCCAGCGGAATATCGACGGAATTGAGCATCACCGCGTGGTTCATTTCGCGCCAGTTGGTGGCAATCATGTTGGTGGCGACCGGCAAGCCCGTCGCGCGGCGGAATTCGGCCATCACTTCGCGGCCAGAAAAACCCTGCTCGGCACCGCACGGATCTTCGGCGTAGGTAAGCACATCGCCCATGCCTTTACACAAGCGAATGGCTTCGTCGAGCGTCCAGGCACCGTTGGGATCGACAGTGATGCGCGCATCGGGAAAGCGTTTTTTCAGCGCCTCCGCCGATTCAATTTCCTGCTCGCCCGGCAGCACGCCGCCTTTGAGTTTGAAATCTTTGAAGCCGTATTTGTCCTGCGCCGCTTCCGCCAGCCGCACCACGGATTCCGGCGTCAGCGCCTCCTGATGGCGCAAGTGATACCAATCGTGGCTGGCATTTTCGCCGGTCAGATAGGGCAAATCGGTTTTGCGACGATCGCCGAGATAAAACAGATAACCCAGCACCGTGACTTCATCGCGCTGCTGGCCCGGACCGAGTAGTTCCGCCACCGGCACGCCGAGGCATTGGCCGAGCAGATCGAGCAGCGCGGCTTCCAGCGCGGCCACCGCATTGACGCGCAGCTCGAAGGTCCACGCGCCTTTGCCGAAGGTATCGAAATCCGCCGACTGATTGCCTTTGTGCACCTGCTGCACCAGACGATTCATGCGCGCAACCTGCTGGCCTTTCACCTGAGGAATCGCCTCAACCAGCGTTTGGTAGAGGGTTTCACCGCCCGGCGCTTCACCGACGCCGGTATGTCCGGCGCTGTCAGTGAGCACCACGATATTGCGGGTGAAGCAGGCGCTGTGCGCGCCACCGATGTTGAGCAGCATGCTGTCGTACCCGGCAACCGGAATCACCTGCATTTCGGTGATGACCGGCGTGCTTTGCGTAGTCATAGTCCGTCCTTATGGCCTGGTTTTCAGTTCGACGCGTTTGATATCGCCGGCAATCACCAGGAAGCTAAATGCGGCGACAAAGGCATGGATACCGACATAAACCAGCGCGCCTTCGAAGGAACCGCTGGTGGCGATGATGTAACCGATAGCGATTGGCGTCACGATGCCGGAGAAGTTACCGAACATATTGAACAGACCGCCGCTCAAGCCGCTGATCTCTTTCGGTGCGGTATCTGCCATCACCGCCCATCCCAGCGCACCAATGCCTTTACCGAAGAACGCCAGCGCCATGAAGAACACCACCACCCATTCAGTATCGGTGTAGTTACACATCACCATTGAAATGGAGAGCAGCATGCCGAGCACAATCGGCGTTTTACGCGCGATATTCAGCGAACCGGTTTTGCGCATCAGGTAATCAGAAATCACCCCGCCCAAGACGCCGCCAAGGAAGCCGCATACCGCCGGAATCGAGGCAATAAAGCCCGCCTTCAGAATCGACATGCCGCGCGCCTGCACCAGATACACCGGGAACCAGGTGATAAAGAAGTAGGTTAAGGCGTTGACGCAGTATTGCCCGAGATAGATGCCCAGCATCATGCGGGAAGTCAGCAGCTGTTTGATCTGGAACCACTTCTCGCTCCAGCTCACTTTGCGGTCGTCCTTTTTGACGTCCATGTTAATCAGCGCGCCGCCCTGCTCCATGTACTCCAGTTCGGCTTTGTTAACGCCTGGATGATCGGTGGGATCGTGGATCACTTTCAGCCAGATGAAGCTGAGGATGATGCCCAATCCGCCCATGAACCAGAACACGTGCGCCCAGCCCACTTCGGATACCAGCCAACCCATGATCGGCGCAAAGATCACCGTGGCGAAGTATTGCGCCGAGTTGAAGATTGCTACTGCGGTGCCGCGCTCCTGCGCCGGGAACCAGGCCGCAACGATGCGGCTGTTGCCGGGGAAGGATGGCGCCTCAGCCAGGCCGACCAGGAAACGCAGCAGGAACAGCGAAATGATAATGCCAAAGCCGCTGAACAGATCGACGAAGCCCTGCAGCAAGGTGAACAGCGACCAGAGGAAGATGCTCCAGAAGTAGACGCGTTTTGAGCCGAAGCGGTCGAGCAGCCAGCCACCCGGAATCTGCCCAATAACGTACGCCCACGAGAAGGCGGAGAAGATGTAGCCCAGGCCGACCGAATCAAGGCCGATATCTTTGGACATCGCCGAACCGGCAATCGAAATGGTTGCGCGGTCACCGTAGTTGAACGAGGTGACGATAAATAACATCACCACAATCCAGTAACGGGCATTGGTGCGCTTCTGCACCGCTTCCGCTGTCTGGCTGAAACTATTCATGATGCACTCCTGAAATATAGCGAACGCTACATCCACTCTGACTGCATACACATCGCGTTGGGTATCAGAATGATGTTGGGTTAAACACGGCGATTTTTATATTTGGCAATACGATGATGCGTCGTGACGAATAACCTAACGTTGAAGAACGAGAATCAGTATAGGAACAGCCTGGAGGCGAAACACTGGAAGAACGCATGAGGATGAAGGGCGAATGAGAATGATTTTATGGCATCTGCACATAACGCTGCGGCGTGGCTCACGGAACGCTTTTTTCCACCGCGATTTTGCCTAGTAAACGTACAGGCCAATAGCAGTTTGTGAGTCCCTTCACTTGCGTTTGGATAAACGAACCAAAATCCTCTGATAAATCTCCTTAAAGCCAGTCAGTTGCACAATGCATACGGCAAATACCCCTGCATATACTGAGGCTGGCAAAAAACGATGACGTGATGGACGTATTTTAAACCGCGCTGCTAAGTACAGTGCGACGAACTGGAAGGTGAGCAATGAACCGTCCTCTGACAGAAAAACCGCTCTATATCAAAGTGCACGATGCCGATAACGTGGCGATCGTGGTCAACAATCAGGGATTGCCGTCCGGCACCCGTTTCGACGACGGACTGCAACTGACGGAGCATGTGCCGCAGGGACATAAAGTCGCGCTGAGTGACATTCCGCAAGCGGGCGCAATCCTGCGCTACGGTGAAGTGATTGGCTACGCGCTGCGTCCGATCCCACAAGGTAGCTGGATTGAAGAATCACTGGTGGCGCTGCCCGAAGCGCCACCGCTCAACAGTTTGCCGCTGGCAAACAATGTGCCGCCCGCGCTGCCGCCGCTGGAAGGTTATACCTTCGAAGGCTATCGCAACGCGGATGGCAGCGTTGGCACGCGTAACCTGCTCGGTATCACCACCAGCGTTCACTGCGTGGCAGGCGTGGTGGATTATGTGGTGCAAATCATTGAGCGTGATTTGCTGCCGCGCTATCCCAATGTCGATGGCGTGGTGGCGCTGAATCATCTGTATGGCTGCGGCGTGGCAATCAATGCGCCCGCCGCCGTGGTGCCGATTCGCACCATTCATAACCTGGCACTGAATCCCAATTTCGGTGGCGAAGTGATGATCGTCAGCCTCGGCTGCGAGAAATTACAGCCGGAACGATTGCTGACCGGCACACCGGACGTGCAGGCGATTTCGCTGGATGACAACGACATTGTGCGGTTGCAGGATGAGCGGTTGGTCGGCTTTGGCGCGATGGTGAATGAAATTCTACAGGTCGCCGAACGACATCTGAAAAAACTTAATCAGCGCCAGCGCGAAACCTGTCCAGCATCAGAGCTGGTGATCGGCACACAATGCGGCGGCAGCGATGCTTTCTCCGGCGTAACGGCGAACCCCGCCGTGGGATTTGCTTCCGACTTACTGGTGCGCTGCGGTGCAACGGTGATGTTCTCGGAAGTGACTGAAGTGCGAGATGCTATTCATCTGCTGACGCCGCGCGTGGTGGATGAAACGGTCGGCAAACGGCTGCTGGAAGAGATGGCGTGGTATGACGATTATCTCAGCCAGGGCCAAACCGATCGCAGCGCCAATCCCTCGCCGGGTAACAAAAAAGGCGGGCTGGCGAATGTGGTGGAGAAAGCGCTGGGTTCGATTGCGAAGTCAGGTCGCAGCCCAATTGTTGAAGTGTTATCGCCAGGCCAGCGCCCTACCAAACGCGGGCTAATTTATGCAGCAACACCAGCCAGCGATTTCGTGTGTGGCACGCAGCAGATGGCATCGGGCATTACCTTGCAGGTGTTCACCACCGGGCGCGGCACGCCTTACGGTTTAGCCGCCATTCCGGTGATTAAGATGGCAACGCGCAATGCGCTGGCCGAACGCTGGCATGATTTGATGGATATTAATGCCGGAACTATTGCAACGGGCGAAGAGAGTATTGAACAGGTCGGTTGGCGACTGTTTGAGTTGATTCTGGATATTGCCAGCGGGCGCAAACAGACGTGGTCGGATCGTTGGGGGATTCGTAATCAGCTGGCGGTATTTAATCCGGCGCCGGTGACGTGATGACCAGGTTGGCATGAATGCCAACCCTACAACGCTTCTGGAGGGTCGCCATTCATGGCGACCTCACCCATTACAGCAACTTACCCCAGCTCTCAACCCAAGGTGACGTCACTGATTCTGGCTCCGGATCTTCCGTCGCATCCACCAGCAGCACCTCGCCGATGCGCTGTGCGCTCTGCTCCTGCAAGGTGGCATCGAAGGTTTTACCGGCACCGCAGAAATTGTCATAGCTGCTATCACCCAAGCCAATCACGCCGTAACGCAATTCGGGTTGATAACCCAGCTCATCGCGCACCTTAACATACAGGCGGGCAATGTTATCCGGGAAGTCGCCTTGGCCGGTAGTTGAGGTGACAATCAGCACCACCTCTTTGCTGTATGCCTGCCAATCCGCCATCGACGGATCTTCAAACACCTTCACCTCGTGGCCCTGCTCTTCCAGCACCGTCTGTGCTTCTTCAGCCACCAGCAGCGCATTGCCGTAAACCGTACCTGTAAAAATGCCAATCTTTGCCATCTTGCCGCTCCTTTATTCTGTTGGCTTATCCTGGACTGCATCAATGGCAAACTCAACCCTGGGAACATCAGGGATCTGATCCTGCCAGCCAAATTGCTCAAGCATCTGCTGCCAGACACGATCCAACCCGGCGCGAATCACTAAGGGCTCGCCGGTGACGGGATGAGTAAAGCTGAGCGCGCTGGCGTGCAGCATCAGGCGATTTAGGCCAAAGTGTGCCGCCGCACCACGATTCTGGCGCAAATCTCCGTGCGCGCTGTCGCCAATAATCGGATGACGCAGATGCACCATGTGGCGGCGCAGTTGATGTTTACGGCCGGTGTGCGGAGCCATCTCCACCAGCGTATAGCGCGCGGTGTTATAACGGCTGATAGCGACCGGCATCTCAACGTGTGCCAGCGCCTGGTAATCCGTTACTGCCGGTTGGGCAACAGGCTCCTGAGTAGCGAATTTGTCAGCAATCTTATCCAGCTCTTCCACCAGCGGATAATCCAGCGTCGCGCCGCCTTCCAGCCAACCGCGCAGCACCGCATGATAGGTTTTCTGCATCTGATGCTGTTCAAACTGCTGCGCCAGTAAATGGGCGACTTCACTCGATAACGCCATCAGCAACACGCCAGAGGTTGGGCGGTCGAGTCGGTGCACGGTGAAGACATGCTGACCAATCTGGTCGCGCACCGTTTGCATCACCACCACTTTTTCGTTGCGATCGAGCCAGCTGCGATGCACCAGCCAACCGGCTGGCTTATTCACGGCGACCAGCCACTCATCTTGATAAAGGATTTCGAGCATCAGGCGGAAGGTTCCTGGAACAGCGCATCAAACTTATTGAGCGTCAGCAATAATGCCGTATAGCCCGCCGTGTCGGCTGGCAATGCAACTTCATAATAAGGTGTGATAGCGAAATTCTGCGGTAACGGCGCGCCACTTTCGAGCAGCGCATAAAAGCGCGGCATCAATACCCATTGCAGCCATTGCAGCGGCTCCATGGTATCGAGACAGAAAGGTTCGGTACTGGTGAAGGCGCTCGCCTCGGGGGATTGTGACTGCCAATGGCCGTGTTCGCGCATCACCGCTTCGACCTGCTGCAGGCGCTGAAAAATCATTTGCGACGACATGCGCCACCTCCAGAGAAAAATTGGGCGGCAAGCATACCATCAGTCACGCCCGGCGCAAAAATGGCATAAAAAAAGGGAGCACTGTGATTACAGTGCTCCCGGTTTTCGTTTGCAGCATTCCAGCTACTGCTGTGCTCCCTGCTCATCCATGACAACTTTTCCTGCGCTTTCCGTCGCTTGTCATCATGACATTGGTCCTTAGCATCCTGGCCCGCCACATTCCGCGTGGCTCTCATTCTCCGTCCTGGAGGTGTCCCTGACTCAATCCTGAGTGTCCTGCTTCGTCCTGAAGCCTTCCTTGTGCCGTAAACTCCGTTACGTTCCTGCCTCTTGGCTGACATTCTCCTGAACGTCTCTTAATCCCCAGCATCCTGCCAGTGGTGACTATTCTCCCAGAAATCATCGCAATAACAAGCCAGTAAGAAGCGTTAATGGATTAAGCCCTGTCTTAATTTTCAGAATGATGCCATAAGTTCATGATTCACAATATTTTTACATTTACGGCTTCCAGAAGTCTGCACGATGATCTAGCGATCTCTCACACGAGACGTGAGAGATCTCTCACAAAGCGTAGCCTGAAAATCTGCAAATCACTGAGTAACCGGTTGTAAAGCATTAAGAAATGTCTTAACGGATGGCGCCAGCACTTCACGCTTTTTAGTGCCAGGCTCCTCCAGAATGACCTCACCGGTAAGATTGCACAGCGCAATCACATCATTCTCTGAATCGGTGGTGGCAATAAACAAAGTTGGTGCCTGTCTTAAGCGGCGCTTCATAACCAGATGACCGATCAGGTTCTCTTGCAGGCGGGTGAAATCCGCTTCACTCCATACCTGCAGCAGGGTAATTGGTCGCTGCTCTAAGGTTGCCGTCATATCGCCGGCAAATTGCGTGGTGTAAAACGCACTGATTTCCGGTTTCAGTTGCAGATCCAGTGCACGCTCTACCGCTTCAAGCGTGGCCGGTAACGTAAACGGCTGCGGCTGCCACAACACGCGGTCATCCAGCGTGCTGATGATGCAGTCAGAGGGAACGCCAAGCAGATCGGCGCTGGCGGGAAAATGTCCGGTTTGTTGCTGCCAATGTTCAACGTAGCGGGCGGTAAACTCACGCAGAGCATCTACGGTTTGCTGCATCATTCATATTCTCGCAGGTGTTAGGTTACACTTAACCACTTTGATGAAATTTAGTGGTAACCGTTATGTCTTCTGAAAACCGGGATCAGGCATTAAGCGGCCTGACCTTAGGTAAGCCCACGGCTTATGTTGATCGTTACGATAACACGCTGCTGCAATCCGTGCCGCGCAGCCTGAACCGTGAGCCGCTTGGGCTGTATCCCGATAATCTGCCTTTTACGGGCGCAGATATCTGGACGCTATACGAACTCTCCTGGCTCAACAGCAAAGGCGTTCCGCAGGTGGCGGTGGGCGAAGTGGTGCTTAGCGCCGATAGCCAAAACCTGATCGAGTCGAAGAGTTTCAAGCTCTATCTTAACAGTTTTAATCAGACAGTTTTCGCCGACTGGGGCGAAGTGCGCCAGACGCTGGAGCGCGATCTCAGCGCCTGCGCGAAGGGTCAGGTCAGCGTGGCCCTGTTTCGTCTCAGCGAAGTGGAAGGCCAGCCGATCGGCCACTTCTCTGGCGAAGTGATTGATGAGCAGGATATCGAAATCCACGATTACGCCTTCAACGCAGATTATCTGGCGCAAGCTGCTGGCCGCGAGATGGTTGAAGAAACGCTGGTTAGCCATCTGCTGAAATCAAACTGCTTAATCACCAATCAGCCCGATTGGGGCTCGGTAATGATCCGCTACAAAGGCCCGCGTATCGATCGTGAAGCGTTGCTGCGTTATTTGATCTCATTCCGCCAGCACAATGAGTTTCATGAGCAGTGCGTTGAACGCATTTTCAACGATGTTCAGCGCTTTTGTCAGCCAGAAGCATTAACCGTTTATGCACGTTACACGCGGCGCGGCGGTCTGGATATTAATCCGTGGCGCAGTAACGTGCCCTTCTCTCCCGGTTTTTCCCGCCTGGTTCGCCAGTAACAGATTGCGAGACGCCTCGCAGGCCGCTGCACGGATGCGCGGTTCCTCTTGAGCATTCACGGCGGACAACGTTACTCTGTTGAAGGCGCGATTGCAGCATGCGCGACCAGGGATTTTCGTCGCTGCGTTAATAAGTTAAGCGCAGCGTCATCAGCCACGCATTTGCGTGTAAAGGAGTTCTCTTGATTACACATATCAGCCCGCTTGGCTCGATGGACCTGCTCTCCCAGCTTGAAGTCGACATGCTGAAGCGCACCGCCAGCAGCGACCTTTATCAGCTGTTTCGTAACTGCTCACTTGCGGTACTCAACTCCGGCAGCCAAACCGACAGCAGCCAGGAATTACTTTCCCGTTTCGAAAACTTTGATATCAACGTGTTGCGCCGTGAACGCGGCGTGAAACTTGAACTCATCAATCCGCCGGAAGAGGCGTTTGTTGATGGCCGTATTATTCGTTCGCTACAGGCGAACCTGTTTGCCGTGCTGCGCGATATTCTGTTTGTGAACGGTCAACTGGCGGCGACCGAGCGCTGCCAGAATGATGAACCGGAAGACTCTGCGCATATCACCAATCAGGTGTTTTCAATTCTGCGTAACGCGCGCGCCCTGCATATCGGCGAATACCCGAATACCGTGGTGTGTTGGGGCGGTCACTCGATCAATGCGGTGGAATATCAATATTGCCGCAACGTCGGCACGCAAATGGGCCTGCGCGAACTCAACATCTGTACCGGTTGCGGGCCTGGCGTGATGGAAGCACCGATGAAAGGTGCCGCCGTTGGCCATGCGCAGCAGCGCTATCATGACAGTCGTTTTATCGGCCTGACCGAACCCTCAATTATTGCCGCAGAGCCACCGAATCCGCTGGTCAATGAGCTGATCATCATGCCGGATATCGAAAAACGTCTCGAAGCCTTTGTGCGTATCGCTCACGGCATTGTGATCTTCCCTGGCGGCGTGGGCACGGCAGAAGAGCTGCTCTATCTGTTGGGTATTTTGATGAATCCACATAACAGCGATCAGGTACTTCCGCTGATTCTGACCGGACCCAAAGAGAGCGCCGACTACTTCCGCGTACTGGATGATTTCATCGTCAACACGCTGGGTGAAGGCGCACGCAAGCACTACAAAATCATCATTGATGATGCCGCTGAAGTGGCGCGTCTGATGAAAAAAGCCATGCCGCAGGTGAAAGAATATCGTCGCGAAACCGGCGATGCCTACAGCTTCAACTGGTCGATTCGTATCGCCCCCGAATTGCAGGTGCCCTTCCTGCCGACGCACGAGAATATGGCAAACCTGAAGCTGTTTCCGGATCAACCTGCCGAGCTGCTGGCGGCCGATCTGCGTCGCGCTTTCTCCGGCATTGTCGCGGGTAACGTTAAAGAGATCGGGATTCGTGAAATTCGCGAGAAAGGTCCATACAAGCTGCACGGCGATGCCAATCTCATGCACCGCATGGATGAGCTGTTGCAAGGCTTTGTCGCACAGCAGCGCATGAAGCTGCCGGGCAGCGCCTACACGCCTTGCTACGAAATCATCAAATAACCCACCAGGAAGGCAGCCTGCGGGCTGCCGCTATCGCTATGTCGTTTCATCTTCTTATCATTGATGCACTCAATCTGATTCGCCGTCTGCACGCCGTTCAGGGATCGCCGTGCCGCGATAGCTGCGTTGCTGCTTTGCATCAGTTATTAGGACATACCCAGCCCACGCATGTGGTGGCGGTGTTTGATAGCCATGAGCGTCAGCCTGGCTGGCGCCATCAACTTTTGCCGGATTACAAAGCGGGTCGCCCGCCAATGCCGGAAGATTTGCATCTGGAGATGCCCGCGCTGCAGGACGCCTTCCGCGCCGCTGGCGTCAGCTGTTGGGTGGCCGATTTAGACGAAGCCGACGATCTCGCCGCCACGCTGGCGGTGAAAATGGCTGACGCCGGTCATCAGGCAACGATTGTTTCTACCGATAAAGGTTATTGCCAGCTGCTGGCTCCCAACATTCGCATTCGCGATTATTTCCAGAAGCGCTGGCTGGATGTGCCTTTTATCGAGCAAGAGTTTGGCGTTTCGCCCACGCAGTTGCCCGATTACTGGGGATTGTGCGGTATCAGCAGCAGTAAAATTCCTGGCGTGCCCGGCATTGGCCCAAAAAGTGCCCGCGAGTTATTGATGCAGTTTGGCTCGCTGGATGCGATCTATCAGCAATGGGATCAGGTGCCGAGCAAGTGGCAGGGGAAATTGCAGGAACAGCGGGAAATGGCGGAAATTTGTCGGAAAGTTTCAACGTTAAAGCGGGATTTAATGTTACAAGGCAATCTCAACACCCTGAGATATAAAGCGAAATAGCGGTCACCATAAATGGCGACCCTACAAAAACACAGCATATCCTGCGAAATAATTTGTGCTACAGCAAGGCGGCAAGTGCGCGAGTCCCCGGGAGCATACATCAGTATGTGACCGGGGCGAGCAAACGCAGCCAACGCCGTTGTAGCGCAAAGTATGAAGCAGGCATCCTGCGAAATAATTTGCGCTACAGCAAGGCGGCAAGTGCGCGAGTCCCCGGGAGCATACATCAGTATGTGACCGGGGCGAGCAAACGCAGCCAACGCCGCTGTAGTGCAAAGTATGAAGCAGGACCGCTGTAGTGCAAAGTATGAAGCAGGACCGCTGTAGTGCAAAGTATGAAGCAGGACTAGCGCTCGTCGCGACGGCCGCCAACTGCCGCCCACAACCGGCGTACGTGAACGGTCACTTCTTCGCGGTCGTGATACAGCTGACGCGCCTGAATCTGGGCATTAATGCCCTGCGCTTTCAGCGCGTCATCAATCATCGCCAGGTTCTGCGTCACTTCTTCGTAGCGCTTTTTCATGGGCAGCTTGAGGTTGAAGATTGCTTCACGGCACCAGCCATTCACCAGCCATTCGGTCATCAGGCTTGCTACGCGCACCGGTTTTTCCACCATGTCGCACACCAGCCAGCTGATATTGGTACGCGGCGGACGGAATTTAAAACCATCTTCGCGGCAGTGCGTGACTTGTCCGGTATCCATCAGGCTTGGCGCCATTGGGCCGTTATCCACCGCAAATACCCACATGCTGCGTTTCACCAGTTGATAGGTCCAACCGCCGGGGCAAGCGCCGAGATCGACGGCGTACATGCCGCTGGCTAAACGCTCATCCCACTCATCCGCAGGCACAAACACGTGGAAGGCCTCTTCCAGCTTGAGTGTGGAACGGCTCGGCGCATCGGACGGGAACTTCAGGCGCGGAATACCCATGTAGAACGGCGAGTTGTTTTCCGGCAGCGAATAGCCAACGTAGCAGGTGCCCGGCGCAATAAAGAACACATGCACCACCGGACGCTTCGGCGTTTCGTAATTAAGCAGGATTTTGCTTTCCCGCAGGCTGGCACGCAGCGGCACGGTTAATTTACGGCAGAACTTGGTGAGCTCTTTAGCTTCATTGGTATCCGGCACTTCAACCCGCAGTTCTCCGCCCTTCTCCACCACACCGGTCAGCATGCCGACAATCGGCGTGATGCGATCTTCTGGCGGCAAATCGCGCAGCAGCTCTCCCACCACCAGCATCTGACGCGCAAAGATCAGCTCGGCAAACGGCAGCGTTTGGATCAGCTTTTCAGCGTCTTCCTGCTGATAGCACTCATACAGCACGTAACCCGAGTCATCTTTGACGCGCGGGAAGCCGTAAATCTCGCGCTCAGCTGCTTTCGCGCTGATTTCTGCCGCGCACTCTTTCTCAAATCCCGGACGGCAATAGAGTAAAACTTTATTCATGGCGATCTGCCTTTCGTTTCAGACGCAGTGCGCCAATCAACATCAAGAACCAGCCAATAAGGAAGCACAAGCCGCCCACTGGCGTAACAAAAACCCAAAACTTCATGTGCGACAGCGCCAGACAATAGAGGCTGCCACTGAACAACACGGTACCCAGCGCCATCGCGGCGCTACTCCAGTAAAACCAGATATTGGCGCGGCGCAGCATGGCGGCACCCAAGCCGATCACCGCCAGCGTGTGATACGCCTGATATTCGAGGCCGGTATGTATCCACGCCATTTCGGCCGGGCCGAGCGATTTGCTCAGCACATGCGCCCCGAAAGCACCAAACGCCACCAGTAAAAATCCACTGATAGCAGCAAAAACAAACATGGCACGACTGGACATCAAAGAATCCTCAAGGTAGTGCGCACATCACTGTGCAGCCAGCAACGCATTAGTGATCGTAGCGAAAACGGAATTTTTCTTGTTCATTGGCCGCTTTTTCCAGGATCCACTGACGAAAGGCGGCTATTTTACCCAGTTCTGCCTGGCTGTCATGACAAACCAGATAAAAAGCATTTTTACTGACTAATACGTCATTAAAAGGACACACCAGGCGACCGGCTTCAATCTCACTCTGCGCCATCACATTATTCGCCAGCGCCACGCCCTGACCATGAATCGCCGCCTGCAATACCATGGCGCTGTGGCTGAAGATCGGGCCCTGTTGCACATTAATGTGCTGCAAACCCAGCTGGCGCGTATAGGATTGCCAGTCGCGGCGCGATGCATCATGCAGTAGCGTGCAGTGCGCCAAATCAGCCGGTGATTTGAGCGGATTGTCGCCGGTCAGCAACATTGGTGAGCAGACCGGCAGCAAATATTCGGCATACAATTTCTCAACCCGCAGGCCTGGCCAATTGCCGCGACCGTAGAAAATCGCCACGTCGACGTCGTCCGCCAATTTCTCCTCATCACGGTCCACCGCCTGGATACGCACGTCGATGCCCGGATAAGCCATATTAAAGCTGGAAAGGCGAGGCACCAGCCACTGAATGGCGAAACTCGGCAGCAAACTGACGGTGAGCGCACCTTTGGCGCTGCGCGCCTGCAACTTGCGCGTGGCATCGTTCAGGGCGGAGAAAATCTCCTTGATGTCTAAGTAGTAGCTTTGACCTTCTTCTGTCAGTAAAAGCGAACGATTCCTCCGGCGAAACAGCTTTAAACCTAAGAAATCTTCCAGAGATTTGATCTGATGGCTGACAGCAGCCTGGGTAACAAACAGCTCTTCAGCGGCTTTGGTGAAGCTCAAATGACGGGCAGCAGCATCGAAGACGCGTAAAGCATTGAGCGGCGGAAGGCGTTTAGACATGGTTTTCCGTATCCGGATTGATAAGGTAATACTTCAACTTATACAAAGTCGCTACGTATTAGTTTTTTTAATCCGAGACATTATAATTTGTCCGTTGAGGAAGCTCCAGCAAATACCTATAGTTGCCGCACTTCCTGAGCCGGAACGAAAAGATTTCTGGAAACGTGCGAGAGATCGCAGACTTTTGGAGAGCTTTTGGCTTGTGGTCGTGATGTTGTGTTTGCATTTTGATCTGACGCTTGCAGATCAAGCTTTTAATTCCTGTAGATTTACCCTGTCTGTCCATAGTGATTTTAAATAGCACCGCAAATTGCGGTGCTTTTTTTTACCTGTTTACTGCCCCATCTCTACCATCTCTTTGACGTCAGAGCGGTTAATCTGCTGCTTGTTGCCATTGGCATCCTGATAGCTGATCATACCGGTTTCGTCATCAACTTTAGGTTTGCCATCGGCGACGATGGTGCGACCATCGTTAGTGTGCATCACGTAATTGCTGGAACATGCGGACAGGGTAAAGGCCAGAGTACATACGGCCAGCACTGCGGTGAGTTTATTCATCTTCTATCTCCTTGCAGATTGATTGCATTAAACCACCCGCATGCGCTCACCAAAGGTAGCGCCAGTGAAATCGACTGAGAATAGCGACGCGTTATGCGGGTTTCGGTTCAAACCTTGCAATAATTAGCATAACGCGCTTTTCCAGCTTTGCCAGGCAACGGGCCAGCTTTCAGCCTGGTCCTAATATGATTAACAGTGGGCTGAGTATGACCATTTTTTCCCCAGGCGCCTTCCGCCAGCAGTTCCCCGCAATGAGCGATGCCGGTATCTACCTCGATAGCGCCGCCACTGCGCTCAAGCCGCAGGCGGTGATCGACGCAACGGCACAGTTCTACAGCTTAAGCGCAGGCACCGTGCATCGCAGCCAGTTCGCTGCCGCCCGCGCGCTGACGGAAAAATACGAACAGGCGCGCGGTTTAGTGGCGCGCTGGCTCAATGCTGCGGACGATCGGCAGATTGTCTGGACGCGCGGCACCACCGAAGCGATCAATCTGGTGGCGAACAGCTGGCTGGCGCCGCGACTGCAAGCTGGCGATGAAATCGTGGTTAGCGAAGCCGAGCACCACGCCAATCTGGTGCCGTGGTTGATGGTGGCAAAAGCGGCGGGCGCGAAAGTAGTGAAATGGCCGCTGGGCGCCGATCGTTTGCCGGATATCGTGCAGCTGCCGGCGTTGCTCAATTCACGCACCCGATTGTTAGCCGTTGGCCAGATGTCGAACGTCACTGGCGGCTGTCCGGATCTGGCGCAGGCGATCCGTTTAGCCCATGACGCCGGCGCCAAAGTGATGGTTGATGGTGCACAAGGCGTGGTGCATTGTCCGCCAGATGTGCAGGCGCTGGATATTGATTTCTATGCTTTTTCCGGCCATAAACTTTACGGCCCGATGGGCATTGGCGTGCTGTATGGCAAGGCGGAATTGCTGGAGGCGATGGATCCGTGGCAAGGCGGCGGCAAAATGCTGACGCAGGTCGATTTTAACGGTTTCACGCCGCAGCCAGTGCCGTGGCGTTTTGAGGCCGGAACGCCAAACGTTGCGGGCGTGGTGGGTTTGAGTGCCGCGCTGGAGTGGCTGGCGCAACATGATGGCAAAAAGGCTGAAATGTGGAGCCAGCAGTTGGCGAGTCTGGCCGAAGAGCAATTGAGCGAGATCCCCGGTTTCCGCAGCTTTCGCTGTGGCAATGCCAGCCTGCTGGCGTTTGATATTGCCGGCATTCATCACAGCGACATCGTCACGCTGCTCGCCGAGCACGGCATCGCGTTACGCGCCGGACAGCACTGCGCGCAGCCGCTGATGGCGGCGCTTGGCATAACCGGCACGCTGCGCGTCTCGTTCGCCCCCTATAATAATTTGCAGGACGTGGATGCGCTGGTGCGCGCCATGCGCCATGCCGTCGACTTACTGAGTGAATAAGCCCATGACATCAACTCTGCTCGCCCCGCATCCGTTCGGCGATTTGATTACCGCAGCCAGCCTGACGGAAAAATTCACCCATTTTCATCAGTGGGAAGATCGCTATCGTCAGTTGATCCAGCTTAGCCGCCAGCTGCCTGCGTTAGCGGAAGAGTTGAAAACGCCGGATATCGAGCTTACGGGCTGTGAAAATCGCGTGTGGCTCAGCAGCCAGCTGTTGAACAACGGCACACTGCATTTTTATGGCGACAGTGAAGGACGCATCGTGCGCGGATTGCTGGCGGTGTTGCTGACGGCGGTGGAAGGCAAAACGCCAGCCGACTTGCTGCAGCAAGATCCGCTGGCGTTGTTTGATACGTTAGGTCTGCGTGCGCAGCTGAGTGCCTCGCGCAGCAGCGGCTTACAGGCGCTGGCGGATGCGGTGCAACGCGCTGCACGTCAGCATACTCAGGCTGTTTGACGCGCCGCTTTCGCCAGAAACTTCTTCAACGCGTGAGAAACCGCCACAAACCCGAAAGTGGCGGTCACCATGGTTGCCGCGCCAAATCCGGCGGCACAATCCATACGTTTCGGCCCTTCTGCGGTGGAGCGTGAAGTACACACGCTGCCGTCCGGCTGCGGATACATCAGCGCTTCCGTTGAAAATACGCAGTCTATGCCGAGCTTGCCTTTGCTGTTCTTCACCACACCGAAATCCCCTTTCAATCTCTCACGCAGCTTAGCCGCCAGCGGATCCTGAATGGTTTTCGCCAGATCGCTAACCTGGATCTGCGTGGGATCGATCTGGCCGCCCGCGCCGCCGGTGGTAATCAGCGGGATCTTGTTGCGACGACACCAGGCAATCAACGCGGCTTTGGGCCGCACGCTATCAATCGCATCAATCACGTAGTCGAAACCCGCCGATAACAGTTCGGCGGTATTCTCCGGCGTGATGAAGTCATCGATACAGATCACTTCGCATTCCGGATTGATGGCGCGCATACGCTCGGCCATCACTTCGGTCTTCGCCTGGCCCACTTTGCCCTGCAGCGCGTGGATCTGGCGGTTGGTATTGGTGATACAGACATCGTCCATATCAATCAGGGTGATTTTACCGATGCCGGTGCGCACCAGCGCTTCCGCCGCCCATGAACCTACGCCACCAATACCAATCACGCAAAAATGCGCGTCGGCAAAACGCTGTAGCGCGTCCTGCCCATAGAGACGCGCCGTGCCGCCAAAACGTTGTCGCCAGGCGTCGCTTACTACTGTCATAACCAAACCTTTCCGCTAAAACGGGACATTAATTAGAACCTAACAGCAGCGAACCGTTGTTGCCATTTTGTGGGTTGCTGAACACCGGCTGACCGGTGCCCGGCGCGGCTTTCAGCACCCAGACGCGACCATAATGGTTGTAGAAACCGGCCAGATGCGCCGCATCCGGACCAACGCCCTGATAGATATCGAAGTGCTGGCCTTTAATCGCGCCGCCCACGTCCAACGCCACCATCAGGCGCATCTCATATTTGCCATTGAACTTGCCCTTCTCGTTCAGCTGCGGCACTTCAGCTAACAGCACGGTTCCGGCTGGAATCAGTGAACGATCGGAGGCAACAGAGGCTTTGGCAATCAACGGGACCGCGCTGGCACCGCGTACCGGCACATACTCTTCCGGCTTAAAGAAGACGAAGGATTGGTTGGTTTCCAGCACCGAACGCACTTCCTGTGGCGAATGCTCTTGCGCCCACTGGCGAATCGCCTGCATCGACATATCTTCGCGCTTTACTTCACCGCGATCGATCAGCTCTTTACCGACGCTGTGGTAAGCCCAGCCATTTTTGCCGCCGTAACCAAAGAAGCGCAGCGGACGGCCATCACCAAAATCAACGTAGCCGCTGCCTTGCACATCCATCATGAAGTTATCGATCAGCGAGTTGCTGTAGGCAATGATGTAGCGATCGTCGAGCCCGCCACTATATATAGAAGCGCGACTCGGCAGCTTCTGTCCGCGCGGACGCGGCGGCATACGATAAATCGGATACTGGAACTCGCCCTGACGGGTATAACGCGCTTCTACTACCGGCGTGTAGTAGCCGGTGAATTGCACGTTACCGTAATTGTCGGTGCCTTCCATCTGGTAGGCATTCAAACCAAACTGATTAAGCTGACGCGTATCGGCGCCGGACAGCAGCCAGTTTTGCACTGCACTGTAGGTGCCGTTGTTGCGCCCAAACAGGCCAGACGAGGCGGTTTGAATCTGCACCACCTGATCGCCAAAGTCTTTACCGTTCACCGGACGCCCTTTGGCGTTCGGCTGATTGACCAGCCCGAGCGGTTGCTCCAGCTTGCCATCTATATACTGTTGACCGCGATCGGTCGGTTTAGAACTACAGCCCGCTAACAGCGCGATAAATGCGCCAGTAAGTGCATACTTCGCCCAATGTCCTTTCATAACCTTCTCTTTTTATCGATTGTTTGCCCGGCGAAGATAGCAAAGGGACAGAGAGATTGAAATCTGCCCTAAGCGGTCACGCTCACATCTGTACAATAATTCGCCCGATGGCGAGTTTATTCATCAACTGACTGTAAATTTGGCGTTTTGTCTCAAAAAGGGGTTGCATCGCCGCGCGTCCAGAGTATAGTGCGCATCCACGGACGCGGGGTGGAGCAGCCTGGTAGCTCGTCGGGCTCATAACCCGAAGGTCGTCGGTTCAAATCCGGCCCCCGCAACCAATTCTTCTTAAATGAAGAGACAATGTGAAGTGTGTGTAACGCGTCAGTCGGACGCGGGGTGGAGCAGCCTGGTAGCTCGTCGGGCTCATAACCCGAAGGTCGTCGGTTCAAATCCGGCCCCCGCAACCAATTGTCTTAAGAAGAATACAATGTGAAAAGTCGCTTAATGCGACAGACGGACGCGGGGTGGAGCAGCCTGGTAGCTCGTCGGGCTCATAACCCGAAGGTCGTCGGTTCGAATCCGGCCCCCGCAACCAATCATTTAAACACCTTAACGGGTGTTTTTTTGTTTTTAAGAATGCCCTTCATCATCCTCAACACTCCTCTTTTTCTCTTTCTTCAGTTAACTCCAACACGTTTATTATCCTGAAAATTTCTTAAACACCCTGATTTGTTTAATTAAAAACAACATTCTAAACATTTTAGTTAATTTTTATCGGGACAAATCTCAATCTCTCCAGCCTGAATAATTTACATACTGCTGGCATAGATAACACAAGGTGTGTTGTCATGGACACAGTGAGAAATAAAAATGGCTTATACTAATGGATACAAATATTCCGGTTATTATCAAACACAGTTCGGTTGGAAGCCATATATTCCAAATGGTACAGTCTATCTCGATAACATTAGCCATAAAGTAGACTCTCTATGGTCATCTATTAACCCTGGTTCAGTTGATAACACCGGTACACTATCATTGTCAGGATTTGCCAATGGATATAAAAAAATTGAAATTTATGACAATGGTAAGTTAATCAAAACCGTTGAATCAAACAAGTTAGGCGTGTGGGTTGCTGATTTGTCAGATGTGCTTAATGCTGGATCTCACAACTTCACCATTAAGCAAGAAGGTTTCGGTTTTTCAGGCGGAGAACCTATTCACATTGTGGTTCAGGGAAACAATGGCCCTATTCCCGTTGAAATAACTCAAGTTTATGATGATGTCGGCATTCATAAAGGTATCATTGAGCAAGGCAAAACTACCGATGATTCGCGTCCAACCTTTAGCGGAAAAGGTCCTGCAAACTCGCTGGTAACGCTTGTCAATGAAAGCAACAATGTTATTGCCCATGGCTACAGTGATAACTATGGCAACTGGAAGATCACACCAGAATTTGATATTGCTGATGGCAGCCATAATATCCGCGCATTCGTTAATGGCAAATTTAGCTCAGATTTCAATATCACCATTGATACCGCGCCTGCTCAATATCCTGTAACGTTCACGGGTGCCTTTGATTATTTAACAGCAAGCACCATTCCTGAGAATGGTGTCACCAGCGATTCACGCCCAGGTTTTTCAGGTGAAGCATCACCTAACTCTTATGTTTATTTATTCATTGAAGGCAGTAATGAGCCTATTGGTGGTTCGGTCACTAACGGCTTTGGCAAATGGACCATTACACCATTTAAAGATCTTGCTGCAGGCACACACACTTTTGAAGTTCGAGTGAATGGTGAAACCGCTAAATATACATTGACCATCGGTGCAGATTCTTCAATTGAGCAACCGCTGGTGATTGATCATCTCATTGACGGTCAATCATTCGATATCATCCCTGAGAATGGTCAGTCTTCAGATACCACTCCGTGGATCAGTGGTAAAAGTGAGCCTTTCGCGAATGTTGTCTTATTAGAAGGTTCAAAATTCATTGGTTATGCGCAGGCTGATGCCAGCGGTAAATGGATTTATGAAATAAGCAGTGAGCTTGAAGCGGGTCAACATCTCCTGACCGCACACTCTAATAACCAGGTTAGCGAGCCATTCGCCTTCAGCATCGCGGCACCGCAGGCATCCGGTGGTTACTGGGGTTGGGGCAGCTTTAGCGTTAATGCGGTTACCGATGTTTATGACACTAATGACCAGCCAGAAATCGCTGCCGGTAAAGCATTCAACCAATTCTCTCTGAATGAATTGTTGATCAACGAAGAAGCATCGCTCTTCGCCGAGATCAGCGAGCAGCAAGAAGCACCAGCACTGATTCTGACCCAGGCAGAGTTGAGCACAGAAAGCCTTTCTGCCGGCGTAGAACTTAACGCAGATTCCTTCACATCATCAATCACGGAAGAACCGCAGTACGCGCAATACGCGTAAGTCCCGGTTTGAATGAAACTCAACGGATGGCATATGCCATCCGTTTTTTCATTATCTATGCGCCAGCGCCGCACCCTTATCAAAATACGCCTTAATCCCATGCAGAATCGCCTCAGCCACCTGATGCTGATAGCGCGATGTGCGCAACTTGCGCTCCTCTTCGACATTACTGATAAACGCGGTTTCCACCAGAATAGAGGGAATATCCGGCGCTTTCAGTACGGCAAATCCGGCTTGATCGACCGTGCGCTTGTGCAGGTGATTGATATGCCCCATGCGCGACAGCACCTCTTTACCAAACTTCAGGCTGTCGCTGATGGTTTGCCGCTGCACCATGTCGAACATGGTGTGGTCGAGATAGCGATCGCCGCTCATGCTGACGCCGCCAATCAAATCGGCCTCATTCTGCGTTTGCGCGAGGAAGCGCGCCGCTGCAGAGGTAGCGCCGCTGGTTGAGAGCGCAAACACCGATGAACCGCGTGCGGCCCGGCTGGTGAAGGCATCGGCGTGGATCGAGATAAACAGGTCCGCGCGCTGCTTACGCGCTTTCGCCACGCGGACACGCAGCGGGATGAACACATCCTCATTGCGCGTCATATAGGCTTTCATGTTGCGCTCTTTATCGATCAGCGCCTTCAGATAGCGACCAATCTTCAACACGATATCTTTCTCACGCGTTTTGTATTTGCCATGCGCGCCAGGATCTTCACCGCCATGTCCGGGATCGATCATGATGATAATCGGGCGATCGCGCCCCGCTTTCCCCGGCAGCGCCGCCTGCACCGGCTGATCGCGCTCCAGATCGCCCTGATTGTAATCCTGCAGTAATGCCAGTAGCGGATCCTCTTCCCGTGATTGCTGATTGGGATAGAGATCGACCACTAAGCGGTGCTTGATGCCCGCCACCGGCGCTAGGGTGAAAGTCTTAGGTGCCGTGCTGCGCTTCAGTTCCAGCACCAGTCGCACCGTGCTGGCATCAAACTGGCCGACGCGTGCAGTTTTGATGAAGGGATCGTCCACGCGCACCAGTTTATCGACCCCTTTCAGGACCGGATTGATGTGCATATTTTCAATATCAATAACCAGACGATCGGGATTACTCAGCGTGAACTGTTTGTACTTGAGGGGAACGTTGGATTCCAGTGTAACGCGGGAGTAAGTCGATGATGGCCAGATGCGCACCGCCACAATATGCTGGCTGGCAGCCAGTCCGGTGCGCGTGACGCTCAGCATTAATAGTGCGCCTGCGCCCTGTAATAATCGTCGTCGTGTGAAAGCTTCGGACATGCCGCTCCAACTGCTGTGTTATGTCTAAAAAATCGTCACTTGATGGCAAGAAAGTGAAAACTTTGTTCGATGAGAATTGTCTTGTCTTGCCGGAAAAACCAGATAATGCAGGCTGTTAGCGCGTGTTGCATCAGGAAAATCGTAAAGTAACGTCAGGCCCGGCGCTTGCAATAAGGGGCAAAAGAGCATAAAAATACGAAAATTACGAATAAACATGCATAGAGGGCTTTACCGTGAAGGAACGCAGTACAGAACTGGTTCAGGGTTTTCGCCATACCGTTCCCTATATAAATACCCATCGTGACAAGACCTTTGTCATCATGTTGGGTGGCGAGGCCATCGAGCATGAGAACTTCTCAAGCATCGTTAATGACATCGGTCTGCTGCATAGCCTCGGCATTCGCTTAGTGGTGGTTTACGGTGCGCGTCCGCAAATTGACGCCAGCATGGCCCAGCAACAGCTGGAACCGATTTACCACAAACACACCCGCGTGACCGATGCGCAGTCACTTGAGTTGGTGAAGCAAGCCGCAGGTCGTTTACAGCTGGATATCACCGCGCGTCTATCGATGAGCCTCAACAACACGCCGCTGCAAGGTGCGCACATTAATGTGGTGAGCGGCAACTTCATTATCGCGCAGCCTCTGGGCGTGGATGATGGCGTTGATTACTGCCACAGCGGCCGTATTCGTCGTATTGATGAGGAAGCGATTCATCGTCAACTGGACAACGACGCGATTGTGCTGCTCGGTCCGGTGGCGGTTTCTGTTACCGGCGAGAGTTTCAACCTGACGTCTGAAGAAGTGGCGACGCAGCTGGCGATCAAATTGAAAGCCGAGAAGATGATTGGTTTCTGCTCTGAACAGGGCGTGACCAATCGCGAAGGCGCGATTATTTCTGAACTGTTCCCGAACGAAGCCCAGGCGCGCATTGACGAGATGGAAAGCGATGGCGATTTCCTTTCGGGCACCGTGCGTTTCTTGCGTGGCGCGGTAAAAGCCTGCCGCAGCGGCGTGCGTCGCAGCCACCTGATTAGCTATCAGGAAGATGGTGCGTTGCTGCAAGAACTGTTCTCGCGCGACGGTATCGGTACCCAGATTGTGATGGAGTCAGCCGAACAGATTCGTCGCGCCAACATCAACGATATCGGCGGCATTCTTGAGCTGATTCGCCCGCTGGAGCAGCAAGGGATTCTGGTGCGTCGTTCCCGCGAGCAGCTGGAGATGGAGATTGATAAGTTCACCATTATTCAGCGCGACAACCTGACCATCGCCTGTGCCGCGCTCTATCCGTTCCCGGACGAGCAGATTGGTGAAATGGCTTGTGTGGCGGTGCATCCGGATTATCGCAGCTCGTCGCGTGGCGAACTGTTGCTGGATCGCGTGGCGTTGCAGGCACGTCAGATGGGGCTGAAGAAGCTGTTTGTGTTAACCACGCGCAGCATTCACTGGTTCCAGGAGCGTGGCTTTACGCCGGTGGATATTGAGTCGCTGCCTGAGAGCAAGAAGCAGATGTATAACTATCAGCGCCGTTCAAAAGTGTTGATGGCGGATTTGGGTTAAGTGCGGTTGGTGTGATTGGTCGCCATAAATGGCGCCCCTACAAAACCCCTTCCCCGTAGGGTCGGCATTCATGCCGACCTTGTCCATCACCGCACCACATTTACTCCCCGCTCAACCGCTCCAGCAATCCACTGCGTCGCTGGGTGCGCAACTGCACAGCACGGCGGAACACGCTGTCATCGCTATACAACGTCAACTGCTTGCGCGCGCGGGTAATCGCGGTATAAATCAGTTCGCGCGTTAACACCGGCAGAAACTGCGCCGGCATCACCAGCGCCGTGTGATCAAACTCCGAACCCTGCGATTTATGCACCGTCATCGCCCACGCAGTATCGTGGGTCGGCAATCGGCTCGGCTGCACCGCTTTAATGCTGCCGTCCGGCAACGGGAAGAACACTTTCAGCAGACCTTCCTCGTCAAACAGCGTAATGCCGATATCGCCGTTAAATAGGCCCAGCGCACTGTCGTTACGCGTCACCATCACCGGACGTCCCTGATACCAGCGACTGCCGCCGGTTGGACGACGAATCAGCTGCAACTGCATCAGTTTCTGCTCAATACGCTGGTTCAATCCCTGCACACCAAACGGTCCTTCACGCAGCGCGCACAGCAGCTGATAACGGCCAAACGCTGCGATAATCTCGGCAGGATCCGCACGTTGGCTAATGAGTTTCAGGAAAGGCTGATAACCGGCGGCAATCTCCGTCAGCATCGCCTGATACGCATCCGCATCCTGCAGAGGTTTACGGCTGATATCGCTGAACCCTGCCTGGAATGCCGCTTCAACCCCCTTTGCATCTCCGGCGTTAACCGCTGCGGCCAGTTGGCCAATGCCGGAGTTGGCGTCAAAGCGGTAGCTTTTACGCAGCAGACAAATCGCGTCGCGTACGGCGGGCGCGCTGTTGTCATGAATGCCGGCGACCTCGCTGCCGGTGAGCGCGCTCAGCTGCTCAGCACGCATCGGGCTGTAACCGGCTTCGGCACAGCGACAGATATCACCGAGCACCGCGCCCGCTTCCACCGATGCCAGCTGATCGCGATCGCCGAGGAACACCACGCGCGCCTGCGCTGGCAATGCGGCAATCAGATTCGCCATCATGCCAAGATCGACCATTGAGGCTTCATCCACCACCAGCACATCCAGATGCAGCGGATTCCCGGCGTGATATCGCAGGCGCTGCGTTTCCGGCTGCGCGCCCAACAAGCGGTGCAGCGTGGTGGCATCGGCAGGAAAGCGCTGCCGCTCCGCCTCGCTCACCGGCAGCTTTTGCAGCGCCTTGCCCAGCGATTCGGTGAGACGCGCCGCCGCTTTGCCGGTTGGTGCAGCCAACTGAATACGTAACGCGCCTTCACTGAGACGGATCAGCGCCGCCAGCAGTTTTGCTACTGTGGTGGTTTTGCCGGTGCCCGGACCGCCCGAGATCACCGCAGTTTTCTGCGTCAGCGCCACCGCAGCCGCAATCTTCTGCCAGTTATCCGGCTCGATGCCAAACAGCTGATCCAGCACTAGCCGCACCTCTTCAGCCGCAAAAGCTTGTGATGTTGATTGAGTCTGGAAGAAACGCGCCACCTGCCCTTCGTTGTGCCAAAGACGATGCAGATAGAGACGATCTTCGCTCAGCACGATGGGCGCCGCTTGCTCGCTGCTACTCAGCGCCGACCAGCCGCCTAAAATTGCGGGCCAATCCTGCGGTTCGCCTGCCGCTTGCCAGATAGCCTGCGCCAGCTCCGCATGACGCCCTTTAAACAGGTTGTCGCGGCTTAGCTGTGATAACGGCAAACAGACATGCCCATCTCCCGCCTCCGCACTCAGGCACGCCGCCAGCAGCAAACGCGCTGGTTGCTCGTCATCGGCCAGCAGTTGGGCGAACTGGACATCCAGCGAGCGCAGCAAACGCAGCTCAGCTGCCTGCGCTAAAAGCGCGGTCATGCAGCTCATGCTGTCGCTCCCGGCCCGCGAAACAGGCTATCCAGTTGTGAAATGAAGTCGAAGGTGGGACGGGTATGGAACACGCCGTTGTCTGGCGAGCTGCCGTCCATGCCACGCAGGAACAGATAAAACACGCCGCCGAAATGCTGCTCATAATCGTAATCCGGCACGCGATGTTGTAAATAGCGGTGCAGCGCCAGCGTGTAGAGCTGATACTGCAAATCGTAGCGGTGGTCGATCATCGCCTGCTCCATTGCCTGCGGCGTGTAAGCTTCATGGCTGTCGCCGAGCCAGTTGGATTTGTAATCCAGCAGGTAATATTTGCCCTGCCAGCGGAACACCAGATCGATAAAGCCTTTCAGCATGCCCTGCACCTGACGGAAATCGAGCGGCGGAGCCTGCGCCGATAACGCATCCTGAGAAATTAACGCGCTCAATTCACGCGCGGTCAGCACGTTGTCAATTGGCAGATAGAACGCCATCTCCACCAAACGATCGCAGCTCTGAACCTGCGCCAGATGAATGCCCTGCGCGTTGAGCGGCGTGCTTAATACGCGCGTAATCCACGCACTGAGCATCGGCAGCCAGTGCAGCGGATAGCCGTTTTGCTGCAGATGTTGCGCCAGCATCTCTTCAGAAGGCGGCTGCGGGAAATCCAGCGATTCAAACAGCTCATGTAAAAACGTTCCCGGCGCAGCACCGCGCGGGAAGTGATGTGGCGTTAGCGCCGCCTCCCCTTCCTCTTCACGATCCTCTTCGCCCGCCGCTTCGACATCAAAATTCGGCATCACCTCAAGCAGACGATGAGCACTGTGCTGCTGCAAACCGGAATAACTGGTGACGCGCCACGGATCGGCCAGCACACGCGTTACGGATCGCGCGCCCAATTCACTATCAGCGATAGCCTCAACCTGCCAGCGCTCGGCTTGCATATCTTCTGCCAGCACCACATCGGTGCCCGCCGCGTCCATGTCATGCAGTAACGCACCGAGCTGTTCGGCCGTCGCCGCTTCGCCGCGCTGCAACAGAAAACCGAGCGCGCTTTTATGCAAATCGCTCTCGCCCTCTTTCTTGCGCGTGCCGCGAAACAGCGGTGCCACGCCGACGCTGCAGTGATAGATCGAACGGGTTAACGCCACGTAGAGCAGACGTAAATCCTCTGCCAGACGCTCCTGTTCGGCCAGCGCCAGGCTCTGCTCGTCGGCTTGCAGATCCAGCACCGCGTCAAAGTTCTCACGATCGTGATAGAGCGCGGTATCGGCCTCGCGGAAACCGGCGGCGAACGGCAGCCACACTAACGGATATTGCAGCCCTTTAGATTTGTGGATGGTGACGATCTGCACCAGATGGCGATCGCTCTCCAGACGCAACTGCTGGCTGGCAGACTGGCTGTCCGGACGCGCGATCTGCTGTGCCAGATGGCGTACCAGCGCATGCGGGCTATCCAGTTGTGCAGCCGCTTCCTGCAGCAGTTCGCCCAGATGCAGTAAATCCGTCAGACGACGCTCACCGTTCTCCGAGGCCAGCAGATTTTCCGCCAGCTGGCGCTCTAGCATCATTTCGCGCAGCATCGGCAAGACGCCACGCTGCTGCCACACCAGCTGCCAGCGGGCAAAGGTATCAACCAGTTCGTCCCAACCGCGCGCATCCTGATCCAGCGCATCCAGCTGCGAGGCATCAAAGGCAAACAGCGAGGTTGCCAGCGCGGTGCGCAGCATACGCTCCTGCTCCGGCGCCAGTACCGCCTGCAACAGCCATAACAGCTCGCGCGCTTCCGGCGTTGTGTATACGCTGTCGCGATTCGACAGGTAAACCGATGGAATGCCGAGCAGATTCAGCGCTTCGCGAATCAGGTTGGCTTCGTTACGGCTGCGCACCAGCACGGTGATGTCAGAGGCTTGTACCGGCCGCAAATTGGGCGCTTTGCCCAGCATCGCGCGCTGCTGCTGCCCGGCCTGCAACCAGCGACTTATATCGGCCGCACACTGCTGCGCCATACGTTGTTGATAATCGCCAACGCTGCAGCCTTCACCCGGTTGCAGCCAGAAGCGTAACGCCGCTTGATCAACCTGATCGATGCTAAGAGACAACGGCTGGTTCGGTGGTGCGAACTGCACCGGCTGGAACGGGATCTCAGCAAACAGGAAGGGCGCGTCGAGGCGTGCAAATAGCTGGTTGACGCTATTAACCATCGCTGGCGAAGAGCGCCAGTTGGTGTCCAGCGTGTAGTGCGCACTAACTTCGCTGCGCGCGCGGATATAGGTAAAAATATCCGCGCCACGAAATGCGTAAATCGCCTGTTTGGGATCGCCAATCAGCAGCAGCGCATGCGCTGGCTGATTGACGTAAAGCGTGCGGAAGATGCGGTATTGCAGCGGATCGGTGTCCTGAAACTCATCAATCAGCGCCACCGGGAAACGCTGGCGAATCGCCTGAGCCAGCTGCTCACCACTCGGCTGTTGCAGTGCTTCGTCGAGGCGGCTCAACAGGTCATCAAAACCCAACAGTGCCTGCTGACGTTTCTCTTTGCGCACCGCAGCGCGCACCTCTACCAGCGCGCGCGCAATCACCAGATCGCGCAGCGACAGCGGTTGGGCAAGGAAAGTGTCGATGGCGTCAAACAAGGTGTGATGCGGCGGATTGCCCTTTTTGGTCTTCTCTTCAAGCATGCGCTGACCGAAGCGCGCCAGTTCGGCAGGCACCTGATAATCACGCGTTTCGCTCTGCGCCCAGAAGCTGACTTTATTGACCCAAACCGGCAAATTTTTGCTGCTGTAGCTGCGCTTATCCACATCAGATTGCCCCACCAGCGTCAGCACCTCTTCACCCACCGCCAGCCACTGCGCTTTCATGGTGGCGATACGCGCCAGGTTTTCGCTGTGGCGCGAAGACAGAGTTTCACTGTCGGCAGGCGGCAGACGCAGGCTGGGCGATTCGCCCTGCAACCACGGACGCAAAGTGGAAAGCAACTGCTCTGGGCCGCTCCATTCGCTGACAATCACCCGCGCGACATCCAGCGTCAGCGGATAGCAGTGACGACGCCAGAAATCGGCGGTCGCCTGGCGCAGCAGCAGCTGTTCATCCTCAATCAGCTGTTGTTCAAACAGCATGCCGGACTCAAAGGCGTTGAGATTCAGCATGCGCTGGCAGAAGCCGTGGATGGTGAAAATGGCGGCTTCATCCATCTGGCGTTCAGCGGCCAGCAGCAGCGAAGCCGCATCGGCGGGCTGAGGAATCTCCTGCAGTAGCTGCATCAGCATCGGGTTGCTGATGACACCGCGCAGGCAGGCGAGCCGCAGCTCGTGGATGTTGGCGCGAATACGCCCACGCAGTTCAGCGGTAGCGGCCTCGGTAAAGGTCACCACCAGAATCTCTTCTACCGACAGCGGACGCGAATAAGCATGTTGTCCACCCAATCCCAGTAACAGCCGCAGATAGAGCAGCCCGATGGTAAAGGTTTTACCGGTTCCGGCTGAGGCCTCAATCAGACGCTCACCGCGCAGCGGCAGCGTCAGAGGATTGAGCGATTCAGGTAGCAGACTCATTGCGCGTCACTCTTTACGGGCAACGATTGCTGCAGTTTCTGGACCTCATCCCATGTGGTCCAGCCCGGCAGCTGTGCGTAGTCATCTTTGGTCGCGCCATCATGGCTGCCGCCAATCTGCGAAATCATCGCCATGCCGGTTTGTGCTAAGACCGCCTGATGGAAGAAGTCGGCCAGACCGGCTGGCGTCAGTTGCTGGATTTGCTCAATCGCTTTTTCACGCGTATCGAAGGCAAAGTTCTGACGTTTAAAGTCACGGTTAAAGCGGTTCGCCTCTTCATCCAGCGTTTGCGGGCGCTGCTTCATATCGTTGATCAGCGCCTGCTGATACTGGGCGAAATCTTCCGCTTTCATGCTGCGCAAACGCTGTTCCGCCTGCGGATAAAACGCCTGGAAGCGTTGCAGTAAAAACGCCGGCTGCTTGCTGTTACTTTGCAGCAGGAAACCGATGCCCCATTGGCGTCCAATCGGCATCTGATACGCAAACACCGCATAGCCGAGCTGCTCTTCGGTGCGCAATTGGTTGTAGAACCAGGGTTGGACGATCTGGCTCAGCATGGTGCTGTTGGCCATGCTTTGATATTCGCTGTAGCCCAACGGCACATACAGCGCGGCCAGCGCCGAATCGGTGCTGCTGCCGGCTTTTTGCAGGTTGGCCTTCATCGCTTTATCCACCGCCACATAATCACTGTGCCAGTAGCCGTGACCATCGCTCTGCAACTGCTGCTGCAGTTCATCGCCGAGCTGTTTAACGCGGTCGGCAGAGAGATTGCCCACCACCATCATCTCGGGTGTTGCATGATGAATCAGCGCATCGCGGTAATCGGTGACCTCTTTCAGCGTGATGTCCTTCACCAGTTTGCGGCGCGTTTCACGCTGGGTGTAAGGCAGCTGCGACAACATCTGCATCGGCTGAATCGCCTGCTCAAACGCTTTGCCCTTCTCTGCTGCTTCCAGTCGATCCAGATACCAGGATTTGGCCTGCTCCAGCTGCTGCTGATCTGGCGTAAAGGTGGCGTAACCTTCCACCAGCTTTTTCAGCAATTCCGGCAAACGCTGGGTAAAACCGCTGGCGCTAAACACGATGCCATCATCTTCCCCGGTGGAGAAACTGATGCCGCCAACCGAGGCCTGCGAATTCAATTCATCCAGCGCCAGGCTGGAGAGATAGTCATTCAAGCCAAACAGCACCTGCTGGCGCGCATCGCTAATCGCCGATTTGTTACGCAGCGCCAGGGTGATAGCGGCTTTCGGTTCGCTGGCAAACATCTGACTTGGCATCCAGTAAATACGCATGCTGTCGCCATTGGTCAGTGCTACCGGATGATCGTAGGTTTTGCCATCGGAGGGAATGATAGAGAAATCCGACGGAATGTAGGGATTCAGCGTGGGCATCGACAGCTGGAGCTGTGCGGCGCGTTGCTGCCAGTCGCTGAACTGGGCGTCGCTGATTTTGTCCACCTGATAGGGCGCATTCACAAAGTAGGCCTCTTTGTTATGCGGCTCCTGCGGGCTGATGTACCAGATACGCGCGTTCTGCGGCGTCATTTCATCAAGACGCGTTTTTATTGCGGCGGGATCGAACTGATCGGCCAGATAAGGCGCATCCAGCGTGTGTTCAACCGGCACCCGCAGCATGGTATCCACCAGCCACTCGATGTAATCCATATCGCGGGTAATTGATGGATAACGGAAATCCAGCGCCAGCACGTGGGAGACTTCATCGAAGTACTCTTTGCTGATGCCTTTGTTGCGCAGCATATCGAGGTAGCTAAACACTGCAGCGACCACTTCATCGCGCTGCGCCAGACCTTTGTCGGTTAACGAGACGCTGATAGCGAAGACGCCGCTGTTGCGCTCGGTCATTGGGTCAGCACCTGCACTGACGCCATCCGCCAGCCCCTGCTTTTGCAGCCAGTCGTTCAGGGTGTTTTTGCTGCGATTACCGAGAATGTAGCTGATCAGCGTATCGGTTTTACTGCGGAACTGGCCGCTGTTGTTCGGGATGCGGAACTCAATTTTTAACTGCTTGCGCGGCTGGGCGGGCACGTAATGGATAATGATGCCCTTCTGCGCGTCGGTCACCACCGGCACGTCAATCTCTGGCACGGTGGTCTGATGATTAGCCACCCGACCAAAGGTTTGTGCCGCAATGTCGGCCATCTCGGGCAGAGGTTTGTTGCTGTAGATCACCGCCTTCATCAGATTGGCGGAATAATGGCTGTGATAAAAATCGGTCAGCGCCTGATGCAATTTGCTGTCCGGCTTGTCACTTAACGTATCGAGGTTGCCGCCGGAATAGCGCGAACCCGGATGCGCAGGGTTAAGGGTTTCTGCGCCCACCTGCGCCATGCGCAAGCCATCGCGTGAGCGAGCCATGGTCAGTTCTGCGTTGACCGCATGGCGTTCACGATCGGCATTAACCGGATCGAGCAGCGGTTCAGCAATCGCATCGGCCAGTCGGTCTACCGCTGGCTGCAGCGCACTGTTTTCCACTTCCAGATAGAACGCCGTGCGATACGACGCGGTGCTGGCATTGTGGCTGCCACCATTTTTTTTCAGGAATTCGGCGAGGTTATCAGGCTGTGGATAACGCTTTGATCCCATCAACACCATGTGTTCGAGATAGTGCGCCAGACCCAGTTGCTGATTAGGATCGTCCAGCGAACCGATCGGCAAGGTCAGCGCCGCCAATGATTTAGGCGCTTCGGCATCCGAGACCAGCAGCACGGTCATGCCGTTGTTTAACGTAATCGCCTGGTAACTGCGTGGATCGTGATCGCTTTTACGAATGGTGTCATTGATGGGTTGCCAGCCGCGATCGGTATCGGCAAAGGCATTCAGCGCTAACGTGCTCAGCAGCAGCGCTCCAATCCAGCGTGCGTAAATCCGCATTTAAACCCCTTACGTTACCCTTTTCCGCTGGCTGTGTGCCCAGCGGTGAAATAGACAAACTTTCTTATCGTGTCAGGAACAACCTCAAACGAGGCCGTATTCCCTTGCTATTCATCATTTTGATGCGCCAGGCGCACCGGCAAATACCATTGGCGTGCGGCGGCAGTTATCTCCTGCACGGCATCATCATCCAATGAGCGACTCAGGCGTTGCAGATAGGGATCGCTGCCCTCGCCTTCCACCTGGAAACCACCCTGCCAGGCTTGCAGCAATTTGTTAAGTGCCTTTTTCTGCGTTGCTTCGTCTTCCAGCAACTGCTGTGACTTGCTATCAAAGCTGGCTTCCAGCCAGGCACCGCCGGACTTATTCAGTAGCATCAGCGGCTGGACTAATCCGGTCTGATAACCCGCAACATACTCATTCAGCAGCGACAGCGCCTGTTCAGCAGGCAGCGCCGCGAAGCGCCAGTGACTCTGTTTACGGCCGTACATGCGGCTTTCACCGCTGCCGCCCAATGCGCAATACACCAGATGTTCCAGCCATAACAGCAGGCCATCATTCATGTTCAGCACGCCCGGACGCCAGCGCAGCAGGCCATCAGCTTGCACCTGCGTCAGCCAGCCGGTCAATTGCACTGCGCCGAGCGCCAGATTGATTTCCCAACTTTCGGCTGGCTGGCGTTGACCGCTCACCTCGGCGGCCACCTCCTGCATCTCTTCGGTCTGGCTCTGCCAGAAAAGTTCCCCGAATGCGCCATAAGGCAGATTGCCTGCGGCGCGGTGACGCGCATACAGCTGCGCCGGATCGTCACCATTGACCAGCGTATTCAGCAGTTGGGCGTTGATTTGGTAGCGTTCCAGGCTATCAGGCGCGAACGGTTCGCTGTCGGGCAGCTCACTCTCTTCCATCCAGAAAGCCACACCCAAGCGCTGCTGGAACCAGGCGCGCACCGGATGACGCCAGAAACGCAGCAGTTGCTCCAGCGACAAGGTTTCTAACGGTGCAGGCAGCAAGGGCTGCACAAAATCAGGTTGTGCCACGCCGCTCCCGCTGGCCGCTGGCAGCCACTCCGCAGCAAAGCTTTGCCCGGGTGCGCCCGGTTGGAAGTTCTCTGCGGCAAACGGCATGCGGCTATGCAGCTTTTGCAGATGTTCGCGCACGCGTTGCTCGCTGATATCGGGTTCAAGTGCCTCATCACCCGGCAACCGGAAGCTTTGTCCCAGATAATCTACCAGCTCGCTCACTAATACCGATGGATAGCGCTCCGTGTTGTCCTGAATCGCCCGGCCAATGTAGCTGATATAGAGCTGCTGCTGCGCCGAGATCAACGCTTCGAGGAACAGATAGCGGTCATCATCGCGGCGGCTGCGGTCGCCTTTGCGCATCTGTTGCTGCATCAGGTCGAAACCAAGCGGTGCTAAGGTGCGCGGATAGACGCCATCGTTCATGCCCAGCAAACACACCACTTTGAAGGGAATCGAACGCATCGGCATCAGCGTACAGAAGTTGATGGGTCCGGCGAGAAAACGTTGGCTGATGCGCTGTTGATCGAGGCGTGAACGCAGCTCATCGCGCAGCAGCGTAACCGGAATCGGCTGTTGATACGCCGCCTGCATGCCCTGTTCGATAATCTGTTTCCACTGGGTTTCCACCAGCAGTAGCGCGGCTTCACTTTCGGCGTCTCCGCTAAAGAAGCACTCAATCAGCTCACGACACAGCGGCTGCCACTCTGCCAGCGTACGTTCTTCTGTCAGACGCGCACGCCACTCTTCCAGTCGCGATAGCAATTCGGCCAGATGACCCGCCAGCTCAGCGATCAAACCGCTGGATTCGTCATACGGCAGAATCCCTTGCCAGTCACCGTTGCGGCTCTCCAGCGCATAGCCGAGCAGCATGCGCTGCAGGCCGAAGCGCCAGGTGTGTTGTCCGGTTACCGGCAGCGCCAGCGCTTCCACGCTGGCATCATCCAATCCCCAGCGAATGCCGGATTCCATCACCCAACGGCGCAGCAGGCGCAGCCCGCTTTCATCCACCGAGAAGCGCTGCGCCAATGCAGGAACCTCAAGCAGTGCCAGCACATCTTCGGAGGCAAAACGACTTTCAGGCAGCGACAGCAAGCTGAGCAGCGCCAGGATCGCCGGGTGCGCCTGACTGGCGCGACGGTCGGAGATGGCGAACGGCAAATAGCGTTCGCTCGGTGCACTGGCAAAAGCGGCCTGAATAAAAGGGGCGTAGCTGTCGATATCCGCCACCATCACGATGATGTCGCGCGGCTTGAGTTCGGGATTGGCCTCCATCAGCGTGAGCAGATGATCCTGCAGCACTTCAACTTCACGCTGAGCGCTATGACACACCTGCAGCGTGATCGAGCGATCGTCAGGATCAAGCAGGCGTTTCTCGGCGCTGTTCGCCAATTCTCCCGCATTAAGGCCAATGACCGCTCTATCGTCCAGATTGAGCAGATCTGCTTGCAAGCTGTGCAGCAGATTGTCTTGTGGCATCTCTACGAAGGCATCAATGTCGTTGGCGGAGGATTCCATCTGGCTCAGCAGAAACAGGTTATCTCGCCCCAGTTTGCCCCATGACGCCAGCAGCGGATTGGTCAGCTGCTGCTCGCCGATGTCGTTAAACAATGCCGACGCGCTAGCCGGATCGCGGAACAGCGGCTGCAGCTCATCCGATTGTATGCGGCGGCGCTGGCGGCTTTGCAGCTTCGCCAGGAAGGCATAATCCTGAATGTCGCCCCAATAGTGACGGCAGGGATTGGTGAACAGCAGATGGATATCAATGTGACGGCCCAGCGCTTCCAGCGCCTGCAGATAGACCGGTGGCAGCGCGGAAATACCGCAAATAAACACGCGCTGTGGCAAACCCGGCGGCGGCGTTTGCGCCTGTTCCAGCTTTTGGATGAAACGCGCATAGAGATTGGCACGATGCCACATCGGCTGACCCAGGCTTTCGGTGAAGTTGACCAGATCGCACCACAGCGGCGCCTGCCACTGCTGCGATTCGCCTAAGCCATCAATTAGTTCGCCGCGCTCCCAGCTGTTGAGCCAGTCCGAGCGGTACACCAGATATTGGTCAAACAGGTCAGCAACACGGGCGCTGAGCTGATACAGCTTGCGTTTGTCGTCGTCATCATTGAGGTAGTGACGCAGCGGCTGGAATGCATCCTGCTCCAGCAAAGTTGGCAAGCGATGCATCAGCTTCCAGCTCATGCTGGCTTTAGTGAAGGCGCTCTCTTCAGGAATATCGGGCAGCACCTTAACGAACATGTTCCAGATGAAGCTGGCAGGCAGCGGGAAATCGATGTTGGCGGCAATGCCAAAACTGTTAGCCAGCTCCATTTGCAGCCACTGCGCCATACCTGGGCTTTGTACCAGCACCTGCTCAGCCGCCAGCGGATCGGCCAGCGGTTGATTTTCAATCAGAATTCCTGCCAGATTTTTCAACAGATCAAGCTGATTTGAGTGATAGACCCGGAACATATTTCTCCTAAACACAAGACAACAACGCAGCCGAGCCACTCTACCGTTTATCACCTGCGATGCCTACCGCTAGTGGCAATTGAGCTGCGCCAGTGAGGCGGAACGCTGCTGTGAACCCGTAACCGTAATGCGCTCCAGCGTACAGCCGCCCGCCAGGCTCTGCTGCTGGCGCTGACTCTGCCATCCCTCAACCTCACGTCCAAGCAGCGCCTGACCGGCAACACGCCACGCCTGACGCTGCTGCCACTGCTGGCTAAAACCCAGCGCCAGCACGCGATGATATTGCAGCAAGGTGCTGATGGTCATCGCCAGCAACAGCATCGCCACCAGCGTTTCCGCGAGGCTAAAGCCCTGCTGCTTCTGGCTGGCACAGCGCCGGCTGCGACAGCGGACAGTAATCGATCCAGCCATGCGCTTGCCACTGTGGTTGCGTGTTGGGGATTGATACCCAACGATAGAGCCACAGCCCGCGCCCTTCTCCATGTCCCGATAACAACGCATTGTCATCCTCCATTCGTAGCAGGCAGCTTTGCCACTGCTCTGCTGTCCATTGCTGACATTGCCAGCCGGTGGCCTGCGGCCAGTTTTGCACGCTGCCCCACTCTAACGCCGCCTGCGCCTGCCAGAAATCCTGACTGTGCTGCTGCTCGTCAGCCACTAGTACCATGCTTTGCGAAAGCTGCGTTCGCGTGGCGTGCAGCGTCAATCCGCCCATCAGCAACATCATCAGCACCATGCCCAATGTGCTATTGCCACGCTGCTTCACAGATTGATCCCTTCAATCCAGTTTTCCAGCTCTACGCTTTGGCTGTTGGCGTGTCCCGCCAGTTGCAGCACCAGACGCGCTCCCTGTCGTTCAATCTTGAAGGCATCGATAGTGAGAAATGCCGGATCGGAGAGTTTCTCCCAACCGCTGCTGTTGCACTCATCCACGCCACGCTGCATTTCAAGCTGTCCGCTGCGCAGCCGATAGCCGTAATAGTCACTTTCGCTGTGGCCCACGCCTTCCCAGCGCCCGTTGCTGTTCTCATCCCAGCGCAGCAGCACGCAGCTGCCGTTGGCGGCAAGTGTCAGCGCCGAACCGCTACACTGGCCGTGGCAGTAGCCGGCACGGCGCAGCGCTTTTTGCAGCGTATTGGCGATCTGCTGCAGCTCCTGCTGCAACTGCACGCGCTGTTGCAGGCGCAGATTTTGCTCCAAAAGCAGCGGTAAAAACCGCCCAACGCTGACCATCAGTACCGCGCCTATCGCCATGGAAATCAGCATCTCCAGCAGGCTAAATCCACTTTGCGCTATTCGCATCCTTTCTCTCCCGGCTGACAGGCACGAATGCGCGCTCTGGCGGAGATGATTAAGCGCCAGCGTCCGGTCGCGCTGGCGAGATCGATGCTGCCGGGACGCGCAACATCACGCCGTCCGTAAAAACCGACGTCACCGGTGATGGCGACAATGCGCACACTGTCGTGCGGTGGTTTAAATAACCAGCGCGAGGGCAATGCGCAGCCTTCTGCCGGTTTGGCTCCCGCGCCCAGACAACCGTTTTCACCGCTTTGTAGCCACAGCGTGAGATCGCGATTGTGCCAGTTAGCATGGGCGCGCAAACGCAGCAGAAATCCCTGCAGTTGCAGTACGCTGTCGCGCAGCTGTTGATACTGCTGCCAGCGCTGCCAGCCATGTAGCGCGCCAACGCTAAGTATGCCGGCGATCACCATCACCAATAACAGTTCGGGCAAGGTGAAGCCGTGGTTAACGTTTCTGTTCATGGCGGGTAATGTGCCCAGCGACATGAGGTTGAACAAGCGAGGGAAATCAGTGTTGGGAAACGTTGCGCAGGGAATCGATTGAGGTGTGCAGTGGGATACAGCGTTTTGTGAGGCGGGTTCAGGATTGAGGTGCGGTTGGGGAGTGAGATGCAGTGAGGATTGAGGTGCGGGTGAGTAGAGGTCGCCATGAATGGCGACCCTACGAGAGTGGTGTTAGATTGCGACGGGCGCTTTAATCGCTGGATGCGGATCGTAGCCTTCAATCTCAAAATCATCGAACTGATAATCGAAGATAGAGGCTGGTTTACGCTTGATCACCAGCTTTGGCAACGGACGCGGTTCGCGCGTCAACTGCAGGCGTGCTTGCTCTAAATGGTTGCTGTACAGATGGGTGTCGCCACCGGTCCAGACAAAATCACCGACTTCGAGGTCGCACTGCTGCGCCACCATATGCACCAGCAGCGCGTAGCTAGCGATATTGAATGGCAGACCAAGGAAGATATCGCACGAACGCTGATAGAGCTGGCAAGAGAGCTTGCCGTTCGCCACGTAGAACTGGAAGAAGGCGTGGCAAGGTGCCAGCGCCATTTGATCCAGCTCGCCCACGTTCCACGCCGAGACGATGATGCGGCGTGAATCCGGGTCACGCTTCAACTGCTCAATCACTTTACTGATTTGATCAATCTCTTCGCCCGAAGCGCTGCCCCAGCTGCGCCACTGCTTGCCGTACACCGGGCCAAGATCGCCGTTCTCATCTGCCCATTCGTCCCAGATGGTGACCTTGTTCTCTTTCAGGTAACCAATGTTGGTTTCACCTTTCAGGAACCACAGCAGCTCATGAATGATCGAGCGCAGGTGCACTTTCTTGGTGGTGACCAGCGGAAAACCGTTCTGCAAATTGAAACGCATCTGGTGGCCAAAGATGGAGAGCGTGCCGGTGCCGGTACGGTCGGCCTTTTCTGCGCCTTCATTCAGCACATGTTGCATTAGGTCCAGATACTGTTTCATTTTACCTCACGAGTTTGTTGCTGCGGGCGACGACGATACGCCCAGATCATCATAATCACACCGGCCAGAATCATCGGGATCGACAGAATCTGTCCCATGCTGACGCCGCCTTCAAACAGGCCAAGCTGCGCATCCGGCTGACGGAAGAACTCCACGATGATGCGGAATGCGCCGTAGCCAATCAGGAACAGACCCGAGACGCTGCCCATGGGGCGCGGCTTGCGGATAAACAGGTTGAGAATGATGAACAGCACGATGCCTTCGAGGCACAGCTCATACAGCTGCGATGCATGACGCGGCAGCACGCCGTAGGTGTTCAGCAACTCCTGGTACTGCGGATTATTGGCCGCCAGCGCGATATCTTCGCTGCGTGAACCAGGGAACAACATCGCGTATTTGAAGTCGGGTGCCACGCGGCCCCACAGTTCGCCGTTGATAAAGTTACCGAGACGACCGGCACCCAAACCAAACGGGATCAGCGGTGCAATGAAATCCGCCACCTGGAAGAAAGTGCGCTTGGTGCGGCGTGCGAAGATCAGCATCACCACAATCACACCAATCAGGCCGCCGTGGAACGACATGCCGCCATCCCAGACCTTAAACAGATACAGCGGATTTTCCAGGAACAGCGGCAGGTTGTAGAACAACACATAGCCGATACGTCCACCGAGGAATACGCCGAGGAAGCCCGCATACAGCAGGTTTTCCACTTCCTCTTTTTTCCAGCCGCTGCCAGGTTTGTTGGCGCGTCGCGTCGCCAGCCACATGGCAAATACAAAGCCCACCAGATACATCAAGCCGTACCAGTGAAGCGAAACCGGTCCGATAGAGAAAATTACCGGATCGAATTGGGGAAACGAAATGTAGCCGTCAGTCATCTTTCACCACTGTTTTTTTCTGCCCTGAAACGGGTCTGGCTAAGGGTTCACATAATAAAAGGCCGCGCATAATAGCACAGCCACGTTTAACACAGGTCGCGAAGATGTAACCGTTAACGCCCGCCGCGAATCAAACCGCCTAAACCACGGCGCTCCATAAAGGTGGAGACCAGATGGCGCACTTCCGAGGCGGTATGCGCAGCCAGTCCATGCTCGCTGAGCTTCTGCGCCTCTTCAAAGTCGAGGTGACGCAGCAGATATTTCACACGCGGCACGTTCTTGCCGTTCATGCTGAGATGGTGATATCCCATGCCCACTAACAGCGCGACACACATGGGATCACCGGCCATTTCACCACACAAGCAGAGCTCCAGTTTGGCCTGGCGGGCTTCGCTGGCGATGGTGTGCAGCGCCCGCAGCATCGCTGGATGCAGCGAATCATACAGGTTCGCCACGCGTGTGTTGTTACGATCGACCGCCAGCAAATATTGCGTCAAATCGTTGGTGCCGACGGAGACAAAATCCACGCGATCCGCCAGATGCGGGATCATAAACAGCATCGACGGCACTTCAATCATGATGCCAATGCGCGGCTTAGGAATCACATAGCCGAGCATCTCTTCCACTTCACGGCCAGCGCGATCGATCAGACGACGCGCATCATCGATCTCATCGATATGGCTGATCATCGGCAGCAAAATACTCAGATTGCCAGACGCCACGTTGGCACGCAGCATGGCGCGCACCTGCACCAGGAAGATTTCAGGCTGATCGAGCGTTAAGCGAATGCCACGCCAGCCAAGGCACGGATTCTCTTCGCTGATTGGCATATACGGCAGCTGTTTATCCGCGCCGACATCCAGCGTACGCAGCGTCACCGGTTTGTCGTAGAACAGCTGCAGCATGCCCTGATACTGCGCCACCTGCTCCTCTTCGGACGGGAAGCCATTGTGCAGCATGAACGGAATTTCGGTGCGGTACAGACCAATGCCATCCACCCAGTTATCCAGCGCCTGCTCGTGTTCCGGGCTGAGACCGGCATTCAGCATCACCTGAATGCGCTCACCGCTTTTCAGCTCGCCGGGCTGCTCGACCACGCCTTCGGCCATTTTGCTCAGCGCGTTCTCTTCGCTGATTAAGCGCTGATACTCCTGCACCAGCACCGGTTCCGGATCGATCAGCACTTCGCCGCGATAGCCATCAACAATCAGTAAGCGTTTGTTGAGCTGCGCCGGCAGGATATCCGCGCCCATCACGGTGGGAATGCCCATTGCGCGCGTCAAAATCGCCGCATGCGAGTTGGCGGCACCGTCGCGCACGACCACGCCCGCCAGACGCTCCTGCGGCAATTCAGCCAGCGTGGTGGCGGTGAGTTCATCGGCGACTAACACGAAGCGTTCCGGCCAGGCATTGGTGCCGACCAGTGAATCATCGAGGTGGAACAGCAGACGTTGACCGAGCACGCGCAGATCGCCGGCGCGCTCGCGTAAATATTGATCCTGCAAGTTGGCGAACTGCTCGGCGAACTTCTCGATCACCGTTTTAACCGCCCACTCCGCTACCGATCCGCGCTCGATCTCATCAAACAGATCTTTTTTCAGGCGCGCATCGGTGAGCAGGTGCGAATAGAGATCGAAGATCGCCGCGCTCTCTTTCTGCACGCTGGCAGCAAAGCGTTTACTGAAGCGGCGAAATTCGTTGCCAGCCTCGCCCATCGCCAGCACCAGACGCTCGCGTTCACGCTGCACGTCAAGCGTAGAGGCAGCAGAAACCTGGTCGAGCAGCGGCTGGGTTTCATCCACCCAACCGGGCGCAACCGCCACGCCAGGCGCAGCGGCAATGGCTTTTACCCGCGTTTGACGGAATTGACCGAACAGTTGACCGAGCTGCGACTGCGACAGCAAGCCCGCCATTTGCGTGGCGAGCGTGACGAGGAAAGACTCTTCGCTTTCATCAAACTGACGGTGTTCGCGCTGCTGGATAACCAGCACGCCAAGCAGCTGGCGACGGCTGATGATCGGCACGCCGAGGAAGGAGCGATAACGCTCCTCTTTAACAGAAGGAATGTATTTGAAGCTGGGATGGCTTTGCGCATCGGCGAGGTTGATCGGCTCGGCTAAGCGTCCAACAAGGCCAACAATGCCTTCATCAAACGCCAGCGTGACCGTACGACCACGCGGCTTTTTTAGCCCGCGTGTCGCCATCAGGTAGTAGCAACGACGATCGTGATCGGCGAGATAAACCGAGCAAACCTCGGTTTCCATCGCAAGGCAAATTTCGTTTACCAGAATGTCGAGTGCTTCATTCAGACGTGGAGCACTCGCCACTTTCTCTACAATTTCGCGTAACTGAGTGAGCATAAAGGGCGTGGCCTATCCTCTTTTACGTCGTTGGGCGGCATTATTACGCTGCCCCGCACTCTCCTGCATAGACATCACTACGCCCGCGAATTCTTTCATTACGCGGCGATACACATCGCGCTTGAAAGAGACCACCTGACGTACCGGATACCAGAAGCTAACCCAGCGCCAACCATCAAACTCCGGCGTGCTGCTGTGCTGCACATTGATTTCCGCGTCACTACACATCAACTGCAGAAGAAACCACTTTTGTTTCTGGCCGATACATACCGGCTTTGTGTCCCAACGCACCAAACGTTTTGGCAACTTGTAGCGTAACCAGTTTCGGGTTGAAGCAAGTATTCGAACATCTTTGCGGTGTAAACCCACTTCTTCGAACAGTTCGCGATACATCGCCTGTTCAGCAGTTTCACCCGGATTGATGCCTCCCTGAGGAAATTGCCAGGAGTGCTGTCCAAAGCGCCTGGCCCACAACACTTGTCCTTGCCTGTTACAGATTACGATACCAACATTCGGGCGGTAGCCATCATCATCGATCACTGGACTACCTCAAAGCTAAATTTGAATAGCCTGATTGTTTCACACTCCTTACAGGCGGTAAACCACTGGATAGCGGGCTGCAGACGGAATAAAAACAGGATAATTCACAGAGATTAGCCAAGTTATAAACAGATGCCCCCATTTATCGGCGATCTTATTCACGTTTTCTGTGGATAGCTTTGTGCAGAACACGGGAATGAGTTGAATAACCACTTCGGATAAATCTCATCACTCAGCATGATAACGGCGATAAATACTTTACTTTTCATCGATATAAAACTTATTAACCGTTAAATCACTATCAGGATCAACGGTTATCCTCCGCTCGGTTTTTTCGATCGGTCAAAGATCCATCACCGACGTTTTTATCCACAGAGAATGCCCTAAACCTGGTCAAAGAAAGGAAAAAAAGCGTTCAAAACACGAAAGTCAAGGCTGTAAATGGAAACAGGGGTACGGACAAAGGGGTGTTACCCCACTTTTCTGTGGATAACTAGGTTCAACACCTGTTCATTGTCGATAACAAGCTGGGATAACCTGGCCATATCATCGGATGTCCTCATTCCATTGGAATAAAAAAGCATGCTGAATCATGCTATTATCACGGTTATTCAACTAACTGCTATGTGGACAAACCTGGCCCGCGTTTACTGTTCGCTCTTCAACCAATGTGAGTTTTAGCATGCACTCCTCATCGTTATTGCCGTCGCCACCTGAAAACGAAGCGGAATTACTGCAGCGCGCACAACAGCTGGCTGGACAGACCTTTGCCGCGCTGGCGGCGCAGATTAACCTGCCGATTCCAGCAGATTTGAAACGCGATAAAGGCTGGGTTGGCATGCTGTTAGAGCTGCATTTGGGCGCCAGCGCCGGCAGTAAAGCCGAGCAGGATTTCGCCCATCTCGGCATTGAGCTGAAAACCATTCCGGTGGATGCGCAGGGAAAACCGCTGGAGACCACCTTCGTATGCGTCGCGCCATTAACCGGCAATAGTGGCGTGACCTGGCAAACCAGCCATGTGCGACACAAACTGGCGCGGGTGCTGTGGATCCCGATCGAAGGCGATCGTACCTTGCCTTTGGCCGAGCGCCGCGTCGGTTCGCCGCTGCTGTGGCATCCGAGTGAAGAAGAGGAGCAACAGCTGCGCGAAGACTGGGAAGAGTTGATGGATATGATTGTGCTCGGTCAGGTGGAGCGCATCACCGCACGTCACGGTGCATGGTTGCAAATCCGTCCTAAAGCCGCCAATAGCAAAGCGTTGACCGAAGCTATCGGCGAACACGGTGAGCCAATCATGACGCTGCCGCGCGGCTTTTATCTGAAGAAAAGCTTCACCGGTCCGCTTTTGGCGCGACATTTTTTACTGTAAATGCATATTGCTGCCGATAATTTTAGGAATGATGCGATTACTCCTAACGACGAAAGCATTTATTACTACACTTTTGCTGTTGAAGTCGCGAGAAGGAGATAAGAATGAAAGGGTTGGTGAGTGCAGTGGGTTTAGCGTTGGTTGCCGTGTTACTTAGCGGTTGTAGCAGTGATTACGTCATGGCGACCAAAGATGGCCGCATGATCATGACAGATGGCAAACCTGCCATCGATAAAGAGACCGGATTGGTACAGTACACCGATGAGAAAGGCCATCAGATGCAGATCAATGGTGATGAGGTTTCAACCATCATTGAGCGTTAAGTGCCAAATTGCCCTGCCTGCACGCGTTTTCCCTTTGTGCAGGCGATTTCCCGAACTTTCCCCTCTTCCTTCCGCGCCGCTTCACACGCTATAGTCCCAAAGGACACAACATTCCCTTTCATAATGAAAAAAGGATGCCGGCAAATGCACTATCACCGTATTCCCCATAGCACGCTGGAAGTGAGTCAGCTGGGGCTTGGAACCATGACGTTTGGTGAGCAGAACAGCGAAGCCGACGCCCACGCACAGCTTGATTACGCGGTTAGCAGTGGTATTAACCTGATTGATACCGCGGAAATGTATCCGGTGCCGCCGCGCCCGGAAACCCAGGGATTAACCGAACAATACATTGGTAGCTGGCTGAAGAAGCGCGGCAGCCGTGACAAAATCATCCTCGCCAGTAAAGTGGCCGGTCCGGTACGCGGCGCGGATGCGTCGATTCGCCCGAACCAGGCGCTGGATCGTAAAAACATCCGCGAAGCGCTGGATGCCAGCCTGAAACGCCTGAACACCGATTATCTCGATCTTTATCAGCTGCACTGGCCGCAGCGTCAGACCAACTATTTCGGCAAGCTGGGTTATCAATACACCGATTCCAGCGTGCCGGTGACGCTGCTGGAAACGCTGGAAGCGCTGACGGAACAGGTGCGCGCCGGGAAGATTCGCTACATTGGCGTGTCGAACGAAACCGCGTGGGGCGTGATGCGTTACCTGCAGCTGGCTGAAAAGCATGAGCTGCCGCGTATCGTCACCATCCAGAATCCGTACAGCCTGCTGAACCGCAGCTTCGAGGTCGGTTTAGCGGAGATCAGTCAGCATGAAGGCGTCGAACTGCTGGCGTATTCCAGCCTGGCATTCGGTACCTTGAGCGGTAAATACCTGAACGGTGCGAAACCCGCCGGTGCGCGCAATACGCTGTTTAGCCGCTTTACCCGCTACAGCGGCGATCAGTCCAATCAGGCGATTGCTGCCTATGTTGAGCTGGCTAAGAAGCAAAATATGGATCCGTCGCAGATGGCGCTGGCGTATGTGCGTCAACAGCCGTTTGTTGCCAGTACTTTGCTGGGCGCTACCACGCTGGAGCAGCTGAAGATAAACGTTGAGAGTTTCAATCTGACGCTGAATGCTGATGTGTTAGAGGAACTGGAAGCGATTCATCGCCAGTTTACCTATCCAGCCCCGTAAAACCGTAGGGTCGCCATTCATGGCGACCTGGTGCGCATAAATGCGCACCCTACAATATTCTGCCGTAGGGTCGCCATTCATGGCGACCTTTTTAATTACCGTACAATCCACCGCACCTTCTACCGCCGCCCTTTCCACCACAACACCGCAATCGCCACGGCGAAAATCGCACCGAATCCGACGCCAGTCGCCACCGCAGGCGCGCCCAGCTTAATCGCCACGGTATACAATCCCAGCATCAGCAGCATCGCGGTATTTTCACCGAGATTCTGCACCGCAATCGCGTTACCTGAACCCACGGACTCCTTGCCGCGCTCCTGCAGCAGCGCATTCAGCGGCACCACAAAGAAACCACCCAGCGCACCAATCAACATCAGCACCAGATAGGCATTCAGCAAGCTGGTTTGCAACGCGAACACCACCACCATCACGCCAATCAGCACACCGGCAGGCATGCAGCGACGCACGGTTTGCAGCGTCACCAGTTTTGCCGCCGCAGCCGCGCCAATCACGATGCCAATCGCCACCATTGCATTCAGCGTGGTTGGGGTTTTGTTGTCGCTGATGCCCAGCGCCACCGGCACCCACAGCACCAGCAGGAAACGCAGCGTCACGCCCGCGCCCCAAAACAAACTGGTACCGAGCAGTGAGAAACGCGTCTCACCGTTACGCCACAGCAGCTTCGTGGCCGCGACGAAACTGCGCAGCATGGCAGCAAAATGCCAGCTCTGGCCCGGACGCGCCGCCGTCAGGCGCGGAATAAAGATGTTCGCCACCACCGCCATCGCATAGGTCATAGCACACACCACCAGCGCAGCCACCAGGTTCCAGTCCGCCAGCATCCCGCCCGCCACTGAACCCAGCAGAATCGCTGCAATGGTCGAACCTTCCATCAAGCCGTTGGCTTTTACCAGGCGTTCACCGCTGGTGATTTCGGTCAGAATGCCGTACTTGGCCGGCGAATAGGATGCCGCGCCAATCCCCACTAGCGTGTAGCCAAGGAACGGATTGAAGCCGAAGCAAATGGTCAGCGCGCCCAGCAGCTTGAGGCTGTTGGCGAACATCATCACCCGACCTTTAGCGAAGCTATCCGCCATTTGCCCGACGAACGGCGCGAGCAGAATGTAAGTGGCGACAAACAGCATTTGCAGGATTGGCTGGCTCCAGTCCGGATAGAACTGATTTTTCAGCACCGCCAGCGTAACGAACAACAGCGCGTTGTCGCCAAATGCTGAGAAGAACTGCGCCACAATCACCGCTAGCATGTTGCGTGACATTAGCGGTGCATCGTTATTTAACGCCTGGCTCATGCCTGCTCCTCTTCCGCCAGCTGCTTGAGGCTGACATAGTCCGGTTTGCCGCTGCCCAGCATCGGCAGCTGTTTCATCACGCGGATATCGCGCGGCACCGCCAGTTCTGGTGCGCCAATCTCACGCGCTGCTTTCAACAAGGTATCGCGCCCCAGTTCGCTGTCGGTAGTAAACAGCACCAAAGCTTCACCCCGATTACCATCCGGACGCAGCGACGCCGCATGCTGCTTCTCGTTGGAGGCTTTCAGCGCAATCTGTTCCACAATCTCCAGCGACACCATCTCACCGGCAATTTTGGCAAAGCGTTTTGCACGGCCCTGAATCTGGCAGAAACCGCCTTCATCAAAGCTGACGATATCGCCGGTATCGTACCAGCCTGCTTCCATCTCGCCTTCACCGTTATCGGCGACCGGCACTTCCAGCACGCCCGGATTCTCCACGCGCAGATAACCGTTCATCACGTTCGGACCGCGCAGCTGCAGGCGACCGCCCTGCTCAATGCCCGGCACCGAAATCAGACGCGAATCCATGCCCGGCAAAATGCGGCCCACGGTGTGATTTTTCGCCGCCATCGGCACGTTGATCGCCACCACCGGCGCACACTCCGTCACACCGTAGCCTTCGAGAATACGGATGCCGTATTTCTCCATGTAGATCTGACGTGTCGCTTCCTGCAGTTTCTCCGCGCCCGCCACCACATAGCGCAGACGCGCAAAATCGTAAGGGCTGGCGAAACGCGCGTAGTTGCCGAGAAACGTTGAAGTACCAAACAGCACGGTGCAGTTACGGTCGTAAACCAGCTCCGGCACGATGCGGTAATGCAGCGGGCTCGGATAGAGAAACACCTGCGCGCCGGTCAGCAACGGCGTGAACAAACCAACGGTTAAACCGAAAGCATGGAACAGCGGCAGCGCCGACATAAAGCGATCACGCGGGGTGAAATCCGCCACGGTACGAATCTGCTCAACGTTCGCCAGCAGGCTTTTATGTGAATGCACCACGCCTTTGGGATTGCCTTCCGAACCGGAGGTGAACAGCACCATCGCTGCATCTTCCGGCTGCTGCGCCACCTGCGCACGGCGCGGCATCAGCAGATGCGCCACGATCCACAATTTATCCTGCAAGGTGACGGTATCTTTCAGATCTTCCAGATAGATCCACTGCACTTCGTTGAGTCCCTGCGGCAAGTGCCACAGGTTGCCTTTTTCGAGGAACTGGCGCGAAGTAAAGACGGTTTTCACCTGCGAAGCGGTCAACGCCGCACGCATGCCATTTACGCCTGCGGTGTAGTTGAGCATCGCCGGAATGCGGCCGCGCAGCGAGGCACCCAGAATCGCCGCCGCCGTCACCGTGGCGTTCGGCAGCAGCAGACCGACGTATTCACCTTGCTTGCTGTAGCGTTCGAGAATGCGGCCGACGCCGAGCGCTTTTTTCAGCAAACCGGTGTAGCTATCCGGCTTGAAGTTGATGTCTTCGATGCACGGCTTCATTGCGCCATAGCGCTGACGCGCATTGAGGAAAGCCTCGAACAGCGTTTCACGCGGACGCACCGCCATGCGGGCTTCCATCATCACATGGTGCAAGTGTTCGCCCGCCAGCGTACGGCGATCGCGCGCACGCTTGGCTTCAGGCATCGGGATTACCGTTGGCGGCAGCACAGTCAAGGTGATGCGTGGGAACAGGCGGCGTTTAAACACGCCCGCCAGACGACCAAACGGCGTATATTCCGCGCCTTCGATACGCATCGGCACCACGGTTGCACCGGATTTCGCCGCCACAAAGCCCGCGCCGCTGTAGATCTTCATCAGCGATCCGGTCACGGTGATGCGACCTTCCGGGAAGATCACCACCGGACGGCCCTGATTGATCATGCGCACCAGATGCTTGATCGACATCGGCTTGGTGGGATCGAGCGGAACGAAGTCGATAATCGGCTTCAGCAGACGCATAAACCATTGGTCGCTGATCGATGAATAGACCGCGAACACCGGTTTGATCGGCAGAAACAGCGCCACCAATACGCCATCGAGAAATGACATATGGTTGGGGGTGATCAGCACTTTCTCTTTATGCAGTGCCGCGAGGTCGCCGCGCAGTTCCACACGCCACAGCAGGCGGAACAGGAAACGGAAAAAAGTGAGTAGCATGCCAGCTCCTTAGCAATCGTAAAAAATGGCTCTTACGATGCAGGATCTGGGGATTTTCGACAAGTGGCGCGGTGATTTAAACGCAATTGCGGTCGTAGGGTCGCCATTCATGTCGTAATGCCGCTCAGTTAAGCGCAGAGCGACTTTCGTTCGCCTCGTGCTGAGGCAGTTGCAGCACCTTCGTGCGGCGACCGAGCAGAGGACGCCTGGCCGCGCCCTCTGCACTCCCGGGCCTTGCGCCAGCCCAACCCGCCGCTACGCGGTGCCTTCACTCATTCACGATTCCTGACGGACCGGTGTCGATTCGCTCCTGCTCAGCGCCACCTCTCGCCGCATCCATGCGGCTCGCCCTGGAATCTCTCATTCGCTCAGCGGTTTGGGATGTCGCCTCAACACCCGCGCTGCAGCGACTATGCATTTTCCTGACTCACCATCGCTACAAATCCCGTAGGGTCGCCATTCATGGCGACCTGGTTTCACCGCGCATCTACCTGCCAGCCGCCGCCCAACGCCGCGATCAGACCGACGCTGCTCACCCACTGCGTGCTCTGCAGCGACAGCAAACTCTGCTGTGCGCTTAGGCTGCTGTTCTCGGTGGTGGCGACGTCGAGATAGTCGATCATCCCGGCATCATACTGATTGCGCGTCACGCGTGCCGATTCCTGTGCCGCGTCGGTTGCCGCCTGCTGCGAGGCGATTTCGCCCTGCAAGGTATTCAGCTGCACCAGATAATCTTCCACTTCGCCCATGCCCGTCAGCACCGACTGGCGATAACTGGCGACGCTGGCATCATAGGCGGCGCGCGCCTGTTCCACTTTCGCTGAGGTGGCACCGAAATCTAGCAGCGTGCCGCTCAGCTCCGGTCCCAAAGACCAGACGCGATTGGGCAGCGAGAACAGGCTGTTGATCGCCGATGAACTCACGCCGCCGCTGGCGCTCAGCGTCAGGTCGGGATAGTAGCCGGCAATCGCCACGCCAACCGCCGCATTCGCCGCCGCCACGTTGCGCTCGGCATAGGCGATATCGGGACGGCGCTGCAACAGCTGTGACGGCACGCTGTTCGGTATCGCGGGCATCGCCGCATCCAGCTTCGCCACCGGCAAGGAGAAATCCGCCGGTGCGCGGCCCAGCAGCAGCGCAATCGCGTGCTCCATCTGCGCACGCTGCCACTGATAATCCTGCGCTGAGGCGCGGGCGCTCTCCAGCTGCATCTGCGCCTGCGCTAAGGTGGCGCGCGATTCGCTGCCCGCCGCGTATTTGTTTTGAATCACCGTCAGATAGCGCTGATAGGCAGCGATACTGCGCTGATAGAGCGCGATTTTTTCGTCGATGATGCGCAGCTGGAAATAATCCTGCGCCAGTTCGGACTGCGCGCTCAGGGTGATATTCGCCAGCTCGGCCTTGCTGGCTTCGGCGCTGGCGTTGTTCTCCTCCAGCGTGCGCCGCAGTTTGCCCCACAAATCCAGCTCCCAACTGGCGCTGAGATCGGCGGCATGGCTGTTGCTGACGCTGCGTTGTCCGGTCGTGCTGGCGCGGCTGCCGCTGCGTGTGCTGCTGGCGTCGTAGCCCACCGACGGCAACAACGCCGCGCGTGATTGTCCAGCCAGCGCCTGCGCTTCACGGTACTGCGCGGCATAGCTGGCGACGTTCTGGTTGGAGATACTCACCTGTTTCAGCAGGCTGTTCAGCGTGGCGTCGTGATACACCAGCCACCATTCACCTTTGCTGTTTGCATCCTGCGGCGTCGCCTGCGTCCAGCCTTTGGCTTCTTTGAAATGGGTCGGCATCGCCATCGTTGGGCGCTGATAATCGGGGCCAACCGCGCAGCCCGCCAGCAGCATCACGGTGAGCAACGGCGTAATTTTCAGGGACATTTTCATCTATCGGGATTCCACATGACGCAACCGCAGCCACTGACGTTGCGTGGCGCGGCTCAAACGATCGAGCCAGAGATAAACCACCGGCGTAGTAAACAGAGTCAGCAGCTGGCTCAGCGCCAAACCACCGGCAATCGCCAGCCCGAGCGGGCTACGTAAGTCGGCATCGCCGCCGCTGCCCAGCGCCAGCGGCAGCGCGCCGAAGAACGCCGCCAGCGTGGTCATCATGATCGGCCTAAAACGCATTAAACAGGCTTGGGTAATCGCCTGCTGCGGCGTCATGCCTTTACTGCGCTCGGCGTGAATCGCAAAGTCGATCATCATGATGGCGTTCTTTTTCACGATACCAATCAGCAGGATGATGCCGATCAGTGCGATCACCGTGAGCTGCGTATTGGTGAGCAGCAGCAACAGCAGCGCGCCCACGCCCGCCGACGGCAACGTTGAGAGAATAGTGATCGGATGGATGTAACTCTCATACAGCACGCCGAGCACGATATACACCGCCGCCAGCGCCGCGATAATCAGCCACGGCATAGTGGCGGTAAGCTGGGCGAACGCGGCGGCGGTGCCAGCAAAACCGGCCTGAATAGTGGAGGGTAAACCGAGCTGCGCCATCGCCTGCTTAATCAGCGCCTGCGCCTGCTCCAGCGACACGCCATCATTGAGGTTGAAGGCGATGGTGCTGGTGGCGGATTGGCCCTGATGCGCCACCGACAGCGGTGCGTTACCGCCTGTGAAGCTGGCGAACGCCGCGAGCGGCACGCGATCGCCACTGTCGTTAATCACATACAGCTGCTGAAGAATCGCCGGATCGCGCGTGTAGCTATCCTGCAGCGACATCACCACATGATACTGATTAAGCGTGTGATAGAGCGTGGCGACCTGCCGTTGGCTGAAGGCGTTATTCAGCATTGTGTCGAGCATCTGCACGTTCACACCAAGCCGTTTGGCGCGGTCGCGATCGATGTTAATCACCACTTCCTGACCGCCGGTTTGCGAATCGGAATCGACGCTATTCAATTGCGGGATCGCCGCCAGCGCCGCCTGCACTTTTGGCGTCCATGTGCGCAGCAGATCGAGATCGTCGGCCTGCAAGCTGTATTGATAAGTGGCATTGGCGCTGCGCCCGCCGATATGCAGATCCTGCGCCGCCATCAGGAACATCTGCGCGCCGGCGATATGGCTGGTTTTCATACTCAGGCGGTTGGCGACTTCGGTGGCGGTGGCATCGCGCTTGTCAAAATCCTTGAGGCGCACAAAGAAGTTGGCGCTGTTACGCGAACCGAACATGCCGCTGCCCATCGACGACATCACGCTCTCCACCGCCGGATCGGACTGGATGATTTTGGTGAACTGCAGCATTTTCGGCTTCATCGCCTGGAAGGAGATGTTCTGGTCGGCACGCAGCGCGCCCATCAGCAGGCCGGTATCCTGATTGGGGAAAAAGCCTTTCTGCACCACGGAAAACAGGAACAGGTTAAGCAACACGGTCAGCACCAGGCTGAACATCGTTAGCTTTTGGTGCGCCATCACCCAAGCCAACCCGCGCGAGTAAGCCGCCAGCAAGGCGTTAAGTTGGTTTTCGATAAACTGATACAGCGGATGCGGGCGTTGAGTGACTTTGGCTTTCGGCTTGAGTAAACGCGCGCACAGCATCGGCGTCAGGCTCAGCGAGACAAACATCGAGATCAGCAGCGATACCGTCAGCGTGACGGCAAATTCGCGAAACAAACGTCCGACAATGCTGCCCATCAGCAGAATCGGGATAAACACCGCAATCAGCGACATGGTCATCGACAGCACGGTAAAACTCACTTCCTGCGCGCCACGCAGCGCCGCACGCAGCGGACTGAGCCCTTCTTCGATATGACGCGTGATGTTTTCCAGCACCACAATCGCGTCATCGACGACAAAGCCGGTGGCGATAATCAGCGCCATCAGCGACAGATTATCGAGGCTGTAACCTAGCAGATACATCACCGCGCAGGTGCCAATCAGCGAGACCGGCAGCGCCAGCGCCGGAATAATCACCGCCTGCACGTTGCGCAGAAACACAAACACCACGCCGATCACCAGCAGCATCGCCACCAGCAGCGTCTCTTCGGTGTCGTACAGCGAGGCGCGCACCGTCGGCGAGCGATCCACCACCACTTTGAGTTGGGTGTCGGCAGGCAGATCTTTTTCCAGCGCCGGCAGCTGCGCTTTAATGGCGTCAATGGTGTCGAGCATATTGGCACCGGCCTGACGCTTAATGCCCACCATCACCGACGGCATAGCGTTGAGGAAACCGGCCTGATACTGATCTTCCACCGAATCATAAACGGTCGCCACATCGTGCAGCCGCACCGCTTTGCCCTGTTTATACGTGACGATCAGATCCTGGTACTGCGCGGCTTTATCCAGCTGGCCGTTGCTGTCCACCACCCACGACTGGCTACTGCCCTGCAGAATCCCTTTCGGCTTATTGGTGGTGCTGTTGGCGATGGCGCTGCGCACCGTATCCAGCGAAATGCCATACTGGGTCAGCTTCAGCGGCTGCAGATCGATACGCACCGCCGGTAAGGCGCTGCCCATCAGCGACACTTCACCCACGCCTTTCACCTGGCCCATCGCCTGCTCGATTTTGCTTTCGGCCAGATCGTAGAGTTCGCCCGGCGTGCGCGTGGCGGAAGTCAGCGCCAGCATCACAATCGGCGCATCCGATGGATTGGCTTTGCGATAGGTCGGCAGCGACTCCATCGCGCTCGGCAGCAAACTGCGCGCGGCGTTGATCGCCGCCTGCACGTCACGCGCCGCGCCGTTGATGTCGCGATCGAGATCAAACTGCAAAATCACGCTGGTCGATCCCTGCGAACTGCTGGAGGTCATCTCGGTGACACCGGCGATCTGCCCCAGCGAACGTTCCAGCGGCGTGGCGACGGTGGACGCCATGGTTTCCGGGCTGGCACCGGCCAGGCTGGCGCTCACCATAATGGTAGGGAAATCCACCTGCGGCAGCGGCGCCACCGGCAGCAGCCGATAGCCCAACGCGCCCAGTAGCAGGATCGCCAGCGTCAGCAATAATGTGGCAACCGGGCGGAAGATAAACAGCCGGGTTAAGTTCATCGCTCGCCCCGCGCCTGCTGCTGCTTGCGCTGCATGTAGCGTTTACCGCGCTGCGCGATGCCATCAAACCACAGATAAATCACCGGCGTGGAGAACAGCGTCAGCACCTGGCTGACAATCAAACCGCCGACAATCACCAAACCCAGCGGTTGGCGCAACTCGGCACCGGAACCGGACGCCAGCATCAGCGGCAGCGCACCCAGCAGCGCCGCCATGGTGGTCATCAGAATCGGGCGGAAGCGCAGCAAACAGGCCTGATGAATCGCGTCACGCGCGCTCATGTGCTGCTTATTTTCCGCCTCCAGCGCGAAGTCGATCATCATAATCGCGTTCTTCTTGACGATACCGATCAGCAGGATCACGCCAATCAGCGCGATCAGGCTAAACTCGCTGCCCGCCAGCAGCAGCGTCAACAGCGCGCCGACCGCCGCCGACGGCAGCGTCGAGAGAATGGTCACCGGATGGATAAAGCTCTCATAAAGAATGCCGAGCACCACGTACATAGTGATTAATGCCGCCAGAATCAGCCACAAGGTGTTGCCGGTGGCGCTCTGGAACGCCGAGGTTTCGCCCTGATAACGCAATGTGATGCTCGACGGCAGATTGAGCTGCTGCGTCACTTCAGCGATCGCCTTCTGCCCCTCTTCCAGCGAGTAACCGCTGTTGAGATTGAACGACACCATCACCGCCGGGAACTGATTAAGGCGCATATTCATCAGCGAACCGGTGCGCTGATGAATGGTGGCGATGGACGTGAGTTTCACCATGCCGGTGGTGGTGGTTGTGGTGGTGTCATCCGTGGAAGACGTTGTGCTACTGGTCACCGGCAAATAGACATCATCAAACGAAGCTGGCGATTGCTGATACTGCGGCGCCACTTCCAGCACCACGCGATACTGATTGGCCTGCGTAAAGATGGTCGAGACCAGGCGCTGACCGAAGCTGTTGTACAGCGCGGTATCGACGTCGGCGGCGGTAATGCCGTAGCGCGCCGCTTTATCGCGGTTGAGTTCGACGTAGGCGACGCGGCCCTGATCCTGCAGGTTGCTCACCACGCCGTTAAACTCCGGACGCTGCTGCAAGGCGGCGACCATCTTCGGTGTCCAGCTCACCAGGTTTTCGCTGTCGGCATCATCCAGCGTGAATTGATACTGGCTCGGCGACACCTGATCGTTGACGGTTAAATCCTGCGCCGGTTGCAGATAGAGCTGAATGCCCGCCACCTGCTGCGCCGCCTGTTGCAGCTGTTTGATCACCACATCGGCTTTGTCATCGCGATCGCCAAACGGCTTGAGGTTGATCTGGATGCGCCCGCTATTCAGGCTGGTGTTGCTGCCGTCAATGCCGATGGTTGAGGACAAACTCTCCACCGACGGATTTTGCAGAATCACTTTCGCCAGCGCCTGCTGGCGTTTCGACATCTCGCTAAACGACACATCCTGCGACGCTACGGTGACGCCCTGAATCAGCCCGGTATCCTGGGTCGGGAAGAAGCCTTTCGGGATGGCGATATACAGCAGCGCGGTGAGCGCAAAGGTCGCCAGCGCCACCAGCAGCGTCAGCTTCTGATGGTTCAGCACCACCGTCAGCATGCGGTCGTAGCCGCGTACCAGCTTGTCGAACAGTTCGCCGCCTTTACGCGAGAAGCGCGACTGTTTTTCCGGCGGAATGTGCTGCAACAGATAGGCGCACAGCATTGGTGTCAGCGTTAGCGATACCACCATCGACACCAGAATCGACACCGCCAGCGTGATGGCAAATTCGCGGAACAGCCGCCCAACCACGTCGCCCATAAACAGCAGCGGGATCAGCACCGCAATCAGAGAAAAGGTCAGCGAGATAATGGTGAAACCAATCTGCTGCGAGCCTTTCAGCGCCGCCTGCATCGGCGTTTCGCCCTCTTCCAGCCGCCGTGAAATGTTCTCCACCACCACAATCGCATCGTCGATGACGAAGCCGGTGGCGATGGTCAGCGCCATCAGCGACAGGTTATTCAGGCTGAAGTCGGCCAGATACATCACGCCGAAGGTGCCAATCAGCGACAGCGGTACCGCCACGCTGGGAATCAACGTCGCCGCCACGTTGCGCAGGAACAGGAACGTCACCATCACCACCAGCGCCACCGACAGCATCAGCTCAAACTGCACGTCGCTGATCGAGGCGCGAATGGTTTGCGTACGGTCCGACAGGATGCTCATCTTCACGCCGTCCGGCAGCGCGGCCTGCAGCTTCGGCAGCTGCGCTTTGATGCTGTCCACCACCTGAATCACGTTGGCACCCGGCTGGCGCTGCACGCTGATCACAATCGCCGGGCTGTTGTTGGCCCAAGCCGACTGGAAGCTGTTCTCCGGCCCTTGTTCGATGTGCGCGATATCTTTTAGCCGCAGCGCCGCGCCGTTTTGATAAGTGATGATCAAATTGCCGTACTCATCGGCGGTGCGCAGCTGATCGTTGGCGTCGATGGTGACCGAGTGATATTTGCCGTCGAAGCCGCCTTTCGAGCCGTTCACGTTGCTGTTGCTGATCAGCGTGTTGACGTCCTCCAGCGACAGCTTGTGCGCTGCCAGCGCTTTCGGGTCCATCTGCACGCGAATCGCCGGTTGATGGCCGCCCGCCAGCGTCACCATTCCGACGCCGTTAATCTGCGACAGCTTGAGCGCCACGCGCGTGTTCACCAGATCCTGCACCTGCGTCAGCGGCAGCGTGTCGGAACTGACCGCCAGCGTAATCACCGCCGTATCAGCCGGATTAACCTTTTTGTAAGTCGGCGGATTGGGCAGATCGCTCGGCAGCAAGTTATTGGCAGCGTTGATCGCCGCCTGCACTTCCTGCTCGGCGACATCCAGCGACAGATCGAGGCTGAACTTCAGCGTGACGATCGACGATCCGCTTGAGCTGGTCGACGTCATCTGGCTCAGGCCGGCCATTTGGCCGAGCTGGCGCTCCAGCGGCGAGGTGACGGACGACGCCATCACATCCGGGCTGGCACCGGGATAGAGCGTGGTGACCTGAATGGTCGGGTAATCCACCTGCGGCAGCGCCGAAGTAGAAAGAAAGCGATAGGAGAAGATCCCGGCGATCAGTACGCCAACCATCAGCAAAATGGTGGCGACCGGACGCTGGATAAACAGGCGAGACGGATTCATTTGGCCTCGGCGGTCGCGGTAGTTTTGCGCTCATCCGCCAGCTGCACTTTGCTGCCGTTGGTCAGGCGATCGATACCTTCGGTCACCAGACGATCGCCCGGCTCCACCCCTTTGAGGATCGCCTGCTGATCTTCACCAAACGTTGGCCCGGTGGTGACCGCTTTGCGCGTCACGGTGTTGTCTTTATTGATGACAAACACGAAGCTGCCGTCGCTGCTCAACTGCAGCGCCTGCGCCGGGATCACCGTGGCATTTTTCAGGATGTTGGTTTGCAGGCGCAGATTGACGAACTGATTGGCAAACAGCGACTCGTCTTCATTCGGGAAGGTGGCTTTCAGCTCGATGGTGCCGGTGGCGGTATCGATCTGGTTGCTGATGAACTTCACCTCGCCCTGCGTCAGCGCGCGGCTGTTGTCCTGATCGTAGGCTGTTGCGGGCAGGCTTTGTCCGCCGTGCAGCGCTTTGGTCAACTGCGGAATGTTGCCCTGCGGCACGCTAAAGGTTACGGCGGCAGGCTGCATCTGCGTCACCACCACGATGCCGGTGGTATCGGTGGTTTGCACCATGTTACCGGGATCGACCAAACGCAAACCGACGCGTCCGCTGATCGGCGAGGTGATGCGCGCGTAATCGATATCCAGTTTGGCGCTGGCGATCTGCGCTTCATCGGCGGCGACCGCGCCTTTGTACTGGCCAACGGTGGCAGTTTGCGTATCGAGATCCTGGCGCGATAACGAATCCTGCGCCGCCAGTTTTTGATAGCGCACCAGCGTTAATTGCGCGCTTTTCAGCAACGCCTGGTTCTGATTGAGATCGCCCTGATACTGCGCCAGCGTCGCCTGATAGCTGCGCGGATCGATCTGCGCCAGCAGCTGTCCAGCGCTGACTTTCTGCCCTTCGGTGAAGAACACCTTTTCCAGCTGACCAGCAACGCGGCTGGTGACCGTAACGCTGGCGTTGGGGATTACCGTGCCGAGCGCGTTGAGGTATTCCGGCACATCGGCAGTCGTGGCGATGCCGCTGTGTACCAGCGTTGCGCCGCCCATCATCATCGCCATGCCCGGCGGGCCGCCCGCACCACCACGATGACCGCCGCGTCCGCCCTTCTCGCCGCCCGGCGGCATGCCGCCATGCCCGCCGACCACGCGCCAGATCACGCCCGCCACAATCAACAGCACAACCAACAGGAGCAGCCATTTCAGCCAGCGAGAGAACGTGGAGCGGGAAGCGTTAGGAGTCATCAGGATCTTCAAGTCAGCAAGAAAAAGGAAAATCCCCGGTAAAACAGGGGATTATTTCAAAGGGAAATCATCACTGCGCGCATTATCGGTTGAATGCCCGCGCGAATTCCATACGCGAACCGTAAGGGTTTCGTTAAGGCAATTAAGATTTCCAGCCGCCGCCTAACGCCTTGTACAGGGTGATTTTCTGGCTCAGCTGGCCCAGATGCGCGCTGATCAGCGACTGCTGCGAACTGTAAAGCGATCGCTGGGCCACTAACACATTGAGATAATTGTCTACACCTTGTTTGAAGCGCAATTCTGAATAGTCGTAGTCGCGCTGATTGGCGCCAACCTCCTGTTGCAGCGCCGTCAGCTGATCCTGCCAGGTATCCTGACCGGCCAGCGCATCGTTCACCTCTTTAAAGGCGGTTTGAATCGCTTTCTCGTAATCAGCAATGTCGATGCGTTTTTCGATATGCGCGATATTCAGGTTGGCCTCGTTTTTACCGCCGTCAAAAATAGGCAGATTAATCGATGGCATAAATGACCATGCGCCGGTGCCGCCGCCCAGCAGGCTACCAAGCGAACTGCTGGTGGAGCCGCCGGAGGCGGTCAGCGTGATGCTCGGGAAGAAGGCGGCACGCGCCGCGCCGATATTGGCGTTCGCCGCCTTCAGCGTGTGCTCGGCCGCCATGATGTCCGGGCGACGCGTCAGCAGATCCGACGGCAAGCCAGCGGGCGTCTCCGGGAATTGCCAGTTGGCATCCAGCGTGGCGTGCGACAGCAGCGTGGCGGGCAGATCGGTGCCGACCAGCAAGCGCAGCGCATCGACATCCTGCCGCACCTGCCGCGTGTAACTCGCCACGTCGGCCTGCGCCGCGCGCACCGTGCTTTCGGCCTGCGCCAGATCCTGGTCGCTGCTGGCACCGCCGTCGTAGCTGAGTTTGGTTAGGCGATACGACTCCTGCTGGCTTTGCGCGGTACGTTGCGCCAGATGCAGCAGATCGTTATCCGAGCTCAGCGTCAGCCACGCCGTCGCCACTTCCGCAATCAGCGAGATGCGTGTGGCGCGCTCGGTGGCGGCGCTCGACAGATAGGTTTCCTGCGCCTGATCGCTCAGGCTTTGCAGGCGGCCGAAGAAATCCAGCTCCCACGACGTCACACTCAAGCCGCTGTTCAGCTCGTGATAGGTCACCGCGCCGCTGGTTTTGGTGTTGTAGAGATTGGCCGGTTCATGCGCCGAGGTCTGGCTGGCCGTGGCGTTGATCGACGGCATCAACGCCGCGCGCTGCACCGTGACGCCCTGCTGCGCCTCTTGCACATTCAGCGCCGCCACGCGCAGATCGCGGTTGTTGTCGAGCGACATCTGAATCAGGTTGCGCAGTGTGGCGTCGGTGAAGAAGTTCTGCCACGGCAAATCCGCGACGTTGCCGACCGGCGTCGCCTGATCGTATTTAGCATCCACCGGCAGCGCCGGGCGCTGATAGTGCGGAGCCATGCTGCATCCGGCCAATACCAGCATCAGCGGCAACAGCGCCAGACGGAAATTATTAATGTTCATTTTTAACTTAAGCATTCTAGTGCCTTTGTATGAAGGTGCGCATGAATGCGCACCCTACGAAAACCTGTAGGGTCGCCATTCATGGCGACCGTTTAACTGTCTTGCACGGTCTCTGCTGCAGCTTTTTTCTTACGCGCAAAAAACTGCGAAACCACCACGTAAAACATCGGCACAAAGAAAATGGCGAGGAAAGTCGCGGTGATCATGCCGCCCGCCACCGCCGTACCAATTGAGTGCTGACTGCCAGCGCCCGCGCCGTTGGAGATGGTCAGCGGCAGCACGCCGAGGATAAACGCCATCGAAGTCATGATGATTGGACGGATACGCAGCCGCGCCGCTTCCACCGCCGCTTCCACCAGCGTTTTGCCCTCGCGCTCATGCAGCTCTTTGGCGAACTCGACGATAAGAATGGCGTTCTTCGCCGCCAGCCCGACCGTGGTCAGCAAGCCAACCTGGAAGAACACATCGTTTTGCAGGCCGCGCAGCAGCACCGCGCTGATGGTGCCGAGAATGCCGAGCGGCACCACCATGATCACCGAGAACGGAATCGACCAGCTCTCGTACAGCGCCGCCAGACACAGGAACACCACCAGAATCGAGATCAGATAGAGCTGCGTGGTTTGGCTGCCGGAGGCCTGCTCCTCATACGAAATGCCGTACCACTGCACGCGGAACCCGTGCGGCAGTTGCTTCGCCAGCTGCTCCACCGCCTTCATCGCTTCACCGGTGCTTTGGCCCGGCGCGGGCGATCCGAGGATCTCTTCGGCGGTTAAGCCGTTAAAGCGTTCAAAGTGCGGCGAGCCGTACACCCATTTGCCCGAAGCAAAGGCGGAGAATGGCACCATGGTGCCGCTGCTGTTGCGGAAGTACCATTTATCGAGATCGGACGGCGTGACGCGCGAGTCCGCTTTGCCCATCAGATAGACCTCTTTCACGCGGCCGTTATACATGAACTGATCGATGTAGCTGGAGCCCCACGCCACCGACAAAGTGTTGTTGATGTCGGTCATGCTCAGGCCAAGCGCGCTGGCCTTCTCATCATTGATCTCCAGCTGATACTGCGGCTCATCTTCCAACCCGTTAAGACGCACCTGCGCCAGATGCGGATCTTTGTTCGCCAACGAAATAAGCTGGTGCGCGGCATCCATCATCTGCTGATGGCTGTGCGCGCCGGTATCCTGAAGATACAGGTCGAAGCCGGTGGCGTTGCCCAGCTCCATCACCGCTGGCGGCACCATGGCGAAGATTTTGGCGTTCTGATAGTTGGCGAAGTGCGCCATCACGCGGTTCGCCAAATCCTGCACGCTTTGCCCGCTGTGCGTGCGGTCGCCCCAATCTTTCAGGCGCACAAAGGCCATGGCGTTGCTCTGGCCGCGACCGGCAAAGTTAAAGCCCGCCACGCCAAAGGTGGTGGTCACCACCGACGCTTCGTTCTGCTGCAGATAGGCGTTGAGATCGTTGATTACCTGCTGAGTACGCTGCGACGACGAATTCACCGGCAGCGTGATTTGCACCATCATCAAGCCCTGATCTTCGCCCGGCAGGAAGGTGGTCGGTACACGCGTGAACAAAAAGCCCGTCACGCCGACGATCACCAGATAGATCACCAGGAACAGGCCGCGACGGGAAATCACTTTGCTGACGCCGCGCGTGTAGTGCATCGCGCCGCTGTCGAACTTGCGGTTAAACCAACCGGCGAACCCGGTGGTTTTGTGCTCCGCCGCTGCCGGTTTCAGCAAGGTGGCGCACAGCGCGGGCGTGAAGATCAGCGCCATGATCACCGACAGCGCCATCGCCGAGACGATGGTGACCGAGAACTGCCGGTAAATCACGCCGGTCGATCCGGAGAAGAACGCCATCGGCAGCAGCACCGCCGACAGCACCAGTGCGATGCCAAACAGCGCGCCCTGAATCTGCTGCATCGACTTGATGGTGGCGGCTTTGGGATCGAGATGCTCTTCGTGCATCACACGCTCGACGTTCTCCACCACCACAATGGCGTCATCCACCAGCAGCCCGATGGCCAGCACCATACCGAACATGGTGAGGGTGTTAATGCTGTAACCAAACGCCGACAGAATGCCGAAGGTGCCCAGCAGCACCACTGGCACCACCAACGTGGTGATCAGCGTGGCGCGCAGATTTTGCAGGAAGATCAGCATCACGAAGAACACCAGCACCACCGCTTCGATCAGCGTTTTCACCACTTCTTCAATCGAGGCGCTGACCACCGGCGAGGTGTCGTACGGATACTGAATTTCGACGTTATCCGGCAGCGAATCTTTCAGGTCGGCGATGGTTTGGCGCACCGCTTTGGCGGTATCCAGTTCGTTGGCCCCGGTTGCCAGGCGCAGCGCGATACCGGCGGCCGGTTTGCCGTTCATGGTGGCGTCGATGCCGTAGCTCTGCGGCCCGAGCGCTACGCTGGCCACATCTTTCAGCCGCACCTGCGAGCCATCGCTGTTCACTTTCAGCAGCACATTCTCAAACTGCTGCACGGTGGTAAAACGAGTTTTGCCGAGGATCGTCGCCTCGGTTTTCGCGCCCTGAATGGTCGGCAATCCGCCCAATGAACCAGACGACACCTGCACGTTCTGGTTATCAATCGCCGTGGTGACATCGCTCGGCATCAGGTTGTATTTGTACAGCTTGGCCGGATCGAGCCAGATGCGCATCGCGTATTCCGATCCCAGCACCATGAAGTCGCCGACGCCCGGCGTACGCGAGATTGGATCTTCCAGTTTCGACACCAGCATGTCGGCCAGATCGCCGTTGGTCAGCTTGCCGTCTTTGGAGATCAGCCCGATGACCATCATGAAGTTTTTCTGGTACTTACGGATGCGGATGCCTTGCTGAGTGACATCGGTGGGCAGCTGCGACTCCGCCAGCGACACGCGGTCCTGCACCTGAACCTGGGCGATATCGGGATTGATGCCCTGATTAAAGGTGGCGATGATCTGCGCGCTGCCGTCCGAGGCGCTGCTCGATTCCAGATAACGCAAACCATCCAGGCCGTTCAGCTGCTGCTCAATCACCTGCACCACGGTGTTTTGCGTGGTTTCGGCGCTGGCGCCCGGATAGGTCACCGAGATGGATACCGCTGGCGCGGAGATGTTGGGATATTGATTGACCGGCAAACTGATAGCGGCAATCGCGCCCACCAGCATCACGATAATCGCGATAACCCAGGCAAAAATTGGACGTTCAATAAAAAACTTCGACATGCCGCCCCCTTATTGCGCTGCTGCGTCAGTCATCGAAAGACTCACCGCATTAGCGGATGGCGTGTCATTGGTGTTAGCGGCGGTGGTTGTCACTTTCACCCCGCTGCGCACGCTTTGCAGGTTGTTCACCACCACGTTTTCCCCTTGCTGCAGGCCCGACGTTACCAGCCATTCGCCTTTGATCATCTCGCCAGTCTGGATGCTGCGCTGCTCGATGGTGTCGTCGCTTTTCACCACATAGACATACGGCTGACCTTTGGTGTCATGCATGATCGACTCTTGCGGCAGCAGAATGCCATGCTGCTGAATGCCCTGCGGGAAGCTGGCGTGCACGTACATGCCGGGAAGTAATTCGTTATTAGGGTTCGGGAACACCGCGCGCAGCACCACGGTGCCGGTGGCGGTATCGACGTTCACTTCCGAGAACGCCAGCTTGCCCTGCTCGGCGTACTGGCTGTTATCTTCCAGCGACAAGTCCACTGCGGCGGTGTTATCAGCCACTTTGGCGATTTTGCCGTCGGCCAGCGCACGGCGCAGGCGCAGCAGATCGGTGGAGGATTCACTGACATCGACATAGATCGGATCAAGCTGAGTGATGGTGGCGAGATAATCGGTTTGCCCGTTAGTGACCAGCGCACCGGCGGTGTACAGCGAGCGGCTGATGTGGCCGGAAATCGGCGCTTTCACCAGCGTATAATCGAGATTCACCTTGGCGGTTTCCACATCGGCTTGCGCTTCACGCGCGGCGGCGACCGCATCGTCGTAAGTTTGCTGACTGATGGCGTGCGCGTTGGCCAGCGGCTGATAGCGCTTCACCACCATCGCATCGTTCTGCCAGGTCGCCATCGCTTTGTCGTAGGCCGCTTTATAGGTGGCCGGATCGATTTGATACAGCGGCTGGCCGGCTTTCACTTCACCGCCCTCAGTGAACAGGATTTTTTCAATCACGCCGCTCACCTGCGGACGCACCTGCGCGGTTCTTACCGCCGTGGTCCGGCCTGGCAATTGGGTTACGAGCGTAACGGGTTGCGCTTTCAGGTTGACCACGCCCACTTGCGGGGTGGCGGATGCGGCGGGCTTTGCTCCGCCCTGGTCACAGGCTGCCAGTAAAAACACCACGCTGGCAGAAAGAAGTTTCAGGCGCATAGTTGTTCTCTAAAAGATAGGAAGGGAATAGTCACGAAGGTAATGACTCAAAAAGTCATTGTAGGGAGGCGGGTTAAGCGAGGTTGTTAAGGTTGCGTAAAATATATTTTCCAAAGGAAAATGGTAAACCTTTCGTGCCATAAATCGTTGGGATTTTTAGCTTTTCGCGGTTTTTTAATGGGGATCGCGTGCGTGCATATCGCACCCGTAGGGTCGCCATTCATGGTGACCGTTCCGAAGGTCGCACGGTGCGGCCATTGGCAAGGTCGTCATGAATGACGACCCTACGGTTAACCTTTGGGTTCGATGCCGCGACGTCGCAATTCGCGGCGCGCCAGCTCTTTTAACCAGCACGACAGCGTGACGTTGTCGTCGTCAGTCACACTGCGCAGCTGTTCGTGCAGATCCGGATGAATACGTAACTGAAACGCCGAGGATCGGCCCTCGCCTTTTGGCGTGCGGTCTTTGGTTTTTGGCATTGCGGGTGGCCTCAACGAATCGCAATAAAAAATCGCCCCTTAAAGCGCTACCAACACTGTAAGGGGCTAGCGAACCGCCATGGAATGCGACATCGCGGTGCGTTACATACAGGTTACACAACCAGATATTTTTATGTTGCCGGGGAAGTGTTAAGACTCAGACAAGAGGTGTGAGCGAGTTCGCGCGGCAGTAAATAACAGGCAAAAAAAACCCACGCATCTGCGTGGGTCGGTGTAATAACAGGGTACTGCCAAAGCAGCTTGTTTCACACCCATCAATACCTCTGGGATGTCCATACTCGCACCGTTGAGCCGGTGAAAGACAGGTGCAAAAAGCAACGGTGTTTGGGGAAGTGAAACGAGGTGTGAATATTCTCCACACCTCACTTACACTTTTGATTTAACTAAGATTTGTCTGAAGAAGGTTTACTGTAGATCGCGTCAGGTGCCACGTTCATGTGCTTGAGTACCGGCCCCATGATGTTGCCGAAGATGGGTGCCGCCACCGAGCCACCAAAGTGATCGCCAGCAGTCGGATGGTTGATCATCACCACCAACGCTACTTCCGGATGGCTGGCAGGCGCGATGCCTGCGGTGTAGTTGATATAGCCGCCATCGTACTTGCCGCTGGTGCCCATCTTCTCTGCGGTACCGGTTTTAGTCGCCAGACGATAACCCGGCACCGCCGCTCTGACACCGGTGCCGCCCGGCAGCACGTCGCTCTCCAGCATATGCACCACGGTTTGCACCACCTGCGGATTCGCCACCTGCTTGCCTAACACCGGCGGCGTCACTTTGGTGATCGACAGCGGACGATAGACGCCGTACGAACCGAGCGTGGCGTATTCACGCGCAATCTGCAGCGGCGTAACGCGCAAGCCGTAGCCAAAGGCGAAGGTGGCGCGTTCGATATCAGCCCAGCGCTCGCGGTGCAGCGGGAAGTAACCCACGCTCTCGCCGGTCAATCCCAGCCCGGTAGGTTTACCCAGACCAAATGCCTGATAGGTGTTTACCAGCGCTTCAGCGGGCATCGCCAGCGCAATGTGCGAGACGCCGATATCACTCGATTTCTGCAGGATGCCGGTCATGGTGAGGCGCGGCCAGTGGCCGACGTCGCGGATCAGGTGGCCGTTAACGCTGTACGGCGTGGTATCGATCACCGAATCGGCGCGCACCAGATGGCGCTCCAGACCTTCCATCACCACCAGCGGTTTCACCGTGGAGCCGGGTTCGTAGCTGTCGTTGATCGCCGAGTTACGCATCTGCGCCGGCGTGGCGTTTTCGTAGTTGTTCGGGTTGAACGACGGATAAGAAGCCATCGCCAGAATTTCGCCGGTATCGATTTTCACCAATACCGCCGCGCCCGAATCCGCTTTGTTAAGCAGTACGCCGTCGCGCAGTTTGCTGTAAAGCGTGAATTGGTCAAACTTGTCGATGCTGAGCTGTACGGTTGGCGGCTGCTGTGGCGGCTGGTAATCGATCATCGCAATGATGTTGCCTTCGCCATCCTGACGATAAACCTCTTTGCCGGGATCGCCCTGCAGCACATGATCGAAGCCTTTCTCGATGCCGTTCAGGCCGTTGCTGTCGGCTCCCACGATACCAATCAGCGGCGCGGCTGCTTCACTCATCGGATAGAAGCGGCTGTCGTTATATACCGAGCTGATGCCTTTCAGTTTCAGCTCGGCGATATCTTTGGCGATGCCGAGTTCGATTTTGCGGCCCAGATAGAGGAAGCGTTTTTTCGGGTTGGCGGTGATGGCCGCACGTAGATCTTCCGGACGCTGATTGAGCGCCGCCGCCAGATACGCCCATTTAGCGCTGGTGAAATCGGGATTCGCCTCCAGCACGCGCATTGGATCGGCGATGATGTCACGCGCCGGAACGCTCAGTGCTAACGCCTGGCCGTCGCGGTCCAGCAAGGTGCCACGGTTGGTCGGCAACGTCACGGTTCGCAGCGAGCGCTGATCGGCTTCGTGCTCCAGCATCGGATGTTTGATCAGCTGCAGGTCACCCACGCATATCAGCAACAGCACCAGACAGCAGAAAACGCCAAGGCAAATCAGGCGAAAACGAAACGGGTTAAATGGCGCTTTTATCTGGTCTTTTCCCAGAAATTTTTTAATAGGAGGCATAACGTCCACTGCGATAAAAAATCAGGCTTAATGCCAGCAGTTATAAAGAAACGTAAACCGAGTTGACAGGAAAACTGTGTTTCGATTCGTTAAGCAAAAAAAAACCTGCGCATCTGCGCAGGTCGGTGTAATCAAGAAAACTTTTTGATGTTCACCCATCAATACCTCTGGGACCCTGACTGTAGCAAGGCGGCACGCTGGGAAACCATCTCCTAAACGCAACAGTTACCGGCAAAATGTAACCAGCGATGAGATTATTCGTTGCCCATTCACATCAGATGTTTTTTGATTTCCACCAGGCAACTCATGGCGTTAGGGCCCTGCGTTAACGACGAGGTGCCGATGTCTAATGTCAGTACATTCGGGTTGCCGGCGCGATCCCACGGCTGCCAGGCGCGACCAAATCCGGGATCAAACCAGGCGCCGGTGGCGATGATCACTACGCCCGGCGTTAAACCGTCGGTCAGGCGCACACCGCCCAGCATGCGACCACGCGCGTTGTTCACCTCAATCTCATCACCGTCCTGAATATCACGCGTTGCCGCATCCTGCGGATGCATATACAGCGTCTCATGTCCGGCGGTTTTGTTGCCTTGCACCGTGGCGGTGGCATCCATCTGGCTGTGCAGACGATCGGATGGCTGAATCGAGATCATATGCAGCGGGAACTCGGCGCTGAGCGGCGCACCCAGCCACTCCTGCGGCTCGCGCCACTCCGGATGTCCGGCGAAATCGTCCAGCTGATAATCGGCGATGGTTTGGCAGAACAGCTCAATTTTGCCGCTGGCGGTTTGAATCGGATGGCTGATCGGATCGGCGCGGAAATCATCCATAAACACGAACGGCTTGCCGCCTTCCGGGATCTCGACAAAACCGCGCTCCCAGAACTCACCGAACTCCGGGAATGGAATATCACGACGTGCATGTGCTACTGCGCACTGTTGATACAGATGCTCAATCCACTGCATCTCATTGCGCCCTTCGGTGAACACATCACGATAGCCCAGACGATCGGCGATATCGGCGAAGATATCGAAATCGTTACGCGCCTGATGCTGCGGCTTAATCGCCTGATGCATCGCCAGCACGAAACGATCGCGTGACGATCCGCCGATGTCGTTGCGCTCCAGCGTGGTGGTGGCGGGCAGCACAATATCCGCCATCTGCGCCGCCGGCGTCCAGACGATATCCTGCACAATCACCGTATCCGGGCGCTGCCAGCCTTCCACCAGGCGATTGAGCTGCTGATGATGATGGAACGGATTGCCGCCCGCCCAGTGCACTAAGTGGATATCCGGATAGTGTTGGGTTTCGCCCTGGAATGCGTACGGCTGGCCGGGATTGAGCAGCATGTCGCTGATGCGCGCCACCGGAATCGACAAATTGCCTGGATTCGGGCCGGTGCTCATCATCGGTGCCGGACCGTCCTGACGCGGATTGCCGACGCTGTTCATCGAGCCGTGACCAAAGGAGAACCCGCCGCCCGGCAAGCCTGGCTGACCGAGCATCGACGACAGCGCAATCATCATCCAGTACGGCTGCTCGCCGCGATGGGCGCGCTGAACCGAATAGGAGCAGGTAATAAAGCTGCGTTTGCCCATCAGCTGCTGCGCCAGCAACGCAATGCGCGCCGCCGGAATGCCGGTAATGCTGCTGGCCCACTCAGGTGTTTTGGCGATGCCATCGCTTTCACCGAGCAGATAGCTGCGCAGCTGCGGCCAGCCGGTGCAGTGGCTGGCGAGGAAGCTTTCATCCAGCGCGTTACGCTGTGTGATTTCAAAACCCAGCGCCAGCATCAGCGCCACGTCGGTGTTCGGGCGAATTGGAATCCACTCGGCATTGACGAACGCCGGGCAGTCATCACGCATCGGGCTGATGTTGATGATTGGCGTGCCTTTGGCGCTGAGCTGCTCCAGCGCCGGTTTCAGGCTGTGCTGCCCCGCGCCGCCAGACGCCACCTGGCCGTTTTTCAGCGCCAGGCCGCCAAAGGCGATAAAGATATCTGCGTGCTGCACTACTTGCGGCCAATCGGTTACGCGACCGGTCAGCGGCATATAGGTGCCAATCACGTATGGCAGGAAGAACTGCGCCGCGCCCCAGCTGTAATTACCTTGCTGATCAACACCGCCTCCGCCCTGAAAATAGAAGCGGCGAATCAGCGTGCGCGCGTGGTTGACGCGCCCGGCGGATGACCAGCCGTATGAGCCGTTGAAAATGCCGGATGCGCCGTAGCGATCGCGCACGCGGCGATTCTCTTCCGCCACCAAATCCAGTGCGGTATCCCAGTCCACCGCCACGAAATCTTCCCGCCCGCGTAAGGTGCGATCGCTGTTCTCGCGCGACTTCAGCCATGAACGGCGCACCATCGGCTGGCGAATACGTTTATCCGAATAGACCAGTTCAGGAATGGTGTTGAGCATCGGCGACGGATCGGCATCGGCGAAGAACGGTTCACAGCCAATCAGGCGATCGTTTTCAGTGACGGCAGTGAATGCGCCCCAGTGCGCCAGGTGTGGCACGCGAGTTTTCATGGTTTTTGGGTCCGGCAGGCAGGTGTCATTATGTCTGGCAGCATAACATGAGGCTGTAATTGAGCTAAAGCACGGCTGTGAGCGCCTGATTTTCCGTGCTTTTGCGACAGCGCTGGCATTCTGCCGGGTTGCTACAGGGTGGGTTTTCCGTAACACTGGTGGCATGTGTAAACGTTTTCCCGGATGTCGATAATCGCATGGCTACCATTAAGGATGTTGCCCGTATGGCTGGGGTGTCGGTTGCGACCGTCTCCCGCGTCATCAATAATTCGCCCAAAGCCAGCGAGAGTTCTCGCCTCGCCGTCACGGCGGCAATGGAGCAGTTGCAGTATCACCCGAACGCCAATGCACGCGCCCTGGCGCAGCAATCCACCGAAACCCTGGGTTTAGTGGTGGGCGATGTTTCCGACCCGTTTTTTGGCGCGATGGTCAAAGCGGTGGATGAAGTTGCGGGCCAGACCGGCAACTTTTTGCTGATTGGTAACGGTTACCACAATGAGCAAAAAGAGCGTCAGGCGATTGAGCAACTGATGCGTCATCGCTGCGCCGCATTAGTGGTGCACGCCAAGAAAATCCCCGACGACGATTTAGAGATGCTGATGAAGCAGGTGCCGGGCATGGTGCTGCTGAATCGCCTGCTGAAAGGCTTTGAACATCGCTGCATCGCGCTTGATGACCGCTACGGCGCGTGGCTGGCAACGCGTCATCTGATTCAGCAAGGCCATACGCAAATCGCCTTTATCTGCTCTACTCACACCATTTCCGATGCCGAAGATCGCCTGCAAGGCTATTACGACGCGTTGAAAGAGCACGGTTTGCCGTGTAACGATCGCTTGGTGGCGTGGGGCGAACCGGACGAAGTGGGCGGCGAGCAGGCAATGACCGAATTGATGGGACGCGGCAAGCAGTTTACGGCGGTGGCCTGCTACAACGATTCCATGGCCGCCGGCGCGCTGGCGGTGCTGAGTGATAACGGCATTCGCGTGCCGGAAGAGATGTCGCTGATTGGTTTTGATGATGTGCTGGTGTCGCGCTATGTGCGCCCGCGTTTAACCACGGTGCGCTACCCGATTGTCACCATGGCGCAACAGGCGGCGCAACTGGCGCTGGCGTTAGCTAATGGCAGCGAGATGCCGGAAGTGACCAATATGTTTAGCCCGACGCTGGTAAGACGGCATTCGGTGAGTGGACCGGGTTAAGTCCTAACCGTCTTTCGTAGGGTCGGCATTCATGCCGACCTGGTTACAAACTTCGCGAATACACCTTCACCCGCACATCCGGGAACTCAAGCGCGTCACACTGATACTGCCAGCCAAAACGTTCGTAATAACCGCCAAACGTTGACCATAACCACAGCTTGTCATGACCGCGCTGCTGCGCGAAATCGATCACATGCTGCTGCAGTGCTTCGCTCAACCCTTTGCCGCGCGCGGACTCCTCGACAAACAGCGCCGCCACCCAAGGCGTGAGATCCTGACGGCTGATCAAATCGCAGCGCCAGAATCCCACAGTGCCGAGCGGTATATCGCCATCAAGCGCCACAAAGGTCACCGGGAAATCGGCACCGTTGAGGCTACTGCGCACAATGCTGTGGTAAAACTCACGCGACGTACCGTCGCCAAACGCCTGCCACAACCAGTCGGTGATCTGCGAGGCATGATGCGGCACTTCGCTGAGCGCGACAATCTTCATCAGATCAGCTCCAGCGCCAGCAGCTCCTGAATGGTCTGCGCGCGACGAATTTCACGCGGCGCGCCATTCTCGAACAGCACTTCCGGAATCAGCGGGCGGCTGTTGTAGTTCGAGGACATCGATGCGCCGTACGCGCCGGTATCGTGGAACACCAGATAATCGCCGACCTGCGCCGCAGGCAGCGCGCGGGTTTCCACTTTGCCGCCTTCCAGCTGCGTGAACACGTCACCCGATTCACACAGCGGACCGGCCACCACGCTCTCGACAGTGGCGTCGCCCAGCGCGCGGCCATCGGCCGGCAGCAGAGAAATGTGGTGATAGCTGCCGTACATCGACGGACGCATCAAATCGCTGAAACCGGCATCGACCAGCACAAAGTGACGGCTGCCCATATCTTTCACTGCACGCACCTGCGACACCAGCACGCCCGATTCGGCAACCAGGAAACGGCCTGGCTCGATCTCCAGTTTCACCGCATGACCGAGGTGCGCGGCGATACGCTCACGCGCACCGTTCCACAAGCCGTAATAGTGCTGGGTATCAATGGCTTCTTCGCCAAAGCGATAAGGAATCGACAAACCGCCACCGGCAGAAATCGCTTCCAAATCCTGACCAAACGCCACCACCTGATCGACCATCGCGTCACACACCTGCTGCAGATGGCCGTAATCCACACCGGAACCGATGTGCATATGCAGGCCGACCAGACGCAGGCCGTGCTGCTGAATCGCCGCCAGCGCCAGCGGCAGATCGCTGTGCCAGATGCCGTGCTTGCTGTTCTCACCGCCGGTGTTGGTTTTCTGGCTGTGACCGTGACCAAAACCAGGATTGATGCGCAGCCACACCGCGTGACCCGGCGACAGTTCGCCCAGCTGATGCAGCATATCCACCGAACCGGCATTGACCGGTACTTTCAGCTCGGCGATGCGCGTCAGCGTTGGCTGATCGAACACATCGGCGGTGAAGACGATATCTTCGCCGCCCGGCTGATAACCGGCGGCAATGGCACGCTCGATTTCACCCAGCGACACCGAATCGACTTTGACGCCCGCCGCGCGCATCAGACGCAGAATGTGAATATTGGAGCAGGCTTTCTGCGCAAAACGCACCACGTCGAAGGCGCCGAGTTGCGCAATGCGCTGCTGAATTATCGCCGCATCGTACGCCCAGAACGGGCCAGAATAACGCTGCGCCAACGGCAGTAAGTTGGCGGCAGTTAACGCGGTTTCGCTGTTGTTGAGTGGGCGTGGCATATCAATTCTCCTGTGTCATTGAGGCTATTTAGCCACAGTGCATCAATTCAGAAAAATATCTGTTTTAGCGACATCTATACAAATATGATATGGGTTGAGCGGAGGAGACGATGGCAAAAATTAACTGGCGACATATCGAAATTTTTCACGCGGTGATGACCAGCGGCAACCTGACGCAGGCGGCCACGCTGCTGCACACTTCGCAGCCGACGGTAAGCCGCGAACTGGCGCGCCTTGAGCAGCAACTTGGCCTGCAACTGTTCGAACGGGTGCGTGGCCGCTTGCAACCAACGGTGCAAGGCTTGCGGCTGTACGAAGAGGTGCAGCGCTCGTGGTACGGGCTGGATCGCATCATGGATGCCGCCGAAGGATTGCGTCAGTTTCGTCAGGGTGAATTGTCGATCGCCTGCCTACCAGTATTTTCGCAGTCGCTGCTGCCGCCGCTGCTGCAACCGTTTTTGCAGCGCTATCCACAGGTCAGCCTGAATATTATTCCGCAGGAATCGCCGCTGCTGGAAGAGTGGCTGTCGGCACAGCGTTACGATCTCGGCCTGACCGAAACCCAACACCCGCCAGCGGGCACTGAACGCGTGCCGCTGCTGACCTGTGATGAAGTGTGCGTGCTGCCGCCACAGCATCCGCTGTGTCAGCGCGAGGTGTTGACGCCACAGGATTTCCACGGTGAAAACTACGTCAGCCTGTCGCGCAGCGATAGCTATCGTCAGCTGCTGGATTCGCTGTTTCATGATCAGGATGTGGAGCGTCGTTTGGTGCTGGAGACGCATAGCGCGGCGTCGGTGTGCGCGATGGTGCGTGCAGGCGTGGGGATTTCGATTGTGAATCCGCTGACGGCGCTGGATTACGCCGACAGCGGTGTGGTGATGCGTCGTTTCAGTATTGCCGTGCCCTTCACCGTCAGTCTGGTGCGGCCGCAGCATCGACCGGCTTCGGCGCTGGTCGATCACTTCTGCGACCACCTGCAACACCAAGTGGCCGCGTTTCCACAACGTATTGCCGAGCGGCTGGCTTAAGCGTTGACTGCTTCGCCCTGCCCGCCCGATTTGCGGAAAGTGATCAAGCAGATCACCAGGCCAACTGCCGCGAGTGCAGCAGCGGCAACCGGCACCGACGTCAGGCCATAACCTTTCTCGATCACCGCGCCACCGACCCACGCGCCGAGCGCATTGCCGACGTTGAAGGCGGAGATATTCAGCGTCGAAACCAGATTTGGCGCATCTTTGCCGTGGCGCACCACGTTAATCTGCAAGCCCGGCACGGTGGCGAAGGTCGCCATCGCCCACAGGAACAGCGTGATTTCCGCCAGCCACAGCGCATGGCTGGTCCAGCTGAATAGCAGCGAGAACAGCGCAATCAGCACAAAGCTGAGGATCAGGCTAAACGACACTTTCCAGTCGGCCAGCTTGCCGCCGAGGATGTTACCGACGGTCAGACCCGCACCAATCAGGAACAGTGTCCAACTGACACCGCGATCTGAGATGCCGGTCACCTGCAGCAGCAGCGGCGCAATGTAGCTGAACAGCGCAAACATCGCCGCCGCAAAGAACACCGTCATCAGCAGCGAAAGCCACAGTTTACCGTTGGCCAGCGCGCTGATTTCACTCGCCAGATGTACCGGCTTCTCTTCTTTGTTGGTTGGCAGGCTCACAATCAGCGCGATAAAGGCAAAGATGCCGATGATCGCCACGCCCCAGAAGGTGGCGCGCCAGCCAAACATCTGACCAAACCAGGTGCCGAGCGGCACGCCGAGCACGTTGGCCAGCGTCAGGCCGGTGAACATCAGCGCCACAGCAGAAGCTTGTTTACCCGGTGCCACCAGACTCGCCGCTACCACCGCGCCGATGCCGAAGAACGCACCGTGACACAGCGCCGTCACCACACGCGCCAGCATCAGCAGGTTGTAGGTGTAGGCCAATGCACAGAGTACGTTACCGATGATGAAGATAATCATCAGCAGAATCAGAGTACGTTTACGCGGCAGTTTGGCGGTCAGCAACGCCATGATCGGCGCGCCGATGGCGACGCCCAGCGCGTAACCGCTGATCAGCCATCCCGCAGAAGGAATCGTCACTTGCAGATCGCCCGCCACCTCGGGCAGCAATCCCATAATGACGAATTCCGTGGTGCCGATGGCGAACGCACTCAGCGCCAGCGCCAGTAATGCAACAGGCATAACACACTCTCCCAATAATTTTTTGCAGGCGGGCCGCACTGCGAGCGCAGTACGGTTACAACTGACGCTTATTAAAATTTGAACTGCGTCACACTGTTATTAAAGCATAGCCCTCTCATACCAACCACCCCGCGCGCCGCAAGGCTTATTTGCGCCCGCAGCAATAATCCCTGCGCGGGAAAATGTCACTGACTAACCATTGAGACAGATTGAAGTTTCCGCGCTACGCTTGAAAAGGATGTGATCCTTATCACAGCGAGTCAGCTTTTGACGCAAAATCAAACAGTAAAGGATGGACGTGCACTGCCGATACCTCAATGGATTGCCCGGTTATGTGGTGTCAAAAATCGAGGGGAAAGCGTATGCGATGGCTCATCGCGCTAACGGTTGGCTGCCTGAGTGGCTGCTCTGTTGGGCATTACGAATACAGCAAAGAAGCAGCAAAACGCGTAGATATGACCGTCACCGGCATTCCAACGGTGCTGGGCATTGGTGCGCTTGGCACCACCATTCCTCTCACGCCCGAATACAGCCTGACGGCGGCCCACGTGGCCAAGTATTCGCTCTATCGGGTGAAAGCCTGGCATCCTGAATGCGATATCGCCGTGGTGTACCACAAAAACAGCGAAGCCAATCTGCCACCGCCGTTCCGCAATAGCCATATTGGCGATGAAGTGAATCTGTATGGCTACAGCTTTATTTCCGCGATGCCGGTGGCGTCGAGCGGCAAGAATCTGATCAACACCACGCTGGCGAATGACTGGAACAAGGCCAGTTGTGTGGTGGTGGCGGCCAATGCCGGCGTGGTGAAAGGCATGTCCGGCGGCGCGGTGTATAACGCCAGCGATGATACGCTGGCGGGCGTGATTGTCGGTTACAGCAGCCAGATTGATGACAATAAAAGCGGCAAGACGCTGTTTAAGAATGTGGCGCTGTATGTGCCGTATGCGCGCTTTCAGGCGTGGCTGGATGGGGTGGTGAAGTCGTAGGATTGTGCGATGTTTAGCAAGGTCGCCATGAATGGCGACCCTACGGAATCACGCGGGAACCCACGCGCCCTTCAACTTCACCTGCGGGAATCCGCTGGTCAAAATACGCAGCTCGGCATCGCGTGGGGTGTTGTCGCCCTGCCCCTGAATGCTGACGATATCCTGCGGACAGGCGGAAAATGCCACAAAACAATCCATCTCGGCGCGCAGCACAATATAGTCGCCCGGCTTCGTCACCACCGGCAGCGTCTTCAGCGTGATGCCATCCGGCTGCACCTGAATATTCATAAAGATATTAAACGAGGCCAGATTGCCGTGCGGCAGCGTCACGCCTAACTCGCTCATGCCTTCAAACAGATTGTCATGGCAGTTGCGATGCGGTTCGGTGCAGCCGAGCAGCTCATAACGACGCGCGTCGCAAGCCGCCATAAAGGTGTCGTGCACGCCTGGCGAGGTATCTGCCACCAGCGTCAAAATCGGGTGGCGCTGGCTGGTGATAAAGCTGTCGCCCACTTTGGGATTGAGACGCTGATTCCACACGCGCGTCGCCTCCATACACATATATTCACTCACGTCTTCAGCGTTATACGCCCAGCAATCCACCACCTGCGTACCGTGCAGGTTAATCACCTGTACCGCTTCACCTTTCTGCAGACGCACCGCTTTGCCGTAGCGCGCGGGAATGGTCATCGCTTCACGATGCTGAAATTCAGCCGACATGTTGTTCTCCTGATTAATGCTGCATGGCACGACGATAGCGCGTCATGCGAGATTCAAGGCCGCGCGCCAGCCAGTCGATGACGCTGTTGAGCAGCCAGTAACAGAGCGCCACCGTGAGATAGATCTCCAGCGGCGCGTAGGTATCCGAAATCGCCTGTTTGGCGGCGTACATAAACTCCTGCACCGAGACAATCGACAGCAGCGCGGAGTCTTTAATCAAACCGATCATCAATCCGACCAGCGGCGACAGCATCTGCGGCAGGGTTTGCGGCAGCACCACATCGCGCAGCTGTTCACTGCGGCTCAGGCCCAGCACGCGGCACGCTTCCCACTGCCCTTTCGGCAGCGCATCAATCGCCGAGCGGATCACCTGCGCAATGTAAGGCGCGTAGTAGAGCGTTAACGCCAGCACGCCCACCACCGGCGACGACAACGTGATGTCATATTCCGGCAGCACAAAGTAGAGCAGATAGATCACCACCAGCAGCGGCAGCGCGAGAGTTAACCCGCTGTAAAGATTGAGCAAACGCAGCCAGAACGGCGAGGCGCGCATTAGCAGTACGGCCAACAGCGCGCCCCACAGCAGCGAGCAGAGCGCTGCCACCAGACAGAGCTGCAAGGTGGCGAGCAGGCCGTCACCGAGCGACGGCAAAGAGGTGATAATTGCCTGCCAATCCATTACGCCAACCTCCGTTTCGCTTCCAGACGACGCGCCGCCGCAATCAACGGCATGGCGATCAGCAGATAACCGGCCGCCACCAGCAGCAATACCTGCGTGGCTTCGTAGGTGCGGGCGATGACGATCTGTCCGGCGTAGGTCAGTTCGGTGAGCGCCACCACCGAGGCCAGCGGCGTGGTTTTCAGCAAGATGGTGAACTCATTCACCAACATTGGCAGACTGGCGCGCATCACTTGTGGATTGATAACGTACCACCACGTCAGCAAGCGACTCAGGCCCAAGGTGCGCGACGCTTCAAGCTGTCCGCGCGTCACCAGGCTGCGATTGACGCGCAGGATTTCCGCCACGTAAGCGCCGCTGTTGAGGCCAATGGCAATCACCGCCGCCAGCATTGGCTGACCGCCCAATCCCAGCCGTGGCAAGGTGAAAAACACCACAAACAGCTGCACAATCGCTGGCGTTCCGCGCATCACGCTGACATAGAAACGTCCGATGGCGCGCCAGATCCAGGCACGACGCAGCTGCAGGAAGCAGCCGAGCTGCCCCATCACTACGCTGACCAACGACGCCAGCACGGTGAGCACCAGCGTCATCAGCAGGCCGTGTCCGAGTTCCGGCAGCGCGGCCACTACCTGTTGATCCAGCCCCATGCGTTACTCCGCGTTAAAGTCGTGCAGGTTTTCCGCCACCGACAGCAGCAGCGGCCCGGGACGATCGTTGCCCTCAATGCCAGTGTTGCAGGCGGAGACGATGAACTGCATGTCCATCACCACGCGACAGGTAATGCTGTCGCCGGCTTTGGTCAGGTTGGTTTCCGGCAGAATATCGCCTTCCCGCGTCAGCTTGACGTGCATAAACAGGTTGATGGGATCCGGCAGCTTCGGCACCACCATGCCCAGACGCGCCAGCTCGCCGCGCAAGGCATCAAGACAACCTTCGCCCTGATAGCCGCGCTCACGGAGAAACGCCGTGGTGGAGGCCGGCAACAACAGGTCGTGACGTTTCACGCTGTCTTTGCCCAGCACCATCATCGGACGGCGACGGTTATTCACCAGTCGCATGCCGGAACCGAGCAGGTAGCTGTTGCTGAACACCCGCGTGTGATGCACCGAGAGCCACACGGCGGGATCGGCTAGGCTAAAGCCAAACAGCGAAGCCACCGCGCCGTCGCCCTGTGCGGTGATGCGCAGTAACTGGCCGCGCAGCACGCGAATCGAACCGATGCTGCCCGGTGCAACCTGCACCGGTTCAGCCAGCGTGCGCACAGCGGTTTCTTCATAACTTTCACGCATTAACAGCATGATTCATCTCCAGAGCGTGAAAATGGTCGCTGACCACGATGTCGATGGGCGTCACCTGCAGGCCGTTACCGGGAATGATGTCCTGCGGGCAGGATGAGACCGAGCAGATGAGATCGCACAGCGCTTCAAAGGTGATGCTGTCGCCCGCTTTGCTGTTGGGATCGGTCACTTCCATGCGGCCATCGGCGGTGACCGGACCGTTCTGGAACAGGTTGAACGGCTCCGGCAGCGAGAAGTAGGTGACGCCAAATTCCTTCATCCCTTCCAGCAGGTTATCCACGCAGTTGCGATGCCCTTCAACACCGAAATCGATGCTGAAACGAGTGCGATCGCAGGCGGGCACGTTGGCGTCGTGGATGCCGATGCTGTCGGCAAGAATGCGCAGCATCGGACGGTTTTCACTCGACCACAGCGCGTCGCCCGGCTTGAAGAACAGCGAGCGCAGTTGTTGACGCGTATGCACCGGCGACAGCTTCTCGTTTAGGTCATCGGCATTCACCGCGACGAAATCGGCCGCCTGCTGCCCTTCACTATCAATCACGGTAATAAACTGGCCCTTGCGCACGCGGAAGGTTTTGCCAAAGCCGGCGGGCACCGTCAGGTTGGACTGGCACATAATTACTCCTGCGGAATGAAGTCGCTGGCGGGCACGGTAAAGGTGGTGCCGAGATACTGCTGCTGCAGCTTGGTCAGTTCGCCATCTTTCTGCATCGCCAGGATGTGGTCGCTAATGGCTTTGTTCAGGCTGCCATCTTCTTTACGTGTCGCCCAACCCATCCATTGCGACGGGCCGACTTCGCCGACCTGCGCCACTTTACCGGCGTATTTTTTCGCTACCGGCGCTAACACCGAGATATCGTCATAAACGAAGTCGGCGCGTTTGGTCATCAGCGTGCTGACGGTTTGATCCAGTGAATCGACGTTGATGATGGTGATCGGTGTTTTACCCTCTTTCTTCAACTGCTCGTTGAAGCCCTTCAGCAGTTGCTCTGGCACGCTGGCGGTTTTCACCGCGCCGCGCAGACCCGATAAGCTTTCCGGACTCAGAGTTTTGCCGCTGAAGGTTTTCGCCTCGGCTTCACGCACCAGCACGCCATTCACGGTTTTGCTGTACGGCACGGTGAAAAGCACTTTCTTCGCGCGTTCCGCCGTGACGTTAAGGGATGAACCTTCGGCATTGAAGGAGCCCGAAATCAGGCCCGGCAGAATGCCGCTGAAGGCGGTTTTCTGAAACTCCAGTTTCACACCGAGATCTTTGGCGAAGGATTGCATGATCGCCACGCTGTAACCGGTGATCTCACCTTTGTCATCGGTGTATTCGTATGGAGGAAAGGTTGGATCGATACCGACGGTGATTTTGCCGCTGCTTTTGATGTCGGCCAGCGTGTCGGCTTGCGCCTGCGCTAAGGTGCCTACGGAGAGAAGAGCGGCAATCAGCAGTGCTGTTTTTTTCATTATGGTGTTTCCCTGGTATTGGTGAAATGTCTTTTTCTACTGAGCATATTTTGTGCCAGCTTTTTCACCGCTACGCAGGTCAACCCGCAACAACCTAGCCTTTAGTCAATAAAATCAATTGGAAACATTTGTTTCTTGTTTATTATTTTTAATTTCTATGATTTCACATGGCGCGAAATGGGGATGGCTGATTTAGCGAGGCCTGGATAAAATTGCACCGTTTTGGTGATTTTTCTGGCGCAGGGTGCGCCAGCACGGCGCATTATTCGAGTTCGTCGAGGGTTTGGTGCAGCGCTTCGATTTGCGCGAGATGATCGTTGCTGGCTTTACCCATTTGTCGGGCCACCAGTGAACAGAGCAGATTGCACACGCCAGAGAGCGCGGCGGTGCTGTCAAAAATCAGGCTGCTATCAGTGTGACAGCGGATTACCCACTGCGCATGGCGCGCCGGTTTGCCGGAGAGCACATCGGCGATATATAGCATTGGCACGTTGCGCTCGGCCAGTGCGTTCATTGCCGCTTCCAGCGCGGGCATACGCCGACGCAAACCGACGCAGATCACCACATCTTCAGCGCTCAGAGCCGCCATATGTTCCGCCAACGAATCGCCGGGACGCGGCAGCAGACGCACGTCGGAGTGAATATGGATCAAATCGCGATAGATCAGATGCGCGATGGTTTGGCTGTGGCGCCAACCCATCACCACCACGCGTCGAGCCTGGCTGATGGCGGTGACCGCCTGCTGCAACTGTTCGCTGTCCAGCGTGCGATAGCTGTTGACCAGATTGGCGATCTCTTTTTCCAGATGCTGCTGCATGATGCTGGCCAGCGGCGACGCGCTGGGTGCTGGTTGCAGGTAGAGCGGTGATCCGCTGCTCTGCATTTCACGCGCCTGGCGGCGTGCGGCTTCATAACTTTCGTAGCCGAGATGGCGGAAAAAGCGCGTGGTGGTGGCTTTGGACACGCCCGCGCTGTGCGCCAGTTCGGTGGCGGTGTTCATGGCTAGCTGGCCCGGTGCGGCAAGTAGCACATCGGCAAGTCGCTGCTCGTGGCTGGAGAGTTGATCCCAGTGCTGACGAATCCGGCCCTCTAACGTTGCCGCTTTTGCACTCATGGTGATTCCCTGAAAATGAAAAAAACCATCCTGCACAGAGCGTGCCGGGTTGTCATCAGGAATTTTGTGTTGGAAGGCGGGAATAAAAAAAGGTCGCCATGAATGGCGACCCTACAAGATGCCGGAGAGGATTACTTACCGCTCGGGCGCAGTGCCGGGAACAGGATGACGTCGCGGATGGTGTGGCTGTTGGTGAACAGCATTACCATACGGTCGATACCAATGCCCAAACCAGCGGTTGGTGGCAGGCCATGTTCCAGCGCGGTGACATAGTCTTCGTCGTAGAACATTGCTTCGTCATCGCCAGACTCTTTCGCATTCACCTGCTGCAGGAAACGCTCAGCCTGATCTTCTGCATCGTTCAGCTCTGAGAAGCCGTTACCGATTTCACGGCCGCCGATGAAGAACTCAAAGCGGTCGGTGATTTCCGGGTTCTCGTCGTTACGACGCGCCAGCGGTGATACTTCAGCCGGGTATTCGGTGATGAAGGTTGGCTGAATCAGGTGCGCTTCAGCGGTCTCTTCAAAGATCTCGGTTACTACGCGGCCGAGGCCCCAGCTCTTCTCGACTTTGATGTGCAGCGATTTAGCAATCGCTACCGCTTTATCGAAGTCTTCCAGATCGCTCAGGTCGGTTTCCGGACGGTATTTCTTGATCGCTTCACGCATGGTGAGCTTCTCAAACGGCTTACCGAAATCGAAGCTGTGATCGCCATACGGCACTTCCGTGGTGCCCAGCACATCCTGCGCCAGGGTACGGAACAGGCTTTCAGTCAGCTCGATCAGATCTTTGTAATCCGCATACGCCATATAGAGTTCCATCATGGTGAACTCTGGATTATGGCGCGGCGAAATACCTTCGTTACGGAAGTTACGGTTGATCTCGAACACGCGATCAAAACCGCCAACTACCAGGCGCTTAAGATACAGTTCTGGCGCAATACGCAGGTACATATCGATGTCGAGCGCATTGTGATGGGTGATGAACGGACGCGCAGATGCGCCGCCAGGAATCACCTGCATCATTGGGGTTTCCACTTCCATAAACTCGCGGTTAACCATGAACTGGCGAATGCCGGCCATGATTTGTGAGCGAATTTTGAAGGTTTTGCGCGAATCGTCGTTGGAGATCAGATCGAGATAACGCTGACGATAACGAGTTTCCTGATCGGCCAGGCCGTGGAATTTATCCGGCAGCGGACGCAGCGCTTTGGTCAGCAGACGCAGCTCAGTGATGTGGATCGACAGCTCACCGGTTTTGGTTTTGAACAGCTTACCGCGCGCACCGAGGATATCGCCGAGATCCCACTTCTTGAACTGCTCGTTGTAGACGCCTTCTGGCAGATCGTCGCGTGAAACGTAGATCTGAATCTGGCCGCCGACATCCTGCAGGGTGGCAAATGACGCTTTCCCCATGATGCGGCGCGTCATCATACGACCGGCCACGCTCACTTCTACGCCTAGCGCTTCCAGCTCTTCGTTCTCTTTAGCGTCATAGCTGGCATGCAGCACATCGGACGTGGTGTCGCGGCGGAAATCGTTAGGAAACGCCACGCCTTTTTCACGCAGCGCGCTGAGTTTTTCGCGACGCGCTTTCAGTTCGTTGTTTAACTCAAGGGCGGCATCAGCGCTCTGCGGTTGTTGTTCAGACATGTCGGTTCCTTATAGCCCTGCTTTTAAACTTGCTTCAATAAAACGATCGATATCGCCATCCAGCACCGCTTGGGTGTTGCGGGTTTCTACGCTGGTACGCAGATCCTTGATGCGTGAATCGTCGAGAACATAAGAACGGATCTGGCTGCCCCAGCCGATATCAGATTTGTTATCTTCCGCTGCCTGCTTGTCCGCGTTTTTCTTCTGCATCTCATATTCGTACAGCTTGGCGCGTAACTGCTTGAAGGCCTGATCTTTGTTCTTGTGCTGTGAACGGTCGTTCTGGCACTGCACCACAATGTTGGTCGGCAAGTGGGTAATACGCACCGCAGACTCGGTTTTGTTAACGTGCTGGCCGCCCGCACCGGAAGCGCGGTAAACGTCGATACGCAGATCGGCGGGATTGATATCGATATCGATGTTGTCATCCACTTCCGGGTAGATAAACACCGAACTGAATGAGGTGTGGCGACGGCCGCCGGAATCGAACGGGCTCTTACGCACCAGGCGATGAACGCCGGTTTCAGTACGCAGCCAGCCAAACGCGTAGTCGCCGATGATTTTAATGGTGGCGGATTTGGTTCCGGCCACTTCACCGTCTGACTCTTCGATAATTTCGGTTTTATAGCCTTTGGCTTCCGCCCAGCGCAGATACATGCGCAGCAGCATGCTGGCCCAATCCTGCGCTTCGGTGCCGCCGGAACCGGCCTGAATATCCATATAGCAGTCGGCGCTGTCATATTCGCCGGAGAACATACGACGGAATTCCAGTTCGCCCAGCTTCACTTCCAGTGCATCAAGCTCGGCAACCGCTTCGTTGAAGGTCTCTTCGTCGTCGGCTTCCACCGCCAGATCCAGCAGGCCCTGCACATCTTCCAGGCCTTGTGTCATGTGATCCAGGGTTTCGACCACGGCTTCCAGTGAAGCACGTTCTTTGCCCAGCGCTTGCGCGCGCTCGGGTTCGTTCCAGACGTCTGGCTGCTCCAGCTCGGCGTTTACTTCTTCGAGGCGTTCTTTCTTAGCATCGTAGTCAAAGATACCCCCGAAGAACGTCGCTGCGCTCGGTGAGATCCTGAATACGATTTTTGACCGGATTAATTTCAAACATGGCTTTTCAGTCTTTTTTGACGATTCGGTGAAAGGAGATAAAAACTAACGCGCTAGTTTACCCGAAAGTGTGCGTACTTTGTAGCATTGCACGCAGTGTGAGTGAGTGCGCACGCGCCGCGAGAAAAAAAGTTCTCAACCTTCTGGAAAGCCGCATTCGTTATGTTTTCCAAAACTCCCCAGCAAATACCTCACCCTCAGAACCTTCTTAGGAATTTTCCTGCAAATTTTAGGCAATTAGCGCTGAAAGACGTCATTAAAGACCATGATTTATAAAGATAAATCATTAAGAATTGTCTTGTGAGAAATTTCCTGCAAGAAAGCAGACACGTCTCAAATAACGCCATTAAGCAGCTGATATTCAGCCTATCGATTTGTTAGCGCCCTTTTATCATTTTGCTCAGTGACTATCCCCCCGATGGACATCACTAACGTCCAGACCGTTTGTCACCACGACCGCCAGGAATGCGCAGCTTCGACAGGGAATGACACAGTAATCAGCGCCCGTAAACGTGAGCGGGCACAACATGTCCTGAGAGACATGAAGGAGTATCGATGTTTATTCCCGGTTTGCGCACTTCGCCGCGCCTGCTTGCCTTGTTAATGCCTTTGTTACTTGCCGCCTGCGGTGGTGGCGGCGGAGGTGGAGGCGGCGGTAGCGCAGCAACCTCGCCCACCGCCGGCACGCCTGAACAACCGCCAGCCCAACCCAGCGCTGCAGGCAATGCCAGCAAAGTCGGCATTATTGATTCGGGGTTGTCGCCCGATCGCAGTGAAATTAATTACGCTAACGTGCAGTTCACCAGCTATGTCGGCGGCGGCAGCAGTTTAAATGATAATCAGGGCATTAACGGTCACGGCACCGTGGTGGCGCTGACGTTATTGGGTTTGTCGCCGGGCAGCACGCTGTATGTGGCGCAGGCATCGCAGAACAATGTCTTTCAGTACAACGATACCGCGCGCGCGGTGAGCGGCCTGCTGAGCCAGGGCGTGCGGGTTTTCAATATGTCGTACGCCTCCAGCGAGCGCTTAACCACCGCGCAGGCGCTAACCGATGCGCAACCGCGCTATCAGGTGCTAGTGCAAAGCATGCGTGAGATTGCGGCGGCTGACGGCTTGGCGGTAGTGATCACCGGCAATGGCGGCACCGCAACACCTTCTCCTAACGCCCAGCTGCCGTTGATTTATCAGGACAGCGCGCTGCAAAAGAACATGCTGGCGGTCACCGGCGTGATGGACAGCACCTCATACGACACGGCGAACCGCGCGGCGTTAACCGGGCCGTTTGACGCCTGCGGCAACGCCGCTGCATGGTGCCTGAGCGCGCCAGGTTACAGCGATTATCGCTTTCAGAATGCCGATGGCACCTGGGTGAATGCGCGCAGTTACGGCACCTCTTTTGCCGCTCCGCGCGCCGCAGCGGCGGCTTCGCAAGTGTTGCAGCGCTTTCCGTGGATGAGCGGCTACAACCTGCAGCAGACGCTGCTGACCACCGCCACTTACCGCAGCGATGCTTATGCCGGCGCTGCGGATAGCGCCAACGGGCGGCCTTACAACGACACCTTCGGCTGGGGCGATCTCAATCAGGCGAAAGCGCTGAACGGTCCGGCGATGTTCTGGGCCGATGATTTTCACGCCAGCTTGGATGCAGGTAGCTATGTCTTCTCGAATGCCATCAGCGGCGATCGTGGTCTGATCCTTGACGGCGCGAATAATGGCGGCGTGCTGCAGTTAACCGGCAACAACAGTTACCTCGGCCAGACCAGCGTTTCGGCCAATACGTTGCTTATCGATGGCGCGATTGCCGGCAGTGCCAACGTCAGCGGCAGCGGCACCCTTGGCGGCAGCGGCGTGATTGGCGGCAGCTTACTCAATCAGGGATCGGTCAACGGCGGCTTGCAGGTGCAAGGCGATTACCAGCAACGCAGTAATGGCGTGCTGAATATCGCGCTGAACAGTCCGCTGCGCGTAGCGGGCCACTCGACGCTGGACGGCACGCTGAACCTTGCGCCACCGTCATCAACCTATGTAGTGAAACAGCAGGAAACGCTGCTGACCAGCGATGCGGGCGTCAGCGGCCAGTTCAGTCAGGTCAATACCGGCGTGTTCCTTGATGGTTCGGTCAGCTACAACGCCAACAGCGTGATCGGCCAGCTGACGCGTAAAAACACTGCGGCAGCAGCGGCAGCGATGGGCATCAACGGCGCCAGCACCCAGCAAACGGCCGCGAATCTGGAGCAGGCGTTCAGCGTGGCGGATAGCTGGCAGCAACAGGGATCGCTTAGCAGTGCGCAGCAGTCGGCGCTGGGCGCGGCCGGAGCGTTCCAGACGTTGGCGGATGCCAGCAGTGCGCAGGCTGCCATCAATTCACTTTCTGGTCAGGCGCACGCCTCCAGCAATGCGGTGCTGTTTAACGCGCTGGATTATCAAAGCCGCCTGTTGAGCAATCGCATCGCCGACACCAGCGCCGACAATCGTTACGGCTTCTGGATCGAGAGTGGTCAACTGCGCGGTTCGCTGGATCAGGCGGGCTACCTCGGCACCGACTATCGCAACACGCTTACCGCACTGGGCGTGGATAGCGATTTGGGCGTTTCCGGTCTGCGCGTGGGCGTGGCCTGGACGCAGAATCAGATCGATTCCACCTACGACCAAACCGGCGGCACCAGCCGTAATCGTCTGCAAGGCGCGATGCTGTATGGCCGTTACGATTTGACGCCGGAGTGGTATCTGCAGGGCAATCTTAGCTATCAACATGGCCGTGATGAGTTGAAGCGTTTGGTATTGCTGGATGAAGCTTCGCCGGTGTCATCGACCACCAGCAGCAACAGCTGGCAGGCGGCGCTGCAAAGCGGTTATCGCTGGACGATTGAGGATAACTATCGCCTCGAACCTTATCTCGGCTGGCGTGAAACCGGGCTGGATACCGGTGCGTTTGAGGATAAAGGCAGCGCGTTTGGTCTGAGTGGTGACGGCGACAGCTATCGACGCAGCGTCGGATATAGCGGTTTGAGTATCAGCGCGCGACAGGATTGGTCGGCTGGATTGTGGAGCATGCTGAGTCTGTATGGCGAATATCAGTACGCGTTCAACAATCCGTCGATGGATGTCAGCGCGCGCTGGGGCGGATTTGGCGATGACCAGAACCGCTTCACGATTCCTGGTATGCAGCTCGATCGCCGGTCGCAGTGGTTAGGCGTGCGGTTGGATGTGGCGCAGACATCACGTGCGCGCCTGTTCCTGCGCGCCGATCAGCACTTCGCCGATCGCGGTGACGAGAAAGTGCTGCGCGGCGGTGTGGATGTGAGTTTCTGATAAACGTTTTAAGGCCAACGAGGTGCGCATAAATGCGCACCCTACGTCGTAGGGTCGCCATTCATGGCGACCTCACGCACCTTACATCGGCCAGATATGATCGATGATCAATTGCACTGAACGATTACCACGATACTCGTTAATATCCAGCTTGTAGGCCAGCTGCACCTGACGCACGCTGCTGTCTGGCCACAGCGTGGTATCCACGTTGAAGGCAATCCCGTCTAACAGCGGGCCGCCGCCGAGCGGCTCGACCATCACTTTTAAATGACGCTCGCCCACTAACCGCTGTTGTAGCAGTTTGAACTTGCCGTCAAACACCGGCTCCGGGAACGCCTGGCCCCACGGACCGGCTTCTCGCAGCATTTCGGCGGTGTGCAGCGTAAACTCCTGCGCATGCAGTTCGCCGTCCGACCAAATCACGCCCTGCAACGCTTCGCCATCAAGCCACTCATCAATTAACGCGGCAAAACGCTCACGGAACTCCTCGTACCTCGCGGTTTCCAGTGACAATCCGGCGGCCATGGCGTGACCACCAAATTTGATCATCAAACCAGGGAACAGCGTGTCGAGGCGCTCCAGCGCATCGCGCAGATGCAAACCGGCAATCGAGCGGCCAGAACCTTTCAGCGTGCCGTCTCCGGCGGGCGCGAAAGCGATCACCGGACGATGGAAGCGCTCTTTCAACCGTGACGCCAGAATCCCGACCACGCCCTGATGCCACTCAGGATGGTAGAACGCCAGACCCAGCGGCAGATCGGTGTGCTGGCGCTCCAGCTCATCGCACAGCGCTAGCGCTTCGCTCTTCATGCCCTGCTCAATCTCTTTGCGCGTCTGATTCAGCGCATCGAGCTCATTCGCCAGCATGCGCGCCTCGGAGATATCTTCGGTGAGCAGCAACGCCACGCCGACCGACATATCGTCGAGACGACCAGCAGCATTAAGACGCGGACCGACGGCAAAACCGAGATCGCTGGCGGCAAGTTGACGCGCATCGCGATTGGCAATCTCCAGCAGCGCGCGAATCCCGGCGCGGCATTTTCCGGCGCGGATACGGCTCAAACCTTGCCACACCAGAATGCGATTGTTGGCATCCAGCGGCACCACATCGGCTACCGTGCCCAGCGCCACCAGATCGAGCAGTTCCGCCAGGTTTGGCTCGGCGCGGCTATCGCTAAACCAGTTTTGCTGACGCAGATGCGCACGCAGCGCCAGCATCAGATAGAAGGCCACACCAACACCCGCCAGCGAACGCGAAGGGAATTCGCTGTCGTTGAGGTTCGGGTTCACAATCGCTTCTGCGGCAGGCAAGGTTTCGCCTGGCAAGTGGTGATCGGTAACCAACACCGGAATGCCGTGCTGATGCGCAGTATCCACACCGGAATGTGATGAGATGCCGTTGTCGACGGTGAGAATCATCTCCGCACCGCGCGCTTTAGCCTGCTCAACCACTTCCGGACTTAAGCCGTAGCCATCTTCGAAACGGTTTGGCACCAGATAATCAACGTTGCCGCCGAGGCTGCGCAGCGCCAGCACGGTTAACGCGGTGCTGGTGGCGCCATCGGCATCGAAATCGCCTACCACCACAATGCGTTTGCCTGCCAGCAGCATCTGATGCAGCAGCGTCACGGCGGCTTCGATGCCACCCAGCGTTTGCCACGGCAGCAGATGTTTAGCGCCGCGCTCCAGTTCCAGCGCCTCTTTCACGCCGCGTTGCAGATACAAGCGGCGCAGCAAAGGGGGCAAATCAGCGGGTAGGATGGCTTCGGTCTCGGCTTCGCGCCGACGCAATTCAACAGAATGAATCACTGTGCGTTAACCGCCACGCTTCTGGCCGTCAAGCACCTGCTTCAGCTCTTGCGGTCCCTGATAGCCAGGAATCATCATGCCGCTATCAGTGAGAATGGCTGGCGTGCCCTGAATGCCAAACAGGATGCCGAGTTTGTACTGCTGCTCGATATTGATTTTGCAGGTCGCTGGCGCATCCATCTGCGGGGCATCGCCTTTCATCGCTGCATCAAAAGCTTTGTTGCGATCGGCGCTGCACCAGATGGCGCGCATAGCTTTTTCTACCTGACCGTTCAGACCTTCGCGCGGGAAGGCCAGATAGCGCACGGTGATGCCGAGCGCGTTGTAGTCGGCCATCTGCTCATGCAGCTTGCGGCAGTAGCCGCAGGTGATGTCGGTGAACACGGTGATCACGTGCTGCTCTTTCGGCGCTTTGTAGACAATCATGTCGGGTGCCAGCGCCGTGACTTTTTTGTCCAGCAGCTGGTTGGTGACGTTGACCGGCTGGGTGCCGCTGACATCATACAGCGGGCCCTGAATCATGTGTTTGCCGTCTTCGGAGACGTAAAGCACGCCGCTTTCGGTCAACACCGTTTTGATGCCCGGCAGCGGTGACGGCTGGATTTCAGCCTGCTGCAATCCCAGTTTTTTCAGCGTTTGCTGAATGGCGTTGTCATCGGCATGCGCCAATCCAGTGAATGCACTGACCAGCAGAGCCAGCATCGTTAGCTGCTTTTTCATCTTAAATCCTTGTTACCGCATCTCAAGCGCGCGGATGATGCTGTTGATGTAACAGACGCAGGCGCTCAGTGGCGACGTGCGTATAAATTTGAGTAGTCGAGAGGTCGCTGTGGCCCAGCAACATCTGTACGACGCGCAAATCGGCGCCATGGTTCAGTAAATGTGTGGCAAATGCGTGGCGCAGCACGTGCGGCGACAGCTTTTCGCTATCGATACCGGCAAGGGTCGCATAGTGTTTGATGCGATGCCAGAAGGTCTGCCGCGTCATTTGCTGCGCGCGCTGGCTGGGAAACATCACGTCCAGCGTTTGCCCGTTGAGCAGCCACGGCCGACCATGTTCCATATAGTATTCAATCCAGTACACCGCTTCTTCCCCTAACGGCACAAGACGCTCTTTGTTGCCTTTACCGATCACGCGCACCACGCCCTGACGCAGGCTGATATCGCTGATGGTCAAACCCACCAACTCCGTTACGCGTAAACCGGTGGCGTACAGCAGCTCCAGCATCGCCTTGTCGCGCAGTTCGAGCGGCACATCAATGCTCGGCGCCTGCAGCAAGCGTTCGACCTGGTTTTCGCTGAGATCTTTCGGCAGACGCTGCGGCAGTTTCGGTGCCGACAGCAGCGCGCTGGGATCGTCGCTGCGCACTTTTTCCCGGTAGAGATATTGGCACAAGCGGCGAATGGCGCTGAGGGTGCGCGCCGAGCTGGTGGCTTTGTAGCCGCCCTCGACGCGTTCGGCAAGAAACTGCTGCAAATCAAGCGCTTCAAGCGTTAAGAGCGTGCGATCGTGGTGATGCAGCCAACCGGTGAGCGTTTGCAGATCCTGCCGGTAAGAGGCGAGCGTGTTCTGCGCCAGATTACGCTCAATCCAAAGCGCATCCAGAAACTGTTCGATCAGATCGCTGTCCTGCACTGTACTCTCCGCCCGTGTGAAATCGTGCTCATTATGCCTGAAAGTAGCCTGCTTCTGGTACAATTGCCCCCGAGTCAGTTTCAGACAGAGCATTAATTGCATGAATATTGGTTTGTTTTATGGTTCGAGCACCTGCTACACCGAGATGACGGCGGAGAAGATTCGCGACTTTATCGGTGAAGAATTAGTCACGCTGCACAATTTGAAAGATGACGATCCGTCGCTGATGGAGCAGTACGATTTGCTGATCCTCGGTATTCCAACGTGGGATTTCGGGGAGTTGCAGGAAGATTGGGAAGCGATTTGGCCGCAGATTCCGGCGCTGAACTTGCGCGGGAAAATCGTGGCGCTGTACGGCATGGGCGATCAGGGCGAATACGCCGAATGGTTCCTTGATGCGCTGGGCATGCTGCACGAACTGTTGCAGCCGATGGGCGTGCAGTTTGTGGGTTACTGGCCGCTGGAAGGTTATGAGTTTACCAGCAAAAAACCGCTAACCGCTGATGGCTCGCAGTTTGTCGGCCTGGCGCTCGACGATGTTAACCAGTTCGAACTGAGCGATGAACGCGTCGAACAGTGGTGTGAACAAATTCTGACGGAAACTGCAGCGCTGCTTTAAGGCAGCGTTTGCCCCTCGCGCAGAAAACAGCAGGCGCGTAACGTGCGCCATTCACCGGGCGGCAGGTTGTCGTGCATTAACCACAGCCGCCAGCGTTTCCCCTGCTGATTACGCAGCACCAGCAAAACGCCATACGGCAACCAATCCGCCCTGAGATCTGCTCGCCAGCGCACGCCGCGCCACAGCCAGTTGCCCTTCACGTCCAGCGCCAGACGACCTACGCGCTGCACCAAACGGCGCTCGTTGCGCCAGCATTCTGCCAGCAGCAGCACTAACACCGGCGCTTTACTCCACGCCCACGCGTCAGGCCACTCAAGCGCCAGCAGCAAACCGGCGCACAGCAGTGAGAGCGTCACATTCAGTGCGCGCGCACTGCGTGACGCCCGCAGATCACATTGCCACCGGACCGCGTTCACGGTTGCGCTGCTGAATCAGTTTCACCATGCGTTTGAACTCGGGATCGACCGGTTCACCGTGATTCATTAACCAGTTGAACAGATCGGGATCGTCACTCTTTAACAGCGCGATAAACACCTGCTTATCGGTGTCGTCCAGCGAATCATATTCGAATTTGAAAAACGGCATGATAGCGATATCCAGCTCCAGCATGCCGCGACGGCATGCCCATTGGACGCGGGCTTTGTCGTTAATTTCCATGTCTCAGGTTCCATGACTAAAAACAGTGGCGCTCAGTGTACCTGCTTTTTTTTCTCGCTGCAGGCGCTGTGCTTAACCCTGTGCAATGCCCCGGCGTTACATCCCCCAATTTGCAATGGGTATCACGCGATTTGTGCGCCATATTCAGTAAACAGGTTGCAAAGCCGCACTGCTCTTTTACCATTGCAACCTATTACCTCATTAATCAGGAAAGACCTATGTCGATTTTTACCCTTCCACCTCGCCAGCCTGCTGCATCGTCACGCCTGCCTTTGACCCTGATTTCGCTCGACGAATGGGCGCTGGTAAAGGTGCAGGGCAATGACAGCACGTCTTATCTGCAAGGTCAGCTAACGCTGGATGTTGCGGCGATGGGCGAGACGCAACATCGTCCCGCCGCGCACTGCGATGCCAAAGGAAAAATGTGGAGCAACATTCGTCTGTTCCATCGCACCGAAGGTTACGCTTACGTGGTACGCCGCAACCTGCGCGAGCAGCAGCTTACCGAACTGAAGAAATACGCAGTGTTCGCCAAAGTCACCCTCGTCGCTGATGATGAAGCGGTGCTGCTGGGCGTTGCCGGTTTCCAGGCGCGCGCCGCGCTGGCGGGCGTGTTCAGCACGCTGCCGGATGCCGAAACGCCGGTGGTGCAGCAAGGTGACAGCACGCTGCTGTGGTTTGCCCAACCAGCTGAGCGTTTCCTGCTGGTGACCACGCCAGAACAGGCGAATGCGCTGAAAGAAAAACTGGCGGGAGAAGCGCAGTTCAACGACAGCCTGCAATGGCTGGCGCTGGATATCGAAGCGGGCATTCCGGTAATTGAAAGCGCCACCAGCGCGCAGCTGATTCCACAAGCCACCAACCTGCAGGCACTGGATGCCATCAGCTTCAAAAAAGGCTGCTACACCGGTCAGGAGATGGTGGCGCGGGCCAAATTCCGCGGAGCCAACAAACGTGCACTCTATTGGCTGGCGGGTAAAGCCAGCAAAGTGCCAGACGTTGGCGGTTCAATGGAGCTGCAGATGGGCGATAAATGGCGTCGTACTGGCACGGTATTGAGCGGCGTACAGCTGGATGACGGCAGCGTTTGGGTGCAGGTGGTGATGAACAACGATTTGGAGCCGGATAGCGTATTACGCGTGGAAGGCGATGAAAGTGGCAAGTTGACCATTCAGCCGCTGCCGTATTCATTGACAGAATAATTGCGCACCAAACCCGCAGGGTCGCCATTTATGGCGACCTGGATCGAGCTTACATGACGTAAAAATAAATCGCGCAGAAGTGCAACACGCTGCCGCCGAGCACAAAACCATGCCAGATGGCGTGACTGTAAGGAATTCGGCGCGAGACGTAGAAAATCACCCCCAGCGAATAAACAATCCCACCGGCAGCCAGCAGCCAAATCCCGCCCGGTGACAGTTTGATCGCCAGCTGATAAATCACCACCAGCGACAACCAACCCATACCAAGATAAGTCACCAGCGACAGCGCTTCAAAGCGGTGAGCAAAGGCGATTTTAAACAGGATACCGGCCAGCGCCAGGCTCCAAATCACCACCATCAAACCTTGTGCCAGCGGCGAATTGAGCCCCACCAGCAAGAACGGCGTGTAAGTGCCGGCAATCAACAGATAGATGGCGCAGTGGTCAAATTTCTTCAACCAGTATTTGGCTTTTTGATGGGGAATTGCGTGATACAGCGTTGAGGCGAGATAGAGCAAAATGATGCTACCGCCGTACAGGCTGTAACTGGTGATCGCGGTGATGTTAGCTTGTGATTCAACGGCTTGTGTCAGCATTAACACCAACCCGATGATGCCGAAAATGCAGCCGATTCCGTGGCTGATACTATTGGCGATCTCTTCTGCCAACGAGTAGCCCTGGGCAATAACTGGGTTTTGTACCATGAAGGGATTCCTGAACAACGGAAAAAGCGAGTGTGCTATTTCTGAGCAACCAGAGTAACCGGGATAATTTTCAGAGTACACATGTACGCTAAATTAAATCTGTGAGTGGGTGTGACAGGCGAGAGATTGATTAAATTAGCGGGAATCGGTCGCCATGAATGGCGACCCTACGGTGATTTGATGGTGTTTTGTGCATAAATGATCATCGTTTTCAGGTTTTGTAGGGTCGGCATTTATGCCGACCTGGTTAATTATCGCCCGCCAGCCGCATCAATAAAGGTGCCCGTCACATAAGACGCGGCATCGCTCGCCAGCCAGACAATCGCTTCAGCAATCTCTTCGGCCTGACCACCGCGTCCCATTGGCAATATGCTCGCCAAACGATCGACTCGGCCCGGCTCGCCGCCATCGGCGTGCATGTCGGTATAAATAAGGCCAGGGCGCACGCTGTTGACGCGAATGCCCTGCGCCGCCACTTCCAGCGATAAACCTTTGGTCAGCGTATCCATCGCTCCTTTTGAGGCGGCATAATCCACATATTCACCCGGTGCACCGAGACGTGACGCGGCGGATGACACATTGACGATGGCACCACCTTTGCCGCCATGATGCGTCCCCATGCGTTTCACCGCTTCACGACAGCAAATGAATGTACCGGTAACGTTAGTGGCGAACACGCGTTGAATACGTTCGGCATCCAGATCTTCCACCCGGCATTGGGTAAACAAAATACCTGCATTATTCACCAGAACACGCAGTTCGCCCTCTTGCTGATCCAACTCGGCAAACATGCGCATGACCTGCGCTTCATCGGCGATATCGGCCTGCAGCGCAAAGGCACTGCCGCCCTGCGCTTCAATCTCTGCCACCACGCTTGCCGCTTCGGCTCGACGCTGGCGATAGTTGATCGCCACGCGATAACCCGCCTGCGCCAGCAATAACGCGGTTGCGCGGCCAATCCCACGGCTGCCGCCGGTAATCAAAGCCAGATCCATTTTTGCCTCCAAAAAAAAGGGCCGAATAATCGGCCCTTCATTAATACTACCCGTAACTTTAGCCTAAATATATTCGCTCATTGGCACACACGAGCAGAACACGTTGCGGTCGCCAAATACATCATCCAGACGTTTCACCGTCGGCCAGTATTTGTTAGCGCTGCCGGCCGGGAACACCGCCAGTTCGCGGGTGTACGGATGTGTCCAGTCGCCGACGATTTCTGTCTGCGTATGTGGCGCGTTCACCAGCGGGTTATCTTCCAGCGGCCATTCACCATCGGCAACGCGATCGATTTCCATGCGGATCGCCAGCATCGCATCGATAAAGCGATCCAGCTCGATTTTGCTTTCTGATTCCGTTGGTTCAACCATAAGCGTACCCGCCACCGGGAATGACATGGTTGGCGCGTGGAAACCGTAATCGATCAGACGTTTAGCAATATCCAGCTCGCTGATACCGGTCTGCTCTTTCAGCGGACGAATGTCGAGAATACATTCGTGCGCCACGCGGCCATCGCGGCCCGCATACAGAATCGGATAAGCGGATTGCAGACGGCTGGCGATGTAGTTGGCGTTCAGAATCGCCACCGAACTGGCTTGTTTCAGACCTTCCGCGCCCATCATGCGGATATACATCCAGCTGATTGGCAGAATCGATGCGCTACCGAACGGTGCGGCAGAAACCGCGCCCTGCTGCGTCAGGACGCCATCAATCTGCACCACGCTGTGACCCGGCACGAACGGTGCCAGATGCGCTTTCACGCCAATCGGGCCCATACCTGGACCGCCACCGCCGTGCGGGATGCAGAAGGTTTTGTGCAGGTTCAGGTGCGATACGTCCGCGCCGATGTAACCCGGCGTGGTGATACCAACCTGCGCATTCATGTTGGCGCCGTCGAGATATACCTGGCCGCCGTGCTGATGCACAATCTGGCACACTTCGCGGATGGTTTCTTCGTAAACGCCGTGCGTTGACGGATAGGTCACCATGATGCACGACAGCTGCTCACCGACCTGCGCGGCTTTCTCACGCAAATCGCCGAGGTCGATGTTGCCTTGTTTATCACAAGCCACTACCACAACCGACATGCCCGCCATCTGCGCAGATGCCGGATTGGTGCCGTGCGCCGAGCTTGGGATCAGGCAGACATTACGTCCACCTTCGTTGCGGCTTTCGTGGTAACGACGAATCGCCAGCAGACCAGCGTATTCTCCCTGCGCACCTGAGTTGGGCTGCATGCACAGCGCATCGTAGCCGGTCAGTTGCACCAGCCATTGCGACAGCTGGCCAATCATCTGCAGATAACCCGACGCCTGCTCAGCTGGGCAGAATGGATGCAGTTCGGCGAATTCCGGCCAGGTGATCGGAATCATCTCCGCCGCAGCGTTGAGTTTCATGGTGCACGAACCGAGTGGAATCATCGCCTGGTTCAGCGCCAGATCCTTTTTCTCCAGGCTGTGCATGTATCGCATCATCTCAGTTTCGCTGTGATGACGGTTGAACACCGGATGGGTCAGGAAAGCGCTCTCACGCACCTGACCGGCCGGAATCGCGCTGTTTTCCGCAGCAACGGCGGCATCCAGCGCATCAATGTCCTGGCCGTGCGCATCGCCCAGCAGGATCGCGAACAGCGCTAGCACATCTTCACGTGCGGTGGTTTCATCCAGCGTAATGCCGACGGCATTGTGGATATCGCTGCGCAGGTTGACGCCAAAGCTCTGCGCGCGGTTCAGCACCGCCGCTTTATCAGCCACTTCAACCGTCAGCGTATCGAACCAGCTGTTGTGACGCAGCTTCAGGCCACCGTTTTGCAGGCCCGCCGCCAGAATGCTGGTCAGACGGTGAATTCGTGATGCAATGCGTTTCAGACCAACCGGACCGTGATACACCGCGTAGAGACCGGCGATATTCGCCAGCAGCACCTGCGATGTACAAATGTTGGAGTTGGCTTTCTCACGACGGATATGTTGCTCGCGGGTTTGCATCGCCATGCGCAGCGCGGTGTTACCGGCGGCATCGCGCGATACACCAATGATGCGGCCAGGCATTGAGCGTTTATGCTCGTCGCGGCTGGCGAAGAACGCGGCGTGTGGTCCGCCGTAACCCATCGGCACGCCGAAACGCTGGGCAGAACCGAAGACGATATCTGCGCCCTGCTTGCCTGGCGCTTCTAACTGCACCAGCGCCATGAAGTCTGCGGCTACGCTCACCACCACTTTGCGGCTTTTCAGCTCGGCAATCAGTGCGCGGTAATCGTGCACTTCACCGTGCGTGCCAACCTGCTGTAGCAATACGCCGAACAGATCGTCGTGATCCAGCACCTTGTCAGCACTATCAATAATTAGTTCAAAACCAAAGGTTTCTGCGCGGGTGCGCACCACATCCAGCGTCTGTGGATGGATGTCATTGGCGATGAAGAATTTGGTAGCGGTTTTCAGTTTGCTGACGCGCTTGGCCATCGCCATCGCTTCGGCAGCCGCGGTCGCTTCATCCAGCAGTGACGCGGAAGCGATATCAAGACCGGTCAGATCCAGCGTCAGGGTTTGGAAGTTCAGCAGCGCCTCAAGACGGCCCTGTGACACTTCTGGCTGATACGGCGTATATGCGGTGTACCAGCCTGGGTTTTCCAGCATGTTACGCAGGATAACCGGCGGTGTGATCACCGCGCTGTAGCCCATGCCGATCCAGGATTTGTAGCGTTGGTTCTGACTGGCAATGGCTTTCAGCTCTGCCAGTGCTTGCTGCTCGGTCGCGGCGTCGCCCACTGCCGGCGGGCCAGGCAGTTGGATATCGGCAGGCACGATAGAACTAATCAATGAAGAGAGCGAAGTGGCACCGATCGCTTTCAGCATTAAGTCCTGTTGTTCCGGCGTAGGACCGATGTGGCGCTCAATGAAAGCACCGTTGTGTTCAAGCTGGCTGAGAGTCTGGGTCATTTGCAGTAAATCCTGAATCGGGCTGGGTTACAAAAATGGCGTTAAATCAGGCAGATAAAAAAGAAGGTGGCGCAGCGCGTCACCTTCTAAAACTACCGGTTACTCGTCGATCGCGGCTTTGTAGGCATCAGCATCCAGCATGGCGTCGAGCTCTGACGCGTCGCTGGCTTTGATGCGGAACAGCCAACCATCGGCGTACGGCGCGCTGTTCACCAGCTCTGGCGAATCGCCCAGTTGGTCATTCACCGCAACAATTTCACCGCTCAGTGGCGCATAGATGTCTGAAGCCGCTTTCACAGACTCCGCAACGGCGCAGTCATCACCGGCCGCGAAAGTGGCGCCAACGTCTGGCAGATCGACAAACACCATATCGCCCAGCAGTTCCTGTGCGTGTTCGGTGATACCCACAGTAAAGGTGCCGTCGGCTTCTTTACGGACCCACTCGTGGCTATCGCGGTATTTCAATTCACTTGGCACATTGCTCATTGGCCATTTCTCCTGAAAAAAAATTACTGGGCGACCGGCTTACCGGCGCGAACAAAAATCGGTTTGGTGACTTTCACTGGCATTTCACGGTTGCGGATTTCCACAATCGCCTGCTCACCAATTCCGGCTGGCACACGCGCCAGCGCGATGCTGTAACCCAGGGTTGGTGAGAAGGAACCACTGGTAATAATACCTTGCTGCGGCTGACCTTGTTGATCGGTGAAACGCACTGTTAAGCCGTTGCGCAGCACGCCTTTTTCGGTCATCACCAGGCCAACCAGCTTCTCGGTGCCGTGCTCGCGCTGCGCTTGCAGCGCATCACGGCCAATGAAATCGCGATCGGCAGGTTCCCAGCTGATGGTCCAGCCCATATTGGCGGCGAGCGGCGAAACGCCTTCATCCATCTCCTGACCGTACAGGTTCATGCCCGCTTCCAGACGCAGCGTGTCACGCGCGCCGAGCCCCGCCGGTTTGACACCTGCGGCCAACAGCTGCTGCCAGAAAGCGGCGGCTTCAGTAGCAGGCATGGCAATCTCATAACCCGCTTCGCCGGTGTAACCGGTGGTGGCGATAAACAGGTTTTCTGCCTGCACGCCAAAGAAAGGTTTCATCCCGGCAACAGCATCACGCTGAGCGGCGCTAAATAGCGTTTGTGCTTTCTGCTGCGCGTTTGGACCTTGGACCGCAATCAGCGCCAGATCGTCACGCTCGGTCAGCTCCACGCCAAACGGCTGCGCATGCTGTTTAATCCACGCCAAATCTTTCTCACGCGTGGCGGAATTCACCACCAGACGGAAGAAATCTTCGCTCATAAAGTAAACAATTAAATCATCAATGACGCCAGCGGAGGCATTCAACATACCGGTATAAAGGGCTTTGCCCGGCTGGGTCAGCTTGGCGACATCGTTCGCCAGCAGATAGCGCAGGAATTCGCGGGTACGTGCGCCGCGCAGATCGACGATGGTCATGTGGGAAACATCAAACATGCCGGCATCGTTACGCACCGCGTGATGCTCATCCATTTGCGAGCCGTAATGTAGCGGCATCATCCAACCGTGGAAGTCCACCATGCGCGCACCGCTTGCCTGATGCTGTTCGAATAGAGGCGTTTGCTGAGTCATAACCATCCTGTGAATACAAGTGAGTGTGACGCGCCTGCGTCGCCTTAGCAGGCTGACGCAAACGTTCTCTTTATGCTGAAGTTATCACCTAATGCGGCAATTAACCATGAGGAAAACGAGGGCGAAACACTACCACCTTTCAATGAGCCACCGAACAGCCACCAGCATAAATCACTGCGTTATTGTGATTAGCCTCGCACAAAATACGACTAAATTACTTTCGTGCAGCAAATTGAGGGAATAGACGCCGCAGGTTTAAGAAATGGTCCGGCATGTGAATGGTTATTGCATGAATTAATCTAATGCGAATTAAGGGGTAAAATTAGAATAAATCAAACGAGGCGCGATTGCGGTGCAGCGCTGCATCATTGCGGTGCAGCAAAGAAAAATGGGGTTGATTTGGGCGTAATGAGTGTCAGTTGAACGGTCGCCATGAATGGCGACCCTACGAAGTTTGATGGGAGTTTGTAGGGTGCGTATTCATGCGCACCGGGGATACAGAGGTGATTAGCGTATCCAGCTGGGTAGATCGTTAAGCCCCATCGCCTGTTTCAGCATCAGCGGTTTGACGCCCGGCAAAGTATCGGCGAGCTTGAGGCCAACATCCCGCAGCAGCTTTTTCGCCGGATGGGTGCCGGCAAACAGCTCGCGGAAACCTTGCATTCCCGCCAGCATCATCGCCGCGCTGTGCTTGCGGCTGCGCTCATAGCGACGCAAATAGAGATGCTGGCCAATGTCTTTGCCTTCCTGATGCAGGCGGCGAATTTCACCAATTAATTCAGCTGCATCCATAAATCCAAGATTCACGCCCTGCCCTGCCAGCGGATGGATGGTGTGGGCGGCATCGCCGACCAGCGCCAAACGGTGCGCGGCAAAGTTACGCGCATAACGCGCTGTTAGCGGGAAGGTTTTACGTTCGCTCTCGACCTGACACAAACCAAGACGCATATCAAACGCCACCGACAGCTGCTGATTAAATAGCGCTTCCGGCATCGATTGCACGCGCGCCGCTTCCTGCGGCGAGAGCGACCAGACGATCGAGCATAAATGCGGATCCTGCATCGGTAGAAACGCCAGAATACCGTCGCCATGGAACACCTGACGCGCAATGGCATCATGCGGCATATCGGTGCGGATGTTTGCCACCAGCGCGTGATGTTCGTAATCCCAGAAGGTCAGCGGAATATCCGCTTTGTCGCGCAGCCACGAATTCGCGCCGTCGGCAGCCACCAGCAAACGAGCACTCATCATGCTGCCATCTTGCAGGGTAATAAAGGCTTCGTTATCGCCAAACGCCACTTGCTGTAACTGTGCCGGGGCAAACAGCGTGATATCGCTGCTCTGACTGGCGCGCTGCCACAACGCGCTGTGAATCACTTCATTTTCAATGATATGACCGAGATGCGATAATCCCTGCTGCTCATCATCAAAGCTGATCGAACCGAAGCTGTCCTGATCCCACACTTCCATGCCGTGATAGGCGCTGGCACGCAGAGCCAAAATGCTCGACCAGACATCGAGCTTTTGCAGCAGGCGCTCGCTGGCAGCGTTGATGGCGGAGACGCGAATCGACGCATTGGCCGCCGGATCAAACTGTGGCTCGGGTGCTTTTTCCAGCACGGCAACGCGTAAGCCGCTGCCTTGTAGTCCGCAGGCGACGGCCAAACCCACCATGCCGCCTCCGGCAATTGCCACATCAAAAGTTTGCATTGCTGCCCCTTAATTCGTGCTTAACGCTTAACCCAGCCGAGCGTGCGCGCGGCAAGTGGATTTCGTAGCCAAGGCAGATGGTCCATTGCCACCAGCCCAAGATTTCGTCCTGCTACCAACGGCGCATAGCGGTTAGCAAACAGTCGGACTAAACCGTCAGTGACGCCAATCGTGGCGGCACGATCGGGCTGACGTCGCGCGGCAAAATGCTGCAATACCGCGAAACTGCCGGGATCTTGCTGCTGACGATGTGCGCCTGCCAGCGTTTCCGCCAGCGACATCACATCGCGCAGACCGAGATTGAAGCCTTGTCCGGCAATCGGATGCAGCGTTTGTGCCGCGTTGCCCACCAGCGCCAGACGATGCGTCACCTGACGTTCGGCGGTTTGCAGCGCCAGCGGATAATGCTCGCGTTGACCGGTGTGCGTGAAACGCCCCAACCGCCAGCCAAATGCGCGCTGCAGTTCTTGCAGGAAGGTGGCATCGTCCCACTGCTTAATGGTTGCTTGCGCCTCTAGCGGATGGCACCACACCAGCGACATGCGGTTGTCGGACATCGGCAACAACGCCAGCGGGCCGTGCTTGGTAAAACGCTCAAAGGCGCGACCCTGATGCGGCAATTGCGTCGACACATTGGCAATCACCGCTAGCTGCTGATAATCGTCGCGCTGCCAGGTGATGCCGCAGGAAGCGCCTAAAGGGGAACGCGCACCGTCGGCGGCCACCAGTAATGCGCCTTCCAGTTGTTCGCCGCTGTTCAACATAACCTGCACGTTATCCGCCGTACGCGATACCGAGGTAACGTGATCCGGGCAGCGCAGCGTGACGCCTGGCGCTTTCTGCAGGCGTTGAAACAGTCGCTGGCCGACATCAAACAGTTCGACCACCTGGCCGAGCGCGGGAACCTGATGATCTTGCGCTTTAAGCGAAACGAAGCCGGTATGGCCGCGATCGGAAACGTGAATATCGGTGATAGGCGTGGCGCAATCGGCCAGCGAGCGCCACAGATCGATATCCGCCAACTGCTGGCAAGTACCTGCCGCCAAAGCAATCGCGCGTCCGTCGAAGCCGGGATGTGCGCGGCTATCGGGCTGGCTGCGCTCAATCAGGGTAACCGGCAGCTGGCCTTGTGTCAGATGTGAAATCGCCAGCGCCAGAGTCGCACCGGTCATGCCGCCGCCGGCAATCAAAATGCTCATGCGTGACGTGCCGCCGCCATCAAGGCTTCAATCGCGTCGGCGTCTTTCACTACGCTGTCGGTGAGATTTTCGTTGCCGTCAGCGGTGATGACGATGTCATCTTCGATGCGAATGCCAATACCGCGATATTGTGGCGGCACTTTGGCATCTGGCGCGATATACAAGCCTGGCTCAACGGTCAGCACCATGCCCGGCTCAAGTAAGCGGTCGCGGCTTGGCGTGCCGTAATGGCCAACATCGTGCACATCCAGCCCCAGCCAGTGGCCCAAACCGTGCATGAAGAACGGACGATGCGCCTGCTCTTCAAACAGCGTATCGATGTTGCCATCCAGAATGCCGAGATCGACCAGTCCGGTTATCATGATGCGTACCACTTCGTCATTGACGTCATGGATGCTGATGCCCGGACGGAACATCGACAGCGCTTTGTAGAGCGACGCCAGCACGATGTCGTAGATAGCACGCTGCGGCTCGCTGAAGGTGCCGTTAACCGGGAAGGTGCGAGTGATATCGCCCGCGTAGCCGTGGAATTCACAGCCTGCGTCGATCAGCACTAAGTCGCCATCGCGCATCTCACATTCGTTTTCGGTGTAGTGCAGAATGCAGCCATTTTCGCCGGAACCGACAATGGTGTTGTACGAGGGGAAACGCGCGCCGTGGCGATTGAATTCGTGATGAATTTCGCCTTCCAGCTGATATTCAAACATGCCGGGACGACAGGCTTGCATCGCTCGCGTATGCGCCAGCGCGCTGATTTTGCCGGCGCGGCGCAGAATCTCAATCTCTTCTGCGCTTTTGAACAGGCGCATTTCATGCACCCACGGACGCCAGTCAGTAACCGTATCCGGCGCACTGAGGTTCTGACGGAAGCCGCGACGCAGTTTTTCCAGCGCGCTAAACACCAGCCGATCGGCTTCAGCGTATTCGCCCTGCGCGTGGTAAACCACATCCAGCCCGTTAAGCAGTTGATGCAGCTGCTCGCCAATGTCATCCCACGGCAACGCACGATCTACGCCCAGTTTTGCGGGGGCCGCATCTTGTCCCAGACGACGGCCAAACCAGATTTCAGCGGTGAGATCGCGCACGCGATTGAACAGCACGCTGTGATTGTGCTTATCATCGCTTTTAATCAATACCAGCAGCGCCTGCGGTTCGTTAAAACCGGTGAAATACCAGAAGTCACTGTTTTGCCGAAAGTTGTATTCGGTGTCGTTGCTGCGCGTCACTTCAGGTGCAGCAAAAATCAATGCAGCGCTGCCTGGCGCCATGCGGGCAATCAGCGCCTGACGACGTTGTTGAAACGTATCCAAGGTAATCATGTTTGCACTCCCTGTTGAAGACGGGCCACAACGCGCCCGCATTGACGCGCTTAGTGTAACGTAGGTTTCTGTACTTCTGGTGCCGTTGGCTGATGCTGGCGCGTGAAAGTGTCATGGCATAGCAGAGCGGCAACACGCACGTACTCAATCACCTCTTCAAGCGACTGCTCTAGCTCTTCCTGATCTTCATCTTCGTCATAGCCAAGCTGTGCGATAGTGCGCAGATCGTCAATCGCTTCACCGGTTTCACCGGTCACTTTCTCCAGCTTAGGCTGAGTGACGCCCAAACCGAGCAGGAAGTGGTTTACCCAACCGGCCAGTGCATCCGCGCGATCGAATACCGTGATGTCATCATCTTCCGGCAACATCAGCTGGAACATAAAGCCTTCGTCTTCCAGCGTGGTCGCCAGGCTTTCATGCAGCGCTTGCAATGGCTGAGACAGGCTCTGCGAAAACGCCATGCCTTCGTTGGTGAGATCGTGAACCATGGTTTTCCAGCTGGTATCCTGATTGCCGCCGCACAGAATCCCGGAAAGAAGACCATGCATTTCGGCTGGCGTCATGCCCACGCCCTGCTGTGAAAGGGCCGCGGCCAGCGTGTTGTAACTCGGCGTTGCGTTCTGTAAAGACATAAGCTTTGGTCGTCGTTGGCGGAATAAGTTCGTGTTATGCTACCACCAGGTGCCTCTGGGTTTCCAGAAAAGGGGTTGTAACTTATAACTCGGGTATATATAGTTTCGCACCTCCCAACCCATTGACCGGTAAGGGAGATGCGATCGAAGTAATCAGTTAGGATGGTGGCATGTCTGCACAACCAGTAGATATTCAAATTTTTGGTCGTTCGTTAAGAGTGAATTGCCCGCCTGAACAGCAAGATGCGCTGAATCTGGCCGCAGAGGATCTCAATCAACGGTTGCAAGATTTAAAAGTTCGCACTAGAGTCACCAATACAGAGCAACTGGTGTTCATCGCCGCGTTAAACATCTGCCACGAGTTGGCACAAGAGAAAGGTAAGACGCGCGACTATGCAGCAAACATGGAACAACGTATCCGCATGCTGCAGCAGACCATTGAACAAGCGTTAGTAGAGCAAGGTCGCATAACTGACCGCCAGGGCCCTAATTTTGAATAACACTTCATGGTCCTCATGCTAGAGTGACGGTGAAGTAAATTTTCTCTGAGATGTTTGCAAGCGGGCCAGTCCCCTGAGCCGATATTTCATACCAACAGAATGTGACGCTCCACAATTTGTGCGCATGCTCGGTCCGTCCGAGAAGCCTAATAGTTGTGACGGCATGTTCACCTTGAACCAAGGGTTCAAGGGTTACAGCCTGCGGCGGCATCTCGGAGATCTCCATTTAGTTCCAATCTGCATCCCCCGGTTCGCATGATATAGTGCTGGAAACAGCCCAATCTGCCGGGGATATCATGTCAGCACCCTCACTTCTCGACCGTCAAGACATCCGTCAGCACGTGCGCCATTTGCGCCGCAATCTCACGTCTGAGCAACAGGAACAGGCCGCCGATCAGTTGGCTGAACACGCCATCAACATTGCGCCGATCGCTAATGCTCAACGCATTGCGCTGTTTTTGTCTGTCGATGGAGAGATCAACACCCGCCCGCTGATCGCCAAACTGTGGCAGCAGAAAAAGCAGGTCTATTTACCGGTGCTCCATCCCTTCTCGCCGGGTAATCTGTTGTTTATCCGTTACACGCCAGAAACTTCACTCACGCCAAATAAGCTACGCATTCCGGAACCGCCGTTAGACATCACGCAGTTGGCAACGCTGGATCAACTCGATGTGATGCTGGTGCCGCTGGTGGCGTTTGATCATGCGGGTCAACGTTTGGGAATGGGTGGCGGATTTTACGATCGCACGCTGCAACACTGGCAGCAGCATGGTTTTCTTCCGGTGGGGATCGCACATGATTGTCAACGCGTAGAAGCGCTGCCGGTCGCCGCATGGGATGTGCCGCTACCCGCAATACTGACGCCATCAAAACTGTGGCAATGGGAAGCGTAAGCAGGAAAAACAAAGGGCGCCAATGGCGCCCTGTTTAATCAGTACAGCAGACGGGCGCGGATGGTGCCCGGAATCGCCTTCATCGCCTGCAGCGCTTTATCCGCTACATCTTTTTCCGCATCGATATCAATAACCACATAACCCATCACCGGCGTAGTTTGTAGATACTGAGCCGCGATGTTGATGCCCTGTTCGGCAAAGATCAGGTTGATGGCCGTCAACACGCCTGGACGGTTTTCGTGGATGTGCAACAAACGGCTCGCGCTTGCCGCATGCATTGGCAGCGAGACTTCCGGGAAGTTAACCGCAGACAGTGTTGAACCGTTGTCCGAATACTTCGCCAGCTTGCCAGCCACTTCAATTCCGATGTTTTCCTGTGCTTCCTGCGTTGAACCGCCAATGTGCGGCGTCAGGATCACGTTATCAAACTCGCACAACGGAGAATTGAACGGATCGCTGTTGGTTGCAGGCTCAACCGGGAACACGTCGATGGCGGCACCGGAGAGATGTTTGTTCGCCAGGGCATCACACAGCGCCGGAATATCAATCACGGTACCACGCGCGGCGTTGATCAGCAGCGCGCCTGGCTTCATCAGCGCCAGCTCTTCGGCACCAATCATGTTCTGGGTCGATTGCGTTTCAGGAACGTGCAGGCTCACCACGTCGCTCATGTTGAGCAGATCGGAAAGATGACGCACCTGCGTCGCGTTACCCAGCGGCAGCTTGCTTTCGATATCGTAGAAGAACACGTGCATACCCAGGCTTTCTGCCAGCACACCCAGCTGCATGCCGATGTGGCCATAACCGATGATACCCAGTTTTTTGCCGCGTGCTTCGAACGAACCGTTGGCGACTTTATTCCAGATGCCACGGTGCGCTTTAGCGTTGGCTTCAGGAATGCCACGCAGCATCAGCAGCATTTCGCCAATCACCAGCTCAGCAACAGAACGGGTGTTGGAGAACGGTGCGTTGAACACCGGCACGCCGCGTTTCGCCGCAGCACCAAGATCAACCTGGTTGGTACCGATACAGAAACAGCCGACTGCCACCAGCTTTTCTGCGGCAGCGAAGATCTCTTCGGTCAGTTGGGTGCGGGAACGGATACCAATGAAGTGCGCATCGCGGATGGAGGATTTCAGCGACTCCGCATCCAGCGCCCCTTTGTGAAACTCGATGTTGGTGTAGCCTGCTGCACGCAGGTTTTCCAGCGCACTCTGGTGAACGCCTTCCACCAGCAGGAACTTAATCTTGTCTTTTTCCAGTGATACCTTTGCCATTTCCCGACCCTATTCAGAATTCAATGAGGACTACCATAAGGTAGCCTTCTGTCAAAATATCAAAAATTTCGTGCGCAGCAATACAAACGATTGCCTTGGAGCCAGCACGCGCCCACGCGGAGACAGCACAATGCCGTACAAAATCGTGACATCCTGAGTGGACGAAGTACGAACTCACTGCTGATGAATCTTTTGTGACATAAGTCACCAAATTTCAGCCTGGCGAGAAAAGATGTTTTGCGGATGGAAATAACCGGCGCATGACGCGCGCCGGACAGATCATTTTACGATGGTTTTCACGCCGTCAGCGGTGCCAATCAGCGCGACATCGGCGCCACGTCCCGCAAACAGGCCAACGGTCACCACGCCAGGCAGCGCGTTGATGGTTTTTTCCAGCTCGATGGGATCGAGAATACGCAGATTATGCACGTCGAGAATAATGTTGCCGTTGTCAGTAATGACGTTCTGGCGATACTCCGGCAAGCCGCCGAGTTTAACCAGTTCACGCGCCACATAGGAACGCGCCATCGGAATCACTTCAACCGGCAGCGGGAAATTACCCAGCACATCGACTTCTTTCGATGCATCGGCAATACAGATGAATTTCTTCGCCACCGCCGCAACGATTTTCTCACGCGTCAGCGCTGCGCCACCGCCTTTGATCATCTGCATCTGCGGATTGATTTCATCGGCGCCATCAACGTAAACCGACAGCTCATCAATTTCGTTGAGATCAAAGACGTGAATGCCTAACGCTTTCAGTTTCTCCGTCGAGGCTTCCGAGCTGGAAACTGCGCCTTCGATCTGATTCTTCATGGTGCCGAGTGCATCAATGAAATGCGCCGCCGTTGATCCGGTACCTACGCCGACAATGGTGCCGGGCTCTACGTACTGCAGCGCTGCCCAACCTACCGCTTTTTTCAGTTCATCCTGGGTCATGGTATGTTTAAAACCTGTGCGACATCGAAGTGCGCGTAGTATAAAACAAGGCGCTGTAAAAAAGCGCGACTGTTAGACAGCCGATTTAACGCTTTGGAAGCCAGCCCGCAAAAATGCGCCGCAGCACAATTTGACAGTTTTATGGCATAGTAACGTCCACCCTGAACGAGAGAGAACAACAATGAAACGCCCGGATTATCGAACGCTTCAGGCGCTGGATGCTGTGATTCGCGAGCGCGGCTTTGAGCGTGCGGCACAAAAACTCTGCATTACCCAATCTGCGGTTTCACAGCGAATTAAACAGCTGGAAAATTTATTTGGTCAGCCGCTGCTGGTACGCACCGTGCCGCCGCGTCCGACCGAGCAGGGACAAAAGTTACTGGCGTTGTTGCATCAGGTTGAGCTGCTGGAAGAGGAGTGGCTGGGGGATGACAACGGTGGAACCACGCCGCTGTTGCTGTCGCTGGCGGTCAACGCCGACAGTCTGGCAACCTGGCTGCTGCCCGCGCTGAAAGATGTGCTGGCCGATTCGCCGGTGCGCCTGAATTTGCAGGTAGAAGATGAAACCCGCACGCAGGAACGTCTGCGTCGTGGTGAAGTGGTCGGCGCGGTGAGTATTCAGCCGCAGCCGCTGCCAAGCTGCTTAGTGGATCAACTGGGCGCGCTCGATTATCTGTTCTGCGCCTCACCTGATTTTGCTGCACGTTACTTCCCAAATGGTGTGACGCGCTCTGCGCTGCTGAAAGCGCCGGCGGTGGCGTTTGATCATCTGGATGATATGCATCAGGCGTTTTTACAGCAGAACTTTGACCTGTCGCCGGGCAGCGTGCCCTGCCACATCGTTAACTCGTCAGAAGCCTTTGTGCAGCTGGCGCGTCAGGGTTCGGTGTGCTGTATGATTCCGCATCTGCAGATTGAGCGCGAGTTAGCGCAGGGTGAGCTGGTGGATTTGACGCCAGGCCTGTATCAGCGTCGTATGCTGTATTGGCACCGGTTTGCGCCGGAAAGTCGTTTGATGCGCAGCGTGACCGATGCGCTGATTGCGCACGGACATCGCGTGCTGCGTCAGGATGTGTTGCCCGTTTAAGCAATGCGTTGCATATGATTGCAGGTGCGCATGTATGCGCACCTAACGAAAATCCCACCAAATAACCGTAGTGTCGCCATTCATGGCGACCTGGTAAACAGACTTACGGTGTATTCGGTTTGATTTCGAACACCACATCCACCTGATCGTCAAAGTGAATGCTCTGCTGCTCGTAAGTTTGCTGCGCGGTGGTATCAGCAGGTGCAGCGGCGGCTTTATACATGCGCGCCATCGGCATCGGCTGGTAGTTCGCAACATGGTAGCGAATGCTGTAAACCGAACCTAACTTAGCGTTAAACCCTTCTGCCAGCGCATTGGCCTGCTGCGTAGCATTGGCGATCGCCACTTTACGCGCCTTCTCTTTATAGCTGTCCGGATTTGCGACACCCAGTTCAACCGAACGAATTTCATTCAGGCCAGATTTCAACGCGCCATCCAGCAGCTCGTTCAGCTTGTCCAGCTGACGCAACGTTACCTGCACCTGACGCTCGGCACGATAACCTTTCAGCACCGACTTACCTTCTTTGGTGTAATCGTACTCTGGCTGCGTGCTGAGGTTTGCCGCATCAATATCTTTTTTCTCAATACCGTTCTTTTGCAGGAAATCGAAATATTGCGCCACGCGGTCATCAGCTTGCTTTTTCGCTTCCGCCGCGTCTTTCGACGAAACACTCACCACAATAGCGAGTCTGGCGATATCAGGCGTGGCATCAACGCTTGCCTGTCCAGACGTCACCACATGCGGTCCATTCGGCAATTCGCCTGCCTGAACTAAACCGGACAGTGCGCCGGTGCTCATTACGGCGGCCAGCGCCAGTGCTTTCAGTTTCACGAAAGTCCTCCTTGAGGGATTCAATTTGCAGGTCGCCACTATGGCTAAACCCAAAACACATTACCATGCGTGATGCTCTGAGTTTTGATTCAGCAAAAAGTTCGGGCACTCTGCTGTTTTAACCTCGCCGCGATCGCAAATTTAGCGGTACAGATTCGCCAAAAAAACACTTAAACGTTTCTATTAAAGAAACACATCTGGGTTCGGGAGAGTTGCCAATGACAGAACAGCCGCTTAGCCAAACTGCCGTCAGCGTTCGCGCTGGACGCACGCGCTTTCTGATGCTCGCTCTGGTGTTTATTAACATTATTATCAATTACATGGATCGTACTAACCTGTCGGTTGCCGCTACGGCAATGGCGGGCGAACTACGCTTCACGCCGATGGAGATGGGATTGATCTTCTCTGCTTTCGGCTGGATCTACGCTGCGCTGCAGATTCCCGGCGGCTTCCTCATTGATCGCCTTGGCGCGCGCGTGGTCTATGGCGTCGGTTTGTTTGCCTGGTCATTGATTACCGCGCTGCATGCGCTTGCCAACAGCTTCGGCGCGCTGTTTGGTCTGCGGCTTGGCGTGGGCGCGTTTGAAGCGCCGGTGATGCCCTCCAACAATCGGGTAATTTCCAGCTGGTTCCCGGAGCAAGAGCGAGCCAGCGCAATTGGCATTTACTCCTCAGCGCAGTTTGTTGGTCTCGCCTGCATGACGCCGCTGCTGTTTCATCTGCAGGATGCGTTTGGCTGGCGCGGGCTGTTTTTGATTACCGGATTCGCGGGGATGATTTGGGCGCTGGTGTGGTATTGGCTCTACCGCGAGCCGAATCAGCATCAAGGCGTATCCGAAGCGGAGCTCAACTATCTGCGCGACAACGGTGCGCTGCTGGAGAGTCGGCAGAATACGCAGCAAGCCAAAGCGCGCTGGAGTGATTTGGCGCAGATGTTCCGCAGTCGCAAATTGGTCGGCATCTATATTGGCCAGTTCACCATTTCTGCCACCTTCTGGTTCTTCCTCACTTGGTTCCCGACCTATCTGGTGGAGTATCGACACATGGGCTTCATCAAAAGCGGTTATGTGGCTTCGGTGCCCTACTTCGCCGCCTTCTGCGGCGTGCTGCTGGCCGGATTTGCCTCGGACCGCATGATACGTCGCGGCATTTCTGCCAGCGTGGCGCGCAAGCTGCCGGTGATCCTCGGTCTGTTCCTGACGCTGTTTATCCTTGGCGCCAACTACACCGATGATTCCACGCTGATCATCCTGTTTATGTCGCTGGCGTTCTTTGGCAACGGCCTGGCCACCATTACGTGGGTTTTTGTCACGGCGCTGGCACCGCGCCATTTGATTGGTCTGGCGGGCGGCGTATTTAACTTTACCGGCGCGCTCTCCTCCATCGTGGTGCCGATTGCTATTGGTGCGTTAATCGATGGCGATAACTTTGCGCCAGCACTGGCATTTATCGCCGTGCTGGCGGCGATTGGCATCTGCAGTTATCTGTTTATTGTCGGGAAAATCGATCATGTTAGCGCGGAGTGATGACGGTTTGCGCCAGCGATTGCAGCTGTTGCAGCCGCTGCGCGAGATGCGCCTCATCGTCCTGCCAGATTTTGGCGAACGCCAGCGCCGCACGGTTGTTATCAATCGGCTGCGCCATGCTGATTTCACCGTCATCGCGATGCCAAATCAGGTAACCATCAGCACGCTTACGCGCCAGCAGCGGCGCGATTTGCAGCCACTGTTCGTCGTTAAAACGCGGACGCAGCGCCTCATCGCTTTCCGCCGCCAGCAACGACACGCCAATCACCGATTGCCATGCGGGCAGCATGCGGAAACCGGCCAGCGCCTGGCTGGCGTTGATGCGTTCACCGGGTTCCGAGTGCCAGATATAGATCACCTGATCCTCCCACAGCACGCCCAGCGCCACCACGATATCGCGCGGCGCATGCAGTTCCAGCTGCGGCAACGCCTGCGCAAACAGCGAAGATCCGCGAATCGCCTGTGCCGCCAGCGCGTGAATGCCGGGGCCAGGCAAATAGCGTCGATGCTCATCCTGTGTGGTCAGTCCAATCGATGCCATGGTCATCAGCAGTCGATTTACACGTGTGCTGTTCATCCCCATCTGGCGCGCCAGTTCACGGCAACCCACGGCTTTATCACTGGAAACCAGATATTGCAGGCAGCGAATACCGTCAATCAGGCTTTGGTTGGGTTGAGAAGACATAGATCACCTGCGGCGGGCAAAATCCAATCTTAGCCTTAGAGTCAGAGGAATGAAATGATGCAGACTTTCTCTACGCAAAATGTGCGCGACTTTCCGCAACAACGGCTACAAGCGGAGTTACTGATTATCGGCGGTGGACTGGCAGGCGTGTGTGCCGCGCTCGCCGCCTCACGCGATGGCCTTGATGTGGTGCTGATTCAGGATCGTCCGGTGCTGGGCGGCAACGCTTCCAGCGAAGTGCGCTTGTGGGCCAACGGCGCTACCTCGCATATGGGCAATAACAATCGCTGGGCGCGCGAAGGCGGCATCATGGGCGAAATCATGGAGGAGAACCTGTGGCGCAACAAAGAGGGCAATCCGGTGCTGTTCGATATGGTGCTGCTGGACATGGTGCAGGCGCAGCCCGGCCTGACTTTGCTGCTCAATACGGTTGTGACCGATATCGAAAAGTCTGGCCGCCGCTTGCAGTCAGTGCAGGCATTCAATGCCATCAATCAAACGCGTTATCAGGTTTCGGCGTCACAATTTATTGATGCTAGCGGCGATGGCGTGTTGGGCTATCTGGCCGGTGCGGCGCATCGTGTGGGTGCAGAATCCGTGGAGGAGTTCGGCGAGAAGATGGCGCCGGGCGAGAATTTTGGCCACAAGCTCGGGCATTCCATTTACTTCTACACCAAGCGCGCAGCGCAACCAGTACGCTTCGTTGCGCCCTCTTTCGCACTGAAAGAGATCACCGCCATTCCGCGCTATAAACGCCTGAGCTCAGAACTGAACGGCTGTGATTTATGGTGGCTAGAATGGGGCGGGCGGCTCGATACCGTACACGAGAGCGAAACCATCAAGTGGGAGCTGTGGAAAATTGTCTGGGGCGTGTGGGATTACATCAAAAACTCCGGCGAATTCCCCGATGCCGATAACCTCACCATCGAATGGGTTGGCCTGATTCCCGGCAAACGCGAGAGTCGGCGTTTTCTCGGCGATACCCTGCTTTGCCAGCAGGACATCATCGAACAGCGCGATCACTACGATGCGGTAGCGTATGGCGGCTGGTCGATTGATCTGCATCCAGCCGACGGCGTTTACAGCGAACACGATGGCTGTCGTCAGTTCCACAGCAAAGGCACTTACACCATTCCCTTCCGCGCGCTCTACAGCCAGTCGCTGGACAACCTGTTGTTAACCGGCCGACTGATCTCCGCTACGCACGTCGCCTTTGGCAGCGCCCGTGTCATGTGCACATGCGGCGTGCTGGGCGAAGTTGTGGGTCGCGCGGCGTCGCTGTGTCAGCAGCAGCAGATCACGCCCGCCGAGCTGGCGCAGCCGGACCGCGTGGGCCAGCTACAGCAGCATCTGCTGCGTCAGGGTGCGTTTATTCCACGACATCCGTTGGCGAACCCCGCGCGTGATGCGCATGTCACGGTGAGCAGCACCTTACAACTGCGCGCCCTGCCCGCCGATGGAGGTTGGCAACCGCTGAAATCCCGCTGTGCGTTGCTACTGCCGCTCAAAGCGGGCGAACGTTTGCCAGCGATCAACGTGCAGTTACGCGCTGAAAAAACGCAGAAACTGCAGGTGTCGCTGCTCACCAGCGATAATCCGGCGAATACCTGCGGCGATTGCCATCTGGCTACGCAGAGCGTCACGGTGAATCAACAAGGCACGTATCGACTGAGCTTTGATTATCGTGCCGATTGCGATCGCTATGTGTTTATCGCCTTTGAGGAGAACGCCGCGATTGAGGTTGCGCTGACCAGCCAGCGTTTGCCGGGCGTGATGATGGTCTTTAACAGTCTGAATCCGCGCGTGGCGAAACGCACACGTCAGATTAATGATGGCGATTACGGCGTTGATGAGTTTGATTTCTGGCTGCCGCGCCGTGCTCCGCAGCAAATCCTGCTGGCCTTTGCGCTGGAAACACCGCTGCAACTGTGGCACCGCGACTATCTGCTTAACGGCAAGTTACGCCCGGAACAGCACACCAATTGTTGGGTGCCCGCGCAGGATGATGCGCATCCCAACGCGTGCTGGCACTGGAACGAACCGCAGCGGGCAAAACAGATTACATTGCTATTTGATAACGACTTCGATCATGCAATGGAAACGGTGCAAATGGGGCACGCACAGACGGTGACGCCGCACTGCATCACGCATTACCGTGTATGGCTGGATGAAATGCTATTGGCTGAGGTGACGGAAAATCATCACTCGCTGTGTCATCACACGGTGCCAGAAGGCGTGAGTTTTAACCAGATTCGGCTGGAGTTGCTCGCCAGTGCGGGCGCGCTGCCCGCATTATACGGATTACATCTGCATTAGAGAGCAGCAATGCCCTGACGCGCCAGCTGAATGGCGATAAACCACATCACGCCGCCGACCAGCAGATTGATAATGCGCTGCGCCCGCACGGTGCGCAGCCGTGGCGACAGCCACGCCGCCAGCAACGCCAGGCCGAAGAACCAGATGATTGATGCACTCACGGTGCCAAATGCAAACCAGCGACGCGCATCTTCAGAGGGAAGCTGGCTACCGAGGCTGCCGAGCACCACAAAGGTGTCGAGATAGACATGCGGATTGAGCCAGGTGACCGCCAGGATGGTGGCGATAATGCGCCAGCGCCCTTGTTTCAGCTCTGCGTCAGATGCCAGTGAAACATCACCCTTCCACGCACTGCGCAGCGCGCCCCAGCCGTACCACAGCAGAAACGCCACGCCCGCCCAGGTGATCAGCATTAACAAAATAGGCGATTGATTCAACAACGCGCTGCCGCCAAAAATCCCACCGCAGATCAGCGCAATGTCGCTGATGGTACACAGCGATGCGGTCATCAAATGGTAGTGGCGTTTGATGCCCTGATTCATCACGAAAGCATTTTGCGGGCCAAGTGGCAGAATCAGCGCAGCACCAAGAGCAAGCCCTTGTAAATAAACAGATAACACGGAAATAGTCCTAAAGAATGGGGAGATGTGATGCAGTATAGTGACGCGAGGATATTAGAGGAAATTGAAATATTTAATCGGTCATTAGAATAAGTAATCAAAAAGGCACCCGCAGGTGCCTTTCTATGTTATTCGCTGCGTGCGGGTTGTTGCTGCTCGCTCTTCACCTGATGCAGATGCACATCCATCTGCGGATAAGGAATACCGATGCCGTTCGCGTCCAGCGTACGTTTGAAGTTCTTCATCAGATCCCAATAGACGTTTTGCAGGTCGCTGCTTTTGCTCCAGCAACGCACCACAAAGTTGAGCGATGACGCGGCCAGTTCATTCAGACCAATCTGGATACCCAAATCTTTCAGCACACGCTCATCCGCTTCAACCACTTCACGGAAAAGTGCAATCACCTGATCAACATCCGCATCGTAAGCGACGCCAATAATGAATTCGTTGCGACGGATCGGTTCACGCGAATAGTTAATGATATTGCCGGCAATGATTTTACCGTTAGGCACAACGACAATTTTTCCATCGGCCGTTTTCAAAGTGGTGGAGAAGATCTGCACGTTTTGTACCGTACCCATCACGCCACCGAGATCAACAAATTCACCGGTTTTGAACGGACGGAAGGTCACCAGCAATACGCCGGCAGCCAGGTTGGACAGGGAACCTTGCAGCGCCAAACCCACAGCCAAACCAGCAGCACCCAGCACGGCGATGACTGAGGCGGTTTGCACCCCAACGCGTCCCAGTGCAGCAATGATGGTGAAAGCGATAATACCGTAGCGCACCATTGCAGATAGGAAATCTGCCACTGTCGCATCAATGTGACGCGCCAGCAGAACGCGGTTAATCGCATTGGAGATGATGCGGGCGATGAACATACCAATGATGATGGTAACAATCGCCGCCACAATATTTACCGCATAGCTCAGGATCAGTTCCTGATTACGTACCAGCCATCCGCCAGCATTGTTAATGCCATCAACGACATTTAAGTCTTCCATTTGTTAGCCCTGTTGTTGAGTTTCCCGCAGGAAATTGCCAAAAACTGCCAGATTGACTCCGACACTCCGCATACAAGGGTAAACAAAAATAGGGCGAAGCGCCAAAAATGGCCTTAAATTACGGGACTTTCCAGACCAGGCGCATAAAAAAAGGCCCTTACGGGCCTTTTTTGTACTGTAAGGAAAAATTACAGTACGTCGACGGCGTTAAGCTCTTTGAAAGCCTGCTCCAGGCGAACAACCATTGAAGCCTGAGCAGAACGCAGCCACACGCGTGGATCGTAGTATTTTTTGTTCGGGCTATCTACGCCAGTCGGGTTACCCAACTGAGCTTGCAGATAGTCTTCGTTCTTTTTGTAGTACTGCAGAATACCGTCCCACGTTGCCCATTGGGTGTCGGTATCGATGTTCATCTTGATCACGCCGTAACCGATAGACTCTTCGATTTCTGCAGCAGAAGAACCTGAACCACCGTGGAACACGAAGTCCAGCGCGTTGTGCGCCAGGTTGTGTTTCTTGGTCACGTATTCCTGAGAATCACGCAGAATGGTTGGAGTCAGTTTCACGTTGCCCGGCTTGTACACGCCGTGCACGTTGCCGAATGAAGCAGCGATGGTGAAACGTGGGCTGATTTTGCTCAGCTCGGTGTAAGCGTAATCAACGTCTTCTGGCTGAGTGTACAGAGCAGAAGCGTCCATGTGGCTGTTGTCCACGCCATCTTCTTCGCCACCGGTACAACCCAGTTCGATTTCCAGCGTCATATCCAGCTTGGCCATGCGCGCCAGATACTTAGCAGAGATCTCGATGTTCTCTTCCAGTGACTCTTCAGACAGGTCGATCATGTGAGAAGAGAACAGCGGCTTACCGGTTTTCTTGAAGTGCTCTTCGCCTGCGTCCAGCAGACCGTCGATCCACGGCAGCAGTTTCTTGGCGCAGTGGTCAGTGTGCAGGATAACTGGCACGCCGTACTGTTCAGCCATCAGATGCACATGGTATGCACCCGCGATAGCACCGAAGATAGCCGCGCCCTGAGGCTTGTCGGTTTTGAAACCTTTACCGGCGATGAAGGCAGCACCACCATTGGAGAACTGAACGATGACCGGCGCTTTCACTTTGGCCGCAGCTTCCAATACCGCGTTGATAGAGTCCGTGCCGACGCAGTTAACTGCTGGCAGAGCGAATTTGTTCTCTTTCGCTACCTGGAAAATTTTCTGAACGTCGTCACCAGTGACAACGCCGGGTTTTACGAAATCAAAAATTTTAGACATGTTTGTGTCCCGTTTCGTTACCGTTCATCCCCGAAGGGATTGCGATTTGATTGCCCCATAAAGGGCTAGCCTTCAGGCGACGCGAAAGCGCCGCCCCCAAAGAGTTACTGCTTGGCGCGCTCTTCCAGCATAGCAACTGCTGGCAGTTTTTTGCCTTCCACGAACTCGAGGAATGCGCCGCCGCCGGTAGAGATATAAGAGATCTTATCTTCGATACCGAACAGGTCGATTGCAGCCAGCGTATCGCCGCCACCTGCCACTGAGAACGCATCGCTATCGGCGATAGCATTCGCCACGATTTCGGTGCCTTTACGGAAGTTCGGGAACTCGAACACGCCAACCGGGCCGTTCCACAGAATGGTTTTCGCGCCTTTCAGAATCGCGGCCATTGCCTGTGCAGTTTCGTCGCCGAAGTCCATAATCTCTTCGTTATCCGCTACTTCGGAAACCTTTTTAACGGTTGCCGGTGCAGTTTCAGAGAATTCCGTGCCTACGCGAGAATCGGTAGGAACCGGGATGCCATGCTCGTCACGCAGCTTTTTCGCTGCTTCAACGAAGTCTGGCTCGTACAGTGATTTACCGACGTTGTTGTCGATAGCCACGAAGGTATTCGCGATACCGCCGCCCACAATCACGGTGTCAGCAATTTTCACCAACGACTGCAGCACATCAAATTTGGTCGACACTTTAGAACCGCCAACCACAGCAACCAGTGGACGCTCTGGGTTGCTCATCACTTTGCCCAGCGCTTCCAGCTCAGCTGACAGCAGCGGACCGGCACAGGCGATTGGTGCAAACTTGCCCACGCCGTGGGTAGAAGCCTGCGCGCGGTGCGCGGTACCGAATGCATCCATCACGAATACGTCACACAGTGCGGCATAATCCTTTGCCAAACCTTCTTCGTCTTTTTTCTCGCCTTTATTAAAGCGCACGTTTTCCAGCACAACCAGTTCACCCGCGTTGACTTCAACACCTTTGAGGTAATCTTTTGCCAGGGTAACGTTGGTGCCGTTCAGTTTATCTTTCAGGTAGTTAACAACCGGCAGCAGGGAGAACTCTTCGTTGTATTCACCTTCGGTCGGACGACCCAGGTGAGAGGTAACCATCACTTTCGCGCCCTGTTTCAACGCCGCTTCGATGGTAGGCAGAGAAGCACGAATACGTGCATCTGACGTCACTTTCCCTTCTTTCACTGGCACGTTGAGATCGGCACGGATCAGAACGCGTTTACCAGCAAGATCCAGATCGGTCATCTTAATTACAGACATGGTGAACCCTCTCGTTGATTCTCATAAGTTTTGCCAGACGCAGTCCGCGTCTTACCTGAAACCGCTTGCGGCCATTGCTAACGTGGTGTCGATCATGCGGTTAGCAAAGCCCCATTCGTTGTCACACCAAACCAGCGTTTTGATAAGGTGATGACCACTGACCCGCGTTTGCGTACCATCGACTATGGCACTGTGCGGATCATGGTTAAAATCTACTGAGACTAACGGTAATTCCGTATAGTCAACTATACCACGAAACGCCCCTTCTGACGCGTTTTGCAGCAACGCGTTGACCTCACACGCCTTCACCGCTTCGCGCACCGACACGCTCAAATCAATGGCTGTCACGTTGATGGTGGGCACGCGCACCGCAATTGCCTCAAAGCGATCGTTAAATTTCGGAAAAATACGGGTAATGCCAGCAGCAAGACGCGTATCGACCGGAATGATCGATTGGCTGGCGGCGCGGGTACGACGCAGATCGCTGTGATAGGCGTCGATCACCTGCTGATCGTGCATCGCCGAGTGAATGGTGGTCACGGTGCCCGACTCAATGCCAAAGGCGTCATCCAGCAACTTGATCACCGGAATAATGCAGTTGGTGGTGCAGGATGCGTTGGAGACAATGCGGTCAGTTTGTTTAAGAGCTTGTTCGTTAACACCAAATACGACTGTGGCATCGAGATCGTTACCGCCCGGATGCGAGAACAACACTTTCTTCGCACCTGCTGCCAGATGGGCTTCGCCATCAGCGCGGCTGCCGTACACGCCGGTGCAATCCAGCACGATATCCACATTCAGTTCGCGCCACGGCAACACATCAATTTCCGCCTGATGCAGGATACGGATGGTGTCATCGCCAACAAACAGCTGATCGCGCTCCTGGCGCACATCAAAGGCAAAACGGCCGTGGCTGGTGTCGTACTTCAGCAGATGCGCCATCCCGGCGGCGTCGGCCAGCTCGTTAATGGCGACCACGGTGATCTCAGCCCGGCGACCGGTTTCATACAGGGCACGCAATACGTTACGCCCGATACGACCAAAACCATTTATTGCTATGCGAATGGTCATTTCTACCTTCAACAACACCCGAAAAAACGTGCCGATTAGCCTGAGCGTTTCACACCGTTTTGTACAGGGAATTATTGCTTGCCCGCACCGGCAAGATGCACGTTCTCGCTCGCAACTGAAACGGTTCAGCTAGAGTAATGCAAGAGAGGAATAACGGGAATGATTGCGATCAAGTGAGTGGCGGAATATTGGATCTACGTCACAAATTTTGCACTGCGGGATTATTACTGCAGGAATAATTGAACCGTTTCAGGTTGGAGGTGGTGAAACAATAAGGGCGCCCCGGTTGGGACGCCCTTTATACCCGCTGTGTAGGGTCGCCATTTATGGCGACCTCAAATCACAGAATCGATTTCGCCGTTTTAACCACATTTTCAACGGTGAAACCAAACTCTTTGAACAGCTGATCCGCAGGCGCTGACTCACCGAAAGTGGTCATACCGACGATCGCGCCGTTCAGGCCGGTGTATTTGAACCAGTAATCGGCGATACCCGCTTCAATCGCCACGCGAGCGGCAACCGCTTTCGGTAGCACGGATTCACGATATGCCGCGTCCTGCTTGTCGAAGGCGTCGGTGGATGGCATAGACACCACGCGCACCTTGCGGCCTTCCGCCGTCAGCTGCTCATAAGCGCTTACCGCCAGCTCCACTTCTGAACCGGTAGCGATCAGGATCAGCTCTGGCGTACCTTCGCTGTCCTTCAGCACGTAACCACCGCGCGCCACGTTAGCCAGCTGCTCAGCGCTACGATCCTGCTGCGCCAGGTTCTGACGCGAGAAGATCAGCGCCGACGGGCCATCAACACGTTCGATAGCGTACTTCCACGCCACCGCAGACTCAACCTGGTCGCACGGGCGCCACAGGCTCATGTTTGGCGTCACGCGCAGGCTGGCCATCTGCTCAACCGGCTGATGCGTCGGGCCATCTTCGCCCAGACCAATCGAGTCGTGGGTGTAGACCATGATCTGACGGATTTTCATCAGCGCGGCCATACGTGCGGCGTTGCGCGCGTACTCGACGAACATCAGGAAGGTGGCGGTGTACGGCAGGAAGCCGCCGTGCAGCGCGAGGCCGTTGGCGATGGCGGTCATACCGAACTCGCGCACGCCGTAATGGATGTAGTTGCCCGCCGCGTCTTCATTGATCGGTTTAGAACCGGACCACATGGTGAGGTTGCTTGGCGCCAGGTCAGCAGAGCCGCCCAGATATTCCGGCAGGATTTTACCGAAGGCTTCGATGGCGTTCTGCGAGGCTTTACGGCTGGCGATTTTCGCCGGATTGGCCTGCAGCTGCTCAATAAACTTCTGCGATTCGGTTGCCCAGTTAGCCGGCAGCTGGTTGTTGACGCGACGTTTGAACTCCGCAGCCAGTTCCGGATGTGCAGCGGCGTAGGCAGCAAACTTCTGGTCCCACGCAGACTCTTTCGCCTGGCCGGCTTCTTTGGCATCCCACTGCGCGTAGATATCTGAAGGGATTTCAAACGGACCGTGATTCCAGCCCAGCTGCTTACGGGTCAGCGCGATTTCATCGGCACCCAGCGGCGCGCCGTGCGAATCGTGCGTACCGGCTTTGTTCGGCGAACCGAAGCCAATCACGGTTTTGCACATCAGCAGCGAAGGCTTGTCGGAAACCGCTTTGGCTTCTTCAACCGCTTTCTTAATTGCGTCTGCGTCGTGACCGTCCACGCCGCGCACCACGTGCCAGCCGTAGGCTTCAAAGCGTTTAGCGGTGTCGTCGGTGAACCAGCCGTCAACGTGACCGTCGATGGAGATGCCGTTGTCGTCATAGAAGGCAACCAGTTTGCCCAGCTTCAGGGTACCGGCGATGGAGCAGACTTCGTGTGAGATGCCTTCCATCATGCAGCCGTCGCCCATAAACACGTAGGTGTTATGGTCTACGATGTCATGACCCGGGCGGTTGAACTGCGCCGCCAGCGTGCGCTCAGCAATGGCAAAACCGACTGCGTTCGCAATGCCCTGACCCAGCGGGCCAGTGGTGGTTTCAACGCCTGCGGTATAACCGTATTCCGGGTGGCCTGGAGTTTTAGAGTGCAGCTGACGGAAGTTCTGCAGCTCGCTCATTGGCAGGTTGTAGCCAGTGAGGTGCAGCAGGCTGTAAATCAGCATTGAGCCATGACCGTTCGATAAAACGAAGCGGTCGCGATCTGCCCACAGCGGGTTAGTAGGGTTATGGTTCAGGAAGTCACGCCACAGCACTTCGGCGATGTCCGCCATGCCCATTGGGGCACCCGGATGTCCCGAATTGGCTTTCTGTACTGCATCCATACTTAACGCGCGAATGGCGTTGGCAAGCTCTTTACGAGAGGGCATCTTCTACTCCAGGTCGGATTAATGCTCCGCCACGCTTAACTTATTGTAATTAATCAGTTATAAGGCGAAGCGAGAAAAAAGTCGCACATCAATGTACATGAAAATCAGGACAAAAGTACATGCATCTGGGTGCTAAATCACGGGTAACCGTTTGCATTTCCGGCCTTGTCTGCTAGCCATTGCACAACATGCGAGCTATAACCAAATCGTTTAAACACCTGTGACGGTTTCAGGTGTTTGTTTTCTTTACCTTGTTACCCAAAGGATGCCGATATGAAAATGAGAGCTACCATTGTTGCTCTGGGAATGGCTTCGCTGCTGAGCGGCTGCGAAGGATTTGATAACAACGCGCTGCTGCAATCTGGTGCGCAGGCTTATCAGGCCTACGCGCTGAACGATGCACAGGTGAAAGAGTTGAGCGATCAATCCTGTGCTCAGATGGATAAAGACAATCAGGTTGCACCCGCCAACAGTGAATATCAGCAGCGCCTGAACAAAATCGCGGCGGCGCTTGGCGATAACATCAACGGCGTGCCTGCCAACTACAAGGTTTATCAGACTAAAGACGTCAACGCCTGGGCGATGGCCAACGGTTGTATCCGCGTCTACAGCGGCTTGATGGACATGATGACCGACAACGAAGTCGAAGGTGTGCTTGGCCATGAGATGGGCCACGTCGCACTGGGCCATACGCGTAAAGCGATGCAGGTAGCGCTTACTACCACCGCAACGCGCACCGCTGCGGCTTCCGTCGGCGGCGTGATCGGTTCGCTATCACAATCGCAATTGGGTGAAATGGGCGAAAAACTGGTGAATGCACAGTTCTCACAAACCCAGGAAACACAAGCCGATGATTACTCGTTTGACCTAATGAAAAAGCGCGGTATTGATCCGATGGGATTAGCGACCAGTTTTGAGAAACTGGCGAAACTGGAACAGGGACGCCAGAGTTCGATGTTTGATTCGCACCCGGATTCTGAAGCGCGCGCCCAGCATATTCGTGAGCGCATTGCGGCTGGGAAGTAATATCACACGCAGCAAAAAGGAGCGCATTAATGCGCTCCTTACACGTAGGGTCGGCATTCATGCCGACCAGTCAAAACTTAACGCTTAAACAGCCCATCAACCATCGCACCCAAATCCTGGGTATTCGACGTATCGATGTGGCCCTGCGGCGACAGCTTATCAATCACCTGCGGCAACAAAGCAGCCAGCGTACCGGACGCACCATTGACATCGGTGCCAAGCTTATCCGCCAGCGACTGCAGCTGATCCTGACCCAGCGCATTTTGAATCTCGCCGCCATCAACCGAATGGTTACTGCCGCTGCCAATCCAGCTATTTAGCACCTGCCCAAGTCCGCCCTGCTGAAATTTCTGCAGCAGCACTTCGACGCCGCCCTGCTCCTGTACCCAGTTCCAGATAGCCATCAGCTGTTGCATCTGATTGCCCTGCCCGCTTCCGTTGCTGTTTCCCAGCGATCCAACTAAATCGTCCAGTAAACCCATAGTCGCCTCCGCAGATTAATTAACCGCCAATAAGTGTAGCCGCAAGCAAAAGGATTAACCTTTATTAGCCGCCTGCACGTGCAGCATGTCCAGCGCCAGCGTGGCGGCTGCCAGCGAGGTCAAATCGGCGTGATCATAGCCCGGCGCCACTTCAACCAGATCCATGCCAACGATGTTCATGCCCTGTAAACCGCGAATCAGCTTAGTGGCTTTATCGCTGCTCAGACCGCCAATCACTGGCGTACCGGTGCCCGGTGCATGAGCGGGATCGAGGCAGTCGATATCGAAGGTCAGATAGACCGGCAGATCGCCAACGGTACGCTTCACTTCCGCCAGAATGTCATCCACGCTGCGATCGTTGACCTGCGCGGCATCCAGCACGTTGAAACCGAGGCTCTTATCGAACTCGGTACGAATGCCGATCTGCACGGAATGTTGCGGATCGATCAAACCCTCTTTCGGCGCGGTGAAGAACATAGTGCCGTGATCGAACGTCGGGCCGTTGGAATAGGTATCGGTGTGCGCATCGAAATGCACCAGCGCCATTTTACCGAAGTGCTTAGCGTGCGCGCGCAGCAGCGGCAACGTAACGTAGTGGTCACCGCCAAAAGTCAGCATACGTTTACCGTTCGCCAGCAGTTTCTCGGCGTGCGCCTGCAGTTTGTCAGAGAGATCCTGTGAATCGCCGAAGGCATAAACCAAATCGCCGCAGTCCACCACGTTCAGACGCTGACGCAGATCGAAGTCCCACGGCCAGCGGCAGCCTTCCCACGCCAGGTTGGTTGAGATCTGACGAATCGCGCCCGGCCCTAAACGGCTGCCCGGACGGCCTGAGGTTGCGGCATCGAACGGAACACCGGTGATGACCCACTCAGCGTCACTGTCGTATGGCTGGAAGTTCAGCGGGAAGCGCATGAAACCGAAGGCGTTAGAAACCAGGGAGTTATCATACTGATTGCCCAGGGTGTTATACATAATTCGTCCTCATTAAGGCGGTAATCGTTTCACCAGTTTAGGATATAAATAAAAAATCCCCTCCGCGTCGTTGAACCCGACGAGGAAGGGATTGATTGGCGCGATTATCGCGGAGATTGTGGCTTACTGCAATCAGCGCGTTTATGGAGTTTATTAAATCAACTAACACGATCTCTTCATACAATATAAAGAAGTCGGCCAGAAAAAAACAAAGAATTATTCGTATATAAATTAAGCCATTTCTTAACGATATAAAACTTTAATTTACCAAGCCACAAAAATCTATTAATAGCAATTAAATTAATAGTCAAAAACGTCTAGAACCAATTCACTTCGCTCTGATAATTTATTCTACAGAAATAAGAAAGGAATCGATAGACGCTCAGGGAATTCAGTATGGAGATATAAGCTTTTTCTTATAAAACAAGCTCCTCACTGATCAGATAAAATGAATCACCATTATGCCGCGAGTAAGTTAAGCACTCATGCAAACGCATAATATGTTCTTCCATGTAAGCCTCCCAGCTATCTTTTTACTCTCATTTCATTTTATCTATCGTCATGTAAGCCATGTAAAAACATTGGATCATGCCTGGCGAAAGTGACCTCGTTCATTAACTGTTAAATGAGTTTTTAAATGGCAAGAAGTGGAATAGAAGTACAAAAATCTACTATTAAGGCACTGTTTTTCCGTGAATTGCGCACGCGCTTCGGTAAATTCCGCTTGGGATACCTGTGGGCTATCATCGAACCTGCCGCTCATTTATTAGTATTATTAAGTATCTTCAGTTTCATTATGCACCGCACAATGCGGGATATTTCATTTCCTGTTTTTTTACTCAATGGGATTATTCTCTATTTGATATTTAGCAGTATCGTTAATCGCTCCATTGGTGCGATTGACGCCAACAAAGGTCTCTTTAATTACCGACCAGTAAAACCAATAGATACGGTTTTATCACGTGCTTTTCTCGAGTCAGTGATATATCTCACCGTTTACATCTTGCTTATGGGATGCATTTGGGCGGCTGGCGAACATTTTGTGTTGCTCGATTTGCTACAACTCGCGCTGAGTTGGGGTTTAATGATTTTATTCTCCAGCAGCATTGGCATCATAGTGATGACAATTGGGAGCGTTTTTACTGAAACACATAAGATTTTACCTATTCTGCTCAAACCACTTTATTTTATTTCAGGCGTGATGTTTCCGCTGCAATCCATTCCAGAAAAATACTGGCCGTTCTTGTTATGGAATCCCATCCTGCATGCAGTTGAATTGAGTCGCGAGGCAATCATCCCTGGTTACGTCAGCGTAGGCGTGAGTATAGATTATTTAGCAATCGCAACACTGTGCACGATCTTTATCGGGCTTGCGATATATAGAACACGTGAAGAGGCGATGCTGACATCATGATTAAAATTGAAAACCTCACAAAATCCTATCGTACACCAACGGGTCGGCACTATGTATTTAAAGGGATGAGTGTCGAATTGCCAACAGGCATAAGTGTCGCGCTTGTAGGCCGCAATGGTGCGGGAAAATCAACCCTACTTCGCATGATCGGCGGGATTGACAGACCAGACTCAGGCACGATCACTACCACTAAAACTATATCCTGGCCTTTAGGATTGAGTGGTGGCTTTCAGGGAAGTTTGACTGGTAGAGAAAACGTAAAGTTTGTTTCCCGCCTCTATGCGAAGAAAGAGCAATTAAGAGAGAAGATTGCATTCGTCGAAGATTTTTCTGAACTGGGAAAATACTTCGATATGCCGATAAAAACCTATTCGTCAGGAATGAAATCACGTCTGGGTTTTGGTTTAAGTATGGCATTTGATTTTGACTACTACATCGTTGATGAAATCACTGCAGTTGGTGATAGTCGATTTAAATTAAAATGCGCCAATATATTTAAAGAAAAAAGTGAAAAATCAAACATTTTGATGGTTTCACATAGTTTCAAATCATTAAAAGACCATTGCGATTCAGCTTTATTCATCAGACGAAGTGGGGAAATAAGCTACTACGATAATATTGATGATGCTATTGCAGAGTATAAATCAGAGGAAAATTTAGAGTGATTAGTAAGAAGGAAGCATCATCATGAATAAGATTAAGAAGTTGATATTTAAACCAGGCGTATTTTTCCGTGATGCTTTTATAAAGCGCTATCCTATTACCGTTTCTGACGGAAATGGGAGCGTGATTTTAAATAGCAAAAATGATAAATCGCAAAATAAAAAGTCTGCCGATGATCAAAGGATTATTGATTTTGGAAATCTTCCGGTGACATTCCCTATAGACTTTGTCTTTACATGGGTAGACTCTGACGATCCTGATTTTATTGAGGTATTCAATCAGCACGCTCCTGTCGATTCTCAAAAATCAGTGCTATCGGATGCTGCACGCTTTAAATCACTGGATGAACTGCGTTATGCACTTCGCTCAGTTTTTGACTATGCGCCATGGGTGAATAAAGTTTACATTGTGACTAATGGACAGTACCCAGAATGGATGAATATTGACCATCCTAAAGTCCGCATAGTGAGTCACAGCGAGATATTAGAGGAAAAATATCTTCCTACGTTTAACTCGCATGTTATCGAAAGTGCCATCCATAAGATTGAAGATCTTTCGGAACACTATGTGTATTTCAATGATGACATGATGCTGTTAAGGCCTGTTAAACCGGAGTATTTTTTCACCGGTTCAGGTTTGGCATTTATGTTTACGTCGAAAATAAAGCTACCAGCTTCACCGGTTAATCCCGTTTATGACTCCGCTACAGAATGGGGCGCAAAAAACGCCCGTAGATTAATTTTTTCAGAATATGGCGTTTATACAGACCAAATGTTTTCACATACTTTCTATCCACAATTAAAATCTGTGGCTCAATTGTGTGAAGCAACCTGGCCTGAAGCATTTGATGGATGTAGAAAAAACAAGTTCAGAGCGATGAATGATCTGCTCTGTACCGGTTTTCTTATTCCTCACGTTGCACAAATCACTGGAAAGTCTATTTTCACAAAAACACGCGTGTTCTACTTTAATATTCGTAAGAAAGTGGCATTAGATTATTACCGTATGTTAAAGGATAAAAAAGGTAAGGATACTATTCCCTTTTCAATGTGCCCTAACGATAGGTCTTCCTATGATAGTTTAGACTTTGAAGACTACGCAGAACATTTAACCGAAGCACTAAATTCTTTTTATAACATTCCATCTCCGTTAGAGCTGGCACCTAAAGAAATTAATAATCAGGAATAAATACATCATGGACTCGATAAAAATATCCGAAAAAAAATCGGCAAAAAATGTTTTGATCGTTTTTTCAGCAAGAAATACACCTAAAGGAAAGTTCACTTTTTCCAAAAGATTAGGTCGTATAGCAGCCACTAAAATATTTATTAACGATTACAGTAACGACTGGTATCAAAATGGTGTCCCGGATATTCCTGACCATAAAGAATTAGTTCAATTTCTTAAAGAGAAAATCAAGCTATATAAAAAAAAGGGAGGACAAGTCTGGATACTGGGTTCGAGCATGGGAGCCTATGGTGCACTGAAATTCGGAAGTGCGTTGGCAGCAGACCGAATAGTTGCTTTCAGTCCAGAAGTAAAGCTTGGTATGAAGTTTTCTAAAAGCGCCGAGAACAATGTTCCCTACTCTGACGAAGATATTGACTTATCGTCAGTAAGCTATAAAAAAAGTGCCGATGTTATTATCATTAGCAATGACGGTGATCCTGTTGATTACTACTCGGCAACAAAACTCAAAAATGGCATTGAAAATTCGAAAGTTTATTCTTTAAGGAATTTCAAACACAACATTTTAGGTGAACTAACTAAAACGTATAATATTGATAACTTACTTTACGAAATGGTATCAAAAGGTTCATCAAAAGGGTTATGGAGTCTGGAAAAATCAAAATTATACAAAGACAACACGATTGAAGCTTTCAAAGAGATTAATGAAAACCTGGTGACAGGAAAAGAGTTCAATGATAGCTATATAAAAACCATTGAAGCTTTTATAAAAGACGCGCCAAACTGGGGCTACATAAACTATTTGTATGCAATGTGCCTTGACAAAAAAGGCTTTTATTGTGCTGCAACCAAATATTATGAGGCCTGCCGTGAGCTATCACCATACTTAGGAAGACCTATTGTTCGATTAGCAGAGATCTATTTTAACCGTAATGATCTTGATTCGGTATTGCGATTGCTGGAACCATTCTGTCGCAGTAAACATCATGTCAAAGCGGCCTCAACTCTGGCGAAGTCCTATATGAAAATGGGATTAAATGATACTGCGATTGAAACATGCGCTCACTTTATCAACCATACCAAGTCACAAAAAGATAAATTACTTATTCAAACATTGAAGAAAGAAATTGAAAATATCGAATAAGAAAAGGCCAGTTAACTCTGGCCTATAACTTTATAAGATCGAGCCACCAATGATTACACGAAGATCGCTGCTAAGCATTTTGATTACATTCCCTGCAATAAGTAAAGCAACTGCATTCAACTTTCAATTACGTGATAAGCATATAGATAAAACTGTAAACTCAGTTTCTGATATCAAATATATTGATTTGTTCGATGGGATGATAGTCAAGACCCGAGGATTTTATTACCCCGAAAAAGAAAGCAGCATGCTGTATCGTGTAATATTTGGTAAAAATGTAAAAATCGCTCATTCCATTAAAGTTGGGAGAGAAATTTTCATCATCCCTATTTATAAGGATATAATTTCCTTTAAGCAATTGGGACTCAAAATGGATGGACATCATGATGATACACTTACGTTGAGGAAAATACTTGCAAATGAGGGACAGTACTACTTCAATGAAGGGCATTTAATCGTAAAAAATCATATTGAACTTGGCCCAAATGTAAGGATTATTGGTTCTGGTATGGCGACATCCATCATTGAATATCGAAATACTAAAAATAGCTGGCTATTCGTTAATGGAGAGAGAGGTAATCCAAACTTCATTAAGCGCAGTGGATATAACGGGAGAGGAAAATACTTTTTATCAGATTTCTCAATAAATTTACGTGGTGATCTGGCTGAAAAAAGCCGTAGTGCAATGATTTTTGGCCGTTCAAAAAACGTATTTTTACACAACATCCATTTTTATAATGGCAAAAATTCTCATCGAATAGAGTGTAATGCTCAAGAGGATTTCACAGTTAGCAACTGCATATTCTCGGATACGATGATATCTCAGTCGGGTTCTCACGAGGAAATAAACATCGACTACAACAGCAAACCAGGATTTCCAGCCTATGGCAATTGGGATAACTCTTCATGCAAAAGAGTGAATATACTATCTTGTAAATTCATAAACGTACAAAAAGGTGTCGCTTCACATAGCAATCCTGAAAAACATCATCAGTCAATAATAATTAGCGACTGCTTATTCAAAAACACCAGTAGTAATGCGATACAACTTCAAGCAATTGATAACTCTGTTATAGATAATTGCACTTTCATCGATTGTAAAAAGACAGCGATAAGATTAATTAATGCACATGGAAATACAATTAAGAACATTCATTCCGACCAAGCCGTATCAGTTAAATCTGACCGTAAAAGCACAAATAACCACCTCCTTAAATAAACAACCTCCTTTTATAAATTGATATTTAGCCCATCGCAGATTTTTTCATCCGTTTTCAATTCGTCCTTAACTCTGAAAATGCATCGCCAACATCAGGTTTGTTAAGACAAGGATAATATGCCGAGTTAATCTGCGTTGAAATTAAAAGATGAGATAAAAAATGTTCGAATAACTTCATGTCCGGTAATTCACCCATACTCCAAAACTTGTCAAGGCTATCCTGGAATGTAAGGCCTTTGATATCATAAAGTGCATTACCCATCACTTTTAAAGGTTTGTTATAGTTCAGCGCTAAAATTCCTACCGTACTATTAATGGTCACAACCCCCTTTGCATGGTTAAGTAAATCCGGCAATGGTAAATCGTGGACATACATTACACGCCCCCGAATACCCAGCTTTACGCACAATTGATCAATTAATGAATGGTATTGTCGATGGCCTCGATCCATTGGATGATGCTTAATGACAAGTGTGCTTTCTAGCGGTGCATGACGTGCAAAGGAGAAAATTACCTCATAGATATAATCCCGAATATCATTATAAGGACTGTGGCTCGTCACCTGACTGTCGTTGTATACCTGCAAAATAGCCAGAAAGTAATTTTTATCCAATTCTTGTTGCAACTTCGCAAGTAATTTTCTTTGCTTTAACGAATAAATCACTTTCCGCCATCCTGAACGGATCCAGCAACCGGCTTCATAGCATATCGATAATGGCTTATGATGTTGGTAATTCAAAAATTCTTTACGATAGTACCAGCTATTTAAATAGTACCACGCAGCATGAGCATATTGCTTTTTGGTACATGATTCAACAGGCAAAACCTGAAGCGGAAGCTGATCGGGTTGATTGAGATAGAAGTTCGCATCGCGTGAAAGCGAAGAATTTGCATTTACACCGCCCTCTTCTAAAGTAATAAATTGCGGCCGTAGATAGCCTTCTTCAAATACTAATATACGCACCCCATTCTCGGATGCCCACTGTTTTGCATAATGGTGAAGAGGTCGGCAGTCGCCAAAACAGATAATGGTATCAAAACGGTATTGTTGCTGAACTTCATCTAACCAACCCGCTATCTCACGAGCTTTAAGCAGGTAGGTCAAAAACCTCCTGTTTTTGCAATAAAAACGGTCACCGCCATTGAATACAACGTTAATAACTTCTCGATTATGATACTCCAGCCATTCCGACAGGAAGGTAAAAAAAGGTCCCATTGGTCCCTGTAATAATAGATAACGCTCACCGGCAAGGATTTTATTAACAGCTTTTCCTCTGATATTCATTACTAAAGTCAACCTGAAAAATTACATTTATAAGTGCAGTTTTATTTTGCAAAACATCTTTATCTTTCGCACATTTCTTTTCAATTTGTCCCATTTATTCTTCCTGATTACTAACGCAGTGCGTGGTGTACCAATCAATATTTCTACCGCTTCTTCGGCGGTTATCGCTTCCCATCGTTGTGGATGGATATAGGTGGGATATCTAATTAATACTTGATACACCATTTCCTCAAGCCGTAACTTACGTTGACGGCGTTCACAGCGATGCTCATCGTGCGTGAGTCCCCAGCCGGCATAAAATGGTAAGCCATAGCAGTAAACGTGTTTTCCATGTAATAAGGCTTCAAAACCTGCGAGAGAAGTCATGGTATGAACCTCATCCGCGACCTGAATACATTGTATGATATCCGCATCTAGCACTTGAAAATCAGCATATTGAGAGACTATATGCTGTGAAATATGCCCCAAACGATTACCTACTAGTACATCAGGGTGTGGCTTATAAATAATATAAGCGTCAGGATTTCGCTCACGCACAATGCTTAACAGTTTTAAATTAGTGTTAATTGAAAAAGCACCCTTTTGAATAGATGCGTCAGTTTCAACCTGTCCAGGCACTAATATTATGCGTTTCCCGTACGATTCCGCTGGAACACTAAATTCCGCCCCCAAATTGTATTTACTCAATTTGCTGGCAACCAGTCGTTTCATCAGTTTTTCAACACGTGAGAGTTGCGTAGTACTCAGCATGCTCTTATTAAGCATATCTTCTAAGTCACTTGGCCGGGTTGCATCGTAATAAATACCCCTCTTATCCAATACCAGAGATAGCGGAGCCAGGAGATCAGAACCCAATCCGGATGATCGTAAAAAACCGTCTTCCATACGCCAGATCGGTAAATGGCGTGCATTAGCCTCCTGTTCCCAACGTCGTTCACCGTGAACTCCCCAGACTACGCAAGCTGTGGTCTCAACACAGGGACGCGAAAAACTTAATCTGTTGACTCCGGTATCCAAAAATGGTTTGAGGATGCTGTATTTCCACAGCGATAATCCTGGCGCCCAAAGAGACCCGTTTCGTTGCTGCTGATGGCGTCTCTGCAATTTCATCCAGTTAAGCACATCAAATAAAGTTGCCGGTTCACCGTTGGCCGGATTGATATAACGGCTATAGCGTAAGTAGGCAGCGGAAAATAACTCAAGTAAGCTGGCTCGCCCTCGCCGCCGGCTTAATTCCTGCGCTTGCGGATGTCGATCATCCGTTAATCCCCAACCTGAATACCAGGGTTGCCCGTAGCAGGTGACTGGTTTGCCTGCCATTAAGGCTTCAAAACCAAAGTGCGAGGTCACGACATAGACTCGCGCAACATGTCGCAAAAGTGAATATGGACTAACGTTATCAGCTATCAAGTGAATACGCTGGCTAGCTTCCAACTCCCGAAAATATCCCGCCTTCTTTCCTTGCAATACATCAGGATGAATTTTAATCCAGATGGTTGCCGTGGGATTTTCTCTCAACGCAGCGTCCAGCATATTGTCAAAATCAGCAGGTCCAGCATTTCCATAACTGACTGACATATCACCAAACGTCTGATCAATGACTAAAACAATGTCTGCTGGAACATGATGTTCGACAACAAAGGGCGGCGCCTGATTATATTTCGATAGATCTTCTGCAACGATGATGCGCATGGCGCTTTCCGCCTCCGCTGCGAGTGCTTTATTAGCATCCCGGTCGCGGATAAGTATCTCCAACGCGCTTGGCTGATTGGCATCGTAGTAGATGCCAACATTATCCAGCACCATCGAGAGTGGCGGTGCACCATTCACGCCGAGATCCAGTGAGCGAATAAAACCATCTTCCAGTCGCAGCACCGGCTTACCTGCATTCAGTGCGCGCGCCACAGGCTTATGCACACTTGGCCGGTGCCCCCATACCGCAATTGAAGCAATGTCATCGGCGATGGGCATAAAGGGCGATAACTTCTGGCACGGCTGTGCCAGAAAATTGGTCAAATGTGGAATACGCCAAATTCCTGAAGAGAAAACACCGATCATTTCTGCTCTGCCTTACAGCGTTAACACGACTTTCGCTGCTACTGCTAGTTGATACAGGATGGTTGAAAGTCCACGAGTGACTTCGATGTTCTTCGACTCGTACTTCGGCAGCACCATCAACTCGTCACCAGGATTGATTTGATCAACATCCTCTGCATTTTCAGCGGCGCCGTTCTGGCGTATGACAATCACTCTGGCATTACCCGACTTCTGCGTCAGACCGCCGCACTTCGCTATGTAATCTTTCGGACGTAACCCCTTTTCCCAGCTCACCGCATTAGGGAACAACACCTCACCGTGTACCAGAACCAACGACGTTTTCTGAGGGATGCTAATGACATCGCCATCTTCCAACAAAATCCCGTCGAGGTTTTTCTGATTGATGATCACTTCACCTTTAGGCACAACGTTGCGTGCTTTGGCCACAAAGCGGCTGATCAATTGCGCTTCCTGTACGCGTAAGCTGGCCTCTTCTTTAGTCGATGACTGGGCAGATAGAGACGCTTCTTCGAGTTTTTGCAGCGCGACGTTCATCATCTCTTTCTGACGAGCCGCCACTGAGGGACGATAAATTTGAATGGCGGTCATCTGCGACATGCTATTCGGACGGATTTTCGCCAGAACGGCGCGCATGTTGGAACCGTACGGTAAGATCATCGCATGCTCACCGGAGTGCGCACCCTCGATGCGCACCTGAATGGTGCCGGCATAGCGGTCGGTGCTGACAATTAAGGTGTCACCATCCTGCAACATGCGCCCGGCTGCGGTGCCAATCGGATGATATTCGCTGCGCTTCGCCAAACCTTGCTTACGAATGATGGTGATATTGGTGGCTCCGGGTTTAGGTCTTGCCCAGCTCAGGGCTTCGGTAACCGAAATGTTGCTATGGCGAAATTCGAAGTCATAGCTGTTGAACACATCGCCCTGCACGCTAAACGTATGCTGGCGCGGCCCAACCACAATGGTGTCGCCATCAGAAAACTGCGACAAGCCCAGTTTACCGTTGAGTAAAAAATCATACAGATTGATGCTTGAACGTACTTTATTGCCACGCTTCACGTTGATGTCCACGTAGCTGCCACGATCGGGATCGATGCCGCCCGCCTTAATCAAATAGTTGAGCAACGAATCTGAAGTTAAGCCGCCATACAGCCCCGGATTGCGTACAAAACCAGTCACATACACTTTGACGGGCTGCGCCTGCAGCAGTGAGGCGTAGACACTGACATTAGATTGGTAAACCTGCTTCACTTTACTGATAACCAGCGCATTAAGCTGGCTATTGCTGACGCCAGCCACTTTGACCGGCCCCACATTTGGCAGAAAAATATTGCCCTTTGGATCAACCTGAAGCGCACCATCAAAGGTAAAGGCTCCCCACAAACGCACCTGAATGCTATCGCCGGGGTTAAGCACATAGTTTGGATTAAAGCCGGTGGTTGCACCGCTGTCTGCACTGGTGCCATTAAACAACTGCGCACCAAACATACGGCTCAATGCGACGGGAATAACGGCCGGTGGTGCGTCAACAAATCCAATCTGGTTTTGATTACCTGATAAAAATGATTGCGACGCTGTTCCCGATAAAATGGGGTCAGCCATAATGTCTGTGGCTGCGCGAATCGGCAGAGCGAGACTAACGGTAATCAGTAATAGTGATGATAATAATTTCATAGCAAACTCATTTTGCGACAGCATTAATCCCGGTGGTCTTCAATTACGGCAAGCAGTAATTTAAGCGTGCCAAACATCAGGCAGCACACTAACAACCAACAAGCAATTAAATAAGGTGTGTTAGGGAAGGTAAATTCTTGCGGTAATTGTGGTGAACTAATAACTGATAACACTTTCAATTTACGCGCAGCTTCTACTCGGGTTTTTTCAATGGCAGTCAGCGCTAATTTATACAATTCATTATCAAACGCGACCTTTGATTTTATCTCTTCGAATTCTGCCGCCATGTGATTTAATTTTTCACCCTGCGGCGCAGTGATTTTGCCTTTTTCACTTTCGATCTGCGCCTGCATGGAATCAATCGCATTACGTAAACTCACCACCTGGGGCGCATCGTCACGTAAGTAGGTCAGTAGGTTGCGCAATTCCGCTTCCATTTGCGTCTTCTGTCCGATCAATGTATTGACCAGCACATTCGCTGCTAAGGCCTGCGCTTCAGGATCCAGTACGTTATTACTATTTTGATAGGCAAGGAGTTCATCCTTGCTGATTTTTAAGCGCAGACGGGCTTTCTCCATCTCTGCTTCAGCAAAACTAAGCTGTTCGCGGGCAATATGATGCGAAAGCTCATTAATAAAACGTTCTGATTCAATCAAAACTTCACGATTAAAACGCAGTGCGAATTCCGGACTAAAGCCTTGCGTCTGTAGCGTAAGCAATCCGGCTCTATCGTCGTAGGTTACGCTGATGCGCGAGCGATAATGGCGCAACAAACCTTCAGCACTCTCTCCTGCCGGCAACTTATTGAGGAAATCTAATCCGCCCTCACTGAATGCCTGATAAAAATTGAGTTTTTTATCAAGCGTTAGCAGCATATCCGGTGAGTTAATATACTCTTTGAGGTAAAAAGCATCTTCCACTGAACTTGGATTAGAAGCGCCCAATAGTAATCCGACATTAAGATTATTGCCGGCAAGATCATCTGAACGTTTAACGGCAACCTTTGATTCACTCACATAGCGCGGCTGACTAAAAATAGCCAGATAAACAATTAACAGCATCATTGGCGCAACAATGATAATTTTCGCCAGATGCTTTTGGATACCCGCCAGGGTGAAAACCGATAAATGCTTGCGTAAGCTGTTCTTCCTGGAGTTGTCTTTCATCAATATGCATCTATCATCAAAATTTATTTAAGTATCAGGTTTGAGTTTTATTGATACGTCTTGGTAAACGCCGCCGTCATGTTTGGTCATTCCTTATAAGAAAAGACTCGCATGAATATATATCCAACATAGTGGCGGAGATTTAAGAAATGACTTGATTTACCCGCAGGTAAACCTCAGGACATTTCTCATAGAGAATAAATATCAGGGTAAGAGTGTTACACGTTAATCATTCGGCTTAAAACTTTGGTTAAAAAAAACGCCGCGACTCTCAAAGAATCAACGGCGTTTTCAATTAGGTAACGACGAATTTAACGTTCGCGCATCGCCTCTTTACCCTTATTAAACGGCTTAATCAGATAATCCATCACCGTCTTCTCTCCGGTCTTAATATCCACGGTAGAAACCATGCCGGGACTGATAGAGAAGCGCTTACCGGCTTTATTCTGCACATAGTCGTTATCGGTGCGGATAAACACGCGGTAGTAGTAAATTTCCGGTTTCACCTCATCCTGAATGGTATCCGGCGAGATGCTCTCCACCACGCCGTTCAGGCCGCCATAAATGGCGTAGTCATAAGCCGAGATCTTCACCACTGCCCGCTGGCCGGGACGAATAAAGGCGATATCGCGCGGTGACAGGCGCGCTTCAATAAGCAGACGATCGTTCATCGGCACGATGTTCATCAGCTCGCCATTGGGTGGCACCACGCCGCCCACGGTCGAGACTTTGATGTTTTTCACTATACCGCGCATCGGTGAGCGGATGGTTAATCGCGTCACCGTGTCTTCGCGCCCTTTCACCACTTGCGCCATGCTGTCGGCTTCGGCGTTGGCTTTCGCCAGCTCCTCGCGCGCCTGCACGTAATATTGCGAACGCATATCGGTGAGTTTCAGCTCCAGATCCGATTTATCGCGCTGTAAACGCAGCACTTCCACGCTACTGGCAGCGCCGGTTTTCGCCAGACGCTGCGTGATGGCCAGTTCGCGGTTGGCCAGCGCCAGCGACTCTTTGAACTGCGCGGTGGCATCGGTCAGCTGCGCGCGGCGAGTTTTGTACAGCCGCGTTTCCGACGCAATCAGATCGGGAAACTTATTCAGCTCCGCCGGGAAACTCAGCGGCTGATCGTTCACTTCCGCATTGAGGCGCGAGGCGGCAGCCAATGCCGCACGATAGCGCGCCGCACTTTCCCCCACATTGGATTCCGATCGCGTGGCATCCAGACGCGCCACCACTTGTCCGGCCTGCACCTGATCGCCTTCATGCACATACAGTTCGGTGAGAATGCCGCCTTCCAGTGATTGCAGCACCTGATCGCGCGAGCTGGGAATCACTTTGCCGGTACCGGTTGAGACTTCATCCAGCACGCCAAACCATGCCCAAATCACCGTAACGAGGATCAGTGCGGTGCTGATGACGATCAGCCGCACCGCGCCGGTGTAATGGGTTTCAGATCGCAGCTCACCCAGCAGATCGTCGGAGGAATCCACTTCTGCCGCCGTTACTAAGCGCAGTCTTGCCGGTAATTGTTTGATCATGATTGCGCCTCCGGCGGAATGCCGTTAGCACGCGGTGCCGGCAAGGCGTTCTCTTTCGGGCTATCCATCACCAGTTGTCCCTCTTTCAACACCAGCACACGATCCACCAGCGCGAGGATCGCCGCACGGTGCGTTGCCACGATCAAGGTGCGGCCGTTGAGCCACTGACCGAGCCGTTCGATAAACTCTTTCTCGGTGTGATCGTCGAGCGCCGCCGTCGGCTCATCCAGCAGGATAATGTTGGGATCGCGCAGCAACATGCGCGCCAGCAGCAGCGACTGACGCTGACCACCAGAAAGCCCAACGCCGCCTTCCATGATCGGATGATCAAGGCCGAGCGGCAGACGACGAATGAAATCCGCGCCGCCGCTGACGGTGAGCGCGCCGAAGATGGCATCATCGGTGGCGTGTGCCGCGCCCATGGTGAGATTTTCCCGCAGCGTGCCGTGGAACAAGCGCGCGTTTTGCGTCAACAGACCCACGTTGCGCCGCACATCCGCTATATCAATGTGCGGCAGGCTGAGGTTATCCAGCCGTAGTTCACCGCCGACCAAATCGATGCCGCCGATCATCGCCTGCAGCAAGGTCGATTTACCCGAACCGTTGCGTCCCAGCACCGCGATGCGCTCGCCCGGTTTGATGGTCAGGCTTTTAATGCGCAGCGCGATGTTCAGAGAATCGGTGTAATAACGGAACATCGCATCGGTGAATTGGTAGTGACCAAACAGCACCGGCGTATGAATGCGCGTTTCGTCTTTGCTGTTCTCCACCGGCAAATTCATCAACGCATCAAGGCTGCCTTTCGCCGCTTTCACCTGTTGCCAGCGCGCCAGCACGCCGCACAGCGTGGCCATCGGCGCAATCATGCGTGAAGAGAGCAACGACGCCGCCACAATCGCACCGGTGGTGATATCACCGTTGATCACCATCGGCGCACCGATCACAATCACGCTGGCATATACCAAACCTTGTACGGTGACGCCCCAGGTAATCAGCGAGTGCATCACTTTGCGCATCTCCACGCCGGATTGCGCGGTAATGCGAATGTAGCTGTTCCACTGTTGCAGGAAGCGATCTTCCGCCTGCATCAGCTTGATATCCTCCAACCCTTGCACGCTCTCCACCAGCACCGCATTACGCAGCGTCGACTCTTTCAGGTTTTGCTGCGCCAGCTTCGAAAGCTTCTTCTGGCTCAGCACGCCCGGCAAGATCATCAGCAGCACCGCCACCGGCGCAATCCACGCCAGCTGCGGCGCAATAATCGCCATTACCAGCAGGAACAGCAGGAAGAACGGCATATCGACAATTGCCGTTACCGTGGTGGAGGTGACCATTTCGCGGATCGCCTCCAGCTCGCGCAGCTGTGAGATAAAGGTACCGGTCGAACGCGGCACCGCACTGTTACGCAGCCGCAGCGCATGGCCAAATACCCGATCGGAGACGCGCATATCGGCGCGCTTACCCAGCAGATCGGTCACGTGATCGCGCCCTACACGCAGGATGTAAGTGAACACCACCGAGATGATCACGCCGATATACAGCACGTACAGCGTGGGATAGGACTGCGCCGGGATCACCCGATCGTACACCTGCATCGAGAAGATAATGCCGACCAGCGCCAGCAGGTTGATCAGGAAGGATCCGAGCATCACATAGCCATACGGCCGCAGATCGTGCAGCACCAGACGGCGCAGCCAATCCGGTTTCACCGTGGCGAGATAGCGATCGACGCGGCTGTCTTTGGCCGCGGTAACCGGACGCAGCGCGGCGGCAAAACGGATTTCCGGCAGCAAGGTTTCCAGCGCAATCGGCGCTGGCTGTTCATCACCGGCGAAATGCACCCGCACTTCATCATCGCCATCAAACTGGGTGATCACGCCCACCTGACCGTCGGCCAGTTCGATCGCCAGCGGCAAGCGCCAACTGGTGATCTCCCACTTATTCTCTTCATACAGCTGCAACGATAAACCGGCCTGGCGCGCCAGATGGCGCAACGCTTTATCGCGCGACTGTTTGCCTTGCCATTCGGCAGCGGCCATGATCATGCCTGGCGAACAGGGCAAGCGATAATGGGTGGCAATCAGGATGATTGCGGTGGCCCATCCGTGTAAGGGCACGTTTCCCCCGGACGCGCTATCGGGCGCGTCGGGAATCTGTAATTGCGTCATGGCTGGATCTCCACGGACTGGATCCGCTGATTATTCAAGGCAAACGCCGACCGCATATGCCCGGTGCTGTAGAGGCAATCGAGCTGCAGTGAGCGTAACTGACTGATGGTTTGCTGAAGCGTGAAACGGGTCTGGAACACTTCCTGCTCGGCGTTGAGTACATCCAGCAACGGACGCGTGCCGAGTTGCAGATACTGATCCTGATACAGCGACTGGGTTTTCTCGCCCAGCGCCTGTTGCCGACCCATGATCGCCAGGCTGAGCGACAGGCTTTGCGACTCGTTCTGCGACTCGCTTAACTGCTGACGCGCTTTGAGCCGTGCCGAGTTAACAGCGGCATTGGCGGCTTGCAGCGCATTGGCTGCTGCGTCCCGGCTGGCGGTGATACCGCCGCCCTGATAGAGCGGCATTTCTACTTTCACAAATGCCGAATACTGAGTGCGATCCAGCGATTCGCTGCCGGAGTAGTGATTGTTGAGATAATGCGTCACCTGCGGTTCCAGCGAGATGGTCGGCATGTTTTGCGCGTTGGCATTATCAAGTTTGGCCTGCGCCTGATTAGCCTGCGCCCAGGCGGCCAGCACCGACGGATTGAGCTTGTCATCGGCTTTCGCCACCTGACAGGATTGCGTGAGTTTGGTGGGGAAATCGTCGCTGACTTTTTTCACCAGCGGCCAGCCAAGATAGGTCGCCAGCGTGGCGCGCCAGCGATCGAGGTTAGCCTGATATTGTATCAACGTAGTGCGCGCCCCTTCGATACGCGCATCGGTTTGCGTGGCATCCGAAAGCGACGCCGCGCCCTCTTCATTACGCTGTCGCGCCAGATCGCCAATCTTACTCAGCGCCGTGAGCTGCTGTTGCGCAATGATCACCAGTTGCTGATAACCCTGCACTTCCACCAGCGCTGCGGCGGTATCGTGCGCCACGGTATCAATACTCACCAGCACGTTGGCCTGCTCCTGCGCCACGCCCGCTTCTGCGGAACGCACCGAACTGCTGACCTTGCCAAAGTCATACAGCATCTGCGAAACCGACAGCACAAACGACGGGCTGAAGCCCTTTTCGCTGTATGCGTTGCTGTAGCCGTTGTTCATGCCAGCACTGATTTGTGGATAATATTTGGCTTTCGCCACATCAACTTGATTGGCCTGCTCCAGCATTTTCCCTACCGCCTGAGCGATATCGGGATGCCACTGAATGGCGCGCTGCACCGCCTGGTTGATGGTCAGAAAATCGGGGACGTTGGCGAGGGCGGGTTCCGCCACCTCACCGGTTAATGAAGGCAGTTCTTGCTGTTGCGCTAAACCTGCTGAGGTAATTTGCCCCGCCCGGGTTAACGCGTCACTGGCCGCTAAAAGTTGAGAACTGTAAAGTAAAGCCATGCCCGCACAGAGAACGCTGAGCTTAAACGAACGGCGAAAAGTTGCGCCTGAGTGCATCAGTTCCATCGATAGTCCACCAGTCAATAAAGAGAAAGGGGCACATCCCTGTGCCCTAACTGCATCCCTGCATCACATAGCCATTAAGCCGTGTGGTTTTGGTGCGGTTGTTGCAGCAGTTCCTCCAGTGAAACGTTCACGCCTTCCAGCGTAATCAGTTGAGTACTGCTGTAACCCGTACCGCTACCATCACGGTCGATCGAGAGCACCGTATTGCCATCTGAAGTATGATCCACTTTCACGAAATCATTAATATTACTTGTGGAATCATTCCAGCCGATAAGCAAGTTACTGACGTCAATTTTGTCGCCTTGCGCAACATTGAAGTCGGTCCAGGTATCGTGACCGTTACCGCCGGTGGCATCCGCGCTCGCCAGCAAGTGATAAACCAGTGTATCTGCGCCGGCACCGCTGGTGATGGTGTCGTCGTAGGCACCGCCGGTCAGCGTGTCAGCCCCCGTGGTTCCTGTGATGGTTGGATGCAGCTCGATGGTGAACGACTGCGTGGTGATGGTGCCATCGCTTGCTGCCAGGGTGTAACTGAACACCTCTTTATGGGTGATGGATTGTCCATCCACGCCCGCATTCAGTGAGTAGGTGTAGCTACCGTTGGCCGCAATACTCAGCACACCAAAGTCCCCGGCAACCGACGTATTACCCACGCTGTGAACCGTGGTGATATCACCGTGTTCATTAGTGATACTCAAGGTTCCGGTATGCGTACCGGTTGATGAGCCATAGATGCTGCCGCTGGCGTCGTGGTCGCTGGTGTTTTCTGCCACCAGGCTGTTAGTCGCCAGCAGCGTGCTGGTTGACGCACCGTTATGCAGGTTCACCGTCAGGTTGGCCGAGGTCACCGCGCCGCTGGCATCACGCACCGAATAGGTGAAGACGTCGGTGGCTGGCACCAGATCGGCATCCAGTCCCGCCTTCAGCGTATAGGTGTAGTTACCGTGCGAATCGATGGTCAACGTACCGTAGCTGCTGGTGATCACCGTGTTACCGCTGGCCGCAATCGCATGTCCTGTCACCACGGTGACCGCCGTCCCGTTCGGTACCGTACCGGCGACTGAACTGGTGTCGTTGGTCAACAGGTTGCCGGTGACGGTAGCCGCCACGGTCAACGCCAGCGTCGTGATATCCGACGTGGTGGTAACCGTAGTTGATGGCAACACGCCAACGCCGGTGCTGGTGCCTAACAGCACGGCATAGTTACCGGTGCCGAGGTTGCTGTAGGTCACGTTGCCACCGGTTTGCGTACCAATGGTCAGGATGGTGGTGATGTAGTTGGCGTTGCTGGATTTCAGCAACCAGGTGCCGTTCGCCTGCTGTTGATACAGGTACAGCGTGTAGTTAGACGTCAGAGCAACCAGGCTGGTGGCCGAGGCGTGTAACGTCACGGTACGGGTATCGCCGGTTCCCACGTTGAACATGTAGGCGTTAGTGTTGTTCAGAACCCCCACTCCCACCGTGCTAAGCAGGTTAACGCTCAGCAACGCGGTACTGGTCGAACTGGTATTGGCGTTGGTGATGGTGCCAGTTTGCGTGGTGTAATCCACTTCGTTGACATCATTCGCTGCCACGATACGAATCGCACCGGTCAGTGACGAGCTGGTCGATACGTTGCCCGCGCGGTCGGTCTGAATCACCGACAGCGAAGCACCGGTGGTCTGCGCCGTGCTCAGGCTAACCGACCATGTACCGCCGCTACCTACCGTCGCCGTACCCAGCGCGTTACCGCCCGCATCACGTACCGTTACCGTTGCCCCCACTTCACCGCTACCGGTGACCGTGGTACCGGCATCGTTGATCGCCAGGCCGCTAACAGCAGCCGGAGGCACGGTATCAACGTTCACCGTCACCGCCGTGTTACCGGTGCTGACGTTACCCGCTGTATCGGTAACCGTTACGCTCAACGGATGCGCACCGTTCGCCAATGCGGTTGGGGTGTAAGTCCAGCTGCCACCTGCACCAACAGTTACCGAGCCGAGCGCGGTAGTGCCATCGTAGATGGTGACAATCGCACCCACTTCCGCCGTACCGTTCAGTACCGGCGTGGTGTCACGAGTGTACGCGCCATTGGTCAGCGTCACTGGCGTGCTGCCAGCGTCGTCAGTAATGGTGAGCGTACTGGCCGCTGGCGCGACGGTGTCGATGGTCAGCGTGGTTGAGGCATTCGGGCTCACGTTGCCCGCCGCATCGGTCGCCGTCACGTTCAGCGTGTGCGTGCCATTGCTCAGCGTAGTCGAGACGAAGCTCCAGGTACCGCCGCTGCCCACCGTGGTGGTGCCGAGCAATGTGGTGCCGTCGTACACGCTGATCCTTGCGCCGACTTCACCGTTACCACTCAACAACGGTGTGTTGTCGTTGGTGATGCCATTGTTCGGGATGGTCACCGCCGTGCTGCCGTTGTTATTGGCGGCCACAAGGTTGGTCACAGCCGCTGGCGGCGTAGTATCGATAATCACCGAGGCCGACGTCGTGCCGCTGACGTTACCGGCGGTATCTGTCACCGTCACGCTCAGTGGATGCGTGCCGGTGGTCAATACGCCAGTAGTGAAGGTCCACGCGCCCGAGCCATTGGCAATCGCCGTTCCCAGCAGCGTGCTGCCATCGTAGATGGAGACACGGCTGCCCGCTTCCGCTACGCCACTCAAGGTTGGCGTGGTGTCATTGGTGGAACCGCCGCTCGGCACCGTAGTGTTGGTGACGTCGTTAGTGATCACCAGCGTTGACGCCGTTGGTGCCACGGTATCTACGGTAATGGAAACCGTCGCCGACGCGCTGCTGGTGTTACCCGCTGCATCAGTCACCGTCACGCTCAGTGGATGCGTGCCGTTGCTCAGCGTGGCGGTAGTGAAGCTCCATGCACCCGAACCATTGGCGGTGGTGGAACCAATCGCAGTAGTACCGTCGTAGATGGTGACAATCGCGTTCGCTTCCGCCGTGCCGCTCAGGGTTGGCGTGGCGTCATCGGTAACTGCACCGTTCGCCAGCGTCCCCTGAATCGTACCGACATCATCGGTGATCACCAGATTGGTTACCGGATTCGGTGCCACAGTATCAATCGTCAAGGTGGTTGAGGCGTTAGGGCTTACGTTGCCCGCCGCATCCGTTGCCGTGACGTTCAACGTGTGCGCACCGTTACTCAGCGCCGTTGAAACAAAGCTCCATGTGCCGTTGCTGCCCACCGTGGTGGTGCCCAGCAGCGTGGTGCCATCGTAGACGCTGATGCGTGCGCCAATCTCACCGGAACCGGTCAACAACGGCGTATTGTCGTTGGTCACGCCGTTGTTCGGAATGGTCACCGCCGTACTGCCGTTGTTATTGGCGGCAACAAGGTTGGTGACAGCCGCTGGCGGCGTGGTATCGATAATCACCGAAGCGGAGGTGCTGCCGCTGACGTTACCGGCCGCGTCCGTTACCGTGACGCTCAATGGATGCGTGCCGGTGGAAAGCACGCCGGTGGTGAAAGTCCATGCGCCCGTGCCACTGGCAATCGCCGTACCCAGCAAGGTGCTGCCATCGTAGATGGAGACACGGCTGCCGGCTTCGGCCACACCGCTCAGGGTTGGCGTGTTGTCATTAGTGGAACCCCCGCTCGGCACCGTGGTGCTGGTGATGTCGTTGGTGATCACCAGCGTTGACGCCGTTGGTGCCACTGTATCCACGGTGATGGAAACCGTCGCCGATGCGCTGCTGGTGTTACCGGCCGCATCTTTGACCGTCACGCTCAGCGGATGCACGCCGTTGCTCAGCGTCGCGGTGGTGAAGGTCCATGCGCCGCCCGTTCCGGCCACCACTGAACCCAACACCGTGGTGCCATCGTAGATGGTGACAATCGCATTGGCTTCCGCCGTACCGCTCAGGGTTGGCGTGGCATCATCGGTCACCGCACCGTTCGCCAGCGGACCCTGACTTGCCCCCACATCATCGTTGATCGCCAGGTTAGTGACGGGCGCCGGTGCCACGGTATCCACCGTCAGAGTCAGCGTTGCGTTCGGGCTAACGTTGCCCGCTGCATCTCTCGCCGTGACGTTGAAGGTGTGCGCACCATCCGCCAGCGTTGGCGTGGTGAAGCTCCATGCGCCGTTACTGCCGGCGGTGACAGAACCGATAATCGAGGTGCCATCACGGATAATCACCAGGCTGCCCGCTTCTGCCGTACCGCTCAGCGCTGGGGTGTTGTCATTGGTGCTGCCGTTATTGGCAATCGCTACCGGCGTGCTGCCGTTGTTGTTGGCCGCAGCCAGACCGGTTACCGCCACCGGCGCGACGGTATCAATAATCACCGTGGCCGAGGTGCTGCCGCTGACGTTACCGGCGGCATCTGTGACCGTGACGCTCAGTGGATGCGAACCTTGCGCCAGCACTGCAGTGGTGAAGGTCCATGCGCCGGTGCCACTGGCAATCGCCGTACCGAGCAGCGTGCCGCCATCGTAGATCGACACGCGACTACCGGCTTCCGCCGTGCCGCTCAGCGTTGGCGTGCTGTCGTTAGTTGAACCGCCATTCGGCACCGTGGTGCTGGTGACGTCGTTGGTGATCAACAAGGTTGAGTTAGCTGGTGCCACCGTATCGACATTGACCGTAAAGTTGGTCGCCGCGCTGGTGTTGCCCGCCGCATCGCGCACCGTCACGCTCAACGGATGCGATCCGTCGCTCAGCGCGGCGGTGGTGAAGCTCCATGCACCGCCCGTTCCAGCCACCACAGAACCCAACACCGTGGTGCCTTCCGAGATAATCACGATGTTGCCGGCAGTTGCAGTACCGGTCAGCGTTGGCGTGTTGTCATCGGTAGCGGCACCGCTGGTGAGCGTTCCTTGTGACGCACCCACGTTGTCAGAGACCACCAGATTGGTGACCGGCGTTGGCGCAGTTGTGGTCACGGTGAAGCTGATTGCCGCATTCGGACTGACGTTACCGGCGAGGTCGGTAGACGTCACGTTCAGGGTATGCAAACCATCCGCCAGCGTAGGTGAGGTGAAGCTCCATGCGCCGTTGCTGCCAGCGGTGACAGAACCGATCACGGTGGTGCCATCGCGGATAATCACTACGCTGCCCGCTTCCGCCGTGCCGCTCAGCGCTGGCGTGTTGTCGTTGGTGTTGCCTCCTGCAGCAATCGCCACTGGCGAACTGCCGTTGTTATTGGCTGCCGCCAAACCGCTCACAGCCGTTGGTGCCACGGTATCCACGAGCACCGTGGCAGTGCTGGATGCCACGCTGGTGTTACCCGCTGCATCGGTCACGCGGACGGTCAGTGGATGGCTGCCTTCGCCCAGCACCGGTGAAATAAAGCTCCATGCGCCGCCTGTTCCGGCGGCAACCGAACCGAGCAAGGTCGTACCATCATAAACGCTGACGATACTGCCCACTTCCGCCGTACCGCTCAGGGTTGGCGTGTTGTCGTTGGTCGAACCGCCATTTGGCACAACCGTGCTGGTGACGTCGTTGGTAACCACCAGCGTCGAGGCGTTTGGTGCCACGGTATCGACGGTGAGGTTCACCGCCGCAGAACGTGGTCCAATATTCCCCGCCGCATCCGTCACGGTGACGCTCAGCGCATGTCCGCCCTGGCTCAGGGTTGGCGACGTGAAGCTCCATACGCCGAGGCCATTGGCGGTGGTCGAGCCGATAACGGTGTTGCCATCATAAACAGTGACAATGCCGTTGGCTTCAGTGGTACCGGTAAGCTGCGGTGTGCTGTCGTTAGTCGAGCCATTGTTGGCAATTGGCACTGGCGAGCCACCGTTGTTATTGGCGGCGGCCAGATTGGTCACTGCTACCGGGGCAATGGTGTCGATGGTGATCGTAATTGGATCCGATTGCACCCCATTGTTACCGGCGGAGTCAGTTACAAGAACCGAAAGCGCATGAGAACCGTCAGGTAAGGACGTTGGCGTGTAAGTCCATTGCCCATCTGCACCGGCGGTTACACTTCCCAGTTCGGTTGCACCGTCGAAGATTCTGACAATGTTGCCCGCCGTCGTCAGTCCGCTCAACGCTGGCGTGCTGTCTTTGGTATTCGCACCATCGCCCAGATTCACCAAGGTGCTACCGCTGTTATCGGTGATCTGCAACGTCGTGGTTGCAGGAGGCAGCCCCGCTTCGATATTGATTGTAAAGTCCGCAGAAGCGGGCCCAACATTACCGGCCAGATCCTTGACGGTAACGGTAAAGGTATGCTCACCGTTACTAAGGGCCGCAGGCGTAAATGTCCACGAACCATTAGTGGCAGTAACCGTACCCAGCAATGTGGAGCCATCGTAAATAGACACCACGCTGCCGGTGGCGGCTGAACCACTTAATGTCGGTGTGTTGTCATCAGTGATCGCGCCATTCGTCAATTCGCCAGTGCTACCACCCACGTTGTCGTTAACCACCAAATCGGTGACCGCAGCCGGTGGCACGGTATCGATGTTGATAGTAATCGGCGTGGCTTCTGGTCCGGTGGTACCGGCGGCGTTGGTGACCGACACGGTGTAGCTGTGTTGACCATCTGCGCGCACGCTGGTTTCGAAACGCCACACGCCGTTATCACCTACCGTGGTGGTGCCGAGTAAGGTGCTGCCTTCGTAGATGTTAATGGTGGTGCCCGCGACGCCGGTACCGCGCAACACTGGCGTGTTGTCGTTGGAGTAACCGTTATTCGCCACCTGCGAGGCCGTGGTATTGGCGTTGTTGTAGACGCCAAACGTCAGCACCGCCGCTGGGGTTGAGGTATCCACCGTCAGCGATACCGAGGCATTGGAGCTAATGTTGCCCGCCGCATCGGTCACAGTGACGTTCAGCGTATGAGTTGCATCAGTCAGCGTGCTGGTGGTGATGCTCCATGCGCCGTTGCTGCCTGCCACGGCTGAACCCACTAAGGTGGTGCCGTCGTAAACCCGCACGATGGCATTGGCTTCCGCCGTGCCGCTGATGGCTGGCGTGTTGTCATTGGTGATACCACCATCCGCAATGGTTACCGGTGAGCCACCATTGTTGTTTTGCAGCAGCAGGTCGTCAGCAGGCTGCGGTGCGGTGGCATCCACCACCACGGTAAAGCTGGAGGATGGCGCACTGACGTTGCCGACCTCATCGGTCACGGTGGCGGTCAGCGTATGCGAACCGTCGGTCAGGGCTGGAGAACTAAAGCTCCAGGTTCCGCCTACCGTGGCCGTGGTGGTACCGATCACCGTGTTGCCATCGTAGATAGTGACCAGACTGCCCGCTTCCGCATTCCCGCTCAGCAACGGCGTGTTGTCGCTGGTGGTTGCGCCATTCGGTATCAGCACAGGCGAGCCGCCGTTGTCATTGTTAACCACCAGCGTGGTTGGCGCTGGTGCAACACTGTCGACGGTGAAACCGATCGCCGGTGACGCCGTACTCACGTTTCCTGCGGCATCTACCACGGTGGTGGTCAGACTGTGCAGCCCTTCTCCCAGCGTTGGCGATGTGAAGCTCCACTGGCCGTTGCTGCCCACCGAAGCACTACCGATGATGTTTGTGCCATCACGGATAATCACCGTGCTGCCCGCTTCGGCGGCACCGGTGAGGAATGGCGTGTTGTCGTTGGTGAAACCACCGTTGGTAATCGCAACCGGCGACGTGCCTTCATCATTGCTGGCAACCACGTTCAACGCCGCAGCCGGTGGTGTGGCATCGATCACCACTCCGATGGTGCTCGGCGCACTGACGTTGCCCGCCGCATCGCTGGCAGTGACGCTGAAGGTATGAGTGCCATCCGCCAGCGCAGTCGCCGGCGTGAAGGTCCAGGTTCCGCCCGCACCGACGGTAGTCGATCCCAGCACGCCGTTCTGATCGGACACCGTGATGATGCTGCCTACCTGTCCAGAACCGCTCAGCACTGGCGTACTGTCGTTGGTGAGACCGCCGTTTGGAATGTTAACTGGCGTGCCGATATCGTTGGTCAGCGTCAGCCCGGTTGCTGCTGGCGGTGCCACGGTATCAACGGTCACAGTAATAGTGCTGCTGGCCGGTCCGGTGTTACCCGCCGCGTCACGTACCGTCACGCTCAGGTTGTGGGTGCCATCGGTCAGGCTGGGTGAGAAGCTCCAGGCACCCAGCGCATTGGCAACAGCGCTGCCGAGCACGGTGGTGCCGTCAGACACAATCACGATGCTGTTCGCTTCCGCCGTACCACTCAGCACTGGCGTGTTGTCGTTGGTGGTACCGTTGTTGGCAATCGGTACCGGTGAACCGCCATTGTCATTGTTGAGCGCCAGCCCAGTTGCCGCGCCAGGCGCAACGGTATCCACCGTAAAGGCGATGGCCGTGGACGCCGGGCCGACGTTACCCGCCGGATCGGTGACGGTCGCCGTCAGGCTGTGATCGCCTTCGCCCAGCGTTGGCGTGGTGAAACTCCATTGGCCGTTACTGCCGACAATCACGGAGCCCAGCACAGTGGTGCCATCCAGCACCGTCACCGTGCTGCCCGCTTCGGCAGTACCGGCAATCGCTGGTGTGGCATCGTTGGTGGTGCTGCCTGCGGCGATGGTGACTGGTGTACCGCCGTTGTTGTTGTTAAGGGTAATCGCCGTTGGAGCCACCGGCGGCGTGGTATCGATGCTGAAGTTCAGCGCCGCAGATGGCGCACTGACGTTGCCCGCAGGATCGGTCACGGTGGTGGTCAGGCTGTGTGCGCCCTCGCCCAACGCCGTGGCAGGTGTAAAGCTCCAGGTGCCGCCGCTGCCGACCACCACCGAACCGAGCACCAGGCTGCCATCAGAGATGATGACCGTGCTGCCCACTTCGGCGTTGCCGCTTAACACTGGCGTGGTGTCGTTTGTTGCGCCACCTGCCGCAATCGGAACCGCCGTTTGGCCGGAATCATTGCTCAACTGCAGACCGGTCGCCGCTGATGGTGCCTGCGTATCCACGTTAAAGGTGATAGCGGTAGACGGTGAGCTGCTGTTGCCAGCTGCATCCGTCACGGTCGCCGTCAGGCTGTGACTGCCCTGACTCAGCGCTGGCGTAGTGAAGCTCCATGCGCCGCCGCTACCCGCAATCGCCGTGCCTAATACGGTAGTGCCATCACGAACGGTGACGATGCTGCCCGCTTCGGCACTGCCACTCAACACCGGCGTGGTGTCGTTGGTGGCGCCGCCCGTAGCAATCGGCGTTGGGGTACTGCCCTGATCGTTATTGAGGACCACCGCCGTAGCCGCTGGCGGTGGCGTGGTGTCGATAGTCACCGCAATCGCCGTTGATGCCGGACCCACGTTACCCGCCGTATCGGTGACGGTCGCGGTCAGGCTATGCGTCCCCGGATCAAGAGGCGTAGTTGGCGTGAAGCTCCATTTGCCATCGGTACCGACGGTGGTGCTGCCCAGCACCGTAGTGCCATCACGCACGGTAACCACGCCGCCCGCTTCGGCGCTGCCGCTTAATACCGGCGTTGTGTCGTTGGTGCTACCGCCAGCGGCAATTGGCACTGGCGTACTGCCATTGTCATTGCTGAGCTGCAGCGCAGTGGCGGCGGCTGGCGGTGTGGTATCCACGTTGAAAGTGATAGGTGTTGACGCACCGCTGCTGTTGCCCGCCGGATCGGTGACGGTAGTGGTCAGGCTATGCGCGCCATCGCCCAGCGCGGTGGCTGGCGTAAAGCTCCAGCTGCCGTCGCTGCCCGCCGTCGCGGTGCCCAGCACCGTGGTACCGTCGCGCACCGTGACGGTGCTGCCCGCTTCCGCCGTGCCACGCAAAATCGGCGTGCTGTCGTTGGTGATACCGCCAGAGGCAATGATGGTGCCGCCATCGTTGCTCAACTGCTGGCCGGTTGAGGCGGCTGGAGCCTGGGTATCAACGGTGAAGTTGATTGGCGTAGACGGATCGCTGACGTTACCCGCTGCGCTGGTGACGGTGGTGGTCAGGCTATGTGCGCCTTCGCTCAACGCTGGCGTGCTGAAGCTCCAGCTGCCGCCGCTGCCGACCACAACGGTGCCCAGCACGGTAGTGCCATCCAGCACTGTTACCGTGCTGCCCGCCGCTGCCGTACCGCTGATCACCGGCGTGGTGTCGTTGGTTGCGCCGTTATTCACAATCGGTACTGGCGTGCCGCCGTTGTCGTTATTCAGCACCACGCCACCTGCCGCTGGCGGCTGAGTGGTATCGATATTGACGGTAATAGGCGTCGATGCCGGGCCAACGTTACCTGCCGCATCGGTAACGGTAGTCGTCAGCGTGTGCTCACCCGCCGTCAGTGGAGTGGTTGGGGTCACGCTCCAGGTACCATCAGTGCCAACGGTCGCGCTGCCGATCACGGTAGTACCATCAAGCACCGTTACGATGCTGCCCACTTCCGCCGTTCCGCTCAGCGCTGGCGTAGTGTCGTTAGTGGTGCCGCCTGCGGCAATCGGTACCGGCGTCGTGCCTTCGTTGTTGCTCAGTTGCAGACCCGTCGCCGCCGCAGGTGGCGTGATATCCACGGTGACCACAATTGGCGTAGATGGCGCACCGGTGTTGCCGGCTGGGCTGGTGACGGTGGCGGTCAGGCTGTGACTGCCCTCGTTAAGTGCTGGCGTGGTGAAGCTCCATGTTCCGCCGCTGCCGACGGTCACGGTGCCGAGCACATTGCCGCCATCAGAAACAGTAATGGTGCTGCCCGCCGCTGCGGTGCCGCTCAATACTGGCGTTGCATCGTTGGTTGCCGCGCCAGAGGTAATAGGAACTGGCGTGCCGCTGGTGTCGTTACTCAGCTGCACACCGCCCGGTGCTGGCGGTGCCGTAGTGTCGATGGTGAAGGTTAATGGCGTGCTCGCTGCGCCGGTATTGCCCGCCGCATCGGTCACGGTGGTGGTTAGGCTGTGCGTACCATCGCCGAGCGTTGGAGAGGTAAAGCTCCAGTTGCCATCGTTGCCGACGGTAACCGAACCCAACGGCGTGCCGCCATCGGAAACAGTCACAATGCTGCCCGGCTCCGCGCGACCACTCAATACTGGCGTCACATCGTTGGTGGTGCCGCCATCCGCAACCGGCACCAGCGCACCGCTGCCATCATTGCTGAGCTGCAGATCGGTGGCGGCTGCGGGTGGTGTGGTATCAACAATCACAATCACCACTGACGATGAAGGGCCGACGTTACCGGCCGTATCAGTGACGGTGGTGGTGAGATTGTGTTGACCCTCAGTCAGCGGAGTGCCTGGCGTGAAGCTCCAGTTGCCATCGGTGCCGGTGGTTGCAGTGCCCAGCACGGTGGTGCCATCGCTCACCGTAACGGTGCTGCCCGGTTCGGCGGTGCCGTTCAGAGTTGGCGTGGTGTCGTTGGTGGTGCTACCTGAGGCCAGCGGCGTACCGTCGTCATTGGTGAACTGCACATTGCCCGCCGCCGCAGGCGGTTGGGTATCAATGGTCACGGTGACTGGCGTCGAAGCCGGACCGGTATTGCCTGCGGGATCGGTAACGGTTGAAGTCAGGCTATGGCCACCATCGCTCAACGGTGGCGTGGTGTAACTCCAGGTGCCGTCTGTACCTACCGTGGTGGTGCCGAGCACAGTGGTGCCATCCGAGATGGTTACCGTACTGCCCGCTTCACCGCTGCCGGTCAGCGTTGGTGTGTTGGTGTTAGTGCTGCTGCCATCCGGGATCGGCACGCCAGCACCATCTTCCAGACCCACGCCGGTTGGTGCGCCTGGCACCACGGTATCGATGGTGATGTTGATGGTTGGCGAATCGGTATCCACGCCGGTGGTGGCGTTAGTGGCGACAGCGTGGAAAGCGTAGTTGCCATCGGCCAGCGCCGCTGGCGTGAAGTTCCACTGCCCATCGCTGCCCGCGACGGTGCTGCCAATGACGGTGGTGCCGTTATACAGCGTAATGAGATCGCCCGCGCCCGCCAGCCCGCTTAGAATCGGCGTGGTGTCGTGGGTGCTGGAGTTGTTTGGCAGTTCAACCAGCGTGCTGCCGCTGTCGTCGGTGACCACCAGCAAGCTGCTGGTCGCCGGAACGCCGGCATCGACATTCAGGGTAAATATCGGCGACGACGGGCTCACGTTGCCTGCCGCATCGGTAACGGTGGTGGTCAGGCTGTGTTGGCCGTTGGTCAGCGCGTTATCTGGCGTGAAGCTCCAGCTGCCGTCGCTGCCCGCTGTCGCTGAGCCCAGCAATGTGGTGCCGTCATACACGCGCACCACCGATCCCGCTTCGGCGGTGCCGGTCAGGGTTGGCGTGCTGTCATCGGTGATAGCGCCAGAGGTCAACGGACCGGTGCTGCCACCGACGTTATCGTTGACCACCAGGCCACTGACCGGCGCTGGCGCGATGGTATCTACGCTGAAGGCGATCGGTGTGGTCGCCGGGCTGACATTACCCGCTGCATCAGTGACGGTGGTGGTCAGGCTGTGATTGCCCTCCGCCAGCGTCGGCGTGGTGAAGCTCCAGTTACCGTCGCTGCCAACGGTAACGGTGCCAAGCACGGTGTTGCCATCCAGAATCGTGACTTTGCTGCCCGCTTCCGCCGTGCCACTCAGCACTGGCGTCGCATCATTGCTGGCCCCTCCCGCAGCAATCGGCTGCGTAATGCTGCCCGCGTCGTTGGTGAGTTCCACACCGGATGCCGCATCCGGCGCGATGGTGTCCACGATGATGTTGATGGTTGCAGTATCAGTAACGTTGCCGTTGGCATCGGTAATGGTGCCATGCAGCGCGTGCGGGCCATCCGTCAGGCCGCTGAGGTAGAAGATCCATTGGCCGTTACTGCCCGCCGTGGTGCTTCCGAGCACGGTAGTGCCGTCATACAGCGTGATGATGTTACCAGCACCCGCCACCCCGCTTAATACCGGGCTATCGTTGTTGGTGCTGGCACCGTCAGTCAGCTGCGCTACGGTATTGCCGTTTTCGTCCGTTACTTCCAGCGACGAGGTGGCAGGAGGAATGTCTGCATCGACGGTGATAACAATCGGCGGACTGGCTGGGCCAACGTTACCGGCCGTATCGGTTGCCGTGACGGTAAAGGTGTGATCGCCGTTGCTCAGCGCTGGCGTGGTGAAACTCCAGGTGCCGTCGGTGCCCACGGTGGTGTTGCCCAGCAGCGTGGTGCCATCGTAAATGCTGATAGTGGCATTCGGCTCGCCGGTGCCGCTCAGGGTTGGTGCGCGGTCATCGGTGGTGTCGCCGGAGGTTAATGGTCCTTGTACCGCGCCCACGCTATCTTCAATCACCAAATTGCCCACCACGGCTGGCGGCGAGGTATCCACCGTCACGGTGACCGGTGACGATGCCGGACCGGTATTGCCAGCGGGATCGGTGACGGTGGTGGTCAGGCTGTGATTGCCATCAGCCAGCGTTGGCGTGGTGAAACTCCAGTTGCCATCGCTGCCGACGGTTGCAGTGCCGAGCACGGTGGTGCCATCCAACACCGTCACGGTGCTGCCCGGTTCGGCCGTGCCACTGAAGGTTGGCGTATTGTCATTGGTGGTGCTGCCTGCGGCAATCGGCACCACGGTTCCGCCATTGTTGTCACTCAGTTGCAGATCGGCTGCCGCCGCAGGCGCAACGTTATCAATGGTGATAGTGAGCGTGCCGGAATCGGTCACATTGCCGGTGGTATCCGTCGCCGTGGCGTGGAAGGCGTAAGTCCCGTCTGGCAGCGCGCCAGGCGTAAAGCTCCACTGACCATCAGCACCTGCCACGGTGCTGCCCAGCAGCGTGGTGCCGTTGTACAACTCAATCACCGCGCCCGCTGACGCCAGGCCGCTAAGAATTGGCGTGGTGTCATGCGTGCTCGAGCCGTCTGGCAGGATTTTCAGCGTACTGCCGCTGTCATCGGTGATTTGCAGCGTACTGGTGGTCGGCGCGACGCCCGCATCAACCGTGAAGTTCACCCCGGTTGTCGCTGGACTCACATTGCCCGCCGCATCGGTCAGCGTCACGCTCAGCGTGTGCTGGCCATTGTTCAGCGCTGGTGTTGTGAAACTCCAGGTGCCATCGCTACCGACAGTAACGCTGCCGAGCAGCGTGCTGCCGTCGTAGATTTTAACGATGGCGTTAACTTCGCCGTTGCCGCTCAGCGTTGGTGTGTTGTCATCGGTAGTCGAACCCACAGTGATTGGGCCGGTAGCTCCGCCGACGTTATCGCTGATCACCACATTGCTGGCCCCTGCTGGAGCCTGGGTATCCACGGTGAAGGTGATCGGGCTGGAGGTTGGACCAACGTTCCCTGCTGCATCGGTGACGGTGGCAGTAATGCTGTGGCCGCCCTCCGTCAGCGTCGGTGAAGTGAAGCTCCATGTGCCGTTGCTGCCCACGGTTGCGGTGCCGAGCACAGTATCGCCATCACGCACGGTGACGGTGCTGCCCGGTTCTGCGGTGCCGCTCAGTACCGGCGTGGTGCTATTGGTCGCGCCACCGGAAGCGATCGGTTGCAGCGTGCTGCCATCGTTATCACTCAGCGTGACGCCACCGGCTGCGGCTGGTGGCACGGTATCCACGGTGATGGTGATAACCGGCGTTTGCGTCACGTTGCCAGAGGTATCGGTTACCGAGGCGTGGAACGCGTAACTGCCATCTGCCAATGCGGCTGGCGTAAAGGTCCACTGTCCATCGCTGCCCGCGACCACGCTACCCAACACGGTGCTGCCGTTATACAGCGTGATCAGTGCGCCAGCGGTTGCCAAACCACTCAAGGTTGGTGTGTTGTCGTGCGTGCTGCCGCCATTGCTGAGCTGCACCAGCGTATTGCCGGAATCGTCGGTGATTTCGAGCGAGGTGGTGGCCGGCGGAATACCGGCCTGCACGTTGATATCATAAGGTGCTGAAGGCGCACTGACGTTGCCCGCGGCATCGGTTAAGGTCACGCTCAGGCTGTGGTTACCGTTGCTCAAGGCGGTGGTGGTGTAACTCCAGGTTCCATCGCTACCCACAACCGCCGTACCCAGCAGCGTTTGCCCATCGTAGACGCTGACAATCGCGCCAACTTCACCGCTGCCGGTAAGCGTTGGCGTGTTGTCATCGGTAGTGCCGCCATTGGTTACCGTGCCGGAACTGCCGCCCGAATTATCGTTGACCAGCAGGTCAGTTACTGCTATCGGAGCTTGCGTATCCACCGTGAAGGTGATGGTGGTGGCTGGGCTGGTATTCCCCGCCGCATCGGTTGCGGTGATGCTCAGCGTGTGGCTGCCCTGACTAAGTTCGGGGCTGGTGAAGCTCCAGGCACCGTTGCTGCCGACAGTGACACTGCCGAGTACGGTATCGCCATCGCGGATGGTGATAATCGAGCCCGCTTCAGCGGTTCCGCTCAGCACTGGCGTGGTGTCTTTGGTCGCGCCGCCGTTGGTGATTGGCTGCGCAGTGGTACCGCTGTTGTTAATCACACTCAAGCCGCCAACGGCGGTTGGTGCGACGGTATCCACAGTGAAATCTACCGGATTGGTTGCCAGACTGGTGTTACCCGCCGCATCGGTAACGGTGGCGGTCAGGCTGTGCTGACCGTCCGCCAGCGCAGGCGTGGTAAAGCTCCAGCGGCCATCCGCGCCAACGGTCACCGTGCCGAGTAGCGTCGTGCCATCGTAAATGCTGACAATGGCGCCCGCTTCAGCGGTGCCGCTCAGGGTTGGCGTGTTGTCATCGGTAATCGCGCCCGCACCAATCGCGCCCTGATACGGCCCAACCGTGTCGTTAATCACCAAATCCGTGATGGCGGTTGGCGGCGTAGTGTCATCGCCACCACCGGGATTGTTTGGGTTGGTAGGATTGGTCGGGTTAGTGGGATTGCCGCCGTTGTTGCCGTCATCGGGGTTACTCGGCGTGGCATTTCCGCCACCGCCACCGCCACCGCCCGAACCGGCAAACATCGCACCTAAACCAGCCAGCGCCGCACCACCAATACCGAAGGCGGCGATGGTGCCGTCATTGGTGGTGTTTTCCGCTAACAGCCCTTCGGTGCTGTCGATTGAGACGTAATGGAAACCTTCAGTACCGGGATCTTCAACCCACCACATCGCGCCGCGATCGTCCTGCAGGACCAAATCGCTATCACCGTTCGGGCTGTAAAAATTATGAATAACAAGGACTTCACCAGATTTTGTGGTGACGACTAAATCATTACCATTGCGTGTGAAAGACTTAATATCAGACTGATTAAGATGCAGCTTCACCAAACTCGGAGCGGTCAAATTAACTTGATTTCCACTCAGCTCAGAAGCAACGGTCCCACCTTTTGGGGTTACTGAGATATTATTCATGTTATCGAGATCCCGCGAAGTTCCATTAAAATGCCCGGCATCCGCAGACACCGGCTTTTACCGTGAATAATCACCATGAATATTCACTTTTTCTCTTGTTCGATCTCACATAGGCTAAGAATGAAATCGCGTTGAGTTTTGTTTAGCCGCCATCCTGATAACTGATTGGATTTATTTCTAAAAATCACCACGGGAAAAAGTTTTATTTTCTCAATTGGCCGGGCACAAATGACGTGAAACGCATGGAGCCCAGGCTTTGACATTTTTCACTTCCCCGAGGGATGAAACCAACCCAGTAATATTCAGGATTATGCTAATAAATCATCGAGATAGACGCTCTGCCACAGATAGCCTTGCATGCCATAAATCGGTTTATGCGCTAGCAGGTTGACCTGTTGTTGATTTTCAACACCCTCAACGATGACGCCGTTGCATAATTCGTTGAGATGGTCGAGCAGAATGTCAAAGGTGCGACCGTCGCCAAATTGCCAAAAAAATTCCTTGTCAATCTTGACGATTTCAAATATTCCGCTATCGAACATAGAAAGGTTGGAATAACCCGGACCAAAGTCGTCGAGCCATAAAGGGGCGGGCGTCACTTTCGCGACACCTTTTAAAATCAACAGATCGGCGCTATTAAATCGCGCGGTGAAGAATGCTGATATTTCCAAACGCAATAGCGTCAGTTGAGCCAGTTTTTCTTGTATTTCAGCATCTTTAAAAATGCTGGCTACGATATCTCTATCAACATTGACACTGACAATCTGGTCGAACCCTTTCTGGTATAGCTGAATAAGTTTTTCGATCTGGTGGAGGAATAACTGCCATTTAACGTCAGCAGAAAGCTGACTGAAGAACCCAACATCCCTTTCAGGATTACGCTTATTATTGATGTCCGCGTCATCTGCGAGACGCGTTAACAATTCCCTGGCAATCACCTGGCCGGATAAATCATAAACCGGCTCTAACAAGAACACTGTCTTCGGTTGATTGCTCATTTCACATCCTTACTGCAACTGCCTGATAGCATTAAACTGTCAGGATTTCTCATGTGAGAAGTAAGGTAAACATTGATAAAACTTAATGTCTTAACTGAAGGTTAACGTACAACTTACACTTTGAGAAATAGATTTCAGTAAACACCACTGACAACTTCAATCGTTTAAACCAATCAATAACGTAAGTAAATTTCTTTAAAATTCATAAAAACTTCGGATAATTCTGAGAAAAATTTAACTTAACGCTAACCTTGACAGCTCAACAAAACACGAACAAATTGAAAGTTAAGGATAAAAAACAAATTAACAATGATTGATTTTTATACTTATCTCAAATTTGAAAATGTTTCATCTGGAATTCATGATTCCAATAAACTCCAATAAATAAAGTTATCGTGAGTGACTATTCAATCCTTAATGTTTAAATTTTGATTATGCATTGCAAAGAATACATAACAGATAAGCTGCTTAATCACTGTTTAATCATTAGGTAATGTAAGGGCATTGGCGAAAAAGGAGGTTGGTACTGAATGGCTTTATCAGCAAAAAGAAAGAGATAGCACTGAGGATATAAATGCGATTTTTTGGCGGCAGGTTAAAAATAAGCGAAGAGTGATCGTCTTCACAAATAGAATTAAAAGGTTGAGGATGTGCGAGAATATAGCAGGAAAAGAGTAAACCGAGCCCTTTACGGGCTCGGTTTGAGAGCAGTTAATTACTCATCTTCTAAATAGGTATAACCGTACAGGCCGCTTTCGAATTCTGCGAGAAACTGCGCACGCAGCTCTTCAGGAATATCGGTTTGCTGGGTCACCTGATCGCGGAACAGCGTCATCAGATCGTTCGGATTAAGCTGCACGTACTCGAGCATATCCGCCACGGTATCGCCCTCATCCGACAGCTGTACTTCCACGCTGCCATCCGGGAACGCAAACACATCCACTGCTTCGGTGTCACCGAACAGGTTGTGCATGTTGCCGAGAATTTCCTGATACGCACCGACCATAAAGAAGCCGAGCATCGGCGGATTGTCGATGTCGTACTCCGGCATCGGCATGGTGGTGGCAATGCCATCGCCATCGACGTAGTGATCGATGGTGCCATCGGAGTCACAGGTGATGTCGAGCAACACCGCGCGACGCTTCGGCATTTTATTCAGCCCTTCCAGCGGCAGCACCGGGAACAGCTGATCGATGCCCCACGCATCCGGCATCGACTGGAACAGCGAGAAGTTGACGTAAATCTTATCCGCCATACGCTCCTGCAGCTCATCAATGATCGGGCGATGCGCGCGGTTGCTTGGGTCGAGGTGCTGCTGAATATAGTGGCAGATGCTCAGGTAAAGCTGTTCTGCCCAGGCGCGCTGACCGAGATCGTAGGTGCCTGACGAATAACCGGTATGGATGTCGAACAGATCCATTTGGCTATCGTGCAGCCATTCACGCAGCGAACGACGCACGTCAGGTTCGTGCATCTCTTGCCACGTATCCCACAAACTCTGAATCGGACGCGGTGAATCGGCATCCGGTGCCACCGGCGTGCTGAACTCGTTACGCTCAACACCAATGATGTTGGACACCAGCACGGTGTGGTGCGCCGTCACCGCACGACCTGATTCGGTGATCACGGTTGGATGTTCCAAACCGTTCTCTTCACAGGCATCGCCGATTGCCCAAATCACGTTGTTGGCGTATTCGTTCAGGCCGTAGTTGACCGAGCAATCAGACTGCGAGCGTGTTCCTTCATAATCCACGCCCAAACCGCCGCCCACATCGAAGCATTTGATGTTAACGCCCAGCTTCGCCAGCTCAACGTAGAAACGCGCCGACTCACGCACGCCGGTGGCGATGTCGCGGATGTTGGACATCTGCGAACCGAGATGGAAGTGCAGCAGCTGCAGGCTATCGAGACGACCCGCTTTGCGCATAATGTCGACCAGCTGCAATACCTGCGATGCCGCCAGACCAAACTTCGACTTCTCACCACCGCTCGACTGCCACTTGCCTGAGCCCTGTGACGCCAGACGTGCGCGGATACCGAGACGTGGAATCACGTTCAGACGCTCGGCCTCTTCCAGCACCAGGCGCACCTCGGTCATCTTCTCGATCACCAGATAGACTTTGTGACCGAGCTTTTCACCGATCAGCGCCAGACGAATGTATTCGCGGTCTTTATAGCCGTTACAAACAATCACCGAACGGGTTTTACCGGCGTGGGCCAGCACGGCCATCAGCTCGGCTTTCGAACCGGCCTCTAAGCCCAGCGGTTCGCCAGAGTTGACCAGCGACTCAATCACGCGCTTATGCTGGTTAACCTTGATCGGGTAAACCAGGAAGTAGTCACCTTTATAGCCGTAAGATTCACGCGCGCGTTTGAAGGCGGCGTTAATCGAACGCAGACGATGCTGGAGAATCTGCGGGAAGCAGAACAGCGCTGGCAGACGTTGGCCGTCGGCTTCGCGCTCTTTCACCAGTTTCGCTAAGTCAACGCGCACTTCCGGCTGATCCGGATCGGGACACACGCTGATGTGCCCCAGCTCGTTGACGTCGTAATAATTGTTTCCCCACCAGGCAATATTGTAGGTACGCAGCATTCTGCTCGCTTCCTGATCGTTCATTGCCACCTCCTGCATGGAGCGGAGTACACCTTGTTCGCCAGCTGACGAACCCTTGATATTCTTCATGTCGTCAGACATCGCGAACCTCAATTTTCCGTTGAAATATGAATTTGTTACCGAGTTTTGTCATGGTGGCGCCGGGTAAAAATTGCCTCATCCTGCTTGCTGCCTCTGTAAGGTTGCAATGTGCAAAGCTGACTCTAAGTGTAAAACACCGCACCGAAGTCGGGGCAAATAGCCTGAGACTTCCACGGTCTGTAGACAGCGAAATGCAGTAATAGATGCAGAGAAATGTTAACCGGCGCGCGTGTCGGGAGAATGAACACAACGTCGATAGAAGAAAAGAACGGGTTTGGAGTGTGAAAGGAGTGCCAGCGCGCCGAAACAGCGCAGTGAACCAAAGCGAGAGAAAGAGTGGTTCATTACTTTAATCACCTCCATCGCCTGCTTAAAGCATGCGAGAAACGGCTTGGGTGAAGGTCAGATTAAATGGCATCTGACGGCGCGACGCACGGCGGCGTCATCCTTTGCGGCTGTGGTCGACAGCAGCGGCGTTTTATACAGCCACGCGGGGTAAAATGCAAAATCTTTGTCAGGTAACTGCGCGCGGTGTCAGGAAATAATTCCACTTGTGATGTTGCGGAAAATGCGGGATCGGAAAAAGCACTGGAAAAGTGCTCACTGAGTAACCTAGAATAGCCGTCCAGATGGTTTTCCATCTAAACTGATTAACATCCAGGCGGTGTGAGCCAAGGCTCTCGCTGCCTACTGCTTGCGGCTTTGCCTGAAGGGGCGTCGAGTCGGTCTGATCCCACTTACGCTATGCAGTCGTATTCAAACCATTTTTAAGGTAAAGAACAGAATGGCTAAACACCTTTTTACATCTGAGTCCGTATCAGAAGGACATCCTGATAAAATCGCTGACCAAATTTCCGATGCCGTGCTGGATGCGATCCTCGAGCAGGATCCTAAAGCACGCGTGGCCTGCGAAACTTACGTGAAGACCGGTATGGTGCTGGTTGGCGGTGAAATCACCACCAGCGCATGGGTGGATATCGAAGAGATCACCCGTAATACCGTACGTGAAATCGGCTATGTCCATTCCGATATGGGCTTTGATGCTAACTCTTGCGCAGTGCTGAGCGCGATTGGTAAGCAGTCTCCAGACATTAATCAGGGCGTTGACCGTACCGATCCGCTGGAGCAAGGCGCGGGCGATCAGGGCCTGATGTTTGGCTACGCCAGCAACGAAACCGATGTGCTGATGCCAGCGCCGGTTACCTATGCGCACCGTCTGGTGCAGCGTCAGGCTGAAGTGCGTAAAAGCGGTTCACTGCCTTGGCTGCGTCCGGATGCCAAAAGCCAGATCACCTTCCAGTACGATGACGGCAAAATTGTCGGTATCGATGCAGTTGTGCTGTCAACGCAGCACGCTGAAGATGTCACCACCGCCGATCTGCGTGAAGCGGTGATGGAAGAGATCATCAAGCCGGTTCTGCCGACTGAGTGGATCACCGCCAGCACCAAATATCACATCAACCCAACCGGCCGTTTTGTTATCGGTGGCCCAATGGGCGACTGCGGTTTGACCGGTCGTAAAATCATCGTTGATACCTACGGCGGCATGGCACGTCACGGTGGCGGCGCGTTCTCCGGTAAGGATCCGTCAAAAGTTGACCGTTCTGCCGCTTACGCCGCGCGTTATGTAGCGAAGAACATCGTAGCGGCTGGCCTGGCTGACCGTTGCGAAATCCAGGTTTCTTACGCTATCGGCGTGGCTGAGCCAACCTCCATCATGGTTGAAACCTTTGGTACCGAGAAAGTCTCCACCGAACAGCTGACGCTGCTGGTGCGTGAGTTCTTCGACCTGCGTCCATACGGCCTGATTCAGATGATGGATCTGCTGAAACCGATCTATAAAGAGACTGCAGCATACGGTCACTTTGGTCGTGAGCACTTCCCGTGGGAGCAGACTGATAAAGCTGCGCAGCTGCGCGAAGCGGCGGGTTTGAAGTAAGCCCAGAAGCGACATCGTTATTGAGCCCGCCACTGGCGGGCTTTTTTGTGCCCGTAGGGTCGTCATTTATGACGACCTGGTTCTCAAGCTCTTCAAACCGGTTTGTCACTTCTTCCACGCTGTCTACACTTCTTTCACATCGCTTACAACTTGGTGATAACGATTACATTTTGAAATCCTTTAACAATCGGCAATTTAGAGATTTTTCAGCGTAGTTATTACGGTGAAAATGCGTTATTTTCAGCGTCCTCTGATTGCCGGTATTTAGTGCGATGTCAGAAACTTAAAGGGTGCTATACCTTACTGGTTACGTAACTATTTCGGGCGGAAAATGCTGGATTGCAGGGTTTCAGCGTGTGTAACCGATTACACTGATGTGATCTTACTCACTTTTTTCCGCCGACAGGTTTCATAACATTGATAACAACAACGATGGATAAACTTTGGAGGCTTCATGCCTGGTAATACTCATAAGAGCAGAACTTCAAATAAGGTCATGACCTTGTTTGTCTGCTTTTTAGCGGCGCTGGCCGGCTTGCTGTTTGGATTGGATATCGGTGTTATCGCCGGTGCTCTGCCTTTCATCGCGAAAGACTTTAACGTCACCGCACATCAGCAAGAGTGGATCGTCAGCTCAATGATGTTTGGTGCAGCTGTTGGTGCGGTTGGTAGCGGCTGGATGTCATCGCGTCTCGGTCGTAAAAAGAGCCTGATGGCCGGTGCGATTCTGTTCGTTATCGGTTCGCTGTGGTCTGCAGGCGCAACCAGCCCGGAAATGCTGATCGCCGCACGTGTGGTGCTTGGCCTGGCCGTTGGTGTTGCTTCTTACACCGCGCCGCTGTATCTCTCTGAAATCGCGCCGGAGAAAATTCGCGGCAGTATGATTTCGCTTTACCAACTGATGATCACCATCGGTATTCTGGCGGCGTATCTCTCCGATACCGCGTTCAGCGATGCTGGCGCATGGCGCTGGATGCTGGGCATCATCACCATTCCAGCAGTGCTGCTGTTGATTGGCGTGTTCTTCCTGCCAAACAGCCCACGCTGGCTGGCGGCTAAAGGTGATTTCCGCAGTGCTGAGCGCGTGTTATCGCGTCTGCGTGATACCAGCGAACAAGCAAAACGCGAGCTGGATGAAATCCGTGAAAGCCTGAAAATCAAACAGTCGGGTTGGCAGCTGTTCCAGAGCAACAGCAACTTCCGCCGCGCAGTGTTCCTTGGCGTGCTGTTGCAGGTGATGCAGCAGTTCACCGGTATGAACGTCATCATGTATTACGCGCCGAAGATCTTCGAAATCGCTGGCTTTGCCAATACCACGCAGCAAATGTGGGGCACGGTGATTGTCGGTCTGGTGAACGTACTGGCCACCTTTATTGCTATCGGTCTGGTGGATCGCTGGGGTCGTAAACCTACGCTGGTGCTGGGCTTCATGGTGATGGCGATTGGTATGGGCATCCTTGGCACCATGCTGCACATCGGCATCCACTCGCCAGAAGCGCAGTACTTCGCGGTGGCGATGCTGCTAATGTTCATCATTGGTTTTGCGATGTCTGCCGGTCCGTTGATTTGGGTTCTGTGTTCCGAGATTCAGCCGCTGAAAGGCCGCGACTTCGGTATCACGGTTTCCACCGCGACCAACTGGATTGCCAACATGATCGTCGGTGCCACCTTCCTGACCATGCTGAATACGCTGGGCAACGCGCCGACCTTCTGGGTTTACGCCGGTCTGAACGTGTTCTTCATTCTGCTGACGCTGGCGCTGATTCCAGAGACCAAAAACGTCTCGCTGGAGCACATCGAGCGCAACCTGATGTCTGGCAAAAAACTGCGCGACATCGGTCAGAAGTAATCCCGATAAGCGAATGCAAGGGCTGCCAACTGGCAGCCCTTTTTTATAGGTTCGCCATTAATGGCGACCGCTTCACACTCAGTTGATTCAACCGCTGCAACCTTTTATGCTGCCCACCATGAAAACACCACGCCTTCCCATCGCCTTACAGCAAGCCGTCATGCGTTCGCTGCGCCATTATTTGCAGCTGGCTAACGACAAGCTGGAACGCCGCTTTGATGAGCCATCTTTGATCTATCAGCAGCGCGGCACCGCTGCGGGCACCGCATGGCTGGAGAAGTGGGAAATCCGCATCAATCCGGTGCTGCTGCTGGAGAATCAGCAGGCATTTGTTGATGAAGTGGTGCCGCACGAACTGGCGCATCTGCTGGTGTGGAAAACCTTTGGCCGCGTGCCGCCGCACGGCAAAGAGTGGAAATGGATGATGGAGAGCGTGCTGGGTGTGCCTGCGTGTCGCACCCACAAGTTTGAAATCGACTCGGTGCGCAGCAACACCTTTCCCTATCGCTGCAGCTGCCAGCAGCATCAGCTTACGGTGCGTCGCCATAACCGCGTGCTGCGCGGTGAAAGCGAATATCGCTGCGTGCACTGCAAATCGCTGCTGCAACCCGGTGAGTTTTTATCGAAATAGTTTAGCAATATAGTTTGTAATATAGTTCAGCAACATAGCCTAATCTCATATCCCGTACGTCATCATTCTGTTACCCTGCCGCCCTTTTTCAGGACCAGGTTAATTTTTGGAATATGTCTCGCAAAACGCTGCTGTTACTTACCTTATTAGTTGCCCCGCTTAGCGCTTACAGCCTCAGTTTCACTAACTATCATCAAAACAATTTTAGTCAGGCCAAAGCGTATGCCGCGCAGATCAACGCTGATGCGCCAGCCGACTTTTACTGCGGCTGCAAAATCAGCTGGCACGGCAAAAAGGGCGTGCCCGATTTAAACAGCTGCGGCTACAGCGTGCGCAAAAACGCCAATCGCGCCGAACGTATTGAGTGGGAACATGTGATGCCCGCGTGGGAGTTCGGTCATCAGCGTCAGTGCTGGCAAAACGGCGGCCGCAAAAGCTGCAGCAAAGATGCCGATTACCGCCGCATCGAAAGCGATCTGCATAACCTGCAACCCGCGATTGGTGAAGTGAACGGCGACCGCAATAACTTCCAGTACAGCCAGTGGAACGGCGGTGAACAGCAGTACGGTCAATGCGGCATGAAGGTCGATTTTAAGCAGAAGCTGGCGCAGCCGCCGGAGCGTGCGCGTGGCGCCATTGCCCGCACTTACTTCTATATGCGCGACCAATATCATCTGCGCCTATCGCGTCAGCAAACTCAGCTGTTTACCGCGTGGGATAAGCAATATCCGGTGACGACGTGGGAGTGCGAGCGTGACAATCGAATCGCCAAAGTACAGGGAAATCATAATTCCTACGTACAGCAGGCTTGCCAGCGCTAAAAGCGCTACCCTACACTAGCTTTTTTCGATTGCGCCGTGTCCGCTGACACGGCATAACGCTGGCAGGAACCGCATGCGTATACCTCGCATTTATCATCCCGAATCTCTCGAAGTTAACAGTGAAGTCTTCCTCGACGAGGATGCCGCTAACCATGTCGGGCGCGTGCTGCGCATGACGGCCGGTCAGCAAATTGAGCTGTTTGATGGCAGTAATCTGACTTTTAGCGCCGAAATCACCCAGGCTGATAAAAAGCGTGTAAAAGTAAGGGTCCTTGCCAGTCAGGCTGATGACCGTGAATCCCCGCTGCATTTACACCTCGGCCAGGTGATGTCGCGCGGTGAAAAAATGGAATTCACTATCCAGAAATCGATCGAACTTGGCGTGAATGTGATTACGCCCTTGTTTTCTGAACGCTGCGGCGTAAAGCTGGATGCCGAGAGACTGGCGAAAAAAATTCAGCAATGGCAGAAAATCGCGATTGCCGCCTGTGAACAGTGCGGCCGTAATCGTGTGCCGGAAATTCGCGAACCGATGACGTTACAATCCTGGTGCGCGGAAGCCGAAGACGGTTTGAAGCTCAATTTGCATCCGCGCGCCAGCCACAGCATCAATACGCTGCCGCAGCCGGTTGAGCGCCTGCGCTTACTGATTGGCCCGGAAGGTGGCTTAACCGCCGATGAAATTGCCATGACCGCGCAGCAGGGTTTTACCGATATTCTGCTTGGACCACGCGTGTTGCGCACCGAAACCACCGCACTCACCGCCATTACGGCACTTCAGGTGAGGTTTGGTGACCTCGGTTAAGCGATACTTTCGGGTTCGAACGTAACTTCACAGCACAACGCTTTCGGGGTAGTTGCTTCCCCATTTAGGAGAGAATAATGATTAAGCTTGGCATCGTTATGGACCCAATTTCGTCCATCAACATTAAAAAAGACACCAGCTTCGCCATGTTGCTGGAAGCACAGCGCCGTGGTTACGAAATTCATTACATGGAGATGAGCGATCTCTCCCTGCGCGGTGGCGTGAGCTATGCGCGCACCCGTCTGCTGAGCGTTGAGCAGAACTACGACAACTGGTACACGTTTGGCAGCGAGCAGAATATCCCGCTGGCCGATCTCAACGTGGTGCTGATGCGTAAAGATCCGCCGTTCGACACCGAATTTATCTACGCCACTTACCTGCTGGAACGCGCAGAAGAGCAAGGCACGCTGATCGTCAACAAACCGCAGAGCCTGCGTGACTGCAACGAGAAGCTCTACACCGCATGGTTTGCCGACCTGACGCCAGATACGCTGGTCACGCGCAACAAAGAGCAGCTGCGCGCCTTCTGGCAGGAACATGGCGACGTGATCCTGAAGCCGCTGGACGGCATGGGCGGCGCATCGATCTTCCGCGTGAAGCAAGACGATCCCAACTTTGGCGTGATCACCGAAACCCTGACCAATCATGGCCAGAACTTCTGCATGGCGCAGAACTATCTGCCAGCGATTAAAGATGGCGACAAACGCGTGTTGGTAGTGGATGGCGAACCTGTGCCGTACTGCCTGGCGCGTATTCCGCAAGGTGGCGAAACACGCGGCAACCTGGCGGCTGGTGGCCGTGGTGAGGCGCGTCCGCTGAGCGATAGCGACTGGGAAATTGCGCGTCGCGTCGGCCCAACGCTGAAAGCTAAAGGGCTGATTTTTGTCGGCCTGGATATCATCGGTGATAAACTGACTGAAGTTAACGTGACCAGCCCAACCTGCGTACGTGAAATCGAGGCCGCGTTCCCGATATCGATCACTGGCATGCTGATGGATGCCATTGAGAAACGCCTGGGCTGATGCCGTCGGAGTCTCCACTCCGTGAACACCCAAAACCGGTGCTGCCGCGGCTGCGCCGGTTATTTTTGGTATACGAGTGATAATGAATTTACAGCATCATTTTTTAATTGCGATGCCGTCGCTGCAGGACCCACTGTTCAAACGCTCGGTAGTTTATATCTGCGAGCACAATGAAGATGGCGCCATGGGTTTGATCGTGAATAAGCCGATGGATAACCTGACGGTTGAAGGCATTCTGAAAAAGCTAAAAATTAGCGCATCCGAACGCGATCCTGCCATCAAGCTGGACAAGCCGGTGTTTGCAGGTGGTCCGCTGGCGGAAGATCGTGGTTTCATCCTGCACTCGGCACAGCGCATTTACTCCTCGAGCATTCGTATTTCAGACACCACGGTGATCACCACATCGCGTGATGTGCTGGAAGCGATTGGTACCACTTCGCAGCCCGATAACGTGCTGGTGGCGCTGGGTTATTGCGCCTGGGAGAAAGGTCAGCTTGAAGATGAGCTGCTGGAGAATGCCTGGCTCACCTCGCCTGCTAACACCAATATTCTGTTCCAGACGCCCATCGCTGAGCGCTGGCGTGAAGCGGCACGCGGTTTAGGTGTTGATATTCACAATATTGCCACCGATGCAGGACACGCCTGATGGCCAGTGAAACCTTACTGGGCTTCGATTTCGGCACCAAAAGCATCGGCGTTGCGGTCGGTCAGCAGCTAACGGGCACCGCCCGCGCGTTAACGGCGCTAAAAGCGCAGGATGGCACGCCGGACTGGAAGCTGATCGAAAAGCTGCTGAAAGAGTGGCAGCCCGATTATGTGGTGGTGGGTTTGCCGCTGAATATGGATGGCACCGAACAGGAGCTCACCGCGCGCGCACGTAAGTTCGCCAATCGCCTGCATGGCCGTTTTGGCGTTCGCGTCGAGCTGCAGGACGAGCGCCTGAGCACCGTTGAAGCGCGTGCCGACCTGTTTGAACGCGGCGGTTTTCGTGCGTTGCAGAAAGGCCAGGTTGATTCCCAATCCGCAGTGATCATCCTCGAAGATTGGTTTGACACGCATTAATGCGCACCCTACGGTAAATCCACACACGCTGCCATCATTGGCTTGTCGTAGGGTCGCCATTCATGGCGACCGATATAACAACAACACGTTAAATCATCCCCGCCAACTGCCGCCCCTGCTCGCTCTGCGCAAATGTCTGCATGCCCGCCTGCGCACCGGTTTGCAACACGCCAGGCAACTGATGCATCTTGCCTTCACGGATCAGATTCGCCACCGCCGGCGTCGCCACCAACACTTCAAACAAACCAATTCGCCCGCCCGCTTTCGCCGGCACTAAACGCTGCGCCAGCACCGCTTTCAGGCTGCCCGCTAATTGGGTGCGCACCAGGTTTTTCTCCTCGGCAGGAAACACATCTACCAGCCGATCAACCGCTTGGGTTGCGCCGCGCGTATGGAGCGTAGCCAGCACCAGATGCCCGGTTTCTGCCGCAGTGAGCGCCAGGCGTATCGTTTCGCTATCACGCAATTCACCGAGCAGAATCACATCAGGATCTTCACGCAGCGCGGCTTTAAGCCCGTGTTGAAACGACGCGCAATGCGCGCCGACTTCACGCTGCTGAATCAGCGATCGCTGGCTGCGATGCACAAACTCAATCGGATCTTCCAGCGTCAGGATGTGCCGCGCCTGCTGGCGGTTCAGGCAATCCACCATCGCCGCCAGCGTGGTGGATTTGCCGCTGCCGGTGGCGCCGGTAATTAAAATCAGCCCCTCTTCCAGCTGTAATAGCTGGCTCACTACGTCGGGTAAATGCAGGCTGCTGAGATCGGGCGCCTGGCTGGCAATCAACCGCAGCGCCAGCGATAAGCCGTGACGCTGCATAAAAAGGTTGGCGCGCAGTCGAATGCCGCTGGCAAGCGTGATAGCAAAGTCAACGTGGCCGTTCTCCTCCAGCTCGGCCTGTTGCGGTGGCGTCAGCCACTGCTGCATAAAGGCTTCCAGCCAGCCGCCATCCAGCGCGCTCTGCTGCGGAATCGGCTCCAGCACGCCTTGTCGCCGCCAGTGCGGCAAATGTCCGCTGCAAAGGTGCAGATCGGCGGCGTTATGCTTTACACTAAGGGCCACAATTTCATCCAACTCCATTTAACTTCTCCTGACTATGACTTCCATTGAGCACAACTTACAGCAAGTGCGTGAGCGTATCGCCGCTGCCGCCGCACGTTGCGGCCGCGCGCCAGAAGAAATTACGCTGCTTGCAGTGAGCAAAACCAAACCTGCGAGCGCGGTCGCAGAAGCCATTGCCGCTGGACAACAAGCGTTCGGTGAAAATTACGTGCAGGAAGGGGTTGAAAAAGTGGCTGAACTGGCCGCACATCCTGATTTGCAATGGCACTTTATCGGCCCGCTGCAATCCAATAAAAGCCGTCTGGTAGCGGAAAACTTCGCCTGGTGCCACACCGTTGACCGCCAGCGCATCGCGCAGCGCCTGAACGATCAGCGCCCGGCGTCGTTGCCGCCGCTTAACGTGTTAATTCAGGTAAATATCAGTGACGAGAACAGCAAATCTGGCATCATGCTAGAGGCGTTGCCGGAGCTGGCGCAGCAGATCGCCGCACTGCCGCAGCTGCGCTTGCGGGGGCTGATGGCGATTCCGGCGCCAGAGTCAGACTACGCGCGGCAATTAGCGGTGTGTCAGCAGATGGCCGCCGCGTTTCATGCCTTAAAACAGGATTATCCTGACGTCGATACGCTTTCTCTGGGAATGAGCGACGATATGGACGCGGCCATCGCCGCGGGCAGCACCATGGTGCGTATTGGCACCGCCGTTTTTGGCGCGCGGGATTATGCGCGACCTTCACAACAATAATTGAGGAACCTCATGTTAACACTGACGTTTTTAGTCAAAACGCTGATCGATTTGTACGTGATGGTGCTGCTGCTGCGCATCTGGATGCAGTGGTCGCGCTGTGACTTCTACAACCCGCTGGCGCAGTTTGTCGTGAAGATCACCCAACCGATTATCAAACCGCTGCGCCGCGTGATCCCGGCGATTGGCCCGATTGATACCGCATCACTGCTGCTGGCCTTTGTGCTGACCACGCTGAAATATCCGATTTTACTGCTGATTCAGGTCGGCGTGTTCTCGGTTGATCCCACCAACCTGCTGGTTGGTCTGTTGTCGCTGGTGAAATCTGCCGGTTATCTGGTGTTCTGGGTGATCATCATTCGTTCGCTGATGAGCTGGATCAGCCAGGGTCGCGGCCCGGTGGATCAGGTTTTGATGCAGCTGACTGAACCGCTGATGTCGCCAATTCGCCGTATTCTGCCGGCGATGGGCGGTATCGATTTCTCTGCCATGATTGTGATTCTGGTGCTGTACGCGCTGAATTTCCTCGGCATGGACCTGTTCCCAGGCCTCTGGTATTTGCTGTAATTCGTCTATCTGGAACTGTTATGCAAAAAGTTGTTCTCGCTACCGGTAATCCGGGCAAAGTTCGTGAACTGGCCGATCTGTTAGCGGCCTTCGGGCTTGATATCGTGGCGCAAACCGAACTCGGCGTTGAGTCGGCGGAAGAAACCGGCCTGACCTTCATCGAAAATGCCATTCTGAAAGCGCGTCATGCGGCTGAGATTACCGGTTTACCGGCGATTGCCGATGATTCCGGTCTGGCGGTCGATGCGCTGGGCGGCGCGCCGGGGATCTACTCCGCGCGCTATGCGGGCGTTGATGCCAGCGACCAGCAAAATCTGGACAAGCTGCTGGTAGCATTGGAAAAGGTGCCGAATGGAGAACGTCAGGCGCAGTTCCACTGTGTGCTGGTTTACGTGCGTCACGCCGCCGATCCAACGCCGCTGGTGTTCCACGGTAGCTGGGCGGGGGAAATCACCCGCGCGGCAGCGGGCACAGGCGGTTTCGGTTACGATCCCATCTTTTATGTCCCTGAATTAGGTAAAACGGCGGCAGAGCTGAGTAAAGACGAAAAGCGCGCCGTCTCTCACCGTGGTAAAGCATTGACGCTGCTGCTGGAAGCGATGCGCAATGCCTGATTTTTTACCTGAGTTGCCGCCATTAAGCCTGTACATCCACATTCCGTGGTGTGTGCAGAAGTGTCCGTACTGTGATTTCAACTCTCACGCGTTAAAAGGCGAGGTGCCGCACATTGAGTATGTGCAGCACCTGCTTAACGATCTTGAACAGGATTTGCCGCTGACCGGCGGGCGTGAAGTACGCACTATTTTCATCGGCGGCGGTACGCCAAGCCTGCTGAGCAGCAATGCGATGCAGATGCTGTTGGACGGCGTGCGTGCGCGTTTGCCGCTGGCGGCCGATGCAGAAATCACCATGGAAGCCAATCCGGGCACCGTGGAAGCCGATCGCTTTAGCGGCTACCAGAAAGCCGGTATTAACCGTATTTCGATTGGCGTGCAGAGTTTCAGTCCACAAAAGCTGGAGCGCCTTGGCCGCATTCACGGACCGGAAGAAGCGGTGCGCGCTGCACAGCTGGCGGAAGGTTTAGGCCTGCGCAGCTTTAACCTCGACCTGATGCACGGCTTGCCGGATCAGTCGCTGGAAGAAGCGCTGGATGATTTGCGCCAGGCGATTGCGCTCAACCCACCGCATCTGTCGTGGTATCAGCTGACGATTGAGCCGAATACCTTATTCGGATCGCGCCCGCCGAAACTGCCGGATGACGATGCGCTGTGGGATATATTTGAGCAAGGTCATCAACTGCTGAGCGCCGCGGGCTATCAGCAATATGAAACCTCGGCGTATGCCAAACCGGGTTATCGCTGCGAGCACAATCTCAACTATTGGCGTTTCGGTGATTACCTCGGCATTGGCTGTGGCGCACACGGCAAGCTGACGCAAGCCGATGGTCGCATCGTGCGTACGGTAAAAACCCGCCATCCGCGCGGCTTTATGAAAGGCAACTATCTCGATAAGCAGCACGACGTGGCCGAGAACGACAAACCGTTCGAGTTCTTTATGAACCGTTTCCGTCTGCTGGAAGCAGCACCGCGCGCAAATTTCCGTCGCTATACCGGCATGGATGAGCAGGTGATTCGCCCGCAAATTGATGCGGCGATAAGTGCGGGATACGTGGTGGAAACCACGGAGAACTGGCAGATTACCGAGAAAGGGAAACTGTTCCTGAACTCGCTGCTGGAGCTATTCCTGACCGAAGAGTAAAAAAAATGCCCGGCATAAACCGGGCATTTTTTCGCGTATTAGCCGTAAGTAATATCTATTTCCTGGTTCACTAACACCGTGTAATGCTCCTTGCTATTGGTAAAGAGCGTCCAATTTTCTCCGCCAACCTGCACTTTATTCTGTGACATTAACCAGCCATCGCTGAACTCAGCACGATCAAGAATAACTCGGTCACCGGCATCACCATCAATCATAAATTGCTTACTGTTATCACTGATAAATAAACCATTGGCGCCTTCAGTCAGCAATACTTTTAAATCAAGATTAAGCTGATTATTGCCTACACCAGTAATATCGATTTTTTGCATGCCATCCACACGCTCACTCACTGCTGCAAAATCAATTATCTGGTTGGCACTATCAAAGACAATGCTTGCCGCAGTTTCAGGATGCAAATACTGTGTGGTGATTAACCAATTGGCGACATCAATAATATGCAGTTCACCTGCAGTTGGGGAGTAGATTGGGGACGCATCTGTTGAAGCGATGCTGTTAACTTTACTAACCCCACCTGCTTCACCACTTCCCCAGGTCATAGTATCAATGGTCCAGCCAACATCATTGACCGTTTTAACCCAGCCCTTGTACCAATAATACGCATAGGTATCTGGATCAACGGCAGAGTGCACTTCTATGTAACCAATCGGTTTATTGGCCGTTGTTTGATAACTAAATTTGCTACTCTGATATTCATAATTAATGGTGCCACTGCTGGCGAGAAATTTAGTGGCGATCAGTTCACCGTTTGGCGAGAAAATTTTCACCTGAGTATTATTGTTGTGTAAGTTAGCGTAATTGAAAGCAACGTAGTCGGTTTCACCAAAATCATATTTAACAATGGAGTTATCCAACATAGTGACTGCACGACCATGATAATAATCATTATGTGTCTTGCCGTTCGTCATAATCCCCGTATGCCAGCCATTCGCTGCATCACCGTGTTTCAATTCAGTGACTTTAAGCTTGCCATAGTTATAAATTCTACCTGTTGACCAGTTATCATTCCCTCTGGACTCCCAGTCTTCGTAGTTTCTTTCATATTCTGGTAACGGCTTATAATGCACCGGATATTGGGAGGAATACACACTTTCATTACCTGCAGCATCTATCGCCTTGACGCTAAAATTATTTATCCCAACAGTCATATCCTTAGATGGCGTAATTTTCCAGTCGCCATAAACGCTTGCCTGAGTCGATCCAACAGCAATACCATTTTGATAAAGGGTAATCAGACTGCTGGCTTCCGCTTTACCGCTGAAATCCAGCCGTGGGTCATCGGTTGCTTGTCCTGGTGATATATTGCTGATCGGCCCAACATTATCAATCGCCTGCAAAATGGTTGGCTGGATAGTAGTGGTGTCGATGATCAGCGACGTGCTGCTACTCCATTTGCTCACATTACCCGCGTGATCGATGCCGCGAACGCGGAAACTCCACTCGCCATCCGCAAGATCAATGGGTGGTGTCCACTTCCATTGGCCATTGCTATCAACCGTTACGGTTGCAGTGGTTATCCAGCTACCGTTCTTACTGGCATATTGTACGCGCACAAATTCTCCAAACTCGCCTTTGCCATGAAGCTCTGGGCGACGATCATCGGTGGCGCGATTAAAATTAAACTCGCCACGATAGAGACCCACATCATCCTTATAGAAACTGATTGCTGCCTCATTGGGCTTCTGCGTATCAAGTTCAAATTTCCATTTCGGCGATGCCTGACTGCGATTGTCAGCTCGATCTTCTGCCACGGCGCTGAGTTCATAAGCGCCATCACTTGGCAAATTGACTTCGACTTCCCATTCACCATGCGAATTCGCCTTTACCGAAGCTAGCGGAGTTTTGCTGTTTTTGTTGTAAATGTATACCAGGCTGTTCGCTTCAGCCTCGCCGCGAATCACTGGGTTAGCATCGTTGGTATAACCGTTACGCTTAATGCTATTACCGTTCTGGATACCGCCATCAACATCGTCTTCAATTGCGGTGATAACCGGTTTGTCTGGCGCAATGGTATCAATGTTGTAATCGACGACAATGGGCGTACTGCTGTTACCGGCAGCATCCATCGCAGTAAAGGTGAGAACATATTCGCCATCTGCCAATGGCATCGTGGGCGTCCATTCAAAACGACCGCCCACTACCGGCACGCTAATTGGATTTTTTCCGTTGATGGTGATGATCACTGCAACAGTGTCTGGTGATGGCACGCTGCCTTCCCAGCGCTTTTGCGCATCGTTATACCAACCGGATTCGGCTAGCACGATAAGCGGTGGGAGTACCAAAGGATTATTATTGGAAGCAGAGGCGTTAGAAAATAGCATAAAAATTCCTTAAAAAATAAATGATTTCATGGGGTTGCTAAACCATTGCCATCTTTATTAATTAGAATTTTTACAGTTATCAGATTCGTCCCGAATCCCGGATTCTTAAATGCAGTAACGCTTAAAACTAAAAAGCCAGCCCGTTATGGGCTGGCTTTCTCAAACTCTGGGCAATTATCCTTTAACGCCCTGCATCAATCCTTTGCGCTGATCTTCAAGTACGGTAACGCGGTTACACACTTCGTGGCCGAAGTTCTGGAAATCCTGCTCCTGCTTATTCCATTCCGCCTGCACCGACTGTTGTAGGCCGCCAAGGTTGCCCATGATTGCCTGCAATGGATTGCTGCCGTTTGCCGCCTGGCTGCTGCCCATTTCGTTGAGGCTATCCTGCATGATGCCGCCGAGCGTGCTCTGCACCAGCTTCTCGCCTTCCGCGCGCACCTGATCGATGGCCTGATGATGGAAGGTCAAACCGTCTGGACGATGCTCTATAATGCGGTTCATTTGCTGCTTGAGCTGACCATCCAGCTTGGTGAGACGATTACGCACGTTACTGTTCTCGCCAAGCTTTTCGACAATCACTTTATCCAGCGCCACGCGGCTGCGTTCCAGACGCGAGGTCGCGCCGCTATCGATCCACGGCAAATCGCGACGCAGCGCGGTTTGATAATCGATGGCTTTCTGGCGCGCGGCGTTATCCACGTTGACCTTCTGGCCATTAAACTGCACATCGCCCTGCGGAGTGATTTCGAGGTTGCCGTTGGTTCCCACCACCTGCACGCTCTGCGGTTTAATGATCACATCATCCTGTGGCTTGACGCTGCACTCGTATGCAGCCTGAGCCTGAGTTGCCGCCAGCAGCAGCGCGGCGATAAGTGCCTTACGAACCATGAAATCTCCTGAGCAATAAAAAGGTCGCCATAAATGGCGACCCTACGAAATACGTTGTGGAGTGACCATTTATGGCCACCTTCCCGCATCAACCACTAAAACTTAGTCCCACCAAACGTCGAAGAGTTCAGTTACCTGAATATCGGATAGATTGTTCTTCTCAAGCCACTTACGCACCAGCTCGCGATGTTCATCGGTGCATTTGCCGGTTTCCTGCAAGCACACCAGACCTTCCCACACCAAATAACCGCTGCCGTCATACGCCAGACCATTCGGCGCGATCACTTCATTAATGAACTGATCAACAGTGGCGTCGATTTGCTCCTCGGTGGTGCCTTCGGCGAAACGCCAGGCGACGGAGAAGCCTAATTCCTGAAACTCATCAATATGCAGTTTTTTACGCAAACGACGGCTACGCTGTACGGCCATTATTTCACCCTCTCAAACATCAGATCCCATACGCCATGGCCCAGTCGCTGCCCGCGCTGCTCAAACTTGGTTAACGGACGCGTTTCTGGACGCGGCACGTAATTGTTACTTTCCGACTGATTTTTATATCCGTCGATGCTGCTCATCACTTCTAACATGTGTTCGGCGTAGGCTTCCCAATCGGTTGCCATATGGAACACGCCGCCCAGCTTCAATTTGCGCATCACCAGCTCAGCAAACGGCACCTGTACGATGCGGCGTTTGTTATGGCGCGCTTTGTGCCACGGATCCGGGAAGAACAGCTGCACCATGCGCAGCGAGTTATCCGGAATCATCTTCTGCAGCACTTCCACCGCGTCGTGACACATCACGCGCAGGTTTTCCACGCCCGCTTCCTTCGCCGATGCCAGGCAAGCACCAACGCCCGGCGCATGCACTTCCAGGCCGAGGAAGTTCTGATGCGGATTGTTCTGCGCCATGGTCACCAGCGAGGCGCCCATGCCGAAACCGATCTCCAGCACCACCGGCGCGTCGCGGCCAAACAGCGTCACCAGATCCAGCGGCTCCTGCTGGAACTCCACGCCCATCTCCGGCCATAAATTATCGAGCGCGAGCTGCTGTCCTTTCGTTAAGCGCCCCTGACGGCGCACAAAACTGCGGATACGGCGTAATGGCCGCCCGTTCTCATCAAATTCTGGGGTGATGACGTCATTAATCATGTTGAAGCCTGCTGGTTAGCCTGTTCTGGGAAACGGGCATTATGCAAAGTTAGGAAGCAGAAGCAAGCCTTTGCAATGTTCCGGTTTACACCCTGAGGTCTCTGTGCTGGAATTCCTGCCTGATTGTAGAGTAAACACGGAAAATTTCCTTCTTATGATGCAAGCGCCGACGTTCGCGCAACAAGTGCTGGATTGGTATCAGCGCTTCGGTCGCAAAACCCTGCCGTGGCAGCAGGAGAAAACGCCGTACAAGGTATGGCTCTCTGAAGTGATGCTGCAGCAAACCCAGGTTGCTACCGTCATTCCCTATTTTGAACGCTTTATGGCGCGCTTCCCAACGGTGGCCGATCTGGCGGCTGCGCCGCTGGATGAAGTGCTGCATCTGTGGACCGGTCTCGGCTATTACGCGCGTGCGCGTAATCTGCACAAAGCCGCGAAACAGGTGGTGGAGATGCACGGCGGCGAGTTCCCGCGTAACTTTGACGATGTCGCGGCGCTGCCGGGCATTGGTCGTTCGACTGCGGGCGCGGTGTTATCACTGTCGCTCGGTCTGCACTTCCCGATTCTGGATGGCAACGTAAAACGCGTGCTGGCGCGCTGCTACGCGGTGGGCGGCTGGCCGGGGAAAAAGGACGTTGAAAAACGGCTGTGGCAGATTAGCGAAGAAGTCACGCCAGCGGCAGGCGTCAGCCAGTTTAATCAGGCGATGATGGACCTTGGCGCGTTAGTATGTACTCGCTCACGCCCTAAATGCGAAATCTGCCCGCTCAGTAGCGGATGCGTCGCTTATGCCAACAGCAGCTGGGCTGAATATCCCGGTAAAAAACCCAAGCAGACCTTGCCAGAACGTAGCGGCTGGATGTTGATGATGCAGGATGGCGATGACGTGTGGTTAGAGCAGCGTCCGCCGGTTGGCCTGTGGGGCGGATTGTTCTGCTTCCCACAATTTACAAGTGAGCAAGCGCTAACTAACTGGCTAAACGAGCGCGGCATTCATGCCAAACCGCAGCAGCTCACCGCGTTCCGCCATACCTTTAGCCATTTCCACTTAGACGTTGTGCCTATGTGGCTAGCATGGCCTTCGGCTGGGTCGCTGATGGATGAAGCGGGCGGTCTCTGGTATAACTTAGCGCAACCACCGTCAGTGGGTTTGGCGGCGCCGGTTGAGCGCTTGCTGCATGAATTGCGCCATCCCCAGCAGCTTACGCGTCGAGCAGACGTGACCGAAGAGGAAGAGTAATGAGCCGCACCATTTTTTGTACTTATCTGCAACGCGACGCTGAAGGTCAGGACTTTCAGCTCTATCCTGGCGAGCTGGGTAAGCGCATCTTTAATGAGATCTCCAAAGAAGCCTGGCAGCAGTGGATGTCCAAGCAAACCATGCTGATCAATGAGAAGAAATTGAGCATGATGAACCCGGAAGATCGCAAAGTGCTGGAGAAGGAGATGATCAATTTCCTGTTCGAAGGCAAAGATGTGCACATTGAAGGTTACACCCCGCCAGAAAAATAACCGTTCAGGGCTTCCCTTTGAGGCCCTCTTTTTCGATTCAGGCACGCATTAACAATGAATAAAAAACTGATAGCGCTCTTGGTGATTGCACCACTTTTGGTCTCCTGCTCCGGACAAAAAAAATCGCAGTACCATGAAGAGTGGGTCAAGGACACCAACGGTTTTGATATTTTGATGGGTCAGTTTGCCCACAATATTGAAAACATTTGGGGAATCAATGAAGTTCTGATCGCCGGACCGAAAGATTACGTCAAATATAGCGACGGCTATTACACCCGCAGTCACATCAACTTTGACAGCGGTAGCATCACCATTGAGACCATTTCCGGCACCGATCCGATGGCCAGCCTGCGTCAGGCGATCATCACCACGCTGTTGATTGGCGAAGATCCGGGCAATGTCGATCTCTACTCCGATGCCAACGATATTCAAATCAGTAAAGAGCCGCTGCTGTACGGCCAGGTGCTGGATAACACCGGCCAGCCGATTCGCTGGCAGGGCCGCGCCGGTAGCTTTGCTGATTACCTGATTCAAAACAAACTGCAGAAACGCACCTCCGGATTGCACGTCATCTGGTCGGTTACCATTCCGATGGTGCCAAACCACCTCGACAAACGTGCGCACAAATATCTGCCGATGGTGCGTAAAGCCGCTGAGCAATATGGCGTCGATGCGTCATTGATTCTGGCGATTATGCAAATTGAATCGAGCTTCAACCCGTATGCGGTGAGCCATGCTGATGCGCTGGGACTGATGCAGGTGGTGCAGCATACCGCCGGTGTCGATGTGTTCCGCATGAAGGGCAAAGGCGGCAAACCGAGCCGCAGCTATCTGCTTGATCCTGAAAATAATATTGATGCGGGCACCGCGTATTTGTCGCTGCTGCAGAGAAGTTATTTAGGTGGGATTCAGGATCCGACATCACGGCGTTATGCGGTGATTACGGCGTACAACGGCGGTGCGGGCAGCGTGCTGCGCGTGTTCTCCAGCGATAAGGATCGCGCGTTCTCGTCAATAAATAGTATGTCGCCGACGGAAGTTTACCAGACGCTGACCACCAACCATCCATCGGCGGAATCGCGTCGTTATCTGTATAAAGTGAGCCAGGCGCAGCGCAGTTATCGCCGGTTTTAAGATAAGATATTGATCTAAAAAGGTGGGCATAAATGCCCACCCTACGTGTAGGGTCGCCATTCATGGCGACCTTTTTAATAATTACGCAAATCTCACACCATCATATTCGCCACTAAACACAAACGCCCGCTCTCATCTTCTTCGGTGTAAACCCCTTGCAGCTCCGGCGAGAAACCCGGCAGCAGGTTGATGCCCTCTTCCAGCGCGAGGAAATAGCGCTGCACCGCGCCGCCCCACACCTCGCCAGGCACCACGCACAGCACGCCCGGCGGGTACGGCAAGGCGCCTTCGGCCGCAATGCGCCCTTCGGCTTTGGCAATCGGCACCAGCTCCACTTCGCCACGAATATAGGCCTGATGCGCATCCTGCGGATTCACTTTCACCGGCGGGAAACAGGCTGAACGGAACATCGCTTTCTGCAGATCCTTAACGTCGAAACTGACGTAGAGATCGTGCATCTCCTGACACAAGCGACGCAGCGTGTAACCCTTGTAGCGTTCAATATTCTTGCGATACACGCTCGGCAGCACTTCCGCCAGCAGCGCATCCTCGCGCACGTGCTGCTCAAACTGCACCAGCATCGCCACCAGATGCGCCATCTTCTCCGGCGTTTCCGCTGGTGTCAGCAGGAACAAAATCGAGTTGAGGTCGCACTTCTCCGGCACGATGCCGTTCTCGCGTAAATAGTTGGCCAGAATAGTCGCTGGAATCCCGAAGCTGGTGTACTCACCGCTGGCGGCATCGATGCCCGGCGTGGTAAGCAGCAGCTTGCAAGGATCAACCAGATACTGTTGTTGCGCGTAACCTTCAAAGCCGTGCCATTTCGCACCCGGCTCAAGGCTGAAGTAAGCGGGATCGGCGGCGATAGCTTCCGTTTCCGCCGCTTGCCACAGCTTGCCGTGGACATTCTCCGGCAGGAACGGCTGGATCATCTCACAACGTTCCAGAATCGCTTTGCGCGCATCAATGCCGATAGTGACGCACTCGTGCCACATGCTGCGTCCCGCCTCGCCTTTATGCATGCGGGCGTTGATATCCAGCGCGGCAAACAGCGGATAGAACGGGCTGGTTGAGGCGTGCAGCATAAACGCATTGTTGAGGCGCTTGTGCGGACAGAAACGCTTCTGCCCACGGATGTGATTGTCTTTCTTGTGGATCTGCGACGTCTGCGAGAAACCGGCCAGCTGCTTGTGCACCGATTGCGTGACAAAGATGCCCGGATCGTTCTCGTTCAACTCCAGCGTCAGCGGCGAGCAGCCCGCCATCAGCGGGATAAATTGCTCGTAGCCAACCCACGCCGAATCGAACAGGATGTAATCGCACAGATGGCCGATGCGATCGACCACCTGACGCGCGTTGTACACCGTGCCGTCGTAGGTGCCGAGCTGAATAATCGCCAGGCGGAAAGGTCGCTGATCGTTGGCGCGCTCGGGTGCCACTTTGGCGATTTCTTCACGCAGATAAGCATCGTCAAAACAGTGCGCATCGATGCCGCCGATAAAGCCAAACGGATTGCGCGCCGCTTCAAGATACACCGGCGTCGCGCCCGCCTGAATCAGCGCGCCGTGATGGTTGGATTTGTGGTTGTTGCGGTCAAACAGCACCAGATCACCGCGCGTCAGCAGCGCGTTGGTCACCACTTTGTTGGCGCTGGACGTGCCGTTGAGCACGAAGTAGGTTTTGTCGGCGTTAAACACTTTCGCCGCAAACTTCTGCGCATCTTTGGCTGAGCCTTCGTGGATCAGCAGATCGCCGAGCTTAACGTCGGCGTTGCACATATCAGAACGGAAGACGTTCTCGCCGTAGAACTCATAAAACTGACGTCCCGCCGGATGTTTGCGGAAGAAAGCGCCGCCCTGATGTCCCGGACAGGCAAAGGTGCTGTTCTGCATATCGACGTAGCGCGTTAGCGTGTCGAAGAACGGTGGCAGCAACTCGGCTTCATAGGCCTGCGCGGCGTCTTCCAGCGCATCCCACTCTTCTGGCGCGCCGTTGATTTCACCGGTGACGCCGGGCAGCTTCAGCACTTCTTCATCGAACGCATTGGCGACAAACACCGGCAGATTAAAGCCGATTTTGCGTAACAGCGTCAGCACGCCACTGCGCGTGTCCGACAAGGTGATCACGACCGCAGCGACATCGGTAAAGTCGGTATTGTCCAGCGTCACCACGTCGCGCGCAGTGTTCAGACTAAGGGTTGGCGCTACAGCAACGCTGGCAGCAATTTTCAATGGGTTCATAACACAAATCCCTGAGAGAGGATGAGTGGGTGCCGATGGCACAGCAATGAGGAGGTTTCCTCGGCGAAGTAAATCTGGGAGTTGATCACTAACTGGGGCGCAATAATGTCATCTTTTTTTTGCGGGAACAACCCGCGGCGGGTAAGGGTTGGGTAAGGCAAAAAAAGGAGTACTATTACCCCACTTTCCTCAACCAGCCGGAGGCTGCATGTTCAAGGCATTGGTCATTGAAAATGATGAACAGGGATACCGCACATCCCTGAAAGATCTGTCAGAAAAACAACTGCCCGATCAGGATGTCACCCTCGAAGTAAGCTACTCCACGCTCAACTACAAAGACGCGCTCGCCATCTGCAACAAAGGCCCGATTGTGCGGCAATTCCCGATGGTGCCGGGCATCGATTTTGTTGGCCGGGTGATCAGCAGCCGCCATGCCGAATGGCAGCAGGACGACGTGGCGCTACTCACCGGCTGGGGCGTAGGCGAGAAACATTGGGGCGGACTGGCGCAGAAAGCCAGCGTTTCGGGCGACTGGCTGGTGAAAGTGCCTGCCGCACTTAGCCCGCTACAAACCATGGCGATTGGCACCGCTGGCTTCACCGCCATGCTGTGCGTACTGGCGCTGGAAAAACAGGGCATCACGCCGCAGCACGGCCCGGTTTTGGTGACGGGCGCGAGCGGCGGCGTTGGCAGTTTCAGCGTCAGCTTGCTGGCGCGTCTCGGCTATGAGGTTATTGCTTCCAGCGGTCGCGCCAGCGATAGCGATTACCTGATCAACACGCTTGGCGCCTCGTCGATTATCGATCGTGCAGAGCTGAGCGAGCCGGGCAAACCGCTGGCGAAAGAGCGCTGGGCGGCGGCGATTGATAGCGTCGGCAGCCACACGCTGGCCAATGTGTTAGCGGGCATCAAGCGCGATGGCGTGGTCGCGGCGTGCGGCATGGCGCAGGGTTTGGATCTGCCGACCAGCGTCGCGCCATTCATTCTGCGCGGCGTGGTGCTAGCGGGCGTAGATAGCGTGATGTGCGCGAAACCGCTGCGTCAGCAGGCGTGGCAGCGCCTGGCGGAACTGGTGGATGGCGACCTGTTGCAGCAGTTAACCAAGGTGATTCCGCTGAGCGAAGCGCGCGAAGGTGCCGAGCAATTGTTAGCGGGTAAAGTACGCGGACGTTTGATCGTCGATTGCCGCTGATGTATTCGTAGGGTCGCCATTCATGGCGACCTTATACACATCAATCACGGCCAGGTGGGCATAAATGCCCACCCTACAAAACCCTGCACGTAGGGTCGCCTTTCATGGCGATCTTATACACATCAATCACGTCCTGGTGGGCATAAATGCCCACCCTACGAAAACCCTACGTGCATAAATGCCCACCCTACAAAACCCTGCACGTAGGGTCGCCATTCATGGCGACCTTATACACATCAATCACGGCCAGGTGGGCATGAATGCCCACCCTACGAAAACCCTACGTGCATAAATGCCCACCCTACAAAACCCTGCACGTAGGGTCGCCATTCATGGCGACCTTGTACGCATGAATCACCACCTGGTGGGCATAAATGCCCACCCTACGAAACATCATGCGCGCAGCTGAATCTGCGGCCTGCCCTTCTCATCCTGCAGCACCACATCCAGCTCCGCCTGATACCAGCGCGTCAGCGTGTGTTCAGTCATCACTTCTTGCGGCGCGCCTTCCGCCACTAACTTGCCCTGATGCAGCAACAGCACGCGATCCGACCACAGCGACGCGAGATTAAGATCGTGCAGCACAGTACAGACGCTGAAACGCCCGTTGCGCGTCAGGTGATGTAGCAAACGTAAACTGTGCTGCTGCCAGAACAGATCCAACGCAGATGTGGGTTCGTCGAGAAACAGCCAGCCGCGCGGACCATCGTCATGCCACAGCTGAGCCAGCACGCGCGCCAGCTGCACGCGCTGCTGTTCACCACCGGAAAGCGATCGATAATCGCGCTTTGCCAGCTCAAGGCTGCCGGTTATCTGCATCACTTCTTCGATTACCGCTTTGGATTGACCGCCCGGCCAGGGCGCACGCCCCATCGCCACCACATCGGCGGCGGGCAGCGGAAAACTCACGCTATTTTGCTGACGCATCACCGCGCGGCGCTGCGCCAGCGGTTCGCGCGGCCAATCATTTAGGGGCCGATCGCCGAGCCAGCATTCACCCGCTTCAGGCGTGAGAAACCCGGTGAGTAAACGCAGCAGCGTGGATTTCCCCGCGCCGTTGGGGCCGATCAGCGCGATCATTTCGCCAGGCTGTAAAGTCAGGGAAACGTCGTCGATCAAGGCGCGTGAGCCGTGGCTAAAACGCAGTCCGCGCGCCTGCATGCAGTCACTCATTCATCCCCCTTGGGCTCTCGCAGAATCAGCCAGAGAAACCACGGGCCGCCCAGCAGGCTGGTTAACAAGCCAACCGGCATTTCCGCCGGCACCACCACCGTGCGCGCCAGCGTATCGGCCAGCAGCAGCAAAATCGCGCCCGCCAGCGCCGAACCCGGCAGCATCCAGCGATGATCGCTGCCGAGGCAAAAGCGCATCAGGTGCGGCACCACTAAACCGACAAAGCCGATAATGCCGCTCACCGCCACGGCGGTGCCCACCAGCAACGCGCTCAGCACCAGCAGCTGACGCTGCGTGCGCTTCACGTCGATGCCCATGTAATGCGCATCCTCTTCGCCGAGTTGCAGCAAGTTGAGACGACGCGCGCGCAGCTGAATCGCCACTAATGCCGGCAGAATCAGCACCGCGCACACCAGTAAACTCGGCCACTGCGCCGCGCTCAAACTGCCCATGCCCCACAGCGCCAGCTGACGCAGCTGCTGATCGTTACTCAGCCACGACAGCACGCCAACCGCTGCGCCACACAAGGCGTTGATGGCAATGCCGACCAGCAGCAAGCGCGAGAGATTGCCCAGCGCCAGACGGCTAAAACTGAAGATCAGCAGCGTCACCACCAAACTGCCCAGAAAGGCAGCGAGGGTTGGCAGCCACAGCGCCAGCAGCGGCGGCAAGCCGAGCGGGATGACGATTGATATCGCCACCGCCAACCCCGCTCCGCTACTGATGCCGAGCAAACCGGGATCGGCCAGCGGATTGCGAAACAATCCCTGCATCACCGCGCCGGATACCGCCAGCGCCATGCCGAGCAACACCGCCAGCAGCACGCGCGGCAGACGGATGTTGATCCAGATTTGCCACGCCATATCGCTGAGCGGCGCGCGCAGCAAGGTGCGCATTGAAAGCGGCATCGCACCGAAGTTGGCGGCCATCAGCATTAATATCAGCGTGCTGATGGCCATCAACAGCAGCCAGCGCATCACGACATTATTCGCCATGTTTTGGTTTTGCTGCTTCAGCGGCGTGTCGAAGCTTAATAATGGCGCCCGGCGTATCAAGGCCAAAGCTCAGCAGCGCCATCTCATCGACCACCAGCAAAGCGCGATGCTGACCGGCTGGCGTCAGTGCCAAACCGGGCAGCGCCCACACTTTCTCTTCGCCGCCCAGCGTACGCAGGCCATCTTCACCCACCACGATCAAATCCGGTGCTGCTGCGACCACACCTTCCTGCGACAGCTGCTGATAGTGCGGCACCGCCGCCATCGCATTGATCAGACCCGCGCTGCGAATTGCGCCGTCCGCGCCAGTTTGCGCGCCCGCCGCCTGGGTGCGCATGCCGCCGTGCGCCATGATAAACAGCACTTTAACGGGCAAAGGCTGTTGCGGGATCTGCGCGCGCTGCTTGTTGACCTTTTCGATCAGCGCGTTGGCTTCATCTTCACGATGCAGCGCCTTGCCGATGGTGGCGATTTTTTCCGGGATGGCGTCGAGGCTGTTTTTGCCGGTAACATCCACCACTTTCACGCCAGCCTGCTCCACCTGTTGCAACACCAGCGACGGTTTTGCCAGCTCGCTGCTTAGCACCAGCGTCGGTTTCAGCGCCAAAATCCCTTCGGCATTCAGCTGACGCATATAACCCACATCCGGCAGCTTGTTGGCCTGCGCCGGATGCTGGCTGGTGCTGTCGCGCGCCACCAGATCCTGCTGCGCATCCAATGCGTAGATGATCTGCGTGACGTCGCCGCCAATCGAGATCACCCGCTCGGCCGCAACAGCCGGCAGCGCCAGCGCAGTCAGCAGCAACAAAAGTTTTTTCATGCTAACGCCTCCAGCGACATCACCTGCTCGCGCCAGCGTGCCTGCTCCGGCGTGCCTTCGCTGCGCTGACCATACAGCTGCGCGATCTGCGTGCCGTCAGCGGCAAACAGTTCCAGACTGGTGACGAAGCCGTCGCCGCTTGGTTTGCGCGTCACCCAGCTTTCGCTGATGTGATCCGCCATCAAATGGAGCGTGAAGGTCGGATTGAAGATGTTGATCCAGTTATCCATCGGCATCAGCTTCTCTACCGCGCCGGTGAAGATCTGCGTGCAGCCACGGTTGCCGATGAAAATCATGATTTCGTTGCCATCCTGCTGCGCCAGATCCAGCAACTGCGCCAGCGAGTCATTGCTCACCTGACGCGCCAGATCGTCCGCCACCGCGCGGAACGCCTGCGGGCGCGAGATGTTGTGACGCTTCAGCAAACCAAAGAACTGATGCACATCGGTGATGGCGCGCCATTCGGCTTCCACTTTGCTGGCATCAATCGTACTGCTGTATTGCGGCGCGCTGGCGGGTTGCGGATCTAACGCCGCCGCACTCTCCAGCACAAATTCCGCAATCAGCGCATCCCACGCGGCGAAATCGGTGTTGTCGGTGGTGTAGATTTTCAGCACCGCATCAGCGTGGCGATCAAAAATCTGGATGCTTTGACGTTCTCCGTGAGCGCTCTGCTCGCGCAGGAAGAACGCGCTGTGCCACTGACTCGGGAACAGGCGCTGATCTAGCGCACGCGGGTTGAGAATCAGTCCGGCGTGTTCGCCGAGGTGCAGGTTTTCATATTTGCCCACCTGCTCGTGGACTGCATATTCATTGCGGGTAATGCTTTTGGTTTCACCTACCGCCGCCAGTGCCGCCAGCAGCGCAGGGAAATCGGCTTTTAACGCTTTTGCATCATGGCCGACACGCGCTTCACACAGCAGCGCTTCGCCAATGCCCATCAATGCCGCGAGATCGCGGGCGTACTTTTTCGGATGCTCGCCTTTCAGCGCCAGATAGTGATCGTAACGTGGGTTCATTGCCTTGCTCCATGAAAATGCCCTGCGCTGCCGCAGGGCGAAAAGGGATTAGAAATCGACGTTCACACCCAACTGGAAGGTGCGGCCTGGCATCACCGCCAGGTTGATGTCGTTGCGTTCCTGGGCATTGCTGCTGGTCAGCGTGCGGCTGCTGGTGTAATCCCAGTATTTGCGATCGGTAATGTTGTAGATGCCGCCGCTCAGCTTGACGTTTTTCGTCGCCTGCCAGTAAGCCGTCGCATCCACCATGCCGTAACCCGGTACGCGCATATATTCCGAGGTGGAATCAGTGATAGCCGTGCCGGTGTTGGTGTAGCTTTCGCGGTTGGTCGCCGTGGCCTGCTTGCCTTTCACGAAAGTGGCGGTCAGCGCTGCGCCGTAGCCGCGCGCTTTGTCATCCCACGCCAGACCCACAATCGCTTTCAGTGGCGCGACGCTATCGAGATCGATGTACTTGTCACCGGCGTAGCTGGACTTGGATTTACCTTCGTTATAGCCCAGCGCAAAGGTGCTGCTCAGGCCATCGACCTGCGGGAACCAGGTGCCGTAATTCACTTTGGTTGAAATCTCAGCACCATAAATGTAGGCCTTATCGCGGTTTTCAGCCTGATAGCTGGTGTAGATGTTGCTCGGTACGTTGACGAACATCTCCGGATTGGCCGAGCGACGATAGCGGGTGTAAGCGATGAAGTTTTTGTACTGGTTGTAGAACACCGAGGTATTGACCGTTACGCCTTCAGTCGCCTGGCCTTTCAGGCCCCACTCGAAGTTGTTGCTGGTTTCGGTTTTCAGATCGGTGTTACCAATCAGCGCATACTGCGCGCTCCCCGCGTAGCTGGAGCCAAGGTTCCATGAACCATACAGCTGGCTGGTGGTAGGGAACTGCACGCCGCGTTTATATTGCAGATAGGTGGTTAGCGCTGGCGTTAAGTCGTACTGGAAGGTCAGCGATGGCAGCACTTGCGTATCGGAGTTGGTTTTGCCGTACAGCGCATCGACCTGCTCTTCGGTCAGCACCGTGCTGCCGTTAGTCAGATCGCCCAGATCCTTGGGTTTGGTGCTTTGATACATCACGCGCACGCCGGGAATAACCGCGAAGTTGTGGCTATCAACATCGAAATTGATCTTATCTTGCAGGTAACCTGCCACCGCGAAGGTGCGGCTGTCAGACTGCGGCTGCGTGATGGCGCTGAAAGTACTCGGCGTTGGCTCCTGACGGAACGGACGCTCGCTGTTATCCAGGCGCGCGTTGACACCGGCACTCAGCTCATGGCGGCCAAGCGTTTTGGTGCCGCGCGTGTCGAAGCCATAGGTATCGACGTTGAAATCAGAGTAAACAAAGCCGTACTGGCTGGCGCTGGTTGGCAGATACGTATTGTCGTGCGCCTGCGTTTGCTGCCAGTAAAGGCGCGTGGTCAGCGTATCGATAAAGTCGTTGTACGGCGTCCACTCATCCGCCAGATTGATGCCCCAGCGGCGCGTATCACTCTGCTGCTGCGCGGTGCCCCAAACGGTGTTGCCGCTGGTGTCCCAGGTATCGTAATGGCTGTGATTGGTTTTGTGATAGTAATCGAAAGTAGCGCTCAGCTTGTGCTGATCGTTCGGCTGCCAGATTCCGGAGGTCATAAAGGCGTCAGAGTGCCAGTTGGCCGGATAAGCATCTAGCACGCCGCTGTTGTTCTCGGTTTCCTGACCATCGCGACGACTGTAAACAAACAGGCCGCGTAACTCATCATCGCCGGCGGCGGCGGTGATGCCGTTGTGCCAGCTACGATTCGATGAGTCGTAACCGCTCTGATAACCGAAGTAAGTATTTTTGTCGCTGCTAAGGTAATCGTCGGCGCTTTTGTTATGGAACGAGACGTTACCGCCAATCGAGGTATTCGGCTGATCCACCGCCGTGGCGCCCTTCTCGATATCAACGCTGCCGAACATGTAGGGATCGATGTAATCGCGGCCAATACCAAAGGTGTTGTTGCCGGTGCGGCTGACGTAAGGACGTCCGGTGGCATCGGGAATCGGAATGCCGTCGATATCCATGCCGACGCGGTTACTCTCCAGACCACGAATGTTGTAACCGGTATAGCCCGCGCGGTCGAAACCGCTTTTGCCGGCCGAGGATCCACCACTCGAACCGGTGGCGCTGATCAGCGGCTCATAACGCATGATCGAGCCGAAATCATTCGCACCGCGTTTTTGCAGCTCTTGTGCCGTGATGGTGGTTTTATTGCCGGCCTGTTGTTTTGGCGCGGTGACGGTGAGTACCGGTTCATTGCTGGTGCTGTCGCTGGCGGCAAAGCTGCAAGCGGCATGTATGGCTGAAGATAAGATGGCAACTTTGAAAAGACGTTGCTGGGCCGTTCCCTGAAAGAGTGAAGACATGCGCGAAATACCTGGTTAATTGTTAGTATTCGCTCACTTGCTTGCTGCCTGAAAGTACGGGCTTTGGTTAAAAGACCGTAAAAAAATATGGACTTATTTTATGTAATAAATGATGTCGACAGGAATGTAATGCAAGTGGTAATCATTATCAACTAGCAGTAAGCTAAGATGTATCTTGGACCGCACATTTTGTTAACTTCATTATCTAAACGAGACACGTTATGTCACAAAAACCAGCGATTACCATTCATTACTGCACGCAATGTAACTGGCTGCTGCGTTCCGCCTGGATGGCGCAGGAGCTGCTGCATACGTTTGCCGAGGATTTAAGTGCAGTGACGCTGAAGCCGGGAACCGGCGGCGTGTTTGAGATTACCATTGATGGTCAGGTGATTTGGGAGCGTAAGCAGGAAGGCGGATTCCCGGATGCGGCCGCGCTGAAGCAGCGCGTGCGCGATATTTGCTGGCCGGACCGCGCGTTGGGGCATGTGGATAAGAAGAAGAGTTGATTTGGGGTTGGTGCGGTTTTCTGGACGGTCGCCATGAATGGCGACCCTACGTTCGTCCTGCTAACTTTTGGCGATTTTTTCCGCCGCTTCGTGCAACGCGTTGATCACAATCTCCAGCGCCTCATCCGAAATATCTTCCTGCGCCAGACGATGATTCAGCGTGTGTTTGATCAGATGAATCGCCTGCTCAACCTGCGGAATGCTGCGGTTATTCACCAGAATCGCCAGCGAGGTTAAGCGCTCGATAATCGCATCCACATTGTCACGATTCTCCGCCAGCAGCGCCACGCCGCTCTCGTTCAGCGCATAGGCTTTTCGTGATGCCTGCGCATCGACCACGCGAATCGCATCCATCTCTTCGAGCAGCGTCAGGTTGGGATAAATAATGCCGGGACTCGGGGAATATTCCCCTTTGGAGAGCTCTTCAACCGATTTGATCAGCTCATAACCGTGCGCAGAACTGTTGGCCAGAAAGTGCAACATTAACAGGCGGATATCGCTGGCATCCAGCATCCGCTCCCGACGCTTCTTACGTGCGCCTGCACAGACGGTACGCTGTGCGTGATCGGACTGCCATGGAAAATCCCGCTGCTGTTTCATTGCCTTCCTGAGCGCTAATTAAGGGAGGTTGATAGTAGTCTGCCACCTGGCAAAATTCAACACAGGCGGCAGCGCGCGCGGCGTTTGCGTTATTTCTGATGCCAATAAGCTACGGCGCGCACGAAATCGGTATCTGCACCGCGTCCCTGGGTGAAGTAATCGCTCAGCAATTTCACCGCTTCGCCCTCGCCGGTCAGCCAGATGAAGTATTCAGTGGCGGGCAGCGCAATCTGATCCAGCTGTGCCGTTATCGGTGCCAGGTTATCGGCCTGCATGCTGCCGCTTCCCAACCAGCTCACCTGCACATTCGGCAAATCACCGAGATAATCGCGGCCGGTGGCTTCATCGGCATAGGCCAGCAGGTGAATGTCCTGCGCCTGGATTTCGCTGTAACGACGTTTAAAGGCCGGCAAACCGGTCTCATCGCAGACGTAAATCTGGCAGGAATAATCCGTTGGTATCACCAACGAACCGCGCGGGCCGCCCATCGCAATTTGATCGCCCACTTTGGCTTGGTTTGCCCAGCTGCTGGCAACGCCGCCATCGTGGATGTAGAAATCGATGGTCAGAGAATCGACGCCGTTAAATTCCAGCGGCGTGTAATCACGCGCGGCAGGACGCACGCCATTCGGCCAAACGATGCCTTCATCGGTGATTTGCGGCAGCGCCAGTTCGGCACCAGCATGTTCCGGGAAGAACACTTTGATGTGATCGTCAAACGATGGCGAGTTGAAGCCGGCCAGATCGCTGCCGTTGAAAACAATGCGCCAGAATTCTCCGGCAATCAGTGTCTTGCTGACCACGGTGATATGGCGGAAACGCAGTTCATTGCGCACGCGGCGTGGCGCGCGTTCGGAAGGGGTAGTTTGCAAGTGGTGTCTCCCTAAAAGATAGTGAAAGTCATTCTCATCTGATGGGGAGAGAATAGTTATGATATATCTTCGATGCAATGCCGAAAAATGCTATCTGGGTGTTTGGTCGCCAGAATGGTACACGCAATCACAAAGGTCGCCATAAATGGCGACCCTACGGCGAATGTAGGGGCGTCATTTATGACGACCTTCATAAAGGATGCAGCAGATGGGAATTTTGTGGCGGGACGAGATTAAGCCTGGTGATTGCCGCAGGTAACGAAACTGCCATCATCCTGGCTATGTTTCGGCAGCACATTGTCGCCGAGAATTTCATGCTGCGCGCAATGAGGTTGATGCGGATGCAGTCCGCCCGGCGGTGAAAAAGGCTCAGCCATCTGTGCACTTGCCAGCGAAGAAAACGCTACAAGCGCTGTCATGAGGAACAACGGTAGAAGTCGCATAATTTTTTTGTCTGTTCACTATAGCGGCCCGGAATGGACCAGAAATGCAGGTGATTATCCAGCCTGATGTGTGGCGGCTGGTGATTTACGCGGCCAATCAGGTTTCGATGAAGAATTTTACGCCGATTACGTCAGTGAGTTTATAAAATCGTGCGGTTTGTCACGGTTTACCGCACGAATTATGCATTACTTATCCGCCACCGGAATATAGAAGGTGCCTTGCAGCAGATCGGGCGTGCTGTATTTCAGATCCAGCTTGAGCAAATCTTTGCCCGCACGGCGTGCTACGCCCAGCGCTGGCAGGTGGTTGTAGTAAATCTCCGCGGTGAACGCGTTGATCTCTTCCGGCGCACCGTGCCAGTCAATCTCCGCATACAAACCACTTTCTCCGGTCCAGTTCTGCACGTTGCGCGGCAGTACATCGGCGTACTGACTTTCCAGCGCCTGGAACAGGCTGATGTGCTGCTGATCGGCAGAATGTACGCCTGGACTGAACTGGAAGCCCAGCCAGCCGCGATTCACGTGCTGACCAGCAAAAGCGATGAAGTCGCGCGTGTGCTGCGCCACCACATGGTTGTGGTGATCGATGTACTCCCCGAAGCGACATTCCCACTCAATCACTTCACCACACAGCTGAATCTCCGGCTTCTGCGCCAGACGCGCATTGACCCACTCGCGCTGCGTGGAGATGCGGCTGTGGAAATCCTTCATCAGCATCTCCGGAATGCGGCGATAGGCACCCGGCGTCATTGAGAAGTGACTTTTAAACACGCGGGTAAAATTCTGCTGATTATCAAAGCCAAAGCGCACCGCAATATCGATCAGCGGCATGCTGGTCAAACGCAGCGCCATCGCAGCCATGGTCAGACGACGTTTGCGCGTGTAGGACGCCAGCGTTTGCCCGGTCATCTCTTTGAACATGCGCTGCATGTGCCATTTGGAGTAACCGGATTTCAGGGTAATCAGATCGATGTTGAGCTCGTCGGTCAGGTTCGCTTCTATCCAGTCCACCAGATCGTTGATGTACTGTTTTTTTACATTCAGGCTGAGCATGATTTTGATGGTCGAATGAGGTGGTTAACGTAATGAATTTGCGTTATTCGTCACATAAATATAACAAAAACGTATTACTAACGTAAGGAAGAGTAAACGCACCGAAGCGGGAAAAGCATTAATTGCTTAGGTTACTAACGTTTTTTGAGGGTGGTAATAAAAAAGGTCGCCATGAATGGCGACCCTACGGTGATATCAGCGAGTTCTGTTAATGCCGGAACTCAATGCGAACGCATGCCCGCTGCCGTCATCATAATACGAAACAGTGATGCCACCACACCGAGTGCCAGCACGCTTGCGCCGTAAATGACCACCAGCCACATCAACTGCTTCCACCACGGAATCTTAGTTTCAGAGTGAGTTTTCATGTTGCTGACCTCGGTTTTCATATCAATGGTATCCTTCGTCGGCTTTGATTTTTCCGCGGAACACGTAGTAACTCCAGAAGGTGTAACCCAGAATGACCGGAATAATCAGCAAGCCGCCCACCAGCATAAACGCCTGGCTGCTCGCCGGAGACGCCGCCTGCCAGATGGTGATTGACGGTGGAATGATGTTCGGCCAGATGCTGATGCCAAGGCCGGAGAAGCCAAGGAAAATCAGCGCCAGCGTCAGGATGAACGGCGAGTAATGCGCTTCACGCTTGATAGCACGCACAATCCCCCACGAACACAGCACCACCAGCACCGGAACCGGCAGGAACCAGAACAGGTTCGGACGCGAGAACCAGCGCTGCGCGATATCCGCATGCGTCAGCGGCGTCCAGATACTGATAATGCCCACCACCAGCAGCAGCGTCAGCGTCAGCGGTGTCGCCAGCGCAGACATCTTACGGTGCAGGTCGTGTTCGGTTTTCATGATCAGCCAGGTACAACCCAGCAGCGCATAGGCAATCACCAGACCAACGCCGCAGAACAGCGGGAACGGCGCTAACCAGCTCATCGCTGAACCCGCATATTCACGGCCAACCACCGGGAAACCATTCAGGATAGCGCCAACCGCCACGCCCTGACTGAAGGTGGCCAGCAGTGAACCGGCAATAAACGACTTATCCCAGAACGGACGGTGTTCTACCGTAGCTTTAAAGCGGAACTCAAAAGCGACACCACGGAAGATCAGGCCAATCAGCATTGCCGTCAGCGGAATCGACAGCGCATCCAGCAGCACCGAATATGCCAGCGGGAACGCGCCGTACAGCGCCGCGCCGCCCAGCACCAGCCAGGTTTCGTTGCCATCCCAAACCGGGGCAACGGTGTTAACCATCATGTCGCGTTCGATGGGATCTTTGTTAAACGGCAACAGCAAGCCAATGCCGAGATCGAAGCCATCCATCACGATGTACATCAAGGTGCCAAACACGATGATGGCAAACCAGATAATTGAAAAGTCGATCATGTTAGTGCTCCCCACTCTTTTCGCTATGGGTTTTGGCCGCCGACAACGGACGCGCTGGCGTGTGATGCTGACCCGGACCACCGTGATCAACCTCTTTACCTTCGCCGGTCACCGGACCCTCTTTGATCAGACGCATCATGTAGAGGTAACCGACACCAAACACCGACGAGTAGACCAGAATGAACGCCAGCAGGCTGATGCTCATGTGCATATCGCCATGCGCGGAGACCGCATCAATGGTGCGCTGCACGCCATAAACCACCCAAGGCTGACGTCCAATTTCGGTAGTAAACCAGCCGGCCAGAATGGCGATCAGACCCGATGGCCCCATCAGCAGTGTGAACCACAGGAACGGACGCGAGTGATACAAACGGCCTTTGAAACGCAGCCACAAAGAAACCACGCCGAGCGTAATCATCAGCAGGCCTAGCGCCACCATCACGCGGAATGACCAGAAGATGATGGTCGAGTTCGGGCGATCCTCTTTCGGGAAGCTCTTCAGCGCAGGAATCTGCTTCTCCAGGCTGTGCGTGAGAATCAGGCTGCCAAGGTATGGGATTTCCAGCGCGTACTTGGTGCGCTCCTGCTCCATATCCGGCACACCGAATAGAATCAGCGGCGAGGCTTCACCCGGCTTGTTTTCCCAGTGTCCTTCAATTGCCGCGATTTTCGCTGGCTGATGTTCAAGGGTGTTCAGGCCGTGCGCATCACCGATCATTGCCTGAATCGGTGCCACTATCAGCGCCATCCACAGCGCCATCGAGAACATCTTACGAATCGCTGGATTGTCGTTACCGCGCAGCAAATGCCATGCGCCCGACGCGCCGACAAAGAAGGCGCTGGCGAGGAAAGCACCCACCGACATGTGGAACAAGCGATAAGGGAACGAAGGGTTGAAGATGATTTTCAGCCAATCTTCCGGCACCACGATGCCATTCTGGATGATGTAGCCCTGCGGCGTATGCATCCAGCTGTTTGACGCCAGAATCCAGAAGGTGGAGAAGATGGTGCCGAGCGCGACCATGCAGGTTGCGAAGAAGTGCAAGCCTGGACCGACGCGGTTCCAGCCGAACAGCATCACGCCAAGGAAGCCCGCTTCAAGGAAGAACGCGGTTAACACTTCATAGGTGAGCAGCGGGCCGGTAATACTGCCAGCAAACTGTGAGAAACCACTCCAGTTAGTGCCGAACTGGTACGCCATCACCAATCCGGATACCACGCCCATGCCGAAGTTAACGGCAAAAGCTTTCGACCAGAAATGGTAGAGATCGCGATAGGTCTCGTTACGGGTTTTCAGCCACATCCCTTCAAGCACCGCCAGGAAACTGGCGAGACCGATGGTGATGGCTGGAAAGATAATATGGAAGGAAACAGTAAATGCGAACTGAATCCTGGCCAGATGAAAGGCGTCTAATCCAAACATTGCTTACCTCATTGCCACAAATTACACCGAATTTTTACTTATAATTAACAAGCAGAGCGCAGCGGTTATTTCGCCGTGCTTAAAGAAATGTCGCGCCAATGTAAAAGGAAGTGGTGCGAACGAAAAGATACAGGGGAAGTCGGTAAAACTATAACAGTGTTTTTTGATTTCGATCATTGTTTTCAGCAGAAACTAATACTTTAAAATCACTATGTTAAGGTTAATCACCCTCACTCATTGTGACAATATTGTTATTATTTTACGTTTATTCCCGCTGTGCTTATCAGGTAACCACTTCATTTATTTATTTTTTAGTGCGCAGAAAAAAGGCGTTATTTACTGCTCCTCATTAGAGCATGTAAATATTTCCGGACAGATCGGGATGATCAGGATTGTTAATTAAAAGATAATTAATTTAAAACGAAAAGCGTAATTCCTGCTGCTTATTGGTGACGTGATGTAAACGTGGTGACGTTAACCTGCTGCGGCATGGCATTTGCCAGCGGCGACAAGCTGTGCTTTTTTAGAGCAGTAATCAACCAGTTAAACAGCGAAGGAGAGGTTATGGCCCGTCTTACTGCACAGGATTTCCCTCAGGAACTGCTCGAGCTTTACGATTACTACGCCCACGGCAAAATCAGCAAACGCGAATTTATCTCGATGGCGGCGAAATTCACCGTTGCGGGCATGGCGGGCGCGACATTATTGAGCGCGATGAGCCCCAATTATGCGCTGGCGCAGCAGGTGGAATTTACCGATCCGGCGATCAAACCGGAGTACATTCACTATCCATCACCGCAAGGTCACGGCGAAGTGCGCGGCTATCTGGTGCGTCCAGCCAATGCAACCGGCAAAGTGCCTGCGGTGGTGGTGGTGCACGAGAATCGTGGCCTTAATCCGTATATCGAGGATGTGGCGAGACGCGTAGCGAAAGCCGGTTATATCGCGCTGGCACCGGATGGCCTGAGCTCGCTGGGCGGTTATCCGGGCAATGATGATGAAGGCAAAACGATGCAGGCTAAAGTCGATCCGACTAAGTTGATGAATGACTTCTTCGCCGCGATTGATTTCCTGATGCACCACGAGGAAGGCACCGGCAAAGTGGGCATCACCGGCTTCTGCTACGGCGGCGGCGTCGCCAATGCGGCTGCAGTCGCGTTCCCCGATTTGGCCTGTGCGGTGCCGTTTTATGGCCGCCAGTCTAAAGACGAAGATGTGCCGCGCATCAAAGCGCCGCTGTTGTTGCACTACGCCGCGCTGGATAAAGGCATCAACGAAGGTTGGCCAGCCTATGAAGAGGCGTTGAAGGCCAATCACAAAGTCTACGAAGGCTATGTTTATCCGGGCGTGAATCATGGCTTCCATAATGATTCGACGCCGCGTTACGACAAAGCCGCCGCCGAATTAGCCTGGAGCCGCACGTTGGGTTGGTTTGAGAAGTATTTGCGCGCGTGATTGCTGTGGTCGCCATAAATGGCGACCACCTTAATGCGCCTTCAATATCCGATGCACATTGCTCTCCAGCCAATCCGCCAGCCCTGTCACCTGCCCTTCCACTTCGCGGCCTAACGACGTCAAACGATACTCGACGTGCGGCGGCACCACTTCATAGGCAATGCGCTCAACAAAACCATCCTCTTCCATATAGCGCAGCGTCTGCGCCAGCATGCGTTCGCTGACGCCGCCAATCTTGCGACGCAGCTCGCTAAAGCGCAGAGTTTCTTCGCGCAGCGCCAGTAAAATCAGTACGCTCCAGCGGCTGGTAATGCGTTTCAGCACTTCGCGCGACGGGCAGTTCACGTTAAGCAACTCACCACGTGTAAATTTTTCACTCATCTTTTCAGACATTTAACTCACCCATCTCAAACTAACAAATCTGTAAGTACTTACTAAAAGTTAGTTTATCGCTTAGGCTGTTTTCATACCAGTTCAAAAGGAGAACAACATGATTGCGATTACAGGTGCCACAGGCCAACTGGGCCGTTTGGTGATTAACGAGTTACTGAAAAAAGTGCCAGCTAGCGACATCATTGCCGCGGTGCGTTCGCCGGAGAAAGCGGCCGATCTGCAAGCATTGGGCGTGACGCTGCGTGCGGCGGATTACAGCAAACCGGAAACGCTGCAGAGCGCCTTTGCTGGCGTCGATAAGCTGCTGCTGATCTCATCCAGTGAAGTCGGCCAGCGTGAAGCGCAGCACAAGGCAGTGATCGAGGCGGCAAAAGCCGCCGGCGTCGGCTTTATCGCCTACACCAGCTTGCTGCATGCCGACACTTCACCGTTGGGTTTAGGCGTTGAGCATCGTGCGACTGAAGCACAGCTGAAAGCCTCCGGCATTCCGTTCGCGCTGCTGCGTAACGGCTGGTACACCGAAAACTACGCGGCGAGTATTGCACCAGCGCTGGCGCATCATGCCTTTATTGGTGCGGTGGGTGAAGGTCGCATCGCCTCGGCGGCGCGCGCTGATTATGCGGCGGCGGCGGCCGAAGTGATCAGCCGTGACGACCAGGCTGGCAAAGTGTATGAGCTGGCTGGCGATGACAGCTACACGCTGGCGCAGTTCAGCGCCGAGATTGCCAAACAGTCGGGCGAGCAAGTGGATTACATCAACCTGCCACAGGCCGAATTTGCCGCCGCGCTGAAAGGTGCCGGTTTGCCGGATGGCTTGTCCGAGATGCTGGCGGATTCAGATGCCGGTGCCGAAAAAGGCGGATTGTTCGATGATAGCCATACGCTGAGCAAACTGATTGGCCGTGCGACCACGCCGTATGCGGAAGTGATTAAGGCGGCGTTACAGAAGTAAGGTTAACCAGGTTGGCATTTATGCCGACCTGGTCAATCACCGCTGCGTTTGCCATCAATTGATCAAGCCATCCCATGCTTTTTCACGCAAATTTTAGCGATTTTCTTAAATACAGATAATTCTGCGTACCTATTTAAACATCCATCCTAAACGCCGCTTTCATTTCCTGAAATATAGTCCGTTGTAATCGCTGAAAAATCATAAAAACACCGGATCCATCGACATGATTTATTACGTTCATAGATAAATCGCATTGTTGTTTCGCCCGTTCAGAGCTCTATAATTTGTTCTTTACGCATTCAAGAATTTACCAGGAGGCTGCTATTAATACTAACCAACAGCAATATAACGCTTTCGAGGATCGACGCGCTGATGCTGAACTGGAGTATCAATATAATCCTCATGAGTTCGTTCGCGAAGGTATGCAGGATTCGGAGCCGGAACCCGAGCTGATTGAAGGTCTGCCCGCGCCGGATGCGCTGACGCCTGCCGATCGCTACATGGAGCTGTTTGAGCAGGTGCAGACATCGCACATATTTGCCGACAGCAAAACGTTCCCGGACTGCGCACCAAAATTCGATCCGCTGGATATTTTAATTCGTTTTCGTCGTCGTAAACGCGCAGCGGATTTTGATCTGGAAGCATTCGTGCATGAACATTTTTATTCTCCTCAGGTGAATGAGAGTTTTTATGTTTCCAATCCGGATAAAACTTTAACTGAACACATTGACGATCTGTGGCCGGTGTTAACCAAAATGCCGCAGCAACATTTAGCGCACTCATCGCTGCTGCCGTTGCCGAAACCTTATGTGGTTCCCGGCGGTCGATTTGGAGAAACCTATTACTGGGACTCCTACTTCAGCATGCTCGGTCTGGCCGATGCCGGTCGCGATGATTTGCTGCGTCACATGGCGGATAACTTCGCCTGGCTGATTGATAACTACGGTCACGTGCCGAACGGCAACCGGACTTACTACCTCAGCCGCTCGCAGCCACCGGTGTTTGCGCTGATGGTTGAACTGTTTGAAGAGGATGGCATTCGCGGGGCGAAACGCTATCTTGATCAGTTGATGAAAGAGTATCAGTTCTGGATGGATGGCGCGGGCGAGCTGATGCCGCATCAGGCCTATCGCCACGTGGTGCGCATGCCAGATGGTTCGCTGCTCAACCGTTACTGGGACGATCGCGACACGCCGCGCGATGAATCGTGGCTGGAAGATATTGAAACCGCGAAGAAATCAGGTCGTCCGGCGAATGAGGTGTATCGCGATCTGCGTGCCGGAGCCGCATCGGGCTGGGATTACTCCTCACGCTGGCTGCGCGATCCGCAGCGTCTGGCGAGTATTCGCACCACGCAATTTATTCCGATCGATCTCAACGCGTTCCTCTACAAGCTGGAGCTGATGATTTCGACGCTGTCCCATGCCAAAGGCGAAGAGCTAACGGCGCTGGCGTGGCAGAAAAAAGCCGATGCGCGTAAGCAGGCGATTCACCGCTATCTGTGGGACAACACCGCCGGTGTTTACCGCGATTACGACTGGCGCCGCGAGCGCTTTGGCGCCTTTACCGCCGCAGCAGTGGTTCCGCTGTTCCTTGGTCTCGCCTCACCCGAGCAGGCGCACTTGCAGGCCGTTGCGCTGCGTCATCTGTTGTTGACGCAAGGCGGTTTGCTGACCTCGATGGTGGAGAGCGGCGAGCAGTGGGATAAACCCAATGCATGGGCGCCGCTACAGTGGATGGCGGTTGTCGGTTTGAATCACTACGGTGAAGAGACGCTGGCGACAGAAATTGCCGTTAACTGGCTGAATACGGTGAACAATTTCTACTCACTGCATCATAAGCTGGTGGAGAAGTATGACATCAGCGGCGATCGTGCCCGTCCGGGTGGCGGTGGTGAATATCCGCTGCAGGACGGCTTCGGCTGGACCAACGGCGTGACGCGCAGATTGATGACCATGTATGGGCATTTGCTGGCAGATTGATTAATACGCACCGTAGGGTCGCCATTCATGGCGACCGTTTCACATATTGCGCATTTGGTCGCCATTAATGGCGACCGCTAACGACTTCTACTTCTGCAAAAACGCCAACAAATCCGCATTCAGCTGATCCTGATGCGTCACCGCAAATCCATGCGGACCGTTCTCATAAACCTTCAGCTCCGACCCTTCAATCATCTCATGCGCCAACTTACCGGTGGCTTCAAACGGCACGATCTGGTCGTTGCTGCCATGAATCACCAACGTCGGCACATCAACTTTAGCGATATCCGCGCGGAAATCGGTCTCAGAGAAGGCCGTGACACAATCAATCGTGCCTTTCAGCGACGCCAGCAGCGCGATGTTCAACGTCTGCGTCAGCACGCCATCAGAAACGGTTTGCCCGGCGTTGATGCCATAGAACGGCGTGGCGAACTCTTTGATAAATTGCGCGCGGTCTTTACGCAAACCCTCTTTAATGCCATCAAACGCGGCCTGCTCTACGCCTTCTGGATGATCGGCAGTCTTGCCGAATATCGGGGTTACCGCGCCCAGCAACACTAATCCTTTCACTTTCGCCGTGCCGTAGCGGCCGATATAGCGCGTCACATCGCCGCCACCCATTGAGAAGCCCACCAGCGTCACGTCGTCTAATTGCAGATGCTCAATCAGGCCATGAATATCATCGGCAAAGGTATCGTAATCGTAGCCTTCCCACGGCTGTTCAGAACGGCCAAAGCCGCGGCGGTCAAAGGCAATCACGCGGTAGCCGCGCTCAGCCAGGAAATTGAGTTGGCTATCCCACATATCGGCATCCAGCGGCCAGCCGTGGCTAAACAGCACCGGTTGGCCCTTGCCCCAATCTTTGAAGTAAAGGTTCACGCCGTCTTTAGTCTTGAAAGTGCTCATATTTTTGCTCCGTTAGTGAGTGATGTTGTGTCTGTCAATCAAACTACATCGAGCTATGGGAAAAACCTAAAGCAGAGATTTTGACAACTTGTTCAAGGTTTTTGGTGCTGCAAAGCTGTCAAAAAAGCCTGAACAAGTTGAGGAATTTTTTCCGCTATCAAGCACGCGGCGGGATTCGTAAGGTGCTTACATCGCCTCTCTTACAGGAACATGATGATGAGCCAGCCCACTTCCGCTACGTCGCGCAGCAGCGCTTTCTCACCCTTTGGTTACGGGCTGTTTGCCCTGATCTGGACCGCTTCAGTGCTCGGCAACACCGGCAGCTTTATCCGCGATGTCGCCAGCGCCTGGCTGGTGACCGGACTCTCCGATAACCCCACGGCGGTGGCGCTGATGCAAACCGCCGCCACCTTGCCGGTGTTCCTGCTGGCGCTGCCGGCTGGCGTGCTGTCGGATATCGTCGATCGCCGCCGCCTGCTGATTGTAGTGCAAATACTCATGGCCAGCGTCAGCGGCACCTTGCTGCTGCTATCGCACAACAACTGGCTCACCGTGGAATGGTTGATCGGCCTGACCTTCGTCGGCGGCATTGGCGCAGCGCTATTTGGTCCCGCCTGGCAGGCGATTGTGCCAGAACTGGTGCCACGCCATGAATTGAAAAACGCCGTGGCGCTCAACTCGCTCGGCATCAATATCGCGCGCGCCATTGGTCCGGCGACCGGCGGTTTGCTGCTGGCAAGTCTGGGAGCGATGGCGGCTTATGGCGCCGATGTGGCGAGCTACTTTTTCGTCATCGCCGCGCTGCTGTTGTGGAAGCGCCCAGCGAAAGCCAAAACCGAACTGAATGAACACTTCTTTGGCGCGTTTCGTGCCGGGCTACGCTATGTGCGGGCCAGCCACGATCTGCACCGCGTGCTGCTGCGTGCCGCGCTCTACTTCGCTTTTGCCAGCGCTATTTGGGCGCTGCTGCCGCTGGTGGCGCGCAGCATGCTGCACGGCACCGCAGGCTTCTACGGCCTGCTGCTCGGTGCGGTCGGCGGCGGTGCGATTGCCGGTGCGCTACTGCTGCCGCGCCTGCGCAGCGTGCTGAGTAACGATGGCTTGCTGCTGCTCTCGGCGCTGCTGAGTGCGCTGGTGATGCTGGCGCTGGCGTTCAGTCCGCCGCAGTGGCTGGCGCTGCTATTGATGCTGGTGCTGGGCGTGGGCTGGATCATCGCGCTAACCACCTTAAACGGCGTGGCGCAGGCAGTGCTGCCGGATTGGGTGCGCGGTCGCGGATTAGCCGTCTATTTGATGGTGTTCAACGGCACGCTGGCGGGCGGCAGTTTGGCGTGGGGCCTGATTGCGCAGCATGCGGGACTCGGCAATACGCTGCTGATTGCCGGTGCGGGATTGATTATTAGCGCGCTGCTGCTGAAGCGTCTGGTGTTGCCCGCTGGTGAAGCCGACCTGCAACCGTCGCTGCACTGGGCGGAACCGCAGCTGGATGCCGATACCGATGTGCGTCGCGGGCCGGTGTTGATTCAGATCCGCTATCGCGTGCTGCCGGAAGATCGCGCTGCCTTCAAACAGGCAATCCACAAGCTGGCGCATGCACGTCGTCGCGACGGCGCGTATTCATGGGGATTGATGGCGCAAACCGACGATCCCAACGCGTTGCTGGAGTGGTTTTTGGTTGAGTCGTGGCAGGAGCATTTACGCCAGCACCAGCGCGTTTCCCACGCTGATGCCGAGTTACAGCAGACGGTGCTGCAATACCATCAGGGCGAGGAAGCGCCGTTGGTCAGCCACCATATCGCCATCTGATTAAGCCGGCAGATAGACATCGCGCAAACCTGGCAGCGTGAGTAAGCGCTCGCGCCACCAGGTTGCCGCATTACCGCAGGCGCTTTCATTCCACGCCAGATACGCCATATCGCGGCGGCATTCGCTATCCAGCTGACGCGCCACCAACGCCCCGCTTGCCAGATGTGGAAGCGCCAGATAAAGCGGCAGATAGCCGCAGCCAAGGCCATCCAGCTGTGCCTGCAGTTTGGTAGGGAAATCATGCACGCTCAGGGTTTTCTGCTCATCCAGCACGCGTAAATCAATGCCCGTGCCGTGGCGCGAAGAGTCATGCACCGTAACGGCGCGATACTGGCGGATCTGCTCGCGCGGCAGTGGTTCCGGCGCGGTAGCGAGCGGATGATTAGGCGCGACGGCAAACACATACTCGAGCCAACCCAGCGGCTGGCAGACAATCTCTTTGCGCGTGGCGGGTTCCTGCACCGCGCCAAAGACAATGTCCGCTTCGCCGTAGTTGAGCGCTTCCCAGCAGCCGGAAAGGACATCCTGGCGGAATTGCAGCTGGGTGTGCGGATGCTCCTGATAAAACTCATCGATCAGCGGCGTCAAAATGCTAAACGGCACCGATGCATCTACGCTTATTACCAGCTGGCTCTCCCAACCGCTCTCCACGTAGCGCGCCTGCTGTTCCAGCTCATTCACCGCGCGCAGCAGCGTGCGCCCTTTCTCCAGCATCAGGCGGCCGGTGGGCGTAAAGGTGGCGCGATGGCCGGAACGATCGAGCAGCGTGATTTTGAGATCGCTCTCCATTTTCTGCACGGTGTAGCTCAATGCAGACGCGGTTTTGAACAGCCGCGCCGCTGCGGCAGCAAAGGTGCCGTGGCGATCCAGTGCGTCCAAAATCAACAGCGCCTCAAGGTTTAAACGCATGGCCAATCCTCCCCAAAAATTGTTGAACAACAACCCCAAAACAATCCGTTATCAATAAACGCTCTCATTTCGTATTTTTTTAACCAACGAAGCAAGCGCTTTAACACTGACTCAGCCCGCAACGCGAAATCTTTTGGAGAATGATGATGACAACGGCCTCACTGATTTTTACTAACGGCAAGTTTCACACCGTCGATCGCACTAATCCGCTGGCAAGCGCCGTGGCGATTAAAGACGGCAAATTCCTTGCCGTGGGCAGCGAAGCCGAGGTGATGCGCTTCGCCGGCAATAACACACAGATTATTGATGCCAAAGGCCATACCGGCATTCCCGGCCTCAATGATTCGCACCTGCATCTGATTCGCGGCGGGCTGAATTACAACCTTGAGTTGCGCTGGGAAGGTGTACCGTCGCTGGTGGATGCGCTGCGCATGCTGCGCGATCAGGCGCTGCGTACGCCGTCGCCGCAATGGGTGCGCGTAGTCGGCGGCTGGAGTGAGTTCCAGTTTGCCGAACGCCGCATGCCGACGCTGGATGAGATCAACGCCGCCGCGCCGGACACGCCGGTATTTATCCTGCATCTCTACGATCGCGCCCTGCTCAACCGTGCGGCGCTGCGCGTGGTCGGCTACACCAAAGACACGCCGAACCCGCCGGGCGGCGAGATCCAGCGTGACAGCAATGGCAATCCTACCGGCATGCTAATCGCCCGTCCCAACGCCATGCTGCTGTACGCCACGCTGGCGAAAGGTCCAAAATTACCGCTGGAACAGCAGGTTAACTCCACGCGTCAGTTTATGCGCGAGCTCAATCGCCTCGGCCTGACCAGCGCCATTGACGCGGGCGGCGGTTTCCAAAACTTTCCAGATGATTACGATGTGATTTCCGAACTGCATGCCAAAAAGCAGCTGACGGTGCGCATCGCCTACAACCTGTTTACCCAGAATCCCGGCCACGAACTGCAGGACTTTGAGAAGTGGACCGATATGCTGAAACCCGGTCAGGGCACCGATTTCCTGCGCCACAACGGCGCGGGCGAAATGCTGGTGTTCTCAGCGGCAGACTTTGAAGACTTCCTCGAACCGCGCCCCGATCTCGCGCCGGGCATGGAAGATGAGCTGGAGCGCGTGGTGCGACATCTGGTAGAGCATCGCTGGCCGTTCCGCCTGCATGCGACTTACAACGAATCGATCAGCCGCATGCTCGACGTGTTCGAAAAAGTGAACCGCGACATTCCGTTCAACGGCTTGCACTGGTTCTTCGACCACGCAGAAACCATCACCGAAGCCAATATCGAGCGGGTTAAAGCGCTGGGCGGCGGATTGGCGGTGCAGCATCGTATGGCGTTTCAGGGCGAATATTTTGTTGATCGCTACGGCAAAGAGGCCGCCAAACAGACGCCGCCGGTGGCGCGCATGCTGGAAGCCGGCGTGCCGGTGGGATTGGGCACTGATGCTACCCGCGTTGCCAGCTACAACCCGTGGACCGCGCTCTACTGGCTGGTCTCCGGGCGCACCGTCGGCGGCATGCAGCTGTACGATGACAATGCGCGTATTGACCGCGAAACCGCGCTGATGCTGTGGACCAAAGGCAGCGCCTGGTTCTCGAACGAGCAAAGCGCTAAAGGCGAGATTAAGGTCGGGCAGCTGGCGGATCTGGTGCTACTGTCGAAAGATTTCTTCAGCGTGCCGGAAGAGGAGATCAAAGGGATTGAGTCGGTGCTGACGCTGGTGGATGGCGAAGTGGTGTATGCCGCAGGCGGATTTACGCCGCTGTCACCGCCGCCCGTGCCGGTGCTGCCTGAATGGTCGCCGGTAGTGACGGTGCCAGGCCACTATCGCAGCGCACCGCCGCAAGCGAATGGTCGCGCCGCCATGATACCAAAAGTACACCAGTGCAGCGGCCCGTGTGGCGTGCACAGTCACTCGCACGATGTGGCGCGCCAGTCATCGGTGCCGGTGTCGGATAATAATGCGTTCTGGGGGGCGCTGGGATGCTCGTGTTTTGCGTTTTAAGTAAGAGGCCAAACCGTTGTCGTAGGGTCGCCATTTATGGCGACCAAATGCGCAATATGTGAAACGGTCGCCATGAATGGCGACCCTACATCAACCCGCCAACCCAAAACCCTGCTTACCGTTCTTCTTGATCTGATACATCGCCTCATCGGCGCGCGTCAGCGCCTCATCGAAGCTGTCGCGTTCCTGTACCTGGGCAATACCAATCGATGCACCAATCTGCGCATGGCCGTTATCAATATCAAACGGCGTCAGCGCAGCATCCAGCACCGCCTGCAGCAAAATGCGTACTTTCGGATAGTCGATCAGGAACGGCATCAGCAGCACAAACTCATCGCCGCCAAGTCGGCCAATCACCACGTTTGGTGGCAACACGTCGGTGATGCGCTGACCCAGCTGAATCAACACCTCATCACCGCTGCGATGCCCCAGCGTGTCGTTAACGTGTTTGAAGTTATCAAGATCGATAAACGCCACACACAGCGGTCCCTGCGCTTTCATCTTGCTGAACTGCGTATGCAGCGCGTGGCGGTTGGTCAGTCCGGTAAGCGGATCGTGATGCGCCAGCGATGAGAGCTGCGCTTCGTACTGCTTCTCTTTGGTCATATCGATGTGCGTGCCGGTGACTTTGATCGGATTACCCGCTTCGTCCCATTCGGTGACGCGTCCGCGATCCAGCACCCATTTGATGTTGTCGTTCTTGCCCAGCATGCGGTGCAGCGCTTCGTAGTAAGGCGCGCGCCCTTCTATATGATCGTAAAAGGCTTTCAGCACTTCGTCGGCGTCATCCGGATGCAGGCGATCGCGCCACACATCAAACTGGGCTTTGGTCTCTTTCGGCTGAAAACCCAGCATCGCGCCCCAGCGGCGGTTAAAAATCACCAGTTTGCCGCTGGGAATATCCAGCTGCCACAAACATAAACCGGTTCCATCCAGCGCTGCACTCAGCTTATTACGCGCGTCATGCGCTATACGCTTTAATCGCGCATTATGCTTTTTCAGGTTCTGAATCTGCTGACGTAGCGCTTCTTCTGACATGGTCGGCTGATGGAGAGGAAATAAGCGCTATTTTGCCTGCCAGGAAGTTTCTGTAAATAAAACAAATGAAAAGCCGATTAGCAGCGGTAAATTGGAGAAACTTCAGGAGTTACGTCGAAAGTTTCCAGTGAAAACAGCTGACTAAACTTACTTAAGTACCAGCATTTAATAAACTCTACGTTATTCATCTGCTTAAACATCTCAACTCACCTATTGTTATCCGCGCACCATTTTTCAGATATTTCTTAACTGACATTTAATTCCTGCAGAGTTGCGTGCCGCTATGTGATGAAACCTGACGCAGCTAACACACCGTCAGAAGGTTGCGCGGCCACGCTGGCGGTGCAGAACGCTGACATAGATGGTTGAGAGTTGATTCGTGGGCAAACGCATTCTGAGCATGATTTTCCTGTTGGGCTGGTGCTTCTCTGCCTGGGGTGCTTCCACACTCAACTTCACGCCACGTTACGGATTGATTTCTCCGGAAGTCACCCTCAATCCTGAAAGCCAGCGCTGGCTGGCGCGCCATGCGGTATTACGCGTGGGCGTCTGGAGCCATACTTTACCGCCTTATTCGGTGGAATTTGAAAAGAATGCTTTTGAGGGGCTATCCGCCGATTACCTCGCCATCGTCGCCAAAACGCTTAACCTGCCAGTGGAAATCAAACGCTATAAGACTCGGCTGGAGTTGGTTGATGCGCTCAATAACAAGCAAGTCGATCTGATTCCCTATTATCCGCAGGCCGCCAATCACGAGACGAAACTGGCGCTCAGCATTCCGTATTCACTGGCGCAAAGTGTGTTGATCAGCCGTCGTCAGGCAAAATTTGATCGCGAATTAAAAGACAGCCGCTATCGCCTGATGTACTACGGCGATGATGAGTTGCGAGATCTGCTGCATAAACGTTACCCCAATGCGAGCTTAGCTCCCGCGTCGCCTCCACTCTGGGCGTATACCGATACAGCCTTAAATGAAGACACCGTGTTCTGGAGCAACTCTGCTACACAACGTTATTTGTCACAGCGCGGTCTGCAGAACATTATTGAAGGTCATAGCACGCCTTACATGAACGACGTGGATGCTCGCTTTGCCACACGCGCCAACAATGCGCCATTGATCGCCGCGATTAATGAGATTCTGACCAATATTCCGCTGCGTAACGCAGTACAGATCGCGGAAGCATGGGGACTGGATTATCAGTCTGTGGTGAAAAACCATCCGCTGGATCTAAGCGAAGCCGAGACGCGCTGGCTGGCGCAGCACCGGGACATCACGGTGAATTATGATCCGACACATCTGCCTTTCACCTTTCTGGATGGCAAGCAGCGCATCGCCGGGCTGAGCGTGGAGTTGCTGAAACTCATCTCACAGCGCACCGGTATCCGCTTTCGTTACCAACCGATGCAAGGTTTGAGCTCCATGCGCGATGCGCTGGTTAACCAACGCGATTCTCTGATCGTTGTGAGCGATGCCGCTTCCCAGCAAAGCGATCACATCCGCTATACGCGCACCTATATCTATTCGCCCTGGGTAGTGATGACACGCAGCGACAGCAAATGGCGCAGCTTTGATGAGATGGCAGGTAAACGCATCGGTATTTATGAGCGCTCCTATTATCGTTTTGATCTGCGTCAGCGCTGGCCTGCCATCGATTTTAGTGAAAATGCCGTTTCAATCGATGCACTCGGGCAGCTACAGGATAAGCAGGTTGACGGCTTTATCGTGCCTTATGAATCCGCGCAATATTTACTGAATAACCACTTCAATGACCGCTTCAGAGTGGCGTTTGTCGCGCCGTTGCCGATGTTTCGCATGGCGATGGCCGCCAATGCGGCGGATGAACACCTCATCTCAATCCTGAATAAAGCATTGTCGGATATTCCCCAACCTACGATGCAATCTCTGATGGAGCGTTGGATCAAATACACGCCACCGGCCACCAGCACTTCATGGCAGAGCTATCGCAGCTACGTGCTGCGCATCGTTGCCGTGGCTGGCGTCTGCCTGCTGTTTTTCCTGTGCCGCAACCATCTGCTGAAGTCTTCGCTGGCGAAGCAACGCCAGCATGAGCGAGAAATGAGTAGCCAACTGCACTACATCGAAACCCTGCTGGATGATGTCCATAAGGCCAAACGGGCTGCGTTGCGCTCTAGCGAGGCCAAAAGCACGTTTCTCTCACATATGAGTCACGAAATTCGCACCCCGCTCGCGGCGCTGATTGGCTTGCTAGAGATTGAGCATTTAGGCCAAAGCGATCCCCAGCAACGACAGAAAAATATCGATTTGGCGTGGCAATCTTCACGTTCGCTGCTGTCACTGGTGGGCGACATACTCGACCTGGCGAAAATCGAATCCGGCCATTTCAGCATTCGTCTTCTGCCGATGTCGCTAAGCGATGTGGTGCACGATACCGAAGCGCTCTTTCGCCAGGTGGCCCATAACAAAGGGCTGGCACTGAATGTAATGCTGGATATCGATCAAGATGCAGTGCTGTTTGATCCCGTTGCGCTAAAGCAAATCCTGGCGAATCTGGTCAGTAATGCCATCAAGTTCACTACGCATGGCGAAGTTGAAGTGGCGTTGTATCAGGCCGAAGTCAGCAAACCCGAATACGTACTGGAAGTGTGTGACAGCGGCGTTGGCCTGACACCCGAGCAACAAAAAGCCATTTTCGAACCCTTTATTCAGGTTGATCAGGGCACTAATCGCGTCAGTGGTACCGGCCTTGGCCTCAACATTTGCCGTCGCCTGGCGGTGATGCTGGGCACCGAGTTGCATGTAGAGAGTGAACCGAATGTAGGAAGCGTATTCATGCTGCGCTTTACCGCCCAGCCTGCGACGTTGACCGACGCAGAAGTTGAGCCGGTGGAGGAACATCCGCAGGTGTCACTCAGAATGCTAATTGTCGATGACAACGCCACTAATCGCCTGCTGCTGGCGCAGCAACTGCGTTACGCCGGACATCATGTGCTGGTGGCGGAAGGCGGTGAAGAGGCGCTGGCATTGTGGCGCGAACACGAAGTTGATCGCGTCATCACCGACTGCAATATGCCCGGCATGGATGGCTTTGAATTTACCCGCCAGTTACGTATTGAGGAGAAGCTACTAAACCGGCGTGCGGTACCGATTTATGGCCTGACGGCGATGGCCGAAGAGCGCGTAGCACAACTCGCGACGCAGGCTGGCATGGATGGTTGCCTGTTTAAACCGCTGGAGCGCACGCAACTGCTGCGGGTGGTCACTGGCAATATCGCCAGCAGTACACGCAATGAAACCCTGCTCACTTTGGAAAACCTGGCAGCCAACGATCCGCAAGCCTGGTGCGATCTGGTCACCACCGCACAGCAACAAAATGCGCGCGACCTTGCCCAACTGCAGCAAGCCGCTCTGGCAGAGGATTTCGCGGGTGCACGCCACGCCGCACATCAATTACTCGGCAGCGCCAAATTGCTGCGAGCTGAAAGTCTGCAACAGAGTTGCCTCGCCGCCGAACAGGCAGCAGAGCAACGAGAGAGTGTGTTTTTGCAACAACTGATACCCGCAGTTACCACCGCAGTTGCAGAACTGGAAGCGCTCTTCCATCACGCACTGAAAAAGAATCCCAATAATGAGGTGAAACCATGAAACAAGATGCAATCTGGCAGGTTGCCGTATTAGATGATCATCCACTGATCGGCAAAGCTATTCAGTACCGACTGGCGCAGGAAGCGCTGCTGGATCTGGCGGGTGCTTTCTCTCAGCGTCAGCAGTTGATGGCTTTTTTACAGCGTCACTCAGTAGATGTCCTGGTGTTGGACTACATGCTTGGCGAGGAGGAACTCGATGGCCTGCAGATGGTAAAACAGCTGCGCGTGCGTTATCCGGAGATGAAAATTTTGGTTTCCTCAGCGGTGGAAAAACCCGCGATAGTCCAGTTGCTGTTGAAAGCAGGTGTACATGGCTTTGTGGGTAAAAGCGAAGATCAGGAAGTGCTGATTGCCGCCTTGCACCAGGTTTGCCGTAACAAGCGTTTTCTCACCCGCGACATGTTGCTGGAGATGGACAAGTTTCAGGAAAGCGACCGGGAAATGCATGATTACCTGCTGCCGCGCGAGCTCGGCGATGACATTGCATTGCTGCTACGTGAGCTAAGCCCGCGCGAGCTGGAAGTGATCCGCTGCTATCTTGACGGCTTAAGCGTCACGCAAATCGCCGGTAAATACGCGCGCAGTCGCAAAACCATCAGCGGGCAAAAGCAGACCGCGCTGCGCAAACTGGGGCTGCGATCCGATCTGGAACTCTTCAAATACAAAGAGCATTTCAGCGATCTGGCCGTGCATCTTTGAGCCTCGCTTAATGCGGATAAATTGTGTTCTGTGACGCGGATCAAGGCTTATTGAACGCACCGTGCTGTCATGATGTTTACTAGAATGGTAGTTTATCAGTTATCACAGACACGATAACGGTGGATGACATTATGCAACTGACAATGCGTTGGTTTGGTCCGAAAGAAGATAAAGTTTCGCTGGAATATATTCGTCAGGTGCCGGGCGTGCGCGGCGTAGTGGGCGCGCTGTATGACGTGCCGGTGGGCGAAACCTGGCCGAAAGAGAAGATTAACGCGCTGGTTGAGCAGGTGCATGCCGCCGGGCTCACCGTGGAAGTGATCGAAAGCGTCAACATTCACGACGACATCAAAATCGGTCTGCCGAGCCGCGACCAATATATCGAAAATTATAAGCAGAGCATCCGCAACCTGGCCGAGGTTGGCGTGAAGGTGATTTGCTACAACTTCATGCCGGTGTTCGACTGGATGAAGACCGACATGAACTACGTGCTGCCAGACGGCTCGCTCACCATGGCGTTCGAGAAGAAAGGCATCGATAAGAGCCTCGACGAAGTAGTACAGGAAGTGCTGGGCAACTCCAACGGTTTCGCCCTGCCGGGCTGGGAACCGGAACGTCTGGCAAAAGTGCAGGATCTGTTTGCTCAATACAAAGATGTGGATGACGCGAAACTGCGCGAAAACCTCTCTTACTTCCTGAAAGCGGTGATCCCGGTATGTGAAGAAGTGGGCGTGAAGATGGCGATCCACCCGGACGATCCACCGTATTCGATCTTCGGCCTGCCGCGCGTGGTGAAGAACCGCGACGATCTCGACTGGATCTGTAACGTGGTCGATTCTGAGGCCAACGGCATCACGCTGTGTACCGGATCGATTGCCGAAGATCCGAGTAATGATGTGTACGCTATTCTGGCTGAATTCTCGCGCCGCAAACGCATTCCGTTTGCCCATGTGCGTAACATCAAGATTATTCAGGATAAAGATTTCTACGAGTGCGCGCACCCAACGGAATACGGTTCGCTGGATATGTATAAAGTGCTGCAGTCGATGCATGACAACGGCTTCGATGGCTACATCCGTTCGGATCACGGCCGCTTTATCTGGGGCGAAACCGGCCGTCCGGGCTACGGCTTGTACGACCGCGCGCTGGGCACCACCTATCTGCTGGGATTGTGGGAAGCGCTGGGCAAGCGCTGAGTTTTACGCGGTGCGCACATTTGCGCCATCGTAGGGTCGCCATTCATGGCGACCTTCCCAACCAAACACACCGCACAAGCTATCAAACTCCCCCTTCCAACTTGCCGTTAAATATATACAGTTAAACTGTATATATTTAACGGAGACTTCCCCATGTCAGAACTAAACAAAGCCGTTGTACGTCGCTTCAATCAGCAGGTGATTGCCGAAGGCGACCGCCAGGCTTTCGATCAACTCGTTGCCGAAAACTTCATTAACCGCTCAGCGCCAGCGGGCGCACCCAGCGATCGCGAAAGTCTCTGGCACACTTTCGATAAGATCCTGCGCCCCGCTTTCTCCGATCTACAGGTGCATATAGAAGCTCAAATCGCCGAGCGCGATTGGGTCACCACGCGCAAAACGATAACCGGCGTTCACAACGGATCGCTGATGGGCATCGCACCCACCGGTTTACCTGTAACCATTGCGGTGATTGATATGGTGCGAATTGAACAGGGAAAATACGCGGAGCATTGGGGCATGAACACGCTGGCGGCGGTGATGGCGCAGCTACAGCAGTTTGCGTAACGCAGCCAGCCCTTTTTGCAGATCGTCGCGATCCTGCTGCCCGAGCGTTGCATCGATGCGCGCCGCAATCCACGCTGCGCGCTGTTCACGTGCGTCGGCCAGCGCAGCGCGTGCCTGATCGCTCAACACGATCACCTGCGCCCGCGCGTCATGCGCGCTTTTTTGCCGCAGCACCAAACCTTGCGCCTCCAACTCGTTGATCACTAAACGCATGCTTTGATGCTTCACGCCGCGCAGACGCGCGAGATCGGCGATAGAGAGCGCGTCATGGCTATCGAGCAGATCCAGGGTTTCATATTGCGAGGTGCGCACGGTCGCGGTGCTGACGCGGACGTTGCGTACGAAGTGACTAATCAGCTGACGGAGCTCTTCCGCCAGCTGCTGGGTTGCAATTTCAGTGCTCAAAGGGGGCCATTCCTGCGCGCTATCGTTGCCGTATTATAGGAAGGTGCGCATGAATGCGCACCCTACGAAAACCTGTCCAAACGACCGTTTTACGCTTAACTGACGTGCATCAGAAAACCTATTGCCAGGCTTTAAACAACAAACTGGCATTCACACCGCCAAAGCCAAAACCGTTGGAGAGCGCATAGGTCATCGCCGTTGGCTGCGGTTTTAGCGCCACCAGATTCAGCCCGGCTGCCGCTTCATCCGGATGCTGCAGATTCAGCGTCGGCGGAGCAACCTGATCGCGCAGCGCCAGAATCGAGAAGATCGCTTCTACGCCGCCCGCCGCACCGAGCAAATGTCCGGTGGCCGATTTGGTGGAAGTGATCGCCACCTTGCTGCCAGCGAACAGCGCGCTAATTGCGGCCAGTTCGCCCTTGTCGCCGACCGGCGTCGACGTGGCATGCGCATTAATATGCTGCACCTCGCTCGCGGTAATGCCCGCCTGCGCCAGCGCGGTTTCCATCGCCCGACGCGCGCCTTCGCCATTTTCCGGACCGGCAGTGAGATGGTAAGCATCGGCGCTGGTGCCGTAACCTACCAGCTCCGCCAGCGGTATTGCGCCGCGCGCCTCTGCATGTTCCAGCGATTCAATCACCAGCAATCCCGCGCCCTCGCCCATAACAAAACCGTCGCGGTCACGATCAAACGGACGTGAAGCCTGCTCAGGACGATCGTTAAAACCGCCTGACATCGCTTTCGCTGCAGCAAATCCGGCCAGGCTCACGCGATGGATCGCTGCTTCGGTGCCACCGCACAGCGCGATATCCGCTTCGCCACTGCGAATCATTCGTGCCGCATCGCCAATCGCCTGCGCACCCGCCGCACAAGCCGTTACCGGCGCGCCAATCGGCCCACGAAAACCGTGCGCAATCGAAACGTGTCCGGCCGCCAGATTGGCGAGGAACGAAGGAATGGTAAACGGCGACAGACGGCGCGGCCCACGCTCGGCGGTGGTTTCTACCGCGTTAGCGATCTCGTTAAAACCGCCGATGCCGGTGGCGATCACCGTGGCGGTGCGCTGCTGCTGCGCGCTGTCCTGTGGGAACCAGTTGGCCTGCGTCAGCGCTTCATGCGCCGCCACCAGCGCGAACTCGATAAAGCGATCCATCTTCTTGCGATCTTTGGCGGCAATAATGCCGTCGGGATTGAAACCATGTTGTGGATCCTGCTCCAGCGTCGGCACCTGTCCCGCCACTTTGCACGCGATATCCTGCACCATCTCCGGCGGCAAGGCGCTAATGCCCGATTTTCCCGCCAGCAGCGACTGCCAAACCGCTTCCGTGCCGCAACCCAGCGGCGATACCAGCCCCATGCCGGTAATGACAATTCGTTTCATCTTTAACTCCTTAATCTGCAGGTGCTGAGTTGCACCTCAGCATGATGATTGCAGCGCTGGCGGCGCGAATTTCTGGGTGTTATCTCCAGCGCGTTTTTTCTGCAGATAATCATGGCGATAGTGCATCATCGGCTCTGCTGCCGGGCCGGGCACCATCTGATATTTATCCAGCGTCAGCGGCTGACCGTTTTCGCTATCGACCATCTGCATCTTCACCGGGCGCTGCGTGGCGGTTTCCACCAGCTGCATCTGACGACCTTCCGGCGAGAAATGGGTGCTGCCCCATTCGGTCAGCGCCAGAATCACACCGCGAAAATCGCGGCCAACAGCCGTCAGGTGATATTCGAAGCGTGCCGGGCTGGTGCTGTAACACACCTTCTCCAGCAAGCCATCGTCCACCAGCTCTTTCAGCCGCCGCGACAAGATGTTGGGCGCCACGCCGCTGCTTTTCTGGAACTCATCGAAGCGGGTAAAACCGGCCAGCGCATCGCGCATGATCAGTATGCTCCAGCCATCGCCAATGCGCCCAAGGCTGCGTGCAATGGGACAAGGCATGTTGTAGAGCGGTTGGTTTTTCAAGGTTGGTTATCCGACATCGGTGTGATGTCGGATACTGTTGCAGAGTGACTTTCATTTTGCAAGTTACTTGCAGAATGAAAGTTTGTAGCGAGCATAAAAAAAGGTGCGCATGAATGCGCACCCTACAAAAACCTTACCCCGCACTCATCCCGTAGGGTCGCCATTTATGGCGACCTGGGTTTACGTCCGCACCCGCAATCTCGCCTCGATCTTATCGGCGATCTTGGTGACCACATACGCAATCACCATATAAAACACCACCGCCACCAGGAAGGCTTCGAGATAGTAGAAATTCAGCGCCGCCGTCAGCTGCGCCTGAGCAAAGATATCCACCACTTCGATGGCAAACGCCAGCGACAGCGCTTTCATGATCACCATAAAGGCGTTGGCCAGATCGGGAATCGCCGCCACGATAATCTGCGGGAACATCACGCGGCGGAACAGCTGGCCGCCGCTGTAGCCGAGCGACAGCGCCGCATCCGATTGTCCGCTATCAAACGAGTTAAGCGCGCCCTTCCACACTTCCGCCTGAAACGCCGCGACGCAGGCGCTCAGGGCGACGATGATGATCACCCAGTTCGGCAGCGAGTGCGCATTCACTTTCACGCCAAACAGTGTGGCAACGAAGTCCAGCGCCGGTGGCAAACCGTAATAGGCGAGGAAAATTACCACCACCATCGGCACGCCTTTGAAGGCAATCTTGTAAGCGATCACCAACTGGCGCAGCACTGGAATGCGGCGATGTTCAATGAAGGCAAACAGCCCGCCGAGCAGCGTCGAGCAGATAAACACCGTTACTGCCATCAGCAACGTCACCGGCACCGCATCGAGAATGCTCCAGAAGTCCGGCAGCAAAACCTCAAGATCAAACATGGTTTCTCTCCCTCATCAGACGCTGGTGAATTTGACGCGTGCAGCGGTTTTCGAGCTGTACTTCGCGTGACGTTGTTCGAAGAAACGGATAATCAACCAGGCTACGCCGCACAGCAGCGAATAGAGCACCGCCAGCACCAGATAAGTGCCGAACTGATATTGGTTGTAGTCGCGTTCCATGATCAGATGCGCAGTCGCCATCACATCCGCCGCACCGATGTACATCACCAGCGCCACGTTATGAATCAGATAGATAATCGCATTGCCGTAACCCGGCAGCGCATAGTGCACCGCTTGCGGACCAACAATGCGCAGCATTTTCTGGCGAAAGCTGTAGCCCATGCTGTCGGCGGCGTCATGCTGGCCGCTCTCCACGGCGAGAAATGCCGGGCGCATCACTTCCGACAGATAACCGCCGTGATAGAGGCTCAGGCCAATCATCGCCGCGATATTGGCGGTGACAAAATCGCTGAAGCCAAACTGCTCGGCCACCAGCGGCAAGCCATAAAAAGCGACAAACAGCTGCAGCACCACCGGCACGCTGCGCGCGTACGAGACATACAAATCGACACACTGGCTGATGACCGGGATGCGGCGCACGCGGAATACGGTGGCGATCAGCGCCAGGAAGAACCCGACGATCATCGCGACAAACATTATGCCAAGCGTCAACGGCAGCGCCGAGAGCAGCTCGGGAATCATCGAAGTCAGATTCACGGTGAAACACTCCTGCTAAAAAAGAGCCGGTGAATGCGTTGTAGGGGCGGCCTTTGGCCCGCCCTTTCCAACGCATCATCGAGCACAGTGAATCGCTTACTTCATATACTTAGAAACGTCTTCGCCAAACCACTTCTGCGCCAGCTTATCCAGCGTGCCGTCGGCTTTCAGCTGTTGCAGCGTTTTGTTGATGTCATCATTCAGCGCCTGGTTCTCGGCCGAACGGTGAATCAGCACGTAGGTATTGTTGATGGCCACCGGCTCGCTGGCTTTGATTGCCAGTTTCTGGTTGTCGATCACCGTTTGCTCGCCAAGGTTCGAAGGCAGGATCAGCGCATCATATTTGCCACGCTGCACCTCTTTCAGACGGTCCGGATAAGGCACGCCAGCGCTCGAGGCTTTGATCTCAACCTTGTCGTTCGGGTTTTCCTGCTGCCACTGCGTCACGAATTTGTACACGCCGCCGCCGGCGGTGACTGGAACGATGTTCTTGCCAACCAGATCTTTCATGCTGTTGATGGTGCTATCGCTGCGGCTGTAGATCTTCATCAGGCTGGCACCGATCGGCGCATCCGGGATCAGGAACTGTTTGCTACGCGTTGGCGCTTTGTAGTAACCGCCGGTTGCCATGTCATATTTGCCAGTCGCGAGGCCGGTTTCCTGGGCGATATCCGCCGCACCTTCCATCACGAATTTGTACTGCGGCAGTTTGGCGTTGATGGCTTTCAGCACGTCCGGCTCGTAGCCCTGCGGCTCGTGACCAATCGCGCCCCACGACAGCGGTTTAGATTCCGCTGCGGTGGCAATTTTGATGGTGCGCACCGCATCCGCGAAGCTGTTACCGCTGATCAGTGCCAGCGCGATGATGCCAGGCGCGGCCAGGCGACGTAATGTGGTTTTGATTGCAGGCATGTCGTTGATTCCTTTAATTATTAGAATACGCGCTCTGAATTGAGGAACTGAGCAAGTCGCGGCAGGGTTGGATTATCGAACATCTCAGTCGGGCTGCCCTGCGCGGCCACCACGCCCTGATCCATAAAGACGATGCGGTTCGAAATACTTTTGGCGAACTGCATTTCATGTGTCACCAGCAGCGAGGTAATGCCGGAGGACGCCACATCTTTAATCACTTTCAGCACCTCGCCCACCAGCTCCGGATCGAGCGATGAAGTTGGTTCATCAAACAGCATCACATCAGGACGCACCGCCAGTGCGCGGGCGATGCCGGTACGCTGTAGCTGCCCACCGGAAAGCTGCGATGGATAGTGATCGAGCTTGGCGCCCAATCCGACGCGATCCAGCTCCTGCACGGCGATATCGCGCGCTTGCTGCTTGCTTTTGCGTTGAATGACGATCAGCGGATCCATCACGTTTTCCAGCACCGTCATGTTTTTGAACACGTTGAACTGCTGGAACACCATCGCGGTACGCAGGCGGATCGCCTGGATCGCCGCTTTATCCGGTGACTGATAATCCATGCGGATCTGATCGAGCTGAATGGTGCCCGACGCCGGTTTGGCCAGATAGTTAATGCAGCGCAGCAGCGTAGTTTTACCGGTGCCGCTTGGCCCGATGATCGACACCACATCGCCGCGTTTCACCGACAGATCGACACCTTTCAGGATCGGCGTGCTGCCGTAAGAGAGCTTAATACCGTTGAGTTCTAACATGCAGCAGCCCTTATTTGTTCAGGTCAGCATGGCCAAGCACATGCATCAGACGGTTGGCCCAGCCAAAAATGGCGATGGCGTGGATCAGATCGATAATCTCCTGATCGTTCATGCCGACCGCGCGCAGTGCCGCCATATCCTCGGCGCTGGCTTCGGACGGCGTCACCGACAGGCGACGGGCAAAACGGTAGATCGCCGCATCACGCTCGCCGAGCACATCCGCGCGATCAAAGTAGATGGCGCTCACCACCGCATCACTCTCTGCCAGCTGCGCATGGCGACGCGCATGTACCACCGCGCAATATTTGCAGCCGTTGACGATCGACGCACCCAGCGCACCGAGTTCACGATCCGCACGATCCAGCCCGCCATCGACATACATAATGGCGTTGAACAGCACCGTACGCGCCACGTAGCTGTCGGGATCGTGCGCTAACGTGCGCACATATTCGGAGATCTTCTTGTTGGATGGCGTCACTTTCATCGCATCGAGCTGCGCGGGCGTGGCATCTGCCACCTCAACCGGCGCGATATACGGATGCCAATGCAATGGCTTGAGATTAACTGACGGAATCATGCAGACCTCAACAAACGTAATCCGGCCGCGACGCGCGTCTGGAAGTTAACAAAAGCGATCAGCTCGGAGAGCGCCACAATCTGCGGATTGCTCAAGCCAGCCTGTTCCAGCAAGCGAATGTGCTGCTCGGTGGCGTTCATTGGCTGCTGGGTAACGAGATCGGCGTGGCGCGCAATCGCCGCCAGCGGTTCTGGCAGATCGCTTGCGCCTGCCGCCAGCGCCAGCAGCGCCTCGGACGGCTGCAACGCCGCCAGCTGCGCCTGATAATCCTGTTGCAGCTCGGCATCGTGGTTCAGCTGCGCCATACGCTGCGCCAGCGCCAAACGCACATCCGGCGCTAAGCCCTGATCGTCGTTTGGTGCCAGCACCGAGATGCGACACTGTTCCGCGCCATCAACAAATTCCGGGCGCAGGCGGCGCGTGCCGTACAGCGCATCTTCAGCGTTTAAGCCGACTGCGCGATCAATTGCGTCACTCACTGCGCGTTCTCCTGGTTGAGTAAGGGCGTGGAATCCACCCATTCATCGCCCTGCAATTCAGGGGTATCAAAAGCCTGTAAGTTGGCGTAATGCTGCTCGACGTCTTCGGCAAACAACGAAGCGGTGATGCCGCGCACCAGACGATCGGCACCGGCGCTCACCGCCGGAATATCGCCGGAGACTTTGCCGTGCGTCAGCATCGCGGCATCGTTGAAGCAGTGAATATGCGCCAACAGCGGACAGGCGCCTGGCATCAGTTCGCGGAATTCAAAAGCGGGGCCGAGATCCGGCGCTTCCAGCAAACCGGGACGCGGCGCGCCCATTTCTGGCTGATAGCGTCCGTCGCGCCAGCTGCGGATATGCGGCGCGATGGCGGCAAACTCCGGGCGACCGTGGAAATCGTTGCTAAAGCCGGTCGCAGCAATCAGGAAGTCATAGCAGAACGGGCCTTGCGTGGTTTCGATTAGCAGGCCATCGGCTTCTTCTTTCACCGCTTTGATGCCGCAATCAAGCAAAAATCGGGCATTGGCATGACGCGACACGCGCAGCGTTGAGGAGCGCGGCGGCGGCGTTTGCGTGGTGGCGGTGTAATCGACAAACTTCCACTTCCACGCGTCCGGCAACTGATGCATGCCGTGCACCACGCCCTGGCTGCCGATGCCGGTCATTTTGTTGATGCGCGGCATCTGCTTACGACGAATCAGCAGATCCACCGCGCCCGCGCCGTTTTCCAGCGCGGTGGCGGCGTTATCCATCGAGGATGCGCCCGCGCCAATCACCGCAATGCGTTTGCCTTTTAGAGCTGAGAAATCAATGTCGTCGGCGGAGTGCGCCCAGAACTGGCGGCTAATGCCTTGCAGGAAATCCGGCACGGCGAAACCGCCAAGGCCAGAACGTCCGGTGGCCAGCACCAGACGGCGGGTATAAATGCGGCCGGTTTCGGCACCGCTGAGATCGAGGGCAATCAGATCATCGGCAAAGGCAATGTTGTTGATGCGCACATTGTTGCGCACCGGCAGATTCAGCACCTTGCGATACCAAATCAGGTAATCCATCCACTGCGCTTTGGGAATTTTATCCAGCTCTTGCCAGGCTTCTTTGCCCCACTGCGCGGTGAACCACGAGCGGAACGTCAGTTGCGCCATGCCGAGCGCCGGGCCGTGCAGTGATTTCGGTGAACGCAGCGTTTCCATGCGCGCAAAGGTCACCCACGGACCTTCCAGCCCGGCGGGTGCGGCGTCATACGCCACCACATTGCTGATGCCGGTGAACTGCAATTTCGCCACCGCCGCCAGACCGCACATGCCCGCGCCGATCACCACCACGTCACGCACCGGCGCGCCATCCTGGGTGCGCTCGGGCACCCAGGATTTCGCGGGCAGTTCAAGATATTCCAGATCCTGCTGAAGCTGAGCTTCCAGCGCGGCAAGGCCATCGGCGGCATAAGTCATACACGTTTTCCCAGAAATAAGCGGCAGCCAGAATGCGGACGAAACCACTAAAGCGCGTTAGTGACTATGCATTTCCATTATCCTGATAACACATAGTTAATGGGTAATAATCATCAAAACGCATAGTAAGAGCTAAGGCTTCGCATAATCCTCTTGCCCTAAAACAGAGTCAATATTCTCGCTCAGCTTTTGACCAATGGATTTCTTATATCTTATGCCGGAAATGTTATAAGCGGATTTGACGTTCGTACGTAGGGTCGCCATTCATGGCGACCTTGTTAACCACCGCACCGTCCATTAATCCTGATTAATCAATCGCATAATGCGCGGATGTTCACTGGCGGGCAGACGCTCAAAACCCGGCAACAGAGTGGCGGCAGCATCCGCCAGGGCCTCAATCAAGGCCTGCGCAGCCGTTGAAATTTGCCGTCCCTGCGGCGTAATCACGCCAAAATAGTAAGGAATATCCTCCTCCAGTGGACGAATCGCCACACCGGCCAGCGGCATGCCCCACGCTGTGACAGGTTCGAGGATCGCCACGCCAAGCCCGGCGCGCACGCAGCCAAGAATATTGGCGGAGGAGTTGGTTTCGATGGTTTCGTGCAGCGGCGTTTTGACCTTTTTCAACGCTTTTTCGTAGCGTCCGCGCAGCCGCTGCGGGCTCCACGGCGCAATCAACCGCCGTCCCGCCAGGCTGCTCAACGACAGTTGAGATTGCGCAGCCAGTTCATCGTTCTCCGGCAACGCCACCACGCACTGCGACTGCCCAATCCAGTGCAGCTCCACCGCGTGATGCTCCAGCGGCAAACTGCATAAACCGAGATCGGCTTCGGCGGTGATCACCGCATGCGCCGTCTGCACCGCCGATTCGCTGATAATTTGTACTTTGTTCTGCAAATTGAGCGCGGCCAGCGCCTGCGGCAGCAAACCCGCCGCCAGTGCAGGCGTGGCGGCAATACTCAGCGGACGATGTTGCTGATGGGCGATCTCCTGCGCGCGCAGGCGAATCTGCTGCAATGAGAGCAGCGCTTTCTGCACGTATTGATGCAGCTGCAGCGCCTCTTCCGAGGGATGAATACGCGGCCCGTTACGGATAAACAGCGGATAACCCAGCGATTGTTCCAGCTCCTGGATCAAACGCGACACCGCCGGCTGCGAGCGATTGAGCGCCTTCGCCGCCGCGGTGACGCTACCGGCAGAGATCACCGCCGAGAAGGCTTCCAGCTGCCGCAAATCCAGGTCGTTTAAAATAGTCATCGCGCGATTTTTCCCTAACTCATTGATCGTTCCCGACATTGGCGCGGGAAATATTCCATCATAGAGAGAGTAGTGGGAATTAGCCACCGGCTGGATGAGGCTATAATTTCGCCGTCAGCTCACGCTGATGCTCATGCAGCAAACCCAGCATATCCAATAGAAAACTATCTTCGTTGCCCTTCTGCCAGGCAATACTCAGCGGCAAACCTTTAATCTCTTCAGGCAATTCCAGCGCGATATAACTGACGCTGTCGCTGTTCATGGTGCGATACGAAGCGGGCACCACCGCTAATCCCAGTCCGGCAGAAACCAGGCTCAGAATGGTTTGCTTCTCTTCGGCGAACTGGGCGATATGCGGCGTGAATCCTGCCAGTTTGAACAGGCTCATGGTGAGATCGTGACTGTGCGGGCGTGTGCGACGGTCGGGAATGATCATCGCTTCATGCTGAAAATCGGCCACTGCCACTCGTGCGCGCTGCGCCAGCGCATGCTGGATTGGCACCGCCAGCACGCAGCTTTCGCGGGTAATAAAGCGCACTGCTAATGTCGCATCAATACTTTGCGGCTCGCGAATAAAAATCATATCCAGCCAGCCCGACTTTAATTTCGGAATTAAATTAATCGTTTTGTCTTCAATAATATGAATATCGCTGTGAGGATGCAGCGGAACAAATAAATTAAGTAACGCCGGAACTAATCCACGCGCGGCACTATCAATTGCACCAATACGTAATGTGCGACGTTCATCTTTTAATCCCACTTTAAAACGTTTAGCCAGCGCATCAAATTGATCGATTAATTTGCTGGCATCGTCAAAAAAGAGTGCGCCTTCGGCGGTTAATGAAACATTACGCGTCGATCGATTTAACAGACGCACGCCAAGGTCCTCTTCCAGTAAACGAATGAAGCGAGAAAGTGACGCAGGCATCATTTCCATCTTATGTGCTGCGCGGCCAAAATGCAGTTCTTTACCCACCGCAACAAAGCAACGCAATTGATTTATATCCACATTCCCCTCACCCGTTGATTATGCAAATAGTTTATATAATCCACATCTGATGATAAGCCAAAACAAAACTGCATACTGAACTCGATTACAAAAAAATAACACCACCCTACACAATCTGGAGCACTTTAATATGAACTCTCACCTCGAAAAAAGGGTGATGCGTAAAGTGACGTTACGCATTGTGCCCTTCATCATGCTGCTCTACTTCATCGCTTTTCTCGATCGCGTCAATATTGGTTTTGCTGCATTAACCATGAATCAGGATTTAGGTTTCTCGCCCACGGTATTTGGCTTTGGTGCCGGAATCTTTTTCCTCGGTTATTTTCTGTTTGAAGTACCGTCGAATTTAATTCTGCATAAAGTCGGCGCCCGCATCTGGATTGCGCGCGTCATGATCACCTGGGGATTGGTTTCCGGCTGCATGGCTTTTGTGCAGGGCACCACCAGCTTTTACGTGCTGCGCTTTCTGCTGGGCGTGGCGGAAGCCGGATTCTTCCCCGGCATCATCCTCTATCTCAGCTACTGGTTCCCGGCGGCGAAACGGGCGCAGGTCACCGCCATCTTTATGGCTGCCGCGCCGCTTTCCACCGCGCTGGGATCGCCAATTTCTGCTGCGTTACTGGAGATGCACGGCCTACTGGGCTACGCCGGTTGGCAATGGATGTTTGTGCTGGAGGCGATTCCGGCGCTGCTGTTCGGCATCGTGGTGCTGTTTTACCTCACCGACCGCCCGGCAAAAGCCAAATGGCTAACCGATGAGGAGCGTACGTGGCTGGAAACCACCATGCAGGCCGAAGAGCAGGCGCGCGCCGTCAAAAATAGCCACAGCAGCGCATGGCGCGGACTGATGGATAAACGGGTGTTAGCGCTGGCGCTGGTTTACTTCGGTACGTCAGCGGGTTTGTACACGCTCGGCATCTGGTCGCCGCAGATCATCCGCAGCTTCGGCGCATCCTCGATGGAGATCGGCTTCCTTAATGCCTTCCCGGCGGTGATCGGCGTGATCGGCATGATCCTGTGGGCGCGCCACTCCGACCGCACCAAAGAGCGCAGCTGGCATGTGATTGGTGCCTGTTTGCTGGCGGCGGCTGGCCTGATTTATGCCGGTAACGTCAGCACGCTGTTCACCGTGATCATCGCCCTGACGCTGGTCACCGTCGGCATCAGCGCCTCAAAACCGCCGCTGTGGAGCATGCCGACCTTATTCCTGAGCGGCCCGGCGGCGGCGGCGGGCATCGCCACCATCAATTCCATCGGCAACCTTGGCGGCTTTGTCGGCCCGATGATGATTGGCGTAATCCGCCAGCAAACCGGCAGCTATACGTGGGGCCTCTATTTCGTGGCGGGACTGCTGGCGCTGTCGGCCATTGTGGTTCTGCTGCTCGCCGCCAGCGGTAACCGAGCGCAAACGGCGAAAATCCCTCATCCTCATACTCATTGATCTGGAGAAACAACATGCGTAACTATTCGATTGCCGCAATCCCTGCGGATGGTATTGGCCCGGAAGTGATCTCTGCTGGCGTGGAAGTGCTGCACGCGTTGACGCGTCACGATCCTCAGCTCAAGTTCAACGTGCAGACTTTTGACTGGGGCTCGGATTACTACAAGCAACACGGCGTGATGATGCCGGAAGATGGCCTGCAAACTCTGAAGAAGTTTGATGCGATTTATTTTGGCGCGGTCGGTGCGCCCGACGTGCCGGATCACATCACGCTGTGGGGTTTGCGTTTGCCAATTTGTCAGGGCTTTGACCAGTACGCCAACGTGCGTCCCACCAAAATTCTGCCGGGCGTCACCTCACCGCTGCGCAATCGTGGCCCCGGCGATCTCGACTGGGTGATTGTGCGGGAAAACTCAGAAGGCGAATATTCCGGTAACGGCGGCCGCGCGCATCGTGGTTTGCCGGAAGAAGTTGGCACCGAAGTGGCGATCTTCACCCGCGTTGGCGTGACGCGCATTATGCGTTATGCCTTCAAACTGGCGCAGTCGCGTCCGCGCAAGCTGCTGACGGTGGTGACCAAATCCAACGCCCAGCGTCACGGCATGGTGATGTGGGATGAGATTGCCGCCGAAGTGGCGCAGGAGTTTCCGGACGTGCAGTGGGACAAAATGCTGGTCGATGCGATGACGCATCGCATGACGCTGCATCCGCAGAGCCTCGACACCATTGTTGCCACCAATCTGCACGCCGATATTCTGTCGGATCTGGCCGGTGCGCTGGCGGGCAGTTTAGGCGTTGCGCCTACCGCTAATATCGATCCTGAACGTCGCTTCCCGTCGATGTTTGAACCGATTCACGGCTCGGCTTTTGATATCACCGGCAAAGGCATCGCCAATCCGATCGCCACGTTCTGGACGGCGGTACAGATGCTGGAGCATCTCGGCGAGCGCGACGCAGCGGCGCTGATTATGCAAGGGATCGAATATGTCTGCGCGCAGGGCATTCTGACACCGGATGTTGGCGGCACGGCGAATACCGCAGAGGTGACGAAAGCGGTGGTGGCGTTTATTGAGGCCAAAGCTAACGTGGCTGAAGCCGTCTGATTTAATCGGGTGAGCATTGTTGTGGTCGCCATGAATGGCGACCCCACGACGGCATCAACATTTTGCTAAACAATTCGGTTTGCACCTGCCGCGCTTTTCATTAAAAGTCTTTGCATCCTTCTGTTTTCGCAGGTCCTCGCATGATCGACTCAGGCAGAGAAGCCAAACCGAATTCCCATCATACCCTGCTGTTAGCGTTATTGGTTGCAGTGACCTTCTTTATGGAAAACCTCGATGCCACGGTGATCACCACCGCGATTCCGCAAATGGCGCGGGATTTCGCCTCCAGCCCGGTGGCGCTGAACATTGGCGTCAGCGCCTATTTACTGGCAGTGGCGGTGTTCATTCCGATGAGCGGCTGGCTGGCGGAGCGCTTTGGCGCGCGTACCGTTTTTGCCAGCGCCATCCTGATTTTCACTCTCGCCTCGATCCTATGTGGATTGAGCGACACGCTCGCGATGTTCACGCTGAGCCGTATTCTGCAAGGCATAGGCGGCGCGATGATGGTGCCGGTCGGTCGCATGGTGGTGCTGCGCGTCACTGAGAAAAAGGAGATGGTGAAAACCATCGCCTTTATTACCTGGCCGGGTTTGATTGCGCCGGTGCTCGGCCCGCCGCTGGGCGGTTTGATTGTCACGTACGGGCATTGGCCGTGGATTTTCTGGCTCAATATTCCGCTCGGCATCCTTGCCATCATCGCCACCGCTTATCTGGTGCCACAGTTCAAAGCTGAACAGCGGAGGCCGTTTGACGTGCGCGGCTTTGTGCTGACCGCCACCGCCTGCACCTCTTTGATTATTGCGCTGGAAGCGCTCGGGCAGATGCATCTCAATTTTGGTATTCCGTTGTTGCTGCTTGGCGTGCTGTGCAGCTGGCTGGCGTATCGTCACAGCTTCCGCCATCCGCAGCCGCTGCTGCCGTTTAGCGCGATGAAAATTGCCACCTTCCGCAATGCGGTAATTGGCGGCTCGTTCTTCCGCGCCTCAATCAATGCAGTGCCCTATTTGCTGCCGTTGCTGTTTCAGCTTGGCTTTGGCTGGAGCGCGGCGCAGGCCGGAGCCATGGTGTTGTGGGTATTTGCCGGCAATCTGGCGATGAAACCGGCCACCACCTGGCTGATGAAACGCTGGGGTTTTCGTCGCGTGTTGATGATCAATGGCGTGATCAGTTTGGTGGCGATGCTCGGCTGCTTGCTGCTTAAGCCATCGCTGGGTTACTTCGCCATCGCCGTGATTCTGTTTATCGGCGGGCTGTCGCGCTCGCTGCAGTTCAGCTGCTACAACAGCCTGGGCTTCGCTGATGTGCCGCAAAGTAAGATGAGCGATGCCTCGGTGGTATTTAGCATCTTCTTCCAGTTCAGCATGAGCGCGGGCATCGCGTTGGCGGCGTTGTTCCTGCGCGCATCGATGCTGTGGCAGGAACATAGCGAAATCGCGCAGAGCGATATTCATATCGCTTTCGCCGGTGTGGCGTTGTTGGTGCTGTTGTCGCTGTTTGACGTGTTGAGACTGGAGAAAAATGCCGGTGCGCAAGTGCTGGTCAAATAATATTCGCGCACTATTTAACGTTAAAAACGTTAATAGTGCGCTTCGCTTAAAAATAATCACTTTCACATAAGGATTTATATTTTTTACACCCATTTTAAGATAATGACTAATGATGCGAATGCTTACCAAATCTTAAGTAAAAAACGAAATATCAGGAATGCTGATTAATTTCATCACATTGAAAGAGAAAAATTTTAAAGGCGAAGCGGCAATATATTTATATTGACCAGAGGAGCACGCAAAAATAATTATTACCCGCCTCTATCACTCCTTTGCAGACAGAAAAATTCCTCAGCATTATCAAGGAAGATGAGATAACTCCTAATTACCCGTTGTTGTGCGTTAGGCTTTAACGACTAACCTTAAGTGGTAAGTGAAATATGCGTTATCCCCTTTATCTGAGGTATTGATTATGACAACACCACGTGGCGGTTCTGGCAATTTTGCCATGGACCCAGAAAGAGCTCGCGAAGCGGGTAAAAAAGGCGGCCAATTGAGCGGCGGGAATTTTCGAAATAATCCTGAACGTGCAATTGAAGCAGGACGAAAAGGCGGTAAGAAAAGCCGTCGTGTCGTCGATAAATCACCCGAATAACTTTGTTGCGGCTATTAAAATTATTAGCCGCAATCTTTTTATTATCAGAAGATAAAAACCTACGAAAAATAACACCCCGTCTTTATAAAAATTCCACTTTGAGACGTTTCTCGTTGCTAATAATGGAGACAATTAAATAACAAAAACATCAAACCGCCATATACCCTCAATAAATATCGCACCAAATAATCTTCTTGTTTTTATTTTATCGCTCACCTACACTCCGCAAAAATAATTCACCGCAGTCATCACTAATATAAACCATAACTCTAAATAGTTACTTATTACTTAAATAGTCTTCTCAAAACGGCAGAAACATAAACTTCGCCGTGCGGGAGAACAATTATTGGATTGCCTGTTATTTATAAAAACATACCTCTGAACGGTGAGTATTCCTGCTGTAATTTTTAAACAACGGAGATCACGTGCACACTCAACGCCGCTTCAGAACGATTATCAAAAATCACTCTATCCCATTAATTAGTATCCTATTAATAGCGAAAACACCCTTGCAAACCGCCAGCGCGGCGAGCAGTGTCATTGCGCCAGATAGCTATAGTCACATACTTAACTATTCGGACGATTACGTTATTAGTTCGGGTGACACTATTAATTCCAACTCAGCGAAAAATGACACACTTTCAATTAACGATCCCAACTTAGCGCTGTATGGTCCTGTTGAGTCGGTTTCGTTACACAATTACGGAATCATCAATAATGGATTCAACACTCATAATTTAGCCGCCGTTTCATTTTTCACCAAAGACGGCAAGCTTGATAACAGCGGTAACATCAGCGGCTGGGACTTCAGCGTCATTATGGCTGGCGGAAAAAGCGCGATCGTAAACAACGGGCAAATCATTGCCAATAATGGCGTTGCACTGTTGAGCTTTGCCGATGAAACCGCGCTGCTTAATAACGGGGTAATACAGGGTTACACCAGCGCGATTGATGCGGAAAACAGCACGAGGGTACGGATTACCAACCTGGGTAATATCACTAGCCAGCAGCAGCCCGCTGTAATTCTGCACAGCGATAGCCAACTCTCTAACGCCGGTGTCATCGCCAGTCAAAATGCTCCCGCGCTATTACTAACCGGTTCTGGCAACGCCATTACCCTGAGTAATCACTCTGCCCTGAACGGCGGCAGCAATATTGCGCTGATGAGCCAGGGTGAAGCTAACCACTTGATTTTGGAGGGTGATGGCAGTGAGAACGGCAATTTCTTCGCCGACACGGCCCAGCACGGATTGTCTGCCATTACCTCCACAGCCAGCAGCCGCTGGGCGCTTAATGGTGATGTGGCGTCCTGGGGCGCGAGTGACGATGTGATGACCATTGCCGGGCAGTTACAACTGGCGGGACATACGGTGATTGCCGGCGGTGGCGGCGCGACCGTGCAGCCGGGTGGACAATTACAGCTGATGAACGGCGGCACGCTCACCGGCAACCTCGTCAATAACGGCGAGATTAGCGTTAATCCGGGAAACAACTTTCACGGTAATCCCTTTGTGATCAAAGGCAATTACACCGGTAATGCCAACAGCCAGCTCACCTTTAGCGGAGCCTTAGAGGACGACAATTCGGCGCTGAATCCACTGGTGATCAACGGCAACACCGCTGGTACCAGCCAGGTTACGGTGATTAATACCGGCGGCAACGGCGCACAAACCCAGCAAGGTATAACGCTTATCAAGATTAATGGCAGTTCCGCTGCTAATGCCTTCGTGCAGAAAGGTCGTATCGTGGCGGGCAGTTATGAGTACTTTTTGCAGCAGGGAACGCCGAATGCAGCCAACGATCAAAGCTGGTATCTGCGCTCTTCTTTACCGCCTGCAGCACCGATCGTTATGCCGATGGCAGCGCCGCAAACCAGCGCGATCCTGCGACCCGAAGTGGGCGCTTACGCAGCGAACATGGCCGCCAGCAACACACTCTTTATCCATCGATTACAGGATCGTCTCACTGCAACTGCGGCGGGATCGTCAATGTGGTTACGTCAAACCGGTACGCAGCAGCGTGCGCAAGCGGGAAGCCAGCTTACTGATCGCAGCAACCAATATATGGTGCAGATGGGGGCCGATCTGCTGACGCTGCAAACCAGTGAACAGAGTGCGCTTCACCTCGGCGTCATGGCGGGCTACGGCAACCATCACGGCAAAACCACTTCACGTATCACTGGCTTTGCCACTGAACATACACTTAGCGGTTACAGCGGCGGTATCAGCGCCACCTGGTATGCGGATGAAGCTCGCCGTTTAGGACTCTACAGTGATAACTGGCTGCAATTTAGCCGCTTTGAGAATCACGTGAAGGGAGACGATTTAAGCGCTGAAACCTGGCGTTCGCAAGGCGTAACGGCCGCCACCGAATGGGGCTATCGGGCAGTATTTTCGCTGAGCGATCAAACCCAACTGCTACTGCAGCCGCTATTACAGATCGCATGGATGAATGTGCGCGCCAGCGATCATCAAGAGCAGAGCGGCAGCTCAGTGCGTTTCACCGGTGATGGCAATGTTGCAACCCGCGTCGGCGTCAGAGTGGAGCTGCAAACGAGCCGGTTAACGCCCTACGCTGAAGCCAGCGCGTTGCACAACAGCCGCGCTTTTGGCGGCCAAATGGACGATCGCGTGGTGGAAATTGAGGGAACGAAGCACATTGCTGAAGTGAAAGCCGGTATTCGCGCCGACCTGTTTTCTGGTCTGGAGATCGCTGTTGAGGGCAACGCGCAGCAAGGCACGGATCATTATAGAAATCTGGGCGGTGCGCTCACGCTGCTGGCACATTTCTAAGAGTGCTTATTGCCCTCCGCCTGTTGCGGAGGGCTTTATTGCCTCCCACGATTCTTCCATTTTTCGCAACAATGACTTCGCTAACCCGGCTATTCTGCCGCTGAATGGTCTGTGCGAACCTTAGTTATCACCGGGGCTCATCCCGTGCAACACCTAAGGAACCGCAACATGAAACTCTATCACTTCCCGCTTTCTGGTCATGCTCACCGCGCACGTCTGTTCCTGTCGCTGCTGGATTTGCCGCATGAGGTTATCGATGTCGATCTCAAATCTGGCGAGAACAAAACGCCGGAATTCCTCGCCATGAATCCGTTTGGTCAGGTGCCGGTGCTGGAGGATGACGGCGTGTTTATTGCCGATTCCAACGCCATTCTGGTCTATCTGGCGAAGAAAAGCGGTCGCAGCGAATGGCTGCCGGAAGATGCAGCTGGCGCGGCGGCAGTACAGCGCTGGCTGACCGTTGCTGCCGGAGATATCGCCTTTGGTCCGGCAGCGGCGCGGTTGATTACCGTGTTTGGTCGCCCGTTCAATTCCGAAGAGGTGATAGCCCGCGCACATCTGGTGCTGTCACGCATTGAGCAGCATCTCGAAGGCCGTGAATGGCTGGTCGGCGATGGCCCGACAATCGCTGACATCGCGCAATACAGCTATATCGTCGGTGCGCCAGAAGGCAATGTCGATCTCTCCGGCTATCCGGCGGTGAACGCGCTGCTGCGTCGTATCGAAGCGCTGCCGGGCTTTGTGCCCTTCCCCCAAACTGCGGCTGGCCTGCGCAGCATCGCCTGAGTCCACCATTATGAGCAAGAAACTACCGGTTTGGCATCAGGGTGAAATCGCGCTGCAGCAGCAGGCGGGCGTGGCGGAACGCATGGCGGAAGTCGGCCAGCGGGTGATCCGCGATCACATGCCCGATCAACATCGAGACTTCTACGCACAGCTGCCGTTTATTGTGGCGGGCAGCGTTGATGCGCACGGCGATGCTTGGGCCACGCTGCTGGAAGGCCAACCCGGTTTTGTCTTCTCGCCGAATGCCACCACGCTGGATATTGAGGCGCGTCCGCATCAAGGCGATCCGGCGGCGGCGGGCATGCAGGATGGCGCGCCGGTTGGGCTGCTCGGCATCGAGCTGCACACGCGGCGTCGCAACCGCATGAACGGCGTGCTGCAGACGATTGGCGGCGGTTTTCGCGTGCAGGTGCAGCAGAGTTTTGGCAACTGCCCGCGCTATATCCAGCTGCGTGATTTTCACTATGCCCGCGATCCCGCCGAACCTTATCGCGGTGAGGTGGAAACCCTGAGCGCGCTGGATGATGCCGCCCGCGCCACCATCGCCGCGGCGGATACCTTCTACGTCGCCACCTATGCCGAACGTCAGGTTGATGCCTCGCATCGTGGCGGTAAAGCGGGCTTCGTGCGCGTCAGCGAAGATGGGCTGCTAACCATTCCCGACTTCAACGGCAATCTGTTTTTCAACACGCTCGGCAACATTCACCAGAATGGCAAAGCGGGATTGCTGTTTATTGATTACGCCAGCGGCGACACGCTGCAACTGAGCGGCGAAGCAGAAGTGATTCTCGACTCGCCAGAGATCGCTGCCTTTCAGGGTGCCGAACGGCTGTGGACGTTTCGCCCACGCCGCATCGTGCGTCGTCGTGCCGCCCTCGCCTTGCGCTGGCTAACGCCTTCGGATGGCGCAGCACCCAGTTCGCTGATGACCGGCGACTGGCAAGCCGCCGACCAGCGCCTACGTGCGGCGGAGCTGGCAGCGCGCTGGCGTCCGTTCAAGGTGATGAAGGTGGTGGATGAGAGCGCCACCATCCGCTCGTTTCATTTGATGCCGGATGATGGCGCGGGTTTAGTGCCGCATCTGGCTGGTCAACATCTGCCGATTCGCGTGCAACTGCCCGGAATAGATAAGCCGCTGATGCGCGCCTATACACTTTCGGTTGCGCCGTCGGATGGCTTTTACCGCATCAGCGTCAAGCGTGATGGCGCGGTTTCGCGCTACCTGCACGATCATCTCCACATTGGGGATACGCTGGAAGCGCGTGCTCCGGCGGGTGATTTTACTATTGATGCCAGCGAACCACGTCCGGCGGTGCTGCTTGCCGCTGGCGTGGGCATCACGCCGATGCTGGCGATGCTGCGACATCTGATATACGAAGGGCAGCGCAAACAGCACCTGCGCCCAACGTTCCTGTTTCAGTCGGCACGCAGCAAGGTCGAGCGCCCTTTCGTGCGCGAACTCGACCAGTTGTTGGCGGCGGCGCATGGCGCGGTGAAACTGGTGCGCGTTCTGAGCCAGACGGCGGATGCAGAAGCAGATATCGATTACGATTTCGCAGGCCGCATTGATATGGCGCTGCTCTCGCAGGTGCTGCCTTTTAACGATTACGACTTCTATCTGTGCGGTCCACCGCAATTCACGCAAGCGCTGTACGACGGGCTGCGCGCCTTCAATATCGCCGATGATCGCATTCACGCCGAAGCTTTTGGGCCGTCGTCGCTGCAGCGTTCCCGCGATGTGGTGGCCGAAGAAAAACAGCTATTGCCGGTAGCAACGCAATCGGTGCCAGTGAAGTTTATGAATTCACTTAAAGAGGCGCGCTGGACGCCAGATGCCGGTTCGCTGCTGGAGCTGGCGGAAGCGCGTGGCCTGAGCCCGGCTTATAGCTGTCGCGCCGGACATTGCGGCAGCTGTAAAACCAAACTGCTGCAAGGCGCGGTGACTTACTCAACGCCACCGAGCGCGCAAGTGGCGGATGATGAAGTGCTGATCTGCTGCGCAAGACCGGCGCAGCAGGAAGGTGAGGTGCAGGCGATTCAGCTGGCGCTGTGAGACGCCAATTGCCTTAAGTCAGGCGTTAATCAGCACGATTTTTCCCTGAATACTGCCGCGAGAAGCGCGCTCATGCGCGGCTGATGCTTGCGCCAACGGATAGGTGCTATCAACGATGATACGGATGATGCCTTGCTCAAGCAGGCGACCAGCTTCCACCAACTGACGGCCACTGGAACGCACTTGAGTGAATGAAACGGTAATCTCGCTTTTGACGGCCTCTTCGTGTCCCGAGAAGCCGATAGGATTCATCAGGAACAGCGCACCGCCCGGCTTGATGACGCTGAGAAAGCGCTCCATATTCGCACCGCCTACGGCATCAATCACCAGATCCACATCATGTGTAACAGACTCAGCGGCGGTCTTGTTGTAATCGATAAACTCATCGGCACCCAGTTCGCACAGCAGTGATTGATGCTTGCCGGAAGCCACCGCGATGACGTGCGCACCTTGCCACTTTGCAATCTGCACCGCCAAATGCCCAACCCCACCGCCTGCACCATTTACCATCACCTTCCGGCCTTTAAGCGGGATTGGAACATGCTGGAAAGACTGCAGCGGGTTCGGAGCATCGTGGCCGAGTTCGATCAGAAACTGCCACACGGTTAGCAATGACATTGGCGCACCGGCGGCCTCAACATGCGTTATCCCCGCCGGTTTCAATGCCAGCTCATTGGCAGGCACGCGCACGTATTCTGCATAAGCGCCGCTGCCGGTCATTATATCCTGCGGAAAACGCACCATCGCATAGACCTCATCGCCGATGCTGAAGCCCGAAACTTCTTCGCCTACTGCGGCAACAACACCTGAGATGTCGGTTCCCAAAATCATGGGAAAGACGGAGCTGGGTTGCCATTCCGGCGGCAGCGAACGATAACCCTCACGCAGATGGAGATCCGGCGGATTAAGGCTTGCGGCATGCACGCGCACCAGCACCTCACCGGCTTCGGCAATTGGTCGGGGGGCATCTTCATAATGCAGAACGTCCGGGCCGCCAAACTCATGCAATCGCACGGCTTTCATCGTATTGGTCATGATCATTTCGCTCTCTCATTGGTCTGATTGAGAAAGCGTAAGACTATTACGCCTGATTGATAATAAGGCTCCATTTCGCTTTAATAGTGCCATGAAGGAACAAATAGGTTTTGAAAGACTCACTGGCTTAATCGCCTTCGCCCGTGCTGGATCTCTCGGCAGTTACAGCGCTGCCGCCCGTTCGCTGTCGATTTCGCCCTCCGCGATTAGCAAAAGCATCCAGCGTCTGGAGACGCATCTCGGCATTACACTTTTCACCCGCACCACGCGTTCGCTCTCCTTCACGCCCGAAGGCCGCGACCTGCATGAACGCGTGCTTAAGTTGCTGCGGGATGCTGAAGAAATTGAACAGGTGGCGAAGTCAGCACGCTCCGAACCGGCGGGCACACTGCGCATTGCGACATCGCTGCCGATTGGCGTGCACATCATCGCACCTGCTATAGCCAGCTTTCGCCAACGCCATCCAAAAGTCATGATCGATTTGCGCATAAGTGATCAAATCTCGGATCTTGTGGAAGAGAGAATTGATATTGCGGTGCGCATCGGCGAGCTCGCCGATTCCTCGCTGATCGCCCGCCGACTCTCACCTTACCGACTCGGCTGTTATGCCTCGCCAGCGTATTTAGCCACGCATGGCATCCCACAGCATCCCGATGAGCTGGATAGCCATGAAACAGTCAATCTGCGCTATCAAAGTTCGGGACAAGTATTTCGCTGGCCGTTTCGCATCGGTGAGAAGGAAGTTGAAATCGTGCCGTCATCTGCTGTGATCGTTAATGCCAGTGAAGGCGTTCTGGCGGCAATTGCTGCGGGTGCAGGCATCGGCATGGCGACAAATTTTATGGCGGATTCTTGGGTTAAGCGCAACGAATTGGTGCCGGTTTTGGCCGATTTCGCCGTGGAGCGACACAATATCACCGCTATATGGCCTCAGAGCCGACGCAGTAATCCCGCGGTGCGTGCTTTTTTGGATATGCTGATTGATTAACTGAGGTTACCAAGACGGGAAAGTAATATTGCGGTAATCGTCAGTGGCAATATTCTCATTAAAAACTCATGGCCAGCCCCACGCCATATCCTTGCGTATTATTTCCGAACATATAACGTGCCACTATTCTTGTACGACTGATAAAAACCGGATATTTACTACTATCAAGCTCGAGCCCAACACCCAATGAATTTAAACTATCGAATCCTAATTGCCCACGCTGCTCACCCAAATATTCAGTGCGTGCAGCTTCAAGCACATAGCGCAAAGGACTTCCTAGTAACGTCCAATCTGAAACTGGAGCGCGACGACGTAAATAGAGCCCGAGGTTTTCCGCAGTGGCACTCCCGCTTACAGCCTCAGAACTATTACCGAAACTATTGAGCTCTTGATAGGAGTATCGCAACTCAACATCAATATCCTGCTCTTTGCTAAATAATTCATAATCCAACATTAGCGATCCTCCTAAGCCATACGCATTGAGGCGGCCACCATCCAGGAATTTGTAGTCTGCATCTTCAAATTTTTTTTGCAGAACAAAAGCGCCAATACGCAGATCACTGGCCATTGTACCTAAGGTGAAATTTGCGATGGGTCGCAGGACCCAATTGCCGCCGAGTTTATCCGTATGAAGTTTTATATCCCAGCCAATACCGCCAGTTGCAGTTAAGCTATTCCATTTAACCGGAATTTTGCGGCTTTCATTGCCATTAGAAACAACAAATTGGGGATCATATCGGCTGTAACCGAGTGTTCCTTCAAGATAGAGAGGAAATTCTTCACTTAGCGTTGCACCGCCGCCAAACTGAGTAATTGAAAGCGAGTTTTTTTCTTTGGTGTCAGCACCGATATTGAGGTCACTTGCGGTGACATCCGGTACCACCGTGTAGCTCATAAGAGAAAGGACGGCATTAGCGCGACTTTTTAGAGGAGTATCATCTGCAGCAAAAATAGTATAACTCATTAGAAGCATTACGCTAATTTGAATAATTCTTATACGAGAAAAGAAAAGAGCCATGTTTTACTCCAGATGTCATACCCCACGACCGATCGTTTCTTATTGCTTTGCAGCACCGCATATTTAAATTCATTTTATTTTAGACCGGGCTATGCAATAGAAAGTTATTTTCATCATTACTTTTCTATAAAGTGACAATAATCATAATAAGTAGTCACTTATTGGTGGGCGTTTAAAGGGGTGTAATTTTTAGAATCGGTGATGATGACTTCAGTGATAATTATTTTTCGGTGCATGGTAAGTATTGAGAAGGAATGAAATTGGGAAATTCAGAGGTTTTTGCACAAGCGATGAGAAAGGAATACAAAGACTGTTTTATGCGGGAATGCTGAAAGATTCGCTAAGATTTGTAATGCGTTACAGGATCGAAAAAAGGGTACTAGCGTTAACTAGTACCCTTTCTGGAAGGCATCGATGCTTCATTGTTGCTATAAACACCACCTTCTTTAAGCACCCGTCAGAAGTGTTACTTCTAACCAGCGCTTCGATGTATGGTGCCCGGACGCGGAATCGAACCACGGACACGGGGATTTTCAATCCCCTGCTCTACCGACTGAGCTATCCGGGCAACGGGGCGCATTAAACCCTACTCGCGCGGCACCGTCAAACGCTTTTCGGCAAAAATCAGCTGACTGATGCCTTTTAAAGCAACCTCCAGACCAACAGGTAAAAATTTATTCGCCTATCGCTGTTATAGGTGAATTTTTAATCGCTTGTGCCGATAACCGAGCTGACATCCTATACCAATAATAAGGTTCGCCCCATGTTCAGCACAATTGCATCAGGAATCTTGTCACGTCTAGCGTGGCAAAAGCGCAGTAATAGCATGGCAACGCTCAGTTCGCTGCAAGACGCTATCGCTATGGTTGAATTCACTCCAGAAGGAAAAATCCTCACCGCTAATGAACTGTTTCTTGAGCGCATGGGTTATTCGCTCAAAGAGATCGTCGGCCAGCATCACAGCATGTTCTGCACCGCAGATTTGCTCAACTCGCCGCAATACCGCGACTTCTGGCGACGCCTGAATCGCGGTGAAGGCTTCAGCGATAAGTTCCTGCGCGTGGCAAAACACAGCCGCCCTATTTGGCTGGAAGCGAATTACGTGCCGGTGCAGGATCGCAGCGGTCGGGTGATTAAAATCGTCAAACTGGCGAGCGATATCACCGCGCGCATCATGGATGCACAAGAGCAGCGCGCCATGACCACCGCGATTGAGCGTTCGATGGCGGTGATTGCCTTCAATCTCAAGGGCGAAGTGTTGATGACCAACGACAACTTCCTGAAAACCATGGGATACAGCGCCTCAGAAGTGATCGGCGTGCATCACAGCCAGTTCTGCCCGCCAGAGATGCGCAACAGCGACGAGTATCGCCGTTTCTGGCACAAGCTGAATCAAGGTGAATTTATCTCCGGCCAGTTCCAGCGCGTGAATAAACGCGGCCAAACGGTATGGCTGCGCGCCACTTACAACCCGGTGTTTAACGAAACCGGCGAGCTGTACAAAGTGGTGAAGTTCGCCACCGATGTTACTGCGCAGGTGGAGAAGAATCAGCAAGAGCGCGAAGCCGCGCAGCAGGCGTATCAAACCGCGCTGCAAACCAGCGAAAGTACGCGCCTCGGTGCCACGGTGATTGAGAACAGCGTGCAGACCATGAATGATTTGGCGGGCGAACTGCATGGCATTTCCGGCGATATCAATGATCTGAGCGAATCTTCAGACCGCATCGGCGCGATTGTCGAGAGCATCCGTCGGATTGCCGATCAAACCAACCTGCTGGCGCTTAACGCAGCGGTGGAAGCGGCGCGCGCCGGTCAGCATGGGCGTAGTTTTGCCGTGGTCGCCAATGAAGTACGCACGTTGGCGGCCAACATCAACCGCGCCACCACCGAGATTGAGAACATGGTGCAGCAGAACCATACGCTGGCGGAGAAAGCGCTGAAAGGTATCGCATCCAACCTGAAACGTGCCGATCAAGGCGTGGTGCTGGCGAAGGAAGCCGGCGGCATGATGGCGGATATTCGCGGCAGTTCCAGCGAAGTGGTGCGCGCGATTGGGCACGTTACGGCGGCGCTGAAGGAAGAATGATTTGTAGCCAGGTCGCCATGAATGGCGACCCTACGGGATTTATAGCGATGTTGAGTTAAGAATACGCACGACTGCTGCAGCGACGGTATTGAGGCGACATCCCAAACCGCTGAACGATTGAGGGATTCCAGGGCGAGCCGCATGGATGCGGCGAGAGGTGGCGCTGAGCAGGAGCGAATCGCCACCGGTCCGTCAGGAATCGTGATTGAGTGAAGGTACCGCGAAGCGGCGGGTTGGGCTGGCGCAGGGCCCGGGAGTGCAGCCAGGCGCCCTCTGCTCGGTCGCCGCACGAAGTTACTGCAACTGCCTCAGCATAGGGCGAACGAAAGTCGCTCGGTGCTTAACTGAGCGGCACTACGCCATGAATGGCGACCCAACTGATCATAAAAGTGTCACAGCCGCGCAGTAATCTAAGATAATTCCTAATCAACGTCAGATTCTTCTATGCAGCTGCCTGATTTACGCGCAGGCCTTGCCTCCTTGTCGAGTCGTTCTCGTGCGCGTTCGCTGTGCATTGCCGTGCCGTTTGTCAGTCCCGCGATGGACAACACGGCGGTGATGGCGTTGTTTACCGAGCACAAAGATCTGATTGGTTTGCCAGTGATCGAAAACGGTACGCCGTTTGGCATGATCAACCGCCATATCTTCCTGTCGCAAATGTCGCGCCCGTTTTTCCGCGAACTCTACGATCGCAAAAGCTGCATCGCCTTTATGGATAAAGAGCCGCTGGTGATCGATGCCGACACCGAGCTCGATCAGGTGGCGCAGCAAGTGGTGGCGACCGGCGATAAGTCGGTCACCGACGGCTTTATCCTCACCGAGCAAGGCCGCTACATCGGCATCGGATTGGGTATCGATCTGATTCGTACCGTGTCAGATTTGCAGCATCAACAGCATCAGCAAATTTTGCAGAGCATCGATTATGCGCGCGTGATTCAGGACGCGATGCTCGATCGCTCAAAGCAGCAGATGGCGCAGCAGCTCAGCGATTGGTGCCTGCACTGGCAGCCGCGCGATGGCGTCGGCGGCGACTATTACGCCTTCCATCAGGATCAACACGGCTGGCTGGCGCTGATTGCCGACTGCACCGGCCACGGCATTCCCGGCGCGTTTATGACGGTGATCCTGCAATCGGCGCTGGAAAATGCGCTGCAGCAGGATCGGCGCGCGCCGTCCGACGTGCTGCAATCGCTCAATCGCCATATCAAACAGACCCTTGGCCAGCTCAATGCCTCGCAGCAAACCTCGCTGTCGAACGACGGCTGCGATGCCATCGCGCTGCGTCTGGATAGCGAAAATCATCAGCTTTCATGGTCGAGCGCGCGCATGCACGCGCTGCTGCATAGCGCCAGCGGCGAGGCGGAATCGCTGAAGGCCGACCGCGTTGGCATTGGCTACACCGATACGCCGCAGGATTACGTCTGGCCGCAGCAGCAACGCACGCTCAATCCCGGCGACATGCTGCTGGTGATGACCGATGGCGTCACCGATCAGCCCGGCGGTGAACGTCACATTATGTTTGGCAAAAAGCGCATTCAGACGCTGCTGAATCACTATCAAACGCTGCCGATGCCGGCGCTTTCCACGGCATTCGAGCAGGAATTTCTTCGTTGGCAAGGCAACCAGCCGCGACGCGATGACGTCACCTGGTTTGGCTTCCGCTATTAGAGTCACGTTATGACACCAGTTTCGAACCTCAGCCGCCTCCCGCCAGAGAGCGTGGCGCTGCACTACACCGGCCTCTTTTCGCCGCAGAACATCACGGCGATGGGCGAAGTGATCAAAGTGTTTCTTGAGAATCAGCAGGCGCCGGTCAAAGTGCGGCGTCGCTTGTTCTCCAGCTTTGTCGAGATCGTGCAAAACATCCTGCGCTATTCACAAGATAGTCGCAGCACCAGCCACGCCGAGCAGGATTTTCGCTTCGGCACGGTGACGCTGCACGTTGAAGGCGACAACTACGTGCTGGAGAGCAGCAATCAGGTGGATGAAGTCGCCTGTGAGCAGCTGCGCTACTGGCTCGACCTGCTGCGCACCATGAGCAACGAAGAGATTAAACAGGCGTATCGCGTGGGATTACGCGCCGAGAGCCCCGCCACCAGCAAAGGGGCCAACATTGGATTATTAACGCTGGCGCGCGACGTCAGCGAACCGCTGGAGTATGAACTGCGTCCGTTGGCCTCCAACGGTTACGCCACGTTTTGGCTGAAAGCCACCATTCACCAGGATTGATCGATTGATGCAAAACCTTGTTATTGCTGCCACAGAGAGCACGCCCGAAGTGAGTTTTGATTTTGCCGCCGGCCAGTTTGCCCTGCGCGGTGAATCCTGGCCGGAGAACGCGGCGGCATTTTACCGTCCGTTGCTGGACGCCTTAGAGAACTGGCAGCCGCAGCCGGGCGGCGACGTTGAAGTGAATATCGCGCTGCGCTACTTCAACAGCTCCAGCACTAAAATGCTGTTCAGCCTGTTTGATCTGTTCAACCAGCGTGCGCAGAGCGGGCAAACCGTGGCGCTCAACTGGTTCTTCGACGCCGAAGATGATGTCTCAGAAGAGTTTGGTCAGGAGCTGGCGCTGGACTTCACCGATCTGCAGGTGAATCTGCAGGCGGAAATGGCATCGTGATGGACCTCAACGAGCTGTTCCGCGAAGAGAGCGATGTGCTTAATCGCTCGCAGGATGTGGCGGCTCAAACCACGCTCAGCGCTGAGGATTATCGTGATGCGCTGCTGATGGTGAATCGCCATTATCAGCGCCTGATGCGTGAAACCTATCGCATGATCTCGCGCAGTGACCGCGCCGAGCGTGAGCTCAATCGCGTCAACGAACAGCTGCATCAGCTGGCGCAGGAGCTGGAGTACAAAGCCAGCCACGATCCGCTGACGGCGGTGTGGAATCGCGGGGCGATTATTCAGCGCATTACGCAAACATTGAGTAACGGCGCAGCGGCACTGATCATTCTGGATATCGACCACTTCAAACGCATCAACGACGAGTTCGGTCATCCGATGGGCGATAAGGTGATTTGCGCGCTGGTGTCGCGCATTCAGGCGCACTGCCCGGCAGAAGCCAGCATTGGTCGCATTGGCGGTGAAGAGTTTACCGTTTTGCTGCCGCACTATCGCTTATCCGATGCGGTGATTGTGGCGGGCGCGATTCACGCCTCGCTAAATGCTTCACCGCTAGCGGTGTTGCCCGGCCAGCTGGTGACCGCCAGCCTTGGCGTCAGTTACGGCAAGCCGGGTTCCGATTTTGAGACGCTGTATAACAACGCCGATGTGGCGCTGTACGACGCCAAAAATCATGGCCGCAATCGGGTGTTCTTCCGCTGATTACTTAGCCGCCGTTGCTACCGGCGGCGGTGTCGTTTCCGGCACAAAGATGTGGTCGAGGATATTACGCATCAGCGGCGCCGCCGTGACGCCTTCGTTGCCGCCGTTTTCCAGAATCAATGCCACCGCTACTTTGGGATCGTTAAACGGCGCAAACGCGGTGTAGAAGATGTGATCACGCAGGCGCATTGGCGTCATTTTGGCGTTATAGATCTGATTCTTTTTCAGGCTGAATACCTGCGAAGTACCCGATTTCGCCGCAATGCCGTACGGCGCGGTGTGGAAGTATTTGTAGCCGGTGCCGTTTGGCGCATTCGCCATGCCGAACATGGCGTGGCGCACCAGCGACCAGTACGGCGATTTGGCATCGCCAATCTGCGGCTGCGGTAATTTTGCCTGATACGGCTGCACCACCGTGCCGCGCTGCGATTTCTCCAGCAGATGCGGATTAATGACGCGGCCATTATTCAGCAGCGCCACCAGCGCTTTCACCATCTGAATCGGTGTCGCCACCCAATAACCTTGCCCAATCCCAACCGAAACGGTATCGCCCTGATACCACATCTTTTTGTGCACTTTTTGCTTCCATTCACGGCTTGGCAATAATCCGGCGTACTCTTCGTTGAGATCGATGCCGGTGGATTTGCCGTAACCAAACTGGCTCAACATGGTGTGGATGCGATCGATGCCCATCATGAACGCCACCTGATAGAAGAAGCTATCCGCTGACTCTTCAATGGCTTTCGTCACGTCCAGCATGCCGTGACCGGTTTTTTTCCAGTCGCGATATTTACGATCGGTGCCCGGCAGCGTCCAGGTGGGCGCGCCAAATATCGTGAAACTCGGCGTGATAACTTTGGTCAGCAGCGCCGACATCGCCATATAAGGTTTTACTGTGGACGCCGGCGGATACAAGCCTTGGGTGACGCGGTTGATCAGCGGCAGGTCTTTATCCTGCAGCAGGGTTTTATAGGCTTTGTAGCTGATGCCTTTGACGAACGGGTTGGGATCGTAGCTCGGCGCGGAAACCATCGCCAGCACGCTGCCGTCGTGCGGATCTTCAATCAGCGCCGCCGCACGTTGCCCGGCCAGTTGGCTCTCGACATACTGCTGCAAATGCAGATCGAGCGTCAGCGTGATGTTCTGACCGGCCACCGGCGGCACTTCTTTAAGTACGCGCACGATGCGGCCGTGGTTATCCACTTCCACTTCCTGATAGCCGGTTTTGCCGTGCAGCAGCGATTCGTAATAGCCTTCAATGCCTTGCTTACCGATGTTGTGGTCCGCCGCGTAGTTCTCGCCAACGCCTTCTGCATTCAGGCGTTTGTAGTCGTTATCGTTGATTTTAGAAACGTAGCCGAGCACGTGCGCCAGGTCGGCACCGTAAGGATATTCGCGGTCCTGATAGGTATCGACGGTAACGCCGGTAAAGCGGAATTGATTGACGGCGAAACGCGCCACTTCTTCGTCAGTCAGTTCCGCTTTCAGTTCAACCGGTTTGTAGCGGCTGTTCTGTTTGAGCTCGTGCTCGAAGGTTTCAATCTCTTCCGGTGTGAGATCGACAATCGGTGTCAGCTCCTTCAGCGTCTCCTGCATGTTGTCGATTTTGTACGGCGTGATGTGAATGTCGTACCAGCTAACGTTGCGCACCAGCGGAATACCGTTGCGATCAAAGATCAGCCCGCGCGTGGGCGCGATGGGGATCATTTTGATGTCGTTCTCGTTGGAACGCGTCTGGTAATAGCTATGCTGATCGACCTGCAGGCGATACAGGTTGATGCCTAAAATGGTAAAGCAGATGACAACCAGGGCAAAAGCGACAATCGCACGGCGGGCAAACAGCTTTTCTTCTGCTTCGAAATTACGGAAATTCATCAGGTGGGCTTAGTCTCTTTGTTATCACGCTAATGATAAGCAGAGATTGCTTTAGAGCCAGCACGAAGATGCACAAGCCTGGGTAAAAGTGTGTCAGATGTTTACGGGGGGAAGCCAGGTCGCCATTAATGGCGCCCCTACGACGAATGTAGGGTCGGCATTTATGCCGACCTGGTTTAACGCAGTGATTAATCGCCCAGCAGCACTGACTCCAGCGCGATCTTAATCATATCGTTGAAGGTGGTCTGACGCTCAGCCGCGGTGGTCTGCTCGTGGGTGCGGATGTGATCCGACACAGTACAGATGGTCAGCGCTTTGGCACCAAACTCTGCTGCCACGCCGTAAATACCCGCCGCTTCCATTTCCACGCCGAGAATGCCGTACTTCTCCATCACGTCGAACATCTGCGGATCTGGCGTATAGAACAGATCGGCCGAGAAGATGTTACCCACGCGCGCATCAACGCCCAGCGCTTTGGCGGCGTCAACCGCGTTACGCACCATGTCGAAGTCCGCAATCGCGGCGAAGTCGTGATCCTTGAAGCGCATGCGGTTCACTTTGGAATCGGTGCAGGCACCCATACCAATTACCACGTCGCGCAGTTTCACGTCTGCGCGCACCGCGCCGCAAGAACCGACACGGATGATCTTCTTCACGCCGAAATCGGTGATCAGCTCTTTGGTGTAGATCGAGCAGGATGGAATGCCCATGCCGTGACCCATCACCGAAATTTTGCGGCCTTTATAAGTCCCGGTGTAACCCAGCATGCCGCGCACGTTGTTCACTTCCACCACATCTTCAAGGAAGGTTTCAGCGATGTGCTTAGCGCGCAGCGGATCGCCCGGCATCAGTACGACGTCCGCGAAATCACCCATTTCTGCATTAATATGAGGCGTTGCCATGGTTATTTTCCTTATTAAATTTGGGGCGCTGTTTTACAGCATGCTCTTGCCGTAGTCCATGCTGGACAGGCCGAAATATTTTGCGATGGTCTGGCCGATATCTGCGAAGGTATCGCGGTATCCCAGCGATCCTGGCTTCACATTCGGGCCGTAGATCAGAATTGGGATGTGCTCACGCGTGTGTTCAGTACCTTTCCAGCTTGGATCGCAGCCGTGATCGGCGGTGAGGATCAGAATGTCCCCCTCTTTCACCAACTCCATCAGCTCTGGCAAGCGACGATCGAAGAACTCCAACCCGCCCGCATAACCGGCGATATCGCGACGATGTCCCCACGTTGAGTCAAAATCAACGAAGTTAGTGAACACAATCGAGGTATCTGGCGCTTTCTTCATCTGCTCGATGGTGGCGTTGAACAGCGCGTCTAAGCCGGTGGCTTTAACTTTCTGCGTGATGCCCTGCTCAGCATAAATGTCGGCGATTTTACCCACCGAAATCACTTCACCGCCCTTCTCATCGACCAGTTTTTTCAGCATGGTCGGCGCTGGCGGTTCCACTGCCAGATCGTGACGGTTGCCGGTGCGCTCGAAGTTGCCCGCTTTGTCGCCGACGAACGGACGCGCAATCACGCGGCCGATGTTGTAGCCGCCATTGGTCAGCTCTTCACGGGCGATTTCGCACAGCTCGTACAGGCGATCGAGGCCAAAGGTCTCTTCGTGGCAGGCAATCTGGAACACCGAATCCGCCGAGGTGTAGAAAATCGGCTTGCCGGATTTCATGTGCTCTTCGCCGAGCTGGTCGAGGATTACCGTGCCCGATGAGTGACAATTACCGAGATATCCCGGCAAATCGGCACGTTTCACCAGAACATCCAGCAGCTCCTGCGGGAAGCTATTCTCTTTGTCGCTGAAGTAGCCCCAATCAAACAGCACCGGCACGCCGGCGATTTCCCAGTGGCCCGACGGCGTATCTTTACCTGACGACAATTCGCTGGCGTAAGCGTACGCACCGATGATTTCCGCGTTGGGATCGAGGCCTGGCGGAAAACGACCGGTGGAGAGCTCAGCCGCTTTGCCGAGGCCCAGTTTGGTCAGGTTAGGTAAGTGCAGCGGGCCTTCGCGGCCTTCATTGGCGCGGCCTTCGAAACAAGCTTCGGCGATATGGCCGAGCGTGTCCGATCCTTCATCACCGAATTTATCGGCGTCTTTACTGGAGCCGATCCCGAAGGAGTCGAGAACCATAATAAAAGCACGTTTCATGCAAGTCTCCTGCGCAATGCGCGATGACAAGTCAAAAAAAAGCGATCAGATCAGTATACCCGAACGGCCGCTGCCTGGCACGAAGAAGCGCCAGTTATTCGCTGATGCGACGATAAACCACCGGCGTGATCGCTGGCGCAGTATCGCTCAGCGTGATAGCCGCTTTAACGGCGGCAGCGGCCTGTTGCCACTGCGCTTCCGACGCGGCGTGGATAATCGCCAGCGGACGCTGCGCGTCGATCTGCGTACCGAGCGTGGTCATGTCGCTCAGGCCCACGCTGTAATCAATGCTGTCGCTGGCACGCTGACGGCCTCCGCCGAGCGCAACCACCGCCATGCCAAGCGCACGCGTATCCATTGCGCTGACAATGCCAGCACCATCGGCGTACACCGCTTTGCTCAGCGTTGGCGCTGGCAAATAGCTGTCCATGCGCTCGATGAAATCGACCGGACCATTTTGCGCCGCCACCATGCGGGCAAATACGTCAGCGGCTTTGCCGTTATCCAGCACCTGCTGCAGTTTTTTGCGTGCATCGGCGTCGTTTTCAGCCAGTTTGCCGGAGATCAACATTTCCGAGCACAGCGCCATTGTCACTTCCAGTAGACGCGGATTGCGCGCTTCGCCGGTCAGGAACTGCACCGCTTCACGCACTTCGAGCGCGTTACCCGCAGTAGAAGCCAGCACCTGATTCATGTCGGTGAGAAGAGCAGTAGTTTTGCAGCCTGCGCCGTTCGCCACGCCAACAATCGCCTGCGCCAGATTTTCTGAGGCTTCGAAGGTCGGCATAAAGGCGCCGGAACCCACTTTGACATCCATCACCAGCGCATCCAATCCTTCTGCCAGCTTTTTGGCGAGGATCGACGCGGTGATCAGCGGAATGGAATCCACGGTGGCGGTGATATCACGCGTGGCGTAGAAACGTTTGTCGGCCGGTGCCAGCGAGTTGGTCTGGCCAATAATCGCGATGCCGACGTCTTTAATAATCTGGCGGAAACGATCGTCGCTCGGGAAGATATCGAAGCCCGGAATCGCTTCCAGTTTATCCAGCGTGCCGCCGGTGTGGCCAAGGCCGCGCCCGGAGATCATCGGCACATAACCGCCGCATGCTGCCACCATCGGGCCGAGCATCAGCGAAGTGACATCGCCAACGCCGCCGGTGGAGTGCTTATCAACAATCGGGCCGTTGAGATTGAGCGATTTCCAGTTCAGCACCGTGCCGGAGTCGCGCATCGCCATGGTCAACGCCACGCGCTCGTCGAGCGTCATATCATGGAAATAGATGGTCATCGCCAGCGCGGCAATTTGACCTTCTGAAACGCTGTTGTCGCGCACGCCGTTGATAAAGAAGCGGATCTCCGCTTCACTCAGCGCCTGGCCGTCGCGTTTTTTACGAATAATTTCTTGTGGCAGGAACACGGTTGCCTCCCCGGAATAGAGAGGTCGCCATAAATGGCGACCCTACGAACATCGATATGAACTTAATAACCCGCTTTGCTGGTCGCGGTTTCGTGGCCCAGCGTATTCAGCAGGCTTGCCAGCAGGCTGGAAGCGCCAAAGCGGAAATGACGCGCATCCGCCCAGCCTTCACCCAGCAGGTCGTCCGCCAGCTTCAGATACAGTGCCGCGTCTTCCGCAGTGCGCACGCCGCCGGCCGGTTTGAAACCAACTTGCTGCTTCACGCCTTTATCGCGGATCACTTGCATCATGATCGCTGCCACTTCTGGCGTCGCGTTGACCGGCACTTTACCGGTTGAGGTTTTGATGAAGTCTGCGCCCGCATCAATAGCGATTTCCGATGCAGCACGAATCAGCGCTTCGTCTTTCAACTCGCCGCTTTCGATGATCACTTTCAGCAGCACGTTTGCCTGTGCGCAGGCTTCTTTACAGGCTTTCACCAGCTCGAAACCGATGTCACGGTTGCCAGCAATCAGCGCACGATACGGGAACACCACGTCCACTTCGTCAGCGCCGTAGGCGATGGCCGCGCGGGTTTCAGCCAGCGCGATCTCAAGGTCATCGTTGCCGTGCGGGAAGTTGGTGACGGTGGCGATGCGGATTTCCGGCGTGCCCTGCTCGCGCAGCGCTTTACGTGCTGCCGGGATGAAACGCGGATAGATGCAGATGGCAGCGGTATTACCGGCTGGGGATTTCGCCTGACGGCACAGCGCGATCACTTTCTCGTCGGTGTCATCTTCGTTCAGGGTGGTTAAATCCATCAGTTGCAATGCGCGCTGTGCTGCTGCTTTCAGGTCGGTCATGATGCTCTCCAAAATTCAGATCGGCGGGCACAACCCACCGGGGAATGTGACAATTCTAACAACTACCGTGACGATGAATTGCGCTTCATGTCACACGAAAAAGAAAACCTGTCATTTAAATACAGTTATTTAGTGATGTGAATCACAAATAACCACCAGTCAGGCCGAAATGCGCCGCGATGGCCGTTGTTATTATTATCACAAAAATGGGCGCAAAAGTGTACTCTCAGCTTTATCAATGTAGCTAATCAGGCGTAAGGCAGCGTAAATGCAGAATCTGTCGGGGGAGAATCAGGCAGGCAAGGCGAACAGCTGCTGGCTGTTATGCCACAGCGCGTCGGCAATCACTTCGGGGGATTCACTGCGTAACTGGCACAACACGTCAAACACATTGCGCGCCCGCTCCGGACGATTGGGCTGGCCCTGAAAACCTTGCAGCGGCATATCGGGCGCGTCGGTTTCCAGTAATAACGCACTAAGCGGCAGGCTGGCGATGGTGTTGCGGGTTTTACTGGCGCGTTCATAGGTGATGGTGCCGCCCACGCCAATCGCATAGCCGAGTTGAATAAAGCGCTCCGCCTGCTGCTGGCTGCCAGCAAAGCCATGTACCACGCCACGGCGCGGCAGATCGTGACGACGTAAGTGCAGCGCCAGCTGATCGTGGGTGCGACGCGAGTGCAGGATCACTGGCAGATCGTATTGCTTCGCCAGCTTGAGTTGCTTATCGAGCAGCCGCGTCTGTTTGGCGAATTGCGCATCGTCCATATAGAGATCGAGACCGATCTCGCCGATAGCCACCCGCTTGCTATCCGGCTTTTTCAACCAGCGCTCTAACTCATCAAGATGTGCATCTTCCTGATGCTCAGCAATGTTGATTGGATGCAGGCCCAGCGCGGCATACAGCGCCGGATGCTGCTGCGCCAGTTGCGTCACCCGCGCGAAACGGCTGGCATCCACGCTCGGTACAATGATGCGTTCCACGCCCGCCTGCGCAGCGCGCGCAATGCTGGCGTCTGCATCATCAACGAACGGCGGGAAATCGAAGTGGCAGTGCGTATCGATAAACTTCATGCCAGCGAGCCTTTATCATAATCCGCATCGTTTTCCGCCAGCGCGGGCGTAATCAGTGGGCGGTTGTCGGGTGAATTCGCCACAGCGGCGGGCGGCGTGACCGTGGTTGAACGTACCAACGGCTCGGCATCACTCAGCCATTGACCGAGCGTGGCGAGGAAATAGCGCCCGCTGCGGCGGCCTAAATGGTAATCCTGATTCAGCGATGACAAGCGGCTGCCGAGCGCCATGCTCGCCAGCGGTTTAGGCGGACAGATTTCGATGATGCGCAGGTTATCCGGCGGTTGCTCAATGAACTGCTGAATCTCGCGATAGCTCTCTTCATGCTGATGCAGGATGTTGATCATCGGCTGCAAGGCGCTGTCAGACAAAAAGCGCTCCATGCGTTTGAACCACTTCGGCGTGTATGACACCTGCGACGGCACGGTGCGGATCACTACGATGGTATCCGCGCCGCGGCGTGCGGCTTCGCGCACCGGGATTGCATCGCTGATGCCGCCATCCAGATAGCTCACGCCGTCCATCTGCACGCCGCTGCGGTAAAAACCGGGAATCGCGCTGGACGCTTTCAGGATGTCATGCCAGTTGGAGCTAATCGGATTGAAGTACTCAGCGCGGTAATCGTCGCTGCGGCAGGCGCACATATAGAATTCGCTGCCTTTGGCAAACAGCCCTTCGGCGGTATTGAGCGCCAGCGGAAATTCCTGTTTGGTGATGTCGATCAGCCAATCGAGATCGATAAGATGCCCGCCGCGCACGAATCGTAGCGGATCGAAGAATAATTTGCTGGTGGTGTAACGCGAGATCACGCGTCGCGCGTAGCCAGACTGGCCACAGACAAACGCCGACAAGTTTTGCGCCCCGGCCGAGGTGCCGAGTAACAGTTGAAAGGGATTGAAGCCTGCGCGTTGAAACTCATCCAGCACGCCTGCGGTAAAGATGCCGCGCTGACCGCCGCCTTCGCACACCAAGGCGATTTTACTGGATTTGAAAGGGGTTAAAGCTAGCGGTTCAAGTGAACCTAACGTCAACGGAATACGTGTTCCCAATGGATGTCCCTCAGTGTTGCTTGCTCTGAGGGAGTCGCCGAAGCAGCATCCCGGAGAACCAGTCATTGTCGTTCCCTGACCAATTGCTTCTGCAATCGTTGCGGCTTCATAGTATGCCGCAAATGACCGGTCTCCGCTTTAGGTGACTCGCGGGTTAGCGTCTATTGAGACGCAAGTAGTCAGGGTCGTTTGCGCCCGGTAAACAGGCTCACGAGGAACAGAATAATACCGACAATGAAGACAATTTTAGCTGCCCATGCTGCCGTACCCGCCAGACCGCCGAAACCTAATGCTGCAGCAATCAGAGCGATGACCAGAAAGATAATACCCCAACGAAACATAAGCCTCTCCTTTACCATTGTGAAAATCGAACTGCTTATTTACACCTTTGTTTTTATTACGAAACGGCACCAGCAGGTGCCGAGTCGCTCGCGTTAAGATTTCACCTTCAGGTCATTCTTCACGCTTTTCACGCCTTCAATGGCTTTGGCGATTTTCTCAGCACGATCGGACTGTGCCTGGTTCGCCACTTCCCCTGATAACTGCACCACGCCGTCGGTGGTTTCCACCTTAACGTTGCGTGATGGCACGATGTCATCTGCTAACAGCTTAGCTTTAATTTCGCTGGTGGTTGCGGTATCGCCCGCATAACCTTTCAGAGAAGCATTTTTGCTGTCTTTAACGTGTAGTTTGTCGCTGACGGATTTCACACCTTCGACTTTCTGCACCAGCGCGACGGCTTTTTCAGCCTGATCCTGAGAAGCTACAAAGCCGCTCAGTGTCACCACGCCATCATGCGTTTTGACGGAGATATCCGTGCTTTTAATCGCTTCATTATCCACCAGCGCCGCTTTGGCTTTAGCAGTGATGCCGCTGTCATCCATATAACCATCGACTTTTTTCATAGAGCTATCGATCTTCGCACCCGCGCTGTCGGAGGTTTGCTGTGCTTTCTGCGACAGTGATTCATCTGCAAACACCGCACCGCTCAGCAGAGCAGAACCGGCCAGGGCAGCAATCAGGGTTTTGGCAATCTTAGTCTTATTCATCGATATCATCCTTCTATCAGTTAACTCATCCGTTATCGCGGATGCGCCAGCAACGAACGGCGTTGCTGAGTTACTGGACGTAATGAAACCCGAAAGGTCTCTTTTCTCGTCCGACAGGATAATAGTAGTAGGGATTACAGCTTTTGCTGGCTCTTGTGGTTGATATATCGCCAAAAAGAGAAAAAAACAGCGGAATTAGGAGGAGTCTGTAACAAATAAAACAGGGCCAGTGAAAATCACAGGCCCTGCTGGCAACGCCGATTAGTGCTCGCGCGTTTTGCGGAATCGCACGTCAGGATAGCGTTCCTGGGTGATGTTGAGGTTTACCATGGTCGGCGCGATATACGTGAGGTTATCACCGCCATCGAGCGCCAGGTTCACTTCGTTTTTACGCTGGAAATCGTCGAATTTTTTCGCGTCATCACACTCAACCCAGCGAGCGGTTGAGACGTTAATGGCTTCGTAAATCGCCTCAACGTTGTATTCGCTTTTCAGGCGCGCAACGACTACTTCGAACTGCAGCACACCAACCGCGCCCACAATCAGATCGTTGTTATGCACCGGACGGAACACCTGCACCGCGCCCTCTTCCGACAGCTGAACCAGCCCTTTCAGCAGCTGTTTCTGCTTCAGCGGATCGCGCAGGCGAATACGACGGAACAGCTCTGGCGCGAAGTTCGGAATGCCGGTGAACTTCATGTTTTCACCTTGCGTAAAGGTGTCGCCAATCTGAATGGTGCCGTGGTTGTGCAGACCAATGATGTCGCCCGGATAGGCTTCTTCCACGTGCGAGCGGTCACCGGCCATAAAGGTCAGTGCATCGGAAATCACCACGTCTTTGCCGGTACGCACCTGACGCAGCTTCATGCCTTTTTCGTACTTACCAGATACCACACGCATAAAGGCCACGCGGTCGCGGTGTTTCGGGTCCATGTTTGCCTGGATCTTAAACACGAAGCCGCTGAATTTCTCTTCTTTCGCTTCCACCAGACGCGTGTCGGTGTTGCGTGGCATTGGGCGCGGCGCCCAGGAAACCAGGCCATCCAGCATGTGATCAACGCCGAAGTTACCCAGCGCGGTGCCGAAGAACACCGGCGTGAGTTCGCCGCTCAGGAACAGCTCCTGATCGAACTCGTGCGAGGCGCCCTGCACCAGCTCCAGCTCATCGCGCAACTGCTGTGCCAAATCTTCGCCCACCGCTGCGTCCAAATCGGGATTAGCCAAACCTTTAACGATGCGCACTTCCTGAATGGTGTGGCCTTTACCGGTTTGATACAGGTAAGTTTCGTCGTTGTAGAGGTGATAAACCCCTTTGAAATACTTGCCGCAGCCAATCGGCCAGGTAATAGGCGCGCAGGCGATCTTCAGCTCGCTCTCCACTTCATCCAGCAGCTCCATCGGATCGCGGATGTCACGGTCGAGTTTGTTCATAAAGGTAATGATTGGCGTATCGCGCAGGCGCGTGACTTCCATCAGCTTACGGGTACGATCTTCAACACCTTTCGCGGCGTCGATCACCATCAAACAGCAGTCAACCGCCGTCAGCGTACGGTAAGTATCTTCGGAGAAGTCTTCGTGTCCTGGGGTATCCAGCAGGTTCACGAGGCTGTCGCGATACGGGAACTGCATCACCGAGGTGGTGATGGAGATACCACGTTGTTTCTCCATCTCCATCCAGTCCGATTTCGCGTGCTGGTTGGAGCCGCGGCCTTTGACGGTACCGGCGGTTTGAATCGCCTGTCCGAACAGCAGCACTTTTTCGGTGATTGTGGTTTTACCGGCATCCGGATGCGAGATGATCGCAAAAGTACGGCGGCGCGCCACTTCTTCTAAAAAGGGAGCATTAGACATTGAGTGAATTCTTCTTCAAGGGCAACACGCGGGCGGCGCGCTGCGAATAAATCGTTTCGGGGTCATTCCGCAGGATAACGCGGCCAATGGCGACGCAGTGGCGTCAGTTCACAGCAAGAGGTGTGCGATCTACATTGGCGGCAGTTCCGATTATCCCGGCAGCATTGAGGCGGCATAGCATACAATATTTCACCGAAGGGGGAAATCGCCGCATAGTGTTGCCCTTGTAGGGCCGCCATTCATGGCGACCGACTCACATTTCAGCCCAACACCCGCACCACCGCCGCTTTAAAGATCTTCACGCCAATCTCCAGCGAGCTCAGCTCAAAGCGCATCTCAGGATGATGCAGGCCCGGCACCAGATTGGTTCCTAATCCCCAGAAACCGGCTTTCACCTGCGGATTTTTCACCGGATAATAGAAGAAATCTTCGCTGCCCGGCGTGGTTTTGGTATCCAGCAAACCTTCTTCACCCAGCACATCGACAATCGCCGCACGAATCACCGCCGTGGCCTCTTCATGAATTTCTGCTGCCGGCATCTCTTTCAGCACCACCACGTCAGCCGTGGCACCCAACGCCGCCACGCTGTGCTGAATCGCCAGCGTCACTTTCTCTTTCAGCACATCCATTGGCGCGTTTTCCTGCGAACGCAAATCCCATACCACGCGCGCCTCATCCGGCACCGAGTTGGTCACGCCCGCGTCGCACAGGAAGCGCGTGGCTTTCACGCTCCAGGTCAAACCCGGCGGCAGATGGATGGCGTTGACGGCCTGCACCGCTTGCACTGCCGCATCCAGCGCGTTAACGCCCAAATGCGGACGCGCTGCATGCGCCGGCGCGCCTTTGATGGTGGCTTCCAGCGTGCTGCAGGCGGAGTAGATCACCGCTGGCGTCGCCTGCCCAACATGGCACTCTTCCAGCGGACGCACATGGAAGCCGAGAATCATCTCCACATCCTCCAGCGCGCCGCCCTCAATCATCGCCAGCGCGCCGGCACCGAGTTCTTCCGCTGGCTGGAACAGCAGCTTCAGCCGCCCTTTCTTGATCGCGCCCTCTTTCAGCAGCTCTTGCGCCGCCGTTAGCACCACCGACGAATGGCCATCGTGGCCGCAGGTGTGACGCGCACACGCCACGCCGTCAATGATATGACCGAGCGCATCCATATCCGCACGCAGCGCCAGCACCGGACCGGGCACGCCGCTGTCGATTTCCGCCACGATTCCAGTGGTGTTATTGATGCCGCGCGTCACCTTAATTCCGGCGCTTTCCAGCTGATCGGCAATATAAGCAGAGGTTTTGAATTCCTGAAAACCCAGCTCGGGAATTTCATGCAGAAAATGGTAATGCTCTAAGACGTTCGACACCGCTAAGCTCCTGACAAGTAAAGGCAAGCCTCAGCATCGCCCGATGTGCAGCTATAATCAATCCAGCGTGAATGAAAATTAGTCAAAAGTGAGAACTCTTCGCATTCAACATGTGGAATAATTCCATTTACAATCAATAAGATAAATTCAACTTTTTTAAGGAAAGTCCTTCACAAAAAAGTATAGATTGATGCATAATTCGCCGTACTTCACCTGACAAATTAAAAAGGACTCAGCCATGTTAACTGCTGAAATGACCTCGCGTTTAAACGACCAACTGAACCTCGAATTCTTCTCTGCCAACCTGTATCTGCAGATGAGCGCCTGGTGCAGCGATAAAGGCTATGAAGGCGCCTCTTCATTCCTGAAAATGCATTCTCGTGAAGAGATGCAGCACATGCAGAAGCTGTTTGATTACGTCAGCGATGCCGGTGCTTTGCCGGTACTGGGCAGCATTGCGGCTCCGGCCATTAGCTGGACGTCACTGAACGACGTGCTGGAAGAAGCGCTGAAGCATGAGCAGCTGATCACCAAAAAAATCAACGAGCTGGTGCACACCGCATTGACCACGCAGGATTACTCAACCTTCAACTTCCTGCAGTGGTACGTTGCCGAGCAGCATGAAGAAGAGAAGCTGTTCAAAACTGTGCTGGATAAACTGGCGATGGTCGGCACCAAAGGCGAAGGCCTGTTCCTGGTGGATAAAGATCTCGGCCACATGTCTGTCGACGGCCACGGCGCATAATAATAAAGATTACACACAGCAAAACAGAGAACGCCCGACATGTCGGGCGTTTTTTGATGCATTTCGTAGGGTCGCCATTTATGGCGACCGAGACCAACGCATTTACTCCAACTCTTTCAAGCGCAATTCCGATGGCTGCGGACGGCCAAAGAAATAACCCTGGAACAGCGTACAACCCTCTTCACGCAGCTTGGCGTACTGCTCGCCGCTCTCCACGCCTTCGGCGGTGATCTGAATATCGAGGCTACGACTCATACCAGTAATGGCGCGGATAATCGCCAGCGCCTCGCGGCTGTCGCCCATATCGTTAATGAACGACTTGTCGATTTTGATCTTGTCGAACGGGAACGAACGCAAATAGCTAAGCGATGAGTAGCCGGTACCGAAATCATCCAGCGCAATTTGCACGCCAAGGGTTTTCAAACTTTGCAATGTGCGGATATTACCGAGCGTATCGTCCAGCAGCACCGATTCGGTGATCTCCACTTCCAGCCGATGCGGCGCCAGCCCCGATTCACGCAGCGCGCCTTCCACCACGGATACCAGCGAGCTGTTCTTAAACTGCAGCGGCGACAGGTTTACCGACACCGATTGTTCGGTGTTCCAGCTTTGCGCTTCGCGGCAGGCTTCGTACAGCGCGTAGGCGCCGAGCATATGAATCAAGCCGGTCTCTTCGGCGATCGGGATAAAATCGTTCGGCATAATCAGCCCTTTAATCGGGTGATGCCAGCGCATTAGCGCTTCATAGCCGATGATGCCCTTCTCGTCGGTGATCGGTTGATAATAGAGTTTGAGCTGACGACCGGAGATCGCATCACGCAGATCGTTCTCAATCACGCGACGACTGCGCGCCTGATCGTCCATTTCAATGGTGAAGTGTTCGAAGCGGTTGCGGCCATTACGTTTCGCTTCATACAGCGCCATATCGGCACAGCGCAGCATATGTTCCGGCGTGTTGGTGGCTTGCGAGGTGAGCGCGATACCGACGCTCAAGCCCACCGACAGGTTATGTCCTTCAACGTTAATCGGCGGACGGATTCCCTCGATCAGCCGCTGCGCCACCACCGCTGCTTCATCGGCAGAACGGACATTGGGCAGCACGATGGCAAACTCGTCGCCGCCAATACGCGCCAGCGTATCATGGTCGCGCAGCGCGCTGCGCAGGCGCTTCGCCACCACGCGCAGCAGGTCATCACCAATCTGGTGGCCGAGCGCATCGTTGACGTTTTTGAAGTTATCGAGATCGAGACACAGCGTGGCGCTGACCTGGTTATTCTGATTATCCACGCGCAGCGCTTCACTCAGTTTCTGGCGGAACAGCACGCGGTTCGGCAGGCTGGTGAGATTATCGTGATGCGCCATGTGACGGATGCGCGCATCGGCTTCGCGCTGGTCGGTCACGTCCTCGACAATCAGCATCACGTAGTTCTGACGCATATCTTTGCCGCTGATGGTGGTGGCACGCGTATGCAAAATACGCTCGCCGCCGGCGGTCAGCAGCAGCTGTTCGCGTGAGTGAATACCTTCGCTGCGCAGCGCCACATCCGCCAGGCTATTGAAGTAATCGCCCAGTTCCGCCGACATACATTCGTGCGGGCGTTTATGCATGATCAGCGCTTTGTTGACGCCAAACAGCTGCTCGGCTTTGTCATTCACCATCAGGATTTCACGGCTGATGGCATCTTCCACAATCACGCACGATGGAATATTGCTGATGATGGTGTCGAGAAAGCCCGACAGCTCCGACATTTTCGCACTCTGCGACTGCGCCAGATCGCGCGCGCGCAGCAGCTGCTGTTCGTTCTCACGGCGTTCAGTGATATCGCGGGTAATTTTGGCAAAACCGATCATTTTGCCGCTCTCATCCCGGATTGCCTCAATGACGACATGCGCCCAAAAAGCCGAGCCATCTTTGCGGTAGCGCCAGCCCTCATCTTCGAAACGGCCGGTTTTCAACGCAATGCCAAGGTTGGCTTCGGGCGCGTTGGCATTACGTTCCGCTGAACTGTAAAACACCGAAAAGTGCTGGCCGACAATCTCGTCAGCCACATAACCTTTGGCGCGCTGCGCCCCGTTGTTCCAGTTCACCACGCGGCCCTGCACATCCAGCATATAGATGGCGTAATCGCGCACCCCTTCCACCAGCAGGCGGAAATTCTTCTCCTGCTCGTGCTGTTTACGCAGCAGCGCCTGCTGTTCGGTGCAGTCGCGGGTAATTTTGGCGTAACCGATCAACTTGCCCGCATCATCGCGGATCGCATCAATGATGACATGCGCCCAAAACGCGCTGCCATCTTTGCGGTAACGGTAGCCTTCGTCTTCGAAACGACCGGTTTTAAAGGCGGTAGTGAGGTTTTTTTCCGGGATATGGTTTAGTCGATCCTGCGCGCTGTAGAAGCGTGAGAAGTGCTGTCCAACGATCTCTTCGGCCACGTAGCCCTTCGCGCGCTGTGCGCCTACGTTCCAATTTTCAACGTTGCCGTCCAAATCGAGCATATAGATGGCGTAATCGCTAACGCCTTCCACCAGCATGCGGAAACGCTGTTCCTGCTCACGCTGTTTGCGCTGTTGCTCCTGCTGCTCGGTGCAGTCGCGGGTGATTTTGGCAAAGCCCAGCAGCTCACCAAATTCATCGCGGATGGCGTCGATCACCACATGCGCCCAAAACGCGCTGCCATCTTTACGATAGCGCCAGCCTTCGGTTTCGAAGCGTCCGGTCGCCGTCGCCGTCGCCAGCCCGCGCTGCGGCGCGCCGTTTTTACGATCCTCTTCGCTGTAAAACAGCGCAAAATTCTTCCCCACGATTTCATCGGGCGTGTAGCCTTTGGCACGCTGCGCGCCGGCGTTCCAGTTCGCCACGGTGCCATCGGGTTTGAGCATGTAAATGGCGTAATCCACCACGCTCTGTACCAAAAGTCGGTACATGACGTCAGAGTTATTATTCATTGTTATTCGCCTATTGCTGGCCTGGTATCGTCGAGACTATTAAGAAAATTCTTAATTATCGTGCAGACTTAAGCGCAAATACGCAGCGCTGACAAGCGCTATTCATCCGCAGACAAATGTTGGTAGGTAAGTTATCGGCAGTGGCGAGAAAATGTTCAGCGGAATACTTCATAAATCATCATGCGTTGACGGCATGCTGCCGTTACGCTTGCCACGGCAAAATGCCGTGCGGCAGGCGTCGGGTCAGGCGAGTCGCCAGCGCCATTAATAAGCACACCACCACAATCATCAGGCAGCCGACCGCCGCAGCCAGCGAAGCGGATCCACCTTCATCGAGAAACACGATGGTCGGTCCGATGGTTTGCGTTTGCGAGGTAACAAGCAATACCGAAACCTGGATTTCATTCAGCGCGGTAAGAAACACCAGTACGCTGCCCGCCAGCGCGGACGGTGCCGCCAGCGGCAGCAAGATATCGCGCATGCGGCGCAGAAAACCGGCACCGCTCAAGCGTGCGGCTTCATCCAGTGCCGGTTCCAATTGGGCAAATCCGGCCAGCGTGGGGCGCAGCACCAGCGCGAGAAAGTTCGCCAGATAGGCGGCGAGGATGATCCACACGGTGCCATACAGCGAAACGTTGACGATCGGCAGCGGACGCAGGAAGAACAACATTGCCGCCACGCCGGTGACAATGCCCGGCAGCGCATAGGTGAGTTCACTCGCCAGCCACAAACCGCGCACCAGTTTGGTACGCCGCCAGCTGAGGAAGTAGGCAAGAAACAGCGCGCAAACCGTCAAAATCAGCGCCGCCAGCGTGGTCAATCCGAGGCTGGTGAGAAAAGCGTGCCGCACCGCCGGATAACCCCACAAGGCGGCGCGGAAGTTCTCCAGCGTCAGCGTTTGCCAGCTGAGCGCCTGACCAAAACCGCTGGTGAGCGCGGTGATCAGCAGCGCGCTGAGCGGTAACAGCAAAGTTAGCGCCATCCACAGCCAGGCGACGCCTTCAATCGCCACACGCCCGCGCCCCAGCGATTGCTGCCACAAACGCGGCGCGCCGTTGACGCGCACATCATGGCGTCCTCCTAGCCAGGCGCTGGCCGCCATGCCCGCCAGCGTGATCACCGCAATCAATAACGCATATACCGCCGTGTTCGGCAGCGCGCCTGGGCCAATGCCATTCAGCTGCTGATACACCAGCGTGATCAGCGTGGGCACGCGTGCCGGAATCCCCAACATCGCCTGAATACCGAAGTTGCCCGCCGCCGCGACAAAGGTCAGCGCGGCTCCGGCAAAGATCGCCGGGCGCGCCAGCGGCAGCACAATGGTGAACAGGATGCGTGCGCGAGACGCCCCGCTGGCCTGCGCCGCTTCCACCAAATCGGCAGGCAAACGGCGCAGACCGGCGCGTACGGTGAGAAACACCAGCGGCGCATTGTGCGTACCAAGCAGCAGCACAATGCCGGTTAAGGAGTAAAGCGGCTGTTCGCCGGGCGCAAACCACGGCAATCCAAGCGTGGCGAACAGCAGCGCCAGCGGACTGCTCGGTGCCAGCGCCTGCAGCCAGGCCAGCGCAGTCACCTGCGGCGGAATCATCAGCGGCAGGATAAACGCAAACACCCACGCGGTTTTAGCGCGCAGATCGCTGAGCGCCACCAGCCATGCAGCGGCGGTGCCGAGCACCACGGAAATCAGGGTAGAACTGAGCGCGATGAGCAAAGTATTGCCGCTGGCGATCAATACACGATCGCTTGCCAGCAGGCGCGTTAAGCGCGTGATGTCCGGCACGCCATTGGGCGCGATGGCGGTCCACACCAGTCGCATCAATGGTGCCACCGACAGCAAACCAATCAGCAGCACCATCAGCGCCAGAATTAATCGTTCGCTGTTAACGCGCGGCGCTTTGCGCGCCGCGCTACGCCATTCATTGCTCAACACGCTCATGCTTAGCCGCCGAACAGCGCGGTGAACTGATCGCGCACTGCCGCATCTTCTTTAATCGCTTTCGCCACGTCCGGCGACAGCAGCTTGATTTTATTGATCGGGGTGAAGCCTTCCGGTGCTGAGACGCGGTCATCCACCGGACGGTTGCCCTGCTCGACAACCAGCTTCTGGCCTTGCTCGGAGAGCATAAAATTGACAAAGGCTTTGGCGGCCGGCAAGTTGTGCGCGGTTTTCATGATGGCAACCGGCTCGGTGACATAGGAAACGCCCTCTTTCGGATAGACCAGATCCACCGGCGAACCCTTTTTCTTCGCCAGAATCACGTCGGCGTCGGTGATGATGCCGTATTTATCCAGCCCGCTGGCGACCGCTTTCAGCGCCGGGCCGTTGCCGCCCTGCGGCGCTACACCGATAGCCGCCAGCTTCTTATAGAAGCTCCAGCCAATCGACGGCGTGTTGATATCGGTGTGCAGCTTGTAGAGCGCCGCGCCGGAGTAGAGCGGGCTTGGCACCGCAATCTGCCCTTTATTGGCTTCCACCGCCAGCGCGTTCCAGCTATCAATCGGCTGCGCGTGCTGGGTGTTGTAGGCAATCACCGTGGCGATGATTTTGGTGCCGAAGAAGGTTTTGTCTTTGTCGTAGAACGACGGATTGATGTGGCTGAGTGGCGCATCGCTGTAGCTATAAAGATGGTTTTCGTTTTTCAGCGCGCCAAGGTTGATGGCGTCGGCAATCAGCAGCACATCCGGCTTGGCTTCGCCGCTCATCATTTCGGTGCGCAGCACGTTCATTAACTGCGTGGTGCCGTTGCGCGTCCACTCGACCTGCACATTGGGATAGGCGGCTTTGAAGGCATCCATGGTTTGCTGGGCAATTTCCGGTGCCTGCGAGGTGTAAACCACCAATTTTCCCGCCGGTGCCTCATCGGCAAGGCTGGCGGCAGAAACGAATAATCCACTGGCTAACATCAACACGTTGAGCGACGTACGCATAGCATTTCCCTGAAGGTTTAAGAAGTTAAGAAGGAAGAATCCAGCCGTCGCGCAGCGCCACACCAACAGTGGCGTCGACAGCGGGTAAAGGTTGATCGGCCAGCAGCAGCGTAATGCTGCACTCCGGCGCATCCAGCGGAACCACATTCAGTTGGTGATGGCCGCCGCGATAGATCACCCGCTGCACGCGTGCGACAAACTGCGGTTCGCCCGGCGCGGCTAAGTGGAAATCGACTGCATGAAAACTGGCTTGCGCCTGCGGCTGCGGGCGTTGATCCAGCGCGCAGCGCAACGGCACGCGCAGGCCGCACAGCGTGGCAAAGGCGCGGCCATCGCCAAGCGGCTCGATATCGCTGATCGGCAGCACTTTGCCGTCATCAATAAAGCGCGCGACCATGGCATTCGCCGGTTCACGCCACAGCGTTTGCGGCGTGGCGAACTGCATCACGCGGCCGGCATCCATCACCACGATGCGATCGGCAAGCGCCATCGCTTCATGCTGATCGTGGGTGATGTAGAGCAAGGTGGCGCGGCTGTGATGATGGAAGCGGCGAAACTCCTCTTCCATGGTGGCGCGCAGGTGGACATCGAGGTTGGCGAGCGGCTCATCGAGCAAAACCAGCGTTGGCTGCGCCACTAAACAACGCGCCAGCGCCACACGCTGACGCTGGCCGCCGGAGAGATCGGCAGGACGACGTGCGGCGAACGCTTCTAATCCCACCAGCTCCAGCGCCTGCTGCGTGCGGCGCTCGCGATCGGCACGCGCTACACCGTTAACTTTCAGGCTGTAGGAGACATTTTCCGCCACCGTCATATGCGGCCACAGTGCGTAGCTCTGGAATACCACGCCAAGCTGGCGATCTTCCGGCGGCAGATGCACGCCCGGCGCGGCGAAGCAGCGATCGCCAACGTGAATTTCTCCGCCATCGGCGGTTTCAAATCCGGCCAGCAGGCGCAGCAAGGTGGTTTTGCCGCAGCCCGACGGCCCCAATACGGCGATGAATTCTCCCTGCGCAATCTGCAGCGAGATGTCTTGCAATACCGGCTGCGCCGCAAAGGATTTGCGCAGCCCGCGCAGTGTGATTGATGCCATGTTTCTGGCCTTTCGCTAACAGTCCGGCTAAGACCCTACGACACTGTGATGACGATTCCATGACATTGGGCCAGGTCGCCATAAATGGCGCCCCTACAAATGCATGCTTCAAACCAGGTCGCCATAAATGGCGACCCTACAAATGCTCGGGCCCCGTCGTAGGGTCGCCATTTATGGCGACCGATTCACACAATGCAACCAACCAGGTCGCCATAAATGGCGACCCTACAAATGCTGGGATCCCGTCGTAGGGTCGCCATTTATGGCGACCGATTCACAGGTGCATGCCGATATAGCGCTCATAACGCGCAGGCTTTACCCGTGTAAGATCCACCAGCACCAAACCATCGATACAGTTGTTGAAATCGGGATCGCTGCCGAAATCAATAAACTGCACGCCGCCCGGCTCGCACACCTCGGAATATTGCTTGTAGAGCGTCGGAATGGCGGTACCGAGATTCGCCAGCAGATGCTTCAACCGCCGTAAATCTTCGCTGTAGTTATCGCCGGTGAACTGCGCCAGCACTTCCGGCAGCGAAGCCGGATAAGGGCGGCGCGAGGTGGCCAGCGGCAGTTCGGTAGGGAAATACATGCGATAGAACGCCACCAGCAGATCGCGCGCCGCCAGCGGCATGCCGCCCGAGATCGAGACCGGACCAAACAGATAGCGGGTTTCGGGATACCTGGCGATGTAGGCACCAATGCCCATCCACAAATAATCGAGCCCGCGTTTACCCCAATAGGCGGGTTGAATAAAACTGCGGCCCAGCTCCAGACCTTGATTGATGATCGGCAACATGCGCTCGTCGTAGTGGAACAGGCTGTCGCTATAAATACCTTCCAGCCCACGGCGCTCCAGCTGCTCAGCGCCGGGAATAAAGCGATAGGCACCGACGATCTCCAGCGCATCGTCATCCCACAGAATCAGGTGATAGTAATCGTCATCATATTTGTCGAGGTCGCGACGACGCCCGCTGCCCTCGCCCACTGCGCGGAACGCCACTTCGCGTAAACGTCCAAGCTCACGCAGCAACGGCACCCAACTGGCGCCGTTACGTCGCCACAGGTAGATCTGCTTGCCATCCGGCAGCGTGCCGAGTCGCTCGCTCTCAATTAACGCTTTTTTCAGCTCGGCGCGATCTTCCGGACGCGCAATCGCCGCTTCGGTCTGGAACAGGCCGCGCCGCCCTTGTCCAATGCGATACAGATGTTTGCGCAGCCGCTTCGCCAGCTCTTTGCCCGGCGTGTGGCCATCATGCCAGTTGGCAAACGGGATCTGCTCGCCGATGTGCAGCTTGATGCGCGCACCGCGCTGGCGAAACATTTCGCGCACCAACATCAGTAACGCCAGCGGCGAGGCAATTTTGGCAGCGGCGTAGAACGCCAGGCTGTTGCGCCCGACTACGTGCACCGGCACGATCGGCGCGCGAGCGCGGGCGGCGAGACGTAAGAAGCTGTGATGCCAGTGACGATCGCGCACGCCACGGCTGGAAAGGCGCGACACTTCGCCCGCTGGGAAGATGATCAGCACGCCCTGATTATCGAGATGCTGCTGCATGTGCGTCAGCTGTTCGCGGCTGGTGCGGTTGCCCATGTTATCCACCGGCAGCATCATGTTGTTGATCGGTTCCAGCATCATCAACATGCGGTTGGCAACAATTTTCACATCGCGCCGCACCTGCGAAACCGCCGCCAACAGCGCTAAACCATCCAGCGCACCGAGCGGATGATTAGCAACAATCACCACCGGGCCGCGCGTTGGGATCTGCTCTAAATCGCGTTCGCTCAGTTCACAACGCACATCCAGGTGCTCCAGCACTTGCTCCACCATATCCACGCCTTTGAGATGGCGATAGCGGGCGGCAAACGCCTGGAATTCATGTTCGCGAACCGCCCATTTCAGGGCTCTTTTCTGCCAGTTCGCCGGTTGATGGCCAGGCCAGTAAGTATCGAGAAGCTGATCAACTGAAAACATCATTCACCTTTTATGCGCAGCGGTTTATCGCCTCGACGTTAAAACGGCTTGTTTTCAGATTTATGACTGCCGCCCAGTAAGAATGGATAAATCAGCAAGGCGCATTGTTCTAACGCATAAAAACCATCGATTGATCTTAAAAGGAGAAATTCAAGACATGGCTTAAATCTTAATGTTAAGCCCCGTGAATTAATCTGGTCACACCTCTGGTTGTGTTTTTTATGAGTGTTTTAACCCTTGGGTTTTTTCTTTTTTTCTGGGCTACACATATGATTCATTCGGTATTTATTGTTGATGACCATCCGCTAATCTGTGCGGGTATTCAGGCACTATTAGATTCTTATCACTATGCAATTGTCGGCATTGCGCAGAAAGGAGATTTACTGATTACCGAGTTACACCAAATGCGTCCGGACGTTTTACTGCTTGATCTCACCATGCCCGGTCGTGCCGGTATTCCGCTGATTGCGGATATCAAGCGCGCGATGCCAGAACAGAAAATCATCGTATTTACTGCGTCAGAAAGCCTTTTTTATCAACGATGTTGCTTGCAATTAGGCGTTGAAGGTTATGTCTACAAGCGCGGGAATTTAGACACGCTGATTACCGCAATAAAAGAAGTGGAACACGGCAAACGTTTTTATCCCGTAACCCATGCCGCTGCTGATGCCGGCGAATTGATTGAAAGCGAGAAATTGATGAGCCTGACGCGACGTGAATTGATTGTTTTAGTCAAACTCGCGTCGGGAATGAGTAATAAAGAGATCGCTTCACAATTGCAGCTCAGCAGTAAAACTGTGAGTACCTATAAAATAAAAATCCTGCGCAAATTAGGATTGAAAGGGATTAGCGGAATTAATATGACTGCGAAGATGAATGAGTTGGTGTAAATGGGCAGGTCGCCATTAATGGCGACCCTACTGATTAGAGCTTTAACGGCGGCAGCTGTGAAAAGACACTTAACAGGCCTTTACTCCACAACTGACGGATCTGTGAAAAATAGGGATGCTGTTCGGTGATGTGATATTGCTCGCTGTCGCTAAAACTGTCGGTGCGATAGACCATCACATCCAGCGGCAAGCCCACCGAAATATTACTCGCCAGCGTCGAATCCATCGAAATCAACGCGCACTGCATCGCCTGACTCAGCGGCGTTTCGTAACGCAGCACGCGATCAATGATCGGTTTACCGTACTTGCTTTCACCAATCTGAAAATACGGCGTATCCACACTGGCTTCGATGAAGTTGCCCTGCGGGTAGATCTGGAACAGTCGCGGCTCCTCGCCGCGAATCTGCCCGCCCAGCAGCAGCGTGCCGCCAAACTCTTCGCCATCACGCTTGATCACCTCGCGCAGCGTTTCGCCCACCATCAGCGCAATGTCATACAGCGATCGTCCATTCAGCAAATTCGGTTGATCGCTATCGCCGTTGTTGCGTCGCAGCAGGCTCAGCACGCTCTGCGTGGTGGCCAGATTGCCGGCACTTTGCAGCACCAGCGTGCGTTCATCATCGACCTGAAACACATGCAATTTGCGGAACGAGGAAATATGATCAACGCCCGCATTGGTGCGTGAATCGGATACAAAAATCATCCCTGACGATAAACGCATTGCCACACAATAAGTCATAGTCACGCCTGTTCTGATTACTGCTGCGCATGCACCTGAAGCACCGCAGCCACCGCCAGCATATCTTCACCGCCGCCGCCCAGCCGCATACCGCGCACCGGACACGCATCAAGATAATCCACGCCGACCGCCAGGCGTAAATGCTGGCGCGTGCTGCGGGTATTATTGGTGATATCAAAGCTGTGCCAACTGCCATCCAGCCAGGCTTCAACCCAGGCGTGAGTGGCGACGTGCTCAACGTTTTCAGTATAGAGATAGCCGCTTACATAGCGCGCCGGAATCCCCAGACTACGACAGCAGGCGAGAAACACGTGACTGTGATCCTGGCAAACGCCGCTGCCGGCGGCAAATACTTTCGTGGCGGCATCAGTAACCAAGGTGCTACCGGGACGATACGGCATCTTCAGCAGCAGTTCATCCATGAGTTTTTCCAGGCTGGCCAGCGGTTTTTCCGGTCGCCAGTAGCGCTTGGCGAACTCACGAATCTCACCGTCAGGCTGCGTCAGCGGCGACGAGCGCAGAAACACCAACGGCGACAATAACGATTCCGGATCGGGTGCCCATTCGCCATCATCAAGGATCTCCACCACGCCGCGCGCGGCGATATCCAACTGCTGATGCGGCGTATCCAGCGTCAGCACATGCATCACATTGCCGTAGGCATCCTGGGTGCAGGTGGCTTCACACGGCAGCTCGAGATCCCACGAGATTATCTGCTGATGCACCGAATTTTGCGGCGTCAGGCGCAGATATTGGGTGCTGAGTGTCACCTGATGTTCATAGGCGTAACGGGTTTTATGCTCGATGTTCAGTCTCATTTCGCCTCCAGATAGGTGTGATTGATGCTCTCTGCCAGCGCATTCAGGCGCGTCAGGAATTCATTGAGCCAGTGATACAAGCCTTCCTGAGTCAGGCTTTCCCAGGTACTGAAGCGCATCTCGGCCAGCAGCACGGTGATCAAATAGCGCGGGCGATCTTCGCCGCTGCTGCCGATGTTCTCTAACTGCGTGGCGATCTCATCAATACAGGAGTGCAGCGATCGCGGACTTTCGCTGCGCAGGATCAGCATCTCATTGACCAGATCGGGCAACAGCTGCTGCTTGAAGATGGCGTTGTAAGCTTCACGCGCCGATACCGCGCGCAGCAAGGTGTCGAGGCAATAATATTCGCGCACCGAATCCGACTGCTGCTCCAGCAGTTGCTGATTCACGCTCAGCAAACGCGCGGTGCCGTCGCTGCGCTCCATCAAGGTGCCGATACGGATAAAACTCATCGCATCGCCGCGCAGCAAGGTGCCGAACATCGCGCCACGAAACAGGTGCGAGCGCTCTTTCACCCAATCGAAAAAGGTGTCGGCGTTAGCGCTGGTAATGCCGCGCCGCCGCGTGTTGCGCATCTCAATCCACGTCGAGTTGATGCTCTCCCACACTTCCGACGACAAACTGCCGCGCACCGCATGCGCGTTGTTCCACGCCTCCTGCCAGCAGCTGAAAATGCTGCACGGATTGCGGTCGTCAAGGGCGAAGAAGTTGAACAGCTGCGGCATGGTGAAGCGGCCATTCAGGGTTTCAAACAGTTCCCGTGTGCCGGTGAGATTGAGCGGCAGCAGCAGCTCATCGCCCTGGCTGCCGCGCACCGGCATTAATGACAAACGGTTGGTCACGTCCAACACGCGTGCGAGTTGTTCTGCGCGTTCGAGATAGCGCGCCATCCAATAGAGGCCACTGGCCGTGCGGCTTAGCATGATGCGTCATCCTCCAGAACCCACGTGTCCTTGGTGCCGCCGCCCTGCGACGAGTTCACCACCAGCGAGCCTTCGTTCAGCGCCACGCGGGTTAAACCGCCGGGCACCAGACGAATATCCGCGCCACACAGCGCAAACGGACGCAGATCGATATGGCGCGGCGCGAGGCCGTTGTCGATAAAAGTCGGGCAAGTCGAGAGCGACAGCGTGTCCTGCGCGATGTAGTTTTCTGGTCGCGCTTTGAGGCGGTCGCGGAAATCACTCAGCTCCTGCTGGCTCGCCACCGGCCCAATCAACATGCCGTAACCGCCTGCGCCGTGTACCTCTTTCACCACCATTTTCGCCAGGTTGGCCAGCACATAGGTGAGATCCTGCGGTTTGCGGCATTGCCAGGTCGGCACGTTATTGAGGATCGGATCTTCGTCGAGATAGAAGCGGATCATGTCCGGCACATACGGGTAGATCGATTTGTCATCGGCGACGCCGGTGCCGATCGCGTTCGCCAGCACCACGTTGCCAGATCGATATACCGATAATAAGCCCGGCACGCCGAGCATCGAATCCGGGCGGAACGCCAGCGGATCGAGGAAGGCATCATCCACGCGGCGATAGATCACATCGACTTTGCACGGTCCGGCGGTGGTACGCATCATCACCGCGCCATCTTTCACAAACAGATCGGCGCTCTCCACCAGCTCAACACCCATCTGCTGCGCAAGGAAGCTGTGTTCAAAATAGGCGCTGTTAAAGCGGCCCGGCGTCAGCACTACCACCACCGGATCGTTGACCGGCGAGCTTTCCCGCAGGGTTTGCAGCAGATGCGAGGGATAGCGCTCAACCGGCGCGATGTGCTGCCCGGCGAACAACTCCGGATAAAGGCGCATCATCATCTTGCGGTTCTCCAGCATGTAGGAGACGCCAGACGGCGTGCGCAGATTGTCCTCCAGCACGTAATATTCGCCATCGTTATTGCGCACCATATCCACACCGACAATGTGCGCGTAGATGTTGCGGTGCAGATCGACGCCTTGCATACAGGGCTGATATTGATCGTTCACCAGTACCTGTTCGGCGGGCACGATGCCGGCTTTGAGGATCAGTTGCTGATGATAGATGTCGTGCAGGAAGGCGTTGAGGGCTTGCACGCGCTGGCGAATACCGCGATCGAGCATCGCCCACTCGCTGGCAGGAATAATGCGCGGCACGCTGTCGAAAGGAATTAAACGTTCCGCGCCGCCATCATCACCGTAAACGTTGAAAGTGATGCCGACGCGATGAAACAGCAGTTCCGCCTCTTCACGCTTACGCGCCACTGCCTCTTTGTCCGCCTGTTGTAACCATTCCCAGTATTGCTGGTAGTGAGCGCGGTGTTGGCCATCGCTCAGCAACATCTCATCATAGAAGTGCGATGCTATCTGGTAGCTTTCTTTCATGATTTACCCGGCGCTTGTTTAGAGATATATCTCTCTCCTGCACAAACTGTGCCAGAGGCTTGCCCCCGGCATGCCACACGCGCCGCGTCGATGGAAATGGCTGTTTTGCACTTTACTGGTGCATCAGCTGCTGCGCGATTGGCAGCCAGATCTCCGTCATCGCGCCTTCGCCACCGGTAAAGGGATCGCGGTGCGGCAGTGGAACATGCTGGATTTTCTCCTTCGACGCACGTAAACGCGACGGCTCATCACGCACGGTTTCCGGGGACATGCCTTCAGGATAGGCGCCAACGGTGAAAAAATCCTCTGAGGCAAATACCTGTTTGTGGCCGACGCCCGCGGGGATCAGCACCGCATCGCCTTCACGCAACGTCACCATGCGACCGCTGTCGCCGCCAAACAGTACTTCCGCCCAACCGGCAGCCACGCCCAGCACTTCATGGGTGTTCGGATGGTAATGCGTATACGGGAAGATCGGCGCACGCCACGCGGCGGGCCAGCCGTTGCGAGTAAAGGTTTTTTCAAACCAGGCGGCGCTGTCTTCGGTTGGATTTTCAGCGTCATATGGCACGATGCCTGGCCAGATAATTAGCGGTAGCGGATTATTAGGCACGCCGCCGGAGGGCAGCGATAGCATCAGATGTTGCGGATTGCTGGAGGATCCAGCAGAAAAGGTGCCGGCGGCGAAAGACATCAGTAACAGCAGGCTGGAGTGGTTGGCAGTCATACTCTTTCTCCGGTTAATCATGATGCTTAATTGTGGCTTACCAAAGCGGCATTGCAATGTGCGCCCGGCGACAAAATTCACAAAAAAGAATGATTTAGCTAACTAAAGTCAAATTTATTGGCAACATTATTAACATCGCGTGCGGGGATTAGTGGTCGCCATGAATGGCGCCCCTACGGTGGATCGCTGCACAAATTTCAAACGAAAAAAAACCGGTGGATTTCGCCACCGGCCGAATCAAAAAAAGCGATTCAAAGGCACTGACAGGTTATCGCAGGCGCTCAGCGATGGGTTTCACAACGTTCTCCCCTTCGCGGCCATAAAATTGGAATAAGGTTTCTGCAGCGGCATCGGTTAACACCAGAATTTCGATGCGGCGATTGCGCGCACTCATTGCATCTTCTCTATCCAGCGGCATACGTGAGGCCATTGCATTAACCTGCAACACGCGCTCACTCTCCAGCCCACCACGCTCCAGCGCTCGGCGCGCCGCCAGTGCGCGATCGCCGGACAGATTCCAGTTGTTGTAGGCGGCATTGCCACTGTATTGCGCGGCATCGGTATGCCCGCTGATCATGATTTTGTTATCGATGCGGTTAAACACCGGGCCGAGTTCGGTCAGCAATTTCTGGAAATAAGGTGTCAACACCGCACTGCCGCGTGGAAACATCATGCGCGATTGGTCGTCCTGCACCAGGATGCGCAGGCCTTGCGGCAGGGTTTCCAATGACAGTACATCCTGGGCGTTATAGCTTTTGATGATGTGTTGAATCTGCTGGTACAGTTTCGCCAGCTCAGCATCGGAGCGTGACAGCACGCTATCGAGATGTTCCTGCGGTTTGCCGCCCGATTGCAGCATTTCACCGGCTTTGGCGGTTTCTTCCGCTTTGCTTAGTTCCAGCGTGTCGCCAATCAGCGCATCACTCTTGCCGCCGTGTTGCTCAAACGGGTTGAACGCCGCGCCATCAAAAATTGATGCACCATTCAATTGGGCGACGATCTCTTTACGCTCTTCGACACTCACCGACGCGGTAATCCACAGCACCATAAACAGCGCCATCATCGCCAGGGTGAAGTCGGCAAAAGCAACTTTCCACGCGCCACCGTGATGGCTGTGATTCGCCCTCTTAGCGGCACGTTTGATGATCAACTTCGTGGTGGTGACCAAAGGCGCAGAGCGTATCTCGGAAGTATCAGCGCGCTTTACGCTGGATGCGTTGCCCGGCAAGCAGATGGCGATCGATGCCGATCTCAATGCCGGCTTACTCAATCAGGAACAGGCCGGCCTGCGCCGTAAAGATGTGGCGAACGAGGCCGACTTCTACGGGGCAATGGATGGCGCATCTAAGTTCGTTCGTGGTGATGCCATCGCCGGGATCATGATCCTGCTGATCAACGTGATTGGCGGTATTTTGATTGGTGTGTTCAAGCACGGTTTGCCGGCAGGACAAGCGTTTGAACAGTATGTGTTGCTGACCATTGGTGATGGTTTAGTCGCGCAGATTCCATCGTTACTGCTTTCAACTGCGGCGGCGATTATCGTTACGCGCATCAGCGATGGTGCGGACATGGGCGATGACATTAAGTCTCAGCTGCTGGCAAAGCCGGGAACGCTTTATACCGCAGCAGCCGTCATGTTTGTGCTGGCGATCGTGCCTGGCATGCCACATACGGTGTTTCTGCTGTTCGCCGGTCTGCTGCTGTTCTCCGCCTGGCGTCAGGGCCGTGGAATAAAAGCACCGACCAAAGATCACAACGACATGGATGCCATCCAGCAGGCGCTGGCGCAACCGGAAGATCAGCTGGCAATTGGCTGGGATAATATTCCGATGGTGGAGCCCATTGGCCTGAATCTCGGCTATAAGCTGGTGACGTTGGTGGATAAAGGTAAAGGTGCGCCGCTGACTCAACGGATGCGCGGCGTGCGGCAAGTGGTGTCTGAAACCAGCGGCGTGCTGCTGCCGGAGATCGCCCTGCGTGAGGATTTCCATCTCAAGCCCGCGCAGTATGCAATCAAGATCAACGGTGTACGTACCGCTGTGGGTGAAGTGCATGCCGATCGCCTGATGGCGATCCCCACGCCTGAACAGTATGGCGAGATCGATGGCGTGCTGGATATTGATCCGGCTTACAACATGACGGTGACGTGGATTTTACCCGAGCAGAAGGCGAAGGCGCTTAATCTGGGTTATCAGGTAGTGGATTGCGCCAGCGTGGTAGCAACGCATGTCAATAAAGTGGTGCGCGAGAATCTGCCAGAGTTGTTCAATTATGACGACATCACGCAGCTGCATCAAAGATTGGCGAGCGTGGCACCAAAACTGTCCGACGATCTTAATGCGGCAGTGAATTACAGTTTGCAGCTGAAAGTCTATCGTTTACTGCTCAATGATCAGGTGTCGCTGAAAGACATCACCACCATCGCCACCACCTTGCTGGAAAGCGCGTCGATCACCAAAGATCCGATCCTGCTCTCTTCCGATGTGCGCTTCGCCTTGCGCCGTGCGATGGTGGCGGCGATTGCGCCAGACAATAAACCGCTGTCGGCGTATACGCTGGAGAACAGTCTTGAGAACCTGCTGCTGGCGGCGCTGAATCAGGCGCAGCAAGCCGGCAAAGTGGCGCTGGATAGCTTCCCGGTGGATCCGAATATCCTGACGCAGCTACAAAGCACGCTGCCGGTGATGATGGAGCAGCTGAAAGCGCAGAACCTGACGCAAGTGCTGCTGGTGACGCCGCAGCTGCGTCCGCTGATCGCGCGCTACGCACGTCTGTTTGCAAACGGGCTGAATGTGCTGTCGTATAACGAAGTTCCGGATGATGCGAATTTGCAGATTGTGGGGCAGGTAAGTTAGTAAATGCCTGACCGTTGCATTTTTCGGTCACCATAAATGGCGACCCTACTCATGTTTGATACGGTTTTTGTAGGGTGCGCATTCATGCGCACCTCAACTGTTATAAAAAATCACACCAAATCTGTCTCTAATTCGCTTCACTGTTATGTGCTTTACTGGCAGGCAGTGATAATTAGAGGTGAACAATGGACGCGATCAAACAAATTCTGCTCGACGAAATCGCCACGCTGAACCGCGAAGGACAGCGTGATAATTTGCCGCGCTTTAGCTTTTCCTTCCTCAAAACCCATCCGGGACTCTGGGCCATCATGTATCTGTGCTACGCGCTGTGCGTGGCGCTGATCTTCTCAACCGACATGCTCGGCTGGCCAGCCTTCTGGTTTGCCACGGCGTTTGTGGTGGTGATGAGCGTGCTGATGCTGATGGATATCAACCCGAAATACCGCTTCGAAGATATCGATACGCTGGATCTGCGCGTGTGCTACAACGGCGAGTGGTATTACGTGCAGCCGGTTTCGCAGCAGGCGCTGGACAAAATTCTCGATAATCCGCACACGCCGGATCGCGTGCGCAGCGGCATTGATCGTCTGATGAAGCAGAAAGGTGAAGTGGATTTCTACGACGTCTACTATCTCACCTGGGGCCACCAGCAGGCGGCCCACGTTTAGCCGTTTAGCCTGGCGATCAGTTTTCCCAACGTCTCAACCGCCGCTTCGGCGCGTGCATCCCACGGCCAGGCGGTGTTAAAGCGGAAACAGTGGCTGAAACCTTCGCTGCTGGAAAACAGCTGGCCTGGCGCGATGCTGATCCCCTGCTGCAACGCCAAATGATAGAGCTCTGTGGTGTTGATGTGCGCAGGCAGCGCAACCCAGAGAAAATAGCCGCCCGGCGTGTCGCTGATGCTGGCATCGGCAGGTAATACGCGGCGCAGCGCCTGTTGCGCCAGCTGCTTACGCTTTGCCAGCGTCTGACGCAGCTTCTTTAAATGGGTATCGTAGCTGCGCGTGCTGAGGAAATCGGCGAGCGCCAGCTGCATCGGCGCGCTGGTCGACAGCGTGCTCATCAGCTGAATACGCTGCACGCGCTGCGCGTGTCGTCCTGCTGCCACCCAACCGACGCGAAATCCCGCCACCAGATTCTTCGAAAAACTGCCGCAGTGCAGCACGTTGCCGTCGCGATCAAAGGCTTTGGCCGGCAGCGGCTTGTCAGTGCCTTCATACAGATCGCCATACACATCGTCTTCAATCATCGCTACGTTGTAGCGCGCCAGCAGTGCCACCAGCTGCTGCTTGCGCTCGGCGCTCAGGGTAAAGCCGAGCGGATTTTGTCGGTTGGTCATCAGCCAGCAGGCTTTCACCGGCCAGCGCTGTAGCGCCTGCTCCAGCTCCTGCAGATCCATGCCGTGCTCCACATCGCTGGCGATGGCAATCGCGTTCAGCTTAAGACGTTCAATCGCCTGCAGCGCGCCATAAAACGACGGGTTTTCGAGGATCACCCAATCGCCAGGTTCAGTGACCGCTTGCAGACTCAGATTGAGCGCTTCCATTGCACCGTTAGTGATGACGATGTCATCCGGCGACAGCGTAATGCCCTGCTGCGCATAGCGCTGAGCCAGAATTTTACGCAGCGCTTCATTACCTGGCGGCAGGTTGTTGAGTGCATCGGTGGGCTTCAGGTTGTGTGAGACTTTAACCAGCGAGCGCATCAGCTGGCGCTGCGGGAAGAGTTCAGGATCGGGAAAGGCGGAGCCAAACGGCATGATGGCGGGATTACGCGTGGCTTGCAGCACGTCAAACACGAAGCTGTTGGTATCCGCCTGATCGGTTTTGGCAATCTCCTGGGTTGGCAGCCGAGGACGACTTTCGGCGGCGCGCGGTGCCACGTAGTAACCAGATTGCGGCTTTGAGACGATCCAGCCCTGACTCTCCAGCACTTCATAGGCGTGCATTACCGTCATCAGGCTTAATCCGCTTTGCTCCGCCTGCTGGCGTAACGACGGCAGTTTTTCGCCCGGTGGCCAGATGCGGGCCTCGATTTGCGTGCGAAGCTGCTCCACCAACTGCTGATATTTCGCCACCCTAACTCCGATGTAGAGGATTTGGCGGCTAGTTTCCCTCACCCTAACCCTCTCCCGCAAGCGGGAGAGGGAATGAATCGGCGTTAAGGCATGCGCTCCAGCTCTAACACTTCTTCGTAGAAATTCGGTAGCTCAGCGATACGCTCCGGCGGGACTGGTTTACCCAGCAAATAACCCTGCAAGGTATCGCAGCCCAAGCCGGTGAGGAACGCCTGCTGATCCTGAGTTTCCACCCCTTCGGCCACCACTTTCAGGTGCAGCGACTGCGCCAGCGCAACAATAGCGGAAACGATGGTGGCATCTTCGGAGTGCGCCTGCAGTTCGTTAACAAAGGCGCGATCGATTTTTAGCTCGCTGGCCGGTAACCGCTTGAGATACAACAAGCTGGAGTAGCCAGTGCCGAAATCATCAATCGAGGCTTTCACGCCCATATTGGTGAGCTCGGTGAGGATACGCACGCTCTCTTCCGGATCGCGCATCGCCGTGGTTTCGGTGACTTCCAGCGTCAGCAGCTCAGCCGGAATCTGGTGCTGCGCCAGCGCCTCGGTAACGGTTTCGACCAGGTTATTCTGCTCAAACTGCAGCGCCGAGAGGTTAACCGCCACCGACCAGTGCGGATGGCCTTGCAGATGCCAGGATCGCAGCTGGCGACAGGCTTCGTTGATCACCCAGTTGCCGATGTTAATGATCATACCGGTCTTTTCTGCCATCGGCAGGAAGGCGTCCGGTGCCAGCAAGCCGCGTGAAGGATGCTGCCAGCGCAGCAGCGCTTCAAAGCCAAGGATCGGGCCGCTCGGCGCGCAATATTTTGGCTGGTAGAACAGGCGTAACTCTTCGTTGTCCAGCGCTTGCCACAGATCGTTGTTCAGCTGCAGTTGCGATTGCGCCAGCGTGTTCATCGACGGCTGGAAGAAGGTGTAGCCGTTGCGGCCGTTGTTTTTGGTGTGATACATGGCGGCATCGGCGTTGAACATCAGCTCGCGCTCATCTTTGCCATCGCCAGGATAGACCGCAATACCGATACTCAACGACACCACCAGCTCATAGCGCGAGATATCGAACGGACGATCCACCGCTTTCACCAGCGTATCGGCGACCGCTGCGGCATCATTGGGATCATCAATTTCCAGTAACAGCACAAACTCATCGCCGCCCATACGCGCCAGCGTGTAGTGCCCTTTCATCTGGTCGGTCATGCGCTCGGTCACGCCGATCAGCAGATTGTCGCCAACGTGGTGACCAAAGGCGTCGTTAACTGCTTTGAAGCCATCGAGATCCATAAACATCAGCGCAAACTGCGACTTCTCGCGGTTGGCTTTATTCAGGGCTTGTTCGAGGCGATCTTCCAGCAAAATACGGTTGGGTAAGCGCGTCAGGTTATCGTGCAGCGCCAACTGCGCCAGTTCGCGGTTGGCCTCGGCCAGCGAATGGGCAAGGATGGAAGTGCGTGCCTGCAGACGCGCATCCAGCATCGAAACCAGCAAGGTAATGCCGAGGATCGCCAGCGTTACCACTGTCACCACAATCGCCAGCCAGTTGCTGTTAACGCCCATTTGCGTCGCGTGGCTGTGCATCGGGAAGTTGGCCGCCGCCATGCCGGTGTAGTGCATGCCCGCAATCGCGCAGCCCATTACTACAGATGCGCCTAAACGCAACACGGTGACGCGACCGTGGCCTTCGCGCAGGTTAAACGCCAGCCACAGCGCGGCGCCCGACGCCACCAGCGCAATCGCCACCGATGCCGCCACCCAACCCCAATTCCAGGTGATACCGGGCGCAAACATCAGCGCCGCCATGCCGGTGTAATGCATCGCCACCACGCCGGAACCCAGCACCAAGGCACCACCGCACAGTCGCGGCCACGGCAACGTCGGCGTTGAACACACCAGCCACAGCGCAAATACCGACGCCAGCACCGCCACCACCATTGAGGTGACGGTAAGTGCGGGATCGTAGCTCATCACCATGTCGAGGCTCATCGACAGCATGCCGATGAAGTGCATCGCCCAGATGCCGACGCCCATAGCGAATCCACCGCCGAATAACCAAACCAGCGCCACCTTGCCAGTTGAGGAAGCCACGCGTCCTGCCATATCTAGTGCAGTAAACGAGGCCAGCATTGCCACCAGGATCGAGACGATGACGGTAAACGAGTCGTACGAAGTCACTAACATAGTGATTTCCCAAGTAAAAGCCGGTTTGAATCAGCTGTGGTGTTGTGGTTAAAAGTGAGATCTATTGGTTTTATTGTAGGAATTATCGGCAGCGTAACTGCCGATCTGAGTTTTTGAACGATGAAACCTTCCGATGCGGAAGAAAATAAAAATTGTTTATTGCGCGCCAGCCAGTGGCACCACGTTATCGCTAAACGCCAGCGGCACGGTAAGCGAAGCGGTAAATTCACCGATGCGATCGGCTGGCGTCGGCTTGCCGAGCAGATAACCTTGCAGCGTGTCGAAGCCTAAACCCGTGAGCAAACGCTGCTGCTCCTCGGTTTCGACGCCTTCCGCCACCATGCGCAAGTTGAGCGTTTGCGCCAGCGTTAACATCGCGGTCACCACCGTGGCGTCTTCGCTGCCGGCGCGCAAACTGTTGATAAAGGCGCGGTCGATTTTTAGCTCGCTGGCTTCAAGATGTTTCAAATGCAGCAGGTTGGCGTAGCCGATGCCGAAGTTATCAATCGCCACTTTCACCCCAAGACGATGCAGCTCGGCAATGCGCTGCTGGCTGAACTGCGGATCGCGCATCGCGATGTTCTCGGTAATTTCCAGCATCAACGCCCCTTCCGGGATCTGATGGTGGTGCAACGCCTGACGCAGGCTCTCAATCAAATCGCGCTGCTGGAATTGCAGAGCTGAGAGATTGACCGACACCGTCCAGTCGCCGTTACCTTCATCGTGCCACTGCCTGAGCTGGCGGCAGGCTTCGTTGATTACCCAGTTACCCAACGCGACAATTTGCCCGGTTTTCTCGGCGCGCGCCAGGAACATATCCGGCATCAGCAGCCCGCGACGCGGGTGCTGCCAGCGCAGCAACGCCTCAAAGCCGATTAATACCGTGCCGCCCGCGCGGAATTTTGGCTGATAGAACAGGCGCATCTCCTGATATTCCAGCGCGTTCCACAGATCGTTGGCCAGCGCCAACTGATGCTGCGCCACCGCGCTCATCGCCGGTTCAAACAGGCACCAGCCGTTACGCCCGCTGTGTTTGGTGTGATACATGGCGGAGTCGGCGTTAAACATCAGCTCCTGCTGGCTGCGGCCGTGCAGCGGGAAGATAACAATGCCAACGCTCAAGGAGACGCGCAGCGAATAGCGATCGAGATCGAAAGGCGCATCAATTACCTGTACCAGCCGCTGTGCCAGTTTGGTGGCCTGATGAAGATGGAATTGCGGACACAGCAGCACGAATTCATCGCCGCCCAGACGCGCCAGCAGAATCTCTTCACTCAGTTCATCCCGCAAACGATCGGCTACGGCAATCAATAAGCGATCGCCGACGTGATGGCCCCAGGTATCGTTAATGGCTTTGAAACCATCGAGATCCATGAACATCAGCGCAAAATTCTCATCCTGCAACGTCGCCTGTTTGATCTCCGTGGTGAGTTGCTGCTCCAGCATCACGCGATTCGGCAGCGCGGTGAGGTTGTCATGCATCGCCAGCTGGCGCAGCTCGCTGTTAGCGCGCTTGAGTTTGGCGGCGAGGCGCGCGGCGCGTAGCTGCGCATCCAGCATCGAAATCAGCAACATCAGCCCGAGAATACTCAGCGTGATAATCGTGACCCACACCGCCAGTCCCTCTTCACTGGCACCGTGATTTTGCATGCTCACCGGCATAACAAACTCTGCTGCCGCCATGCCGGTGTAGTGCATCCCGGCAATCGCAATCCCCATCACCAACGCTGCGCAGGCGCGCAGTAACAACAGGCTTTCACCCTGACGCAGATGAAACGCCAACCATAACGCCGCGCCCGATGCGGCATAGGCAATCAGCACCGAGAGCGCCACCAGCGGCAGATTCCAGTTAATGGGGGTTTCAATCATCAGCGCGTTCATGCCGAGGTAATGCATGACAATGATGCCGCTGCCCATGATCAGGGTGCCGCGCACCAGGCGTCGGCGGGTGAGATGACTGCCCTGCACGCCCTGCGCAAAGGCGAAGATGGCGGTGATAATCGCCACCAGTAATGAGATGGCGGTGAGCTCGACGTCGTAGCGCATGGTCATCGGCATCATCATCGCCAGCATGCCAATAAAGTGCATCGCCCACACGCCGATGCCCATCGCGGTGCCACCGCCGATCAACCACAGTTTTGCCAGACAACCGCGTGAAACGGCAACGCGCCCGGCGGTATCTAAGGCGGTAAATGCGGCAATGAAGGCCACGATCAGTGAAACGGTAACCAGAACGCTATCCCAGGTAACCAGCAGCATGTGCGCTCCTAAATTCCACCCGCTTCGGAGCAGGTGCGGTGTCGTCAAATTAGAACAAGGATGATAAAGCGCCGATCAAGGGCGATTAATGACCGCCTGCGGCGAAACTCAACAAAAAGTCGATCCAGACAAATCTGGAGTCGTCGTGCGGATTTTTTTTATTTTCATCGTCAGTCGTTAAGCGAAAAATTAATAATATCTGATTAATGCACGAACATAACATTGAACCGAAGCGCGCGGTAGAGGGAGGAATCATCGGCTGTTTAGTTTTTTTAACCGCTCGCTACCCCTTGTGATTACTGAGTTATCGGCGAAAAGTGTGAATTGATTAGGGAAAAATTGAACCATCGGCGTACAAGGGCCGATTTGCTGATCTATAGTAAAGAAAACTGATATAAATCATTAATCCACCATCTAGGATTTTTCTTAGATGGCAGGCGCTTACGCTGTCGAGCCGATTGCGGCTCTTGTTTGATTTCGGATGTATTTCCATAAATGTATGACCAGGTGAAAAAGCACTGACCTTGGATAATCAGTAAGGAATGATTATGAAACTCAAGCTTTTTCTTGTGGCTACTAGCCTAAGCGCCGCGCTAGCCCCTACTGCTGTTTTTGCCGCCACCACAACGGGAACCATCAATGCAACGTTGACGCTGACCACCGGTTGTTTGGTGAACGGTCAATCGGCAACGACAGGGGTGAACTTCGGTACCCTGAACTTTGGCAGCAGCGCAGCCACCTTTGATACGCTCAACGCCACGCTGGTCGGCGCCTCGGGTAACGGCATCTTTGTCCGCTGCACCACCGGACAAACCTTTAACGTGCAGGTCACCAGCAGTAATGCCGCTCCGGCGACCATTTACGGCACGGTGAGCGGCCAGCCACGCTACCTGATCCTCGGCTCCAACAATACGCAGGGCATTGCCTATACGCTGTATAGCGACGCCGCCTTTACCACTGCTATCGCCAACAACACCAATATTGCCGCCAGTGGCACCACGGATCCGACGCTCGGTACCAACTACGCCATTTATGGTCGCGTGGTGGGCGGCGGCTTTAACCCGCTGATCCCTGCAGGGACTTACACTGACACCATTAACGTGGCGGTGAATTACTGAGGGAAAGGATAATCAGGGTGGCCGTGGTGCAGCGGTTGATGCACAGTGCAGGCGGCCTTGCCCTGCTGATAGGGAGCGTCTCCGCCTGGGGGTTGCCCACTGCAACGTTTCAGGTTTCAGCATCAGTAGTGGCAGGCTGTGTTGTATCCGGTACCAATACCGGGGTCTTTGGCACGCTTGATTTTGGAACGCAGTCTGGCGTGGCTTCCAACAGCGTCAGCGCTAGCTATGTGCAAAGCACCACTATCACTCTCGCCTGCACGCCAGGCACCGCCGTGAGCATGAGCATTAACGGTGGCAACAATTACACCTCCACGCGCAACCTCAAAAATACCAGTAGCACTAATACCGTGGCTTACAGCCTCTTTACGAATGCCGCTCATACCGTGGCGATTCCCGTGAGTAGCGCTGTGGCGCTGAGCTACAGCAATGCCAATAACATCACTTTGCCGATTTACGGCTTATTAACGCTGCCCGGCCCCACGCGCGCCGGGACTTATACCGACACCTTAACCGTCACGCTGAGTTGGTGACGGCGTCAATAAGAAGGATGAATGATGATGAACCTGCGCGCCCTGATTCTGTTGTTATGCGTGGCACTAACGCCTGCGGTACACGCCGCCAATTCCCTGATGGTGTGGCCGATCGATCCGGCAATCGATCCGCAAGATAAAGCCAGCGAGCTGTGGCTGGAAAACCGTGGCAACGCCACCACCATGATGCAGGTGCGTATCTTCAGCTGGCAGCAGGTCAACGGTCAGGAGCAGTATCAAACCCAGCAGCAAGTGGTGGCGAGCCCGCCAATGGTACGGCTTGAGCCAGGGCAAAAGCAGCTGGTGCGTTTAATCAAGCAAACGCCGCCCGAAGCCGGACGTGAGATGTCCTATCGCGTGGTGCTGGATGAGATCCCCACGCCGCGCACGCCGGGAGAGAATCAGGCTGGACTCACTTTCCAGATGCGCTACTCAGTGCCGCTATTCATCTATGGCGACGGCGTAACACGCGACACGGCGAAACCGCAGCTGAGCTGGCAGGAAGTGAACAGCGGCGGCAAGCGCTGGCTGGAACTGACCAATCACGGTAACGGCCATGCACGGTTAAGCAACGTCACCATTGGCGGACGCAAAATGGGCAACGGCTTGTTTGGCTATGTGCTGGCCAACAGCAGCAATCGCTGGCCGTTAACCAGCAGCGTAAGCGGTGAACTGTCGGCCGAAATGAACAAAGGACACTGGAGCAGCGCTGCCGCGCGTTGATGAAGTTAACGCCGCATCCCTGCGCGCTGGCCGTTGCCAGCGTGCTCTGTATCAGCCCGATGAGTAGCAGCGCGGAGACTTTTTCCGAACTGCCACCGCCGCCTGCGCTGGAGAATAACGCCAGCGGCCAGCAATACATGCTGGAGCTGGTGGTGAATCAAGGCGAACGCGGCGACATCGTGCCGGTTGAACGCAAGAACGGTGATTTCTGGCTGCGACGCGGCGATCTGCAACGCGCCGGTATTCCGGCCGAGAAACTGCAGGGGCAGCAGATCGATATCAATCAACTGAGCGGAGCGAAAGTGGAGTATGACGAACGACGCCAGCGCCTGTTACTGACGGTGCCGCCCGCCTGGCTGCCGGGCCAAACCATTGGCCAATTGCAGAATGCACCGCGCTTTCCTGGCCGCGCCAGCAACGGCGCTCTGCTCAATTATGACTTCTACGCCACGCGCACCGATAACGCCGGTTCGCGCCTCTCCAGCTGGAATGAATTGCGCTTCTTTGGCCCGGTTGGGCAGTTTTCTACCAACGGTGTTTATGTGCAGCAACTGGAAGGTGGCGTTGCCGGTCAGCAGGAAGGCTATATCCGCTACGACACCTGGTTCAGTAATGAAAACGAGAATGCGGCGATCAGCTGGCGCGCTGGGGATTTGGTTACTGATGCGTTGAGCTGGAGCAACAGCGTGCGGCTGGGAGGCGTGCAGATTGGCCGCGACTTCAGCGTGCGTCCGGATCTGGTGACCTATCCGCTGCCGGCGTTTTCCGGCCAGGCGGCGGTGCCCTCATCGGTCGATCTGTTCATAAATGGTTACCGCAGCACCCAGGCCGATGTGCAGCCGGGTCCGTGGTCGCTCACTAACGTGCCTTTCGTTAACGGCGCTGGCGATGCTGTGATCACCACCACCGATGCAGTAGGCAGACAAGTCACCACCACGCTGCCGTTTTACGTCTCCAGCAGTTTGCTGAAAACCGGGTTATCCGATTACTCCTTTTCCGCCGGTGCCATTCGCGAAAACTACGGCATAAACAATTTTGATTATGGAGCGGCGGCGGCCAGCGGTTCGTATCGCTACGGTATCAACGATTGGCTGACGCTGGAGAGTCACGCAGAAGGCAGCGACAGCGTGGCGATGGGCGGTGCAGGTGGCCTGGTGAAACTCGGCAGTTTTGGCGTGGTGAATGGTGCGCTGGCACAAAGCCAGATGGACGGCAATCCTGGCACGCAATACAGCTGGGGCTATCAGTACAACAACAGCTGGTTCAGCCTCGGAACCCAGCACATCATTCGCAGTGCCGATTTCGGCAACCTCGCGCTGGTTGGCAGTCGCGGCGACAGCGCGAACACCAGCTATTCGCTGGCACGACGCAGCGCGCAGTACACCGCCAGCGTGTCGCTGAATGATTACGGCAGCCTTGGATTGGCCTATTTTGATATCTCCGGCGGCAACGGTGACCGCACACGTTTACTGAATCTGTCGTGGAGTAAAAATCTGTGGGGCAACAGCAGTTTGTATATCTCCGCCAGCCGCGATCAGGAACAGGGCAACTGGAGCGGCGCGATTTCGCTGGTCATCCCATTCGGCGAGCAGAGCAGCGCCTCGGTCAGCACCGAACGCGATCAGGAGGGCAATAACAGCCAGCGTCTGTATGTATCGCGCGCCATGCCAACCGACGGTGGCTTCTCCTACGATGCCGCGTGGGCCAATCAGGCCAGCGACAGCGGCGATTATCGCCAGGCCAGCCTGCGTTATCGCAACAACAAAATTGATACCTCAGCCGGTTTCTATGGCGACAACGACAACACCACGCAATGGGCCGATTTCACCGGCTCTGTGGTGCTGATGGATAACCGCGTGTTCGCTGCCAACGATATCAACGATGCCTTTGTGGTGGTGAAAACCGATTATCCAGACGTGACGGTGCGTTATGAAAACCAGACCATGGGTCGCACTGACAAACAAGGCTATCTGCTGGTGCCCTCAATCAGCAGCTATTACGGCGCGAAGTACGATATCGATACGCTGGATCTGCCTGCCGATCGTACCGCGCCGAAGGTTGAACAGCGCTTTGCGGTGAAGCGAAAGAGCGGTTATCTGCTCAACTTCCCGGTCGAGCGCCTACGCGCCGCCAGCGTAGTACTGCATGACAGCAATCATCAGCCGCTGCCGATTTCCAGCCAGGTGCTACGTCCGAATCAGGCCACCGAATATGTCGGCTGGGACGGCATTGTGTGGATGGAAGATCTCGCTGCCAGTAACCCGATTCACGTGGTGACGCCCGATGGACGCAGTTGCGATACGCAACTGGACATCACCGACGGCCAACCAAAAGCGCTGGAAACCTACGGCCCGCTTACCTGCCCGCTGCCACCGCCGCCGCAAGGCTCAGCGGTGAGCAGCGCGGATAATTCACAGTCAGGGATTTCACCATGAGAAAGCTTCTGCTCCTGCTGGCGCTATTTATATTGCCAGGTACCAGCTATGCGCTTTGTACCTTATCGGCGCCTACTGCGACCTTTGGCTCGGTCACCACATTTTCGGTGGCTTCGACGGTGAATAACACCTCCAGTACCACCAACGTGAATTGCGGCTCAGGTACGCTTTCGCTGTTGGGCTCCGATAACATCACCTATGCCTTTACCACCGCCTCAAACCTTAGCGGCACGCGCGCCGTGTTGAAAACCGCCAGCGGCGGCACCGATAACATTCCGATACAGCTGTGTATCGACAGCGCTTGTGCCACCGAATTACAGCAGGGCGGCAGCTATCGCTGGAGTTCCGCCTCGCTGCTGGCGTTGGGTAGCACCCTTAACTTTAATATTCCGCTCTACTTCCGCACCCTTACCGGACAGGTGATCGCCGCCGGCACCTATACCACCACCATTACGCTGACCGTGAGTTATACGGTGTGCGCCGGGTTGAACGTGGCAGGATTGTGCGTGGGAACGGTGCAGAGCAGCACCGGTACGGCGATGCCGATTACTGTGAATCTGCTGGTCACCAACGATTGCACCACCATCACCGCGCCGAATGTTAGTTTCGGCAGCGCACCTTTGGTGGGCAGTTTCTCAACCGTGCAGCAGACGATTAACGTGGTGTGTTCAAAAGGCAGCACTTACACCGTGGGCCTGAGCAACGGCAGTTACTACAGCGGCACCACGCGGCAGATGGCGAGCGGGACGAATCGGTTGGCGTATGACATCTACAAAGGCACCACCACCACCTCGCGCTGGGGACCGACCGGCACCGATCGCTGGAGCAGCAGCACCTCGACATCGTTGAATGCGGATACCGTGACGCGCAACTTTACCTATACGGCGCAGATTTTGACGACGCAGAATACGCCAGCGGCGGGGAATTACACCGATAGCGTGGTGGTGGATGTGTCGTTTTGAGAGAGGAGGTCGCCATGAATGGCGACCCTACGGTTATGCGCTGACAGGTGCTGCGTTATGTCGTGACTGATATTGCTTCACCATGCGGCCAATCAGCAGCGTACCGACCAGCCCGCACACCGCCGCAAATGACAGCCACACGCCTGGCATCGCTTTATCACCGGTGGCATGAATCAAATAGCTCGACACCGCTGGCGTAAAGCCGCCAAACAGCGCGGTTGCCAGGCTGTAGGCGAGTGAGAAGCCCGATGCACGCACTTCTGCTGGCATGATCTCAGCCAGATAAACCACCATCGCGCCGTTGTAGCTGGCATACAGGAACGACAGCCAAAGCTCGGCTTCAACCAGACGGGCAAAGGTCGGCGCTCCCACCAGCCAATGCAGCACCGGCCAAGTGGTTAGTATCATCAAGATGGTGCAGACAATCAGCAGCGGACGGCGGCCAACGCGGTCCGACAAAGAACCCATCACCGGCAGCCAGAACAGGTTGGAGATGCCGACAAACAGCGTCACCAGGAAGCTCTCCTTGTCGCTCATCATCAGCACCGTTTTGCCGAATGTCGGGGTAAACGCGGTGATCATGTAGAACATCACGGTGGTGGTGACCACCATCAACATCCCCGCCAGCACTAACGCCCAATTCTGCCCGACTGAACGCATAATCTGGCTCATGGAAGGATGATGTTTGCGCTGGCTAAAGGCTTCGGTCTCTTCCAGCATGCGACGAATGTAGAACAGGAACGGCACGATCATACATCCCACCACAAACGGAATACGCCAGCCCCATTCGGTGACGGCGTCTTTCGCCAGCAGATGGTTCAGACCTAAACCGAGCAGCGCGGCGAAGATTACCGCCACCTGCTGGCTGCCCGACTGCCAGCTGACATAAAAGCCTTTGCGCCCTTTTGGCGCCACTTCAGCCAGATAAACCGACACGCCGCCCAGCTCAACGCCCGCCGAGAAGCCCTGCAATAAACGACCAAGCAGAATCAAAATCGGCGCGGCAGCACCCAACGTGGCGTATCCGGGCACCAACGCAATGGTTAAGGTACCAATCGCCATCAGACCAAGCGTTAATAGTAAGCCTTTACGACGACCATGATGGTCGATGTAAGCGCCGAGAATAATCGCGCCGAGCGGGCGCATCAGGAAGCCTGCGCCGAAGGTCATCAGCGTGAGCATTAAAGAAGCAAAGGGATCATCGCCGGGGAAAAAGGTTTTGGCGATCGCGGTGGCATAATAGCCAAACACCATGAAATCATACATCTCAAGGAAGTTACCGCTGGTAACGCTAAAGATGGTTTTGGCACCGCCTTGCGACGACTTTTGTAAAGAGTGACTCGAGCTCATATTGTCCTTCCTGGTTTTTCTTCCGTTTTAACGTGCCGGGCCAGGAATAAACGTGATCCTCTTCACCATTGCAGTTTACAAAAATAAGACCAATCGTAACAATAAATTAACAAACTGAGCGTCAGATATAAAAAAAGGTCGCCATGAATGGCGACCCTACGATGAGCTGAGAAAGGTTACTTTTTGACCGTTTCCATGCCCATCAAGCCAATCTTCAGATAACCGGCTTCACGCAGCTGATCCATCACTTCCATCAGGGTGGCGTAGTCAACCGATTTATCCGCCTGGAAGAAGATGGTGGTGTCTTTCTTGCCTTCGGTTTGTGCCGTCAGCGCATTCACCAGCGTCTCTTTGGTAACCGCATCGTTGCCGATGAAGATCTGCTTATCTTCCTTGATGGAGAGATAAACCGGTTTTTCCGGACGCGGCTGCGGCGCGCTGGTCGATGCTGGCAGATTTACGCGCACATCGACGGTGGCTAATGGCGCGGCGACCATAAAGATGATCAGCAGAACTAACATGACGTCGATAAACGGCGTCACGTTGATTTCGTGCATTTCGCCATCGCCGACCGAGTCATCGTTTAAACGCATCGCCATAATACTTATCCTACGCGCAGTTTCTGTGCCGCCGCTGGACGGTTGGCTTCTTTCGCGGTATCGACGTTGCCGAGGTCAAGGTCGCGGCTCTGCAGCAACATGACCTGCGCGGCGACATCGCCCAGCGACGCTTTGTAGCTGGCAATCATACGCGCGAAGACGTTGTAGATAACCACGGCAGGAATTGCTGCAACCAGACCAATCGCGGTGGCCAGCAGCGCTTCGGCGATGCCCGGCGCGACGACTGCGAGGTTGGTGGTTTGCGTTTTGGCAATACCGATGAAGCTGTTCATGATGCCCCAAACGGTACCAAACAGACCGATAAACGGCGCAACGGAACCGATGGTGGCGAGGAAGCCATTACCGCGACCGGCATGACGACTGAATGCGGCCACGCGGCGATCGAGACGGAAGCTGGTACGCTCTTTAATGCCATCCAGATCTTCGGTGCCGGCAGACAGCTCCAGCTCATTCTGCGCATCGTTAAGCAGCACAGCGCTGTGGCTGTTGGCTTTGAAGGTTTCAGCAGCACGGTAAGCATCGTTTAACGAGCGGGCTTCGCCCAGCGCTTGCTGCTCGCGTTTCAGGCGACGCTTCGCCCCGCTCAGCTCAGCAAACTTACCGAAGAAAATTGCCCAGGTGACAACGGAAGCCAGTAACAGGCCAATCATCACAATCTTTACCACGATATCGGCATGCTGATACATGCCCCAAACGGAGAGATCCGTTTGCATCAAATCACTGGCTACCACGCTGCATCTCCAACTTCTGTTGCACAGTTCACGATTGAAGCGCGGATCATAGCAAAAAAAACGCCCGAAGTGATAGTGGTTCTCATTACTATTTACAAAGCAAAGAGGCCAGCAATTTCCACAATTTAGCTGATGTTATGCGCAATACTGGCCTCACTCTGATAATCCACAATCAGGCTCAACCCACTACGCTGATTCGTGGTAACGTGGATGTTTTGTGGGAAATGTCAGGAAAGGCAGTGATGGCAACGAAGAAAATAGACACCACGCTTGTCAGCGCGGGACGCAGTAAACGTTACACTCAAGGCTCAGTTAACAGCGTAATTCAGCGCGCTTCATCCCTGGTTTTTGACACGGTCGCCGACAAAAAACGTGCTACCGCCGGTCGCGCTTCAGGCGAGCTGTTTTATGGCCGTCGCGGCACCCTCACCCATTTCTCGCTGCAAGACGCCATGACCGAGCTGGAAGGCGGCGCAGGTTGCGCGCTTTATCCTTGCGGTGCGGCGGCGGTTTCTAATGCCATTTTGTCCTTTGTCGAAGCCGGCGACCATATTCTGGTCAGCGGCGCGGTCTACGAACCGACGCAGGATTTCTGCTCGAAAATTCTCAGTAAGCTGAACGTCACCACCACCTATTTCGACCACTGCATCGGCAGCGAAATTGGCGAACTGGTGCAGCCGAATACGCGCGTGGTGTTCCTGGAATCACCGGCGTCGATCACCATGGAAGTGCAGGATATTCCGGCGATTGTTGCCGCCGTGCGCGCCAAAGCGCCGGATGCGATCATCATGATCGATAATACCTGGGCGGCGGGCGTGCTGTTTAACGCGCTGGAGCATGGCATCGATATTTCGATTCAGGCCGGCACCAAATACATCATTGGTCACAGCGATGCGATGATTGGCACTGCGGTAGCGAATGAACGTTGCTGGCCACAGCTGCGCGAGAATTCCTATCTGATGGGCCAGATGGTTGATGCCGATACCGCCTATATGGCGAGCCGCGGCATTCGTACGCTGGGTACGCGTTTACGTCAGCACCAAGAGAGCGGATTGCAGGTGGCCGAATGGCTGGCAACGCAGCCGGAAGTGGCGCGCGTGAACCATCCGGCGCTGGCGCAGTGTAAAGGCCATGAATTCTGGCAGCGTGATTTCAGCGGCAGCAGCGGTTTGTTCTCCTTCATCCTGCATGAAAAACTGAGCCGTGAGCAGCTGGCGAATTACCTTGATCACTTCCACCATTTCAGCATGGCGTATTCGTGGGGCGGCTATGAATCACTGATTCTGGCAAATCAGCCTGAAGAGCTGGCGGCGATTCGTCCGGCGGGCGGCGTGGATTTTGACGGCACTTTGGTGCGTCTGCATATCGGCCTCGAACATGTCGACGACTTGCTGGATGACCTTAAAGCCGGTTTTGCACGTTTAAGAAGTTAAACAGAAGATAAACCATGCTGTGGCGGCGATGAGAGATCAACGTATACGATGCCACAGAAGGTTAAAATTAGACTCCTTGTGACTCGATGGAATAGCTGATGGGTGTTTTACATGAGATTGTCCAGGCGCTTTGGCATCAGGATTTTGCCGCGCTAGGTAATCCGGATGTCGTTTGGATTGTTTACGGCGTGATGTTTTTAACGCTGTTTCTGGAAAACGGTTTGCTGCCCGCCTCATTCCTGCCGGGCGATAGCCTGCTATTACTGGCGGGCGCGATGGTCGCCAAAGGTGTGATGGATTTTGTGCCGACGATTGTGATTTTGACCACGGCGGCCAGTCTCGGCTGCTGGCTCAGCTATCTGCAAGGGCGCTGGCTCGGCAACACCAAACTAGTGAAAAGCTGGTTGCTGCATTTGCCCGCGCAATATCATCAGCGCGCGTGGAATATGTTTAACCGCCACGGTTTGATGGCGCTGCTGGTTGGCCGCTTCCTCGCTTTTGTACGCACCTTGCTGCCCACCATGGCCGGTATTTCCGGTTTGAACAATGGCCGCTTCCAGCTGTTTAACTGGCTGAGCGGCTTGTTGTGGGTTGGGATTGTGGTGACGCTGGGTTACGGCATCAGCCATGTGCCCTTTATCAAGCGCCACGAAGATCAGGTGATGGCGATCCTGATGATTCTGCCGATCGCGCTGCTGTTTATCGGCCTCGCCGGCAGCATTGTGGTGATCTGGAAAAAACGCCGCCAGAAAATCTCCTGATTACGACGCGGCGTCAAACGGTAAGGTTTGACGCACGCGGCTCGCCTCTTCTCCCGGCGTCACGCCGAAATAGCGCTTAAACTCACGCGAAAACTGCGACGGGCTTTCATAACCGACGCGCACCGCCGCCGCGCTGGCTTTCATGCCATCCTGCAGCATCATCAGGCGCGCCTGATGCAGGCGATAGCGCTTGAGGTATTGCAGCGGCGAGGTTTGCGTCACCGCTTTGAAGTTGTGATGAAACGCCGAAACGCTCATGTTCACTTCGGCGGCCAGCATGTCGACGCTCAGGCTTTCCGCGAAGTGGCTTTCGATGCGACGCAGCGCGCGCGCAATCTGACTAAACTGCGTCTGCCGATTCACCAGCGACAGCAGCGCGCCGCCAATCGGTCCGGTTAATACGTAATAGATAATCTCACGCACCAGCTGCGGACCCAGCACGCGGGCGTCGCGCGGATTGTTCATCACATCCAGCAAGCGTTCGGCCGCACACAACATCTCTTCGCTCATAAACGCCGAATGAATGCCGGAGGTTTGCGCCTGCGGCTGGAACTGCTCGTCATCGCCGATATCCATCAGCAAATCCTGCAGGCTGGCGACATCCACGCTTAAACACATGCCGGCCAGCGGCTCCGTCAGCGTGGCTTCGGTTTCACACTCCACCGGCAGCGGCACGGTGAGCATCAGATATTTGGTGGCGTCGTAATGGAAAACCGTGCTGCCGAGATAACCGGTTTTACGCCCCTGAAACAGAATCACAATGCCGGGTTGATACATCATCGGCGTACGTGGCAAGGTTTCGCAGGCGTAGATCAGCTTGACGTTTTCTACCGCGCACAGCGGCTTATGCAGGTCACTCATCAGCGCAACTACGCGCTGCGCCAGCTGGCGACAAAGGGCGTCGTTTGGCATGCATCTCTCTCGGGCAGCAAAAAAGTCAGTTTGCCGTAAGGCTGTGCAAAGCTCCACTATTCTGGAGAATCAGGCAAGATTCTTGCAGAAATCCATCAGGCAAAAGTGCCGCCCGCTTGCCACAATGATCCTGAGGTGAGGTTTGTTGACTAGACTTAAGCACATCTTTTCTACGGTAAGTCACTGCAACAGATAAGGAGCAACTATGGCAGAGCAACCCATTATTAAATTGCGCGACGGCAACATGATGCCGCAGCTTGGCCTCGGCGTCTGGCAAGCAAGCATTGAGGATGCGCGTAACGCCATCCTGGAAGCCCTGAAAGTCGGCTATCGCTCCATCGATACCGCCGCTATCTATAAAAATGAGGAAGCGGTTGGGCAAGCGCTGCAAGAGACCGACGTGCCGCGCGAAGACATTTTTATCACTACCAAGCTGTGGAATGACGATCAAACCAACTGGCAGCAGGCGATGGAAACCAGCCTGAAGAAGTTGCAGCTGGAGCAGGTGGATTTATATCTGATGCACTGGCCGTGCCCGGAAAAAGACAACTACGTTGAAGCCTGGAAAGGTTTGATTGAGCTGCAGCAACAGGGCTTAACCAAGAGCATCGGCGTATGTAACTTCCACGAGGCGCACCTGAAGCGTTTGATCGATGAAACCGGTGTGTCGCCGGTAGTGAACCAGATTGAGCTACATCCGATGCTGCAACAGCGCACGCTGCATGCGTGGAATGCGCTGCACCAGATTCAAACCGAATCCTGGAGCCCGCTGGCACAAGGCGGGAAAGGCGTGTTCGATCAGGAGATTATCCGCGAGCTGGCGAAGAAGTATGGCAAGACGCCGGCACAAATCGTGATCCGCTGGCATCTGGATAGCGGTTTGGTGGTGATTCCGAAGTCAATTACCCCGGAACGTATTCGTGAGAATTTCCAGGTGTTTGATTTTAGGTTGGATAAAACTGAAGTGAGTGAGATAAGTAAGCTGGATAGCGGTAACCGTTTGGGGCCGGATCCGGAAGCGTTTAACGGGTAGTCATGTTAAAAGGTCGCCATAAATGGCGACCTTACGGTGCGCGGTTATGCGCACCGTTTTTATTAAGAGACCGAATTCACCAGCAACTGCCCCGCCGTCCCGCGATCCGCCATCTCTAAGGTCTGGCTGTAATAGACAAACGGGAAGTGATCCGATGAACTCTGCGGGAAGCTCACCAGCAACTCCACACTGCCATCCACCCACACGGTATCTTTCCAGCCGCGATCTTCACCCATCGGCTGCGCGCCATTGACGTTCTTAATCAGGAACATTACGCCCTGAATATGCAGCGATTGCGGGCGATCGGCATGGATAATCCAGCGCTCAAAGGTGCCCTGCTGCACGGTGGTATCAATGCGGTTCATGTCCCACAGCACGCCATTAATGCCCGGCTCGCTGTCGCCAATGCGGAATTCACGCGTGCGTGTCGCAACGCCATCGAGAATCTGATCCGCCAGCAAACGCATCGGCAGATTGTCAGTGACCAGTGGCAACAAACCGGTTGGGCGTAAGCTCAGCACCAACGTATTGGTCAGAATCGATGATGGCTCAAACAGCCCGCGCAGACGATCCATTAAGCCCGCCGCCGTACCAGCCGTAATCGAGACTTCATCGCCCTGCGACATATCCACCAGCACTTCGCGACGCTCGCCGGGTGCCAGCGTCAGCAGCTGCACCGCCACCGGCGCAGGCAGGAAGCCCTGATCGCTGGCGATCACCGTAAAGGGGCGATTATCGGAGAAGCTGAGATCGAAGCGGCGCGCGTTCGAGCCGTTCAGCAAACGCAAACGCACCCAGCCGCGTGACACTTCGACATAGGGATTTTGCACGCCGTTCACCAGCAGCACGTCGCCGATAAAACCGCCGCTGGATGGCGGGTTATAAACCGGCGTGGCGAAGTTATCGAGGCGCTTGTCCTGAATAATCAGCGGGAAATCATCGACGCCATAATGCTTCGGCAGCGGCAGCGATTTACTCACGTCATCTTCTACCAGCCACATACCGGCGAGCCCGTTGTAGACGTGCGGTGCCATGCGGTTTGGCGTGTTGGCGTGATACCACAATGTGCCCGCGCCCTGACGAATCGGCAGCACCGGCGCCCAGTCAGCTCCCGCCGACATCATGCGCGGCGCACCGCCCATTAACGCGCCCGGCACCTGCAAACCGCTGACGGTCATCGATACCGGTTCGTTGAGGCGGTTGCTGTAAATCAGCTTCACATCGTCGCCGCTGTAAACGCGCACCGTTGGGCCGAGATACATGCCGTTAAAGCCCCACACCGGCACTTTATTGCTGTTGCCGCTGAACGACCAATGACTGCGCTGTAAGGTGAGAAACAGCGGCTGACCGCGACGGGATTCAATCAGCGGTGGAATAGGAAGTGGCGTATCGCCCAATGGCGCGGCGGCGCGGGCGGCGAAAGGCATAGCACCGGAAGCCAGTGCGACACCGGCAGAAAGCTGAATAAACTGACGTCTGCTGCAAGACATAAAACTTCAGACCTTTTGAGCGTGGCGTGAGGACGCCGTGTCCATGTTGTTTTAATTAATTATTAGTTGCTGTGTGGCTTGAGAACGGGGCAGATGATCACCTGCCCCATTTTGGCTGGTCAGAGTTTACCGCTTTTTTCGCGCTCGGCGACTTCGGCGTTCAATTCTTCCAGTTTAGTCGACATTAATTCACGGCAGTGCGTGGCGAGCTTGCGCACCGAGGTGGTAGCAAACTGCGAGGTATCAACCGGCGGCAACATCTCGACAATCACCAGGCCGTTGTTCCAGCGGTTCAGCTTGATCTTGTCGTGGGTGTTAGAAACCACGATCGGAATGATCGGCACACCTGCCGCTACCGCCGCATGAAACGCGCCGGTTTTGAACGGCAGCAGACCACGTCCGCGACTGCGCGTCCCTTCCGGGAACATCCAGAACGAGATGCGCTTTTTGTTGAACTGATCCACCAGCTCGCCGATGGTGCCGTGCGCTTTGGAGCGGTTATCACGGTCAATCAGCAGGTTACCGGTCAGCCAGTAGAGCTGGCCAAAGAACGGAATCCACAGCAGGCTTTTCTTGCCCACGGTCACCGTGGTCGGCTGCACGATTTTCGCCGCCGTGATCATGTCGTAGTTGTTCTGGTGGTTGGCGATATAGATCGCGTTACCGTAATGCGCGGCTTCCGCCGGTTTACGCAGTTCCACCTTGAGACCAAATACCGTCGACAGACGACCAAGCATATGGCCGAACGTCGCAACATGACGCGGGTTACGCGGTGAAAACAGACACCAGATACTGCCGAAGATACAAACCAGAATCGAATAAACAATAACAATAATTGCTCGTAAAATTAGTAACATAGATTCCTCAAATTGGGCATTCCATCGCCTGAATAACAGCGTTACTCTTCACTCGCGTCGGCTTTCGGACGCGCTGGTGCATTCACTTCTACGCTATCGATGCGTTGCAGGCCACGCGCCACGCTGCCGCGACGACCGCGATCGGCACGCACTTTCTGCAGATCTTCATCACGCATGATCAGCTTACGTTTACCGACATACACGGTGATCGAGGCGCCTGGCGGCAGAATCAGCAACCATTGTAGTTTGTCGGTGCCCGCAGCGGCTTCCGCTGAAGGAATCGAGATGATCTTATTGCCTTTGCCTTTCGACATCTGCGGCAGGTCGCCAACCGGGAACATCAACATGCGTCCGGCCTGGGTAATCGCCAGCAGCATATCATCGCCCGAATGCACCGCCATTGGCGTCATCACCTTGGCGTTTTCCGGCAGCGTCAGCAGCGCTTTACCGGCACGGTTGCGCGACACCAGATCGGCAAAGGTACAGATGAAGCCGTAACCGGCGTCAGAGGCCATCAACAGCTTCTGATCGTCGGGCTCCATCAGCACCTGCTCAATCACCGCGCCCGGCGGTGGCGTCAGTTTGCCGGTGAGCGGTTCGCCCTGCCCGCGCGCGGACGGCAATGACGTCGGATCCAGCGTGTAACTGCGCCCAGTCGAGTCGATAAAGGCCACCGGCTGATTGCTCTTGCCGCGTGCGGCGGCCAGATAGCTGTCGCCCGCTTTGTAACTCAGACCCGCCGGATCGATATCGTGACCTTTGGCGCTGCGTACCCAACCCATCTGCGACAGCACGATGGTTACCGGCTCGGCGCTCACCAGCTCAGTTTCGCTCAGCGCTTTGGCTTCTTCGCGCTCGCGCAGCGGCGAACGGCGATCGTCGCCGTAGGTTTGGCTATCAGCCAGCAGCTCTTTCTTCAACAAATTGCTCATCTTGCGCTCGGACGCCAGAATCGCCTGCAGCTGATCGCGCTCTTTTTCCAGATCCGCTTGCTCACCGCGAATCTTCATCTCTTCCAGTTTGGCGAGATGACGCAGTTTGAGTTCGAGAATCGCTTCGGCCTGGGTTTCGCTGATGTCAAAGCGCGACATCAGCACCGGCTTCGGCTCATCCTCGGTACGGATGATGTGGATCACTTCATCAATATTGAGGAACGCCACCAGCATACCTTCAAGGATATGCAGACGACGCAGCACGCGGTCTAAACGATAGTTGAGGCGGCGCGTCACGGTATCGCGACGATACACCAGCCACTCAGAGAGGATTTCCAGCAGGTTTTTCACCGCCGGACGGTTATCCAGTCCAATCATATTCAGGTTAACGCGGTAGCTTTTTTCCAGATCGGTGGTGGCAAACAGGTGATTCATCACCTGCTCGAGATCCACACGATTGGAGCGCGGCACAATCACTAAACGCGTTGGGTTTTCGTGGTTGGACTCATCACGCAGATCTTCCACCATCGGCAGCTTTTTATTGCGCATCTGGTTAGCAATCTGCTCCAGCACGCGTGCGCCCGATACCTGGTGCGGCAGCGCGGTGATCACCACATCGCCATCTTCCTTTTTCCACACCGCGCGCTGGCGAATCGAACCACGTCCGCTTTCATAAATCTTACGGATTTCGTTGCGTGGCGTGATGATTTCCGCTTCGGTCGGGTAATCCGGACCTTGCACAATATCCAGCAGCTCATGCAGCGTGGTGTTCGGGTTGTCGATCAGCTTGACCGCCGCTTCCGCCACTTCGCGCAGGTTATGCGGCGGAATGTCCGTCGCCATGCCCACGGCGATGCCGGTGGTACCGTTCAGCAGAATGTTGGGCAGACGCGCCGGCAACATCTTCGGCTCCTGCATGGTGCCGTCGAAGTTCGGGATGTAGTCGGACGTGCCCTGACCAAGTTCTCCCAGCAGGATTTCAGCGTATTTCGACAGGCGCGATTCGGTATAACGCATCGCGGCGAAGGATTTCGGATCGTCCGGTGCACCCCAGTTTCCCTGGCCATCCACCAGCGGATAGCGGTAGGAGAACGGCTGCGCCATCAACACCATTGCTTCATAACAGGCGCTGTCGCCGTGCGGATGGTATTTACCCAATACGTCACCGACGGTACGCGCCGATTTTTTGAATTTGGCATTGGAATTGAGGCCCAATTCCGACATGGCATACACAATACGGCGCTGCACTGGCTTGAGGCCATCGCCGATGTACGGCAGCGCGCGGTCCATGATCACGTACATGGAGTAGTTCAGGTACGCGTTTTCCGTAAACGTGTGCAGGGCAAGACGCTCTGCACCATCCTGCGTCAATTCGCTCATTCAGCTCGCATCCTCACTTCGTGGCCCGCAACGGCGGGACATCCGGCGGTCATTTGGCGAGGATATTACCTTATTCGTGCGGTTTAGTCACAGAGAAGCCCGTTCAGCAAACAGAAACGGCTTACATTTAATAACGTGATATTGGTTGAAAAATTAAAACGGAATGGGAGCCCTGTCACAGTGAATATCGATAATAATATGTGAGCAACTTCGCAATTAATATCGCGATGCGTTTAGCGTATTAATCGTGTCCGCAAGCCGGGACAACATTTAGTATTGTTGCTTACTGATTCCTCTCCTAAATTCATACTCCACAAGCACCACATTTTTGCGCTTCTGATTTCTGGCATGGAATAAATATAAACATCAATTAGCCATAAACGTTTTGCCAAAATAAGGGTGACCGAATGCAAATACTGACTTCGCGACAACACCGATTAGTAAAATTGCTGCTGCATCATGCCGCACCGCAGCCGAGTAAAGAATTAGCGTTACAGCTTGGCGTGTCGGAGAAAACCATTCAGCGCGATTTGCAGTGGCTGGAGAGCTGGCTGAGCGACTGGTCGCTGCAGCTGGAAAAAATGCCGGGACGCGGCGTGCGCCTGCGAGTGGACGATTTACAGCAGCGTCTGCAGCTGGAGCAGCAGCTTAACGGTGACGAAAGCAGCTCGGATGCGCTGAGCCACAACAGCCGACGGGTGAAAATTGCCTCGCAGCTATTGAGTGATGCACCACGCGCGACCTCAATCAGCAAATTGTCAGAGCGCTACTTTATCAGCCATGCGTCGATCGTGAATGACCTGAAAGTGATTGAAGAGTGGCTGCTGCCGTTGGGTTTGGTACTGCAGCGCGGCCCCGGCGGCACGCACATTGAAGGCAATGAGCAGACGCTGCGCCAGGCGATGGTGTCGCTGATTAATGATGTGATGCAGCAGAACGTCGCCGGCACGCCGCTGCTACCGCGGCTCGATCCCGGCAGCCAGCAGGCGCTGGTGCACTATTTTGGCGATGAGGATGTGGCTTTTGTGCAGGCGCTGCTGCAACAGATGGAGCAGCAGCTGAGTTATCCGCTGGGCGATGCGTGGTATCTCAATCTCTGCACCCACATTCTGATCATGATGCATCGCATGGCGCAAGGTAACGCGCTGGCGCTGGAAACCCTGACCAGCGCGCAGGATCTCGACCAGCGTATTCTCAACATTGCCCAGCAGATGGTGGTCCAGATTGAACAGCGCATGTGCTGTGCATTGCCAGCCGATGAAGTGGGTTTTATTTATCAATATATTGTCTCGTCCGGCATTGTGGTGGAAGAGCGTGGTGATAATGCGCCGCTGCATAATCAATTTTCCACCGCTGAATCCGTGAAAATAACCTGTGAATTAATCGATCGTTTCGCGTCATTTATTCAGCAGGACTTATCACAGGACCGATTATTATTTGAAGGGTTATTAGTCCATATAAAGCCATTATTAAATCGACTCAAATATCACATTCATATTCGCAATCCGCTGCTGGAAGATATTCAGCAGGAGATGAAGGAAATATTTTCCTTAACTCAACAGGCGATGCAATTAACCGCGCGCAGCCAGGGACTTTCATCCGTCGCGGATGACGAAATAGGTTATCTGTGCGTGCATTTCCAGGCGGCGCTGGAGCGACAAATTGCCCACAAACGCATTCTGGTGGTGTGCTCGAGCGGCGTCGGGACCTCGCATTTGCTGAAGAGTCGCATCCTGCGCGCCTTCCCGGATTGGGCGATTGTCGGCGTAGTTTCCGCCAGCAATCATGCGGAGTTTTGCCAGCGAGAAACGGTGGATTTGGTGATCACCACCATTCACCTCAATGCCGGATCGGTTCCGGCGGTGTATGTCAGTGCCTTTTTTAACGATGACGATATTCGGCGGGTGACAGACGCCATGATTGGCAGCCAGCTGCCCGACGGCGCCTCCTGCGCTTTGGCTGAACATTAATTGAATGAGGATTGATCATGGATATTTCGCGCATTCTGACGCCACGCCGCGTTAACCTGGCGCTGACCGCCACCACCAAAGAACAAGCGATTAATGAGCTTACCGATTTGCTCTACCACGACGGCGCCATCAGCGATCGCGCCGCTTTTATCGAAGACGTATGGCTGCGTGAAGCCGAAGGCTCCACCGGCTTCGAAAATCACATTGCCATTCCGCACGGTAAATCTGCGGCGGTGAAACAAACTACGCTCGCCATCGGCCGCACCCAGCACGACATTCCGTGGGAAACGCTCGATGGCAGCCAGGTGCGCTGCATCATCCTGTTCGCGGTGCGACTGGAAGATCAGAACACCACTCATATTCGCCTGTTGTCGCAGGTGGCCAGTGCGCTGGCCGATGATGAGGTGATAGCCCAACTGCTGGTCGAAAACGATGCCAGCAATATCATCCGGCTGTTTAGTCAGTACGCCGAAACCGACCTCTGTTAACACCCTAACTCTCTGAGGTGACACATGAATATCGTCTGTGTAGCGGCCTGCACGGCAGGCATCGCGCATACCTATATTGCGCGCGAAAAACTGATTAAAGGGGCCCACGCGTTGGGCCACACCATCCACGTTGAAACTCAGGGCACCATCGGCACCGAAACGGCGTTGACGCAGGAAGACATCGCCGCCGCTGACGTGGTGATCCTCGCCGTTGACGTGAAGATCAAAGGCGAGGAGCGCTTTCAGGGCAAACCCATTGTGCGAGTGAAAACCGAAGTGGTGATCAAGTCACCGGTGAAATTCCTCGAAAAAGTGGCGGATTCACTGGCGCGCGCCTGAGGAGATCCATCATGAATGACAACAAACGTCAGTACGGCCAGGAGATCAAAGGGCATTTGCTCACCGGGATCTCGTGGATGATCCCGCTGATCGTCGCCGCCGGGATCTGCATCGCGCTCGGCCAAGTGATTGGCGGGCCGGATGTCGGCAAACAAACCGGCACTATCGCGTGGATGCTCAACCAGATCGGCGGCTGGGGCATGGGCTTGATCGTGCCGCTGATCAGCGCGGCGATCGCCTACTCAATTGCCGATCGTCCCGGCTTTGCGCCTGGCCTGATCGTCGGTTTTATCTGCGGGCAGATTGGTACCGGCTTTATCGGCGGCATCTTCGGTGGCTTCCTGGTCGGTTACACGGTGCTGCTGTTGCGCCGAACCATTAAGTTACCGAAATCGATGCAGGGTTTGATGCCGATTATGGTGCTACCGGTGCTGAGCACCATCATCGCCGGGCTGCTAATGATGACCTTTATCGGCCAGCCGATTGTCTGGCTGCAAAAGGCGCTTATCGCCCTGCTGGAGTCGATGCAGGGCGGCTCGAAGTTTGTGATGGGCGCGATTCTCGGCGCGATGGCCACCTTCGATTTCGGCGGTCCGGTGAATAAAACCATGTCGCTGTTCGCCGACGGCATGCTGGTTGACGGCATTTACGGGCCGGAAGCGGTGAAGTTTGTCGGCTCGATGATTCCGCCGTTCGGCATCACGCTCTCTTACCTGCTGAGCCGCAACAAATACACCAAAGCGGAAAAAGAGGCACTGAAAGCCGCCTTCCCGATGGGCATCTGCATGATTACCGAAGGGGTGATTCCGATTGCGGCGCGCGACCTGTTCCGCGTGGTCGGCAGCTGCGTGGTGGCCTCCGCTATCGCCGGTGGGCTGATTATGGTGTGGGGCGTTGGCGCACCGGTGCCGCACGGCGGCATGTTTGTGGTGCCACTGTTCACCAAACCCTGGCTGTTCTGTTTAGCGCTCGGCATCGGCACCACGGTGTGCGGCGTGATGCTATCGGTACTGAAAAAGCCGGTTACGCAGGCGGATGAAGAGTTCGATGACGTGGAAGCCCCCGGCATCCGCGATGAAGAGATCAAATTCACTCTGGAATAAGGAGCCACCATGTTTGCCATGATGAACGACCTGATTCAGGCCGCCGCCCAGCAGCGTTATGCGGTGCTGGCAATCAACTGCTTCAACCTGGAAACCGCGCGCGCCGCCATTCAGGCCGCCGAACAGCAGCGCGCCCCGCTGATCCTCAATGTGTATCAGGGACACAGCGCGCACTTCCCGCCCGCTGTCGCGGTGCCGTTAGTGCGAGCGCTAGCCAATGCCGCCAGCGTGCCGGTGGCGCTGGCACTCGATCACGGCAAAGCCTTTCCGCTGATTGGTCAGGCGTTTCGCGCCGGTTTTACCGGCTTGATGATCGACGCCTCGTCTGAGCCGCTCGCCGAGAATATTCGCCAGACCGCCGCCGTAGTGAAGATGGCGCATACCGCCGGCGTTTGCGTCGAAGGCGAGCTGGGGCATATCGCCGATGCACCGACCTACGAGCTGGCTGATGCCTCGGTGAAGATGACGCAGGTGGCCGATGTGCTGCCGTTTATCGAGCAGACCAATATCGATCTGCTGGCTATATCGGTTGGCACTGCGCACGGACTTTATCCGGCTGGCGTGAAGCCGAAGATTGATTTTCAACGACTTCAGGAGCTGCATGCGGTGTCCACGCGACCGTTGGCGCTGCATGGCGGATCGGGCACACCGGCCGAGGATATTCGCCGCGTCAGCGAGTTTGGTGTCGCCAAGATCAACGTCGGTGCGGCGGTGTTTGATGCCGGAAAAATGGCGGTTGAGCAGGCCCTGAAGCAGCATCCGCATGCTGAACTCGCCGACTTGCTTGGGCTGATGGAATCTGCCTGCCGCGAGGTGGTAGTCGAGTATCTGAGCTGGTCGGGATCGGCGGGCAAGGTTTAAGTGCGGCGTTAATTGGTGGTCGCCATGAATGGCGACCCTACAAAGCATTGTCAATTTCACATTCATATCCACTATCGGGTCGGCGCGTGCGTCGGCTCCAGTAAAACTCACGTTGAGGAAATATTAACATGTTGATTTCAATGAAAGAGATGTTGGCACCGACTCGTGAACACCGTTACGCCATTGGCGCGTTTAACGTGGCTGACAGCTGCTTTATCCGCGCGGTAGTTGAAGAAGCCGAGGCCACCAATACGCCGGCGATCATCTCCATCCACCCGAGCGAACTGGAGTTTGTCACCGATGAGTTCTTTGGCTACGTGCGCGAACGCACTCTGAAAAGCAAAGTGCCGTTCACCATTCACCTCGATCACGGCGCGTCTATCGCTCAGGTGCTGCGAGCCATTCAGTGCGGCTTTACTTCGGTGATGATCGATGGCTCTCTGCTGCCTTATGAAGAGAACGTGGCACTGACCAAAGAAGTGGTGAAGCTGGCGCACGCGGTGGGCGTTTCAGTGGAAGGGGAACTCGGCACCATCGGCGATACCGGCACTTCAGTGGAAGGTGGTGTGAGTAAAGTGATCTACACCGAACCGGCGCAGGCGGAGGATTTTGTGCAGCGTACCGGCGTGGATACGCTGGCGGTGGCGATTGGCACCGCGCACGGCATCTACCCGAAAAATATGAAGCCTGAGCTGCAGATGCATATCCTCAGAGACATTTCACAGCGCACCACTATTCCGTTGGTGCTGCACGGCGGTTCAGCTAATCCGGATGCCGAGATTGCGGAAGCGGTAACGTTAGGCGTAGGGAAAATCAATATATCCAGCGACATGAAGTTCGCCTATTTCGATAAGCTGCGTGAGATTCTGGCACGTGAAACCTGGTGGGATCCGAATGTGATTTATCCGGATGCGATTGCTGCGGCGAAGTCAGTGATTCGCTACAAGATGAATCTGTTTGGTGGGCTGGGTAAGGCGAGTTTGTATCGTTGAGTTCTGCTGTAAGGTGCGCACTATTGCGCACCGGGTACATAGGTCGCCATGAATGGCGACCCTACTTCACGCCTAACCATTTCTTAGCCATCTGGGCGTATTCGCCGGTGGCGGTGCTGAGATGTAGCCACTGATCGACATACAGTTTCCAGCTCATATCATCGCGCGGGATCATGTAGGCCTTCTCGCCGTACTGCATCGGTTTGTCCGGATTGATGGCGCACAGCGTTGGATAATGCTGCTGCTGGAACAGCGCTTCGGACGCATCGGTGATCATCACATCCGCTTTGTTATCGACTAACTGCTGGAAAATCCCGACGTTGTCAGCCAGTTGCAGCGTCGCCTGCGGTAAATGGCTGTGCACGAAGGCTTCGTTGGTGCCGCCCGCCGGTTCGATCACTCGCACGCTCGCCTTGTTGATCTGCTCAACCGTTTGGTATTTCGCTTTGTCATCGCAGCGTACCAGCGGGATTTTGCCATCGACGCCGAGCGGCTGCGCGAACCAGGCGATCTGCTGGCGCTTGAGCGTGACAGATACGCCGCCCAGTGCGATATCACACTGCTTCGCCACAAAATCATCACTCAGGGTTTTCCAGGTGGTTGGTACCCACTCGACTTTCGCGCCGAGGCTCGCCGCCAGCGATTGCGCCATGCTGATATCCAATCCTTCGTATTGGCCATCGCTGCGCAAATAGCTATAAGGCTTGTAATCGCCGGTGGTACAAACTTTTAAGGTCTTGCTTGCGCGGATGTCATCAAGGTGGGATTGCGCCTGAGCAGCGCCAGTCACCAGAAGTAATGCACTCAGTATCGCGGTTTTCATGGTTTCTTCTTTTTAGGGTTGATGTTGGTTTGCACGCGGATTGTTTCATAATCGTCCGCATTATTGCTTTATTAGCAAAAGTGTTGTGATCAATCACGCATTTTTCTCGCTCCTGCGCGCGCGTAGAGTGTGCGGCATCAACCAGAAACGGAGCGGATTAGATGAATTTTTTAATTATCGATGGCGGCAAAACCTTCGCCCATTCGAAAGGCGAACTGAACCATACCTTGACTGACGTGGCTGCCAGCCAGCTGCGCGACCTTGGCCATCAAGTACAGGTGACCATCGCCGATAGCGATTACAACGTGGCAGAAGAAGTGCAGAAGTATCTCGACAGCGATGTGGTGATTTATCAGATGCCGGGCTGGTGGATGGGCGAGCCGTGGACGGTGAAAAAATACATCGATGATGTCTTCACTGAAGGTCACGGTTCACTGTATGCCAGCGATGGTCGCACGCGTAGCGATGCCGGTAAAAAGTACGGTTCTGGCGGCCTGATTCAGGGTAAGAAATACATGTTGTCATTGACCTGGAACGCGCCACTGGAAGCCTTTAACGATCCTGAGCAGTTCTTCGAAGGCGTGGGCGTGGATGGCTTATATCTGCACTTCCATAAAGCCAACCAGTTCCTCGGCATGGAAGGTTTGCCGACCTTTATCTGTAACGATGTGATTAAAATGCCGGACGTGCCGCGCGATATCGAACGTTATCGGACTCATCTCAGCCAGATCTTTGCTTAACTGTAAGCACCCAGGGAAAAGAGGAAGCGCTATGTTAACCGTCGTTGCAGAAATTTGTGTCAAACCAGGCCGCCGTCAGGTGGTGCTGGATGCGATTAATCAGCTGATTCCAACCGTGCTGGAAGAGGATGGCTGCCATCAATATGACGCCTTAGTGGATCATCAGGCACAAGTGCCGTGGAAACAGAATTCACCCGATTCGATTTTCATGCTGGAATTGTGGGAATCACTGCGCCATCTGGAGCAGCATCAGCAGATGCCGCATATGGATGCGCATCGCGCGCTGATTAAAGATGAAGTGGTTGATGTAAAGATTCTGGTGCTGGAAGCGGCTAAATAAGTCGATTTTCTTTGTCGTTCAGTATCATGCATAAAAAAAGCCCCGATCTTACGACCGGGGCTTTTGTTTAGCAGCTAATCAGGGATTAGTGCTGTTGTTCCTGCATCAAATGCTGTGGAACCATTACTTCAGCATCGCCACCGTTGTTCTGGTAAACGTTGTATTCAACGCCTGCCACGGTTACGGTGCCATTTGCCTGGCTCCAGTTGCTCACTTCTTCACCTTTCGGCAAGATGTCTTCCAGCTTCAGATCTTCACCGGCTTTTTCCGACACAATCATCTGGGTTTTACCGTTGTCGATGAACAGTGAATCATTGCCCTGAGACATGATGTCATTCAGTGACATGTTCATCAGACCTTCGTTCAAGCCCGCGATGCTGAACAGACCACCAATATCTGGTGGACCTGGAGGCGTGGTATCAACTTCGATATTGAATTCTGTATCAAGCGTTTTTTCGTTCCCAGCCAGGTCACGAATACCTACGCTGAACACGTATTCATGGTCTGGCAGTTCTGCGGTTTCAATTTTCCAGGCACCATTTACGATAGTTACTTTTCCAAGTTCCATCGTGATGGTATCAATAACTGTATCGTTTGCATCTTTTACCTGGTAGGTTCCATACAGCACAGCGATGTCACCATTACTACCCGTACCTTTCATGATCAAGGTGTTATCGTTGATGCTTGCACCTTCACCCACCAGCTCTTCACGATTGGTATTATCTTTATAAACACCATCGAAAGTGCCGGTGGTTGGTGCTGTGGTATCAACAGTAAAGCTGATGCCACCACTGACTGGACCTTTCACACCTGAGGCGCTTTCAGGCTGAGCAGTAATTTTGTGCGAACCTTCAGGAAGCACAGGCGTCTCAAATTTCCATTCACCGTTTTCAACTTTCACACGGCCAATTTCAACATCGTTATCATAAATGATGACTGTAGAACCATCGACACCCTTACCTTGCAGAGTCGGTTTGGTATCGTCAGTCATATCACCATCTTTGATCAGACCTTTAACTGGGCCGACGTCATCGTGCAGCTCAAACGCTTCCAATGCGTCCGGCATCTCGGTATCGATGATCACTTTAATCGGATCGGATCCCTCGGAGGAGTTACCCGCCGGATCGGTGATTACAACGATGACTTCATACTCACCATCAGGAATTGGGTCTGTCGGGTTAACAATCCAGTTACCGCCCGCACCAACAACGGCTGAACCGATTACCGTTTCATCACCATTTTCATCTCTAACAATGATTTCTACTGTATCGCCTTCGTCAGCGCCACCGCCCTTAAATTCAGGACGTGGATCATCAATCTCATCCCCTGGAAGTACTGGACCCGTTTTATCACCTACATTATCGATTATTTCCGGTATGGTCGGCTTGGTTGGCGGCATGGTGTCAACAATGATCACGATAGGATCAGAACCAGGAGAGCGCTTGCCACCTGACTCAACTTCAACCACTAACGAATGCTCGCCATCTCCATCTGCACTGGCAGGAAGTTCAAATTCCCATTTACCTTTGTCATCAACAACAGCGCTACCCACTACTACACCATTATCAATGATGTAAATGATATCGCCTTCATTGCCTGCGCCACGCAACAACGGGGTGGTGTCATTGGTGGAATCACCGTCCATCAGAGGAATTTCAGTGTCGCCATTGTTAGCAACGATTTCGTCAATTTTACCTGGCGGCAAGATGTTTGGATCAACGATCAGTTTGAATTCTTCTGATTTACCTGAGGTGTTACCGCCTTTAGATTGTGCATCAACGCGCAGGCTGTGTTCACCGTCGGCTAAATCCAACTCGATTGACCACTCGCCACGCGGGCCAGCAACAACGCTTGCGATGATTTCGTTGCCATCCCAAATACGTACCAGTGAACCTGCATCAGCGGTACCGGAAAGCTTAGGCGTTTTATCATCGGTGGTATCACCCGATTTCAGTGGGCCCTGAGAACGACCTTCATCGTCATAGACCTCTCCCAGAGACGGATTTCCTGGTACTGAGTTGTCAAGGTTGATGATGAAGTTATCTGATTTCGCGCTTGGTTTACCGTGACGATCCATATATTGAGCACTAAATACATATGAACCATCAGCGGTCAACGTTGGCTCAAAGGTCCAGCGGCCGTCATCGCCAGCCTTAACTGTTCCGATAGGATCGGCGCCATTACCGTAGATATAAACCATTGAACCTGGCTGAGCGACACCGCTCAACGTCGGTGTAGTGTCATTGGTATATTGGTTTGAAGACAGGTAATCCAGCGTTCCTTCATTATCAACGACGCGCATAATTTCCGGAGCGTCTGGTGCAGTACCATCGACGACAAGGATCTGCTGAACTGCTGTGCCCCAGTTGCCTGCACGATCAACATAACGGGTCTGATAAAAATAGGTGCCATCCGCAATTTCGATGGAAGGAAGTGTCCACGTACCATCTGTTTTAGTCATGGTAGTGTAGATGACATTATTCAGAATCACCTGAACTAAAATGTTTGGTTCAGCGTTTTTGCCATTTGGATTAAGGATATTTTTCGAGACATATGTTGGTTCTACCGCTTTATCATTTTGAGCGAAAGTACCAAAGTCAGTCGGTGCAACAACTGCATGCGATGCTTCTGCAGTATCCGAATCAGCAAATACCACATTACCGCTAGCGATGCTCAGTTTGAACGCCGGGGATTTCACACTTTCGTTGCCATTGGCATCTTTAGCAGTGACCGTCAGGCTATGTTCACCATTGTTGAGGTCTGGGGTGATCGTCCACGCACCCATGCTGTTCGTTTTCACAGAAGCGATTGGCGTTGTACCAGCATTATCATACAGATAGACGATGGAATTAGGCTCAGCAACACCTGAAAGTACCGGCTTGCGTTCATCGCTGCTGTCGCCTGGCGTCAGGTTGCCTTTGTCGCTACCGGTGTTATCAACTGCGCGCCAGATTTCAGGTTGTGCTGGGGCTGTTTTATCAATGCTGACAATGTAGGTGCCAGGAGCTCCACGGTTAGTTGCCTTATCAATAATGATAACTTGCAAGGTATGCATGCCTTCAGCCCAGCCACCAGGAGGAGTGAACGACCACTTGCCATCAGCATCTATTGGGGTGGTATAAGTGACACCATCAATAATTAATTCGGCCTTTCCGCCTTTAGCATCCTTACTTTCGATATCTGTCCATTTGAAATCAGTGTCTTTACTATAAATATATTTAAACGTTCCAACTGCATTAATATTATTAGCCATGAGCATATTCCTTTTAAACATGGATTCTTGGGGGCCCGGAAATCCCTCCGGAGCAAAATCATTTTCGGTTAGTTAGTGAAACGCGTTACACAGGACACGTCTTAAAACCCTATATATCTTTGATGAGCTAATAAAGATAAAAAGAGGGTAAAAGTGGCCATCTGATATTTATAGAAAAGCCACCTGTAAATATTTAGAAATAATTAACGCTATTATTTATTCTCAACACTAATAATAACGCGACGCTCATTGGCATAGCAGGCTACTTGCTCTTTCTGCGATCCCTGACATTGCATAGTTACCTGACTTTCTCCCATACTTTGAGAAGAAATATTGGCACTTGAGATCCCATTATTAACTAAAAGTTTCTTAATCGTATCCGCACGAAGCTGACCTAATTTCATGTTGCTATTCTCGTCGCCTATTGGATCGGTGAATCCGGTAACCACAATATGCGGCTGATTATTCGACTGGCGCTTAATCATGACGGCAAACTGCTGAATAGCATTACGGCCTTCATTGGAAATATCGCTGCTATTGGCGCTGGCAAACTTAAAGAGCAGATCTGATGAAAACTCATAGTTATCATAAGATTGGGTGGTTCCTGCCTGGCAAGCCACTACAGAGGAGACGCGTGATAACAGATGGGTTTGCTGGCGAGTACCCACCAGCTGCTGCTGGGCTTCTGTCTCGCTGGTCACCAATGGACGGCCGGAACCATCCAGGCTAGCACGGATGTAATAGGTTTTCCCTGCAGCCAAGTTGTCACGCCATGGCTGTTGTTGCTTGCCCTGATAGGATGGCGCGTCATTTGTGAAACTCGCCAGCGAATGCACGCCTGGATTTACACAGAATGTGCTGTAGCCGCCAGCAAGCAGAGCGGTTTGAAATTCGCCATCAACATAGATATGTGCCGGTGAATTACCGATAGCGTCCGCCGGACGATAATAAACAATACGTACCTGGTCCGCAGCAGCTGCAGGCATTGAACGCCAGGTTTGCCCAAAATTATTTTGTGCTTGAGCATTAAATACAGTGATGGCTGACAATGAGGCGAATGCAGCCAGCATCATGATAGTTTTATTTTTCATAATCACTCCAGAAAACAGGTGTCTGGAGACACCTGCTACTTTTAAATATTAGTTTTGTGATGAATAATCGATAAAGTCTTTCATCTCATATGCGGAATTAATACTTGAATCATTCGACGTTAATACACCTGTAGCGGTAATACTATTGGCATCATTAATGAAATCAATATCATTCAGCAAACTATTTTTAATATCGTGAATGACGGCATTATCTTCCAACGGCTCGTTTAATAATGATTGGCTTTGTTCTGATAATAGCTCCGACAAATCCAGCCCATTAATAGAGAGACCACCAAGATCCGGCGGGCCAGGAGGCGTGGTATCCACTTCAACCTGATAAACATCAGTTTTGGCCGTTACTACACCATCAGCATCTTTGAAGGCTGCTTCAATTTTATAAACATCTTCAGCAAGCTCTGGAGTGGTGAAACTCCATTTACCATCAGTGTTAACCGTTACAGAGTGATATGTATGCCCATTAGTGCCCGTAATCCACAGATAAACAATATTACCTGCCTGACCCGAACCTTCAATAATCATCGTTGGATCGTTTGAGTCACTGCCACCGTTTCCAACCGGGTATTTAATACCTGCGTCATTATTATCTTTGAAGACGCCATCGATAGTTCCTGTTACCGGCACTTCCGGATTTGGCTCAACTTCTTTGCCTGGGTCGAAATTAGGATCGTCGATTGTAATGATAACTTTGTCAGAAGGTGCAGATTCATTTCCAGCAGGATCGGTAACAATAATCTGGAATTCGTGCTCGCCATTATCAATTGGTTGTTTCGGTGTAAAGGTCCATTCACCTTTATCATCAACAACTGTGCTACCAATTACCTTACCGTTATCGATAATTTTGATAATGTCGCCTTTCTCACCTTTGCCTTCAAAGGTAGGCGTGCTGTCTTCTGTTTCCTCGCCAGAAACGATTGGTGCGCCATCATCATCAGAAATTTGACCGATACCCTGGTTTTCTGGCGCGATGGTATCGACCTCAACAATCCATGGCGTAGACGGCAGGGATTTATTACCCACCTGATCAACCACCACTACGCTGAAATCGTGCTTACCATCTTCCAATACTGGACTAATAAATTTCCAGTTCCCCTCATTATCCGTTTGCGCCGTACCGATCAGTTGGCCATTTTTCCAGATTTCAACGGTAGAACCCTGTTCAGCTTTACCCGACAAAACCGGCGTGCTGTCTTTTGTCAAACCACCGTTTACAATCTCTTTTGCTGGATTAACCGAATCATCGATCATGCCATCAATTGAGCCTTTGGCTGGTGCGGTCAAGTCAACGGTGAAGTTCCATGCTTCGCTTGACTCACCGACCACACCGCTCTCATTACGCTCACGTGTGGTGATGCTGTGATCGCCGGCTGACAGAGCAGTGCCAGGCGTAAATGACCAGCTACCGTTTTCTCCAACGGTAGTTTCACCAATCTTCTTCTCGCCATCCCAAATCTCGATAACGTTACCTTTGGTGCCGGTACCATTCAGAGTGGGAGTTGTATCATCAGTGCGGCCACCTTTGGCGATCAAACCCGTTACACTTCCCACGTCATCGTAAAGACCGCTTACGACCGGAATATTTACGTCGCCGCCACCGTTATCACCGCCACCTTTGCCGCCGTCCCCACCTTTACCGCCGTCGCCACCGTCGCCGCCACTGCCACCATTTCCGTTGTTGTTACTGCCGCTGTTGCTGTCCTGATACTGCTGTTTAGCGGCCAGGAAACCCAGGCCCGCGGCTGCTGCGATAGCTGCCAAACCGCCCAAAGCGATCAACGCTGGTGACCACTCAAAACCCGAAGCCAGCGCGAAGCCACCGTCACTCTCAACGGTGCTTTCGCCCAAGGCTAAAGCACTGGTTTCACCATCAGCTAAAGCGGCAGCATCGTGATCGGAGTTACCATCAGTGGCGACGTATTCGTGCATCGCGCCATCTTCTGCTTTACCGACTAAGGAACCCGATTTGGCAAAAAAGTCTTCGATAATCAGATCAGGATCGTTGGCATCTGAACCTTCCAGCATCACCAGCAGATTTTTGCCTACACGCTTAACAGTAATATTTTCAGGTGCAACACCATCGTTACCTTGGGTCAGCAAGTATTTTCCGTTGGTAATAGCCTGAATTTTCGCAGCTTTACCCTCTTTGCCTACACGCAATGCTTCCGCTTTCGTTATTGTTTTTTTATCAATAACCGCAACACTCACGGGCGAAACGTTCATGATTAATCCCTTCCGTCATTTAGATTTTGATTGCGCGGTTGCGTACAAGCGCAGCAATCTCCCTGGCTCAACCCACCTCCGTGGGCTCAAAGTGAGCGACATAATCAGGAAAGAGAGATTTCCGAGACATAAGAAACGTCCCGTTAGGAAAGAAAAAATTTCCCAACATTGTCAAAAAGCCAGTTAGTTAATTAACTACCTGAATTAACAAACCTTTATGGAAAACAAAACGACCAGAGAAGGGAAATAATTAAACCATAACAGGACTATAACAGATGATTTTCCTGAATTTTTTCGCGCAAAAAATCCAGAAAACAGGTGATGCGGGAGGTAAGAGATTGGTTGCGATAGTAAACCGCGTGGATAGGTAGGCGCTGCTCGCGCGTTTCCGTTTCCAGAACCTGCACCAGACGTCCATTGATGCGATCTTCACGGCTGACAAAATCAGATAAACGCACAATGCCTTGCCCTGCCAATGCCAGTTGACGAAGCGTTTCACCACTCGAAGCAGATAACGTAGGTTTGATGCGCAGGAACTCTCCTTCTCGCTGCCAAACCGGCCAAATGTTATGCGCATCAAGGTGACTAAACCCCAGCAGTTGATGATTCACCAGCGCATCCACGCTTTCTGGAACGCCATATTTCTCCAGATATGCCGGACTGGCCAATAGACGTATCACGCTGCTGCCAAGGACGCGCGCGCGCAGCGTGGAGTCCCGCAACTCACCGATGCGGATGGCAATGTCTGTTTGCTGCTCCAGCAGGTCGATGACGATGTCGTCAGTGTTCAGTTCAAGTTGAATATGCGGATAGCGCTGACTGAACTCTGCAACAAGCGGCACAATAACGTGCAAAGTAAAGGGTGTGTTGGCATTAACGCGTAGCCGCCCTGAGGGAATGTCTCTGCGCTGAGCAATATGTTCTTCCGCTTGCTCGACTGAAGCGAGAATCTGCCGCGCGTGATCGAGGAAAATAAGCCCTTCTTCGGTCAACGCCAGACGACGAGTTGTGCGGTGCATTAACGTGGTTTGCAGCTTGCTTTCTAAGCGACTCAACGCACGACTAATACCGGAGCTGGTTTGTTCCAACTGTTCTGCCGCAGCAGTGATTGAACCGGTATCCACAACCGTCACCCAGGCACGCAATTCTTCCAGTGTAATTTTCAAAATTCTCATCCTCAGAGAACGGTTCAAGACCTGTCCTGGCGTTGTTGCCGCAATATCTGTTGTAAATTACGCCACCTCAATCAGCGGCAGGATATCATAATGCGTCATAAACCTCGGATGGGTAACGACTTACGTCAGCAGCAAGCTGTAACTCAGTTGATCCAACGAGGAAAGCAAGATGAAGCCTGGCGCAAGATCCGTGCTCATCTCACACTGGCTCCCTATGATGGCTGGTTCCTGCATGAAGCCGCGCGGTTGGCACGGCGCGCTGGTGATGTCGATACGGCGCAGCGCTACTATCAGCGTGCTTTAACGCTTTCACCACAAGATGCCGGGCTGCTCAATGGCCTTGCTTTAACCCATTATGATGCGGGCCGCTTTGCTGAGGCAGAGCAGCATTATCGAGCCGCTCTGCAAACGCATGACCGCTATGCAGCTTGCCACAACAACTACGCTATTTTGCTGCACAAACAGCATCGTTATTCTGCAGCATTGCATCAGTACCGCCAGGCGATGCGTATTCAGCCAGATTATACCGAAGCGCGTTATGGTATGAGCACCTTGCTGGCTCACATGGGGCAACTGCAAGAAGCAGAAAACCAGATGCAACGCGTGATGCATGAGCGTAAAGGCGACCGTCGCTGCCAGAATGCGCTCGGCATGGTCCAGTTACAGCAAGGTAACTTTGCTGCTGGCTGGCGCAATTATCAGGCACGTTACGCAACAGATAATCCTGAGCGCTTTTTTACCTTACCTGAGCTACCTATTCGTTACTGGCAAGGTGAAGACTTAGTTGGTATGACGCTGCTGGTGCGAACGGAACAAGGACTGGGTGATGAGATTCAGTTTTGCCGTTTTCTCTCACGGGTAAAATCGGAAAAGCATGCCGGTAAGGTAATCATGATCGGCAACGCCGCCTTGAAACCTTTAATGGCAAGCTTGAAAGATGTAGATAGTTATTTAATCAGGGAAGATAAACATCAGGCGCTGCCGCAGGCCGATTATTGGTGTTCACTGCTGGATTTGCCGCAACATTTTCTCAACTCGCCGCAGCCATTCAATGCCGATGTTCCTTATTTATCTGGCGCACCTGAGCATCAGGCGAAATGGCCGATTGCTGGCACAGGTAAAAAAATTGGCATTGTGTGGAAAGGTTCCAGCGCACACAAAAATGACAGGCAGCGTTCGCTGTCACATCTGTCTGAACTGGCAACTCTATTTTCTGTACCAGAAACGCATTGGGTTAGTTTGCAAAAAGGAGCTGGAGAGGAAGAAGTAAATCATTTTCCTCACCTTCAGCCATTGGGCGCCCAATTCACTGATTATCAGGATACCGCCGCCGTTATTTCACAACTGGATTTGGTGATTGGCGTGGATACGTCAGTAATCCACTTAGCGGGTGCGCTGGGGAAACCTTGCTGGGTAATGTTGCCTGCCTGGGCGCGAGATTGGCGCTGGTTAGAAAATCGCGATGATTCGCCGTGGTATCCACAGATGCAACTGTTTGCGCGCGGGCAGGATGAAGAGTGGAGCTCGGTAATTATGCGGATTAAACAGGCGCTGCAGCAGCTATAAAAAGGGACGCCGTGGCGTCCCAATTTTTACACTTCGAGGTCGGCTAAATCGCCTTTCTCTTGCAGCCAGTTTCGGCGGTCTTCCGAGCGTTTCTTCGCCAGCAGCATATCCATTACACGTAGCGTTTGATCGACATCCTCATCGCTGATCGTCAATTGCACCAGACGACGCGTGTTCGGATCGAGCGTGGTTTCGCGCAGCTGCAGCGGGTTCATTTCGCCCAAGCCCTTAAAGCGCTGCACATTCGGCTTACCTTTCTTGCGCTTCAGCTGATCCAGCACGCCCTCTTTCTCGTCTTCGTCTAAGGCGTAGTAGACTTCTTTGCCGAGATCGATGCGATACAGCGGCGGCATCGCCACATACACATGGCCGTGCTGCACCAGCGAACGGAAATGCTTCACAAACAGCGCGCACAGCAACGTCGCGATGTGCAAACCATCGGAGTCCGCATCCGCAAGGATACAGATCTTGCCGTAACGCAGTTGGCTCAGATCTTCGCTGTCAGGATCGATACCGATCGCCACCGAAATATCATGCACTTCCTGCGAGGCCAGCACTTCGTCTGAAGAGACTTCCCATGTGTTGAGGATCTTACCTTTCAGCGGCATGATCGCCTGATAATCTCGATCGCGCGCCTGCTTGGCGGATCCGCCCGCAGAATCCCCTTCGACAAGGAACAGTTCAGTTCTATTCAAATCCTGCGCTGTGCAGTCAGCCAGTTTGCCCGGCAGCGCCGGTCCGCTGGTGAGTTTTTTACGCACCACTTTCTTCGCGGCGCGCATACGGCGCTGTGCGCTGGAGATCGCCAGCTCGGCCAGCATTTCAGCCGCCTGCACGTTCTGGTTCAGCCACAGGCTGAAGGCATCTTTCACCACCGCCGAAACAAACGCCGCACACTGACGTGACGACAGGCGCTCTTTAGTCTGACCAGCAAACTGGGGATCCTGCATTTTCACCGACAGTACGTACGCACAGCGATCCCAGATATCTTCCGCCGAGAGCTTCACGCCGCGCGGCAAAATATTGCGGTATTCGCAGAACTCACGCATGGCATCCAGCAATCCCTGACGTAAGCCGTTGACGTGTGTGCCGCCTTGCATGGTTGGGATCAGGTTGACGTAGCTTTCCGTTAGCAGCTCTCCGCCTTCCGGCAGCCACAGCAGCGCCCAATCCACCGCTTCCACATCGCCGGCAAAACTGCCAACAAAAGGTTTTTCCGGCAGCGTCGGCAAACCGTCAATCGCTTCACACAGGTAATCGGTCAGGCCATCCTGATACATCCAGGTTTGTTCGGTATCGTTGACCTTGTCTTTAAAGACAATTTCAACGCCCGGACAGAGCACGGCTTTGGCTTTTAACAGATGCGATAAACGGGAAACCGAGAAACGCGGACTATCAAAGAAGCTTTCATCTGGCCAGAAATGCACGCTGGTGCCGGTGTTGCGTTTACCGACGGTGCCGGTAACCGTAAGATCCTGCACCTTGTCGCCATTTTCGAAGGCAATCTGGTAGATTTCGCCGTTACGACGCACGGTAACTTCGACGCGCTTTGATAAGGCGTTAACCACCGAGATCCCGACGCCGTGCAAGCCGCCTGAGAACTGATAGTTTTTATTGGAGAATTTGCCGCCCGCGTGCAGGCGACAAAGAATCAGCTCAACCGCAGGTACGCCTTCTTCCGGATGGATATCCACCGGCATGCCACGACCGTCATCAATAACTTCCAATGACTGATCGGCATGAAGAATCACTTCCACACGTTTGGCGTGACCGGCCAGCGCCTCATCGACGCTGTTATCGATCACTTCCTGGCCCAGATGGTTTGGACGCGTGGTATCGGTGTACATCCCTGGACGACGACGCACCGGTTCAAGGCCGGTCAGGACCTCAATGGCATCGGCATTATAGCTTGATTGGCTCATCGTAAATGTCTGATTAGCAATAGGAAAATGGCCCCACCTCGCAAAGTTACTGGGCGTTTAATCCCAGAAAATCAACTATCTGTGCGAAATGGCGTTCGAATCCGATATAGGCATGATTGCCGCCCTCTTCAACCGTCTGGCGGCATGCGCTGTAATACTCCAGCGCCTGGCGATAATCGAGTATTTCATCGCCGGTTTGTTGCAGCAGCCAGAGTAAATCGGGCGCTTCAAGAGGGTCAATCTGCATTACTTTCAGATCGTAAATGTGGCGAGACTCTAACACATATTGCTGGCCGGTGTAGGGATTACGGTTTTCGCCGAGGTAATCCACCAGCAGCTCAAACGGCCGCACGGCGGGATTGACCACCACCGCTGGCAACATAAAACACTGCGACAGCCAGGTAGCAAAATAGCCGCCCAGCGACGATCCCACCAATCCCAGCGGTTCACCGGAATACTGCATCACTAGCTCTTCCAGCATGCTGGCGGCTTCGGCCGGAAACGTCGGCAGTTGCGGCACCATCACATTGATGTGTGGATGCTGCTCGTTGAGCCATTGCTGCAGCTGGGTGGCTTTCGCCGATTGCGGGGAACTGTTGAAGCCGTGCAGATAGATCAGCGCCGCCATTGCTTAGTAGCCCTCGGAATCAAGATCGGGGCGGAACATGTCGCTTTGCAGGCGGTTCACTTCGGTTTGCAGCACGCCGTCTGGCTGCAAAGTGAACCAGCGCCAGCCTGGCGACAGTGTATCAATAGTGAAGTTAGTGCAATGCGGTTTGAACTGGACACAGGTCGATGGTGAAGCCATTACGCGGCGACCATGCCAGTCGAGATCGAGTTCCTGATGAATATGGCCGCACACCAGATTGCGCGCACGCGGGAAGTGTTGCAGTACCGCTTCCAGCTGATGCGGGTTGCGCAAGCTGTGCTGATCTAACCAGGTACAACCGGATGCCAGCGGATGATGATGCAGCAGCACTAAGGTGTGACGTTCTGGATACTTGCTGAGCGCGGTGTGCAGCCACTCAAGCTGGTATTCGCTCAACATGCCGTGCGGTACGCCAAATACCTGGCTATCGAGCAGCACCAGCTGCCAGTGATCGCCTAACAGAACATGCTTGTCTGACTTAATACCCGCATCGGCCAGTGTATCCACCATCGCCGGCTGAAAATCGTGATTTCCCGGCAGCCAGACGCAAGGCTTCGGCAGACGGTTAATGCCCGCTACAAAATGTTGGTAAGCTTCGACGGTGTGATCCTGAGCGAGATCGCCGGTGGCGATAATCAGATCATAATGCTGCTGTTGTGCCTCAATGGCATCCAGCACCGCATCAAAACTCGACCAGGTATTCACCCCAAGCAGCGATTGATGTTTTCCAGCAAAAAGATGGGTATCCGTGATTTGTAAAATCCTGATATCAGACCCATCTCGCGCAGGAAGAGTTAGCAGGCTATCCAAAGCGTTTCCTTAATCTCCACGCCATCGTTGCGTTTTTTACGCTATCAGCAAACCGGTACTGCCACAGCGCCATGCGCTAAGCAGTAACGCAACCAATCCGCAAGGAACTGGTTAATCTGATGTTTTTCATCGCGCTGATGCAATTTTTTATTAGGATAATCATAGCGCGCTTTAAATCGGTAGATCTGTTTAGTGGAACACACTTCAGCGACCATCGCATCATGGTAGAGCCGCACAGACATAGAAGGCAGGCTCCAGTAACTCACCGCAGGCGCCACCTGACGCACTTCCACCAGCGTGGTGTAACGGGTCGATTCTTCGATGGTGAGCTGATAGCTGGCGCCATTCACCTGATAAATCACCGATGCGCCTGCCTCATCATTGCGTGGCAGCAGGCGACGCAGCTGGGCAAAATTGGTTTCGCACAGGCGCATCATTTCGGGAAAGTCAGGGGTATAGCGCTGTTTCATTTTAGCTTCCACTCTTCTCGTAGTTTTTCATGGTGCAACGCCAGCCATTGCAAGGCGATGACAGATGCCGCGTTATCAATAATCCCCTCTTCCACCCAGCGATAAGCCTGTTCACGGCTCACCACATGGACAAGAATATCCTCATTCTCTTCCTCCAGCCCGTGATTTCCCTCTGCCAGGCTGGCATCCACTTCGCCCACCAGCACCGACAAACGTTCAGACGTTCCGCCAGGGCTGGCTAAGTAATTCACTATCGGTTTGACGCGACCAACCTTGAGGCCAGCCTCTTCTACCGCCTCACGTCGTGCAACATCTTCTGGTGTTTCGCCAGGTTCGATGATGCCAGCCACCATTTCCAGCAGCCAGGGCGTTGGGCTGGAATCAAAAGCGGGAATGCGGATCTGTTCGATCAGCACCACTTCATCGCGTAAGGGATCATAGGGTAGCAGCACGGCGGCGTGTCCGCGCTCAAAAACTTCGCGCACCACTTCACCACTCATTTCGCCATTAAAACGACGGTGACGGAAACGGTAGCTGACGATGGAAAAAAAACCATCGTAACGCGTTTCGCGTGCAATAATTTCTACATCGTTTTTTGTGAAAGTCACAGGGGATTTTTTTGCACTCGCCATCGTCTGATTCCTTATGCAGATTGGGATGGAGCAAAGAAAAGCCAAGTCTACCGCTCCGTCCGAGTGGTTCTTTTTGAATTATTTACGTAAATTAGGGGAAGAAGGCACGTTCAGCCAACTTATCTCTGACGCCGCCTCTGTAGAATCGGCGATTATTTTTTTGGCTTACCTGCAGCACTACCAGTGCATTTTGCTGCAACAAAAGGAATGCAAATGAAAAAACTGCTCCCACTTTTTATTGGACTGAGCCTGGGCGGATTCAGCCTTGCCAGCCAGGCAGAAAACCTGTTGCAGGTCTATCAGCAGGCGCGCCTTAGCAACCCCGATCTGCGCTCCTCTGCCGCTAACCGCGACGCAGCATTTGAGAAAATCAATGAAGCGCGTAGTCCTTTATTGCCGCAGTTAGGCTTGGGCGCAGATTACACTTATAACAATGGCTACCGTGACAGCAGCGGACTTCATTCCAACACGACCAGCGCCTCTCTGCAATTAACTCAAACTATTTTCGACATGTCGAAATGGCGCGCGCTGTCGCTGCAGGAAAAACAAGCCGGTATTCAGGACGTCACTTATCAGGTTGCTCAGCAAGATCTGATTCTGAATAGTGCAACTGCCTATTTCAACGTGTTGAAGGCGATCGATACGCTTTCTTACACCGAAGCACAGAAACAATCGATCTACCGCGAATTGGATCAAACCACTCAGCGCTTCAACGTAGGTCTGGTCGCGATCACTGACGTGCAGAACGCCCGCGCACAGTATGACACCGTGCTGGCCAACGAAGTGACCGCACGTAACAACCTCGATAATGCGGTGGAATCGCTGCGTCAGATTACCGGCATGGATTATCTGTCGCTGGCTTCTCTGAATATCGATCGTTTCAAAACCGCGCGTCCAGATGCTGTTGCCAGCCTGCTAAAAGAAGCAGAGAGCCGCAACCTGACCTTGCTGTCTGCGCGTCTGAGCCAGGATCTGGCACGTGAGCAGATTCGTTCAGCTGAAACCGGCCACATGCCAACGCTGGACTTGACTGCGTCAACCGGTATGTCGAACAGCAAATATGGCGGCAGCCGCGCCAATCAGAGCGCCGGCAGCACCGACTCTATCACCGGTTCTAACCAGGTTGGTCTGAGCTTCACCATGCCACTGTATAGCGGCGGTTCGGTTACCTCCCAGGTAAAACAGGCGCAGTACAACTATGTCGCGGCCAGCGAGCAGCTGGAAGGCGCACATCGTAGCGCGGTTCAGACGGTGCGTTCTTCATTCAATAACGTGAATGCCTCTATCAGCAGCATCGATGCTTACAAGCAGGCGGTTGTCTCAGCACAAAGCTCATTGGATGCGATGGAAGCGGGTTATCAAGTTGGTACGCGTACCATCGTTGATGTGCTGGATGCAACCACCACGCTGTTCAATGCTAAACAGCAGCTTTCTGATGCGCGTTATAGCTATCTGATTAACCAGCTGAATATCAAATATGCGCTGGGTACGCTGAACGAGCAGGATCTGCAGCAGCTGAACAGCACGCTGGGCAAAGAGATCACCACGACACCAGAAGTGGTGGCGCCGGAAAATAACCAGCAGGCCGCGCGTGTGGATAACGGTCCGAAAGCGTCATCGCCTTCAGCCGCCGCACAAGCCCGTCCAGCTGCCGCACGCAGCAGCGGAAATCCATTCGGTAATTAATTCCCCAAGGGGCCGCATGCGGCCCCTTTCGCATTCAATCGTATAGCTACGTAAAGATGCTTTCCCCATCTGGCTTCGCGCTTCATTTTCCACCGCTCATCCCCTATCCTTTACCGCACCTTTGGGCACAGGATGAAAATAATGAAACGGACGAAAAATATTCGCCATGCCGCTTTTCGTAAAAGCTGGCAGGCACGCCACTTAACGCCAGTCGCCTTTGCCGTTAGCGCAGTGTTTATGCTGGCAGGCTGCGAGCAGAGTGATGAGACGGTGTCGCTCTATCAAAACGCAGATGATTGCGCCAAAGCCAATCCAGGCCAGAGCGCGCAATGTACCACTGCGTATAACAACGCACAGAAAGAAGCTGAACGTACCGCGCCAAAATACGCCACGCGCGAAGATTGTGTGGCTGAGTTTGGTGAGAATCAGTGCCAGCAAACGCCTGCACAAGCGGGCGTTGGAACGACCGCTAATAATGCCGAAGCACAGCAAAGCGGCAGCTTCTGGATGCCATTGATGGCCGGTTACATGATGGGACGTATGATGAGCGGTGGCGCAGGCTTTGCCCAGCAGCCGCTGTTCTCACCAAAAAATCCGAACAGCCCGGCAAACGGCAAATTTGTCGACGCGTCGGGTAAAAACTACGGCAATGCGACATCAGGTCGTACCATCAACGTGCCGAAAACAGCCATGGCGCCGAAACCTGCCACCACTTCCACCATCACGCGTGGCGGCTTTGGTGACAGCGTGGCAAAACAAAACACCATGCAGCGCAGCAGTGCCTCTGGCACCGGCAGCCGCTCGCTGGGAGGCTAAGCCGCAGCATGCAACGTATTGCAATCCCTGAACGTCCAGACTGGCGTGAAAAAGCAGCGGAGTATGGTTTCCAGTTTCACACCATGTATGGCGAACCTTACTGGTGTGAAGATGCGTACTACCAATTCACGTTAGCGCAGGTTGAACAGCTGGAAGATACCACCGCCGAGCTACACCAGATGTGTTTGCAAGCGGTGGAGAAAGTGGTGAACAGTGACGAGCTGCTCACCCGATTCTGCATTCCTAAGCACACCTGGGATTTTGTGCGCGATTCCTGGAAGTTGCGCCAGCCATCGCTCTATTCGCGCCTTGATCTGGCATGGGATGGCAAAGGTGACGCCAAGCTGCTGGAAAACAACGCCGACACGCCAACCTCGCTGTATGAAGCTGCCTTCTTTCAGTGGATTTGGCTGGAAGACCAGGTCACAGCGGGTAACCTGCCGCAGGGCAGTGACCAGTTCAACAGCCTGCAAGAGAAGCTGATAGAGCGCTTCGCTACGCTGCATCAGCAGTTCGGGTTCAACTGGCTGCACTTCTCCTGCTGTCGTGATACCGAAGAAGATCGCGCCACTGTGCAATATCTGCAGGACTGCGCCACCGAAGCCGGATTGCCGAGCGAGTTTCTCTATATAGATGAGATTGGACTGGGTGAAAGAGGCCAGTTTACTGATGTAAACGATCAGGTCATCAGCAATCTGTTCAAGCTCTATCCGTGGGAATTCATGCTGCGCGAAGTGTTCTCCACCAAGCTGGCAGACGCGGGCGTGCGCTGGCTGGAACCGGCATGGAAAAGCATCATCTCTAATAAAGCGCTGTTACCGCTGCTGTGGGAAATGTTCCCCAATCATCCCAATTTGCTGCCCGCCTATTTTGCCGATGATAATAACGCGCCGCAGATGGATAAATACGTGGTGAAACCGCTGTTTTCACGTGAAGGTGCCAATATTCGCATCATTGAGAACGGCCAGGAGATCGCGCGTGCGGATGGTCCGTATGGCGAAGAAGGCATGATTATCCAGCAGTTCTATCAGCTACCGAAATTTGGTGATAGCTACACCTTGATCGGTAGCTGGCTAATTGACGATCAACCTGCCGGTATTGGCATACGCGAAGATCGTGCATTGATCACTCAGGATCTGTCGCGCTTCTATCCGCATACCTTTATTGAGTAAACGCTGTGCCGCCCGCAATCTTCGGGCGGCCACGCGCATTAACCAATCTGCACCGACATCATGCTGATCGCGCCCATCTCCATACCTTCCACAGGAATGCTGATCGCTTCAGCAGCAGCACGCGCACCAAGAATATAGAGCAGCGGTAAATAGTGTTCAGGCGTTGGGTTTGCAAGCTGTGCATCCGGATGCTGCATAAAGTTCACCAAGGGGTGATCCGCGGCCTCGCCCTGGAAACCCAGATTCTCACGTACAAACTGATTGAAGCTTTCCGCCCACGGATACGCGGTTTCCGCACCCTGCCAGCGCAGCATACGCAGATTGTGCACCACGTTACCGCTAGCCACGATCATCACACCTTCATCTCGCAATGACGCCAGCTTTTGCCCCAATGCATAGTGCCATTCGGCAGGTTTAGTACCGTCTATACTCAATTGCACAACCGGAATGTCGGCCTCGGGATACATTTTTGCCAGCACGCCCCACGAACCATGATCAAAACCCCACTCCTGATCGGCATGAACGGCGACTGGCGCGAGTAGATCAATCACTTGCTGGGCCAGCTCTGGCGATCCCGGCGCGGGATAACGCACATCAAACAGCGCCTGCGGGAAGCCACCGAAATCATGGATGGTGCGCGGATTATTCATCGCCGTCACTGCCGTGCCGCGTGTGTACCAGTGCGCCGAAACCGCGAGAATCGCGCGTGGACGTGGCAGCGTTGCGCCCAAATGCTGCCAGGTTTGGGTATAACGATTATCTTCCAGTACGTTCATCGGGCTGCCGTGACCAAGGAATAGCGCAGGCATGCGTGTAGTGCTCATGTTTCATCCTCTGACGAAGTGTCGCTTTATTAACCGCTACGATACGCGCTTTTGCAGAGGGATTAACGCTGATAAGCATGATGATCTCAATCAGGAAATTTGAATGACATTTTACAAGAAAATCAGAGATAAGATGAGTCTCAATATTTTGTGCACTCCTTTTACATATCAGTGATATAGCCCGCACATAAGACCGAGCGAGACTGGTCTTGTTACATACAACGAATCGGCTTCTTACACTCCACTCGGTTTTGGAAATATGAGCAGTGGAATGTATGTTAATTCAGGGAGCAATATTGTGCCTGGCGATGAATATCTACCATGAAGCGCGTGGCGAACCGATTAAAGGACAAATAGCGGTTGGCACGGTGACCATGAACCGGGCCAATTGGGATGTCAAAGAGATCTGTCCTGTGGTGTACGCACCTAAACAGTTCTCCTGGACGTCTCTCAAAAAGAATCCTTATCGTTATCCACCCAAGGAAGATAAAAGCTGGCAGCGCGCCAGAGAGTTGGCAAAAAAGATTGTTGAAGGGGAATTACAGGACGTAACCAAAGGCGCAACGTTCTTCCATGCGCACCACGTTAAACCGGCCTGGCGCCATGCTTTTGAACGTACCGTGGTGATTGGTAATCATGTGTTTTATGCCAATCGCTAAAACAAAAAAAGAGGCCGAATAGGTAACTATCCGGCCTCTTTCTTCTACATCAATTCAGTTAGCTGGCGTGACGCGTCTCACGCTGACGGCGATACGCCACCAAATCTTCAATGGTGACAACCGGCATATCATGTTGTTTAGCAAACACGATCGCTTCGGGCGCGTGGGCCATGCTGCCATCATCATTGGTCAATTCGCACAGTACACCCGCAGGTTTAAATCCTGCCAGCGTCACCAGATCGATAGTCGCTTCGGTATGTCCACCGCGAGACAGAACTCCGCCTTCACGCGCGCGCAGCGGGAAGACATGGCCCGGACGGTTAAGGTCTGACGGCTTAGCGCCATCAGCGACTGCAGCGCGAATGGTGGTGATACGATCGGCAGCAGAAACGCCGGTGGTGACACCGCTTGCGGCTTCAATCGTCACCGTAAAACCGGTGCCGTATGCGCTGGTGTTGGTTTCCACCATCATTGGCAGCTCAAGCTGCTGACGGCGTTCTTCGGTGATGCAGAGGCACACAATACCGCTGCCGTGACGGATAGTTAATGCCATCTGCTCAACGGTCATGGTTTCTGCCGGGAAGATCATGTCACCTTCGTTTTCACGATTTTCATCGTCGAGCACCATTACACCGCGGCCGTTGCGCAGCGCATCAATGGCGCGCTCTACACGCTGTTCAGGCGTGCCAAATTCAGAAAGAAGCGTCTGATTCATGGTAAAAAAACCTTATAAAATATGAGTTACCAGAACCAGGGCGTGCTTAGGAGTGCGTACAAAACACATGGCAAAAACGTGACGCGGGCAAAGCCCGGCTGATGTCGTTACCCTCTCCCATCCGGACTCTAACCGTCGGCTCCGGAATTACACCGGATCTGCTGACCTTTCACATTGCTGTCAAAGCGCTCGCGGGCTTTCAGCTATAGCTGATTTACCGCCGGTGGGGAATTTCGCCCCGCCCTGAGAATAAGCGAACAAACTATAACGCCAATCATCTGGACGGGCAATCGACAAAAGTGCAAATGCTTTTGCATTTCCTGCGTTGCGGATTTCAGGTTTAACCTTTTCGTTTCAGGCATTACACTTAATAGCTATTGAGTCCGAACACGCGCAGCTATCGGCCACCGTAACCAGGAAATAATCATGATCGACACGAAAAAAATTGAACAACTGGCTCGCCAGGTACATGAAGCTATGCCGAAAGGGATTCGCGATTTTGGCGATGATGTCGAAAAGAAAATCCGTCAGGTATTGCAGGCGCAGTTGACGCGCATGGACCTGGTTAACCGTGAAGAGTTTGATGTGCAGACGCAGGTTCTGCTGCGTACGCGCGAGAAATTAGCTGCGCTGGAGCAGCGTTTGGCAAAGTTGGAAAGTGAAAGTCCAGCGGCACCAGCGCCGGCGATCATCACGCCAGATCCTGCTGGAAAAATCGATACTCCGCAGTAAGCTCATCGGCGGGAGCATGACTCCCGCCCATTGACACTTAATGACTGCGAATCGTTTTGATGATGTTGCTGGTTGAGATGCCATCTTCGAAGTTAAGCACACGCACGTCACCGCCGTTTGCCCACACTTCTTTGCTTCCCGCGATATCTTCCGGCTTGTAGTCGCCGCCTTTTACCAGCAGATCCGGCAGTACGCCAGCAATCAGACGCTGTGGCGTATCCTCTTCAAACAGTACAACCCAATCCACCGCTTCCAGCGCACCCAAAACAATCATGCGATTTTCTTGCGGATTGACCGGACGCGTTTCGCCTTTCAGACGTTTAGTCGAGGCATCACTGTTAACGGCCACAATCAGGCGATCGCCCAGCTTGCGCGCATTCGCCAGATAAGAAACATGGCCAGCGTGCAGGATGTCAAACACACCGTTGGTCATCACCACTTTCTCACCGCGCTGACGCGCCAGCGCAACAGCGGCTTTAAGCTCCGCTTCGGTCATCACACCAAATCCCGTTTCCGGACGGGCATGAATGGCATTTTCCAGCTCAACCGTGCTGACAGTAGAAGTACCCAGCTTGCCAACGACGACGCCGGCAGCAGCATTGGCAAGGAAACAGGCTTCTTCCAGGCTGTCACCCGCCGCCAGCACCGCGGCCAGCACGCCAATCACGGTATCGCCCGCACCGGTCACGTCATACACTTCCTGCGCCTGCGTAGGCAGGTGCAGCGGCGCTTTGCCCGGTTGCAGCAGCGTCATACCGTTCTCTGAACGGGTGACCAGCAGCGCTGAGAGCTCATAATCAGCGATTAACTGCATGCCACGGCTGACAATCTCTTCCACGGTTTTGCATTTACCTACTACCGCTTCGAATTCAGACAAATTCGGCGTTAACAGTGTCGCACCGCGATAACGTTCAAAATCAGTGCCTTTAGGATCAATCAGCACCGGCACGTTAGCTTCACGCGCCAGTTGAATCATAGTCTGTACGCTGTTCAGCGCGCCTTTGGCGTAGTCAGACAGCACCAGCGCACCCGCTTGCGTCAGCGATTGACGCATACGATCGTGAATCGGCTGCGGATCAATCTGCTCAAAACCCTCTTCGAAATCGAGGCGAATCAACTGCTGATTGCGCGACAGCACGCGCAACTTAGTGATGGTTGGATGGCTTTGCACTGCCACAAAATCACAGTCGACGTTTACCTTCTGCAGGGTTTCACTCAGCACGCGCGCGGCATCATCGGCGCCCGTCAAGCCAATCAGCCGTGATGCTGCACCGAGCGCAGCAATGTTCATGGCGACGTTTGCCGCGCCGCCTGGACGCTCTTCAATAGTATCCACTTTCACCACCGGCACCGGCGCTTCCGGGGAAATACGGCTGGTTGGGCCATACCAATAGCGATCTAACATTACATCGCCGACGACCAGCACAGTGGCCTTGCCAAAAGTGGGCAGTGTTACTTTCATTCAGAGACTCCAACACGGTCAAAATAATGCGCGGGATATTACCACATAAGCCATCAGGCTCACTGTTCCGCGCTGTCAGATTCGGTGCCGCTTAACCAACGCTGCCAACTGTTGTCGACCACCGCGCGCTCAGCGACAAAGGCTTCAGCTGCCACATGGCCCGGCAATTCCTGCAGCGCCAGATGGTGCAGCGCATCACGTAACGTGACGTAAGCATGCGTTAAAGCCTGCGCCTCTTCATCCGGCATAATGCCGTGACGCGCCATTAACTCGAAAATGCGGACGTTATCCGACCAACGCGTCAACGCTGGCTGATGGGCCGCGTACCCTAAGACAAGATATTGCGCGATGAATTCAATATCGGTGATACCGCCCTCATCGGTCTTAATTTCCCAGCGACCTTTATGTTTATTGCTGAGATGCGCACGCATTTTTTCACGCATTTCGCGCACTTCTTTTTGCAACGTCTCGACTTCACGCGGCAGGCAAAGAATGCCACGCCGAATTTCATCAAAGCGTTCACATAGCGCAGGTTCGCCAAACACAATACGCGCGCGCACCAGCGCCTGATGCTCCCAGGTCCACGCCTCGCTGCGCTGGTATTCGTTAAAGGCAGCAAAAGTACTGACCAGCATGCCCGCCGCGCCAGAAGGACGCAGACGCGCATCCACTTCATACAAAATGCCGGACGACGTGCGCGTACTAAACAGATGCATCACACGCTGCGCCAGGCGCAGATAGAACTGACGACCATCAATGACCCGCTCACCATCGGTTTCCGCATCATCCGGACAATCATGCAGGAACACCAAATCAAGATCAGAGCTATAACCCAACTCCCAACCACCAAGCTTGCCGTAACCGACAACCGCAAAACCGCGCTCGTTGTCGCTGGTGAGATGCGATGGGCGACCATAGCGCTGCACCATCATCTGCCAGGCTTGCTGCACCACGGATTCGATAATCGCTTCTGCCAGCCAGGTTAAGTGATCGCTCACTTTCATCACGGGCAGCGTTTCAGCAATATCGGCAGCGGCGATGCGTAGATGCTGCGCCTGTTTAAACTGGCGCAATGCTTCCAGCTGCTGCTCTTCATCATCGGTAGGAATACGCAGCAGATACTGGCGCAGTTCGTCACGATAAGCGTCGGTCGCGGTAGGTTGATAAAGCGTTGCGGGATCGAGTAGCTCATCCAGCAGCAGCGGATAGCGCGCCAGCTGGCTGGCAACCATCGGTGATGCGGCACACAGGCGAATCAGATGACGCAGCGCGCCATGATATTCGGTAAGTAATTCCAGATAAGTGCTGCGCGTCAGCACGCCCAGCAACAGCGGTGTCAGGCGGTTCAGCAGCACATCCGCATCTTCGCGCGGGCAGACTTCACTGAGCAGACGCGGCATCAACTGATCAAGCGCCAGACGACCGCGCGGACCAATGGTGCGGCGGCTCACATCCTGGCGGAAGTTGTTCAACGCGTTGTAAAGCGCGTGACGCTGCGTATCGTCCAATTGAGGCACAACTGGGATCAGATCGCTCTCTTCAAGTGCGTCCTGCCACAAACCAGCAAATTCTGCCAACTGCGGCTGATCGTCGACATCTGGCGCATCGTCGCCAATCAGCTCGTCAAAGATGGCGCGCACACCGGCCATTTGCAGCTCCAGCTGCGCCATTAGTGCGTTCCAGTCTGCCGCGCCCATCGCCCAGGCTAAGCGCTGGCGGTCGAGTTCGTTCTCTGGCAGCGTTTGAGTTTGCTCGTCATTAATACTTTGCAGTAGGTTTTCCAGCCGACGCAGGAACAGATAGGCTTCACGCAGATGCTCGATCTGTTTTTGACTTAACAAAGCCAGCTCGCCAATGGCTTCAAGCGTAGGGAGCAAGGAACGCAATTGTAGTGAGCGCTCACGCCCACCACGAATTAGCTGGAAGACCTGCACAATGAATTCTGTTTCACGAATGCCGCCAGCGCCGAGCTTAATGTTGTCTTTCAAGCCACGTCGACGCACTTCGCGCGCGATCATGCCCTTCATGTTACGCAGCGATTGAATCACGCTGAAATCGATATAACGTCGATAAACGAAAGGCCGCAGCATTTGCTGCAATTCCTGGCTCCAGTGGCCATGATCGTCGCCCATCAGGCGGGCTTTAACCATCGCATAGCGTTCCCAGTCGCGGCCCTGCTCCTGATAATAATCTTCCAGTGCTGCAAAGCTCAGCACCAGCGGACCGCTATCACCGAACGGGCGCAGACGCATATCCACGCGATAGACAAACCCATCCACCGTTGGCTGATCGAGCACTTTGATCAGGCGCTGCCCCATGCGCGTGAAGAATTGCGCATTGTCGAGCTCGCGCCGTCCACCTTGCGTAACGCCGTTTTCCGGCCAGGCAAAGATCAGATCGATATCAGATGAGAAATTGAGTTCACATCCGCCGAGTTTACCCATGCCGAGAATCAACATCGGCTGGGCTTCACCGGCTTCATTGCATGGCGTACCGAAATCACGGCTGCAATCCTGCCAAACCCAGTCGCGCGCGGCAGCGATGAGAATTTCCGCCAGCGTACTGAGTTGCTGCAAACTTTGTTCGGTAGTGGCGTGTTGCAGCGCCTGCATCCAGGCGATGCGCACCAGCATGTGACGACGGAACAAACGCAGTTCGCGCATCAGGGAGGTTTCGTTATCAACGGCTTGCAGCGCGTCCTTCAGCCAGCTGGCATAGTGCTGCCACTCATCTGGCGCAGGCGCTTGCTGTTGCAGATGCTGCCACCATTCGGGATGCTGCTGCAGGTTATCGAGGATAAAGTCACTAAAGGTCAGCGCGCCCGCCTGTTCTGGCGTAAACGCTGAGGGTGGCAAATTAAGTCGCTCTGCCACATTAGCCAACTGCGCCTGCATTAGCGCCGGTAACGGTAACAACATCTTCTCTCCCTGATTGGATTTTTCGTTAGCGTTTGATTCCGCTATTAAGCCAGAACGGCGCTGGTTTAATCGCCAGATTCACCAGTTGCATTAAGCCGTGATTCTGTTTGACGCGAATGGCGTGCTGTAACTCCAGCCAGCCTTCCAGCCAAACATTCACCTCTTCCGCCGGATAAGCGCCCGCCAGCAGATTCACCGCCAGCAACTGACGATTCAGGCGCGTCGCTTTATCCTGAAACTCATTGAACAGTTGCACGTCCACGAAGGTTTCACGGAGATCGGCTGAGATGCGGCTCAGCATAATATCGCTGAAGCGCTTAAACGATCCCTGCAGCTTACTTTTGCTCTTGTCGTCGAGCCAGTTTTGCCACTGCGACTCCACCAGCCAGTGAGTAAGCGCTAACTGGGCTTCAACGGAGGTCAACGAGAAACACGTGGTTTCTGCATTATTCTCTTCATCGGCCAGCAACTCTTCCTGACGGGTTAATTTCTGGCGCAGATCGCTGCTGGCCTTGCGAGGCACCAACGCGCCAAACAGTGAGAACGCCTGACGCAGCGTTTCCAGCGCATCAATCACCGCCGCTTTGGCCTCTTTATTACCACGCAGCCACACTTCTTCGTGATACTGCCAATGATTGAGTGCCGCCGTCATCGCATTAATCATGCCCTGCTCAACCGACGCTTTCGCGGCGATTTTCTGCAACGGCAACGTACGGATTGGACGCGGTAAATTACCCTGCGCCAGCTGGTAGCCGCGCGCGGCTTTGCTCAGGCTGCCAAGCCGCAAGCCGCCCATCGCAACCAGCGCTTCAGCGAATTTCAGCATGTCATCGCGCTGCCCACTTTTGAGCTCCAGCTCAACTTCATAAAGCGGTTCGCTCAATTCACCGGCAGCGACTTCGCCGCGGTCAAACGCCACTTCAATTTCGCTGTCGCCAAATTGCACCAGCCAGGCTTCGCGCTGGAAATGGGTGCTGAACAGCGGCTGCAGGCGCGATTGCAGTGCGGCGATATCGGTGTCCTGCGGCCAGATCTCGGTTGGCAGGCGCGCGATATCCAGCTGCGGCTCGGTGAGATCAACATTATATTCAGGACGCTGATGCAGGCCGCCGACGGTTTTACCGGCAGCTTTCAGTGTCATTTCATAGCGTTGGTCAACGCCACGAATACGCAGGCCCATGTCCCAACGACGCAGTTGGTTGTCGTCGGTTTCATAATAGATATTGGTCAGCTCGCGCGCGGCGAAGTGCTGATGTGGCCACGCGGCAAGCTTTTCAGCCAGTTTTTCGGCGGCTTGCGGTGTAGCAATGAACTTTAATTCGATTTCGATGGTCATAATTTTTTATTCAATACGCTGCTGGCACTTACGAGTTTAATCTGGCGAAGAGTAATGCACCGGAAGCCCGCTGTCTCCGCTTTCTTGTGCTTTTACGACCCTTTTCGCACCGGATTGAGACCAGGATAGTTCTCATTCAGATTTTTGAGAAGCGTCTCCAGACTGTGCCGGTAATTTTACGCCATTAAGAAAAAACGACATCGAATGAAAAAAATCACACTTGCTGCCCTTTCTTTGCTGGCTTTCAGCGCCATCACGCCTGCTCATGCTGCTGACGAAAAGCGTTACATCTCCGATGAATTATCCACTTGGGTGCGCAGCGGTCCGGGCGATCAATATCGCCTGATCGGTAAGCTGAACGCCGGAGAGGAAGTCACCTTGCTGCAGACCAATAACGATTCTCAATATGGTCAGATTCGTGATGCAGAAGGCAAAACCAACTGGATTCCACTGTCGCAGCTGAGCGCCAATCCCAGCCTGCGTACCCGCGTGCCGCAGCTGGAGCAGCAGGTTAAAGACCTGACGGCTAAGCTGGCGAATATCGATAACAGCTGGAATCAGCGCACTTCCGAGATGCAAAACAAAGTCGCCAACAGCGACGGCACCATTGATGGCCTGAAAGCCGAGAATCAGAAGCTGAAAAATGAGCTGATTGTCGCGCAGAAGAAAGTGAGTGCCGCCAACGTGCAGCTGGATGACAAGCAGCGCACCATCATCATGCAGTGGTTTATGTATGGTGGCGGCGTGCTGGGCGTTGGTCTGCTGTTGGGTCTGTTGCTGCCGCATATGGTGCCGCGTCGCAAGAAAAACGATCGCTGGATGAACTAACGCGCCACGCAGATTTGTTCTTTTATTTAAGGGGATCGTAAGATGCCCTTTTTGGCGTGCCCGATATTTAGCCAAAGTATGCAACAATAAAGTAACAAGCGTGCTCAGCACGCAATTTCTGATTTGCCTCTGGAGTGGTTGAGTGAAGACGTTTCTGGTCGGTGGCGCAGTGCGCGATGCCTTACTGCGTTTGCCGGTAAAAGATAGAGATTGGGTGGTTGTAGGCGCGACGCCAGATTCGATGCTGGCGGAAGGTTATCAGCAGGTTGGCCGGGATTTTCCGGTTTTTTTGCATCCGCGCAGCCGTGAAGAGTATGCGCTGGCGCGTACGGAACGCAAAAGCGGCAACGGTTACACCGGTTTTGTGACGCAGTTCGCGCCGGATGTCACGCTCGAGCAAGATCTGCAGCGCCGCGATCTCACCATCAATGCCATCGCCCAAAGCGACAGTGGTGAGCTGATTGATCCTTATGGCGGTCAGCGCGATTTGGCAAAACGCCAGCTGCGCCATGTATCCGCCGCCTTTAACGAAGATCCGCTGCGTGTTCTGCGCGTGGCGCGTTTCGCCGCCCGCTTTGCCCATCTGAATTTCCGTATTGCCGATGAAACCCAGGCGCTGATGCGCGAAATGGCCGTCAGCGGCGAACTGGCGCATCTCACCGCAGAACGCGTGTGGAAAGAGACGGAAAAAGCGTTGCTGACGCGCAATCCACAGGTCTATTTCCAGGTGCTGCGTGACTGCGGCGCGCTGCAGGTGCTGTTCCCGGAAATCGATAACCTGTATGGCATTCCGGCGCCCATCAAATGGCATCCTGAAATTGATACCGGCATCCATGCGCTGATGACGCTGGCGATGTCCGCCGCGCTCTCGGATCAACTTGATGTGCGTTTCGCTACGTTGTTCCACGATGTCGGTAAAGCGCTGACGCCACCGGAAAAATGGCCGAGCCATCATGGTCATGGCCTCGCGGGCGTGCCGATTGTTGAAGCGCTGTGCCAGCGCCTGCGTGTGCCGAATCAGGTGCGTGATTTGGCGTTAGTGGTGACCGAATTCCATGACGTGGTGCACACCATTGAGCGCCAGTCAGCGGACGCATTAATCGCGCTTTTTGATCGTATCGATGCCTGGCGTAAGCCTGATCGCGTGGAGAAAATGGCGCTGACCAGCGAAGCGGATGCGCGCGGGCGTGCGGGCCTGGAAAGCATGGCTTATCCGCAAGGCGACTATTTGCGTCAGGCGTTTGCGCTGGCGCAAGCGGTACCCACCAAAGATGTGGTTGCAGCAGGCTTTAAAGGGGCAGAAGTGCGGGAAGAGTTGACGCGTCGGCGTGTTGCGGTGCTGCAGGCGGAATTGATTAACGCGCGGCCAGTGTAACCGGCCGCGCGGGATGACTTACATAAAGATGGCGTAAACCACGGCCGCAACAATGAAGCGGTAGATAGCGAAAGAGACAAACGAAATACGCTTGATCAGCTCAAGGAACACTTTGATTGCCAGCAGCGCCACAACGAAGGCGGTGACAAAACCGACGGCAAACATCGGGAAATCCTGCATTGTCAGGAAGCCGAGGCTCTTGTAGAGATCCAGTCCGGTTGCACCAATCATCATCGGCACCGCCAGAATGAACGAGAACTCCGACGCCGCATAACGGCTCACGCCCATCAGCATACCGCCAGAAATCGTCGCACCTGAGCGCGAGAAGCCCGGCCACAGCGCCAGACACTGGAAGCAGCCAATCATAAACGCTTGCAGGTAAGTGATATCGTCAACGCCAACTGCTTTAGGTTGCTTAGGCTTGAAGTATTCCGCCACCAGCAACAGCACACCACCAACCACCAGCGCATACATCACGTTGATCGGGTTAAACAGCGTTTTGATTTGGTCATGCAGCAGCAAGCCAATCACCACCGCCGGCACCATACCCAACAAAATATGAATCAGCGTCAGACGACCTGTACCGACACCTTCATGTTTGACCTCACCGAAGTGAATGCCGATCAAACCAAACAGGCGGCGCCAGAACATCACGACCACAGCGAGGATGGAACCGAGTTGAATTACAACTTCGAAGGTTTCAGCGGTCTGGCCTTCAAAACCCAACAGATGACCAACAATTATCATGTGGCCCGTGGAAGAGACCGGCAGGAATTCCGTGAGGCCTTCTACAACCCCCAGGATTGCAGCTACCCAAAGCTGGTGAATGTCTGCCATCAAAATATTTCCTCTATCCGTTTTAAACAGTAAAAAGGCGGTCGCAAAGGGCTACCGCCTGAAATTATGCCTGCGTCACGCTGAAGGAAACCTTAAGAAATTCGGTAACTTCCTGCTCGTTAGCGCAACGGCCTCAAGTGAGACACACCATAATTTGGTTTGGTTTCATTGTGATGGCAATCACGGAAGTTTTATTTCGGAATAGTCCCGCGCTCAATACGCACGCCAACGCTGGCCGCCTGGGCTACAGCGCCCGGTTTGCCTACCTTTATACGTACTCCGGGGGTTTTGAAACGATTCATCAACAGATCGGCGATTTCTTCTGCCACCCTTTCAACCAGGGCAAAACGCTGACCTTGCAGATGATTGAGGATCACTTCGGTGACATCGGCGTAGCTCAGGCAATCATTCACATCGTCGCTGGCCGCGGCCTGACGGTTGTCCCACGCCATTTCGACATCGAGCACCAGCTTCTGCTGCATGCCCTGTTCCCAGTCGTAAACGCCAATAGTCGTGAACACGGTAAGCTGCTCGATAAATACGATATCCATGATGTCAGTCTCTGTTTTTGGCTAAGCCGGATACCACTTCCGGCGGATTATGCGTATTATCCACGCTTATCGAGAACAAAACGACCCAAAAGGAACGGTACGACGCTATGAGTGCTATCGCGCTTGGTATGATTATTTTCGCGTATCTTTGCGGCTCGATTTCCAGTGCGATACTGGTCTGTAAACTGGCTGGTTTACCCGATCCGCGTTCGCAAGGCTCAGGCAATCCTGGCGCGACCAACGTTTTACGCATTGGTGGCAAAGCCGCCGCTGCCGCAGTGCTGATTTTCGATGTGGCAAAAGGCATGCTGCCAGTGTGGATCGCTTATCTGCTGCACGTTGCCCCGCTCTATCTTGGCCTCACGGCGATTGCCGCCTGTCTGGGCCACATCTATCCGGTGTTCTTTCGTTTTCGCGGCGGTAAAGGCGTGGCGACCGCCTTTGGTGCGATTGCGCCGATTGGCTGGGATTTGACGGGATTAATGACCGGCACCTGGCTGCTGACGGTGCTACTCAGCGGCTATTCATCGCTCGGCGCGATTGTCAGTGCGCTGATCGCGCCGTTTTACGTGTGGTGGTTCAAACCGCAATTCACTTTCCCCGTTTCGATGCTCTCGTGCCTGATTCTGTTGCGGCACCACGACAACATCCAGCGCCTGTGGCGCGGTCAGGAAAATAAGATCTGGAAGCGGAAAAAGAAGAAATAAAAAAACCGGCGCGAGGCCGGTTTTTTCGTTTTAGATGGCGGGTAATTCAGACAGCGGCCAGCGCGGTCGCACACTGACGCCGAGTCCACCACTGGTGCCGCCTTTGAGGCGCACCATGCCAGCGTAAGCAATCATCGCGCCGTTATCAGTGCAAAACTCAGGGCGTGCATAAAACACTTCGCCGCCACGCTTTTGCATCATCTCAGCCATGCGCTCACGCAGCGTGCGGTTCGCGCTGACGCCACCCGCAATCACCAAACGTTTGAAGCTGGTCTGCTCGAGCGCACGCTTGCACTTAATCATTAAGGTATCAACCACCGCATCTTCAAACGCGCGAGCGATATCCGCGCGCGCTTGCTCGTCGCCCTGATGTTCGCGAATGGTGTTCGCCGCAAAGGTTTTCAGGCCGGAGAAGCTAAAATCCAGCCCCGGACGATCGGTCATTGGCCGTGGGAAGCGGAAACGGTTTGGCGTGCCCTGCTGCGCCATACGCGACAACATCGGTCCGCCGGGATAATCCAGCCCCAACAGCTTGGCGGTTTTATCGAACGCTTCGCCTGCCGCATCGTCAATCGATTCGCCCAGTAAGGTATATTCACCAATTCCGGTCACGCTGATCAATTGTGTATGTCCGCCGGAAACCAGTAGCGCAACAAACGGGAACTCCGGTGGATTCTCTTCCAGCATTGGCGCCAGAAGATGCCCTTCCATGTGATGCACAGGCACCGCCGGCACATTCCAGGCGAACGCCAGCGCACGACCAATGGTGGCGCCAACCAGCAGCGCGCCGACCAATCCAGGCCCGGCAGTGTAGGCAACGCCATCAATCTGTTGTGGTTCAAGGCCTGCTTCTTTCAGTGCCGCCTGAATCAGCGGCACGGTTTTACGGACGTGGTCACGCGATGCCAGTTCCGGCACCACTCCGCCGTAATCGGCATGCAGTTTCACCTGGCTATATAGTTGATTTGCCAGCAGACCGGACGCATCGTCATAGATCGCGATGCCGGTTTCATCGCAGGACGTTTCAATACCCAGAACTCGCATAGCTTTTATCACCCTCTTCGTGCGGCGCGCAGTGTAACACAGGCAATTCTCACGCCAGAGACTTTGCCCCTGAAAAAGTGTTTTTCTGTCGCACAAAGAGTGCGCTATACTCCACGGCCTGAAAAAACCGGCAGCCGCGATGGCATATGCCCCTGTTGGTTCTAAATTATACATGGTGCTTTACAAGTCGGCCGCGGCTGGAGTAAAATGCTGCACCATTTTGAAATGTGCTGGCGCCGCAGTCAGCAGCAAAAACCGAATTTTATCGAGGTAAGAGTTACATGCCGGTAATTAAAGTACGTGAAAACGAGCCGTTCGACGTAGCACTGCGTCGCTTCAAGCGTTCATGCGAGAAAGCAGGTGTTTTGGCAGAAGTTCGTAGCCGTGAGTTCTACGAGAAGCCTACCACTGAGCGTAAGCGCGCTAAAGCATCTGCAGTTAAGCGTCATGCCAAGAAACTGGCTCGCGAAAACGCACGCCGCACTCGTCTGTACTAATTTCTTGCGGAAGCTTGCTTCCGCCGCGTGATAAACGCAGACAGAGTCAAGTAAAAGGCCGTGCTTTCCGAAAGGAAGCGCGGCTTGTTGTCGTTTATGAGCTGAAAAATCGGGGCTTATGGCTGGACGAATTCCACGCATATTTATCAACGACTTACTTGCCCGCACGGACATCGTGGATATTATCGATGCCCGCGTTAAGCTGAAAAAGCAGGGTAAGAACTATCACGCGTGCTGTCCTTTCCATAACGAGAAAACCCCCTCTTTCACCGTAAGCGGTGAGAAGCAGTTTTATTACTGCTTCGGCTGTGGCGCCAAAGGCAACGCCATCGACTTCCTGATGAATCACGATCGTCTGGAATTTGTTGAGAGCGTTGAGGAGCTGGCCACGCTTCATGGCTTAGAAGTGCCGTATGAAGCGGGCAATGGTCCTAGCCAGATGGAACGCCATCAACGTCAAAGTCTTTATCAGTTGCTGGATGGCCTGAACGGCTTCTATCAACAGAGCCTGCGTAATCCACAAGCGCAATCTGCACAGAACTATCTCGTCACGCGCGGTCTTAGCCAGGAAGTGATTGATCACTTCGCTATCGGCTATGCGCCTGCCGGTTGGGATAATGCACTGAAGCGCTTTGGGCAGCAGAAAGACGATCGCGAATCGCTGATGGAAGCAGGCATGTTGGTCAGCAATGACTCAGGCCGCACCTACGATCGCTTCCGCGATCGTGTGATGTTCCCTATTCGCGATAAGCGTGGCCGCGTGATTGGTTTTGGTGGTCGCGTGCTGGGCAACGATACGCCGAAGTATCTGAACTCGCCTGAAACGCCGATTTTCCATAAAGGCCGCCAGTTATACGGACTTTATGAAGCGCAGAAAAATCATCCGCAACCCACGCGTTTGCTGGTTGTCGAAGGTTATATGGACGTGGTGGCGCTGGCGCAGTTTGGCATCGATTATGCCGTTGCATCGCTGGGTACCTCGACCACTGCTGAACACGTTCAGCTGCTTTACCGCTCAACGGATACCGTGATTTGCTGTTACGACGGCGACCGCGCCGGACGTGAAGCGGCATGGCGTACGCTCGAAACCGCATTGCCTTACATGAATGATGGTCGTCAGCTACGCTTTATGTTTTTGCCCGATGGCGAAGATCCGGACACGCTGGTACGCAAAGAGGGCAAAGAAGCCTTTGAAGCGCGGATGGAGCAGGCTACACCGCTCTCCACGTTTCTGTTTGACAGCCTGATGCCGCAAGTGGATTTGAGTACGCGCGATGGCAAAGCCAAACTGTCCACGCTTGCTCAACCTATGATTGATCAAGTGCCAGAAGGTAGTTTGCGCGACTCATTGAATGTGATGCTCGGCAATAGCTTAGGAATGCTCTACGACCCTCAGTACGAAAAGGCATTAAGAAATTTAGGGCTGAAAAAAAATTCCGAAGAGGGTAAATCAACGGCACCAGCGTTAAAACGCACCACCATGCGCGTATTGATCGCGTTATTAGTGCAGAATCCGCAATTTGCCTCCATCGTGCCTACACTGGATGGACTGGAGCAGTCAAAAATGGCGGGTTTACCGCTATTTGTGGAGTTAGTCAGTCGTTGTACAGAGAATCCTGGCCTGACCACCGGACAGCTACTAGAGTTATATCGCGGAACAAATTTTAGCCAGCCCCTTGAAACACTGGCCACCTGGAACCACATGATAGTGGATGAAGAGGCGGAAGAAGTGTTCCAGGATTCACTGGCAAGCATTTACGATTCCGCGCTCGAACAGCGCCTTGAAGCGCTTATCGCACGTGAGCGAACGGAAGGCCTTAGCGCCATCGAACGCCGCGAGTTCTGGGCTCTAAGCCAGGCATTAGCGAAAAAATAAGATTTTAACTGGGTCAGAACCGCAAGTAGGTTAAAAACGGCATTCTGGCGCAGTGATTTCCGGATTTATAGACGCGATAAGCGAAGCCGGAAACATCAACATATTAGGGCTGTTGGCCTTGAAGCCAGGCCCGGAAAGAACACAAGCGGCTTAAGTGCCGATTATAGAAGGGCAAAGGCCCTGGCCGCGATGTAGGCAGCGGCAAAAACACAACGCCTTCACTGTTATTGTTGGCTTTCGCCGCCGACCGACACCAATCTAATTAACAGAAGTGTGGATACCGTCTTATGGAGCAAAACCCGCAGTCACAGCTTAAGCTACTTGTCACCCGTGGTAAGGAGCAAGGCTATTTGACCTATGCTGAGGTCAATGACCATCTGCCGGAAGATATCGTCGACTCCGATCAGATCGAAGACATCATCCAGATGATTAACGACATGGGTATTCAGGTTGTTGAAGAAGCGCCTGATGCTGATGATCTGATACTGAATGAAAACAGCTCCGATACTGACGAAGATGCCGCAGAAGCCGCCGCTCAGGTTTTATCCAGTGTTGAATCTGAAATTGGCCGTACCACCGACCCGGTGCGCATGTACATGCGCGAAATGGGTACCGTTGAACTGCTGACGCGCGAAGGCGAAATTGACATCGCTAAGCGCATCGAAGACGGTATCAACCAGGTCCAATGCTCTGTAGCCGAATATCCGGAAGCGATCACCTATCTGCTCGATCAGTACGATCGCGTAGAAGCGGGCGATGCTCGCCTGTCTGACTTGATCATCGGTTTCATCGATCCGAACGCAGAAGAAGATATCGCGCCGACCGCCACCAACGTCGGTTCTGAGTTATCGCAGGAAGACCGTGATGACGACGAAGAAGAAGATGAAGACGATGACGACAGCTCTGATGACGATAACTCAATCGATCCAGAACTGGCTCGCGAGAAGTTTGGCGACCTGCGCACGCAGTACGAAACCACGCGCACCGTCATCAAAGCCAAAGGCCGCAGCCATGCTGACGCCGTAGCCGAAATCCAGAACCTCTCTGAAGTGTTCAAGCAATTCCGCCTGGTACCGAAGCAGTTCGACTACCTGGTAAACAATATGCGTGAAATGATGGAGCGCGTGCGTACGCAAGAGCGCCTGATCATGAAGCTGTGTATTGAACTGTGCAAAATGCCGAAGAAAAACTTCATCACGCTGTTTACCGGCAACGAAACCAACCCAAGCTGGTTCAAAGCCGCGCTGGCCATGAACAAGCCGTGGTCTGAGAAGCTGCTGGAAGTTGAAGATGATGTGAATCGTTCGCTGTACAAACTGCAGCAGATCGAAGAAGAAACCGGCTTGACCATCGAGCAGGTGAAGGACATCAACCGTCGCATGTCTATCGGCGAAGCGAAAGCGCGTCGTGCGAAGAAAGAGATGGTTGAAGCAAACTTACGTCTGGTTATCTCTATCGCCAAGAAATACACCAACCGTGGTCTGCAGTTCCTCGATCTGATTCAGGAAGGCAACATCGGCCTGATGAAAGCCGTTGATAAGTTTGAATACCGTCGTGGTTATAAGTTCTCAACTTACGCCACATGGTGGATTCGTCAGGCTATCACCCGCTCTATCGCTGACCAGGCGCGCACCATCCGTATTCCGGTGCATATGATTGAGACCATCAACAAACTCAACCGTATTTCGCGTCAGATGCTGCAGGAAATGGGTCGCGAACCGACGCCGGAAGAGCTGGCTGAACGTATGCTGATGCCTGAAGATAAGATCCGCAAGGTGCTGAAAATCGCTAAAGAGCCAATCTCTATGGAGACGCCGATTGGTGATGATGAAGATTCGCATCTGGGCGATTTTATCGAAGACACCACGCTGGAGCTGCCGCTGGATTCCGCTACTTCGGAAAGCCTGCGCTCAGCGACTCACGACGTGCTGGCTGGCCTGACCGCGCGTGAAGCGAAAGTGTTGCGTATGCGTTTCGGTATCGATATGAACACCGACCACACGCTGGAAGAGGTTGGCAAACAGTTTGATGTAACGCGTGAGCGTATTCGTCAGATCGAAGCCAAGGCGCTGCGTAAACTGCGTCACCCAAGCCGCTCAGAAGTACTGCGTAGCTTCCTCGACGATTAATTGTTGTCGAGACGAAAAAACCCCGGCTTGCCGGGGTTTTTTATTGCCTGAGAGTCACTCTATCAAGCATGGCTTTGCAGCCAATCATGCAGTTGACGATAGGATGCGGCCATCTCTTCCAGCGTCGCACGATTTAACCCGCTCGGATTAGGCAGCACCCACAAACGCGTTTCACCCAGCGTTTGCGGCTGCTCGCCCCACTCAACTTTGCGCTCACGAAATGCTTTCTGGAAGGCATCTTTGCCCAACACCGCCAACGCACGCGGTTGATAGTGCAAAATCTTTTGCTGCAAGCGTGAACCACCGTCGCGTAATTCATCGCCGTCCAACTCGTTAGCCTGCACCGTCGGACGCTCCACCAGCATGGTGATGCCACAGCCAGTTTCCAGCAGCCGCTGCTCCTGCTCGGGCTTGAGTAACTCGCGCGTAAAGCCGGCCTGATAAATCACCTTCCAGAAACGATTGCCGGGATGGGCGAAGTGAAATCCAGTGTGCGCCGACGACTTGCCCGGATTAATGCCACAAAACAGCACCTGTAAATCAGGCGCAATGATGTCGCGGATATCGTGCTCGCTCATGCCATCTCCAGTCCGGCGCGTTGTTTTACCGATCGACGACTGCTCGCCAGCATAGTGCGCGCTTCCTCGTCGTCCGGACAAGCGCGAGCCATTGCCACCGCACCAACCATCTCAGCTAAGATAGTGGTCGCCGCGTCATCCGCATGCGGATGATTAAGCTCATTTAGCGTCAACGCCAAACGCTGCCGCATTGCTTCACGCCGCTGTGAAAACAACGTACGCGCCTCGACGGGTAAATGCGCCATCTCACTCACCAGCGCAGGCAGCGGACAGCCTTCACCCGGCGTGTTGCAATGCTGCTCGGATAAATAACTATCAATCAGCTGATTCAGTCGTTCAGCGGGATCGTTAATTGAAGTGATATCCGCAAAGCGTCGCGCCGAATCGGCAAACATCTCAGCAATCACCGCTTGCACCAGATCTTCGCGGGAGGCGAAGTGGGCATAAAAGCCGCCGTGCGTTAAACCGACGCGCTTCATCAGCGCCGCTACGCCGATGCTTTCAGTGCCGTTCTCGCGCATCACCATCGAGGCTTCATCCAAAATGCGCTGTCGTGTACGCGCTTTATGGCTCAGCTTTTCCATCTTCATTGACTCCGACATCGTTGATGGCAATCAGTGTAATTATTACAACCATCATATTCTAGCTTGACGATAAATATTATGATCGTCATATTAAATCTCGTAAATATGATAACCATCATTTAGAGGAACATACCATGTCACAACAACTGGCTTTAATCACGGGCGCATCAAGCGGAATTGGCGCGACTTATGCGAAACAACTGGCAGCACGTGGCACAAACCTGATTCTGGTGGCACGCGATGAAGCCAGGCTCAATCTATTGGCGCAATCGCTGCGTGAAGCGCATGGCGTTGAAGTCAACGTGTTGGCTGCCGACCTCACCAACCACGATGATTTGCTAAGAGTTGATCGCGAAATCCAGCAAAACAAAGCTATTACGCTGCTGGTAAACAATGCCGGCATGACTGTCGAAGGCGAATTCATTGACGGTGATATCGCGAAAATACAAACCATGCTGACGTTAAATATCATTGCGCTAACACAGCTGGCCCACAGTGCTGCACTGGCATTTCGTACACGTCGCAATGGCACGATTGTGAATATTGCTTCGGTGCTAGCGTTAGTGAGTGAATCAGCCAATGGCGCCTACAACGCCAGCAAAGCGTATGTGCTTTCCCTGACTCGTAATCTTCATCGAGAATTAGCCGAAAGCGGTGTGCGTATGCAGGCTGTGTTGCCAGGCTTAACGCGCACTGAGATCTTTGAGCGCGCAGGAAAATCCATTAACGATCTTCCCGCAGAGATGCTGATGGAAGTGGATGATTTAGTCTCGGCAGCGCTGCGTGGACTTGATGCGGGCGAGCTGGTGACGATCCCATCCGTGGAAGATGTGCAGCTTTGGCAGACTTATGAAGAGGCACGCATCGCCATATTGCCCTTCATCTCGCTCAACAAGCCTGCAACGCGCTATTTGTAGTATCGACAAACTTTCGAATGAGCCTGGTCTCAAAAAACGCTGATGATTGGGCGCTTAATAAGCGATAGAGCGTGGGATAGTAGATTTTTCTTTTTGAGATCAAAGAGTCAGCTATTGCTGTAATTTTCACCATCCAAATGGTGAACTCTGGATCACCCTAACAAGATACTCTATAATCCCCGCTCCGCTGGCCCCTTAGCTCAGTGGTTAGAGCAGGCGACTCATAATCGCTTGGTCGCTGGTTCAAACCCAGCAGGGGCCACCAAATTTAGTGATTAAAATCATGCATTTAAGCCGCTTTTTCAGCGGCTTTTTTTGTAGCCAAAAAACTGATTGGCAGCAAAATGGCAGCAGATTTTTTCTCTTTTTCCTTCTGTTGCCCTGCGCTTCATGTTTGACGGCTATTTTCTCGCTCGTTCACACAGCCTCTGAAGGTGATCACATGGAAGAAATGCACTTCGTCTATATCAATGCAAAGGGGCAAGTAAGCGCCCAATCGATTTGTAATGTCAGCCACAGCGCCGAGCATGTGCAAGGCATCTGCAACGTCATCAAACAATTAAGAACCTTTCGCAAAGACAGAGTAATTAAACTTGTTGAAACAGCGGACGCTGCTTCGACATTTTTAATGACGGTGAAGGAGAGTGATTACTCTCATATTCAATTGAGCAAGCCCAAAACTCAAAAGGTAACTTTTGATGTTTGCTTCACTGGTTTTAAAAAAGCGGATAAAGATCGATTAATTGAGTGCGCAAATGCCAACGGCATGACAGTTAGAAGTTCGGTTACACAGAATCTTCAATTACTTTGCTGCGGATATAATGCCGGACCAACTAAAGTAACGGCAGCCCGTATGAAAGGTGTTGTAATACTTGATGAAAATCAATTCGCGGATTTTGTGAAAACGGGTGAAATTCCAGAAGTGTAATAGCCCACATTAGCAGGCTATTTAATATTGGCAGCGATCATAACCACAATGGTTGCTGCTGATTTCTTCCTGGATGCGGCGGCACAGGTTTAACGCTACCCGGTTTCATGATGATCTCAGAAACCGTTTCATGAGATTTAAACGTGCAGCTGCAATTGATGTTCTGGCACTGGTTATAACGTTCTTTGGTTGTTGCTGATACCTGAAAGCTGCTACGGGTATGTGCGGCATTCCCGCACAAAGGGCAATTCATCATAATGTCGTCTCCATAACCCAATTGAGATAAATATTACTCAATTTAACCATTTTGAGATAGCACTATTCCATTTCAAGTGAATCTATTTTCACTTCAAGCTCAATGGTGGTCGTATAGCCGTTGTCCGCGCTCAGGCTGTGCGTCAGCGTTGTGATAATCCATTCCCCGGCATCAATCTGCTGTTTAAACCCGCTCACCTTTACCGGCATTTCCGTGTAGAGATCTGCGCGCCCGCGCGCCAGCTGAATAGAGAACGTAGCCACCCCGCGCTGTAGCCTTTCCCACTGCATTTTGGCGGCGCGCTCGGCGTTGGCACGGTTCGCATAGGTGCGGCTCAGCACCAGGACGTTCTCATCCGTGCCGATCAGATAGTCGCCCTGCTTCGCCTCAGGCTCCTTCTTCTGCGCAGCGGGTTTGCGGCGTTTACGCTTCACGGTGGTTTCCGGCTTCTTCTCCGGCTCGCGGGTGTGCAGCCAGCTTGCGATCACGCCGGTGTAGGCGTCACGGTCAGCCAGCGTAAAGCGATGGCCGTCGCCGTCTTTGCGCACGAGGGTGATGCCGGGCAGCACTTTGCCGCTGGCCGTTTTGCCCTGTCCCTGCCGGATAAACAACAGGTTGCCATTCTTGATGCAGGCCACCGCGCCGCACTGTTTCGCCAGCCGCATCAGGAAGCTTGCATCTGACTCGTTGGTCTGGTCGATATGGTCCACGGCCATCTTTGCCACGTCGTCGCCTATCGCCGTTTTGAGCTTGTGCCGCCCGGCAATCTCTTTTACCACCTCGCCCACGCTGGTCTGGTGCCACGACTTTTCGCGCTTCGTGTTCAGCGTCTGGCGAAAGTCCGCGCTGCGCGCGCGCAGGGTCAGCCGGTCCGGCGTGCCGCTGTGCTCGATTTCGTCCACGGTGTAGGTTCCTTTCGGGAAAAGCGCCTCGCCTTTCCAGCCGAGCGCCAGCGACAGCTCAACGCCCCGGCGCGGCATCAGAAGCTGCCCGTCCGCGTCGTCCAGCTCGATGTCCAGCTGGTCCGCCTCAAAGCCGCGGTTATCGGTAAGCGTCAGGCTGATAAGCCGCTGCTCTATCTTTTGCGTAACGTCCGCCCCGGCAAGCGTCAGGCGAAACGCGGGCGCGTTCGCCTGCCCGTTAATCCAGCTGCCCGCCATCATGAGAACAGCCCGCCCACTGCCGCGCCGACTTTACCGGCGGCGTCGGTGGCCGCGCCCTGCATGGCCGACAGCTGATCGCTGAGGCTGCCGAACATTTCACCCAGCGATTCGTCGGTGCGCTTCAGCGTCAGCGTGAACTCAATGCGGCGGCACACGCCGTTGCTGAAAAACTCCGCTTTGGTCTGGCTCAGGCTCTCGATCACGAACATGCCGTAAATCGTGCCGCTGCCCTCAATCAGCGGCCACGCGCGGCCCAGCTCGGCAATCTGCTCCAGCGCGAACAGCGACAGTCTGCCGCCGGTGATTTCCGGCAGCAGCACGCCGGACAGCGTGATCGTGTCATTATCCGGGCCGAGGAACTGCAGCGAGGGACGCACGCCCACGCGGCTGTTGGACGGGAAGCGCCAGCTGCGCTGAAGCTGCAATTCCTGATACGGCACCGTCTTGAGCATGAAAACAAACAGGCCCAGCGTCATCATCATGATTCAAATCCTCCACGGTCTCGGTAGCTGCTGCGGGCGCGGGACTGCGCCTGCCGCTCTTTCGCCTCAAGCCTGCGCATCACTTCGTCGACCACATCCTGCGCGCTCTGGCCCGGCTGCTGCACGATGGTGATCGGCGCGTGAATGCTCACGGGCGCGGTAGTTGCTGCGGACTGCTGGCGCGGTGCCTCCTGACGGTACGCCTGCGCGGGCAGGCTCAGCGGGTGCAGCGGCTTCGCCTCCGCCGTTCCGGCTGCCATGCCAAGCGTCATCGCCGCCATGGCCGCAAGCTGCGCGGTGCGTTTCCGGCTCGTCACGCTCACCGGTCCGCCGACAATTTCCGGCCCGTTCTCACCCACGACGCCAAACTGGCCCGCAGGGATGTTACCGCCGGTGTCGTACATACCCGCAAACGCCGGGAAGCCGCCCGCAGGCAGCGTGACTTTTCCGCCTGGACTGACGCTGGCGGCCTGCGGTGCCTGCGGCAGCTTCGTGTTAGCCGACGCCTTGCTGACGAGGCCGAACTTATCCAGCAGCTCGCCGATCCCGGCCTTCAGGCTGTCCAGCGGATGCATCACCATATTCAGCCCGTCGGCCAGCGCCTGCCCGAACGCTTTACCCTTCGCGGCGGCGCTGTCCAGCTCGGCCGCCGTGGAATGCACCGGCGTCAGCAGGTCTTTAAACCAGCCGAACAGCGCCTGCACCTTGTCGCCAATCCACTGAAACACCGGCTGCAGCGGTGAAAACGCCTCGCTGATGGGTCCGGCGGCGGCCCGGAAGCCGTCCACCACGCCGCCCAAATACGCCTTGATGGGTGCCCAGTATTTCCAGATAACCAGCGCCACACCGGCCAGCGCCGCCACGGCCAGCCCGGCGGGACTCAGCAGTGCGCCGAGCGCCCACACCACGCCCGTCAGCACCGTGCGCAGCAGCGCCAGCGGCGACTTCACCAGCCACATCAGCGCACCACCGGCACCGCGCACCGACGCAGCCAGCGGCGCAAGGGCCGCTCCGGCCAGCCCGCGCACCTGCGCGCCCAGCGCCCGCACACCGGCCATCGGGTTACGGAAGGACGCAACCAGCGTCTGCCCGGCGTCCTGCGCCTTCTCCTTGATTTTCTCCAGTGCGCCCTCGCGGAACGCATTAAGGATGCCGCCGCCCTCGTCATCATCGTCACCGCCGCGCAGGGACGCCAGCGCGTCGCGGATTTTCTCCAGCCAGTTAACAGACTCCCCGGCCTCGCCGCCGCTGAACAGTGAGAACAGCTTTTTGATGCCGTCACCGGACGACGCCAGACCGGGCGCAAGTTTTGCAAACGCCTTGCCCAGCCCGCCCAGCAGCGGTGAGAGCTTTGTCAGCCCTTTCAGGCCGAGCATGTTTAACCCGAAGCGCAGCATCAGGATCGGACCGAGCACGGCGGCCATGCCCACGGCCAGCGTGCCGAGTGCCAGCGTCACCGTTGCCACCACGGCGGCGATTTTCATCAGCCTGCCGACCAGCTCCGGGTTGGACTCCACCCAGCGGCGCATGGTGCCGGTGACGCGCTTCACCGCGTCCATGATTTCCATCAGCGGCGTGCGCAGGGTGTCGCCGAGGCTGCTCAGCGTGTTGGCCGCGCCGGTTTTCACCAGCAGCCACTGCGCGGAAAGTGAATCTTTGTTGATGTCCGATTCTTTCTGCATTGAGCCGCTGGCCGCGTTGCCCTGCGTCAGTTGCAGCTGGCGTCGCAGCTCCGGCATGTTGTTGGCGAGCTTCGCCGCGTCCTTGCCGAACTCCTTGCCGAACACCATGGTCATTGCGGTCAGGCGCTTGTCAGCGGGGAGGTTGTTCACCTTCTCCAGCACGCGCTGGATGGTGCCCATCGCATCCGTGGTCATCTGCTTTTCAATGGCTTTCGGATCGAGCTTCAGCAGCTCCATGCCGCCCATAAAGGTCTTGCCCTGCATGGTGGCGACGGAGAGTTCACGCACCATGGCGTTTGCCGCGCTGGCGGCGGTTTCCGACGTGGCGCCGAGGCTCAGGAACGTGGAGCCGAGCGCAGCGGCTTTGCGGTAGTCCAGCCTGTCCGCCACGCCGCCCATGCGCTGAAGCACGTCGATGATGTCCGAGCCTTTGGACATCGCGTTGTCGTCCAGGTAGTTCAGCGCGTCGCCCAGCTGCTCGATGTTGCGGGTGGGGATTTTGTAGAGCTGCGCAATCTTGCCCAGCCCCTCGGCCAGCTCACCGGCGGGCAGCTCAAACGCGGTGGACGCCTTCGCCGCCGTGGTGGCAAACGCCAGCAGGTCGCGCTTCTGGTCCTCATAAGAATCGTTCTGGTTGGTGACGCCCATGCGCGCGCCGCCCTCGACCAACGCAGCGTAGTCAATCGCGCCGTTGTCCATCGGCAGCTGCTCGCTGGCGGCCTTGATGGCGGCCTGCATGTCGTAGAACTGCGCCGTGCGGTTGCCGTCGTTGTCGCGCAGGCCGTTCACCTGCTTCGCCACGCCCTTCATGGCGTCTTCCATGTCTGCCGAGGATTTTACGGCGGCCAGCACCGGCGCGCCCATCGCCAGCCCGGCGACGGTGGTCGCCGCACCGGCACCGGCAATTTTATCGCGCACCTCAAGCGATCTGGCGTGGCGCTCCCGCAGCGCGTTGATTTTTGCCTGCTGTTCGCCGAGCCGCTTCAGCGACTTCTGCTGACGGTCAATCGCCGCGCGCGTCTCGTCCGCGCGGCTTTTGAGGTCACGCTGCGCCTGGCTGAGTTTTTTGGTATCAACGCCGGATTCAGTGAGCGCGGCGCGCTGGCGCTGCACCGAACCCAGCAGGCCGTTATAGCTCTGCTGCAGCTCGCGCACGCGGTTCTTCGCCTGCTCCAGCACCCTCGCCTGCGCGGCGGTGGGCCGGTTGGTGGCGCTGAACTGCGTCGCCAGCTTCGCCGCCTCTTCGCGCGCACCCTTCAGGTTATTAGCGGTGATGGCAAGCTGCGAGCGGGCTTTGCGGAAGCCGTCAATGCGCGCGGCCTGCGCGTCTAAGTCCTTCAGGCTGGCGCGCGCGGTGCGCAGGGAATCGGCCAGCTCGCGGGTGCTGGCCTTGGCAGAACGGAAGGGGCGGGTCAGTTTGTCTACCGCGTTAAGAACAACCTGCAGGCGCAAGTCTTTATCACTCATCGCTGGTCCCGTGTCGCATTATCGCCTTATGCCGCCACTCCAGTACCTCGGTCAGCGTCATGAACTCGGTAACGGACGGCGGCCAGTGAAAGACGGTGGCAATGTCCGCCACCAGATCGTCTACCGTCAGGCCGTCGCTAAATCCGACAGCACCGACTTCTTCAGTAAAAAAGTGACCACCTCAACCGACAGGCTCACCAGATCGGCGGGGTCCATCTCGGTGATTTCCTGCGTGGTCAGCGCCGGGGTAGTTACGCGCGGCAGCACGGTGATCATCGCGTTCACGTCCATGTCCATCAGCGCCTGCAGGCGCGTACCGCGCAGCGCGCCGGACTGCGGCTTGCGCACGACGATGCTTTTAATCTCGGTTTTGCCACGCAGGATCGGGGTGTCCAGCTCAACGGTTTTTTCGGTGGTTTTGTCAGTCATGATGATGTCTCGCTAAAAGGGTAAAAGGCGGCAGGGTTTGCCCTGCCGGATTAATTACAGGCCGAGCGCGTTACGGTGCGCTTCCATCAGGTCCGTACCGTCCACGATGTGAATCATGTTCACCAGGTCAATCTCGTAGAGCACTTCGCCGTTGATGGTCAGCTTGGCGTAGCTGTTGGTGCCGGACACCTTGGTGGTGCTTGATTCGCCGGTCTTCCACTCGCCGGAGTCCAGCTCCTTGTGGCGGCCACGCACGACCAGCTCCACCGCCTGCACTTCGCCGGTGTCGTCGCGCTGAATGGAGCCGGTAAAGCGCAGCTGCACGCCGTCCACGGTAAGGGTGCCCATCTGCTTGAACAGCTTTGCCTCGACGCCGCCGCAGGTGAATTCCGTATCCAGTGCGCCGTCGTCCAGGCCCATGTCGATGTCCACCGCACCGGCCATGCCGCCGCCGCGATACTTCTCGAACTTGCGGGTGACTTTTGGCAGCGTCACGGACTCGATCAGCCCCTGCCAGTTGTCGCCTGCGTTGAACAGGTTGAGGTGCTTGAGCTTGCGGGGTAATGCCATGATTCAGTCTCCTTATGCGCTGACGCGGCTGGCAAAATCGACCAGGTACTGATCGGAGATGCGCTGGCGCAGCAGCAGGTTTTCCAGCGGCGGCACCGGCGTGTAGTCGTAATCGATGAGCAGTTTGCCCGCCTTGAGCGTGTCCTTGTCGTTCACGCTCTCGTCCAGCCAGCAGTCCGCGCCGATGAGATAGCCCTGACTCACGAGGCTGCGCAGTTTGGCGCGAATGCCCTCGATAATGTCGCGGGCCAGCGACGGGTTCAGCGCGCCGTCCACCGCCCACATGTGCGCCTCGGCCATGGTGTCCGCCAGCACCTGCGCCGTGCGGGTGTAGCACTCGAACGCAAACAGCGGGTCATCGCTCAGGCAGCGGGAACCCCAGAAGCGGAAACCGTCTTTACGAATCAGCGTGGTGATGTCGTTCTGGTTCAGCAGACCGGAATCGGTGGCCGGATCCTGCAAATCCCAGAATACGTCTTTGGAAATGCCGGTTACGCCGTTCACGCCGACGTTCGACAGGGATTTGTGCCAGCCGGTCTGCTCGTCGATTTTGGCGCGCAGGCCGAGCGCGCGGGCGGTGGCGAAGGCCGTCGCGTCCGCATTCAGTACGGTGTCAAAGTTAATGAAATCCGGCCAGATGAGCATGCCCTCGCGCTGGCTGAAGTTCGCGCGGTAAGCAATCGCCTCTTCAACGCTCTGACAGCCGTACGCCGACAGGTAGGCAAAGCCGCGCAGGCTCTGCGCCACGCTCAGCAGCTCGGTAGCCACTGCCTGCGTATCGTGACCGGGCACGCCGAGAATGCGGGGCTTCACGCCGCACACCGCCTGCGCGGCCAGCAGCGCCTTCATGCCGGTGCGCTGGCCGTTACTGACACCGCCGATGATGTTGGCGGTGGTTTCCGCTTCGGTTTCGCCCTGCGGCACGCGCACGACGACGGTTACGGGTTTAGCCTGGTCGGCGATGGCGTCCAGCGAGCGCGCCAGCGTGCCAGACTCGCCCGCCTTGCCGCTGGCGGTGAGAACGTCAGTCAGCAGTACCGGACGGTTAAGCGGGAACGTGGCCGCGTCGGCGTCGTCGCCGGTGCAGACCATGCCGACAATCGCCGTGCTGATAGTGGTGATGGTTCGGGTGCCCTCGTTGATTTCCTCAACGCGCACGCCGTGGTGATAATCCTGAGCCATATGGCGGTTCTCCTGTGAAGGGGTTCCGCTATGGTGAAAGGTGGCGCGCGCGGGTGCATCCGGTTAGCGTTGTGTGGCGGCTGGTACAACAGCCGCCGGGGGAATCAGCGGAGCTGGTTATCCGCCAAAGGTGGTCGGCGCGTTGTAGGTTCGCACATAATCCGCCATTGCGGCCGGATAGGTTACGGAGGCCGCCGTCAGGCTGACCGTGAAGGAGTCCGCGCCCCACACGATCACTTCCCGCAGAAACGCCTCAACCTCCGGCGACACCTCAATGGCGTCATCCGGCAGGGTCATGTCGGGTGAGTAGAAGCCTAGTGTTTTCGCGCTGAAAAAAAGATTCTGCATATCAGTAGCCATAGGATGTCCAGTGAATCGTCGGGGTTTCCCCCATCTGTGGATGCGTGACCGCAACGGCAAATCGCGTCTTCGCCACGCCGGTCTGGCCTGCATCCTGATCGCGATGCACGCTCAGTGTTCGCCCGGCCATGCTGCCCTGTGCGTCATAGGGCGGACACGTCAGCGAGGCCACCGTAGTAACCTGCGCCGTGGCAAACGCCTGATTAAACGGCACCCGGTAAAAGTGGGTGTAGTACGTCTGACCGCCCAGCGTCTGCGGGTTAAAGTTGCCCACGGGTTGCAGCGATACCGTGCCGCCCTGGATCATGAAGCCGTTAGGGAATTTAACGACAAAATTCTGTCCGTTGAGTGACTGAATAAAAAACGACATGTCGGGGATCTGACCCGCGCCGTTTCCCACCGCCATTACGGCAGCCGTAGCCAGCCCGAGATTCTCCCGAAACTTTGCCACGTCCTGAATGTCCTTGCCGTTGCCGCTTTTATCCATCTTGCCAGCCAGCGCATTCAGCATGGTGGTGGCAAAATTCGGATCGTTGCCCAGCGCGTCGGCGATTTCCTTCAGGGTGTCCAGCGTCGCCGGTGCGCTGCCCGCCAGCGCGGCCAGTGCGGCCTGCACGAACGCCGTATTCGCCAGCTGCGTGGAGTTATTCCCCGCCGCCGCCGTCGGGGCTTTCGGCGAGCCCGTAAACGTCGGGCTGGCTTTGGGCGCGTACTGCGTATGCGGGTCTGCTGCCTTGATGTGTGCATCCAGCAGGCCGTCGGCGTACTGGCGCACTTCCAGCGCCTTATCATCGACATACTGCCGGGTCGCCAGCACCACCGACGGATCGATTTTCAGCGTTACCGCGCTGGTGCTGTTCACGATGATAATCATGCGCACCGTCTGCGTGCGCCCGCTGCCCTCGGCCAGCTGCGGCTTGTAGGTCTCGGCGCAGTTAGCCACAGCAATCATCACGCCGTCGGCGTCAAACAGGCCGATTTCACGGATCCAGAAGCCGCCCTCACCCTCCGGGATAATCTGCTCGGCAATAATCTGGCTGCCGTTGGCGGCGTCAATCGTCAGCGAGTTAAGCGACGCGCGGCGCTTCTCGCCGATAAGTTTCGTCTGTGCCGGGTCAGGCGTGGGCAGCGTGCCGCCGCCGTCGCCTACCGCCATCTGCGTGATGTTCACTTTGGTGCCGAGCGCGGCAGCGTTGGCAAGCTTAGCCGCGCCCTGATTGGTCAGCAGGGCAAAATATTTTGTCGTCATGCGCTCACTTCCGTCAGGTCGATAAGATGCACCGCCGCGCCAGTAAACACCGGCCCGCCGACGCTGATAAGTTCAGGGGTATAGGGATAAACGGTCAGCTCGTCGCCGCTGTAGCTGGCAACGGCCACCGGCACCGTGCCGTTCGCGTCAAGGGTGATCGAAAGCCCGATGAGGTGGCGGCTGCACGGCTTGGCGTCCGCAATCACGCGCTCCAGCTCGTGATACATTTCCTCGGTGATGCCGGTATCCAGCACGCCCACGTCAAGCCGGAAGGTGCCCGGCGCATCGTTGGTTTTCCACCACTCAATCACGCGGATGAGATAGCCCAGCGGCTCCACTACGCGCCGTATAGCGCTGACGGTGCCCTTGTGCTGATGGATATAAAACGCGTCCTTCACCACCTTGCGCTTCACGCTTTCCGCCCAGCTTTCGTCCCAGCGGTCCACCGAAAACGCCCAGGCAAGATAGGGCAAAAAGTTCACCGGGCAGGTGTCCGGGTTCCACAGGTCGCGCAGCGGCACGTTCAGCCCGGAAATGTCGCTGCACGCCTGCGCCAGACGGCGCTCCAGCGCGGATGAGCCGGGCGGCAGCAGGCTGTTACTCATGCCAGCACCTCATCATCCGCCACGCTGATGTCCGTCCCGGTGCAGTTGCCCGCCTGCGTGCGGTCCATGATGATGTCCTCAGCCGGTTCGGTGATATCCACCCAGTCCACACCGGCAACGCGCAGCACCGCGCCGTAGGACTCGCGGCGCACGCTGCGGCCCAGCTTTTTCTGCTCGGTGAGGTAGGCGGCCAGCCGTGCGTTTGCCGCCTCCAGACAGGGCGCGGCAGCCACGCCGTCAAACAGGTGCAGCTTTGCCTGCACACGGTAGTCGTTGATGGTTGCAGGCTGCACGGACACGCGGTCCGCTACCGGGCGCACGCTTTCATCATTCAGCGCTTTGTCCACTGTATTCAGTAAATCAGCGGCTGCCGTGCCGTTGCCATCGCGGCTCAGCACGGTGACCAGCACCGTCGCCGGTGACGGGCTGATGGCGGACACGTCCTGCACCCGTCCGTCCGCGCTTCTGGCGTGAAACTCATAGGCTGCCGTCGGACCGGCAACCGATAACCCCTCAAACGCTTCCGGCACCCGTACGCGCAGTGCGTCGTCCGATTCCATCACTGCTTCAACGGGCGGCACGGCGTCCGGGTTGGCCGGGGTGATGGTCAGGCGCTCAACGTTACTGCGCGCGGCCAGCTGATCGAGGTCACTGCCCAGCGCATAAGCCACCATCACCGCCTGCGCCGCCTCGTTGATGCGCTGCCGCAGCAGAATTTCCCGGTAAACGCTTTCCTGTAAGCACTTCACTATCGGATCGGACTCCAGCGCCAGCACGCGGCGCGTGGCGGCCTGTTCGTCCGCCGGATAGAGCTCAATCAGCGCCTCCTTACGTTCGGCCAGCAGCGTTTCAAAGTCCGGCACCTCGATCACTTCCGGTGCGGGCAGCTGCGAAAGGTCAATTACTGCCACTGTTCACCCCCGTAGGCACTGACATTGCGAGCGGTGAGCCGTCGGCGCGCTGGCCGGTCAGCTCAACCATCATGGAGCCATCAAAGGCGCTGGTTATGCTCAAAGAGCTGAGACGGATTCGCGGCTCCCAGCGACTCAGCGCCGTATACGCCGCCGCCATCACCTGAAGGCGCACCACGTCGTTCTGCGGCTGGTCAATCAGCACCGACAGAAGCGAACCGTATTCACGACGCCCGATGCGGCTGCCTTCCGGCGTGATTAGAATGTCGCGCGCGCTCTGGCGAATGTGCTCGGTGTCGGTAATGGCTTCGCCGGTGTCGCGGTTCATGCCGAGATACATCATTGCGGACCTCGTGACATATCGCCGCCGGACTTCACGCCGCCGTGTTTGTGCTTATCAACCACCACGCCGTTTGAACTCATATCGCCGCCGCCCTGCGTCACCGCGCCATTCATTACGGTTTCGCTGTTAACGAGCATTTGGCTCGCATCCACACCCAGCTGATCGGTGATCAGCTGGATGCCGTCGGCGGCCTCAATGCGCACGCTTTTAATGTTTTTAATCAGCAGCTGGCCGGTGTCCGGCTCGTACTGGAACCAGCCGCCGTCGTTGAACACGGTAGTGCTGCCATTCTCTGAATAATCGGGCGGCGGGAAGGCGTCGGAATAAATAGCGGGCAGCGCAAACGCGGTTTCGAGATTGCCGCCGAGGCTCAGCAGCACAACCTGCTCGCCGACAGAGGGTTGCCACCACGTGCGCGTTTTACCGGCGCGGAAGGTGAGCCAGTTAATCCAATTGGTTTCAAGGTCGCCCGTTTTCACCCGGCACAGCCAGTTGACCGTATCCACATCGGACACGGTGCCGGTGCGGATCAGGTTGGTGATAAGACGCATGATTTCGTTGAGTTGAGTATTCATAAATACGATGCTTGCATAGCTTTGCAAGCTTATGTATCAATTAGATTTGTTTCATAAATAGCACAATTAAAAAATGAGGGAGTATATGGCTAGCGAAAAGACATTTATCTCATATTCATGGACTACGCCTGAGCATGAGTCTTGGGTTTTAAATTTTGCTGAAGAACTTGTTTCTTCTGGTGTAGATGTAATTCTAGATAAATGGGAACTAAAAGAAGGACATGACCTAATAGGCTTCATGGAGCGAATGGTAACCGACGAATCAGTAAAAAAAGTAATAATGATATGTGATAAATCATATTCAGAACGAGCGGATGGAAGATCAGGCGGAGTTGGAACAGAGACTCAAATTATCTCCCAAAAAGTTTATGAAAATCAAAATCAAGAAAAATTTGTTGCAGTCATTGTTGAAAAGGATGAGTCTGGAAAAGCTTATGTACCAACATACTACACTTCCAGAAAATACATTGACCTTAGTCCTGAATCTGATTATTCGAAAAATTACGAGATTTTATTACGGTGGCTTTTCAATCGCCCACTACATGTCAAACCTCCGCTTGGGAAGCCACCGGCATTTTTAAGCGAGGAAAATGCATCTAAAATCATTACGGGGGTGACGTATCGTCGCGCCGTTCAATCCATTAAGGAATCAAAACCAAATTCACACATAGAGATTGATTCTTATTATAAAAAAGTTCTTGAGGAACTTGAAAAATTCAGAATGTCAACAGGGAAATCTGACGAAGAGATTTTAAATAATCTCGAGAATTTGATACCTTTGAGAAACGAACTTTCACAAACCTTCGAACTTATTTCACTTTACAATCCTTCTAAAGAATTAATTACGATAACAATGAGTTTTTTTGAGCAATTATGTGATTTTTTCTACCCGAAAGAACAGCAAAAAGCTTACTCTACATCCGATTTCGATAACTATAAATTTATAGCACACGAAGCTTATTTACTACTAATATCCGCATTCCTAAGAAACAACCGCTTTGAAGAATGCAAAGTAATTTTACAAAAAAAATTCTATATCAATAATTCATCGGAACCAGAGAGTGGACTTCACTCTTTTGGAATTTTCTATAATCATCTTTATTCTCTTGAAAGAATTAACCAATCCTCTGAAACAAGATGGATTTCTTATCACGCAAACTTATTAAAAGAAAGGTGTGAAAGTGAAAATGGAAAATTCAACCAAATAATTCAAGCGGATCTCATATGTTACTTATATTATGCATTTCTCTCGCAAGATAAATATGACAGCAAAGACTATTGGTATCCTTTCACACTTATATATAGCAGAGGATTTCGGCCACTTGAAGTCTTCGATAGAGCAGCAGACAAAGCTTACTTTAAGGATTTATGCAAATTATTCCCGATAGAGAATATGAATTTTTTCAATATTATAGCGAAGAAAATTGAAGAAGGAGAAATAAAGGAACCATCATTTTATCATGAAAGAGTAAGCATACTTCGCCTTATTAATTATGATAATTTAAATAGTATTTGAGTTGTAGCCTTTTTCTGCTGGCTCATTCGCTGAGCCAGCGAAGTAGTGTTACGCGTATCAAGTTTGCCACATCATCATTCACCCCTAGTAGTGGGCGCTCCGCATATTTCACTTCGGTGCCGCGTCGGTTTACCCGGTCCCGCAGGCCGTAATGGTGGACACGGACCAGCTTCTGCACGCCGGGAACAAACGCAATTTCTGCCATATCTGCATTTGCCTGCGCTTTGAGGTATTTCGCCGTTTTCAACTTCGCAAACATCTTGCGTCGAATGCGGCCCGGCTTGGTGCGGGCGGTGACGCGGCGCGGTTCCCATGCTGTGCCGTCCGGACTGCGCTGTAGCGTGATGTTGTTCTGCTGAATGCGCCGCACATCGCGCGCCACTTCGCGCAGCATCTTTGTGCGCATCGGTGGCTCAAGCTGCGACAGCAGCGCACCCAGCCACGCCTCAACGTCGTGCAGCTCAGCCATGATTCACCGCCCAAAACTCGTCTGGCACTTCCGGCTCCGGCACTGCCTCAACCGACATTACGCCGTCAACTTCCTTCACGATCACACGCTCCGTCAGCTTCAGATTCATGCTGATGTCGCAGCGGTCATTGCCCAGAATGTCCACCTCAAAGGTGAAGAGCCGCTCGCGCTCGGTGGCGTTCTGCAGCGCGTCCGGCTGGTTGACGCCTAGCCAGAATAAAACGGGCGCCATCAGCAGATTCTGATCGCCGGTAAAATCCGTCACTACCACGTTCAGGGTGTAGCGGTACTCCCATGAAATCGACGTGGCGGAGGTGGCAACCACAGCGCCATTGTCCACGAACAGATGCAGGCGATCCGGGTTGTCGGCTACGTAGGGCACGGCTTTATTCAGGGCGTTTCGCAAGGACTGCGGCTTGTTCATCGTCTTTATCCTGACAGCTGATGATGGTATCTACCTTGTCGGCGCAGGCCGCCCATGCGGCCTCGGTGTCGTCAAGTTGCGCCAGCAGGTCGCCGTTACTGCGCGGCGCGGCTTCGTCCAGGCGGCACGGCGTGATTCGCGGACAGCCACTCACGGTAAGACTGACCTCCGGTGAGGGCCGGACGCTGGCGCAGCCGGATAACAGGATCAGGCAAAGGGGCATCAGCCCAGCGGCGAAGCTCGTCATTTTCACGTTTGAGTTCCTCAATGGTGCGCTGCCGGTCACGCAAAAGCGTGCCGTTCTGCTCGGCGGCGGCGTAAAGCTGCGTCTGCGCCCGGCTGCTGGTTTGCGTCAGAATGTTAAGGGCTATCAGCTGGCCGTTTTTCGCCGACAGCTTTTTACCTTGCGCGGCTAAGTCCTTCACCTGCGCGTCGATTTTGTTGTGGGCGGTACTAAGTCGCCACGACTGCACGCCAAGCGCGGCAATCAGAACGAGCGCTATCGCCGCAAGCGCGCGCATCATGCTGTTACTCCTTTTAAGCACCATGCCAGCTCACGCTGTCGCCGGTTATCCAGCCCCTGATTAAATACGCCTTTCACGTACACCCAGCGCGGCAGCTGATAGCAGGCATCGCGCCAGCGCTCCTGTTTAATGAGCGCCACCATCGTTGAGCCGCAGGCGTTCCCGGTGCCGACGTTAAACGCCAGCGACACCAGCGCGTCGTAGACCGGCTGCGGCATGGAAACCGCAGCGCAGCGCGCCAGTGCCGCCTCAACGCGTAACACGTTAGTGATGAAATTCCCCGCCGCCTGCCGCTCGGTGATGCTCCGGCCCGGTACCACGCCAACGGTGTTACCGATGCCGTCGGTCCACTTGCCCGCGTCGCAAAGGTACGGCTTCAGGCGGCAGCCCTCATAATCGGCGATCAGCTTCAGCCCCTCGACGGAGGTGTGCAGCTGCTGGAAACCCGGCATCGTCGCGGCGATAGCAAGCACCATGCCGACGGTGCAGCGCTTAACGGTTTGCAGATTCATATTCCTCCCGCGTGATGCGCCCGGCGGCCAGCAGCTGATAGGTTTTGCGCTTGTAGTACCAGCTGATGATTGCCATCAGCAGGCCGATTAATACCCCGGCCACGGTTGAAACGTCTTTTAGCGACAGGTCGCCCAGCCACGCCATTGCCAGCGCGATGAACCAGACGATCCCGGTGCTGATTTTTTCCCACATGATTCAGTCCCAAAGCTGGACGGCCTGCACGGTGGCCGCCGCCGTCACGTCCGGCAGCTCCACCTCCAGCCCGTGCGGTAAAATGGGGCCGTGCTCCGCCAGCCCCGGATTGGCCTGCAATACCTGCTCCGTCATGCCCTGCGTGCGCCCGTAGTGACGCCAGCAGATTTCGTCCACCGTGTCGTACTGCTGCGCGCGCACCTTCATCAGATCAGCTCAACGGTACAGTGCGGCGCGTTCTGCACGCGGCTGATGGCCCAGCGCGCGTCGCGCCACAGGTCGCCGGTGGCATCTTCCAGTTCTTCCCCGCGCTTCGCTGCGGCAGCGGTGGCGTCAAAGTCCTGATAACGCTCATTCAGCACCGCGCGCGCCCAGCACCACACCGCATTTTCATAGTGATGCAGACGCACGCTGCGCCCGGCCAGCTGCTCCGCCGGTACATCGGCCAGACCGTTAAAGCCGCGCAGCTCCTGCTGTTCGCGCCACAGGTACAGCTCGGCGTTCACTTCCGCCATAGCGGTGAGCACCACCTGCTTCAGACGCTGCGGCGTCACCGTGCCGTCAACGCGCATCACGCTGCGAAACGTCGCCAGATCGATGTCCGGCCAGAAGGAGTTGTTGGGGATAATTTCCGGCGTTCCCGTCGCCTTTTCCGGCGCTACAAACTGCATGCCTTATTTCTCCTGAATAGGTGGGCGGTGGACGGGGTTTTGATGCGGCGCTGCCTGTCGCCACCCCGTGCCGCCCCGCGCGTGGGCACGTCCGGTTATCAGCTGGCGTTGCGGATTTTCCGCTCCAGCTGCTCAATGTCTTTTTTCACCCCGCAGCGCTCGTCGAGCTGCATGGCCTGCTGCAGATGGTTCAGCGCGGAAACCGGCTGGCTTTCACGCAGCACCCAGCCGAGCGACTTATGCAGGCGGGCGCGCGACTGATCGGGCATGTCCAGATCGCCGATCACGTCGAGCGTCTGCATCAGCAGGTCGGGGTCAAAGTCGGCTTTTGCCACAAGGGCGTTTTTGGCGGCGTCGGCCATCTCCTCGGCCAGCAGCGTCTGCACGTTGCGGTTAAAGCCCTGCGGCATCGACCAGCCGTGGCGGATGGCGTGACGGCCAATCGCGAGCGCCCCGGCATAATCACCGGCATCAACGCGCCACAGCATCACGTACATCAGCACGTCGTCCTGCTGCGCGCCGTCGGCGGCCAGCACGCCGTCCACCCACGGCACGTATTTCGGCAGGACTTCCACCTTGATTTCGGCCTTCTTCACGGTGGACTGAATGCCCTTGAGGCGACGGCGGTCTTCGCCAAGCTGCATCAGCATCAGCTCATAGCCGCTGGCGTGGCGAACACTGCCGCCCTGACGGGCGGCCTGTTCAGCCTGGACGCGCTGGCGGTGCTGCCGTGCGGGACTCAGGCTCATTGATTACGCTCCCGCGCCAGCGTTTGCTGAGAAGTCACCAATGGTGATGTTTTCAACCAGCGCGGCGCAGCGGTAGTCCTCAACCACGTAGGCCTCATTGACCGATTCAAAGTTTTCGATACGGTCCCGTTTCGGGTTGTCGATGAGTGAGCGGCGGCGGGATTCTTCCTGCCAGTAAATCGACAGGTTATCGAGGCGGGTGATCAGCACCGCATTAGCCGGGAAGTACGGCGCGCGCACCGCCTGCAGGCCGCCCATGCGTTTCTGGCTGATGATGAGATCGGCAGCCAGCTTGTTGGTGTTGTCCTGCTCGCTGTTAACCAGCGGGAAATACTTGTCCGCCAGCAGCTCGCGGCCACAGATGACCACCAGTTCGTCGTCGTCCTGGAAAATTGGATCAATCAGCTCGTTAACCGCATCCATCACCAGCGCGTCGAGGTTGGCATATACGCCGCCCTTGCCCACCTTCACCGGCTCGGCGGTGGTTTCTCCGTCTTTGGTCACGCTGCCCAGCACGTTGTCCGGCGCATCTTCGCGCACCTTCTGCAGCCAGCCCTTGTTCACGTCCTGCAGCAGCGGATTCGCGGTACGGCTGGACGTTTTCGCGCGCTCGGTGCCGTTGAAACCAATCATGATGCGGTCCAGCGCCTGACGCTTGACGATGGCGTCACGGATGCGGGTCTGGAAGTCCTGGAACTTCGCCCACAGGTCCAGCTTCGCGTAGGTGATCGCCGTGTCAAAGTTGGTCTGCTCACACTTGTACTCAATATCCGACATCGCGGTGGGGTCGGACGGCTCGCGGTCTTTGGCGGTGGTGTCAGTCGTGCCTGCAATGGTGCTGCCGACGCCGAGGCCCAGCAGCTGGCCCGACTGATCGGCCACGCCAATGACGTTAATCAGCGTAAGAAAGGCGGTGGACTGCTGAATGGTGTCTTCCAGCGTCTGCGCAACGGACGGCTCCACGCTGAATTTTCCGGACAGCTCGGCCTGTTCGACCTTATAGATTCGTGCCAGCTGCACCAGAAAGGCGTTGAAGGCAAAACGGGTTAATTTTTTCATGGGGTGTGCTGCTCCTTTAGCAGTTGGTCAGGTGTTCGGCTGGCGCGTTGCCACCCGGTGCGCGCTGGCGGAAATCGGTGCGGCTGTCTTCGCGGCCCAGTAGCTCCTTCAGTTCGGCAAAATCAGCCTTCTGCCCTTTCAGGTCGGCCAGCTGCGTTTCCAGTTCGGTTTCCAGCTTGCTCAGGCGTTCCGCCTGTTCATTCAGCGCCTTGTCGGTGCGGGTGCTGTAGTCCTGCTGTTCGGTAGCAATAAGCTCCACCGCCTGCTGCACGTCAGAAAAGCGGGCATCATCGGACAGCTGCTTTTTACCGAACAGCGCGGTGATGCGGGCAAACAGCGCGGGCTTGTCCTCCACCACTTCCAGCTCGATCACGGTTTCGGTGGCGGCGGTGAACAGGTTTTCCGGGTGCAGCTTGCGGTTCGCCAGCGGGTTCAGCTCGGCTTTCACGCTGAAGGCCAGCATTTCGGTGCCGAGGCTTGCCGGGTCGTCGGTGGCAGCCAGGCCAACCAGATAGGCTTTGCCGGTGTCGGCAAACTTGGTGCTGACTTCCATTGAGGTGAAAAGCTTCTGGCCCTTTTTCACCAGCTCCACGAGGGATTCCGTCGGCAGGATGTCGGCATACAGCGCCAGCTTTCCGGTCAGCGGGCCGTCGGTGATCTCCTCGGTGCCCAGCGCGCTTACCGTGCCGTAACGGTTAAAGGTGCTGTCCGGCGAGTACGATTTGATGTGTTCCAGATTGATGGTCGCGGTGTAAACCGCCGGGTTGTAGGCGGCGGCCATCTGCACCAGCCATTCGCGGGAAATTTCGCGTCCGTCCGTGGTGGCGCCTTCCACCCCGATACGAAAACGCTTTGCTTTAACTGCCATAGGTCAGGCTCCGTTGGGTAAATCGCTTTGAAGCCTTATGTTTGCGGTTCAGAGGGGGTCGAAACAACGCGGGCACGTTGTGCGGGCAGCCACACAATGAGGGACGGCAGAAAAGGGATCGGCGGGGCCGTATTTTGGGGCCATGACAACGACACTCGCCCCCGTAGACCTCGATCCCCGCAGGCAGGCCATGCTGCTGTACTTTCAGGGATACCGTATCGCCCGCATTGCTGAAATGCTGGGAGAGAAACCCGCAACCATTCACAGCTGGAAGAAGCGCGACAAGTGGGGCGACTATGGCCCGCTTGACCAGATGCAGCTGACCACCGCCGCGCGCTACTGCCAGCTGATCATGAAGGAGACAAAAGAAGGGAGAGACTTCAAGGAAATTGACCTGCTGGCGCGTCAGTCCGAGCGCCATGCCCGCATCGGCAAGTTCAGCAACGGCGGCAACGAGGCGGATCTCAATCCGAACGTGGCGAACCGCAACAGCGGGCCGCGCAAGCCGCCTGAAAAGAACGTGTTTACCGACGAGCAGGTGGAGAAATTACAGGAGATTTTCCACGGTTCCATGTTCGGCTACCAGCGCCAGTGGTGGGACGCGGGCAACAAGCACCGCATCCGCAACGTGCTGAAGTCGCGCCAGATTGGCGCCACCTATTATTTTGCGCGCGAGGCGCTGCTGGATGCGCTGACCACCGGACGCAACCAGATTTTCCTGTCAGCCAGTAAGGCGCAGGCGCACGTTTTCAAGCAGTACATCATTGAGTTTGCTAAAGAGGTGGAGGTCGAGCTGAAAGGCGATCCGATGACGCTCAGCAACGGCGCATGCCTGTACTTCCTCGGCACCAACGCCCGCACCGCGCAGAGCTATCACGGCAATCTGTACCTGGATGAATACTTCTGGATCCCGAAATTTCAGGAGCTGCGCAAAGTGGCGTCCGGCATGGCGCTGCACAAGAAGTGGCGCCAGACCTATTTTTCCACCCCGTCCAGCCTCACGCACAGCGCCTATCCGTTCTGGTCCGGCGGCCTGTTCAACCGGGGCCGCGCCAAAGCGGACCGCGTGGACATCGACCTGTCGCACATGAACCTGTCGCCGGGCCGCTTCTGCGATGACGGCCAGTTCCGCCAGATTGTCACCGTTGAGGACGCCGTGCGCGGCGGCTGTAACCTGTTTGACCTCGACCAGCTGCGACTCGAATACAGCCCGCCGGAATACCAGAACCTGCTGATGTGCGAATTTGTGGACGATCTGGCGTCCGTGTTCCCGCTGCAGCTGCTGCAGAAGTGCATGGTGGACAGCTGGGAAATCTGGGCCGACTTCGAAGCGCTGGCGCTGCGCCCGTTCGGGTGGCGCGAAGTGTGGATCGGTTACGACCCGGCGAAAGGAACGCAGAACGGCGACAGCGCCGGGTGCGTGGTGATTGCACCGCCTGCCGTGCCGGGCGGTAAGTTCCGCATTCTGGAGCGTCACCAGTGGCGCGGCATGGACTTCCGCGCGCAGGCCGAGTCCATCAAAAAACTGACGCAGCAGTACAACGTGACCTATATCGGCATCGACTCCACCGGCGTCGGCCTCGGCGTGTACGAGAACGTGAAGATGTTTTATCCGGCGGTGAAGGAGTTTGTTTATAACCCGAACGTGAAAAACGCCCTGGTGCTGAAGGCGTTCGACATCATCAGCAGCGGGCGTCTGGAGTTCGACGCAGGACACCTCGACATTGCGCAGTCATTCATGGCAATCCGCCGCGCCACCACGGCCAGCGGCAACCGCCCGACCTACGAAGCCAGCCGCAGCGAAGAAGCAAGCCACGCCGATCTGGCGTGGGCGACCATGCACGCGCTGGCAAACGAACCGCTACAGGGCGAAGCCGCCCACACCGGCAACATTATGGAGATTTTTTAAATGAGCAAACGCAGGAACAGCACGCGCATGCAGCCCGTGCAGCAGCAACAGATGACCGGCGGCCCGGCGGCGGAAGCGTTCACCTTTGGCGACCCGGTGCCGGTGCTGGACCGCCGCGAGCTGCTGGACTACGTGGAATGCGTGGTGATGGATAAGTGGTATGAACCGCCGGTGAGCTTTGACGGGCTGGCGCGCACGTTCCGCGCCGCCGTGCATCACAGCTCGCCTATCAACGTGAAGCGCAACATTCTTACCAGCACCTTCATCCCTCACCCGCTGCTGAGTCAGCAGGCGTTCAGCCGTTTTGTGCAGGACTATCTGGTGTTCGGCAACGCCTATCTTGAGAAGCGCACCAACAGGCTCGGCGGCGTGCTGGCGCTTGAGCCGGCACTGGCAAAATTCACGCGACGCGGCACGGATTTAGACACCTACTGGTTTGTGCAGTACGGTATGAACACGCAGCCCTACGAGTTTACTAAAGGCAGCGTGTTTCACCTGATGGAGCCGGATTTAAATCAGGAGGTTTACGGCCTGCCGGAGTATCTTTCGGCAATCCCGTCCACCCTGCTAAACGAGTCGGCTACGCTGTTCCGCCGCAAATACTACCTGAACGGCAGCCACGCCGGTTTCATCATGTATATGACCGACGCCGCGCAAAATCAGGAAGACGTAAACAATATCCGCCAGGCAATGAAAAGCGCCAAGGGGCCGGGCAACTTCCGCAACCTGTTTATGTACTCACCGAACGGGAAGAAGGACGGGATTCAGATCATCCCGCTGTCAGAGGTGGCGGCTAAGGATGAGTTTCTGAATATCAAAAACGTGAGCCGTGACGACATGATGGCCGCGCACCGTGTGCCGCCGCAGATGATGGGGATCATGCCTAATAATACCGGAGGGTTTGGTGATATCGAAAAAGCAAGTCGTGTATTCGTGCGTAATGAATTAATTCCGATACAAAAGCAGCTCCAAACACTAAATCACTGGTTAGGCGAAGATGTAATTTCATTTCAAACTTATGCACTTATTTAGAATTATGAGGCCAAATAAAATGGCCTCTTTTTAAATTTCTAAGTTAAACGAATATATTGTTTACCAATTCCTTCAAGATAGTGCTCAACAGCATGTCTTATCAAACCAACATGAGTGTAGAATACTCCGCGTTTAATCCTCGCTTCAGTATCATCCTCACCCTTTCCTTTTGTCCACCACGATTTAGCTGACTCATTACTAACTTTTGCAACTCGAGTTCGTTCTTCATTTATCCAGAATTCTTCTGTACTTTTAATAATGTCAACAAGTTGATCAACCTTAAGGATTCCATTTGAAGTTAATTCACTCATAAGCTCATCATAAGGTTCAATGCCCGATAAATTCTCAATAGGAAGATACCTCGATGCTATAAACCTAAGGCTATCAATATTCAAGTGTTCATCTTGAGTAAGATTATCATTTGATTTCTGATTCAGAATATCGAAATAACCATCTCTTTCTATAAGGATTCTTTCAAATTCGAGATCAACAAGCTCCAACATTGCTGAAGCTCTATTTATAGCTCGTCTTAATTGAACGGGAATGTTTTCTTCATTCTTATATTGTAACTTATGAGATGTTGCCGCCCAAATATGCTGAGACAAAGTTCTAACTTGAATTTCAGCCTTATAATCTTTACACGAAACAAACGACGGAACCTTGAGCCATGACTTGGGGATTTTTACAATATAATGCCTTGATTGATAGCCGAACTTATTATCGTCTAGAGATTCTAATTTATCATCCTCGCTAATAACATTCAAATTCTCCTTGATTAAATTAGATATTACATCCAGATCCCTTTTAAAAAGTAAAATTATCCTGAATCCAATCAAGTCGGTCAAATCATGCACTGTCTTCAGGTTTAGCTCTTTTCTATCGACCTTTTCGGCAATAGAACCCCATTCTTTAACCCTTGACTCAAGATTAATGCCCAATGGAACACCTGACTCGAAAATTAATTTTGTTAACTGGTCAGATAAATTTTTCCTGAAGTCATCAATAGCACCGATGGATTTATTGTATTCATCTTGTAGGTCCCCCTTATTCACATAACACCTCATGGAGATTTATTTGGCAATTGAATAGTATTAATGGAAAACCAGCGATAGTTCTCCATCATAAAAATCACAGTTAAGATTAAAATTAACTCAAAGATTGCCCATCATCGCTTTATGAGCCATTTTAACTAAGCTTTTCTCTCTTACATCAATAAACTCTTTAAAGGATTTGTCACCGTTCCATAACTCCTCATCAATTAACGCCGAGTTAAATATAGCTATCCTTTCTGCAGAGTTAACATTAGGGAAATAGTTGGCCGGATCTTCGTCAGAAATTTTATTATTATCCTGAGCTGTGAGAAATGCAATATTAGCAATAATATTTGACTCGTGAAATCCTATACCAATCTTGCTCAAGAATGATTTAGGATAAATATGGTGGAACTGTCTTGCGTTATAAGCTGATAGAGCTGTTCCTAAATCTACGCATTTACCTGTAATGAAGCTTCTAGGATTCAACTGTGCTAACAAACATATTGTTGATTTTGCAGCAGAGGAATTTATACGCCATGATTTACGGAAAAAATCAGCCTCTATTTTCATTGGGAACTGGATATATTTATCTCTTATAGATAAGATCTTATCCATTTCCAAAATATCTTCCATTACGAATGCATTTGTGCCAGCTTTATATCTTTGAGAAAATGCACAGCACCAAAACCAACGTTTTATTGAATTATATTGATATCCCGTTGGCCGATCCTCCTTAGAAAAGAAATAAACTAATGGTACGAGCATGATAGGGAATGGCAAAAACACAGAGTTCTGTATTTTTAAATCTTTCTCTAAAAAATCTACTGCTTTAACAATACCTTCACGCAATAAGTTTACTGACGAAGCCAAAGTCGCAGGATCATTATTTATCAAAGTGTCAGAATCAATTTCTTTATTTACTATTGATGTAAGGCATCGCATGAGCAATGTCTCATCAGCATGCCTAAAACCCTTACTAGCTAAATAATCATTTATCTCATTAATTTCGATACGTAGATTAAACTCTTCGGACCATGTCCAAGCCGTTAAAAGTTCAATAGTACTAAGACTTGTTCCTGATGAATTAATCCTTTGAAAGATACGACATACCTCTTGATTGGTACGTTCTTTAATTGTAACCACCGGAAAATCATAATCTTTGAACCTATCAACCAGATTGGTTATTTTATTTCTATCACCCTCATCAAAATCACTCAAGTACGAAATTAACTTTGTCGTTTCAAGTATACTATTCAATGGTATGCTTTTTAAATCATGTGGCTTTGTATATACATGATAAAATTTATCGTCTTGAGGAACATAATGCACATTAAATCTTGAAGCTAATTCTTTATTTTTTGTTGGTTTATCGGAATTAAAAACCCCAAATAATGTTGTAAGCCTTTGCTGCCCGTCTAAAATATAGTTTACAGGGTAATCCTCCTTTATTTCAGGTAAATCAAACCCTCCAACATTTCTTTCAAATTTTAAAGGAACTTTAGTTGTCCATAAAAGTAACGATCCTACTGGATAGCCAGAATATATTGAATCAATCAATCCCAATATCTGCTCATCTGTCCAAACATACTCTCTTTGGAAAGCAGGGATTTTTATGCTACCCCTTACTACGTCCTCTAAGAGTGAAGCCAAACGCTCATTACCAGAATCAATTTTCTTTTTGATAGATGTGGACTGAGATGACATATGTTTAATCCTTAAACAGTTTTTAAAAAACATCTCACAATTTCTTATATTTATCAATTCCCTATTTTTTGGAATTTATTACATAACAGTCCTTTGTAGCCCATCAGCGCGCGCTCGTACCCCCGCCACGCCTGCCCGCTTTATGATGCGGTTTTCATGCACCTGCATGACATAAACGAAAGCCCGCCAGAACTGGCGGGCCGAGGGTAAAGCGATCCTTTTCGGATCATGCGAATTCATGCGGCATAGTCATGCACTCTTCACTCCAGCTTGAAGTCATCCACAGAAGCGGCTTTGTGGATGCCAATTCCTTCTGTTTCATTCAGAAAATCCATGCCCTGCCGTAAAGAAATGGGATATGGAATCTCAAGCATGAAAACGAAGTCGTAGGTTTTACCGAGCCAGTAACCCCCGCCACATTCTTTCGGCCGTTGGAAAAACACCCATTCACCAGGCTTGTAGTAAGTGAGCACCTCACCTCGGTAAACGATCTGGAATTTTTCGGGACTTTTAGCCATGGCCTAACGCCTCGCAACTCTCGTTATGTTCGGACTCATCTTGCGTAAGCATCCCGGTGTGATATGTAGCTTCCATCCGATCACATCTTGCTACGCGTGACATCTGAAAAAACTAATCTGAAGCGTGCATCATGCGCGAATATTCGTGGCTTCTGACTTTCCGCATCAGCTCATCGGTCAGTTCAGAGACCCACTGAATGGCAAGCTGCTTCTCGTCATCCGTGCAATCACTAGCAGCAACAAGTTTCATAAATAAATCAATACGCTGGAGCTTCATCGACTCCAAAAAATAATCCTGCATATTCCCTCCGCACAATGAACAACTGGTTATACGTACAGTATATTATGAGTTTCGAAATGTGAAATGTTTTTTTACCTTCCGTGAGAAATCCTCTGGATTAATCAGATGGTTATCTTTTGTTCCTGGAGTCTGCCGTTTCGGTAAAACAGCCGCATTCGCGCGCCTGAATTTATGCTGCATCCTCGGGAAAGAAGGCTAATTTCCTCCTCATGCCCCTCAAAACCACGGGCTTTTAGTTCCAGCTCTAACCGCCGGCGCTCCGGCCCCGTACAGTTATTGACAGAACTCCAAGGGGCGGCGATGCCGCCAGAAGGACCAGCCTCCGCTGACGCGTCGGCTAATTTAGCAACGGCTTCCCACTTCACCAGACGCGTGAATACTTCAGAATCTTGATAGTGAGGCGAATAGATGCCTTGAACGCGCTGCACGTCCTCCGCGTATTCGTTGCCCATTTCGGTAATCTCGTAGCAAAGGCGGATCACCAAGTCATCACGTGCGACCAGCGGGCCACCCTGCGCCATGGTGTAAGACGCCCAGCAGCTGGCAACGGAAGCAGACGCCAGCACAGCGTCCATCTTCTCGTTTGGTAGGCGCGTATCGCCGAGACGGCGCAACTCGCGCCAAACAGTGACCGGCGCGCCGCCAATCTGCTGAAACTGGCGGATGCGCCAGCGTGACGCCCACGCGCAAACGGCTTTCGCCATATCACGCATGTTTGAGCCGGTTTCATCATCCTTTTCGCCGTCCATTGCGAAGCCGTCAATATTTTTGGAGATGTATTTAGCGATGTAACCCGTGGCGCTGCCTTTGGTAGGATCGATAGGCTCAGCGTGGAAACGCGCTTTGCGCGCCTGCGGCGTGCTCAGTTCGTCAGCGTCTTCTTTGCTAGCATGCTCACGCATGATCTGCTGCACACGCTCGCGATGTTCCGGCAGCATAAACAGCAGCATGTGCCAGTGTGGCGTGCCGTCGTGATGAGGCTCAACAACGCGGAAACCGAAAACATGGATTTCTTCGCGTGACAGTGCGGCGCGGATGCGCGCCCAAACGCGGCAGAGATAGCGCTGCGTATCGCGCGGGCTTGAGCCGTTCCATTTAGTAATGAAACCACCCTGGCTGTAAACAGAGTGATAACGCGACGGCGCGGTGATCGTATAAAAGTCCCCTACGCAGCCGCTTTCGTTGGCGATGTCTTCAAAGCCACGCATTCTGGTCATCAGCTCGCGGCGGCGCATGGCCGGGTTCGCGGTGCTGCGGTTGACCATCTCATCCATCGCGACACGATCACCGGTTTCTTTGTTCATCAGGTCGTATCTTTTGAAGAACTCGCGATTGCGTTTCTTCTGCTCGACCCATTCCGCCAGTGTGCCGCGTGAAACGTAAGGTGAAGCTGATTTTTGCACCTGCCCTACAGCGATTGCCATGTGCTCGCGCTGGAGATCGCGCATCTGCTTAAGACGGCCGCGCCACCACTCTGGTGCCATCATGCGTAACAAACCGGATTGCGCCTTGCGTAGACTCAATTCACCTTTGCAGGCTTTAAACTCCGCCCAATATGGCGGTTGCGTGCCGGTCAATGCTGCAAGCTCAGCAACGTAGCGATAAGCAATGCAGGTTATGGTCTGCTCGTCCGCTTCCTGAGGCATTGAGGTTTTATCAACAAACTCAGCCAGGCTGAGCGAAAGATAGGATGCGACTTTATAAGCCAGATCGCGCACGTCCTGCCGGTCAAGCGTAGGCAGACGATCAAGCTGCTTTATGAACGGCAGTTCATGTTGAGCGGCTTCATCAAGACGATAGCGACTGCGAACTAGCTGCAGGCGTGGCAATACATTCTGGCCGATAGTCTGGCGCAGAAACGCATTGGCCCGACGGCGGCCATTATTTGCTGAGAGGATTTTGCTGTAGCGATCGGCAAAGTAACCGGCCAGATAGTCCGGCATGTTTTGCAGATACTGGCTGCGCCAGTTGTGGTCCTCTGGATTCACATTCCAGAGACGGCGCTCAGAAAGGGACATATCCGCCGGAGCGGACATGCCAAAGACTTCACGCCGCTGCTGATTTACGACGTGATGTTCACCAGTAAGGAGATCAGGAAGGCTTTCAGACATGCGCGGCCTGAAGTTCAGACAGCTCTTGCACTGCAGCCTCGACCAATTCAGCAATGCGGCGAGTTTCCGCCACAAAGGCCGCAGTTGTTTTCATCTGGCCGTGCAAAACATGGCGACCAATGACATCAGCAGCCAAATCGCGCATGAGGAGCACTGCCGACTCATATACGGCCATGGTTTGCGGCACGCGCTGACGGACGCCATCAATCTCAAGCCAGCTGAATTTCTCCAGCACTAACTGTTGCGGCTTGCCCGGCTCATTGGATTTCAGCGCGCGCACTGCATAGCGATCATCAACCTGAACTCTCAAAGCGCGGCCCCTTTGTAATGCACGCTTTTCAGTTCGCTAATCTCTTTGCAGGTAACGCACAGCTCGACCCCTGGCAACGCACGGCGACGCGCTTCTGGGATAGCTTCATCGCATGACAGGCAGAAAAACTCACTCGCACCTGCAGGACGGTGAATAGCCGTTGCCAGGTTGCGCGCCAATTCTTCCTGGACGCGCTGCTGAACCAGATCCATTGAGTCGGCCATTAGTGCAGCTCCCGTGATTGGTTCTCGAAGCGTGCGGACTCTTTATCTAGCAGTTCGATAATTTCAGCAGCTGACATTTCTTTGTTTCTTGCATGAATCGCCAATGCTGCCAGGCGAACGGATACGGCCAACGCATCATCTGATCGCTGCTCACTTTTGGCCTTACTCAGCATCGCGTTTAGCACTTCTGCATCGGCTTCAAAATTTCGGGTTTCAATATTTCGCATTTAACTTTCTCCAGAATTTGGGCAAAAAAATGCCCGGCGGGTTTACGCCATTTATTTTTTCGGGTTAATTAATTTGGAAGCGTTAGCTTCTTAGGAAATAAACTCACGACTGCGCGAAAGTGATTCATTGCACCTATCAGCGCGGTAATTTCGTCACTCGTCAATTCACTGTATTCAACGTTGTGACGTTCTTTATTGATGTTTGCCAAAAAGAAAATGGCGCTCATCGCTCGATTATTTTGTTCGTACTGTGGATCACGAGTATTACGCATTTCACTGATGAACCGCTTTAGCTCATTACCGCAATCGCCGTACATCATGTTGCGAAGTGCGGCAATATGATTAAGCGCGCTAACTCGCTGCCCAGCGCTCATTTGAACAGTGATGCTCTCAGCTTTGTAAGCCATGTCGCTTTTTTCCTGTTGCCAGTTAAACCTGCCAGCAATTCGGCTTGAGAGTATGCCGGGTGCCAGCGCCTGCCATTTTCAGCTGCAATCCAGCCGTGGCCGAATGCGTGTGAAGGGCTTTGCCGTTTTAGAAGCGGCGCCACTGAAAACGCCATAATTAAACAACCCCTATCGATGCCCCGATCCCGCTTAACACATCTGCAGTACCAGCCATTGCAGGGTTTGAATGCACGCGCGTTTGAACGGCTATCGCAGCTAACGTCAGGCAACGAATGCCGGCATTAACGTTCTGCACAAATCCACGCTTACAGGCCGAGGTAAATTTCTTCTGACTCACAACGCCAGCAGCCAACAGCCCGACTTCGGCGGTAGCTTTGAGGACATAAGCCGGTAAATTCTCCTGCGCAATTTCGTTTACAGGCACGCATGGCAGGCATTGCAGTTGAGCCAATGCGCCATCAACCAGCGTTGAGTCTTCCGTCAGGTCGGTCAGGATCAGCATTTCACGAACGGTAAGCTGATGGACCTGATCCGGGTTTAGCTTGTTACGGATGGTTTGCGGATTAAGCCCCGCTTTTTTAGCCAGCTGGATGATGTTGTGCTTTGCGGAAAACGCGCGGCACGCTTCATCAAAATGGCTTTGTGTGGAGACACTGAAATCAAACATGCTTAATACCTCACGTTATCCCAATATGGATGCATCAAGCCTGCATTGTGATTTCATGACCGGCTGCTGCTTCGATAATTAGGGCAAGCATGTTGATTTCGATGAGGCCGTTGACCCCATCCTTATTCCTTATAGGTAGGCGGTTTTCGCGGTACATCTGGCGAACAGTGCCTTTCTTGTAACCCGTGCGGCGACAGAACTCCTCTACGGTAATGTACGGTTCTGAAATCACGAGATTGATTGATGGGCGCATTGAAAGTTTACGGGTCATGATGCAGTATTCCTCGGTTTAGGTATTAGATATCACTATTAAACGCTATTCATCTCATCACAGACCGAAGAATAGGATCACAAAACGGACATGTCAACGAAAGAAAACACAAATCGCCATAATGCGAAAGTGGTTCGTGAAGCGGTAGAAAGTAACCGGGGCGGCAAAGACGCGATTCTTCGCTTAGTTGAAGCGTACGGATTCAGCAGCCGTCAGGCGCTATGCACCCATTTGGGCGTTTCGCAAAGCACGCTAGCCAATCGTTCAGCCCGCGATACCTTCCCCGCTGACTGGGTGATCATCTGCCATATGGAAACAGGAGCATCGCTAACCTGGCTTACTACAGGTAAAGGTGCACGCTTTATGGAAGTAGAGGAATCCCGTGTTGTGATTGCGACACATAAAAAAATCTCAAATGGGATTTTAGAGGACATGGATGATTTCATTCTGGATAAAGCATCACTACCCGAAGGCTTGAACGCCCCGTTTGTGATCAACTCAGACAGAAGCACTTATTTGGTTGATTCCTATGAAGGCGAGATCGTCGATGGGTTATGGCTTATCGAAATTGATAAGTTAGTCAGCATTCGAGAACTGGTACGTTTTCCCGGTGGAAGAATACGTGTCGAGAATGGGAAATCGTCATTTGAATGCCAATCAAGTGACATCGTAGTTTTAGGCAAAGTGATCACCCGAACCGAATACCTTTAAGGCATGGAATGGCGATAAACAAATTACCCAACGGGAAATGGCAGGCGCAGGTTTTCCCAAACGGCCGTGATGGCAAAAGGATTCGCCGCCAGTTTGCGACGAAGGGCGAAGCGCAATCCTATGAGAAGTTCGTAAAAGAGCAGGCTCAAGATAAGCCCTGGCTGGGTGAAAAAGCGGATAAGCGGCGGGTAATTGAACTGGTTGAATTATGGTTCAACACGCATGGCATTACGTTGGCGGATGGTGAGAAGCGACGAGCCACAATGGCGTTCGCCTGCGAGGCGATGGGAAATCCACTCGCAACCGAGTTTAACGCGAAAATTTTTGCGTCATATCGCGAGCAGCGTTTAAGCGGAAAGATCACACGCTCCACTCGAGTGAAGACAGTTACGCCTCGCACGGTCAATTTAGAATTAGCGTATTTCAGGGCGATGTTTAACGAGCTGCGCCGGTTAGATGAATGGACCGCACCAAACCCGTTAGAAAACGTGCGAGAGTTTAAAATCAGTGAATCGGAGATGGCGTATCTCACCATCGAAGAAATCAGAACCCTTCTCGCCGAATGTGAGAACAGCCGATCCAAAGACCTGACTACCATTGTGAAAATTTGCCTGGCAACTGGCGCACGATGGAGTGAGGCTGAAGGCTTGAAGGGTAATCAAATCCGCGCCGGTCAGATCATATATATGAAAACTAAAGGCAAGAAAAACCGCGCGGTGCCGATAACTGAAAAATTACAGTCTGAACTGCCATCCAGCAGGAAAGCGCAGGTGCTCTTTAAACCATGTTATTCGGCCTTTAGGAAGGCCATGCAACGCGCTGGCATCGAGACACCTGCTGGGCAGCTTACACATGTTTTGCGCCACACCTTCGCGTCTCACTTCATGATGAACGGCGGCAATATCCTTGTACTTCAGCGAATTTTGGGGCACACGGATATTAAGGTAACGATGCGATATGCACATTTTTCTCCAGATCATTTATCAGAAGCTATGTTACTTAACCCTCTTGATAGGATAGGTTAATAATGAAAATAAAAATTTTAACAACTCCACTCATTAATCCCCTTCAATAAATTCCAGTAAAATATTATAAGAAATTAAATTGAGGTAAAAATGAAATATAGAGAAAGTCAAACAGATTTAAGTTTAAGGAAATGGTTTTCAAATTCATTAGAGCACGCTCTATTAAGAAAAGTAGCTCTCGAACATGGCCGACTTCGTTCCTTGTCTTCATTTGAAATTAAAATAGATTATCCATTATTAGCGATTGCCGGAAGAAATGGCTCTGGGAAATCGACTTTGTTAGCTATGATTGCTTGTGCTTATCATAGTGATGAAGATAAGCATATTATGTCTGGAAAGAGAAAACCTTATTATACTTTTGCGGATTTTTTCATTCAACATTCTGACGAAGTTCCACAAGAAGGAATAGCAATAGGATATTATATTGCCCACAACAATTGGAAACCTTCTAAAACAGTACCCACAGGAAAAGGAATTGGCAGACAACTACGTTCTAAAAAGAAAGGAGGTAAATGGAACAATTATGACAAGAGAGTGGAACGTCAAGTAATCTTCTTAGGAATTGAGCGAATAGTTCCCCATAGTGAAAAAAGTCAATCTAAGAGTTATGCCAAACTATTTATATTTAATGGTGATGAGCTAGGCTGTGAAAATGAAATAAGAGAAAATGTAGGTTATATTCTCAACAAAAAATATGATGATTTTAAATTTGTTTCACACTCAAGATATAGGCTGCCAATTGTAACTTACGAAGGTAAAACAATATCTGGATTCAATATGGGAGCCGGGGAAAACGCGCTCTTCGAAATTTTCTCGATATTATATTCAGCCAAACCCGGAGCATTAATAATTGTTGATGAGATAGAGTTAGGCCTTCATGCTGAAGCACAGGTTAAGCTTATTGAAAGATTAAAGTCAGCCTCTCATAAAAGAAAACTACAAATTATATTCACCACTCATTCAGACATAATTTTTGGGTGTATTCCTGATGATGCTCGAGTCTACATTGAAAATATAAATTCCAAAACAATAATCAATACTGAAATATCACCAGAATATGCATTTGGTAAGTTAAGCTCAGAAAACTCTCAAGAACTCGATGTCTTGGTAGAGGATGTAGTTGCAGCAAAACTTTTATCAAACATCCTTCCTAGCAATATACGTTCAAGATTACAAATTGAAGTAATTGGCTCAGCCAGTTCATTGGCACGTCAAATGGCCGCTATTTTTCAAAGAGGGATGAAAAATAAAGTAATAACAATTTTCGATGGCGATCAAAAAAGATTGTATAGAGACAACCTGAAATGTGCTCATTCTATGCTAGAAAAGAACCACGAAGACTTCACGCAGTGGTTCTCAGAAAATATAAACTACATGCCCGGCGATGAGTGGCCCGAAAAATGGGTTATTAATAAAAATTTAGAATATGTAAATAATCTTTCAATACTGGTAAACGGGGAACCTGATGTTACTACAGCGGCACTAAATCGTGGCGCAGGCTCAGAAAAACACAAAGAATTCTACGAAGCTGCATTATTACTTGGTGTGAATGAATCTGAAATGCTGGATAGATGTTGCATTAACCTAGCTATGATGTGCCCCGACAGCGTAAGTTATCTTGTCGATTTCATCAAAAATAAACTATCTGAATAAGCCTGATTTTTTGGATTTGTAGATTTGTCTCCAAATGCTGCCCCATAAATGGCAGCAAAGTGGCAGCAGAGCGCAACGCTATGTGCCACTTTTCATCACTATTCGGCCTAAAGAAAATATAAAAATCAGTAAGCTACTGATTTCACTCGCTTCGAATTGGGACTCATAATCGCTTGGTCGCTGGTTCAAACCCAGCAGGGGCCACCAAATTTAGCGAATAAATTCATATAATTAAGCCACCTCTCTCAAGATGGCTTTTTTCTTCTTCATTCAAAGTGGCGATTAAATGGCGTCACGTTTGCCAAAAGACTAATCACGCTCCAACTCACTCACCTGCCATCTTACCGAACTCACCCCTTTCTCCAGGCTAATACGGCTCACCAGGCTTTCAAGCTGATCGGTTAATGATGGATTGCAAATCACCTCGGCATTCACTTCCATGCGATGCGGCGGATCCATGTCTTCACTGTGCAGTGATTGCAGGCGTAAGCCGCTGCCGCCGAGCGTGTGCAGCATCAAGCTGCGAACCTGAACTTCATCCTGCGCGAGGCAGATGATTTGTACTTTGTAGTGTTGTATCGCTTCGGCGGCTGAGACGATGGTTTGACGGTTAATTCCCAAAGCCAATTCACGCAGCAGAATATTCGCGCACAAGATCACCATGCAGCCGATCGTCGCCTCCAACAGCAATCCCATGCTGCACAGCACGCCAATGGCGGCGGTGCACCACAAGGTGGCGGCGGTATTCAATCCGCGGATGTTTAAGCCATCACGCATGATCACACCTCCGCCGAGGAAACCGATACCGGATACCACATAGGCCGCAACGCGCGACGCATCGGTGGCGATACCTGGCACGCTTTGTGTCATCAGAACGAACAGACAAGCGCCGGTGCTGACCAGCGCATTGGTGCGCAATCCGGTCATGCGTTGACGTAACTGGCGCTCACTACCAATCAGCGCCCCCAAAACCAGCGCGACTGTGACGCGCAGTAAAAAGATTTTCCAATCCATGATAGACCTCACTCCGCAGCTCTTTATTTGCGGAACAACAGGTTAAAAAATGGATTACAGACAGTGCGAATACCGCTGGGAATCAGCTGCATTGTGCTTATGAAAAGGGGTGATTCTGGAAGGAAATGCACCGTCTTAACGCGCAGTTAAGACAGCGTGAAAGCTATCTTACCGCGAGGTCCTGCTGTAATCGTGTGGGACAAGTGTCCAATGCCGTTCTCCTCTTGGGTAAAAATTCGCCGCGATTCTAAAGTGGTTTGCGCCGCGTTGCCAACTCAAAAAGCCCGTTCGTTTACGTTGGGTTAAGGACAAGAAACCCGCCGAAGCGGGTTTATTTGCCAGTTTAACGTCCGGTCGTTAACCAACGACTTAGCGTGCCGGAGTTAGCATATCCGCTGATAATGGCGGCATAGCTATCAAAACGGTTGCTGACTTCACTAACCTGGTTGTTGTACAGATCGCTTTCTGCACTCAATACGTCCAGCAATGAACGGCGGCCTAAGTGATACCACTGATCAAAGAAGTCCTTACGAATACGGTCGGATTCCACAATCAGGTTTTTGTACAGCACGGCGCGTTCCGCTGTTGAGTGTGCATTCTGGCTGGCAGCGCGTACACGGTTTTCCAGATCGCGGCGCTGCTCCTGCACCTGCTGGCGGCTCGCTTCGGCACGCTTAATCGCCGCAATTTCCTGTGCATTGGTTGAACCGCCGCGGAATAAGCCCCAGCTCACGTTGAGGCCGGTTTGCCATGCCTGCTGGCGCCCGAGCTGATCTTCACGGGTGTTTTTGCTAACTGTCCAGTTAAGCTTTGGCAGACCAGAAGCTTTGATCGCCTCCGCCTCTTTGAAGGCCGCTCGCTCTTCGGCGCTGGCGCGCAAGATCAATGGATGCACGTCAAGGCTAGTCAGCTGGCGATTTAAATCGCCAAAGGAAAGTGCCCACTTATCGCTGGCTGGTAAAGTCACGCGGCTGTTGCCCATCAGGCGATTCAGGGTGATTTCTACATCACGTGCGCGCGATTCGGCGTTTTCCAGATAGCTTTGCGCTTGCAGCAAGCGCCCTTTTGCCTGCGTCAGTTCACTGCGACGTCCGGTATCTGACTGAACAATGCCGCTGAGCATTTTAGTCAGTTCTGCCATACGCGCCAGATATTGTTTGCTGATGGCAATGACATGCTGCTGTTTATTCCACTCAATCAACGCATTACTTACCTGCATCGCCAAATCTTCACGCTGTGCCTGCACTGATTGCAGCGCAGAAGTCACACGCTCTTCACGACTTTCAATGGTGCGACTGGTTTGGCCAAAGTCGATAAGGTTGGTCGCCACTGAAACACCTAATGATGGCGTATTCCCTTGGTATTCATAATTCTTCGTGCCACTACCAAACTCTTTGGTGGCGGATGCGGCGCTGACATCAACCTGCGGCCAGCGCTGGCCTTTTGCTTCATCTACGCTGGCTTCAGCCGCATCACCCTGAGCGATGTAGGACTTCAGCGAGGGGCTAATACGCCAGGTAATGCGCGCGGCTGAGAGAAACTTTTGACGAATTTCACTCTCGGCAACCGTTTCATTAGCCCCACCGCTCATCGTCACCGGGGAAGTCACTGCAGCATCGGCTGAAGGCGTGCTTACAAAATTGATATTTGCCTGTGGGCTTTCCACTGGAGCATAAGTCGAGGTTTGCGCAGGTTGAGGCTGACTCACGTTCCGCGCCGGTTGCAGCGGATTGAACGGCTTTGGCTCGGGACGACGCTGTTCCTCAGTCAGGAAACCGCCACCCTGAATTTCAGCCGGCTGGCTCGGGTTGGCGCTGATCGTTGCCGCACGTTCGACGGCCTTAAGCTGTTGCGGAGCTTCAGCTATCGCAGCCGGTGCGATTGGCGCAGCTGACGGCTGAACCGGCTGAGTAATAGCGGCCGCAGGTATCTGCCTTTCAGCGAAGATCGGCTGCTGCGCTGGCGTAGTGATAACTGGTCGCGCAACGTTTACAGCAGGTGCCGGTGGAGCAGACGCTGGTGCCACAGGAACCGGCAAAGGCTGAGTTCGCACCGGCGCTGGAGCCGGAGCCACTGGACGTTGACCACTCATTTCCGCAAACATCATCAACTCACTGGTGGAATCAGCCATTACGTTGACAGCAGGTGCCATCACCACCGCAACACAAACGGCAAGCAGAGAGAAATGACGCGCCTGTGCATGGCGCATCTTGTTATTATTTTTCATGATTATTAACGCTCGCGGAATGCTTCTTTGGCTTTCAGGACCGGCTTCAGCAGGTAATCGAGAATGGTTTTCTCACCCGTGCGCACCTCGACGGTGGCGATCATGCCGGGAATGATTGGCAGATCTTTGTTACCCGCGTGCAGCGTGCTCTTATCCGTCAGGATGAGTACGCGATAGTAGGTATCATCCGGGCGTCCACTGGCCGCTTTTTGATCGTCTTTCAACGTGTCCGGACTGATGTACTCCACGTGCCCATCAAGTCCGCCGTAAATAGCAAAGTCATAGGCAGTGATTTTCACCTTCGCAGGCAAACCAGGACGCAGGAAGGCGACATCCGACGGACGGATTTTCCCTTCCACCAGCAACTGCTCTTCCAGAGGAACGATTTCGAGGATGTGCTCACCAGGCTGAATAACCCCGCCAATGGTATTCACGCGCACGTTCTTCACCGTACCGCGCACCGGCGCCACAATCGTGGTGCGATCAACGATATCGGCACGACCAATAAGGTTCTCGCTCACCTGGCTTAGTTCTAATTCCAGGCGGCCCAGCTCGGTGTGAGCATCAGATTGATAGCGGTTACGGCGTTCGACGATTTGCGCCTGGATGTCATTTGCCTGACGCTGCATGCGCAGTAGTTCGACTTCCGACAACAGACCTTTGGCCGCTAATGGCTCAGCCAGATGAATCTCACGCATCGAAAGTGCGTAACTACGTTGCAATGAGTTAATGCTGTCACTTAACGCACGTTTACGCGATTCATAGGCTTTGGTTTCCTGCGCCACCACAGCTGGATCGCTCTTCACCTGCTCATCAAACGCCAGTGGTAGTGAATAGGCTTCAGCACGAAGGCGCGCAATACTCCCCTTCAGACCCACCACTTTGCTCAGGACTTCGCGATAGCTGGATTGCGCGCGCGTCGGGTCAATTTTCAGCAGCACATCACCGCGATCCACCACCGTACCTTCACGCACATTCATTTCCGCCAGAATGCCGCCCTCCAGGCTTTGAATGACCTGTTCACGACTGCGTGAAATGACCTTGCCATCGCCTTTGGTGATCTCTTCCACCCGCGCGTAGTTGGCCCACGTAATGCCCACGCCTAACACTGCAATGATGATCCACATCACCAGCTTGGAACCGGGCGTGGTTTGTGACAACAGAGAAGCCTGCACGTCATTCATAAATTCGGCATCAGCGGCGGACATCCCTTTCGCGCTCTTACGCCATGGCATTAACTTGCTCATACTGCAGCCTCCTCTGCTGCTGCTTCCGCTGGCATTGGCACCGCCGAAGCATCGTTAGCGGGAGCTGGCTCACGTACCGCCGGTTCAACCGCCTGACGCGGTTGTTGGCGCGCTTTATTTTTTCCTTCCAGCGCCGCCAGAACCTGCTCTTTAGGACCGTCCGCGACCACTTTTCCTTCTTCCACTACGATGATGCGATCAACCAGCGCCAGAATGGATGGGCGATGCGTCACGACAATTAACGTATGTCCTTCACTGGCACGACGTAAGTGCGCGAGGAACTGATTTTCCGTCATGCTATCCATGGCGCTGGTTGGCTCATCCATCAGCAGTACTTTGGGACGCGTTAACAGTGTTCTCGCCAGAGAAACCAACTGGCGCTGACCGCCGGACAAGCCTTCACCGCCCTCGCCGACCGTTAAATTGATCCCGCTTGGATGACGTGCGGCGACATGATCCAAACCGGTGAGATTCAGCACGCGCAGCAGCTCATTAGCGGTAGCGTCTGGACGCCCAATCATGACGTTCTCGCGCAGCGTGCCGTAGAACAGGCGCGCATCCTGCCCGACAAAGCCAACAGCCTTGCGCCAGTCCGCAGGATCAATCTGGTTTACATCCAGACCATCGGCTGAAAGCTGGCCCTTCACCGGCTGGTAGAGACGCGCCATCACACGTAATAAGGTGGATTTACCGCTACCGATGCGGCCGAGAATCGCTATGCGTTCTCCAGCTTTGATGCTCAACGAGATATCTTTGAGAATCTCCGGGTTCGGCTTCATTGGTGGTGCTGGATAGGAGAAGTTGACGTTGGTCAGCGTGATCTCGCCACTCAGCGGAGGATCGGTGAGATAGGTTTTGCTGCTATCACGATCGACAGGCATCTCCATCAGCTTGTTAAGTGAGGTTAATGCTGCTTTTGCCTGCTGATAACGTACCGCCAGACCAATAACCTGACCGAGTGGGCCGGTGGCGCGGCTGGCTAACATCACGGTGGCGATCATCGCACCCATGGTAAAGGTGCCTTCGTTGATCAGATAAACACCGGCAACCACCAACATCACCGTTTGGAACTGCTGCAGGAACGTCACCACGCCGGTTGCCAGCGTTGAGTAACGTTTGGATTTCATTGAGTTAGCCGATTGCAGTGCGCTGAAGTTTTCCCAGCGGCGCTGCATGTGCGCTTCGCCGCCAACTGCTTTCAGCGTTTCCATTCCTTCAACCGACTCGATCAGCACGCCTTGTTTCAGTGAAGCGTCACGCAAATTCTCTTTCATGATACGTGCCAGTGGCCACTGGATCGCCGCACTGACGATGATGATCAGCGGGATCATCATGAGTGGAATGATCGCCAGCGGACCGCTGATAAAGAAGATCACGCCGACAAACATCAGAATGAAGGGCAGATCGGAAATCGCCGCCAGCGTGGCGGACGCCACGAAGTCACGCACCGATTCATACTCACGAATCTGGTTGGCGAAGGTACCGGAGGAAGCCGGTTTATGCTCCATCTGGATGGAAAGCGCCTGGCGGAACAGCATACTGCCGAGCACTAAATCGGCTTTTTTACCGGCCATATCCAGCAGATGCGCACGTACAAAACGGGTGACGGCTTCGAAGATCATCGCAATGGTGACGCCAATCGCCAACGACCACAGCGTCACGAAGGCCTGGTTCGGTACCACGCGGTCATAAACGTTCATGGTAAAGAAGATGCTGGAAAGACCGAGGACGTTGATCAATACCGCTGCAATTGCGGCGCTGCGGTAATAACGGCGATAACGCCACAACGTGCTAAATAGCCAATGGCCCTTAACTTCCGGCAGCATTTCACTGGCGCGCTCATCAATGATCGCCGTGGGCTTCGTCATAACAGCAAAGCCGGCGTAGATCTCATTGAGTTCTGCCAGGCTCATCTCGACTGCGGCCGCGCTGACTTCTGGCATCACCAGTTGGAAGCGCAACTCGCGTTGGTTCTCCTCATTGGTATGAATTCGACGTGACAGAACAATGCAACCGCCGCCCTCTTTGCGCAGCAGAATCATCGGCATTAACTGTTCTGGAAGATCCTGTAGACGACGCTCGACCATGCCGCCTGTGATACCGGCATTCTCTAGCGCTGTCATGGCTTGTGATGGGGAGAGCAATGTCGCTTTTGGCAACCCTGCCACCAGCGCTTCTTCACTTTTCTCGCGTTTGTAGTGTTTGCAGATCCAAGCCACGCTTTTTAATAACGTGTCATCTACCGTGGTTTCAATACGAGCAACAGAACGCGCATCCTGCTCCACAGCATCCTGCTTCTGGTCGACCATTTCCCGACTCCTGTAAACCTGACAAAAAACGGTGAGCACATTGCCCACCGTTGCACCTGTTTGAATTGGGAAAATTCTGACAGAAGGCAGGTTTTCAGCCGTCCAAGACTTGTCTCAAACGGTTATGAATAATTGTTTAAACTCGTGACTAAGGGCGCTGAGAGGGGCTGTTTTGCGCGGCGTTACGTAGGAAAAAGCAAGGCTGTTGATGGCTGTCCTGGGCGTGTTATCTTACTGGCTCGCTTTATCGCAATCGGACAAATAGCAATGGTAAAACAGCGCGTAGGGATCGTGTTTGGCGGCAAATCAGCCGAGCATGAAGTGTCGTTACAATCAGCCAAAAACATCCTCGAAGCCATCGATAAGAGCAAGTATGACGTGGTGTTACTGGGGATCGATAAACAGGGTGAATGGCATCTCAATGATGCATCAGGATTCTTGCTCAACGCTGAGAATCCGAAGCTGATTGCCCTTAATCGTTCAGGTGAAAATGTCGCGCTAGTACCGGGAAGTTCGTCCCAGCAGCTGATTACCCGTCAGCAGGCGCAGCCGTTGTCACAGCTGGATGTCATTTTCCCCATCGTGCACGGCACGCTGGGTGAAGATGGTTCGCTACAGGGCTTATTACGCATGGCGAATCTGCCGTTTGTCGGCTCTGACGTGCTCGGTTCTGCGGTCAGCATGGACAAAGATTTCACCAAGCGCCTGCTGCGTGATGCCGGGCTGAACGTCGCCCCCTGGCTGAGCGTGACGCAGGCACAGCGCGCGAGTATTAATGCTGAGGCCGTGATTGCCCGCTTTGGTCTGCCGCTGTTTATCAAACCGGCTAATCAGGGATCGTCAGTCGGCGTAAGCAAAGTGGACAGCGCTGAGGCGTTCGATGCTGCGCTGGATCTGGCCTTTACGTTTGACCGCAAAGTCTTAATCGAGCAAGGGATCAAGGGACGGGAGATTGAGTGTGCGGTGCTTGGCAATGATGCGCCAGAAGCCAGCCCGTGCGGCGAAGTGGTAGTCCATGATGCCTTCTACTCTTACGATACCAAATACATCAGCGAAAGCGGCGCGCAAGTGGTGGTGCCAGCAGCGATCAGCAATGAAGCCAGCGAGGCAATTCGTCAGGTGGCGATTACCGCGTTTCAGGCGCTGGAGTGTTTTGGTATGGCGCGTGTTGACGTGTTCCTGACGGAAAGCGGCGAGATCATTGTTAATGAAGTGAATACCTTGCCCGGCTTCACCAACATCAGCATGTATCCGAAGTTATGGCAGGCGGCGGGCTTAAGCTACAGCGATCTGATTTCACGTCTGATTGAGCTGGCGCAACAGCGTCATCAACAAACCAGCCAACTGAAAAGCAGCGTGTAAAAGGCGGACGTGGCTCAGGCCACGTCATTCATCATGCTTCGCGGCTCCATCGCCGGTGAGGTTTGATTACGGCCATTACGTTTGGAGAGATAGAGATTCTTATCCGCCGCTGACACTAAACGATTAATTACGCCAGGCCATTCACGTTCGCTCTGCGCACTGCCGCGCGCCAGACCTAAACTGGCGGTTACCGTTACCGTGTTGCCCTGAATCCAGAACTTCTCTTTAACCATCGCCTGGCGCACTGTCTCAGCAAGTTGATAGAGCTGGCTATGGCTACAATCGAACATCACCATCACAAACTCTTCGCCACCGAATCGACATACCATGCCACGATTACCGACCACGCGCTGAATGCGCCGCGCAATCTCTTCCAATACGCAATCACCGGCATCGTGGCCGAAATTGTCGTTAATAGCCTTGAAATAGTCGACATCAAGCATGACTACGCCCGCTTCCCGCTGTAACGAAAAAGGTTCATTTCTCAAACTTTCATACAGACCCGAACGGGACAGCAACTGGGTGAGGAAATCAAAATTAGCGCGCAAAGCAAGGCGATGATTCAGCTGGCGGATGGCATCCATGCTCACCGCCACCAGCAATGGACTGAGCGCGACGGTAGCGACGCCGAGGCGTGCGGAGGTGAGATGGCTAATCGGCAGCAGCGCATCGTCACCCTGAATGTTCATGACACCGTGCGACACTAGCACAATCTCGGTGATACCGGTTATCAGGATCACCAAACTGGTCAACGGAATCGGCAACACGATAGCGCACCAGATCAGCGCAGGAACCGGGAATGTCAGGCTGCCTGCCCCGCCAATCAATGCTCCAACGATCAGCGACAAGATGACCGCTGCCAGCGGCAGCAGTTTACCGGGATGCAGCAAGGTGCGCGGTGAAACGGTGCGCAGCGGGCGCGCCAGCATCACCGGCAGCAGCATCAGCGAAGTGGAGAACTGTTCGCTAAACCAGTCGCCCCACGCCACGATAAAGCGCGCATTGAAATCGATATCCTGCGCCCATGCGCCCCAGGTCGCACACGCCGCAGCGCCAAGAAAACAGGCGGGAAATATGCGCATCGCATTGAATACCTGACTGTTAGCGGAAGGACGCTGCAGATGTTTGATCAGCATGCTGACCGCGACGAGGATAAACAGAATATTGGCAAAATTGACGGTAAACGCCGGTAGCGCCCAGCCGGAAAATACCGTGTCGTTAAAAACCATCGCACTGAAACACACCATATAACTGGAGGTGGTGTGCAAAAACGGATTCCGCACTATCAGTCCCGCCACCAGCGCATTCACCGGCCAGAACAGCGAGAACTCTTCGGGGATGCGTAAATGGCTGCCGATAAAGCAGAAAAACAGCGTAATGAAGAACAGCGTGAGAGCATTCTTTTTAAAATTATTCTCTTCAAACAGCATAACGCGCATACGTCTGAACCCTGTAACCTGGAAAGTGCCGCCATCAGCCATAGGCATCAGCAAGCATTAAACCGGAAATAACCGTGCGATGATTCGGTAATTAAGCAAGTGTTCGTCATCCTACTCTGCGGCTGGACGGCGCTCAACCTGCCATAAACAGCAGCGTCGGGCCAAATGGCATTGTGGAAACACCAGAGACAAAGGATCAAACTTGCGGCAATTATGCCCTGTAAAGAAAAAAATCGGCTATCCGAGATATCCGATTTTTCGTTTTAAAACCGCTATTCCAGCGCAGACTTATTGCTATTTCACCGCAACAGGCCACTGACTCAGACGAATGCCACGTTCACGCGCGTTTTCACCAAAGTCTTTTAGCACCGCTTTAACGTCGGGATCCATATACTCGGCGTTATCGTTATCCACAACCACCACACTGTTTTCCGGAATCTCCGCCAGCAATCCCTGCAGTTTTGGATTGTGCATAAAGGTCAGATTTTGCTTGAGGCGTAAAACGTAGTGACCATCATGACGCGTGAGCTGCAAGGCGTTGCGATGGCTTTTATAGATGCTGTAGAGAATTTGGGTAGCGATGCCAATTCCAATGCCGGCCAGCATGCCAAACACGATAATCCCGCCGATGGTGGCAAGGAATGGCACATATTGCTGCGGCCCCATGCGTATCTGCTCAATGAACAGGCGCGGTGTAGCCAGCTTATAGCCGGTATAAAGTAGTACCGCCGCAAGGCTGGCAAGGGGAATCGCGTTGAGCAGATTACTGAACCACAGGCCGCAGATTAACAGCAGCACACCATGAATCAGAATCGACAGCTTGGTTTGCGCGCCAACGCTCACGTTCACCGAGCTGCGTACGATCACCGCAGTAATCGGCATCGCGCCAAGAAAACCGGCGGTCAGGTTACCAACGCCCTGCGCAAACATCTCTTTGTTGGGTGAAGGGGCGGGATTTTGCGGACGCAGTTTCTTCAGCGCTTCCTGGCTGAGCAGGGTTTCAAGGCTCGCGACCAGCGCCAGCGTTATCGCCACCATCCACACCGCAGGGTTCTGCCACGCTTGCCAGTCTGGCGTTTCCAGCTCCGCAACCAGCGCCGACATGCTATCGAACGCAGGTAGCGTGATGCGCGGTAAGCCTTCTGCCAGCGTCGGGAACAGACGATCGCCAAACACCGTGGCGGCACAGCCCACTAGCACCGCCACCAGCGGGCCGGGCATCCAGCTCAGCGCTTTAACCGATTTAATCAGCGGCGTGGTCCACAGCCAGAGAATGACTAAACCCACGCCAGCAACCAGCATCGCGCTGCTCGAAAATTGAAACTCCCCGTTAACCAGCGACAGCAGCTCGACATCTCCCGCCGCGCCGAATGCCACCGGAATTTGCTGCATAATCAGCAGAATACCAATCGCCGCCAGCATGCCTTTAATCACGCTGCTCGGCACCAGCGCGATAAAGCGTCCGGCACGCAGTAAGCCAAACAGGCACTGCAACACACCCGCCAGGATCAGCGCGGTGAGAAAGGCGGAGAAACTGCCTAGCGTGGCGATCGATGCGACCACTATCGTCACCAATCCCGCCGCCGGGCCGCTAACGGCAAAGCGCGAAGGGCTCAGCGCAGTAACCAGCAAACCGCCAATCACACCGGTTAGCAGACCAGCAAAGGGTGGCAATCCACTCGCCTGCGCGATGCCAAGACAGAGCGGCAGCGCGACCAGAAACACCACCAAACCAGCCGGAATATCCTGACGAAGCGTGCTTAAATTCATGGCGTTGATTCCTCTGCAGATTGCTGAATTAACCGCGCGCGGCGCTGCAAAGCCAGACTGCGATTTATCGCTAATAAGGGTTTCAGGGTCGTCACAATAATCTTCTCTCAACGTTTATAAATATCGCTTTCAGGAAAATAGCGACGTCATTAAACGCGGCTATGGAGAACAATTGAGGATGAAAGCAGAACTTCCTCACAGAAATTGTTTATAGACGCTTAAGCATAGTGTTGCATCAGGAATATTTCTGACGTCGACAAAATGCGTCTTTTTGTAAACAAAACTTCAATAAACGTATGAATTTGGTAAGTTTATGCAAGCAGGCAAGCATTGGACGTGATTGATAAAAATCATTATTAACAGTCCAATAAGAGAATCTTTAAATATAATATTCGTAATGCAATTACAAAAATATACACGTAATAACGCAGTGCCTTTCAAGTGGCGATAAGAATTAAACCTTTTGAGCTGGGAAAATTCCTAATTATAAAACTTATGATTAGCGTGATTCACTGCCATTGCGCCAGCAAGGCAATATAATTCACTGTTCGTTCTTCATAAATAAAGCAAGAGATCAGGAAAACCGTGAGGTGAATAATAGTTACGCAGGAGTGTAAATATAACTGGACCTGAAGAGGGCATGAATGCGCCTGCCTAAGCAGACGCTTTTTCACCTGACGAATTATTTACCGTTCCACGCTTTCATACGCGCTTCACGCACCTGCAATTGCTGTTCAGGCGTTAGTTTGTTGTAGTTTTCTGCCATGCCACTTTCCCAGTCGCCATACAGCGGGTTCGGTAGCACGATGAATTGAGTGCCAAAACGCTGATGGTTGAGGCTCACGAACTGCTGACGCTGCGCATTTCCCTGATGCCAGGTTGAACCGCCAAAGTCATTCAGGTTGTCGCCCACATACAGCACCACGTTGTAACCAGCGTTTTTCACCGCATCGAAGCGCTCTTGCTTGTTGGAATTGCCGGTGCTCAGGCGCACCGTTTTCTCGCTCACGCCGCTGAAGCCCAACTTATTCAGGTTCTCCACCGTTGCGGCATAGTCTTTTTGATCGCGGTTGGAGATATAGAACATAGTGCCGCCGTGGCTGTTGACGTAGTTGGCAAACTCCACTGCGCCCGGCACGGCGGTTGCCTGACGCGCCTGCGTCCACGCTGACCAGGTTTTACCCGAGAAGGGCTGGCCATTTTTTGCCTGCCACGCGCTGTAGGCGCTGTTATCGATCATCGTTTCATCTAAATCGACGATAACCGCTTTCGGTTTACCCGCCAGCGATGGCGCCTGATCAAAAGCCATGCGCGCGCTGTTAAATGCCTGCCAGCTCAATGCCTGATATTCGCCGGATTGCTGGAACCAGTTCACTGCCAGTACCGATTGCTGGCCGAGATGTTGCTGAGCCTGCTGTTTGGCAGGTTGCGCGCAACCGGTCAACGCCAACGCCATTAAGCCGGACGCCGCCAGCAATGTGGTTTTCTTCATCATTTCATCCTTAAGTGATTAGGGTCAGTTTTTGTAAAGCTTTAAAAATGTAGCAGTTAACGTAAGCTGTGGGCAGCAGAAAGCAGCCGTTTGGTGAGAGGAGACACTTATGGCACAGCACCCACACAGCGGTCCACGATCAAGACTATTGGATGATTTTTCCTGGCTGGAATACGCGTTTCAGCCGGCGGGCCAGCCTGTTCCAGCCAATGCCGCTTACGGCCAACAGCGTCACAGCGCCAATGTGCTGCTGGCTAATCAAAACATCCCGCCTAAGCGTTGCGAATCAGATGGTTTGATTGGCGAAGATCATCTGCCGGTCGCGGTGTATACCGCTGATTGTCTGCCGGTGTTATTTGCCGATCCGCAACAACGGCAAGTGGCGGCGGTGCACGCCGGATTAAAAGGCACGCTCGGCGGCGTGTTGAACAACGCGATTGATCGTCTGCTGGAACGCGGCGCTAGCCGTGCAACGCTGCGTGTGGTCATCGGTCCGGCGATCGGGCCGTGCTGCTATGAGCTGGGTAACGATCTGGTGACACAGATGCAGGATCGTCACGATCTTCCGCCGTTACCCTATTCCACTCAGCAGCCGCATAACGCACAAGCGATTCGTCCGCAGGCGCGGGCCCAGCAAGATGGAATCTGGTTTGATTTGCCTAATCTGGCGCGGCGCTTGTTGTTACAGCGGGGAATGGTAGCGGAACATATTGAAGTGCTGAACGTCTGTACTTATTGCATGGCGGAATCGGGTTCCAGCTATCGCTACAACACCCATTTTGACAGCGGCTATCAATCCCGTTTCTCGTGGATCCGCACGCGTGGTTGAGGGCTTCACATCCTTGTGAAGCCTTGTCGATCAGTGAATTATTGCGTTGAGCGCCAGTACGCCGGCTAAACCGAGAATCGAGATCAGCGTTTCCATCACCGTCCAGGTTTTCAGGGTTTCCACCACGCTCAGGTTGAAGTAGCCCTTAAACAGCCAGAAGCCGGGATCGTTAACGTGTGAAGCGATCACGCTGCCGGAACCTACCGCCAGCACCATCAAGGCCGGATCGGCATGCGTGGCAGCGATAATCGGCGTCACAATACCGGCGGTGGTGATGGCGGCCACCGTAGCTGAACCCAGCGCCACGCGCAGCATCGCCGCCACCGTCCAGCACATCAGCAGCGGTGACAGTGACGATCCCTTCATCATATCGGCGATGTAGTTACCCACGCCGCTGTCCACCAGCACCTGTTTGAACGCGCCGCCGCCTGCGATGATAAAGATGATCATGGCGATGGCGGCAATCGATTCGCCGCACATATCCATCACTTCTTCCATCTTACGGCCATTGCGCAGCCCCAATGTCAGCACTGCGATTACCACCGCGATAAACAGCGCTACCGCCGGATTACCGATGAATTCGAAGAACTGACGCAGCGCATTCTCTTTTGGCGTGGTCAACTCAAAGACGGCGGCAATCGCCATCAGCACCACGGGAATCACTGCGGCAAAGATACTGATACCAAAGCCCGGCATCTCCTCTTCGGTGAAAATTTTTGGGTTGTACAGCCCTTCTGGCGGTGACTTCTCAAAGCTTTTAAGGAACTTAGAGAAAACCGGCCCGGCAATAATCACCGTTGGAATGGTGATGATCATGCCGTAGAGCAACGTTGTACCGAGATTGGCGCCAAAGATGGTGGCAATCGCCGTTGGGCCAGGATGCGGCGGCAGGAAGCAGTGTGTGACCGAGAGCGCGGCCACCATCGGCACGCCGACATACAGCAGCGGCAAACCGGCAGCCGCCACGATAGTGAACACCAGCGGCAGCAGCAGTACGAAGCCAACTTCATAGAACATTGCCAGGCCGACGATCAGTCCGGTCACTACCAGCGCCCATTGCAGCCGCTCTTTACCAAACGCGGCGATCAACGTGGTGGCCACCCGTTGTGCGGCACCGGTATCGGAAACCAGCCGCCCCAGCATGGCGCCGAAGCCGAGGATCATCGCTAATCCGCCTAACGTGGAGCCGATACCTTTCTGGATCGACGCCATCACGTTCAGCGGCGTCATGCCTTCGGCAATACCGACCACCGCCGAGACAAACACCAACGCAATGAAGCCATTTACCTTAAATACAATCATCAACACCAGCAGCAGTATCACACCCAGCACAATGATGGTTATTGGCATTTTTTATTATCCTTAGGAATACAGAGGGGTGATTAAGGTTTAGGCGCGGCCCGACGATAACGCCAGCCGCGCACAGGCATCACACGGCGACGCGCATGCCACCGTCAACGAACAGCAGATGCCCGTTAACGAAATTCGACGCACCGGAAGCGAGGAACACCGCCGCGCCAATCAGCTCTTCCGGCTTGCCCCAGCGTGCGGCTGGCGTGCGCTTGGTGAGCCAGCCGGTAAAAGCAGGATCATCAGCCAATGCTTGTGTCATCTCAGTAACGAAATAGCCCGGCGCAATGGCGTTGACCTGAATATTGTGGCGCGCCAGCTCCACGCACATGCCGCGCGTTAGCATGGTCACCGCGCCTTTGGAGGCCGCGTAAGGCGTGATAGTGTCGCGCCCTAATTCGCTCTGCATCGAACCAATATTGATGATTTTACCCTGCTGACGCTCAACCATTTTTTTCGCCACGGTTTGTGAAACCAGGAATACGGCGGTCTGATTGACTGCGATAACGTCATTCCAGTCCTGCTCCGGGAATTCCAGGAAAGGTCGGCGGCGCTGAATGCCGGCATTGTTTACCAGCACATCAATCGCGCCCCACTCCGCTTCAATCTCATCCACCGCCTGCTTAACCTGCGCCGATTGCGTGACATCAAACGCTTTGGCATGTGCACGGAATCCGAGCTCGCGCAATTGGGTTGCAGCTTTCTCTGCGCCTTCATGCGTGGTGGCGTTGACGATCACTTCGGCACCGGCTTCTGCTAAGCCGCGCGCCAGCAAAAATCCAATACCACGCGCCGAACCGGTTAGCAGCACACGCTTGCCTTCGAGGGAAAATAACTGGCTCATCACTGCTCCTTAGAAAGTTAACTGAACTTTAGCGGCACGGGTTTTATCGCCGGCAAACTGCAGCGCGGCATCAATATCCTGCAAGGCGAACTCGCCGCTGAACAGCGGCAACGGATTTACCACGCCAGTAGCCAGCCATTCGACGGCGGTGTTGAATTCATGGGTAAAGCGGAATGAGCCGACCAGATTAATCTCTTTGGCAATCAGGGCCATGATCGGGAAGTTTGGGATGGTGCCGCCCATACCAACCTGCACCAGCGTGCCTTTGGCGCACACCACATCAAGGCAGCGCTGCAGCGAAGAAGGATGACCAGAGGCTTCAAACGCCACATCGAAATAGCCTTTGTCGGCGAGGTATGGCGCGAAATCGCCCTCTGCGGCATGAATCACGTCGGTTGCGCCCATCTGCTGCGCCATCTCCAGTGAACGCTCGCTGATATCGCTGCACACAATGGAGGCAGCGCCGCGCGCTTTTGCTGCCGCCGCAATCAGGCAGCCAATTGGCCCCACGCCCGAGATAAACACGTGCTTGCCGGTGAGATCGCCCGCCTGCTGCGTGGCGTGAATGCAAACCGCCAGCGGCTCAGCAAATACCATGACTGTTTCATCAGCATCCTGCGGGAATGGCACGCATTGCGCGCTATCGACCACTTTATATTGAGTGAAACCGCCATCAACGTGCGGCACATACATGGCGCTGCCGAAGAAGCGCATGGTGGTGCACTGGTTTTCCTGATCGCGCTGGCAATATTTGCAGGTGCCGCAGGGCTTTGAGGGATTTACCGCGATTTTTTGCTCAGGTTTGAGATTCGAGTTATCGCTCTCGACCACGTAGCCGATCACTTCATGCCCAAGGATCATCGGCATTTTGATCTCAAAACTGCCGACCTTACCTTCCTGATAGTAATGCAGATCGGAGCCACAAATGCCGCCGCGCGTAATGCGCACCAGCGTACCTTTGCCGTCCCATTTCACCTGCTGCTGCGCAACGCTGACTTGTTTTTTTCCGGTGATTACGCCGGATTGCGTATCGATATTCATAACGTCCCCATAAGTGCTGTCGCAATGGGGGTCATCAGACCGGGTTATGCAGCTTTAAACTGTGACAAAGATCACCTTAAAACATGTTACGAGAAGGTGTTACCTGGAACGTGAAGCATGTGATGTAGAAAGGAAAAAAGGCGGCCGTAATTGGCCGCCGCAGAACAGAATTAATAGCCTGACATCAGGTCGTGGCTGTATTTGAACAGCTCAGAATCGGAGCGCAAACCGAGTTTTTTCAGCGCAGATTGTTTCTGTCCGCTCACGGTTTTACGACTGCGTTTAAACTTCACGGCAATTTGCGACACGCTCAAACCGTCGAGGAAACAACGTACCACTTCCACTTCGCGCGGACTGAGGGTTTTCACCTTCTCATACATGTTGCCTTTGCTGCTGAAATCGAGGCTATCATCCAGTGACTCTTCGCTCATTACATAGAGATTCTCCACTTCGTAAGCGACTTCTTTGGACAAGAACAAACGTCCCTGCGCCACCTGACGAATCGCATGCGTAATTTCCTGCATGTTGTGGCTTTTACCAATAAAACCTTTCACACCCGCGCTGAGCACCATTTTGACGATGGCAGGACTTTCCATTGAAGATGAGATGAGAATTTTTTGCTGCGGATAGTGATTACGCAATTGTTTCACCAACGCCAAACCATCCAGTTCACGCTCACCCAGCAGGAAATCCAGTACCAGCACATCAACCACAGTACTTCTTAGCTGATTAAATAATTCATTACTTGAAGCCCAGGTTCCCACCAAATGAATATCGGGCTCATGTTTTAAACACAACTCGAAAACGGTACGGACCATTGGGTGATCATCAAGGACAGCAACACGCACTTGTTTATTGTGTGCATATACCATTTATATATTCCTTTATTACAGTTTTAACTTTGTCCAATTGTGATAACCACACCAGCTGAAGTGACCTGATGATATTAATATGAAAAGATTGAGATAATAATTTCATCTCAGCATTATAATTTCCCACACGCTTTCGCCAGAAAATAGATTATTCACGTCGTTTAACTGGCTTTCAATTCTCAGCGCAATAGATTTTTATGTTGTCCACTCACGTTAAACTGCGAAAATTCTGACTTAACTCCACAATAAGACCACATAAGAATTGTCTTGAAAGGACAAGACATAGTTAACACTTTGAATAAAGTGAACAATTAATAAAATCGAGTTTTTGAATGCTCAAGCGTTTTCTTTAACGACAGGTTGTTTTTTTGAGAATGGTCGCAAAATATTGACACTATTGAAATAGGGGGAGAGAAGTATATAAATATCTCTATACTCCAATGTCCTCACTGTAATTAATATCATTACTTTTCTCGAGATGTAGCCGTGTTCAATTCGCTCGCAAGTTTTCGCCGGACAGTGCTATTGCTGGTCGCTTTATTTTCCTGTACATCATCTGCAACGGAAAAAACACTGCAGCTTCTGGCTCGATATGATACTGCGCAACCCGCATTGCAATTAGCCGAACCCATTCCTTCGGAATTTCGCAACAAAGTGATCAAAGTCGCAGTAGCGGGTCAGCCGCAGCCTCCTTTATTTATGGATACCGACACACGACGCTTTGAAGGGCTGAGTGCCGATTATCTCTCCCTGATACAAAGCATGCTCGATACCACCATTGAGCTCTATTACTATCCTGATCACAGCGCCGCGCAGAAAGCCGTGATCAGTGGCGAGATGCAGATGCTGGCGATCAATGTTGTGTTACCCACTTCACCGCCACAACAGTTGATCTCAAGTGCACCCTGGATGTTGGATTACAGCGTGGTTGGCTTTAAAGCAGAACACGCAATCAGCCTGAGTCCTTCACAGGGCCAACGTATCGCCTGGTCCGGAGCACCGCAACGACGCGAATATCTGGAAAGTAACTATCATGGCGACCAACTGGTGCGCTTTCCTGGCTATTATGATGCAGTTGCGTCCGTGGTTTTTAATCAGACTGGGCAGGTTTGGGGAAATGCCGCAACGCTAAATCATCTCAACCGATATCTGTTTGCTAATGCGCTTAAAATAGCGCCAGACGCACACAGCATTCCAATGAACGTTAGCTTTGGCATTAGTCCACACTTTCCCTTGCTGGCAAAAGCGGTTAATAAGGCATTGCAGCAAATTCCGCTGTCTATTCGCATGCAGATAGCCAAACGCTGGCAGCTTGATGTTCACCATGTTTTGCAACGTAATCCACTCGCATTAACCCTGGAAGAGGAGCAGTGGCTGAAGGATCACTCACGTATAAGCACCTTATTACCGACCAAATTAGCCCCGTTAAGTAGCCGTACAGCGAAAATGCCCTTCCTCGGCATGAGTGTTGATGTGCTGGAACTGATCGCCAATCTGACCGGGCTGAATTTCAGTAATCATGCGTTGGGAGCAGCATCACCCTCCAGCGATAAATATAATTCTCCTCGCCTGTTTCCCATGGATATCCTGGATCGGGAAGACGAGGCGCATCCTCAGTTAACAACCCGACCATGGCTGGTGTCGCATTGGGTGATCATCCGCAATCAGAAACCCCGCAATATCGTCGGACGCGATTCCTTCCCCTTTGGCTCAGTATTAATGCTGAGCAATCAAACGATGAAAGAGTGGATGTTGCAGCATTATCCCCACCTTAGTTTAGCTAACAGTGATGATCCAATTGATGCCCTGCGCCAGTTGCAAGAGCACAAGATTGATGCCGTAGTGCTGCCAAAAATTTTTGCAGATTATCTGCTACGTAATCATTTTGGCGATGCGTTACATGTTGAGAGTACGCTGGGTGCCGATCCAGCACGTTTCGTTATGCGTGTTGAGCCCGGTAATGAAATGTTGGTCAGCATTCTCAATAAAGCCTTATTAGCGATCCCTCCCGAAACACTGTTCAAACTGCTGGCGCAGTGGCGGCAGGCAGAAACCCCTTTTATTAGCGCTTCATGGCAGAACTATAAACAGGCGATCCTGATGATTGTTTCAGTTTCGTCCGGGCTGATTGTACTTATTTTGTTGTGGAACCGTCATTTGCGTAAGGTCATTCAACAGCGCATTCAGGCCGAAAATGCGTTAAAGAATCAACTCAATTTCACCCATACTCTATTTAATGAATCGCCGGTCGCGATGTATATTCGCGACAAAAATACCCGGTTGGTTGACTGTAACAAAGCCTATTTGCGCTATATGAATTTCCAGCGTGAAGAGGTGATTGGTAAACGGCTATCCGACGTATTTACGGGCAATAATGCCAGCATCCAAAGTATTGAAGAGGGTTATCAGCAAACCTTGCGCGATGGCGAAGCCGTGATGCGCGATATCCATATGGTATTTGATCAACAACCTCTCCAGCTCTACAACTGGACATTACCTTTTCGCGATCGTCTCGGCGATGTAGCAGGCGTAATTGGTGGCTGGCTGGATGTGACCGAACGTAATGCGCTGTTGCAGGAGTTGCAGCTGGCAAAAGATGCGGCGGATAAAGCGAATCGTTCCAAAAGCGAATTCCTCGCCAGTATGAGCCATGAGATCCGCACCCCGTTGCATGCCATTATTGGCTTGCTAGAGCTGGAAACACGTTCGCAGTCCACGGATTCACTTTCAGAGAATATTCGTGTTGCCTACAGTTCAGCACACGCATTGTTATCATTAATTGGTGATGTACTCGATCTTTCAAAGATCGAATCCGGTATGTATCAACCCACGCCGGAAACTGTCTATTTGCCGGATGTCATTGAGCAAGCTGTCGCACTGTTCCGCAACAAAGCCGAAAGCAAAGGGATTGATCTACGTGTCGAAATGGATATCGCCGCCTATTGGGTGAAAACCGATCCGCTGATGATCAACCAGATCCTCTCTAATCTTTTAAGTAATGCTATTAAATTTACGGAAGAAGGCACAGTTACCGTGGTGCTGATGCAAGGTATCGCGCAGGAAGAGGAAGGCAGCGAATTTGTCATTGAAGTGAGCGATAACGGTTGTGGTATGACGGAAGATCAACAACATGCCATTTTTGAACCCTTTGTCCAGGTCGGCGAACGCCATCAACAGCAGCTGGGCACCGGATTAGGATTAAGTATTTGCCGTAATCTTGCGCACTTGCTGGATGGCGAGCTGATTGTAGAAAGTGCACCGGGCGAAGGAGCGGTCTTCTCTTTTTATTTCCGTGCACCGCAAGGAGAACCACGCGATCAGACCCAACCGCATCTGTCGCATCCTGTGTTCTCTGACAAACTCTCAGTGTTAGTTATTGACGATCATGCTCCCAATCGCTTGCTACTCGGTAAGCAACTTGAGTTATCAGGCCATCAGGTGGTGGTCAGCGAAAGTGCTGCCGAAGCGCTAGCGCTGTGGCAGCAAGCGCCACTGCGTTTTGATTTAATCATCACCGATTGCAATATGCCGACAATGAACGGCTTTCAGTTTGCTGAGGCGCTCCGCCAATATGAGCAACTGCATCATTTACCGCCGATTATGTTGTACGGCCTAACGGCCTCGGCCGAACAACACATCATGCAACGCTGTTTGCAGGCTGGCATGAATGACTGCCTGTTTAAGCCTCTGAATCTGGATCGTTTACTGGCGCAGATTGAGCATTGCACCCGACGTGGCACGACGAACTCAAAGCCATCGCCTGCCGCTGAAGAATTTATTCAGGATGATGATGGTGCAGAAAGCGCTATTGCCGATCTCCCTCCACTGTTAACCCAGTTGGCTGAACGTGATGTTGAAAGTTGCCTGGCGTTGATTGCCAGCATCCGCACCAGCCACGAAACGTTGCTGGCAGAATTACAGCAAACTCAGGAAGCCAGTGCGCTGTCACAACTCGGCCACAAACTAAAAGGAGGTGCCGCGATTTTGAATGCGCATGCTCTGGTGAAATTAGGTCGTCAATTAGAGGTGCACCGCGAGGAGGCATATGATGCGCAAACATTAATAGCGAAAATTACAGTGGAAATAGATCGTGTAAATCAAACGCTATTAGAATTTTCAGAACTTCGCCTGAAAAATCATCACTTTTCCTAGAATCATAATCTTATCGAGACATTTCTCGGTTCGCCCTATTAATCCGCCGGACATAATGACCGTCAACGTCATCATTATGGTGGCGTTAAAGGGAGAGATATGTTTAATGCAAAAATCCTCATCGTTGATGAGCATCGTTTGGTTGCCGCCGGCGTGCAGGCTTTATTATTAATGAATGGTTTTAATTGTGTCACTACTGCGCACACAATTAACGATGGAATTGATGATATCATTCATCATCACATCGACATACTAATATTAGATCCTGACTTTAAAGAAAAAAATGGCATCGCATTTTTACGAGACATCGTTAAATCAAAAACCTGGATGAAAGTCATTCTAATAAGCCAGGGTGGAAATAATCACTTATCTATACAATCACTTAGCCAGGGCGCTAACGGGTTCGTGTCAACTTACGATCCCATTCAAACCCTGATCGCCGCGATTGGTTGCGTCTCTAACAACGTGAATTATCTGCCTGGTGACATTCTGGATAAGCGTCAGCGTTATGCGAATGAGCAAGACATGCTTTCTCGCCTGACGGATCGTGAAAATTTGATTTTACGGCAACTCGCACAAGGAAAATCAAATAAAACCATCGCTTGCGAGCTGGGATTAAATAATAAAACCATCAGTACTTATAAAACAAAAATATTCCAAAAACTTGAGTCAAAAAACCTGGTCGATATCATCGAACTCGCACGTCGTAATGGAGCGTGCTAAAAGAAAAATCAAGACTAGTCTTGCGGATAAACAGTGTAGTGACATGGCATGATGTGCCTTGTCCTTACCCCGGACAGTTTTTAAAAAGATTGAGTTTTAAAGGAATTAATAACCACAGAGCTAATTTATTAGCCCCTTCTTCATGCTATTACAGGGCGAGTAGGTTTCTTCCCGTGCCTGGCGAAAGAAGTCCGATACTTTCGTCTGCGACTTACCGCCCTGCTTTTTTTTGATGCTTCTCACAGGCTGAACGCCGCACATTTCCTTCCCTGCAAAATCCCGCTAGAGTTCACTCATCCGACCACTTTCTGAGTATGTGATCATGTCTGAACATTATGCCCACCTGTTTGCCCCGTTGGATTTGGGCTTTACCCAGCTTAAAAACCGTTTTCTGATGGGCTCGATGCATACCGGATTGGAAGAACACGCCGATGGCGCAGAGCGTCTCGCCGCCTTCTACGCTGAGCGCGCGCGTGAAGGCGTGGCGCTGATTGTCACCGGCGGTATTGCGCCCAATTCGCAAGGCGTGGTGGCTCAAGGCGGAGCGATCCTAAACCAGGAAAGTCAGTGCAACTGGCACCGCGTCATCACTGATGCGGTGCATGCAGAAGGCGGGAAAATCGCGCTGCAGATTTTGCATGCTGGCCGCTACAGCTATCAACGCGATCTGGTTGCCCCTTCGGCGTTACAGGCGCCGATCAATCCTTTTACGCCGCAAGCGCTCAGCGATGCGGATATCCATCAAACCATTCAGGACTTCGCACACTGCGCCAAACTGGCGCAACAGGCCGGCTATGACGGCGTGGAGATCATGGGTTCGGAAGGTTATCTGATTAATCAGTTTCTGGTAGCGCATACCAATCAGCGTGAGGATGACTGGGGCGGCGATGTGGCGCGACGTCAGCGCTTTGCGTTAGCCGTGACGCAAGCGGTGCGCAATGCCGTCGGCAGCGACTTCATCATTATCTTCCGCCTGTCGATGCTCGATCTGGTTAATAACGGCAGCTCGCTGGAAGAGACACTTTCGCTGGCACAAGCGCTGGAGCAGTGTGGCGTTACGCTGTTTAACAGCGGCATTGGCTGGCATGAAGCGCGCATTCCTACCATCGCCACTTGCGTACCGCGCGCCGGTTTTGCCTGGGTCACGCAGCATCTGCGCGAGCGCGTGTCGGTGCCGGTCATTGCCACTAACCGCATCAACCATCCCGATGTTGCTGAACAGCTTCTGCGTGACGGTATCGCCGATATGGTATCAATGGCGCGCCCTTTCCTCGCCGATGCGGCTTTCGTCCGTAAAGCAGAAACCGGCCAGCCCGATGCCATCAACACCTGCATTGCCTGTAATCAGGCCTGCCTCGATCAAATCTTTGTCGGCAAAGTCACCTCTTGTCTGGTGAATCCACGCGCCTGCCATGAAACGCTGATGCCGGTGATCGCCACCGAACAGCCGAAGCAGTTAGCGGTGGTGGGTGCTGGGCCCGCAGGCATGGCGTTCGCGCTGCAGGCGGCGGAGCGCGGCCATCAGGTCACGCTGTACGAAGCCGACGCACGAATTGGCGGGCAGTTTAATATCGCCCGGCAGATTCCCGGCAAGGCCGAATTCAGTGAAACGCTGCGCTATTTCCGTCATCAGCTTGCTGCCGCAGGCGTAACCGTTAAGACGGATCACCGCGTAGACGCAGACGAACTGGAAGCTGCTGACGAAGTGATTATCGCCACCGGTATCTTGCCGCGCCAGCTGGCGATTCCCGGCATCGATCATCCCAGCGTGCTGAGCTACCTCGACGTCATACGCGATAAAAAACCGGTGGGAAAACGCGTGGCGATTATCGGCGCGGGCGGCATTGGTTTTGATACCGCCGAGTTTCTGCTGCATCAATCCAGCCATGACGATTTTTACCAAAGCTGGGGCATCGACCGAAGCCTGCAGGCGCGTGGCGGTTTGATTGCGCCACAGCCACAGCCCGCCGATCGGCAAATCTGGCTGCTGCAACGTAAATCCGGCAAGCCGGGCGCAGGCTTAGCAAAAACCACTGGCTGGATCCACCGCGCCAGCTTGCAGGCGCACGGCGTGCAGATGTGGGGCGACGTCGAGTATTTGCAGATTGATGATGCCGGATTACATCTGCGTCATCAGGGCGAAGCGATAACGCTGGCGGTAGATAACGTGGTGATTTGTGCCGGACAGGAACCGCTGCGCCTGCTGGCGGAGCAGCTCAGTGCGCGAGGTAAATCCGTTCGGGTGATTGGCGGTGCAGATGTGGCGCAGGAGCTGGATGCTCGCCGCGCCATAGCTCAGGCGACCGAACTGGCGCTAAGTATCTAATTAACGCAGTTTGACCGAACGCAGCACCACGAACTTGGCGTTGGACGCCACCAGCTCGCAGTTACCAAACAGCTTTTTCATTTTGACGTGATAGCCGAGGTGGCGGTTGCCGACGATGCGCAACTCGCCGCCATACTGCAGGCAGCGTTTGGCATCACGCAGCATTTGCCACGCCAGATGATCGGTCACCGCGTGTTGCTGATGGAATGGCGGGTTGCACAGTACCGCGTGCAGGCGATCGGACGGGAAGCCACTCAGCACGTTGTTAACGCGGAACTGACAGCGCGCCATATCCTGCGGACGGTTCACTTCTACATTCAGTTTGCTTGATGCCACCGCCATGTAGGATTCGTCATAAAACAGCACGTCCGCGTTCGGATTCTGCTCCAGCGCCAGCAAGCCAATCACGCCATTGCCGCAACCGAGATCAAGAATCTCACCTTCAATGTCAAAAGGCAGATGCTGCATAAAGAAGCGTGCGCCCACATCCAGCGACGCGCGGGAAAACACGTTGGCATGGTTGTGGATTTGGTATTCAGAATCATCCAGCGGCCAAACGGTGGTCGCAGGCTGATCCGCTAATTGAGGCGCCGTGTAGCGGCTATAAATCAGACGCGCTTTTTTCCACGCCAGCGAGGTTTTGCTCTCGCCGAGGATGCGCTCGAACAGTTGCAGCGTGGAGTTGTGAATATCTTTGGCTTTCGCCGCCGCCAGAATCAATGTGTCTGGCGTGATCACTTCGCGCAATGCACGCAGTTGATGCTCCAGCAGCGCCAGCGCTTTGGGGATTTTGATCATCACCACCGCCGGCGCGGCGGGCAGTGGCGCCAGGCTATCGATAAAGTGCACCTGATCTTCATCCATCTCATTGAGACGCAGGTTCTGTTTTGCCGCCTGTTCGCTCAGCAGCGAATCGCTGACGTGCCACACAGGTCGAGCGCCCAGCCCGCAGGTCAGCGCGCCAAAGCTATCGTTGAACACCAATACCGGTCCCTCAGGCAGTTCTTGCTGCAACAGGTATTCATCGGCGGAATCCCACGCCTGTAGCGGGCTTTCCTCACGCATAGGCGGGAAGCGGTGCAGCGTCAGCGTGCGATTGGTCAGTTCAAGTTGGCTCATGGAATCTCCGGCGTGGTACACTTTGCGCGATTTTCGCCCTAAAAAGGGGGCGCAGTATACTGTCTTTCGCCGGGAATCCCAATGTCATTAATCTATCTGCAGGGTTACCCTGAAAACATCCTCGAGCAGGTTCAGACGCTGATCGAACATGAGCGTTTAGGTTCATTTCTCCAGCAACGCTATCCCGATACGCACAATATCGTCAGCGATCGTGCGCTCTATGATTACACCCAGGCGCTGAAAAACCGCTATATGCGCAGCGCGCCGCCGGTGAGCAAAGTGATTTGGGACAATAAGATCAAAGTGATGAAGCACGCGCTGGGGCTGCATACGGCGATTTCGCGCGTGCAAGGCGGCAATCTCAAAGCCAAAGCGGAGATTCGCATCTCCACTTTCTTCCGCCTCGCACCGGAAGCGTTTTTGCGCATGATCGTGGTGCACGAGCTGGCGCACCTTAAAGAGAAAGAGCACGACAAAGCCTTTTACCAACTCTGCTGCCACATGGAACCGGATTATCATCAGTTGGAGTTTGACGCTCGCTTGTGGATGACCGACCAGGCGATGCGCGGCAACGCGGCTTAAAGAAACTCCTGCGCTTTTTGAATCAAACTGGTTTTGGTCAGTGCGCCCATAAAACGGCGCTCCTGCGGGTTATTCAGCACCGGCAGCCGCTCAAGCGTGACGCGGGCAAAGGCTTCCCAACCTTCACGCATACTTTGATTCTGATAAATGCAGGGAAAGTTATTATCCATCACGCTGCTGACTGGCGAATGCAGCGTGATCTCCTGCGACAGCACCTTGCGTGAGATATCGTGAATCGACACCACACCAAGAAATTGCCCTTCGCTATTAATTACATACACATAACGTTCACGCTTGAGTGAGCTCACCGCCAACGCCTGCCCCACCGACTCTTCCGGCTGCAGCGCTGCGCCGGGAATGATCAGCTGGTCAACGCGCATGTTATCGAAATCATACTTGGCTTCGGAACGACTGAAGTGACTGCTCACCACCGGATAAGTGCTGGACGATTGCAAGCGATAGACCACCATCGACGCCAGCACCGACGCGATCATGATCGGGAACAGCAGGCTACTATTCAGCGTCATCTCTAACACCATCAGCATCGCCATTAACGGTGCCTGACTTACCGCCGCCAGCACCGCCGCCATGCCGATTGCCGCATACAGCAAGGTATTGCCGACCGGTAAATGCAGCATCACGCCCATCTGCGCCAGCGCCACGCCGAGCAGTGCGCCGATCAATAATGAAGGGGTAAACAACCCGCCCACCGCGTTGGAGCCAACCGACAGCGTGGTCGCCAGCGTTTTTAACAGCAGCAATCCCAGCAAACCCATCAGCAGATATTGGCCATCAATGATTTTGACGATCACTTCGTACCCGTTACCGAGAATATCGGTGGAGATCAGCGCCAGAAAACCCACCGCTAATCCACCCGCGCCCAGCCGCAACGGCAGCGAACGCACCCGGCCAAACAGCGCCTTGCTGCGCGCAATGAGTTTTATTAGCAGCCAACCGGCGATGCCAGCGACAAAACCAATCAGCAACGTCATTAGCAAGCTGCTGATATCCATCTGAAACAGCGCTTCGGATAACGGATAAAGCGCGCTGCGGAAACCCAGCGACCACATGGTCATTACCGCCACCGCCGACGAGATAATAAGCGGAATCAAGCGCTGCAGCGCCGAAATGCCAAACGCGATTTCCGCCACAAATATCGCCGACGCCAGCGGCGCGTGATACACCGACGAAAGTCCGGCTGCGGCGGCCATCGCCACGATATCGCTGTTGCGAAGATTGAGCGATTTGGGCAGCCAGCGCCCGATTAAACTGCCGCTCAGCGCCGATAGCTGCACCATCGGCCCCTCTTTACCAATCGACGCGCCGCTGCCGATACTGGCAATCGACGACAGCGCACGGAACAGCGAGGTTTTGGTCGGCACTGCATCAAGCCGCGCGTTGATCACTTCCAGATAATCGGTCTGCACCGTTTCCTGTTTCTCAATCGCCACCGCATAGCGCAGGAAAAAACCGGCGATAACGCCGCCCGCGCCCACCAGCAGCGGCCAAAAGATCCACGGCCAGACATGCATCGCTACGGTGATTTCGTTATCGCTGTTGAACAGCAGGCGGTTAATGACATCGATCACGCCGCGAAAAGCCAGCGTCACCAGCGAGGCCACGCATCCAACGGGGATGGCGATCAGTAATGTGGTCCAGTTCAGAGCATGTTTACTTCCACTCACCCGCGCGTCCCCGCTAAGTCGGTTAAAAAGTTGTGCGGCATCATCATATTGGAATGCGGATCTCAGGATCAAATTTCGCCTGCCTGGCGCTCAGATGAACATGTTACTCTGCCGTTTTACTTTAGCAGGAGAGCAGCACGTGATTCGTTTCGCCATCGTGGGAACCAACTGGATTACCCGCCAGTTTATCGACGCCGCGCATGAAACCGGCAAGATGAAGCTGAGCGGCGTCTACTCGCGTAATCAGCAGCAGGCCGACGCTTTTGTGGTGGATTATCCCTGCAAGCTGACCTTCACCTCACTTGACGAGCTTGCCGCCAGCAGTGAGATTGATGCGGTATATATCGCCAGTCCGAACGCGCTGCACAGTGAGCAGGCGATCCTGTTTATGTCGCACGGCAAGCATGTGATTTGCGAAAAGCCGATGGCATCTAACCTGCGTGAAGCCGAGGCGATGATTGCCTGCGCGCGCCAACATCAAGTTGTGCTGTTCGAAGCCTTTAAAACCGCCAGCCTGCCGACGTTCCTGCAACTGCAAAAAACGCTGCCACAATTGGGTAAACTGCGCAAAGCCCTGATCAACTATTGCCAGTACTCCTCGCGTTATCAACGCTATCTGGATGGCGAGAACCCGAATACCTTTAATCCTCGCTGGTCGAACGGCTCAATCATGGATATCGGCTTTTACTGCCTCGCCGCCGCCGTCACCTTGTGGGGTGCGCCGCAGCAGGTCAAAGCGCAAGCTTCGCTGCTGGAAAGTGGTGTTGATGCGCATGGCGTGGTGGTGCTGGGCTACGGCGATTTTGATGTCACGCTGTTGCACTCAAAGGTCAGTGATTCACTGATCCCGAGTGAGATTCAGGGTGAAGCGGGATCGCTGATAATTGAAAAGATCTCCGAATGCCAGCAGCTGCGCTTTATCCCGCGCGGCGGCGAGAGCCAAAACCTGACGCAGCCGCAGCACATCAACACCATGCTGTATGAAGCCGCAACCTTCGCCAAATTGGTAGAAGCCGGTGAAGTTGAGCATGCGGGGTTAGAAACCTCGCGCATTACGGCGCAACTGCTCACGGAAATTCGCCGCCAGACCGGCGTGGTATTCCCGGCAGATCAGGCTGAAGTGTAAATATTGCAAAACATTTCTGGACCCCTCTTGAAAGCGATTATCGAACTCCGTATGTTGAGCGCTGCAAAGGGGAGTAACTTCTACGCTGACTGATCGTCATTACGATGCGCTACGCATCCGGTCGTCAGGCAACCCGGAATCCATTCTGAGTTGTAAGTGAGACCTTGCCGGAAGGCGAGGTTTGCTTGCAGCACGATCAAAGCGGCTGACGTCTTCTGACTTCAGCCGCTTTTTTTATTTCTGGAAAAGGATACGACTATGCACTCAGTTGGCACACCGCTACTTTGGGGCAGCTTTGCTGTCGTGGTGCTCATCATGCTGGCGATCGACCTGCTGTTACAGGGCCGACGCGGCGCACAAACCATGTCATTCAAACAAGCAGCGGTCTGGTCGCTGATTTGGGTCTCCGTTTCACTGCTGTTCAGCGCTGCCTTCTGGTGGTATCTCGACGGCACCGCCGGGCGCGAAGTCGCCACCGCGCAAACTCTCGCTTTCCTCACCGGCTACGTTTTAGAGAAAGCGCTGGCGGTTGATAACGTCTTTGTCTGGCTGATGCTGTTTAGCTACTTCGCTGTGCCGGCGAATCTACAGCGTCGCGTGCTGATTTATGGTGTATTGGGCGCGATTGTGCTGCGTACCATTATGATCTTCGCTGGCAGCTATTTGGTTACCCAGTTCAGCTGGATTCTGTACGTATTTGGTGCCTTCCTGCTGTTCACCGGCCTGAAAATGGCGCTGGCGAAAGAAGAAGATGACAGCACGGTTGGCGACAAGCCGGTAGTGCGCTGGCTGCGCAAGCATCTGCGTATGACCGATAGCCTGGACGGTGAGAAGTTCTTCACCCGCAAAAACGGCGTGCTGTTTGCTACGCCGCTGCTGCTGGTGCTGATCATGGTTGAACTGAGCGATGTGATTTTCGCTGTGGACAGTATTCCCGCCATCTTCGCGGTGACCACCGATCCGTTCATTGTGCTGACTTCAAACCTGTTCGCGATTCTCGGCCTGCGCGCCATGTACTTCCTACTGGCTAACGTGGCAGAGCGCTTCTCGATGCTGAAATATGGTCTGGCGATTGTGCTGGTGTTTATCGGTATCAAAATGCTGATCGTCGAGTTCTATCACATTCCCGTCGGCATCTCGCTGACGGTGGTGGGCGTGATTCTCGGCGGTACTCTACTGATCAACGCCTGGGTGAACCACAGAAACGACCAGAAGAAGATCTCACCATAATCTTCTGCAGGGGCGCTAATCGCCCCTGCTTTGTTTCGCCAGTGGCAACCTTCGCCTTTTATATATCTGTCACACTTCCCATCATCAGCAGATCAAAAAACCGATCTGCCGCGCATGCACAGAATTATCTCTTTCCTCATAGGCTCTTTTCCTTATACTCCGCCGGGCAAACCGTTGTGCGTGGTGGAACCGCGCACAATACTCATGACCGCAAATATAAAAAGACTGTGATATGCAAAACAACTTTATTGGACGTCTGGGCGCGCTGTTCGCAGGAAGCCTGGTAAAACAAATCATGATCGGCCTGGTGGCGGGCGTGGCGCTGGCGTGGTTCTCACGTGATGCCGCACTGGCCGTTGGCTTGCTGGGCGAGCTGTTCGTGCGTGCGCTGAAAGCCGTCGCGCCGCTGCTGGTTCTGGTGCTGGTGATCTCCTCGATCGCCAACCATCAGCAGGGACAGAAAACCAATATCCGCCCGATAATCATGCTGTATCTGCTCAGCACGTTCTTTGCTGCGGTTGTGGCAGTGATCTTCAGCCATCTGTTCCCTCAGACGCTGTCGATGAACGTCGGTGCCACGCAAATTACGCCGCCGTCGGGCATTGCCGAAGTGCTGCACGGTTTGCTGATGAGCATGGTGTCGAACCCGATTGAAGCGCTGATGAACGCCAACTACATCGGCATTCTGGTGTGGGCGCTGGGATTGGGCCTGGCGTTTCGTCATGCCAGCCCAAGCAGCAAAGCGTTTCTTAATGACGCGTCAAATGCCGCGACCTGGGTGGTGCGCTGCGTGATCCGTTGTGCGCCGCTGGGGATTTTTGGCCTGGTAGCTTCCATCCTTGCCTCAACCGGTTTTGATGCGCTGTGGGAATACGCCAATCTGCTCACGCTGCTGCTCGGCTGCATGCTGATTATGGCGCTGGTGATTAACCCGATGCTGGTGTTCCAGAAGATCCGCCGCAACCCTTATCCTCTGGTATTTACCTGCATGCGTGAAAGTGGCGTCACCGCATTCTTCACCCGCAGTTCAGCGGCCAATATCCCGGTGAATATGGCATTGGCGAAGCGCCTCAATCTGGATGAGGACACTTATTCCGTGTCGATCCCGCTGGGCGCCACCATCAGCATGGCCGGTGCTTCGATCACCATCACCGTGTTGACGCTGGCTGCGGTACATACGCTGGGTATTTCGGTGGATGTTCCAACCGCGATTCTGTTGAGTCTGGTGGCGTCGCTTTGTGCCTGTGGCGCATCCGGCGTGGCCGGCGGTTCGCTGCTGCTGATCCCGGTAGCCTGCAACATGTTTGGTATTCCGAATGATTTGGCGATGCAGGTAGTGGCGGTGGGCTTCATTATTGGCGTGCTGCAGGATTCCGCCGAGACCGCGCTGAACTCCTCGACGGATATTCTGTTTACCGCCGCCGTATGCCAGGCCGAAGCCGAGCGCGAGCCGCGTCGTACGGTGTCAGAATCGGAATAATTGCTCCAGGTCGCCATTCATGGCGACCTGGTTCTACAACGTCACTCCGCTTTTAAAGATGGCTAACTCGCGGAAATCATTGGTTTCATTGCGCGCCGGTTGGCCATTGGCAATCGCCACAATCATATCGACGAAGTCCTCCAGCATCGCCGCCATACTCATCCCTTCAATCAAACGTCCGGCATTAAAATCGATCCAGTGCGGCTTCTTCTCGGCGAGCTGCGTGTTGGTGGCGATTTTCACCGTCGGCACAAAACCGCCATACGGCGTGCCGCGTCCGGTGGTAAACAGCACCATGTGACATCCCGCGCCTGCCAGCGCGCTGGTGGCCACCGCATCGTTTCCCGGCGCACTTAGCAGATTGAGTCCCGGCGTATGCAAGCGCTCACCGTACTTCAGCACATCCACCACCTGACTTTGTCCGGCCTTCTGCGTACAGCCAAGCGACTTCTCTTCCAGCGTGGTGATGCCGCCGGCTTTGTTGCCGGGTGAGGGATTCTCGTAAATCGGCTGCTGGTGATCGATAAAGTAGCGCTTGAAGTCGTTAATCATCGCCACAGTTTTTTCAAAGGTGGCTTCATTGCGGCAGCGACTCATCAGGATACGCTCTGCGCCGAACATCTCCGGCACTTCGGTCAGCACAGTGGTGCCGCCGTTGGCAATCATCTGGTCGGAGAAACAGCCCAGCATGGGATTGGCGGTGATGCCGGAGAAACCATCCGAACCGCCGCACTCCAGACCAAACTTCAGCTCGCTGAGTTTGCCCGGCTGACGCTGATCTTCGCGCATGGCACGATAGAGTTCGTGCAGGCGCTCCAGCCCCGCTTCCACTTCATCATCCTGCTTCTGACACTCCATGAACTGCACGCGGTCGCTATCGAAACCACCAAGCGTTTCACGGAACACATCGACCTGATTGTTCTCGCAGCCAAGGCCAATCACCAGCACCGCGCCAGCATTGGGATGGCGCACCATATTTTGCAGCATGGTGCGGGTGTTCTCGTGATCTTGTCCAAGCTGCGAACAACCAAACGGATGGCTGAACAGATGCACGCCATCAATGCCTTCGGCGTCATTGGTCTCTTTCATAAAGCGCGTCAGGATTTGCCGTGCGATGCCATTCACGCAGCCGACAGTGGGCAGAATCCATAACTCATTACGGATGCCCACTTCACCACTGGCGCGGCGGTAGATCTGCACGTCGCGGTCGCCTGCTTGCGGCGGCAGTTCGAGAAAATCGGGTTGATAGTCGTACTCATCCAAGTCGCTCAAATTGGTGCGCGCATTGCTGGAGTGGATGATCTCACCGGCCGCAATCGGCTGAGTGGCGTGCGCGATCGGCAAACCGTATTTGATCACCAGCGCGTCAGTCGCTAAAGGCTGCAACGCAAATTTATGCCCGCGCCCAACCTCCTGCTGCAAGGTGATCGTCTGTTGATTGATTTCGACCTGGGTATTGGCTGGCAAATCGCGCAACGCCACAGCAACGTTGTCGCGTGAATGTATTCTAATGGCATCTTGCATAGCGTTATCTCAGTTGTGTCAACGCCGTCCGCATCCCGTGGACGATGATGTTTTGCAGGTGTTGGCTAACCGCGGCAACTAACCCGGGCCGCTGAGTGAGATCTTCGCCCCAGTGATTGGCATCGCTGAGTACCGCGCGTACCAACTGTTCCGGAGTCTGTTTATCGTTATTTACCGCTGGCCACAGCTCAGCAAAACGCTGCAGCCAGTGTTCGTCGTCCTGCAGCGGCCAGTGACGCTCGCCCTCTGCACCGCGATAAAAGGCCAGCAGCGCGGCAAAGGCGAAAGTCAGGCGCACAGGCCATTGACCGTTTTGCTGCTGCGACATCAGCAGTTGCGGCAGCAAACGGGTGCGGAATTTAGTCATGCCGTTGAGGGCGATGGAGAGTAACGCATGGCGAATAAAGGGATTACGGAAGCGACGCTGCACCGCGTCGGCAAAGGCGCGCAGCTCATCGCGTGGCAGATCCAATGTTGGGATCACCTCGTCACGCAGCAGCGCATCGACAAAACCGGCCATCTGCGCGTCATCCATCGCTTCTCCCACGCTCTCCAGCCCGGCCTGAAACGCCACCGGCACCAGCGCGGTGTGTGCGCCGTTGAGGATCGCCACCTTTTGCGCTTTGTACGGCGTGATGTCGTCCACCAGCTTCACTTCCGGTGCCAGCGCGTGCAGCTGGAGTTCCTGCGCCAATGCGTCCGGCCCCTGAATCACAAACTGGTAATAGACTTCGCCCGCCACCAGATAGCGATCTTCATAGCCCAATGAAGCTTCGATCGCCGCGCTATCCGCCGGATATCCGGTGACAATGCGGTCCACCAGCGTGTTGTAGAACGCGCAGTGATCCTGTACCCAGCGGGCAAACTCCGGCGGCAGCTGCCAATGCTGGCTGTAGCGCAGCACCAGCTCACGCAGCGTGTCGCCGTTGTAATCGATCAGTTCACAGGGCACCACCAGCCAGCCTTTATCACTGGCGCCGGCAAAATGGTTGAAGCGCGCCCACAGCAGCTGCGTCAGCTTGCCGGGGAAGGACGAGGCGGGCGTATCGTCCAGCCGATCCTGCTCTGCGAAGGCAATGCCCGCTTCCGTGGTATTGGAGAAAACAAAACGCATCTGTGGCGCGCGTGCCAGCGCGAGAAATTCGTCAAACTGTTGATACGGCTGGATTTCACGATTCACGCTGCGGATCAGGCGGGCTTCACTCACCTGCTCGCCCGCCGTATTTAGCCCGCGAATCAGCGTGGTGTACAAGCCATCTTGCTGATTAAGCGTCTCTTCCACCACGCGATTGCGCGGCCGCACCACCACCACGCCCGCATCGGTGTCTTGATGTTGATTAAGCCAGTCGAGCTGCCAGTCGATAAAAGCGCGCAGGAAATTGCCTTCACCAAACTGGATAACCCGTTCGCTATAGTGCGCGCCGGGAAAGTCGTGACGATTGAGTCGCTGCATCATCAGGCTCCCAGCTCAATGCCGAAGTAATCGCGCGCATTGTTGAAACTGATGTTCTGTACCATCTGCCCCAACAACGCTTCGTCGGCAGGCGCTTCGCCCCGCTCCACCCAATTGCCGATCATCTGGCACAACAGACGACGGAAATATTCGTGGCGCGTGTAGGAGAGGAAGCTGCGGCTATCAGTCAGCATGCCGACAAAGCGGCTCAGCAGGCCGATTTGCGCCAGCTGTGTCATCTGCCGCTGCATGCCATCCAATTGATCGTTGAACCACCACGCCGAACCAAATTGCATCTTGCCCGGTTCGCCTTCACCCTGGAAATTGCCCGCCATAGTCGCCAGCACTTCGTTATCGCGCGGGTTGAGGCAGTAAAGGATGGTTTTAGGCAGCGCGTTATTGCGGTTTTGCGCATCCAGCAGGCGCGCCAGCGGTATCGCCAGCGGCGCATCATTAATCGAATCGAAACCAACATCCGGGCCGAGGATATCGAACTGGCGGCGATTGGCGTTGCGTAGCGCGCCAATGTGATACTGCTGCGCCCAGCCACGGCGCGCGTATTCGCTGCCGAGCCACACCAGTACGGCAGTTTTGAATTGGGCTGTCTCTTCAGCGGAAGGCGCTGCGCCTTGCAGTCGACGCGCCAGAATGCCGTCCAGCGTGGCTTCATCCGCTTCCGCAAACAGCACCACATCCAGCGCGTGATCGGAGATTTTGCAGCCATGCGCGGCGAAGTGATCGAGCCGCTGGCTTAAGGCGCGGCGCAGATCGTCAAAGCGCAGCACGCTGACATCCGCCACCTGCTCTAAGCGCTGAATCCATGGCACGAAGCTCTCCAGCTCAATATTGAAGGCTTTGTCCGGACGCCAGCTCGGCAGCACTTTGACGTCGAAACTGTTGTCCTGCGCCAGCTTGCGGTGATGCTGTAAGTCATCGAGCGGATCGTCGGTAGTGCCGACCATTTTCACCTTCATCTGCTGCATGATGCCGCGCGCGCTGAATGCATCCTGCGCCAGCAATTCATTGCACTGCTGCCAGATACGTTCCGCGCTCTGTTCGTTCAACAGCACATCGGTGATGCCAAAAGGTCGACGCAATTCGAGATGCGTCCAGTGATAGAGCGGATTGCCGATGGTATGCGGCACGGTGCGCGCCCAGGCATTAAATTTCTCACGGTCGCTGGCATCGCCGGTACACAACGCTTCCGGCACGCCATTAGCGCGCATCGCACGCCATTTGTAATGATCGCCTTTGAGCCAGATGTCATAGAGATTGGTGAAGCGGTAGTTATCGGCAATCTGCTGCGGCGGTAAGTGACAGTGATAGTCGAAAATCGGCTGGTCTTTGGCGTAGTCATGGTACAGACGACGGGCGAACTCGGTGTCGAGTAGAAAATCCTCACTCATAAAACGCGACATACCTGCTTCCTCATTTTGTAGCCAGATGGCTTTTAACTAAAAGTTATCATACCAATTTAGACGAACGGCAAAATTGTTTGCGATCCGACTCACAATAATGACAGTTTCACTGTGGATATATGGACGATTCTGTTGTGGATGTTGCGTTAAATGGCTGTTTTAACGATCTTTCGCTCTAACACACACGCGCCGCAAGGTTTATGTGATGGCATTCAACTTTTGAAGCTGTATAACAAGTTAACCTCTCGCTCCGTTGCTAACGGGATTAATGGCACAGGCAAGGAACTGCGGGAGTGAGCAGCGCTGTTCACATCTTCCCGCTCCAGATAACTACAGCGGTAAAACCGCAACGACAGACTGGACGAGGTTAATAATGCGTAAGATCAAAGGGCTACGCTGGTACATGATTGGGCTGGTGACGCTGGGCACGGTGCTCGGCTACCTGACGCGCAATACCATTGCCGTTGCGGCGCCCACGCTGGAAACGCAGTTGGGTATCACCACGCAACAATATTCCTATATCGTCGCCGCCTACTCGGCGTGCTACACCATCATGCAGCCGGTGGCCGGTTATGTGCTGGACATGCTCGGCACCAAAATCGGTTATGCGGTGTTTGCCGTGCTGTGGGCGATCTTCTGTGCCGCAACCGCAATGGCGGGCAGCTGGGGCGGCTTTGCGCTGGCGCGCGGTGCGGTTGGCGCCGCCGAAGCGGCGATGATTCCGGCAGGCCTGAAAGCCAGTAGCGAATGGTTCCCCGCCAAAGAGCGTTCGGTGGCGGTGGGCTATTTCAACGTGGGATCGTCGATTGGCGCGATGCTGGCACCGCCGCTAGTGGTGTGGGCGATTATGGCGCACAGCTGGCAAATGGCGTTCATTATTACCGGCGTGCTGAGCATGGTGTGGGCCATCTGCTGGCTGGTGTTTTACAAACATCCCAAACAGCAAACCAAGCTGAGCGATGAGGAGCGTCACTACATTATTGCCGGCCAGGAATTGCAGCATCAAACCGGTAATAACAAGAAGATGTCGGCGCGCCAGATCCTGCGCAATCGTCAGTTCTGGGGCATTGCGCTGCCGCGTTTCCTCGCCGAACCGGCGTGGGGAACCTTCAACGCTTGGATTCCGTTGTTTATGTTCAAAGTGTACGGCTTCAACCTGAAAGAGATCGCCATGTTTGCCTGGATGCCGATGCTGTTCGCCGACCTCGGATGCATTGTCGGTGGTTACTTGCCGCCGCTGTTCCAGCGCTGGTTTGGCGTCAATCTTATCGTCTCGCGCAAACTGGTGGTCACCATGGGCGCAGTGTTGATGATTGCGCCAGGCACCATCGGTTTGTTCACCAGTCCGTATGTCGCGATTGGACTGCTGTGCGTCGGCGGTTTTGCCCATCAGGCGCTTTCTGGTGCGCTGATCACGCTCTCTTCGGATGTGTTTGGCCGTAACGAAGTGGCTACCGCCAATGGCTTAACCGGCATGGCGGCCTGGACGGCGAGCACCATGTTTGCGTTGGTGGTCGGGGCGCTGGCCGATACGCTGGGCTTCAGCCCGCTGTTCGCGGCGCTGGCGGTGTTTGATCTGTTAGGCGCGGTGGTTATCTGGACGGTCCTGAAAAACCAGCCGGTTTCTGAACTCGACGATCAACCCTCAGTGCAGTCCGCTGCGGTACGCACCTAACCTCATCGGGCTGGCATCCGCCAGCCCATTTCCTCTGTGCGGCTGAAGTGGTATAACAACTCAACTTTCTCCCACAGCGGACCGCGCAATGGACCTGACCGAATCACGACGCCTCTATCAACAGCTCGCCAGTGAACTCAAACGCCGCATTGAAGCCGCCGATTACCGGGTTGGCGACAAGCTGCCTGCCGAACGTCTTATTGCGGAAGAGATGCAGGTGAGCCGTACCGTGGTGCGTGAAGCGATCATCATGCTGGAAGTGGAAGGTTACGTGGAGGTGCGGAAAGGTTCCGGCATTCACGTGATCAGCAGCCAGCAGCAGAACCGCGTGGTGACGTCCAGCCAACTTGAGTTTGCCAATTTCGGTCCCTTCGAGTTACTGCAAGCGCGCCAGCTGATTGAAAGCAACGTGGCTGAATTTGCCGCCACGCAGGTAACGCGTCAGGACATCGTGGCATTGATGGCGATTCAGGAGAAAGCGCGTCAGGAAGATCATTCGCGCGATTCTGCGTGGGATATGGAGTTTCACGTGCGCATCGCACAATCGACGCAGAACAGCGCCTTAGCGGCTATTGTCGAGAAGATGTGGCTACATCGTCTGCACAATCCTTACTGGCTGAAGCTGCACGAACACATTGATGCCAAAAATATCACCAGCTGGTGTGACGATCACGACCAGATCCTCAAAGCCCTGATCCGCAAAGATCCCGCCGCCAGTAAGCTGGCAATGTGGCAACATCTGGAAAATACTAAGCAGATGCTGTTTAACGCCACCACCGACGATTTTGAATTTAACGTCGACCGTTACATGTTTGCTGAAAATCCGGTCATCCTGCCTGAAGGTAGCGAAAACCCACGCTGATCCTGCTTATTTTTCAGCCGTTTTGTTGCCGAAAAAGTCAGTTAGTCTGCAATAGTGTCAGCTCATGTAAAGCTCCTTTGGACCACCTGCGTCTAAAGGTAAAACTCCTGTGCGGCAGGCACTTTCCCCTGTCTGGATAACGTTATTTTTGTTACAGTTATCGCCCTTTTATTACCCTTTGCGACAGGGCTTTTATAAAGTCGCTGATTTAACAATCAATTCTGGAAGGATCCGGAAACTCCTGCTCAGGCTGCTTATCTAAAATGTATAACCAACGCCAGTCTGCGCCTAAGCCCCTCACGGGCACGTTTAACAATGATGTTCAGGAATGATTGATGGATATTTTGCAAGCATTGCTGCATGCCTTATGGCAGCAGGATTACGAAATGCTCTCCGACCCGACGCTGGTTTGGGCCATTTATGGCGTGCTGTTCATGATTCTGTTTCTGGAAAATGGACTGCTGCCCGCCGCGTTTTTGCCCGGCGATAGTTTACTGATTCTGGTGGGTGTGCTGATTGCTAAAGGCACCATGGGTTTCCCGCTGACACTGCTGATTCTGACCACCGGCGCCAGCCTTGGCTGCTGGGTAAGCTACATTCAGGGCCGCTGGCTTGGTAATACGCCTACCGTGCAAAAATGGTTATCGCACCTGCCTGCGCAATATCATCAACGCGCCCACCGACTGTTCCATCGCCATGGCCTGTCTGCGTTGCTGGTGGGTCGCTTTATTGCCTTCGTCCGCACCTTGCTCCCGACCATCGCCGGGCTTTCTGGCCTGAGTAATGCGCGCTTTCAGTTCTTCAACTGGGTAAGTGGCTTCCTGTGGGTGCTGATCCTTACCGTGCTGGGCTTCGCGCTGGGCAAAACCCCGATTTTTCGTCGTTACGAAGATGAGCTGATGTTGTGCCTGATGCTGCTGCCGTTGGTGCTGCTGGTGATTGGCCTGGTCGGTTCTTTAGTGGTGATTTGGCGCAAACGTCAGTCGACGCGTAACGGGAATTCACAGTCATGATCAAACTCCGTGGATTCCCAAGGCGTTTACTGCCTTGGGCGCTGGGTGGCGCGTTGGCGCTACTGGCGATTTGCTTCGTTCCGACTCTGATGCAGCATGAAACCGTGGTGCAAATTCGTGTCGCCAACAGCGGCACCAATCTGCCCGATGGTTTTTATCTCTATCAGCAACTTTCCGCACAGGGCGTGCGTATCAAAAGTATTACGCCTTCAGGCGATGCGCTGGTGATTCATTTTGAGAATGAAGAGCAGAGCCTCGCGGCGCAGAAAGTGTTGAAGCGCCTGTTGCCACAAGGCTTTGTCGTTGCCGCTGGCCCGCAGGCTTCGCAGCAATATCCCGACGCTAATCGCCCCACTTACAGCTAAATTTCACCGCCTGACGTTAAGCCAGGCGGTGAGCTAATCCTCGCTATCCCCGCGTCTTCTTTGAATTTTTTCGTCTGCTGTCTATCCTTAGAGGTAGCGTAAGCCTAAGACATGCTGGGAAGCCTCTCTTGTCTGCTCTCAGGCAGGTCATCAACAATGGAAGGTCACAACCTGATGAAACATCAATTACTGCTAGGTGCTATTCTTTTTTCACTCTCGGGTTCGCTGCTGGCGGCTGAATCGCTCTGCCAACAAAAAGAGCAGGATATTCAGCGCGAGATCGATATGGCGAAACAGCACGACAACCAGCGCCGCGTCACCGGGCTGGAGCGCGCGTTGACCGAAGTTCGCGCAGGCTGCACCGATGAGAAGCTGAAATCCGCACACAGTGAACGTATCGCTGAGCAGAAGCACAAAATCGCCGAACGTGAGCGTGAGCTGAAAGAAGAGCGTCAGGATGGCGACAAGGACAAAATTGAGAAGCGCGAACGTAAGCTGGAAGAGGCGCAGCACGAACTGAAAAAGCTTGAAGCTGAACCTTATTAATCGGACTTAACTAAATGCTGTAAAAGGAGATTTCCATGGCTAAAGAATCAACATCTGAACATCTGCGCGCTGAATTGAAAAATCTGGCTGATACCCTGGAAGAAGTGCTGAGCAGCTCAGCAGATAAATCCAAAGGTGAGCTGGATAAGCTGCGTCATAAAGCGCGCGGCGCTATTGAAAGCTCCCGTGAACGTCTCGGCGATTCCGGCGAACGTATTGCACAAACAACGCGTGAAGCGGCGGAGAAAGCGGACGAATACGTGCGTGATAATCCGTGGCACGGCGTGGGTATTGGTGCAGCGGTAGGTATTCTCATCGGCATTTTAATCTCACGGCGTTAATGATGAGTGATAGTCAGCAAAGCCACGGCCCCGGCAAAGGGGTCTTTAACATCGGTCAACGGATAGTTACCACGCTGGTCAGCATGGTTGAGACGCGTGTCCGACTGGCGATTGTGGAACTGGAAGAGGAAAAGGCAAACCTGATTCAGATGCTGATGATGGTTGGCCTTACCATGCTGTTTACCGCTTTCGGTCTTATGAGCCTGATGGTGCTGATCATCTGGGCGGTGGATGCACAATATCGTCTGATGGCGATTGCGATTACCACTGCGGTACTGTTTGCGCTGGCGCTGATCTTCGGTTTGTGGACGTTGTACAAATCGCGTCAGTCAACGTTACTGCGCCATACGCGTAAAGAGCTGGATACCGATCGCAAACTGCTGGAGGAGCATCGCTCATGAGCCGCCGCGAACGTGAAGCACGCATTCACGAACTGCTCAATCAGGTGCAGCAGCAGCGGCTTGATCTCAGCGCCGACAGCCGCGATTGGCTGACCAGCACCGCGCAGTACGATCGCGGTTGGTTAACCATCATCGGCATGCGTCGTTATCTGGCGATTGGCAGCAGCGCATTGGCCATTTGGTCGATTCGCAGCCCCAATCGTCTGCTGCGCTGGGCCAAGCGTGGTTTCGGCGTCTGGAGCACCTGGCGCATGATCAAATCAACCTTGAATACCCGCTAATTCCTCTCTCTAAAACCGGATCTAGTCGATTCGGTTTCGCTCTCCTCAAATTTACTGAATAACATTGACAGTTTATCTCGCTTACAACTCTTTCAACCTGCGATTATCATCTCCCTCCATCAGCCCACTGAACTGAAACAACCGGTTCAAGGGGATTCAAAACCCGCAGGCCAACAACCTGCAACAAAAACCTTGTTGGAGTAGATGATGAAAAAATTCGAAGACTCAGGCCTGCTGGTAGCACGCGTATTAATGACCATTCTGTTTATCACCGCAGGCTGGGGCAAAATCACTGGCTACGCCGGTACCGCACAATACATGCAGGCGATGGGCGTCCCAGGCTTCCTGCTGCCGCTGGTTATTCTGCTGGAGTTCGGCGGCGGTCTGGCGATTCTGTTCGGTTTCCTTACGCGCTTTACCGCACTGTTCACCGCTGGCTTTACCCTGCTGACCGCGTTCCTGTTCCACAGCAACTTCGCGGAAGGTGTTAACCAGCTGATGTTCATGAAAAACCTCTCCATCGCCGGTGGTTTCCTGGTATTGGGTCTGGTTGGTCCAGGCGCTTACAGCATCGACCGTCTGATTCGTCAGCGCGTTCAGCCAGCGACCGCACGTTAAGCAGCATAAGCGTTAGAGAACACATATACTGAATCAGAGGGGCGGGGATTTTCCTCGCCCCTTTTTATTATGGAGGGCTTATGGGACAGCTGATTGACGGTGTCTGGCACGACACCTGGTACGATACGAAGTCAACCGGTGGCCGCTTCAAACGCACAGAAGCCGTCTGGCGTAATTGGGTTACCGCCGATGGCAGCGCCGGTCCAACCGGCAAAGCGGGCTTCGCTGCTGAGCGTGGTCGCTATCATCTTTACGTCTCGCTTGCCTGCCCGTGGGCGCATCGCACGCTATTAATGCTTAAGCTCAAGGGACTGGAAGAGATGATTTCGGTTTCGGTGGTGCATCCGCTGATGCTGGAAAACGGCTGGACCTTTGACGCCAGCTTCCCTGACGCCACCGGCGACGCGCTGTATCAAAAAGAGTTTCTTTATCAGATCTATCTGCATGCCGATGCGCACTATTCCGGCCGCGTGACCGTGCCGGTGCTGTGGGATAAAACCCAGCAAACCATCGTCAGCAATGAATCCGCCGACATCATGCGCATGCTCAACAGCGCGTTCGATGCGCAAGGTGCCCGTGCGGGTGACTATTATCCGGCCGTGCTGCGCGACAAGATTGATGAAGTAAACAGCTGGGTGTACGACACGGTTAACAATGGTGTGTATAAAAGCGGTTTCGCCACTTCGCAAGCGGCTTACGATGAATCGGTGACGGCGCTGTTCCATTCATTAGCGCGTCTCGAACAGATTCTCGGTCAACACCGCTATCTTACCGGCGACCAACTGACCGAAGCGGATTTGCGCTTGTGGACCACGCTGGTGCGCTTCGATCCGGTCTACGTCACCCACTTTAAGTGCGATCGCCACCGCATCAGTGATTACCGTAATCTGAGCGGCTTCCTGCGCGACATCTATCAAATGCCGGGCATCGCCGACACGGTGAATTTGCCGCACATCCGCCATCACTACTATTGCAGCCACAAAACCATCAACCCAAGCGGCGTGATTTCGCTGGGCCCAGCCTTTGACTGGGATGAGCCACACGGGCGAGGTTGATGCCTTACTAACTCTCTCCCAAATGGGAGAGAGAACTTTAGGCAAACTTAATCAGCACCATACCGAGCAACAACAATCCCACGCCCAGCCAGCCAACCCGACTAAGACGCTGGCCAAACAGAATCCAGCCTGCTGCCACGGTGGCGACCAATCCCAGCCCGCCCCACAATGCGTAGGCTACCGTCAAATCAATCCCTTTCACCGCCTGCGCCAGCGCGCTGAACGCTGCCAGCACCGCCGCCAGCGATAACACACCAAATAGCGGACGGCGGAAACCGTTGGAATATTTCAGGAAGATATTGGCGACAATCTCCAGGCCAATGGCCAGCGCCAGCCACGCGATATGTAGCCAGTTAAACGTTGCCATGGCGCAGCTCCTTGCGACTCAACGTGCCTGATTTGATTAGCACAATACCGAGGATCAGCGTCAGCAGGCCGGCGACTTTAACGGCGGATAAGGCTTCATCGAACAGCAGCACGCTAAACAGCGTAATAAACAGAATGCCAATGCCTTCCCACATGGCATACGCCACGCCAAGGGCAATCCGCTTGATGGCGAAGGATAAACAAATATAAGACAGCGCGATCATCACCAGCATAAAAATATAGCCGGCGTTGCCACCGTTTACGCTGGCCCATTTCATTGAGACGGTACCAATAATTTCCGCAGCGATCGCCAGCGCCAATAAAATCCAATACAGCATGATTTCTCTCCTGAACGAGAAATAAACGCCACCCACGCGAAAATTAGCGTGTTAGCAAAGTTAAATTAAAAAGTCAGAATAGGAGAGAACGGAACTAAAGCGCGAAGCGCCAGTGCTGATCGCAGATTGAGCAGTTTGATACAGAAAGGAAGGAAGAGAGTGAAGCCTTATTTAGCGCGAACATTTTGTCCATAAAATTACAACTTATCCACGTTGTTGCTTCTCGTCAGTGTGGATTAAATTTGTCCTCAGTAGTTAAACACGCGCTTATTCTGGCATAGCGGCAATAATGTTTTCAGGGATTTTCATTTCTTTACGTGGGAGAGTTTAATTAATTATGTGCGGGTTGATGCCCTCATCCTAGCCCCAGAAAACACAAAACCCGCCGAAGCGGGTTTTGTGTTTAAAAAAGTCGAAACTGACCGATAAGCCGGGTTCTGTCGTGGACAGTCATTCATCTAGGCCAGCAATCGCTCACTGGCTCAAGCAGCCTACCCGGGTTCAGTACGGGCCGTACCTTGTGAACCCCTATTTGGCCTTGCTCCGGGTGGAGTTTACCGTGCCACGAACTGTTGCCAGCCGCGCGGTGCGCTCTTACCGCACCCTTTCACCCTTACCTGATCCCATTACTGGGCCATCGGCGGTTTGCTCTCTGTTGCACTGGTCGTAGGCTTGCGCCCCCCAGGCGTTACCTGGCACCCTGCCCTATGGAGCCCGGACTTTCCTCCCCTTTGCCCGTCTCCCCCCGAAAGAGGACGACGACAAAGCGGCGACTGTCTAGTCAGCTTCGGCGCGGGATAATAGGCGATCTGCCAGCGTTTGTCACGCCTCTTGCTGCTCCAGCGCGTACTTATAGAGTGCGTTCTTCTTCACACCATGAATTTCCGCCGTCAGCGCGGCCGCTTTCTTCAATGGCAGCTCTTTTTGCAGCAATGCCAAAGTACGCAGTGCCTCAGCCGGCAGCGCTTCTTCATCAGCTTTATGGCCTTCAACAATCAGCACCATCTCACCTTTGCGGCGATTTTCATCTTCCAGCACCCAAGCCAGCAATTCGCCGACCGGTGCGCCTTGAATAGATTCCCACGTTTTGGTGATCTCACGCGCCAGCACCACATAGCGCTCGCCGCCCCACACGCTGACCATATCTTGCAGGCTATCGATCAGGCGATGGGTTGATTCATAGAAAATCAGCGTACGCGGCTCTTCACCCAGCGCGCGCAGCACATCGCAACGTCCTTTGCTTTTGGCCGGTAGAAACCCTTCGTAACAGAAACGATCGGACGGTAACCCCGCGGCACTTAATGCTGTAATCGCCGCGCAGGCGCCTGGCAACGGCACCACGCGCACGCCAGCTTCCCGGCAGCGACGTACCAAATGGTAGCCGGGATCGTTGATTAATGGCGTGCCGGCATCGGAGACCAGCGCGATGCTCTGGCCCTCTTGTAGCTTGGCTAACAGCACCTCAGCTTTCTGCTGTTCGTTGTGGTCGTGAAGTGCGAAGAGTCGCGCATTGATGGCGAAATGTTGTAGCAACAGCCCGGTATGACGTGTATCTTCCGCTGCGACTAGATCGACGCTTGAGAGCACCGTCAACGCTCGTTGAGTGATATCACCCAGGTTACCGATCGGGGTAGGAACGATATAGAGCGTGCTGGCAGAAATCTCTGCCCGATCGAGTTGTTTCATTGTTTCATCCGAATTGCCGATTTAATATTGAGCATCTTGAAAAAAACATCACTGGATACAGTATGCTTCCTTCAAAAGTCGTACGTCATAAAGCAGGACGCTTAGTACCTGTTCTTCTCGCTGGGCTGATTTTAGCCGCCTGTAGTGGTCAGGGACCGCAACAAACCTCTAACGTCAATATTCAGGGTCCTGCGACTGGCCGGTCTGACTATTATCTGCAACAGGTGCAGCAAAGCAGCGATGATAGCAAGACCGACTGGCAATTACTTGCCATCCGTGCCCTGTTGAAGGAAGGAAAGTATCCGCAGGCAGCGAATCAGCTCAATCAGCTGCCGCAGCAGTTAAGCGATGTGCAACAGCAAGAACTGCTGCTGCTGCGCGCGCAGATGCAGGTTGGTCAGCAGAATTACAGCGGTGCGCAACAACAGCTTACTCAGGTCAAAACTGGCGATCTGTCGCAGGATCAGCAGGTGCGCTACTACGCGCTGCAAATCGCAGCGGCTCAGAATCGCCCTTCACTCGCACTGCTGCGTGCTTATATTGCACAGGAACCGCTGCTGAAAGGTGCCGATCACCAGAGCAATATCGATGCAACCTGGCAAGCGTTAACGCAGATGACCAAGGATCAAGTCAACAGTCTGGTGATCAATGCTGACGAAAATACGCTGCAAGGCTGGCTCGATTTGCTCAATACCTGGCGCGCAAACAGCCAGGATCCACAAATGCTGAAAGCGGCGATTCAGGACTGGCAGACGCGTTATCCGCAGAATCCAGGCGCGAAGACGCTGCCAACCCAGCTCAGCCAGGTGCAGAACTTCACTAAAGCGTCGACCAACACCATCGCGCTGCTGCTGCCGCTCAACGGCCAGGCGCAGGTATTTGCTAACGCGATTCAGAAAGGCTTCAACGATGCGCGCAATGGCGTGCTCAACGCGCCGGCACCGCAAGCCGCGCCAGCGCCTGCTGTAGCCGATGCCAGCACACAGCCGCCAGCCGACACCAATAGCGTTGTCAGCCCCGCCGTTGCCGGTAACACACCACCGCAAACCGAGCAGCCACAGCCAGCCGCACAACCGGCCGTGGCGCAGGGCAACAGCAATGCGCAGGTGAAAGTGTATGACACCAGCAGCCAGCCGATTGCGCAGGTGATGCAGCAGGCTCAGCAAGATGGCGCCACGCTGGTGGTCGGCCCGCTGCTAAAAAATGACGTTGAAACCGTCGCCAATAGCAACACTCCGCTTAACGTGTTGGCGCTGAATGAACCCGAACAGATCCAGAACCATCCGAATATTTGTTACTTTGCGCTTTCTCCTGAAGACGAAGCGCGCGATGCCGCGCACCATATCTACGAGCAAGGCAAACGCCAGCCGTTGTTGCTGGTGCCGCGCAGCAGTTATGGCGACCGTATTAGCAAAGCGTTCGCGCAAGAGTGGCAAACGCTGGGTGGATCAACCGTACTGCAGCAGCGTTTTGGCGGCGTCGGCGAACTGAAGCAAGGCATCAACAGCGGTGCGGGTATCGCGTTAAGCGGCACGCCGCTTAACGTTGAGCCTGCACAATCGCAGGGCGTGGCGATTGCTGGCCTGACTATTCCTGCGCCGCAAACCAGCGCACCGGCACCAGCGGCCGATGCCAGCAGCGGTAGCGTGGATGCGGTGTACATTGTTGCCAGCCAGGATGAGCTGCAGCTAATCAAGCCGATGATTGCGATGCGTACCAGCAGCCGCAACAACACCGCGCTGTATGCCAGTTCACGCAGTGCGCAGGCGGGCGCAGGTCCGGACTTCCGTCTGGAGATGGATGGCCTGCAGTTCAGTGATATCCCGCTGTTGTCCGGTAGTAATCCGGGCCTGATGCAGCAGGCGGCGAAGTCGTTTAACAACGATTATTCGCTGGTTCGCCTTTACGCGATGGGCATTGATGCCTGGACGCTGGCGAATCACTTTAACCAGATGCGTCAGGTGCCAGGTTTTGCCATTGATGGCAACACCGGCAAGCTGAACGCCGACACGGATTGCGTGATCAACAGGAAGTTGGCATGGAACCAGTATCGTCAGGGACAGATCGTTCCGGTGCAGTAAACCGCCAGCGCATTGGCGCTGAGCAGGAACAACTGGCGCGTCGCTATCTGGAGCGCGCCGGGCTGCAGTGGTTCGCCAGCAATGTACGCTGTCGCAGCGGGGAAATTGACCTGATTATGCGCGACGCCGATTGCTGGGTATTTGTTGAAGTACGCTATCGACGCGATGCGCGCTACGGCGGTGCCGCCGCCAGCGTAACGCGCCAGAAACAACAAAAGCTGCTGCGTGCCGCCGCACTCTGGTTGCTGGCGCGTGGCGGCAGTTTTGATACGGTGAATTGCCGTTTTGACATCATTGCCATTACCGGGCGTGAGCTGGAGTGGCTGCCCGATGCCTTTAATGCCGATGGATAGAACCAGGTGGTCTTGTGCAGGACAGAATTAAAGCGTGTTTTACCGAGAGTATTCAGACCCAAATCGCCGCGGCCGAAGCGCTGCCCGATGCGATTTCCCGCGCCGCGATGACGCTGGTGCAGTCGCTGCTGAACGGTAACAAAATCCTTAGCTGCGGTAACGGTGCGTCGTCAGCGAATGCCCAGCATTTTGCCGCCAGCATGATTAACCGTTTCGAGACGGAGCGCCCTAGCCTGCCTGCGCTGGCACTGAGCGCTGATAATGTGATGCTGACGGCGATTGGTAACGATCGTCTGCACGATGAAATTTACGCCAAGCAGGTTCGAGCGCTTGGTCAGGCTGGTGATGTGCTGCTGGCCATTTCCACCCGTGGCAACACCCGCGATATCGTCAAAGCGGTTGAAGCTGCGGTTACCCGCGATATGACCATCGTTGCGTTAACCGGCCACGACGGCGGTGAGCTGGCGGGCCTGCTCGGTCCGCATGATGTGGAAATTCGCATTCCATCACATCGTAGTGCACGCATTCAGGAAATGCATATGCTGACGCTGAACTGCCTGTGCGATTTGATTGATAATACTTTATTCCCACACCAGGAATGACTGAAGGAGCTCAAATGAAAGCATTGAACGCTGTCGCCATTCTCTTAACCGCCATGCTGCTGCAAGGCTGTGTTGCCGTGGTTGCCGGCGGCGCTGCCGTCGCCACCAAAACCGCCACTGACCCGCGCACCGTGGGCACGCAGGTCGATGACGGCACGCTGGAACTGCGCGTCTCGAACGCACTGGCAAAAGATGAACAAATCAAAAACCAGGCGCGCGTAGTGGTCACCGCCTATCAGGGCAAAGTGCTGCTGACCGGCCAGTCGCCAACCCCAGATCTGGCGAGCCGTGCCAAACAGATCGCCATGGGCGTTGACGGTGCCACCGAGGTGTATAACGAAATCCGTAGCGGGCAGAAAGTCAGCCTCGGCACTTCGTCATCCGATACCTGGATCACCACCAAAATCCGCTCGCAGCTGCTGGGCAGCGATCAGGTGAAATCTTCGAACGTCAAAGTGACCACCGAAAACGGTGAAGTATTCTTGCTGGGCCTGGTCACTGCAGAAGAAGCGAAAGCGGCGGCCGATGTTGCCAGCCGTGTGAGCGGCGTGAAGCACGTGACAACGGCCTTCACCATTCTCAAGTAAGCGTTACCGCAACGTATCAGGGCGACTTAGGTCGCCCTTTTTTGTGCGTGAGGGTTAGGCGGGAAGGTCAATCACTAGCGCGCGCAGCGGCGTTCTGGCCTGCAGGCTAATCTGATTCTCATCGCTGAGGAACGCGCCGTCGCCGCAGCTCAGCGGTTGCTGTTTGGCGCTGCTGGCCTGCACATCCAAAGAACCATGGATCGATTGCAGATAAGCGCGCGGCCCGTGCAATTTCACCGTGTACTGCTCGCCCGGCGCTAACGTCACCTGATGCACCCAAACCTGCTGGCGCAGCTGCAAGCTGCCCTGCGCGCCATCGGGCGAGGCGATCAGCACGCTGGTTTGCTGCGGCAAATCGCGCTTCTGCAGCAGCGGGTTTTCACGTTCCGGACAGGCGGCCAGCCACAGCTGCATACGGGTTAATGGGCGATCTTTGCTGATGTTGATTTCGCTATAATTCACGCCCTGACGCGCAGAGAGAAGCATCGCCTCGCCTTCACGCGCCACCAGATGATTGCCTTCGCTGTCGCGATACTCGGCTTCACCTTGCAGCACCAGATTCAGCACATCGACTTGCGGATAGCTGCGCGGCTGGAATGCAGCGCCCGGTGCCAGAATTTCCTGGTTGAGCACGCGCAGTGACGCGTAGCCCATTAATTTTGGATCGAAATAGTGGCCAAATGAGAAGCTGTAGCGCGCCTGCAACCAACCGAAATCGGCCTGGCCACATGCGGACGCGCAGCGGGTTGTCATCATGATAATCCTCCGACGCGCTGCGGTGAGATTCGACCGCAGGCTTGATGGGATCATGGTAAAAGTCTGGACGCCGGATTGTAAGCCAGTTAATCTGCCTGGCATGTTCAAATTTACTGACAGAGAATCGGCATGGCAAAAGACCGCGCGTTAACCCTTGAAGCTTTACGTGTGATGGATGCTATTGACCGTCGTGGCAGCTTTGCCGCCGCGGCCGATGAACTGGGTCGCGTCCCTTCCGCGCTGAGTTACACCATGCAGAAGCTGGAAGAGGAGCTGGATGTGGTGCTGTTTGACCGCTCCGGTCACCGCACCAAGTTCACCAACGTGGGCCGTATGCTACTGGAACGTGGCCGCGTGCTGCTGGAAGCCGCCGATAAACTCACCACCGATGCCGAAGCGCTGGCGCGCGGTTGGGAAACGCATCTCACCATTGTTGCCGAGGCGCTGGTTCCTACCGAGCGTTTGTTCCCGCTGGTTGAGAAGCTGTCAGAAAAAGCCAATACGCAGATTTCGCTGATCACGGAAGTGTTAGCCGGTGCCTGGGAGCGGCTGGAACAGGGTCGTGCCGATATCGTGATTGCGCCAGATATGCACTTCCGCGCTTCAACCGAAATCAACACCCGCAAGCTGTACAGCATTATGAGCGTCTATGTTGCCAGCCCGGACCATCCAATTCATCAGGAAGCTGAGCCGTTGTCAGAAGTGACACGCGTGAAGTATCGCGGCATCGCGGTGGCGGATACCGCGCGCGAGCGCCCGGTGCTGACGGTACAGTTGCTGGATAAGCAGCAGCGCCTGACGGTAAGCAGCATGGATGATAAACGCCGCGCGCTGCTGGCCGGTTTAGGTGTGGCGACTATGCCCTATCCGATGGTGGAGCAGGATATTGCCGAAGGTCGTTTACGCGTGGTGAGCGCCGAGTATACCCGCGAAGTGGATATTATTATGGCGTGGCGCCGCGACAGTATGGGCGAAGCCAAAGCCTGGTGTTTGCGTGAGATTCCGAGATTGCTGGCGAAGCGCGGGTAATCTGATTGAGCAGGTCGCCATGAATGGCGACCCTACGGATTGCGCGTTTTGTAGGGTCGCCATTTATGGTGACCTCGTTGCAAACCGCACCGATCACAACCGACTCAAACAATCGATCGCCACCGCTTTAAAACTGACAAAATCCGCGCAATCGCGCAGCCGCGTCATCGCTCTTTCGCGCAGGAAGGTGACGAACAGATCGTAAATCGCCATCGCCTCTTCGTATTCGCTCTTGCTGATCGCCAGCAGGAAAATCACCGATGCCGTTTCCTCGCCCCAACTAACGCCGTGCGGTGCCAGCACCGTGTAGACCACGGTTTTCTGCGCCAGCAAGCCAAGTGAATGTGGCAGCGCGATGCCTTCGCCGAGCATGGTGCTGACAATCGCTTCGCGCTCCTCGACCGACGGATAAAAATCAGCATCGACAAAACCTTCACTCTCCAACTGATCGCACAGCAGGCGAAACAGATCCGACTGCGCCATCGGCTTGTCCAGCACCATAAAGTGCTGCGCGTCGAAGTACTTCTCCAGCATGTACGGACGCGTGCGATCCACCAGCACCAACTTGCCGAGTTGCTCCAGTTGGAACTCGGTTGGGAATGGCGACATCACCGCAATCGGCTTGTTCTTCTCACTCAACCGGGCGGTGGAGATGACAAAGTCTTCATCGATATGCTCGCGCAGTTCATAGTCGCGCTGCGACAGCCGCGCCGTTACCACCAATTGCGGGTATTTGCGCAGCAGTAGCGCCTCAATCATGCGCAGCGTCGAGTTGCCGCTGTCGCAAACCAGCAGCACCTGCGGATGGCGTTGATAGCCAACGTCGTAATGCCTCTCCAGCCCGACGCCGATGTGCAGCACCAGAAAACCGATCTCGTTCTCACTGATGGTGTAAGGCGTGTATTTGCCCCAGCTGGTGACCGCTGCCAGCGTCACATCGTAGGCCATTGGATAGTGCTGCTTGATGTTACTGAGCAGCGGATTGGGGATGTGAATTTGGTAGCGCACCCGCGTGATCATGGTTTTGATATGGGTGAGCAGATCGGCGCGCAGCTGTTCGTCGTGCTGCAGCCGATAGTTGTAATGGGTGTTGATGTAATTCAGCAGGTAATCGACCAGCGCATCGGCGTCGTCAGCGTTAATGGTACTCGGTGCCAGCGCCTGAATCTGGCGCGCGGCGATATTGACCCGCAGCCAGTTCTCTTCCGCCTGAGAAATCGGTTTGCCGACCAGCGGACGCATCAGGTTAATCAGGTCGTGCGCCGCCTCACGCACTTCATCGCCGACATCTTCGGCTCCGGGATCGTTGAGCGGGAAGCCTTCGCTGATGCGTCGCACCGCCACCGCGCAGTAAATTTGCAGATAGCGATCGCCTTCATCGCTGAGGCGAATGGCGTGCTGGGCAAAGCACTGTTGCAGCAAAGGTTCGAGCTGCGCCAGAATGCCGCTGTGCAACGCTTCCACCGTCAGCAGCGGGCTGTCCGGCGTCTCCTGATCGATCTGCCACAGCAAGTCGGTTAAGCAGGTGCGGATCGCCGCCTCGCTGCCAAACAGCTTCATGCCGTAATGCGGTTTGGTTTCGATATTGAGGTGATAACGGCCTAGCCATTCGCGCACTTCCGCCATGTCACTTTGCAGCGTGGCGCGGCTGACAAACCACTCTTCAGACAGATCTTCCAGCTTGATCGAATACGCCGCTGTCAGAAACCGCGTCAGCAGATAACGCACGCGCTCCTGCGAGGTACGCGGCACGCGCAGCGGCGTGGCGCTCTCTTGCTGTAAGCGGCCAAAGCGCGCCGCATCGTCAATTTTGAGTTGATATCCCGCGCCGCGCGCCAGCACAAACTGCGCGCCGTGCTGTTCCAGCAGCGCGTTCAGCGCGGTGATATCGGTGCGCACCGTGCGCGTTGAAACGGAAAAGCGGCGTGCCAGCTCATCCTGCGGCAGCGTTTCATTTTGCAGCGCAGCGAAAAGCTGGGTCAGACGCTGATTGGGAAATCTCACGGAGCCTCACCTGTTACTCATTTGTTACAGCAGTTTCTTGCACGTTGCCAGAAGCTGGCGCACATCGTCAATGCGCGTGTCGCCGCTTGCGCTATCGATAATCGAACTGTAGACGTGCGGGATCACTTTGCTGACGCCTGCGTCGAGCGCAATACGTACAATTTCTTCGAAGTTATTGAGATCGATGCCGCCGGTTGGCTCCAGCCAGAAGTCGTGACGCGCGCAGGCTTCCGCCACCGCACGATACTCATTCACCGCCTTCAGGCCGCCCATCGGGAAGTATTTCACCGAGCTGCCGCCCATGTCCTGCAACATGGCGATGGCGCTGTCGATTGGCACAATCGCGTCGGCGTTCTTTGAGCTGCGTGGGCCGGTAGAGATTTTCACCCTGCCCGGCGTGCCGGTCGGTGAAATCAAACCATTCACCACGGTTTGGTTCTGGCCGAGCAGCGCACGGCTGGTCGCCACGCCGGTGAATACCTGATTAACGTGCTGCGGTTGCAGCACCGCCGAGATCTCACTCACCATCGCCGATTGGTTCGGATCGCCCGCGCCCAAACCCACCGACAGCGCATTGTCGATCAGCGCCGCATACTCGCGCATATCGGCAATCGCTGCTTCATTGCTGGCGTAGTTTTTTGACAACACTCCTACCAGCACATGGCCTTCAGCCGCCTGCCAGATCTCTTTGGCGTTCTGCTTCGAACCGGCCAACACGTTGAGGCACAGGCGATCCTGATAGAAATTAGGGTTCAGACTCATGCGCGTTTTCCTCCGCTGATCAACGCCTGAATAGCGCTAAAGATGATGTGCAGCTGATCGGCGCTAACACTGCGCACATCGGCTTCGATAATGCCTTCGTTGGCTTTGTAGCCACGGAAATAGATGGCGATGTCGCCAGTTTTCAGCGCCTGCACCAGTTCGCTGGTCGGCCAGCCGGTGACCGCTTCATCAAACTTGATTTCGGCACGCGCAATATCGCGTCCCGCCGCATCCCACACCACGCGCGCGGTGACGCCGTTCAGCGTGTTGAGGTTATCAATGAAAGGCGTCATGTTGGCGACCATTTCAGCGCCGGTGGTTTTTGGCTGCACCAGATAGTTTTCAATCGCCTGCGTCAGGCCGAGAATGCCCTCTTTGCCGACTTTCATCGCGCGGCCAATGCCGTTGCTCTGACGTTTCACCCACTCAACGTATTGCGTACGACCAATCACCAAACCGCTGGTCGGCCCTTCAATCGCCTTGGCACCGCTGTAAATCACCAGATCCGCACCCATTTGGTAGTAGCACTGCAAATCTTCTTCTGCTGCTGCATCGACGATCAATGGAATGCCGTGTTTGCGCGCCACAACCGCCGCCTGCTCCACGCTGAGATGACTTTTCTGCACGCAGTGATGCGATTTGATATACAGCAGCGCCGCCGTGGTGGGCGTGATCGCCGCCGCCAACTGCTCGGGCGAACATTCGTTGCTGTAACCGGCCTCGATCAAACGACCCCCGCCGAGCGCCACCATCGTGCCAACCGGCGCACCGAAGTTCACGTTATGCCCTTTTGGCACCACGATATCGTGCGGCACGCTGAGCGGCGCGGCGTGCAGGTTCTCCAGCAGCCAGTCGTTATCTTTCACAATCACCGCCGCCACGCTCTGCGCAATGCCAGCAGAGGCACACGACACCACCACCGCGCTTTCCACGTCCAGCAATTTGGCGATGTAAGCGCCGGTCTTGTTGACCAGATCTTTCATCTCGAAGTAGTGATTCAGACCGTAGCTAACGGTATCCACCACATCCGCCGACGGCGTGGAAACGCCGAGAATGGTCATGCGGCCCGAGGCGTTGATGACCTGCTTCAGGTCATATTTTTCATAAATCGAAGACATGATTCGCTTTCCCTTCATCAGTCAGATGCCAGTGACCGGCGATAACCACGGCCTGCGGCAAAATGTGTTGCTGACCCAAAACCTGTTCGCCTTCAGCATCGACGAACGGGCGGGCTTCCTCTTTGACGGTAAAAATGGTCAGGTCGGCGTCATAACCGGCGGTTAAGCGCCCTTTGCCCGCCAGACGCAGGCCAGCAGCGGCATTAACGGTGACGCACTCGATGATTTGCGGCAGCGTCATGCCAACGCTGAAGAATTTCGACATCACGTGCGCCAGGCTATGTACCGGGCCGTTGATGCGGTTGCGACAGTAAATGTCGGAGCTGATGGTGTCGGGCAGAATGCCCTGCGCGATCGCCTGACGCGCCACCTCAAAACTGAAGCTGGCGCCGCCGTGGCCGATATCCAGCTTCACGCCGCGCGCGATGGCATTTTTCACCGCCGCTTTCAGCTCGCCCTGCGGCGACAAGATACGATTCGGCTTGCCGTTAAAGCAGTGCGTAATGATGTCGCCGGAGGTCAGCAGATCGGCGATCTCTTCCAGCACCGGCGGGTTGTTGCCGATGTGCACCATCAGCGGCAAATTGCCAGCCGCTTGCTGAATCGCCTTGGCGCGCACCAGCGGCTTAATACCGTTCTCGCCCACCACGCTGCTGCTCATGCGCGCTTTCAGGCCGACGATAAAATCCGGACGGCGTTTCACCGCCTGCACCACCGCATCGCCATCGATCTGCGCCATATCGGCCAGCTCGTTTTGCGTCACAATGCCAGTGCGCGAAATGTTAATCAGCGCGCGCACTTCAGTAGTAGCCGAACGCGTGAGCTGATAAAAGTCGTCGATGTCATCAGCGCCGGTGCTGCCGGCATCCACCACCGTGGTGACGCCTTGCGCCATGCCAATGGTGTCGGCGTCGTCGTGATAAATCGGGGATTTGGGATAACAGTGCACGTGGCTGTCAATCCAGCCAGCGCTGACGTAGTAACGTCCCGCGAGATCGCGCTCCTGCTGTGCCGGGCCGCTTACCTCGCCGACGGCGGCAATTTTGCCGTGCTGGATGGCAATATCCACCAGCTGTTCGTCGCACAGACGTGCGCGGCGCAGAATCAGATCAAACATGCTTACTCCTTACTCATTAAGGTGCGCATAAATGCGCACCCTACGAAAATCGCTCCAACCCGCCGTAGGGTCGCCATTCATGGCGACCGTCCAGCATCAGAGAGAGATTGGGAACATCGCACCCAACACCATCGCGCCCAAAATCGCGCCGCCGGTGATCGGCTTGTTCCACAGGTAAAACAGCAGCGCGCCTACCAGCGAACCGAGACCAATCGGAATCGACGCAGCCATCGCCGACAAGATAATCAACGGCCCAAGGAAACGGCCCGATGCGTTACCCGCGCCCATCATCACGTCTGCGCCGTAGGTTGAGTCGCTCTGATTGATGGTGAACTTACGCGCCAGGATGATCAGATAACCAATCGCTAAACCCACCACCAAACCGGTGGCCAGTGAAGCGGCGAAGTTGGCGACCGGGAACACAATGCCTGCACCAAGCAGCAGCGCAGGTACGCCAAGGCCGACACCGGTCTGGATCGCGCCGCCGATATCGAGAATCCCCACCAGCGAACCTTCGATAATGCGCGCGAACAGGAAGCTGGCACCGAATGCCGCCACCGCGCCATACACGCCTGTTTCCATACCGGAACGCAGCATCGAGACAAACGCCACTTCGTTAAAAGCACCAATGCCGTACAGGTAATACATGTGCGTACCGGCAAACACGCCGGACGAGAGCAGGCCAACAAAAATCGGGAAAGACCAGTCGGCGTACCAGAACCCTTTGTTTTCGGTTTCGTTCATGCTGATGGCTCCTTATTTGCCGCTGACGCTGTTGTGGATCATATCCAGCCAGCCCGGAATACCCAGTTGGAAGGATTGCAGCAGTTTCATGTCGAAACCGCGGAAGAAGCCGCTCAAAGCAAACAGCAGCACGATGGCGAACATCATCACTTTGGTGACTTTGTTCCAGCCGCTCTCTTCCACACCTTTACCGATCAGGATACCCAGCACCAAACCCGGTACGGCGTTGCCCATGATCAGCTGCGCCAGGCCGCCGAAGATGGTGGCCCAGAAGCCGGATTTCTTACCGGCATCAATCGCTGCCAGCCAGAAGATCACTGGCATCACGGTGTTCACCAGCAGGTTAGCCGCCGGTACCAGCACTTTCACTGCGGTGACCTGCAAGGCCGCCGGAACTGCAGATGCGGTGCTGTTAAGGAAGGCCACCACAATCATGCCGATGATGCCGCAGGCAATCGCCATGCGTTTCGGGTTGTGCAGCGTTTCCGCCACGTTGCGGTTTTTCACCATCAATGCCGCCGCGCCCCAGTTCGGCAAAATGCGGTGATCGACGTCCTGCGTGAAAGAACCCGCTGCAACGGATGATGCCCAGGCGTTAAAGAAGAAGCCGAGACCAAAGGAGAAGTGCGATGCTGGATCGCCTTCACAGGAATTGAGTTCACCCAAGGTACGGAATGCGCCCATACCTTGCGTGGTCGGTGCGTGGAACATGCGCGCTGCGCCCGCTCCTACCCCGACGCCAACCAATCCACCAATGATTAACGACTTAAACAAAATGATTAAAAACATGTCGTCGTACCCTTGTTGTCGTTTTTATTAAGTCGCTATGAAGTCCACCTTGTCGGTGTCGATCACAGTGACGCTGACGGTAATTTCCAGCTCAACGCTGTAATTGCGTCGCTCACGCGCGAGGAAGAAGAACAAGAATTTTTCCTTGCGCACGCTCTCCTGCGCGCGCAGCACCCGCACATCCATGGGTTCAATGCGCAACAGAATCTTTTGGCTGGTGCGCAGCACTTGCTGCTGCACCTTGCTCAGCGCATCGGCAAAGGCTTTTGCTTTACTGTCGCCTTTGCCCTGCACCGTTACCTGCGTCTCGTATTGCTGTTTCATACTTAGCTGCCGTGTTTTTTAGTCCAGGCCTGCACCAGACGCTCACCCAGCTCTTCTTTATCCATAAAGCCGAAGCCCAGCACGGTGGCACCTTCATTGATGGCGGTCACGCCTTCGTCAATCGAACGCATGCCGTGTTTGGCTTTGTAGCCATATTTGTTCTGCGCGGTAATCGCACCGGCGCCGCCGCTGCCGCAGAAGGAGATGCCGAAGTCAGCGTTTTCCGCTTTCATCACGTCGCCCAGCTTCATGTCAGCTGCCACGCCCGGCACCACCACCGCACGACCACCGGCTTTCTCAATGCCCGCAGCTACTTTCTGACCTTTACCCAGACGATCGCCAATCACTACAGTTACCATGTTGAATTCCTTAAAATTTAAGCTTCGTTTGCACGTGCAACTTCAATATGTACGGATAACAGCCAGGCTTCCTCTTTGGGCAGATTGCCAAACAGATCTACCACCTGCTGCGCCAGCGCCATGGTTTCCGGCGAGATATCTTCAAACAGCTCAGCTTCTACTTCCGGCAGCGCTTCGCCCGTCAGGGAGCGCGATGCCATCGCCCGGACATGCGAAGCCAGCATCTGCTGCTGCACTGCGTTGGCTTCGATGTGATGCGCGGCGTAGATCGCTGCAATTTGGCTTAACACCTTATCCGCCAGCGCCTGAATCGCTTCCGGCGTGCTCTGTTTCAGCGGGACAGCTTCACTCCTCACCTTGTTACTCCTGTTTACAGCGGACAATTACAGATAATTCGCGTTGAAAAGAAATTACGCTTTCCGCTGCAGGCTGTTGAGACGCATCTTTTCCACCTCAAAGTGGAAATCCCACGGGCGAGTGTGCGCCAGATCTCAGGACGCACGAAGTGTGCGAAACCGGTCACAAAATGCGAGAAATGATGGATTTACGCGAGTTAAAACGGAGAGAAGGCAAAGAGGAATAAGGCCAGCCGCAGGGCTGGCCGTTTTATCAGCGGAATTTCTTATGGTTGGCGTTGCGAATATCTTCCAGTTTCTTCGCTTCAGCCTTGGCTTCGTCCAGCTTGTTGGCTTGCGCCAGCTGATCGACCACATCGATCTGGGCAATCAGTGAATCCAGACCGGCGTGATAATCCTTGATCTGCGCGCTATCGGCCGCCTGACCTTCCAGTTTTTCCGGCGTGGATTGCTTAGCATCCGTCGCCGCCTGACGCATTTTACCCAATGCAGTATGCATTTCCTGCGCGTCGGAGGTTTTCTTCACCACGCTCAGACCATCCTTGAGCGCATCCATATCTTTTTCTAAATCGGCCGCAAACACGCTAGCCGAGGAGAACAACAGCGATAACGACAACACTGCAATCACATGCTTATTACGCATTGGTATTTCCTTTTATTATTGTCGGGCCAAAAAAAAAGCAGCCTTGCGGGCTGCTTTCAGAAAGCGATGACTCTTATTGTCCGGCGATTTTCATCTCCGGCAGCAGCACCGAACCGCATTGTATATTGCTGCGGGTTTCAATGTCGTTACCGACAGTTACCATATTGAGCCACATATCCTTGAGGTTACCGGCGATTGTGATCTCGCTCACAGGATATTGAATCTCACCGTTTTCCACCCAAAAACCGGATGCGCCGCGCGAGTAGTCGCCGGTCATGCCGTTGATGCTGGACCCCATCATCTCGGTTACCACTAAACCGGTGCCCATCTGCTTCAGCAGGTCGTCAAAGCTGTGGCCCTGGCCGGCAATGCGCCAGTTGTGGATGCCGCCCGCGTGGCCGGTGCTCTGCAAGCCCAGTTTGCGCGCCGAGTAGCTGGTCAACAGCCAGTTCAGCAGCACGCCATCTTTAATGATGTCACGCGATTGGGTGCGCACGCCTTCGCTGTCGAATGGCGTAGATGCGAGGCCTTTCAGCAGGTGCGGATGCTCTTCAATGGTCAGCCACTCCGGCAGAATCTGCTTTCCGAGCGAATCGAGCAGGAAAGTCGATTTGCGGTACACGCTGCTGCCGCTGATCATGCCAACCAGATGGCCAAACAAACCGGTCGCCACTTCCGGCGCGAAGATCACCGGCGCTTTCATGGTCGAGAGCTTGCGCGGTGCCAGACGCGACAGCGTGCGGCGGGCGCATTCGGCTCCAACCCATTCCGGGCTTTTCAGATCGTCAAAAGAGCGGCCAATGGTATACGCGTAATCGCGCTCCATATTGCCGTCCTGCTCGGCAATCACGCAGCTGGAGAGCGAATGGCGGCTGGAGCAGTAACTCTGCAACATGCCATGGCTGTTACCAAACACTTTGATGCCAACGTGGCTGTTGAAGCTGCCGCCTTCGGTATTGGTGATGCGCTTGTCGGCCTGCAACGACGCTTGTTCCGCCTGAGCGGCCAGTTCGATAGCGCGATCGGCATCGATCTCCCACGGATGGTAGAGATCGAGATCCGGCGCTTCAAACGCCAGCAGATCGGGATCGGCTGGTGCGCCGAACGGATCCACCGAGGTGTAGCGCGCAATGTCGATCGCCGCCTGCACGGTGCGTTTGATCGCATCCGGGCTGAGATCGGTAGAGGAAGCGCTGCCTTTACGGTTTTGATGGTAGACGGTGATGCCGAGCGCACCATCGCTGTTGAATTCGACGTTTTCCACTTCGCCATAGCGGGTACTGACGCCGATGCCGGTGGTTTTCGTGACCGCCACTTCAGCGCCATCGGTGCTGGCTTTTGCCAATTCCAACGCCTGCGCGACAGCCTGTTCCAACACTTTACGTTGTTCTGCAACCTGAGTAGATACGTTCATCGACCTGCCGTCTAATCTTAAGTATGAATGGATTGAGTCTATCAGACTCAGAGAACAATTTCGCAGTCGCCCGATAAACTGGTAGGATTAGCCTCTTTTTTTTAGGGAGCCAAGAGATGACCAAGCAGCCCGAAGACTGGCTCGACGATGTGCCGGATAATAATGACGAAGAAGATGAAGAGATTATCTGGGTTAGCAAAAGCGAAATTAAGCGCGATGCCGAAGAGCTAAAACGCCTTGGCGCCGAGCTCGTTGAGTTGGGGAAAAACTCCCTCGACAAAATCCCTCTCGACGAACAACTGCGCGACGCAATTGAGCTGGCGCAGCGCATCAAGAAAGAAGGCCGTCGCCGTCAGCTGCAGCTGATCGGTAAGATGTTGCGTTCACGCGATGAAGATCCGATTCGCCAGGCGCTGGATAAGCTGAAGAACCGTCACAACCAGCAGGTTGCGCTGTTCCATAAGCTGGAGATTTTGCGCGATCGTTTGATCGAGCAAGGTGATGACGCGGTCGCTGAAGTGTTTAACCTCTATCCGCACGCCGATCGTCAGCAACTGCGCAGCATGATCCGCAACGCGCAGAAAGAGAAAGCCACCAATAAGCCACCAAAATCCGCCCGCCTGATTTTCCAGTATCTGCGCGAGCTGGCAGAAGCTTAAGCTTTCTGCGGACATGAAAAAGGTCGGCATGAATGCCGACCCTACGATGTCCTGTTGTAGGGTGGCCATTTATGGCCACCGCACAATCACCGCCCTAACCGCTCCAGCAGTTTCTGGTGAATACCACCAAACCCGCCGTTACTCATCACCAGAATCGAATCGCCTGGCTGGGCTTTCTTCGCCACCATTTCCACCAGCGTATCGATATCCGCGCTCCACTGCGCCGGCTGAATGCACGCCTCGGCCACATCGGAAACCTGCCACGGAATATGGTGCGGCTGGAACAGGAACACTTCGTCTGCGCGACCCAGCGATGGCGCTAATTCGTTCTTGCTCACGCCCATCTTCATGGTATTTGAACGCGGTTCCAGCACCGCCAGAATGCGTGCCGTGCCGCCCACTTTGCTGCGCAGCGCCGCCAGCGTGGCGAGAATTGCAGTCGGATGGTGAGCAAAATCGTCGTACACCTTGATGGCGTTCACTTCACCACGCAATTCGAGACGACGACGAGCATTAATGAAGCTACTCAGCGCTTCACCCGCATCCACCGGTTTCACCCCAACATGACGCGCCGCCGCAATCGCCATCAGGCCATTGTGCATGTTGTGCTCGCCCACCAGCGCCCAGTTCACTTCGCCGACTTTCTCGCCGTCGAGCCAGATCTCCCAATGTGACGAGTCCGGCGTCAGCTTTTTCGCCTGCCAGTGACCGTTATCGCCCACGCTTTCCTGCTCGCTCCAGCAGCCCATCGCCATCACTTGCTTGATGTTGTTGTCGTGCTCCGGCAGCAGGATCTTGCCCTGGCCCGGGACGATGCGGATCAAGTGATGGAATTGCTTCTGGATGGCGCGCAGATCGTCAAAGATATCCGCATGATCGAATTCGAGGTTGTTGAGGATCAGCGTGCGCGGGCAGTAATGCACAAACTTGGAACGCTTGTCGAAGAACGCGCTGTCGTACTCATCCGCCTCGATGACGAAGAATGGACTTTTTCCTAATTTTGCCGAAACCTCGAAGTTTCCTGGCACACCACCGATGATAAAGCCCGGTTCCAGGCCGCAGGCCTCGAGAATCCACGCTGCCATGCCGGCTGTGGTGGTTTTGCCGTGGGTTCCCGCCACCGCCAGCACCCAACGATCGCGCAGCACGAAATCGTGCAGCCATTGCGGGCCAGAGAGGTAAGGAATGTTGCGTTCCAGTACCGCTTCCACACAAGGATTGCCGCGCGTCATCGCGTTACCAATGATCACCAGATCCGGTTGCGGATCGAGCTGGCTGGCATCGTAACCTTCTGTCAATTCAATGCCTTGCTGTTCCAGCAACGTGCTCATCGGCGGATAGACATTGGCGTCTGAGCCGGTAACGTCGTGCCCCAGCGAGCGTGCCAGCATCGCCAGTCCGCCCATGAAAGTGCCACAAATCCCGAGGATGTGAATACGCATAAAGAGATCCATTACTCAAAAGTTCGGCGCACAGTGTAACGCCGAGTTGAGAGGGAAGAAACGGATTAGGACTATGGTTTTTAAAGTTCAATCGGCTAAACTGCGCTCATACGTTGGTAGCTTGTTACAGCTGCTGCCACTCCATCGTAGATGCAGGGAATGTGTTATGAAAACGTTAGGCGAATTCATCGTCGAGAAGCAACACGACTTTCCACACGCCACAGGTGAACTGACGGCGCTGATTTCTTCCATTAAGCTTGGCGCTAAAATTATCCACCGCGACATCAACAAAGCGGGTCTGGTGGATATTCTGGGTGCCAGCGGCGTGGAAAACGTGCAGGGTGAGCAGCAGATGAAACTCGATCTGTTTGCCAACGAAAAGCTGAAAGCCGCCCTGAAAGCGCGCGGCGTAGTAGCCGGTATCGCGTCGGAAGAAGAAGACGAGTTCGTCATCTTTGAAGGCTCAGAGAATGGCAAATACGTTGTGTTGATGGATCCACTGGATGGTTCTTCGAACATCGACGTTAACGTTTCCGTCGGCACCATTTTCTCTATCTACCATCGCATCAGCGAGCCGGGCACGCCAATCACCGAAGCTGACTTCATGCAGCCGGGCAACAAGCAGGTTGCGGCGGGTTACGTGGTTTACGGTTCTTCCACCATGATGGTTTACACCACCGGCGTGGGCGTGCATGCGTTTACTTACGATCCGTCGCTGGGTGTTTTCTGCCTGAGCCACGAGCGCATGACCTTCCCGGAGAAGGGTTACACCTACTCGATCAACGAAGGTAACTACATTCGCTTCCCGCAGGGCGTGAAGAAATACCTGAAGTTTTGTCAGGAAGAAGACATCGCCACCAAGCGCCCGTATACCTCGCGCTACATTGGTTCGCTGGTGGCCGATTTCCACCGTAACCTGCTGAAAGGCGGCATCTACCTTTACCCAAGCACCGCAAGCCATCCGAAAGGTAAGTTGCGTCTGCTGTACGAATGCAACCCAATGGCCTTCCTGGCGGAGCAAGCGGGCGGTAAAGCCAGCGATGGTGCCAATCGCATCCTCGACATCCAGCCAGAAACGCTGCATCAGCGCTGCCCGTTCTTCTGCGGCAACGACGCGATGGTGGGCGACGTTGAACGCTTCATCCGTGAATATCCGGACGACCATTCAGCGTAATTTTTTCCCGCTGTACCAAGCCCGCCTTAGTGCGGGCTTTTTATTTTCATATTTCTGATTTTGGCCTGGCGATCAATTAACGCGCCATCTTCCGCATAATAACGACTCGGCCAAATTTCTGCGGGTGAAATACCAATCGCTTCGGCAATTAATAATTCCCCTTTTGGCCACGGCCGCACTAATGCATTGGCGAGCGTGGTTGAACATAATCCAGATTGTCGCGACACCGCCGCCATTGAAGTTCCTTTCTTTCGCAGAGCAGCAATAATATCGGCAGGATGCCAGTCTTGTTTTGCATTATTCACGTAACTCTCCTTAGTCCGCTTATCTGTTCTATTTACGATACTACGTTACTCGTAGTATCTGACAAGCAGTAAATCTACGATTCTCGTAGCCATGAAATCGACCTCCTCTCTCCAGCTAACCTTCCAAAGACGCTTGAAACAAGCGCGTCTGGCTAAGGGTTTGTCTCAAAAAGGATTGGGGATTGCGGCGGGGATCGATGAGTTTGTTGCCAGCACGCGAATTAATCGTTACGAGAATGGAATTCATCAGGTTGATTTGGATACAGCGCAGCGATTGGCGGACGTATTAGAAATACCCGCAGCTTATTTTTACGCGGAAGATGATGCGCTAGCCGAAATCATTCGCACGCATAAAAGTAATTAAATTCCGGCTTAATGATTCGCTACGTCTAAATACGCACTGCGATAAATTGATTATTGGGTCGCAATTTATAGCGACCCAACTTATTTCACACCTATTAACTTTATTACGCCGCAGACACGCGGAATTGCGCCATCGAATCCTGCAACTGCTGCGACTGCGCTTCCAGCGATTGCGTTGCGGCGCTGGCCTCTTCGACTAACGCGGCGTTCTGCTGCGCAGCTTCATCCATCTGCGTCACCGCCTGATTCACCTGCTCGATACCGCGACTCTGCTCTTCCGAGGCGATAGAGATCTCTTTCATCAGCGTGGTGACACGCATCACTTCGCTGGAGATCTCATCCATGGTTTCACCCGCACGCGTGGCCATGTCGCTGCCCTCTTGCACCCGCGTCTGCGATTCTGCAATCAGCTCGCGGATTTCTTTAGCGGCGGTAGCGCTGCGACCAGCCAGCGTGCGCACTTCATTGGCGACCACGGCGAAGCCGCGCCCTTGTTCACCGGCACGCGCAGCTTCAACCGCAGCGTTCAGCGCCAGAATGTTGGTCTGGAAAGCAATGCCATCAATCACGCTGAGGATGTCGCCAATGCGATTGGAGCTTTGGGTGATCTCCTGCATCTTCTCCATGACATAGCCGACCACTTCGGCACCACGATCGGCGCTGTCGGAGACATTGCTGGCAAGCTGATTGGCCTCTTTGGCATTACTGGCATTGAGACGCACGGTGGCGGTGAGCTGTTCCATGCTGGCAGCAGTTTGCTCCAGCGAGGCGGCTGACTCTTCGGTACGCTGAGAAAGATGCACGGTGCCTGCCGCTAACTCGCGGCTGCCTACATCAATCTGCAAACTGGCTTCACGTACCTGACTGACCGAACTGCTGAGCGCCAGCTGCATATTCGCCAGCGCCTGATTGAGACGACCTAACTCATTCTTTCCGGCGGCTGGCAGCGGCTGTGATAAATCGCCCGCCGCAATTTGCTCCAGATGCAGAATTGCGCCGTCGAGTGGACGCAGCAGCAGACGACGCAGCAGTTGCCAGGCCAGCGCAATCAGCAGCAAGGTCAGCGCCACGGAAACGGCAATCAGAATCTTCAGCTGCAGCTCATCATGCGCGGCCTGCGCCAGACGCGCCGCCGAGACTTCATTGGCGTAGACGCTGAAATCATTCACCGCTTTCGAGTAACTGGCCGCCAGCGCCGACTGTTTGCCTTCCAGCACCTGATAATACTCATCGGTGTACTGCTTTTTCAGGGCATCAATCATCGGCGTGATGCCCTCTTTCTCGTACGCGTTGTAGGTCGCGACGACGGCGTCAGCCAGCGTTTTGCCGTGAGCGGTGACCGTGCCGGCGTCCACAAAGGCCTGCAAATACTTATGAGAACTTTCTACTGCCGCCTGGGTTTGTTTGGTGACAACATCGCCGTCATCCAGTAAACCAATTTCAATTTTACGCACCGCCAATGCAGCGTTGGCGCGAGCGCGCATCAGTTCGGAACGACTTTGATACAAGGCGTTGAGCTCAATCCCCTGTATGCGGTTGAGCGCATCCAGTGATTGATTGCCTGCGTTGATGGCCGAGATGCCCATCGCGCTGACTGCCAGCAGCAGCAGCGTCATAAAAGCCAAAAGCGTGAGTAATGCAGTACGAATTGATAGCTGTTTGAACATGATTATCCCCGTTTGCAAGAAAAGGCAGAAATCCGCTGGCCCTAAAACGGAAAGATTATCGGCAGTTGATCGCAGAAACTTTATCCATTGTTGATGGTCAATTGGCTGACGATCACCCAGACTTCACTTTTACTGAAGTCTGCCCCAGCAAAATTTAAGGAATGAAACGATGAAAAAATGGCTCCCGATGGCGTGTTTGTTGGTCAGTGGTTTTGCTGTAGCACAACAAAACCCTATCGATCAGCAGCTCGATCAGTGTCTGAAAGAGGAATCCAGCACCGCCGGCATGTCTCAATGCTACGGCACGGCCAATAAAGCCTGGGATAAAGAGATGAACGCGCAATACACCCAAGCGATGAAAAAATTAACCGGCGCGCCTAAAGACAAATTGCGCAGCGCCCAGCGCGCGTGGCTGGCTTATCGCGACAGCTGGCTGGATGCCAGCCGCAGCTATTTTGTTAGCAGCCAGGGCACGATGGCCGCGCTGTCGGTCGGTGCGCAGGGCGTGAGTCTGGTGCGCAATCAGGCGCTGATGTTGCATTCAATTAACAAAGGCAGTTGCGCCAACCCCGACGATTGTTGATTAATGTAAGCGTTTAATACGCTTAGCGCTGGCATCGGCCAGCGCGCCCATTAATCTGCAGGGAGAAACCATGGCTGCTTATGCCTCCACCATCATTCTTGTTTGCCTCGCCGTCCTCAGCTATTTCGTTCATAACAGCGCCGTTACCATTTCGATTCTGATCCTGCTGGCGATTAAGCTCACTCCGCTGTCGCAATTCTTCCCCTATGTGGAAAAACAGGGCATTCAGATTGGTATCATCATCCTCACCGTTGCGGTGATGGCACCGCTGGCCAGCGGCACGCTGCCGGCTTCTTCGCTGTTGAAATCGTTCGCCAACTGGCAATCGATTATCGCGATTGTGGTGGGCGTTTTTGTCGCCTGGCTCGGCGGACGCGGCGTGAACTTTATGAGCGTGCAGCCTTCGGTGATTGGTGGGCTGTTGATTGGTACGGTGATTGGCGTGGCCTTCTTCCGTGGTGTGCCGGTCGGACCACTGATTGCTGCGGGGATCGTCTCGCTGTTTGTCACCGCGAAGTAGCGCCTTGGAGCATTCCGAAACGCCAAAAAGGGGGCATACTTTCAGAGTCAGTTGGCTATAATAGCCGTCACTCAACATATGACTAATGAAGGAAAGCCAGATGAGTTTGAACCAGGTGCCTGCAGGTAAAGAGTTGCCAGAAGATATCTACGTTGTCATTGAGATCCCGGCTAATGCCGATCCGATCAAATATGAAGTCGACAAAGAGTCTGGCACCCTGTTTGTAGATCGTTTCATGTCTACCGCCATGTTCTATCCGTGCAACTACGGTTACATCAACCACACGCTGTCTCTGGATGGTGATCCGGTTGACGTACTGGTGCCAACCCCGTATCCGCTGGTGCCGGGCTCAGTGATCCGCTGCCGTCCCGTTGGCGTGCTGAAAATGACCGACGAGTCTGGCGAAGATGCCAAACTGGTTGCGGTTCCGCACACCAAACTGAGCAAAGAGTACGATCACATCAAAGATGTGAACGACCTGCCAGAACTGCTGAAAGCGCAGATCACCCACTTCTTCGAGCACTACAAAGATCTGGAAAAAGGCAAATGGGTGAAGGTTGATGGCTGGGACAACGCAGAAGCGGCCAAAGCTGAAATCATCGCCTCTTACGAGCGCGCGCAGAAGAAATAAGCCTCTTTTCTGCCATGCATAAAAAAACACCGTCCATTGGACGGTGTTTTTATTTATGCCTCTGTTTCGCCATCTCGCCTTAACCAGTCACCGCTCGCGATATGCGTGCGACCCGCGACTGAGCGCTGATAGACATACAGCCAGGCACTGCCGTAAGGCGTCTGAATAAGCTGGCGTTTGTATTCGCCATTTTTGGTGCGCAAGGCATCAAGTTCGCCAAGCGTGCTGGCGTCAATGCGATACACCTCGCAATAGACGCTGCCTTCTCCTTCTACCACGCCCGGATAGTGACCCAGATTGTAGAGATCAAACCCCACAATCTGATGGTCGCCGAGCCACTGCGCATTCGTCATCCAATGACTGTTTCCCTGTTTGCGCCGTAAACTGCCATAGACAATTATTCGCATTGCTAAAACTCAAACTGATAGAGCAGATCCAGTGCCTGATCGAGACCCGACACGGCTTCTAAATAGAGTTTGGGCATCAGGCGATAACGCAAGGTTAAGGTCGCCAGTGAATCAAATATGCCAACACCGTATTTTACTTGTAGACCCGGTAACACGTAACCACTCACCTGCACCTGCTGGCTATCGCCTACGCCAGCGGTATCAACCGCAAGATTACTGACACCGAAGGTCTCGCCGATTTTACCCACAACCTGACCACTTTGCGCAACCCCCAATCCAACAAGCGCTGAAGTTAATGCGTTACTGTCGCCATCGCTGTTGAGTCCCTGGCCGCGTAACAGGTAGGAAAGTGCTTCCTGCTGCGACATCGCCGGATCGGAGAACACTTCCACTTTCGGCTCATCCGCCAGGCCGGTTACTCGTAATCCGGCTGTGACATCGTCTTCGGTAGCCTCAGGATTACGGATCGCCTCGAGGTTGACGTAAGGCTGATCCGGCGGCCCAGCGAACTGCAGCTCACCTTTACGCACCACCAAATCCTGACCATACGCATGGAAGCGGCCGGATGGGATATTGATCTGGCCGTTTAATCCCAAGCCATTTTTATCCTGCACCAGTTTGAGATCGCCATTCAGTTTGGCTTTCAGGCCAAACGCCGAGAGCCGCACATCATTACCGACGTGGATCACAAGATTGCTGTTGATCGGAATCGCGGCGGTTTTCGGCTGAATCGGTTTGAGATTTTGATCCAGCATCACCTCATCAGAGGAGACGCCGGTAGCGCTTTCCGGCACTTCCTGCACGGTAATGCGCGCCCACGGAATATCCACTCTGCCGTCGAGGCTGAACGCAGCTGGCGTGGCTTCAAATACCAGATCCGGCGAAACATCCATGCGCACCATCGGCGGCACGGTGACGCGGATGCGGCTGCCTTGCGCAGCCACGCGCGCGCGCCAGTTATCCAGCTGGCTCCAGTCGGCGTTACCGCTCAGGTTAAGATTGCCCTGCGCCGTCTGAATCATGCCGTTGAGCGTTGAGCTCATGCCGTTGAACACCATGTTGAGATTGGCGGCGGTGAGATCGACCGGCATAAAGCTGCCGTCGACATCCACATCGCTCAGCCCCAACTGACCAAACACCTGCGGCTGCTGCAGCGTGCCGCCAAGGCGCAGATTGCTGTTCAGATTGCCTTTGATCTTCTCGCCCTGCATCAGCGCCGGATTCAACATCGCCAGCGAAATATTGCTGATGCCGATGTTGCCCGACAGCTGACGCCGATTCTCAGGATCGGCGATCTGCACATTGCCGCTCAGCTGGCCGTTGTTGACGATATGGATCAGCCAATCAAGCTGGGCGCGACCGTTACGCAGCGCGGCATTCAGGTTCAGCGTATCGAAGGCGATAGGCAAGCTGTTGCCCTGCACGTCCTGCTCCACTTTCACGCCGCTGCCTTTCAGCGCGACCGTGCCGGTTGGCAGCGCGCCGTCGGCGGTCCAGTTGACGCGCGCATCACCGCTGAAAACACCGTTTAGTTTGGTGGCATCGGTGAGGAACGGTTTGATCATCGCCAGATCGAAGCGATTGAGCACCACATGCGCATGTCCGCTGGCACCGGCTTCAATCGGTTCCGGTACGCACAGCTGCGCGTTCGGATTCTGCCAGCAGTGCGGACCAATGGTGGCGGTTTGCTTGCTGTTGAGGTAATCAATCGCCATCGCCCGCGTCAGTCGCCATTCGCCTACCGGCGTGTCGAAACGCGTGTTGTTGAGATTGCCCTGCCAGCGCTCGGTTTTGCGATCAAAGCTGCCGTTCAGCGCCAGCTGACCGGAAACCGGTTCGCCCTGTACGTCGAGCTTCAGCTGATGCTGCTTTTCGTTGCCGTCGGCGTTCAGCGTCAGCAGATTCACTTTCAGCGCATCCTGCTGCAGTTGTTCCACACGAAGTTGCAGCTTACCGGCGATTTGATCGCTGGATTTCACATCGCCCTGCAACGCCACGCGACGGATTTGCAACTGCTGCCAGCGCAAACCGGTAGCGGTGAGATCGGCCAGCAGCTGCGGCGCCTGCAAAGTACCGCGCGCTTTGACGGTGCCTTTGGCGACGCCGCCCAGGCCCGGCAGCGCGTTATCCAGATTTGGCGCATCAATGTTGGCATCGAGGTTAAGCGTGTCGCCCAACTCGCCCTTCACGTCCAGATGGTTGCGACCCAGCGCAATGTTAAGGCCAGGCACTTTCCACTGGTTATAGCTGTTGCCGCTCAAGGTACCTTTGGCGCTTACCGCGTTCTGCTTGACGTTCCCTTTCAGCTCCAGCTGCGGCACGTTGAGCTGCCATGTTCCGCCGTACAGGCTGCCGCGCGTGGCAATTTTGCCATCCAGCTTGGCTGGCCAATCCGGATACTGTTTGGCGGTGTTGATGCCGGAGAGCGTCAATTCGCTGCGCCAGCTGATGGCTTTGCTCCAGTCCACCAGCGCCGTCAGATCGATATTGCCCTGCAGCGCCGCTACGCGCAGCTTATCCAGATTAAACTGCTGCTCGGTACCCTTGCCGTCCAGCGCAATAGTCGCGGGCGGCACGCCTTCGCCTTTCACTGCGGTGCGCAGCGACATCACGTAATCGGTGGCTTTGCCTTTGAACTGATAATCGAGATTATCCGCCTGATACTGCACCGCGCTGGTGAGCGGCCAGCGCAGCTGCGGGCTGGTGAGTTTCAGTGCCAGCGGCAAACCGGCAACCGCAAGTTGCGTGGTCGCATCCAGCTGCGCACGCACCGGACCGGAAAGATTCAGCCCGAGCTTCAACTCGTCACGCATCGCGCCCGCAAGGTTCATTTTGATCTTCTCGCCCTTGATCGGGTCGAGATTGAGCGTGCCGTTAAGCGCGAAATTCACCGGCCAGTTATCGGCCAATGTCGCTTCACCGCTGGCGTTCACCTGCCCTTGCGGCGAATCGATATCGAAGGTTTCCAGCTGCAGATGGCGATCGGCGGTTTTGGCTTTTAATAACAGACGCGTGATTGATACGTCGGTATCACCGGTAATGCGCAGCTGTTCACCCAGCAGCTCCTGCACGGTGATATCCAGCGGCAGCTGGAAATCCGGCATGTCCGGTAACAGCGGCTTAGCAAACATCGCCTGCAGCGTTTCGCCCAGCGGCTTTTCATCCGGCTGCGGCTGCTGCACTTTTGGTTGCACCACTTGCTCATCTACCACTTTGGCCGCTTTAGGCAGCGCAATCAGCAGGCTTTGGATATGGGTTGGCGTCAGCGTCAGCGCGCGATCCTGCCACTGCAGGCCGGTGGTGAAATCGAGCAGGGAAATCGCCGTGTCATCAACTTTAACGTTGATGTTGTGCAGCCCAACTTTGCTTAACGTGATCGGATACGGCGTGCTGAGATTGGTGCTGCCGCTCTGCTCTTCCGGCGGCGGTGCGCTGGCCGGTGCCATTTTTTTGCTATCGACCACTACGCTGACATCCTGCAGCGCGATGTCATTAACACACACTGACGAATGCAGCAGGCAGTTGAGATTCAGCGCCAGATGGAAACGTCCAGCATCCACACTGACGCCCGGCATTTCATACTTCACGCCGCTTAGCGTCAGGTCGCGCCAGCCACCTTCAACCTGTTTGATCGACAAACCTGGCACCCAACGATCGGCGCCTTTCAGCAACAGATGCAAACCCGGCGTGGTGCCAATCAAAAACGCGATGCTGCCCAACAGCAGCACCAGAAAAATACCGATGCCAATCAGGACCTTTTTCCACAGCTTCATAGTTCAGGCCCCAATCCTACATAAAATTGCAATCCATGCTCCTTGTCGTCGCCAATCGGCCGCGCGATATCAAACTTGATCGGCCCTACCGGAGATGACCAGCGCACGCCGAAGCCGGCGCCGGTTTTCAGGTTGCTCTGCTTGATGTCGTTGACCGCTTCACCAGAATCGACGAACACCGCGCCCCACCATTTGCCGGTCACGTTGTATTGATATTCAAGCGAGCCTGTGGCCATTTTCGAGGCGCCGGTCAGCTTACCGTTATCATCACGTGGTGATACGTCTTTGTATTTGTAACCGCGAATACTGCGGTCGCCACCGGCGAAGAAGCGCAGATCCGGCGGCACTTTGTCGAAGTCGTTGGTTTCGATCCAGCCAACATTGCCGCGCGCCACAAAGCGATGCTTATCGGCGAGCGTGCGAATCCAGACGTTTTGCGCCTGCAGGATGACGAAATCAACGTCCGAACCCCATGTGGTATCCGACACATCCACCGAGTAACGCTGCGAATCGCCCCACGTCGGCATCAAACCGCCGCGCGAACGGGTGCGGTTCAGGCTGACGCCCGGATAGAGCAGCATGGTGGTGTTGGTGACGCTGGCCTGGGTAAAGTGATCGAGGCTCCAGCGCAGGTTAATTGCTTTCTGCCAGCCGCTGCTGCTGTCCCAGTTACGCGACATCGCCAGCGTGGTGGTATCGGCTTTGGTGTCGTTGAGATCGGTGCGCTTCACGCCGCCGGAGAAGGTGTAATACTGCTCCAGCGGACTTTTCAGCAGCGGAACTTTGTAGCTGAGATCGAGCTGCTGCTCCGGCGCAGAGACGTAGGCGCTGGCGGCCAGGCTGTGGCCGCTGCTGTTAATCCACGGTTTTTTCCACGTGCCTTTAATGCGCGGCCCGACATCGGTGGAGTACCCGACGCCGGTTTCAATGGTGTTTTCCACGCGTGGCGATACCACCGCATTCAGCGGCAGCACTTTGGTTTGACGGCCTTTATCAAATTCAGGCGCGACCACCACCGAGTTGAACCAGCCAGTTGCCGATAAGCGGCGGTTGAGTTCCGCCAGATCGCGCGAGCTGTAGTGATCGCCCTTTTTGAACGGCACCAGATTTTGCAGATAGGCTTCGTCGATTTGCGAGCCCTGGAAACCGACATCGCCAAAGCGGTAGCGCGGGCCGCTATCGTAATTGATGTCCCAGAAGGCTTCGCGCCGTTCAACCGAAACGCCAAGCTGGCTTTGCTTAAAGTCACCGTCGAAGTAACCATTACGCAATGCCAGGCTGGAGAAGCCGTTTTTAAATTTGTCGTAGTCGCCGTGATTGAGCTGCGTACCGACTTTCGGCGTGCCCTGTTTGACCCATGCTTGATAATCTTTGTCAGTGCGGGCTTCACCTTCAATCACGATGGTGCTGCCGCCGATCTTGACTGGTTCGCCGGGCTTGACGTGCGCGATCAATACCGGACGACCACCTTGTGGCGGTGCCGGGCGCGATTCGAAATCGATCTCGGGTTCGTAATAACCCAGCGCACGCAGGCCTTCTTTGATCGCTTCTGCAACGCGCGCCTGGAAACGCCCGTCGTTCGACACCTCGTCAGTGCCGATAGTGGACAAGCGTGCCCTGACGTTCTTCTGTAAATCCCCGGTAAGACCGTCCAGTTGCAAGCGCACTTTGGCTGCCTCAACGGCAGGTGCAGCAAGCAACAGGCTGGCCAAACAATAAATATGAAATCGTGGCACACGTACTCCTGTTAATAATGCCGGCCCCTATTCCGCAGGGGCGTTTATTCTCTGGAAGGGTATCATCACCGCGCGTGTACCCATCAGCATAGCCGCCTTTTTTCTGCCCATCGGCGTAAACCCAGCGACTAAGCCAAATTGTGACCTATTGTCGGTAAATGGGGGGAGCGATACAACTGCCACGCCATTCTTCTGCGCCTGACAGCCGCTCACTCGGATTAATCCGAGCGCTTATCATGCCCCTATAGCGGCATGATAAGCGCTGCTGCTATAATCAGCGACCAGCAGGCCTCGCCTGCACCTTTTTCTGCCCCGACGTTAACCTTATCTTGTCGATATGGCGCAGACATTTTTGGCACGGATAGCCTGTTTGACTGGCAAGTACCGGATGTACGCCCACTCCCGCGCTGCCCAGGCCAAAAATGACAAGTGATTAACCCAACGGATCTTTTATGCTCGATAGCTTGCTTGTCATTCTTTTACTGATAGTCATCAGTTCATTTTTTTCCCTTTCGGAGATCTCGCTGGCAGCCGCCCGTAAGATCAAGCTGAAGCTGCTGGCTGACGAAGGCAACATCAATGCCCAGCGCGTGCTGAAGATGCAGGAACAACCTGGCATGTTCTTCACCGTGGTGCAGATTGGCCTGAATGCCGTGGCGATTCTCGGCGGTATCGTCGGCGATGCCGCCTTCTCGCCCGCCTTTAATAGCCTATTCAGCCGCTTCGTGGCACCCGAATTGGCTGAACAACTCAGCTTTATCTGCTCCTTCACCATCGTAACCAGCCTGTTCATTCTGTTTGCTGACCTGACGCCAAAACGCGTCGGCATGATTGCCCCGGAAGCGGTGGCGCTGCGCATCATTAACCCGATGCGCTTCTGCTTAGTGGTGCTGCGTCCGCTGGTGTGGTTGTTCAACGGCCTGGCGAACGTCTTCTTCCGTCTGTTCAAACTGCCGATGGTGCGTAAAGACGACATCACCTCCGACGATATTTATGCGGTGGTCGAAGCCGGTGCGTTGGCGGGTGTGCTGCGTAAGCAGGAACATGAGTTGATTGAGAACGTGTTTGAGCTGGAATCACGCACCGTGCCGTCATCGATGACCTCGCGCGAGAACGTGGTGTGGTTCGATTTACACGAAGATGAAACCACGCTGAAAACCAAAATCGCTCAGCATCCGCATTCCAAATTCATTGTCTGCGATGGCGATATCGACCACATCGTCGGTTATGTCGATTCCAAAGAGCTGCTGCTGCGTGTGTTGGGCAATCAAAGCCTGACGCTGAACAGCGGTGTGAATATTCGTTCTGCGCTGATTGTGCCGGATACGCTGACGCTCTCCGAAGCGCTGGAAAGCTTCAAAACCGCCGGTGAAGACTTCGCGGTGATCATGAACGAATACGCGCTGGTGGTCGGCATCATTACCCTGAATGACGTGATGACTACGCTGATGGGCGATTTGGTGGGCCAGGGTCAGGAAGAGCAGATTGTCGCGCGTGATGAGAACTCATGGCTGGTGGAAGGCGGTACGCCAATTGATGACGTGATGCGTGTGCTGGATATTGATGATTTCCCACAGTCTGGCAATTACGAAACCATCGGCGGCTTCATGATGTACATGCTGCGCAAGATTCCGAAGCGTACCGATTTTGTGAAGTTTTCCGGCTACAAGTTTGAAGTGGTGGATATTGATAGTTACCGCATCGACCAGTTGCTGGTCACGCGTATTGATGAACGCCCGCCGGTGCTGAATGTGACCAAGAATGCGCTGGATGAAGCAGAGTCATCCTAGGGTCGCCATTCATGGCGACCAACCAACAATCGCATAAAAAACTGAGGGCGCCATCGGCGCCCTTTCTTATGCTTACTTAGTTGTACTCGGCTTGCAGCCGCAGCACCTGGCGATTGATTTCTGACATCACGCTGAGATGCTGTTTATCTTTGACACGCGGCAACATCACTTTGCCCTTATCAAACTCGAACGCGCCCACATCCTTGATGTACAACCTTCCTCTAAATAGCGTTTTTACATATTTCGCAATTTGCAGCGGATTATAGCGCTGGAAGATCTTCATGCTGTTTAACTCCTGAAAATGTTTAATACGCTCCGTCGTGACCAAATTTGGTACGAACCCATGAAGCGCAAATGAGGCATAACTATAGAGCATCCTTTCTTACCAATGTTCCGAAAAGGTGAATTATTTACTGAATTGACACATCATTACAGAATACTCTGTTATCAGCCTCACGAAACTCAGTATAAACCTTCACTCATTATGGAATTGTGGCATAGGTTGCAAACCTGTTAACTCATTGCGACAGACGCATCATCCATGCCTAATATTGCAGGAACATGAACAACTGGTCGGATCACCAAGGAGTTTGATAAATGCGTTTGAGACACACTGTGATAGCACTGGCACTACTGCTGCCTGGCCTGGCTTCGGCACATGCATTCAAACTGGGTGAACGCGTGCCCGCTGTTGGCGTTAACGACAAAGGAGAGCTGGTTTATCAACAAGATGAAGATAAGTTTAGCTACAAATCCTGGAATAGCGCGCAGCTGAGCGGAAAAGTTCGCGTCATCCTGCATATTGCCGGTCGTTCTTCTGCGAAAGAGCAGAACGCGGCGTTAATTGAAGCCATCAAAGCCGCGCATCTGCCGCACGATCGTTATCAAACAACCACTATCGTCAATACCGACGATGCGATTCCTGGCACCGGCATGTTTGTGCGCAGCAGCATTGAGAGCAATAAGCAGCAGTATCCGTGGTCGCAGTTTATCGTCGATAGCAACGGCAGCGCGCGTCAGGCATGGCAATTGGAGAAAGGGGGATCGGCGATTGTAGTGCTGGATAACACCGCACATGTGCGTTACGTCAAAGATGGTCCGCTAACGCAGGATGAAGTGCAGCAGGCGATGAAGTTAATTCATGAGTTGTTGCAGAAGTGAGTAGAGGTCGCCATAAATGGCGACCTTACAAGTGCAATCATCCGGCGTAGGGTCGCCATTTATGGCGACCTCATGCTGATAATCATGCAGTTTTAGAAAAAGCCCCGACGCTTGGTTTGAATCTTTATGCGTAGCTGGTCGCCATAAATGGCGACCCTACAAATCTTAAAATAGTGATACGCGGAAACCGGGATTGAGGAACGATTCGCGCGGGGCGTAATCGAGGGTTTTGCCCTGCCAATCGTGGACATGCGCGCCGGCGGCAATCGCCACCGCATGGCCTGCGCCGGTATCCCAGATGTTAGTCGGCCCGAAGCGCGGATAAAGCTGCGCGCTGCCTTCGGCCACCAGACAGAACTTCAGCGATGAGCCAATTGCGGTGGTTTGATGCTCGCCAAGCTGATGCAAATACTCCTGCAACTCGGTATCACTATCAAAATGCGAACGGCTAACCACCACTAACGGTGGACGCGCTTCACGCGCATGAATCTGCGTCTGCTTGCCGTTCTCTTCTTTCCAGGCTTTACCTTCCGCTGCCGAATACATCACGCCCAGCACGGGCGCGTACACCACACCCAACACCGGTTTGCCGTTTTCGATTAGCGCGATATTGACGGTGAACTCGCCGTTGCGCTTGATAAACTCTTTGGTGCCATCCAGCGGATCGACCAGCCAGTATTTCTGCCAGTGCTGACGGACGTCCCAGCTCGGTGGATCCTCTTCAGACAGCACCGGCACCTCCGGTGAAAGTGCCGTCAGGCCTTGCACAATCACGCGATGCGCCGCGAGATCGGCTGCGGTGACCGGAGAATCATCCGACTTGCGGGCCACATCAACCGGCTCTGCGCCGTTGTAAACCTGCATAATGGCATCGCCCGCATCACGCGCCAGCTGACAAATTTTATCTAACATTCTTAACCTCTTTTCCGCTGATTCTGCCTGTCAGACACCAACCGCCAATCTGTTCTTATTTTAGCAGTTGTCATTCAACAGCCTGCGACTGCGCTGTCTGCTACGGCAATCTATATGATTATCAATACCATAGTTCATCAGCGGCGGCTATGGCGGGATGCTGAATGCGTTTTTACGGCGGCCCGGCAGCAGATATTGGATGAAAGTCCGAGCTCCATCACAAATTGAAATGATAATTCGTCATGGTTTTACATTATTTTGAGAGGCCCATTGGACCGAACAAGGAGCAAGCGATGTTCAAAGCGAGCATGTCGTTATTGGCACTCTGTATTACTGCCGCCACGGTACAGGCTGCTACGGTGGATTTGCGCATTCTGGAAACCACCGATCTGCACAGCAATATGATGGATTTCGATTATTACAAAGATACGCCGACGGAGAAGTTCGGCCTGGTGCGCACCGCCACCTTAATTCAGCAGGCTCGCGCCGAAGCGAAAAACAGCGTGCTGGTCGATAACGGCGATATTATTCAGGGCAGTCCGCTGGGCGATTACATGGCGGCGAAAGGGCTGAAAACGGGCGAAGTACATCCGGTGTATAAAGCGATGAACACGCTGGATTACGCGGTCGGAAACCTCGGCAATCACGAATTCAACTACGGCTTACCTTATCTGCAAAAAGCGCTGGCCGGCGCGCGTTTTCCTTACGTCAATGCCAACATTATCGACGAGAAAAGTGGAAAACCGCTGTTTACGCCCTACTTAATCAAAGAAACCACGGTAACAGACCGTGACGGCAAGCCGCATACGCTGAAAATTGGTTATATCGGCTTCGTTCCGCCGCAGATTATGGTGTGGGATCGCAACAATCTGCAGGGAAAAGTGCGGGTTGATGACATCACTGAAACAGCGAAGCGTTATGTGCCGGAAATGCGCGCAAAAGGTGCTGAAATAATCATCGCTATTCCGCATTCCGGTTTGAGTAGTGAGCCCTATCACGCCATGGCAGAAAATTCGGTTTACTACCTCAGCCAGGTTCCCGGCATCAACGCCATCATGTTCGGCCACGCTCACGCGGTGTTCCCGAGCAAAGAGTTTGCGGCAATTAAAGGCGCTGATATCGCTCAAGGCACGCTAAATGGTGTTCCGTCGGTGATGCCCGGCATGTGGGGCGATCATCTTGGTGTGGTCGATCTGGTGCTGAATAATGAGGGCGGCAAATGGCAGGTCGCGCAGGGCAAAGCCGAAGCACGCCCAATTTATGACAGCGCAGCGAAAAAATCTCTGGCGGCTGAAGATGCCGATCTGGTGAAAGTGCTGGAGCAGGATCACCGCGCCACGCGCGAGTTTGTTGCCAAACCGATCGGTAAATCTGCCGACGTGATGTACAGCTACCTGTCGCTGGTGCAGGACGATCCCACGGTGCAGATCGTTAACAACGCGCAGCGCGCTTACGTTGAGCACTTTATTCAGGGCGATCCTGATCTTGACCGCTTGCCGGTGCTCTCTGCTGCCGCGCCGTTTAAAGCCGGTGGTCGTAAAAACGATCCCGCCAGCTATGTCGAAGTGGAAAAAGGTAATCTCACCTTCCGTAACGCCGCCGATCTCTATCTCTATCCCAATACGCTGGTGGTGATGAAAGTCAGTGGTGCACAGGTGAAAGAGTGGCTGGAGTGCTCAGCGGCGCAGTTTAATCAAATCGATCCGCACAGCAGCAAACCGCAATCGCTGATTAACTGGGATTTCCGCACCTATAACTTCGATGTGATCGATGGCGTGCAGTATCAAATCGATGTCACACAACCGGCGCGCTATGACGCGGAATGTACGCTAATCAACAAAGGGGCTTCGCGCATTAAGGATCTCAGCTGGCAAGGCAAGCCAATCGATCCTGATGCCACTTTCCTGGTTGCCACCAATAACTACCGCGCTTACGGCGGCAAGTTTGCCGGTACCGGCGATAAGTATGTTGCTTTCGCCTCACCAGATGAGAACCGCTCGGTGGTTGCCGCCTATATCAGCAGCGAAACCAAAGCGCATGGCGAAGTGAAACCGCAGGCCGATCACAACTGGCGTTTAGCACCGATTAATAGTACCACGCCGCTGGATATCCGTTTTGAAACCGCGCCTGGCGAAAAAGCGACGAAATTTATCGAGCAGCATGCCGATTACCCGATGAAAGCCGTGGGCATCGATGAGATAGGTTTTGCGCTGTGGCAGGTGGATTTGCAGAAGAAATGACGAATAAGGGCGGCGATTGCCGCCCTCTTGCTACTTACAGAATTTCCAGCAGCTCAACTTCGAAGATCAGGGTGCTGAATGGCGGGATAGAGGCGCCAGCGCCGCGCTCGCCGTAAGCGAGGTTGTGTGGAATCGCCAGTTCCCACTTGGAACCGACTGGCATCAGCGTCAGCGCTTCGATCCAACCGGCGATTACGCCGCTAACCGGGAATTCAGCCGGTTCGCCACGTGCCACTGAGCTGTCGAATACGGTGCCATCGATCAGTTTGCCGGTGTAATGCACGCGCACACGATCCTGACGTGAAGGGATTGGCCCCTCGCCCTGGGTGATGACGCTGAACTGCAGACCGGTTTCGGTGCTGCTTACGCCTTCGCGCTGTGCGTTCTGCTCAAGGAAAGTCTGACCTTCTGCCGCCATCGCTTCTACACGCTCACGACGCACGCCTTCAGCGCGCTCGTGCACTTCACGCAGTGCGCGATGTACCACGTCAACCGGGACGGCCGGTGAGTTCCCTTCCAGCGCGTCGCGCAAGCCGGCGAGCAGTGCTTCTGGCTGCAGACCCTGCAGTCCAGACTCTTGCAGCTGCTGGCCTACCTGTAAACCGATACCGTAACTTGCTTGTGATTCGACGCTGTCGAATGAAGGGGTCGTCATCTTGATTCCTTAATCCCGGAGAAAAATAGAACCGGCAGCATACCAGCGCGGGCGGCTGGCGTAAAATCTCACGCGCCGCAGATGACATTTCCCGGCGAAACGGAAACAATACAGCGTTCAAATTTTTCAATGCTGCCAGGCACTTCCTGTCAGCATTGCTCATACTATAGCTGTGGCGAGGTTTTCACCTGCCACCGTCGGAACAAGAGAGAATACATGGGCCAGATCGCCCCACGACGTCGCAGGACGCGCGCACCGCGTACTTTATTACCTTGGTTGCAACGTTGGCTGCCGCGCATTCCGCGCAAAGCCGCCAGCGAGGAGGATTCACGAATGGCTTCCGATCACACTTCCCGCGTTCCCGCCGCACTGCAGCGCGTTTGGCATCTGCTGGATGATGTGCGGTGGATGGATCCGCTGCCTGCTTTGCATCGTCGTGGCATTGTTATTGCCCTGCTGGTGCTGCTGCTGGCGTTTCTCTGGCCAAGCAGTACGCCACAGTATCCGGTTGAGCGTCCGGCAGACACTAACGCTAAAGAAGTACCAATGCAGGCGGAGATTTACGATAACAATCAACAGCAGAACACGCCGCCGAAAACCGATTCGCAGGGCGAATGGCGCACCTACAATGTGGCATCAGGCCAGACGCTGGCGCAGCTGTTCCGCGACAACAATTTGCCGGTGAATGATGTGTTTGCCATGGCGCGTGTCGAAGGTGATGGTCAGCCGCTGAGCGCGTTGCAGAATGGTCAGCAGGTGAAGATTCGTCAGAACGCGCAAGGCGTGGTGACCGGTTTAACGGTGGATGGCAGCAACGGTCCGGTGCTGTTTACGCGTCAGCCGGATGGCAGCTTTATCCGCGCTCAGTAAATCGCAGAAACAAAAACGCCGGCGCAAGGCCGGCGTTTTCGCATTACTGAGTGAACTTACTCAGCAACTACATTCACAACCAGTTTAGCGAATACTTCGCTATGGATCTGGAAGTCAACTTCGTGCTCACCGGTGGTGCGCAGTACGCCTTCTGGAAGACGAACTTCGCTTTTAGCCACTTCAACGCCAGCTGCAGTTACTGCATCAGCGATGTCACGGGTACCGATGGAACCGAACAGTTTACCAGCGTCGCCTGATTTAGACGCGATGGTTACGTTGCCCAGTGCGTTGATTTTCTCTGCACGTGCGTTAGCAGCAGCCAGAACGTCAGCCAGTTTGGCTTCCAGTTCAGCGCGACGTGTTTCGAAGAACTCAACGTTTTTCTTGGTAGCAGGAACAGCTTTACCCTGTGGAACCAGGAAGTTACGAGCGTAGCCCGCTTTAACGTTAACCTGATCACCCAGGCTGCCCAGGTTTGCTACTTTATCAAGCAGAATAACTTGCATTACCTTATCCTCTTAAAGTCGTTAATGGACAACTACCGATTACTGATGACGATCAGTGTACGGAAGCAGGGACAGGTAGCGAGCGCGCTTGATGCAACGAGCGAGCTGGCGCTGGTATTTTGCACGAGTACCGGTAATACGGCTCGGGACAATTTTACCGCTTTCGGTAATGTAGTTTTTCAGTGTAGCGATATCTTTGTAATCAATCTCTACAACGCCTTCCGCGGTGAAACGGCAGAACTTGCGACGACGGAAATAACGTGCCATTTGGCTAGTCTCCAGAATCTATCAAATCAATCTGCTCGGCATGTAACACCATTCTACTCTGACCATTGCGTGCCTGATGGCAGCTAATAAAGCCTTCAAGAGTGAGTTGCGTGCCGACCGTTATATGTTGAGTAATCACCTGATGGGTGCTGCCGCTGATAATCACCGGCATTTGACACCAGGCTTGCCGGTGGAAACCGGCTTCCTCTTGCACAGAACGATGCTCAAGCACGAACTGGCAATGAGGAATCCCTGACGGACTGACTTTTCGAACCGGCGTCTTGCACACAGTGCCAGACAGGCGCAGTCGATTTGCCGTCATGTCGGATTACTCTTCAGAATCCCCAGCATCTGAGTCATCAGCCGATTCGTTAGCAAAGTCTTCGCGGCGATCACGACGCTCGTCTTTAGCTTTAACCATCGGAGATGCTTCAGTTACCGCGTGCTTAACGCGCATAACCATGCTGCGGATAACGGCGTCGTTGAAGCGGAAGTTAGTTTCCAGCTCGTCAATCACTTCCTGCGGCGCTTCTACGTTCAGCAGAACATAGTGAGCTTTGTGCAGTTTGTTGATTGGGTAAGCCAGCTGACGGCGGCCCCAGTCTTCCAGACGGTGAATCGTGCCCTGTGCACCGGTGATAGCACCAGTGTAACGCTCGATCATACCTGGAACCTGTTCGCTCTGGTCAGGGTGGACCATAAATACGATTTCGTAATGACGCATCGATAGCTCCTTACGGATTATTCAGCCTCCTGTCAGGGTCAGCTGCGGCCCACGGAAGCAAGGAACGTTATAGGTTGCGAATCATTTAAAAAATGAAACACACCTCTGAATGCAGCTGAAAAATTGACGCGTAATCATACTGGCGTCCTTGTGGAAACTCAAGCGCACAATTCATCAAATGGCGACTATCGTGCCAGCTGATGCGGCTTTTTGTGCTAAGTGAGATGCGTCAGTGAGTTAGCGAGCGTTTGATCAAATTCTCTGAACAAGGCGTTCAATGGGACGATCTGGCGGCAAGTTGGTTAAGAACTACACTATTTACAGGCGCAACGAATAATCCTATTTGCCGCGTCTGAGAGTGCAATCCCTGTGAGTCTGGAGTCGATTATGAAAATGATCATTTTCGCCACTTTACTGGGTCTCTTCCTGTCTCCACCCGCTTTTGCCAGCTCCGCTGACTACGCGCAGCAGATGAGAAGTAACAGCAACGCGGCATCAGGCTATGTCTACGTTAATAGGTTGGATGCGCCTGCAAGCAGTAACCCAGTCAGTGCCAATACCAGCGCCGCCGAACGGTTGTCATCACAACTTTAGTTCGGCAACTTAAACGGGCTGGCGCCAATCACGCCAACCCGCATTTTTTATAAATGGTGTTTAAAGAAACTGACCAGCGCCGTCAGGGCCGAAGGCGTGATTTTGTGGCCGATGTTCTTTTCGGAAAGCGCGGTCATCTGTTGATCGAGTTGCGCCTCGCCTAACGCTTTCTGCAGACGCGCCGTTTCGGCAAAGGGCACCACTTCATCCGCTTCGCCGTGCCACAGCAGTAAAGGTCGATTCGCCAGTTTCTCCAGTTGCTCGCTGGGATCGTACGGCGCCAGCGGCGCTAAGCGCGCGGCAAAAGCCTCTTTCTGTTCTGGCGTACGCGCCACCAGCGGCGGAAACAGCGTATGACTCAGCTGCATGAAGTAGCCGGAACCCATTAAACACGCCACGCTGTGGATTTGCGGATAGCGCGCCATTGCGCCCAGCGCAGTCATGCCGCCCATCGAGGCTCCCGCCACGGCAAAACGCTCATCGGCAATCCAGTCGTTATCGCGCAGCACCTTTTCCAGCAACGGCACTTCATCGATGTTCTGTTTGAGGATCTCCCAGAAGTGGGTCATACGTGCATCGGTATCGCCGTTGTAGCGCGCGCCGTGCATGTCCGCATCGGGCATGATCACGCGGAAACCGGCCTGCGCCAGCGCCACGGCAAAGTAGCTGTAAACCTCTTTCGATGAGGTAAAACCGTGATAGAACAGCACCGTGGGTAAGCGCGCCTGGCGCTGCCCGGCCGGTGCTGCGTGAATACATTCGATGCCTGCCAGATTCTCCGTTGCCAACTCAATCATACCGCCTCCATTGAGAATGATTATCACTGGACTCAGTGTAAGCGCTGCCGGACAAAATGCGAGCCACTTCACATTAAGTTTGAATAATTTCTGCCCTAAACATTTAGCCCGCTTTGCCGTTGATCTTGTACCCCTTCAATAATCTCAAAAGGTACTTTATGAAGCGTCTTTCTCTCAGCGCCATGGGTCTCGGAATCAAGCTGTCTGTATTGACGTCTTTGAGCGTGGCAATTGTGCTATTTACTCTGACCTTAACCCTGAGCCATAACGCGGCACGTCAGCTGGAGCAGCTGGCAACCGATGATATGCAGAATCAGGTGCAAGGCATTAATGAAATGGCCACCATGTTCAACGCCACGCTGTCGGAAGAGGTGGCGAATTACACCAAACTGTTCCAAAGCTTCCTGCCAAAACGTTTTAGTCGCGACGACAGCGAACGTGTTCAGGTGGGCGAATTCAGCACGCCAACGCTGCGCGCGGGATTGAAAACCCTCAACCTCGATCAAATCGCGGTGGATGATTTTCTCGATCGCACCGGTGCGGTTTCCACCATCTTCGTGCGTGACGGCGAGGATTACATTCGTATCGCTACCTCGCTGAAAAAAGAGGATGGCAGCCGCGCGGTGGGCACCAAACTGGATCGCAGCAGCGCGGCCTGGCGCAGCATCAATCAGGGCACGGTGTATCGCGGCCTGGCGACGCTGTTCGGCCATCGTTACATCACGCAGTATCAGCCGGTGCAGGATAGCAGTGGCACGGTGATCGCCATCCTGTTCGTCGGGGTGCAGATCGATGCGCAGTATGCGCTGATGCGCGACAAAGTGCTGGCGCGCCATCTTGGCGACAGCGGCACCTTCTCGGTTTTGAACGGTGCGCCGGGCAGCAGCCAGGGCCAATATCTGTTTGATCGTCACGCTGAAGGCAAACTGCCGCGCTGGGATAACGCCACGCAGCAGCAACTGCTTAGCCAGCCGAAGGGATTAGTGGCGGTTGAACTGGATGGCGAAACCAAACTGCTGGCGTGGCAGCAGCTTCCCGGCTGGAACTGGATTATCGCCGGTGAAGTGAGCCGTGCCAGCCTGCTGGCGCCGATCACACACAGCCGTAACCTGTTTATGACGATTGGGCTGGCGCTGGTGATCGCTTTTGCCATGGGCTTTATGTGGTACAGCCGCCGCGCCATCACGCGCCCTCTGCAGCAGGTGATCCATCTGGCAGAACAGTACGCCGCCGGTAATCTGCAGGCACATCTCGACTCTTCACGTCGTGATGAGATTGGTCAGTTGGTCAACGCGATTAACGGCATTGGCGATGGGCTGGAGAAAGTGGTCAGTCAGGTGCGTTCGGCGGCGCGTGAAATCAGCAGCGGCACCGATACCATCGCCGCCAGCAGCTCCAGCATCAGCGAGCAGATTGGACGTCAGGCCAGCAGCGTGGAGGAGACCTCGGCCAGCATGGAGCAGTTTGGCGCTACTGTGGCACAAACCGCGGCCAATGTGCGTCAGGCGATGGCGCTGGTCGGTGAAGCGGCTAACACCGTGAATCACGGCGGCAGCACCGTGGCACGATCGGTGGAAACCATGTCGGAGATTCGTGTGGCGTCGCAGAGCATCGCCGATATCACTCACGTGATTGAGTCAATTGCGTTCCAGACCAACATTCTGGCGCTCAATGCGGCGGTTGAAGCGGCGCGCGCCGGTGAACACGGTAAAGGCTTTGCGGTGGTGGCGGCGGAAGTGCGTGCGCTGGCACAGCGCAGTGCCACGGCAGCCAAAGAGATTGATGGCTTGATTGCCAGCTCAATCGATAAAGTGGCGGCTGGCCATACGCTATCCGAGCAGACGCGTGATGCGATGAGCCATATCGTCAATCACATCGACCAGGTTAAGACGCTGATGGGCGAAATCAATATTGCCGCGCAGGAACAGGCGGCGGGCATTGGTCAGGTGAATCTGGCGATGAATCACATCAGCCAGGCCACGCATCAAAGCAGCGATATGATTAACCAGTCAGAAACCACTGCCAATCATCTGAGTAAGAAAGGTCATCATCTGACGCAGCTGGTGAGCATTTTTCATCTGAAGGACTAAAAGCCACGGGAAGATGGCTTACACTTGAGCCATCTTCCTGCTTCAGGAGTTGCTATGCGTACCCTCTATTTGGCCTTAACTCTGCTGCTCAGCGGCTGCGCCGCTTTCACCACCACGCCACAAGCTCCGCCGCCACCCACGCAGCAAGCGCAGGAGATTTCACGCGCGCAAAGTTATGGTCTGCCAAAGCTCGGCAATATCACCGCCACCACACGCGGATCGCCGGATGATGCGCAGCGCGCTATTGCTGCTAAGGCCAATCGGGCGGGCGCGGTTTACTATCAAATTTTGATGCTGGATGAAACCACCATTCCCAGCTTCTGGTACGCTACCGCCATTCTGTATGGCGCGCCGTCAAGCGGCACTGCAGCGCAATAGTAAGCGTGCGCAGAGATCGTCGCTCAATGCACGCGTGCCGCGCAGATCGAGATGCTGCTGACACCAGCCATCGGCCAGCGGCGGCTCTGCCACTTTGAGCAGAATCGCGGCACTCGCCAGCTGCAGTAACTCGCGTGTGATCTCCCGCGCCTGCCCTTCGCGCGGATTCGCGAGCTGCAAGCGTAACTGCCGCCAGCGGCGATCAAAGTGACGATTACTGCCTTTCACCGCATCAAACTCATCGTGCAGCATGGTCATCACCTCGGCGTGGCGGCCGAGCACGCGCAGGACATCCAGGCACATCACATTGCCGGATCCTTCCCAAATGCTATTGACCGGCATCTCACGATAAAGACGCGGCAGCTCGCTCTCTTCGCAATAGCCAATGCCGCCCAGCACTTCCATTGCTTCTGCCACAAAGGGCATGCCTGCCTGACAGACCACGAATTTGGCGGCCGGTGTGAACAAGCGTGCGTACAAGCGTTCATGTTCGCTGGCCGGTGTTGACCAGGCGCGCGCCAGTCGCAACATCAAGGCGGTTTGTCCTTCCAGTTGCAGCGCCTGTTGCGCCAGCACTGCGCGCATCAGCGGCTGATCGATAAGGTTCTTGCCCATCACCTGACGCTGCTGCGCATGGTGTACGGCAATCGACAGCGCACGACGCATCTGTCCGTGGCTGCCCAGCGCGCAGTCGAAGCGCGTCATGCCGCCCATCTTGAGGATCAGCCGCACGCCGTCGCCCTCTTCGCCCATCAGCCAGCCGATCGCATCCTGAAATTCCACTTCAGCGCTGGCGTTGGAACGATTGCCGAGCTTGTCTTTCAGTCGTTCGATGCGAATAGCATTGCGCGCGCCATCCGGCAGCAAGCGGGGCAGGAAGAAGCAACTTAGTCCTTGAGAAGTCTGCGCCAGAATCAGATGCGCATCGCTTTGTGGGACCGAGAAAAACCATTTATGGCCGGTGATGCGATACGCTTCGCCCTGCCCGCGCACGCCGAGCGGTTCGGCGCGTGTGGTGTTGCTCAACACATCGGTGCCGCCCTGTTTTTCCGTCATGCCCATGCCTATCAGCAGGCCGCGTTTCTTATTGCCCGGCAGATGATGCGCATCGTAACGATCGCTGAGCAGCGCTTCGCGCCAGTCAGCGTAGGGTTCAGGCAGATGATTTTGTAGCAGCGGAATGGCGGCGTGCGTCATGGTCACCGGACAGAGCGAGCCCGCTTCCACCTGTGCATGCAGGATAAAACGTGCGGCACGCGCCACCATCGCCTGTGGCTGCACGTCGGGCTGCCAACTGAGATTGTGAAGCCGGCTGGCGCACAATCCCTGCATCAGCAGATGCCAGGCGGGATGAAAACGTACTTCATCGAGACGTTCGCCGCGCGCGTTGTAGCGCAGCAGTTCTGGCGCTTCAACGTTCGCTAAGCGGCCTAACTCAAGGGATTCGGCGCTGCCAAGTTGCAGGCCGACTGAAGCCAGCCATTCGCGATCCCAGCTGGCGCCTTCGCGTGCAACGGCCTCGCACAGGGCGATATCTCGCGTGAACAGGTTGCTGTTGCTGAGCGGATCGGGCTGATTGAATACGGTGTGGGTGTGCCAAATCATACATATCCCCGTCATACTTCGAGCTACAGGTGCGTTGGCTGCGTGTGTTCACCCCAGTCACTTACTGATGTAAGCTCCTGGGGACTCACGCACTTGCCGCTTGCCGCCTTCCTGTAACTCGAATTATTTAGGGTATAAGTATGTAGCTGTTTTGCAGTTATGCCTGGTCTGGAAATTTTTTTGCGGTGGGGATCACGCCTGACGCTGGCGAACGGCTTCGAACAAGCAGACGCCGGTGGCAACTGACACGTTGAGTGACGAGACGCTGCCGGCCATTGGGATGCTGATCAGCTCATCGCAATGCTCACGCGTCAAACGACGCATGCCTTCACCTTCCGCACCCATCACCAGCGCCATTGGGCCAGTCATTTTGCTTTGGTAAACGGTGTGATCGGCTTCGCCTGCGGTACCAACGACCCAGACGTTGTATTCCTGCAGCAAGCGTAAGGTACGCGCCAGGTTGGTGACGCGAATCAACGGCACGTTTTCTGCCGCGCCGCTGGCCACTTTCTTCGCGGTGGCATTCAACGGTGCTGCACGGTCTTTTGGCACGATGACCGCATGCACGCCAGCGGCATCCGCGCTACGCAGGCAAGCGCCGAGATTGTGCGGATCGGTAACGCCATCCAGCACCAGGAGGAACGGCTTCTCAAGGCTCTGCAGCAGATCCGGCAAATCACCTTCCTGATACTGCTTGCCTGGCTTCACGCGCGCCACAATGCCCTGATGCACGCCGCCTTCAACCTGGCTATCGAGCCATTGACGGTTCGCCACCTGCACCGGGATTCCCTGAGCTTCCAATGCGAGGATCAGCGGCTGCAGGCGACGATCTTCGCGGCCTTTAAGGATAAAGACTTCCTGAAAACGCTGAGGATCGCGCTCCAGCAGCGCCTGCACGCTATGAATACCAAAAATTATTTCACTCATTACTTTGCTCAAGGTTGGATTTAGATCGTTGAATACGGAGATTCGGGTGCGCATTGATGCGCACCCTGCAACGTTTTCGTCTGGTCGCCATACAAGGCGACCAAACTATCAGGCTTCGTCAGGCTGCTTCTTCGACGCACGCTTGGACTTGGTGGCGGCGGCGATTTTACGGGTTTTCTCGGAAACTTTTTTGCCTTTTTTCTCGCTTTTAGCCGGTTTCTCAGCAACGGCAGGCTTTTTCTTGTCGCCACGGAACGCTGAATCAGGCTCGAAAGTGCCCTTCTTACCGGCATCACGACGACGTTTAGCTGGCGGTTTGCCGCCGCGTTTCTCACGCTCGCGCTCGGTTTTGCCTTCGCCGCGCGGTACACGCTTGCTGGAAATCAGCGCGAAGTCGATTTTACGCTCGTCCATATGTACTGCATCAACGCGCACTTCCACCGCATCGCCCAGACGATAAGTACGACCGCCGGATTCGCCGATCAAACGCTGCCCCACCGCATCGAAGCGATAATAGTCGTTATCCAGCGTCGAGACGTGCACCAAACCATCGATAAACAGATCGTTGAGGCGTACGAAGAAACCAAAGCCGGTCACGCTGGAGATCACGCCGTTGAACACGGTGCCAACCTGATCCTGCATGAAGTCACACTTCAGCCAATCAGCAACATCGCGCGTGGCTTCATCAGCACGGCGCTCGGTCAGCGAACAGTGCTGGCCCAGCTGCAGCATTTGCTGCATGTCGTAGTGATAACCACCGGTCGGCGTGGTGATGCCATCCACTTCGCCGCGCTCTTTTGCCAGCAGATATTTGATGGCGCGATGCAGCAGCAAATCCGGATAGCGGCGAATCGGCGAGGTAAAGTGTGCATAAGACGCCAGCGCCAGGCCGAAGTGACCCCGGTTTTCAGGATCGTAAACCGCCTGCTTCATCGAACGCAGCAGCATGGTTTGCAGCATTTCCGCGTCTGGACGATCGGCAACTTGTTTCAGTAGAGCAGCATAATCGGTCGGGTGCGGCTTAGCGCCGCCCGGCAGGCTTAAGCCCAGCTCATTCAGTACGGTACGGAAGCTTTTGATGCTGTCTTCGCTTGGCCGATCGTGATCGCGGAACAGCGCAGGCTCTTCATTTTTCTCAACAAAACGCGCCGAGGCGATGTTGGCGAGAATCATGCACTCTTCAATCAGCTTGTGCGCATCATTGCGTGAGGTGCGCTCAACGCGCTCAATGCGACGCTCGGCGTTGAAGATGAACTTGGCTTCATCGGTCTCAAACGAAATGCCGCCACGCTGCTCGCGCGCGGTTTCCAGCACCTGATACATGTTGTGCAGTTCTTGCAAATGGGGAACCTGCGCCGCGTATTGTTCACGCAGATCGGCATCACCTTGCAGAATGTTCCACACTTTGTTGTAGGTCAGTCGCGCATGGGAGTTCATCACCGCTTCATAGTGTTTGAAACCGGTGAGTTTGCCGCTGGAGGAGATGGTCATCTCGCACACCATGCACAAACGATCAACCTGCGGATTCAGCGAGCACAAGCCGTTGGAGAGAATCTCCGGCAGCATCGGGATAACCTGCGACGGGAAATAGACCGAGGTACCGCGCTGATGAGCTTCATCGTCCAGCGGTGTGCCCGGACGCACGTAATAGCTGACGTCGGCAATCGCCACCCACAAACGCCAGCCGCCGCCGCGCTTCTTCTCGCAGAAAACAGCATCATCAAAGTCGCGCGCATCTTCACCATCAATGGTGACCAGCGGCAACTTACGTAAATCAACACGCCCAAGCTTCGCCTCTTCCGGCACTTCTTCTTTTAGCTTAGCGATCTGCTTCTCAACTTCTTCCGGCCAGGTGTGTGGGATTTCATGAGTGCGCACCGCCATATCGACCGCAAGGCTGGTGCCCATATCGTCGCCAAGCAGTTCAGTAATCTTGCCGAGCGCCTTGGTGCGACGCGTGGCACGTTGGGTGATTTCCACCACCACCACCGAACCCATACGCGCGTTGAGCGTTTCTTCTTGCGGGATCAGAATATCAAAGCTCAGGCGGCTGTCGTCTGGCACCACAAATCCGGTGCCCGCATCGGTGAAGTAGCGACCAACGATCTGGCTGTTACGCGGTTCAAGCACACGCACAACGCGCGCTTCACGACGACCTTTACGATCGGCGCTGCCCGGCTGCGCCAGAATCACGTCGCCGTGCAGGCAGAATTTCATCTGTTCGGCAGAGAGATAGAAATCATCTTTCTGGCCCTCCACGCGCAGGAAGCCGTAGCCATCGCGATGACCAATCACTTTTCCGCGCAAGAGATCGAGACGTTCTGGCAGGGCGTAACATTGACGACGCGTAAACACCAACTGACCATCGCGCTCCATGGCGCGCAGACGACGACGCAGCGCTTCCAGCTGCTCTTCGCTGGTGATATTCAATTCCTGCGCGATGTCATCGCGGTTAGTCGGTTTTTCCCGTTTTTCTAGCAGTGCCAGAATAAATTCGCGGCTTGGAATTGGGTTTTCGTATTTTTCAGCTTCTCTATCCTGAAAAGGATCTTTTGACATTACGGTTCCTCCGATGTCATTTAATTTGGATTGCCACCGGCGGTTCGGACAATAAAAGTTGGTACAGCGAATCGTTATCTTTGACCAAATCGGCCAGCGTATACTTGTCCAGTTCCTTGAGGAATAGCTGGACCGCATCGTGCAATGCTTTACGCAAACGACAGGCCGGCGTGATCACACACTCGTCGCAGTTCACGAGCTGCAATGGCTCCATTCTTCGCACCACATCGCCAATGACGATTTTTTCCGGGTCCATGCCTAAACGAATTCCGCCGTTTTTACCGCGTGTTGCGGCGACAAAGCCAGCCCGGCTCAGTTGGTTGATGATTTTAACCATATGGTTACGCGACACCCCGTAGGTATCGGTGACTTCGGTAATGTTGGTCTGCTTACCTTCCGGTAACGTCGCCATGTAAATCAGGGCACGCAGACCATAATCGGTAAAACTTGTTAGCTGCACATATACCTCAGTGAATCATCGAACGTTATGGTTATGCGCCGGTCGGCGTGATGTTTAAATATGATGATAAACCAGAGCGTGGTGGCCGGTGCGTTTTTTCTGGCAAGTATCGATATCTGCAAGAAAAAATAGAGTGAGTGGAGTCAAAGATTAGAAATACAAAGGCCGGACAGAGTCCGGCCTGAGGAGATTATGCGTCGAACGGGTCGCGCAAAATCATGGTCTCACTGCGGTCTGGGCCGGTAGAAATAATATCAATCGGCACACCGGTCACTTCTTCTACACGTTTGATGTAGTCACGTGCAGCTTGCGGCAGACCTTCCAGCGTCTTAACGCCGAATGTGGTCTCGCTCCAGCCTGGCATGGTTTCGTAAATCGGCTCAATGCCTTCCCAGCCTTCAGCCGCCAGCGGCGTGGTGGTCATTTCGCGGCCATCTGGCATGCGATAAGCTACACAGATTTTCACTTCTTTCAGGCCATCCAGCACGTCCAGTTTGGTCATGCAGAAACCTGACAGCGAGTTGATCTGAACTGCACGGCGAACGGCAACCGCATCCAGCCAGCCGGTACGACGACGACGACCGGTGGTCGCGCCGAACTCGTTACCTTGTGCACACAGGAACTCACCGGTTTCATCGAACAGTTCGGTCGGGAATGGACCTGCACCAACGCGCGTTGAGTAGGCTTTAACGATACCCAGCACGTAATCAACATAGCGAGGACCAATACCTGAACCCGTCGCTACGCCGCCTGCGGTAGTGTTCGATGAGGTCACGTACGGATAGGTACCGTGATCGATATCCAGCAGCGTACCCTGTGCACCTTCGAACATGATCAGGTCGCCACGCTTACGCGCGCCGTCCAGCAGATCAGACACATCAACCACCATGCTGGTAATGATATCGGCAACCGCCAGCGTATCACTCAGCACTTTTTCGTAGTCAACAGCGTCAGTTTTGTAATAGTTAACCAGCTGGAAGTTGTAGAAATCGACGATCTCTTTCAGCTTCACCGCAAAGGTTTCTTTGTTGAAGAGATCGCTCACGCGCAGACCGCGACGTGCCACTTTATCTTCATAGGCAGGACCGATACCGCGACCGGTGGTGCCGATAGCTTTGGCGCCACGCGCTTTTTCGCGCGCCACATCCATTGCTACATGATATTGCAGAATCAATGGGCAGGCTTCAGAGATCAACAGACGTTCACGTACCGGCACACCGCGCTCTTCCAGACCTTTCATCTCTTTCATCAGCGCTTCAGGCGACAGTACAACGCCGTTACCAATGATGCTGGTGACGTTTTCACGCAGGATGCCAGATGGAATTAAGTGGAGGACGGTTTTTTCACCGTTGATGACAAGTGTGTGGCCTGCATTATGGCCACCTTGGTAACGCACGACGTAATTCGCGCGCTCTGTCAGAAGGTCTACGATCTTACCTTTACCTTCGTCACCCCATTGGGTGCCCAGTACGACGACGTTCTTACCCATTTTTTCAAAATCACCGATTGCTTAAAAATGGATTCTACCACCTGACTTTTACTCTTTCAGCACTTTTAGCATACGATTGCGCTGTTTTTTGCCTGAGTTTTGCTCAGCTCACAACATGTTGGGGGAACAGCGGCCAACAGACACAATTGAGTCGCGCAGCATCACAAAAAATTTACGCTGATTAACGCGCATGCATACTGATCATCGCGTAGATCACCACGCCGGCCACCACTAAACCGCCACCAAAACGATGCAAGAGGCGGTCGGGTAACTGCGTCATCGCCAGAATCATGCGTCGCCAGGCGCGTGGCATAAACATCGGTCCAAGTCCTTCCAGCACCAAAACCAAAGCCAGCGCCATCCAGATGGTTGAATTCATGATTTTTTCCCAAAAAAAAGGCCGACAACATTGTCGGCCTGGACTTTATATCAGTTCTTAACGCGTGGCGTTAGAGGGCGCTTTCATATAGCGGAAGAAATCGCTATCCGGGCTCAGCACCAACACATCCTGATTGTCTGAGAAGCTATTCTCATAGGCACGCAGGCTGCGGATAAAGGCATAGAAATCCGGATCCTGGCTGAAGGCATCCGCAAACAGTTTTGCCGCTTCACCATCACCTTCACCGCGAGAAATCAGCGCTTCACGCTGTGCCTCTGCCAGTGTACGCGTGACCTGATAATCGGCCTGCGCACGCAGTTTCTCTGCCTCTTCCTGACCTTGTGAACGCTGACTACGCGCTACCGCTTCACGCTCGGCGCGCATACGGTTGTAGATCGCGTCAGAAACTTCAGTCGGCAGGTTGATCTGCTTGATGCGCACGTCGACAACTTCAATACCCAACGCAGCCATACTGTTCGGGTTTGGTGCCGGCTCGCTGCTGTTGGTTTCACGTTCTACACGTGCTGCCGCATTCGCAATTGCGTCATCCGCAGCTGGCGTCTGAACGTCATCATCGTTGCCAGCGCTACCGGTGTTCAGGGCATCACGCACGTCGGTGGTTAAACGTCCACGCGAATCGGTCACGATGTCTTTCACATCCAGACGCCCCATTTCAGAACGCAGACGGTCACTGAACTTACGTTTCAGCAGCACTTCAGCCTGAGAAACGTCGCCACCACCGGTTGCCAGGTAGTAACGGCTGAAGTCACTGATACGCCATTTGATATAAGAATCAACGATCAGGTCTTTCTTCTCTTTGGTAACAAAGCGGTCAGCCTGGTTATCCATGGTCTGAATGCGTGCATCCAGTGATTTCATGGTTTCGATAAACGGAATTTTGAAATGCAGACCCGGTGCGTACACCAGCGGTTTGTTTTCGTCATCACGCAGAACCTTACCAAAGCGCAGCACGATGCCGCGTTGGCCTTCCTGCACCACGAACAGTGACGCGTAAAGCACCACCAGCACTACAATAATTACGGCGATGATTGGCTTACGCATCGATTACTCCCTCCCCTGGCGCTGGGTATCGTTGCGCAGCGCATTGGCGCGACGCTGATCCATGATGCTGTCTGGACTGTAAGATGAAGTATCTCCCCGATTCGCATTGCTATCGGACGACGAAGGAGACTTCATTAAATTCGTCATTTTCTGACCGCCCTGGCCAGATGCCTGACCACCGCGCATCAGTTGATCCAGTGGCAGAACCGTCAAATTGTTACCACGATCGCTGATCAATACCTTGCGGGTATGACTCAGCACGCGTTCCATGGTTTCAATGTAAAGACGTTCTTTCGTGATTTCTGGTGCAGCTTTATATTCCGGCAGCAAGCGGGCAAAACGTGCCACTTCACCCTGCGCTTCTAACACCGTACGCTCTTTGTAAGCACGCCCCTCTTCGAGGATACGCTGCGCCTGACCATTAGCACGCGGCTGAACTTCGTTCGAATAAGCTTCAGCTTCACGAACGTACTGTTCACGGTTTTCACGCGCGGCAATCGCATCGTCAAATGCGGCTTTAACTTCTTCCGGTGGACGCGCCGCCTGGAAGTTTACGTCCAGCAGGGTAATACCCATGTTGTACGGACGGATGGTCTCGTCGAGCTCACGCTGAGTTTCGCTACGTACCACGGTACGGCCTTCCGTCAGGATGCGGTCCATGGTTGAGCGACCAATAACGCCACGCAAGGCGCTGTCAGTGGCCTGACGCAGGCTGTCGTCAGCGCTGGTCACGGCATACAGATAACGCTCAGGATCGGTCACGCGGTACTGTACGTTCATCTCAACGCGCACCACGTTCTCATCCGACGTCAACATCACGCCAGACGCGGCCAGTTCACGTACGGCTTCTACGTTTACGGCGCGAACCTGATCGACGAAAGTCGGTTTCCAGTTGAGGCCTGGCTCAACCAGATGGCTAAATTTGCCAAAGCGCGTGACGACGCCACGTTCCGCTTCTTTGATGGTGTAGAAACCGCTAGCCGCCCAGATAACGACCGCCGCTACGGCAACGATGCCAACTATTTTGCCACCGCTACCGCCGCTGCGTTGGCCATTGTCATTCTGTTTGCCACCGCCCAGTCCGCCGAGTTTTTTACTCAGCTTTCGGAAGATATCATCCAGATCAGGTGGTCCCTGATCGCGACCTCCTTTATTTCCCCCAGAGTTGCCGCCTTGATTATTGCTGCTTCCCCACGGGTCGCGGTCCTGTCCGTTATTTCCGGGCTGATTCCACGCCATGTTTCTACTCCATTTATTGTATTTACGGCTTACCCTTCATCTTTCAGATTGTAGCGACGTTGGCTGCTTTCACTCATCCCAGTCACTTACTAATGTAAGCTCCCGGGAATTCGTTCAATTGCCGCCTTGCTACAACCTGAAATCTTTTGGGTAAGATCGGTTAGGCAACGGTCAAACAATATAACTGGCTAGCGACGGCTCTTGTTTACACAGACGACGCCAATCAACGATCGGCATACGCACGTGTAAACTCACACAGCCATCATCTTCATTCCATTCTTTTTCTATAGCATGCAACTGATAAAAACGACTGCGTAAACGGCCCGCTTCCGGCGGCAGACGTAAATCGTACTGCGCAATTTCACCGGCTAAACGTTCAGAAAGCGCCTGCCACAGCAACGGCAGACCCACGCCGCTCTGTGCAGATAACCAAACGCGAATCGGTTGGTTCTCTTCGTTGCGATCGATACGCGGCTCAAAATCCTCCAGCATATCGATTTTGTTCATGACCATCAGGGCTGGAATTTCATCGGATTCTATTTCTGCCAGCACTTCATTCACGGCTTCGATGTTGTCATTGATACGTAAATCAGCCGCATCAACAACATGGAGCAGCAGCGCTGCCTGACGCGTTTCCTGCAGCGTAGCTTTGAACGCAGCCACTAAGTCATGTGGCAAATGACGAATAAATCCCACTGTATCAGCCAGAACCACTTCACCAACGTCTGCAACGTTCAGGCGACGTAAAGTTGGATCAAGCGTCGCAAACAGTTGATCTGCCACATAAACATCAGCGGAGGTTATTGCATTAAACAGGGTAGATTTGCCTGCGTTGGTGTAGCCCACCAGAGAAACGGTTGGCACGTCAGCTTTAGCACGTGATTGGCGGCCCTGATCGCGCTGCTTCTCAACACGCTCAAGGCGGGAAAGGATCAGGCTAATTCGATTGCGTAGTAAACGACGGTCCGTTTCCAACTGGGTTTCACCTGGACCACGTAAACCGATACCACCTTTTTGGCGCTCAAGGTGCGTCCATCCACGCACTAAACGTGTTGCCATATGGCGTAACTGTGCCAGCTCGACCTGTAATTTACCCTCATGGGTACGGGCGCGCTGAGCGAAAATATCAAGAATTAGGCCGGTGCGGTCAACGACACGACATTCGCACACACGCTCTAAATTACGTTCCTGGGCAGGAGTTAAGGCATGATCGAATAAAACGACCGATGCTCCACTCGCTTTCACCGCATCGGCAATTTCAACTGCCTTTCCTTCACCGACAAAATATTTGGGATGTGGCGCTTTACGGCTGCCCGTAATGACTTGCAGCGCTTCAACGCCCGCAGAAGAGACAAGAGTTTCAAACTCCTGCAAATCTTCCAGCTCTTTGTCTTGGGAGAACCAGATGTGTACCAGTACGGCCTGCTCACCGGCTTCATAACGGTCAAACAAGCTATAACCTCGCTAAAATAAAATAACCAGGACAGGAAAACGTGCTCGTTCTCCAGCCCTGGCTTTACGGCAGCGCAAAATTATTCTGCGTTATCGCCGTCTTGTTGTGGCTGCGACTGAGCGCCTTGGTTGCTTCCGCTGTGATGATAGTTGCTGCTACCACCGCTGCCGCCCGCGTTATTGCTATGGTGCGACACTGGACGAGAAGGAACCACTGTAGAGATGGCGTGCTTATACACCATCTGGCTGACCGTGTTTTTTAACAGAATGACGAACTGATCAAAGGATTCAATTTGCCCTTGCAGCTTAATACCATTCACCAAATAGATCGAAACCGGTACACGTTCACGACGCAATGCGTTCAAAAACGGGTCTTGTAAAGATTGCCCCTTAGCCATTCTATCTTTTCCTTATATGCTTGTTGTTTGTTGCTTTAAGAACCGTGGTTCAGAAAAACTGCGTAAAAATTTGCGCACGATAACCAATCAATTGTACACAATCATCCCTGCTACGCACTAACTACCTTAAGCACCGCATTACGCGCTAACTCTGGCTCATCACTGTTTAACCAGTGTACTTCAGGCCAGCCACGTAACCAGGTCATCTGGCGTTTAGCGAGCTGCCGAGTGGCGCAAATTCCCCGATAAACCATTTCGTCGTAATCGATTTCGCCTGATAAATAAGACCACATCTGGCGATAACCTACACAACGAATGGAAGGCATGTCCGTATGCAAATCACCTCGCGCAAACAGTGCACGAGCCTCCGCTTCAAATCCTGACGCTAGCATCTGGTCGTAACGCAACGCAATGCGTTGATGTATCAGTTCGCGACTCGCAGGTGCGATAGCAAACTGGTACACGTCGTAGGGTAACGCTTCGCCGGAGGTTTTTGTCAGTTCCGTTAAAGTTTTACCCGAAATAAAAAAAACTTCCAGTGCTCGCGAAAGTCTCTGCGGATCATTCGGATGAATACGACTACCGGCGACCGGATCGATTTCACACAGCTGACGGTGCAGGGCTTCCCACCCTTTCTCCGCCGCCATTTGCTCTATTCGCTGACGCACCTCGGGATCGGCCGAGGGCAACGGCGACAATCCTTCAAGTAACGCCTTGAAGTAGAGCATGGTTCCACCAACAAGCAACGGAATCTTCCCCTTACGGGTGATCTCCGCCATTTCTGCCAACGCATCGCGACGAAATTCTGCGGCGGAATACGCTTCCGCCGGATCGCGAATGTCCAGCAAACGATGGGGCGCCAGTGCTAACTCTTCTGCCGACGGTTTCGCCGTGCCAATATCCATCCCGCGATAGATTAAGGCAGAGTCAACGCTAATAAGTTCCACCGGAAGTTGCTGACGCAGCGAAATCGCTAATGCCGTCTTACCGGAGGCGGTAGGCCCCATCAAAAAAATTGCCTTTGGCCGGCTAGCCTGGTTTAGTTCACTCATGCTTCAACGCGTTCAGCGCGCTCTCAATCTCAATGGTCTGTAATAGACCTGAAGGCGGCGACTTCAGCAGTTGCGGGCAAAGCCTTTCCAGCTCTGCCAGCAGTGCAATCGCCTGCGAGTGATTCCAGTGAGCGTCTTCTGCATCATCGCGACGCGCCAGCCATTGGGCCAACGTGGATGCAGAAACCTCTTGCTGCCGGGCCAGGTAGCCTAACAGTTCTGGAATCAAGATTTGTAAATTTTGTGTTCGTAACGGTAAAGGCACCGCACGTAGCGTCACGTGCTGCCCTTCTCGTTGTAAATCAATGCCCATCTGGCTTAGCAGCGCGGCGTGCTCGGCGATAGCGGCCAGCTCCGGCGCGGCAATTTTCAGGCGTACCGGGATCAGCAATGGCTGCGGTTTTAAGCCCTCTTCGCCTGGTTGCAGCTGGGCCTGTTTTAGCCAGCGTGCCGCCACGGCCAGCGATAACAATTGCAGCGCACTGCCACGTTCCAGCAGCGCAAAACGATCCTGTAAAACGCTTAATACGCGGCCAAAACTTTGCGCGTGGGCGGCCAGCGGTGCTTCACGCGTTTCCGGCTGACGCACCGGAGCCGCCGCAGGAACTGGCGCAGCGCGCGGCATTTCTACCACCGGCGTTTTCATCAACTGCTTATACGCATTGCCTTCACGCGCACTGTAAACCGGCTCCTTACTCTGCCAGCTTGCAGCCGCAGAAGCGCTGCCGCTGCGTGGCGTGTTGCTGGGCTGGGCAAAGTGGTTCGCGCCTGCTGCCTGGCGGTTTTCTGGCTGCCACTTCGGTGCCGGTTCTTCGGCGTGGGTGATGGGCATTTCCGGCGCGCGACTGGCTTGCAGCGCGCTCATCACGCCTTGCCAGATAAAATCATGTACCAAACGCGACTGATGGAAACGCACCTCATGCTTAGCCGGATGAACGTTGACATCTACCTGATGCGGATCGATCTCCAGATAGAGCACGTAAGCCGGCTGCTGATCGTCGCCAAGCTGCGTTTGATACGCCTGACGAATCGCGTGATTGATCAGCTTGTCGCGCATCATGCGTCCGTTGACGTAGCAATATTGCAGATCGGTAACCTGGCGCGAGCCGTTGGGATCGGCGACCCAACCGCGCAGCGCTAAATCGTCGTGCTGCCACTCAATGCGTAAAGCATGCTGCATAAACGTGGTGCCGCAAATGGCACCTAAACGCCGCTCCCGCTGCGCATCTTCACTGACCGCGCGATACTGGCGCATCAACTTGCCGTTGTGGCTAAGCGAGATGGCGACGTCAAAGCGTGCCAGCGCAATGCGACGAATCACCTCATCAATATGGGTAAATTCGGTCTTTTCGGTACGCATGAATTTGCGGCGTGCGGGCGTGTTATAGAACAGGTCGAGCACTTCCAGCGATGTGCCCACCGGATGCGCAGCCGGTTTCACCGTCACATCCATGTCGCGCCCTTCTGCGTAGGCTTGCCAGGCTTCGCTTTGATCGGCGGTGCGTGAAGTCAACGTCAAACGAGAAACGGAACTGATACTGGCGAGCGCTTCGCCACGAAAACCAAGGCTCATGATCGCCTCAAGGTCATCGAGCGAGGCAATTTTGCTGGTCGCATGCCGCGCCAGCGCCATCGCTAATTCGTCTTTGGCGATGCCGCAGCCATTGTCGCGAATGCGGATAAGCTTCGCGCCACCTTTCTCAATATCGACATCAATGCGCGTGGCACCTGCATCCAGGCTGTTTTCCACCAGCTCTTTTACGACCGACGCCGGGCGCTCAACCACTTCGCCTGCGGCAATCTGGTTCGCCAGCTGCGGCGGTAAAATCTGTATTGGCATGGTGGTGATCCTTCTGGCTGGTTGGCTCACAGGGAGCCAACAATCAGGATTGCGGAATTTTTAAGTTTTGCCCCAGCATCACATTGCTCGACTTCATATTATTCGCCTGCATGATGGCTTTCGAGCTCACGCCATAGTGCGCGGCAATGGCCGTCAGCGAATCGCCGCGCACCACTTTATGCCGGGTTGGACGACTCGCCGCCGCCACGCTAACGCTGGATTTCGCGGGCACTTTCAGGCGCTGTCCCACCCAAACCACATCGCGCTTCAGGCTATTCATCTCACGTAACGTCGCCATGCTCACGCCATATTTTGCCGCGATGCCGGACAGCGTTTCGCCACGCGTCACGGTATGACGCTGCGTCGCGCCGGTATATTGCACCGTGCCGGTCGCCGGGTTGCTGGCGACGCTAACCGCTGGTGCGCTGTCCAGCGGCCGGTTTTCCTCCTTTGGGATCGATTGCAGCGGATGCGTAAGGAAATAATTGCGCAGGCCTTTATAAATCGACTGAGCAATCTTCTCCTGATACGCGCTGCTGCCAAGCAGCCGCTCCTCCGCGGCATTACTAATAAAGCCGGTTTCGACCAGTAAAGAAGGAATATCCGGGGAACGTAAAACGCCAAGGCTGGCATGTTCCGGCAGACGTTTATGCAGCGGCGTAATACCGCGCAGCTGCTGCAGGACTTTGACGGCGACGTCATAACCTACACGCTGTGAATGACCAAACTGCAAGTCCAGAACCGCCTGGCTGAGATAGGGATCGGCCTGGCTGTTCGCCAGCAGGTCGCCTGCGCCTCCCAGCAGCTCAGATTGTTTCTCTTTCTGTTCCAGCCAGTTCGCCATTTCGTTATTAGCGCGACGGTTAGACAGCACCCAAACCGATGCGCCGGTGGCCGAATGGTTTGGCGCGGCGTCAGCGTGAATGGATACCAGCAGGTTCGCGTTCTCTTTACGCGCCACTTCCGAACGGCCCATCACCGAGATGAAATAGTCGCCGTTACGCGTCAGCACCGGTTTGAACATCGGGTCCTGATCCATCAGCGCTTTCAATTTACGCGCAATCGAGATGGTGACATTTTTCTCGTGCAAACCGTGCTGACCCGATGCGCCGGGATCCTGGCCGCCGTGTCCGGCGTCAATCGCCACAATCACCACATCGTTGCGGCTGACCGAGTTGCCGGGACGCACGGTGGTATTGCTGCTGGTTACCGCAGTCACCTGATTGGCGTTGAACGGATTGCCCTGGCTGCTGCTTTGCGGCTGGCTTTCACGCGCCGTGGTGACAGGTGCGGCAACGGCCGGACGTTTCGCTGGCTGCGTCCCACGAATGGTGAACACCACGCGATAATTGCTGCCATCACGCTGCGTGCTGGCGCGCGTCTGTGCAGGCTGCGTCAGTTCGAACACCAGACGCAGGCTTTGCTTATCTTTCGGCTGGCTATGGCGAATGCGCTGCACAATATTTTCGCCGCTAAAATTCAGCGGCAGACCTTTAATCGCGCCGCTTTGACGAATATCCAGCACCACACGATTGGGATTATGCAGTGGGAAAAAGCCATACACCGGCTGACCGTTAAAGCTCAGCGTGACGGTGGCCTGGCTATCGCCATTTTCAACTTTGATATCTGATAACGTGGCAGACAACGCCGAGGCAGAAAACAGGCACAGCAAGCCCAGTAAAATGATTCTCATCCGTGACATCATGCCGGATCCCTGCCTTGCTGGAATTGGGTTAACAGCGCTCCGCCCGTGGCGGAAACCGCACTAATTTCGGCTTCACGCGCCGCATCAACATAGCGCAACGTCAGCGCTAAATCGGGCTCAGGCAGCACGCCAGTTCCCTGCTGCGGCCACTCCACCAGACAGAGCGCATCGCCGGTGAAATAGTCGCGGATGCCCATGAACTCCAGCTCTTCGGGATCGGCAAGACGATAGAGATCGAAATGGTACAGCGTGCGAGAGCCGAGCTCATAGGGCTCGACCAGCGTATAAGTTGGGCTTTTTACATTGCCTTGGTGGCCGAGCGCCTGCAGAAAACCGCGGCTAAAGGTGGTCTTACCGGCCCCCAGATCGCCATAAAGATAGATCACCAGCGCGCTGTTACAGACGCGCGCCAATTGCGCACCCAGATTCAGGGTTGCCGCCTCATCGGGCAAAGGGATAACACAGGTCTTCATGCTTTATTGTTGGATCATCTCTGGATTAACAAACTGCCACAGCAGCTCGAACAAATCAGTGGCTAACATGCCGCGTGTACCGCGCTGACGCGCGACGGCATCGGCTGTTGCCCCATGCGCGACACAGCCTGCGCAGGCTGCATCAAGTAATGTCAGTTTCTGGCCGAGCAGAGCGGCAATAATCCCGCTCAGCACATCGCCCATGCCGCCGGACGCCATGCCCGCGTTGCCCACATCGGCAATCGCGATGTCACCCGCCGCGCTGGCAATCACCGTGCCCGCACCTTTCAATACCACTACGCCGCCGTAGCGTTTCGCCAGGGCGCGCGCAGCATGTAAGCGGTCACTCTCAATCTCGCTGGTTTTCACTCCCAGCAAGCGTGCAGCTTCGCCGGGATGCGGCGTAATGATGCGATTCTGACGGTTATCCTGTTTGATTGCCAGCAGGTTAAGCGCATCCGCATCCCAAAGCATTGGCTTTTCACTGGCCGCGATCTTTTTCAGTGCCTTCTGAGCCCAATCGCGTTGGCCGAGCCCCGGTCCAACGGCGATCACATCCGCCCACTCCAGCGCCTGATCCAGACGTTCATCGCTCAGCGCATCAACCATTAGCTCCGGTCGCGCAGTGAGAATCGGGCCAATATTATCTTCATGCGTCAGCACGCGCACAAGTCCGGCACCGGTTCGCAATGCGGCTTCACCGGTCATGCGAATCGCGCCCGCCGTGCCGCTATCGCCGCCGACCACCAGCAGCCGACCTTGGTCGCCTTTGTGTGAGGTCGCGCGACGCGGCTTCAGCCAGCGCGTTAAGTCCCCGGCGTCATAGCGTGAAATCGGTGCCTGTTCAGCGGCAAGGTACGCCGACAAACCCAACTCATGGTTATGCAGCACGCCCACGTAATCACGCGCTTTCCCGGTCAGTTGGCCGGGTTTCAGCGCAATCATGCTCAGCGTGTGATCGGCGATGACCGTCTCGCCCGGCGCCGTGCCGTTAGCCGCCAGCAAACCGGAGGGAATGTCGATCGCCAGCACCGGTGCGGCATGCGCGTTGATCAGCGTAATCAGGCGATCGTAGGGATCCGCAGGTGCACGATTCAGGCCGGTGCCGAGCAGCGCATCAACAATCACATCAACCTTTTCCGGCCAGAGCACATCCGCCGCGTGAATCACACCGCCCGCCGCCAGCCATGCGTCTTGCGCCTGCTGCGCCTCTTCTGGCAAGGCTTTGCTGCCCGCGCACGCCAGCAGCGTTACGTTCAAGCCAGCTGCCTGCGCCAGTCGCGCCACCACATAACCATCACCGCCATTGTTGCCGTGCCCGCACAGCACCAACCAATGGTGCGCCTGCGGCCACAGCTGGCGGCCTAATTCATAGCTGGCCTGGCCAGCACGTTGTATCAGCTCAAACAGCGTTAAGCCCAGGCTATCGGCGGCATCGCGTTCCAGTTGTGCCATCGCCTGCGCAGGCCAGACAGAGTGTGGTAAACTGCGCGCGTTTGCTTCAATTGCCTGGTTTCTCATGTCATATCCTCTCGATCTTCAACAGCTCGCTCAACAAATCAAACAGTGGGGACGCGACCTCGGCTTCCAGCAGGTGGGTATTTGCGATACCAATCTGAGCGCCGAAGAGCCCAAACTGCAGGCGTGGCTGGATAAGCAATATCACGGCGAGATGGATTGGATGGCGCGCCACGGCATGATGCGCGCACGGCCGCATGAGCTGCTGCCCGGCACGCTGCGCGTGATTAGCGTACGCATGAATTACCTTCCAGCCAAAGCCGCCTTTGCCAGCACCTTGAAAAATCCGCAGCTGGGCTATGTAAGTCGCTATGCGCTGGGCCGCGACTATCACAAAGTATTGCGCAATCGACTGAAAAAGCTCGGAGAAATGATTCAGGCGCACTGTGGCGAACTCAATTTTCGCCCGTTCGTCGATTCCGCGCCGATTCTCGAACGCCCGATTGCCGCTAAAGCCGGTTTAGGCTGGACCGGCAAACATTCACTGATCCTCAACCGTGAAGCGGGTTCCTGGTTCTTCCTCGGCGAATTGCTGATTGATCTGCCGTTACCGGTTGATCAGCCACAGGAAGAGCAGTGTGGACGCTGTGTCGCCTGCATCACTATCTGCCCCACTTCCGCTATCGTCGAACCTTACGTGGTCGATGCCCGGCGCTGCATCTCCTATCTCACCATCGAGTTGGAAGGCGCAATCCCCGAAGAGTTCCGTCCGCTGATTGGTAATCGAATTTATGGCTGCGACGATTGCCAACTGATCTGCCCGTGGAATCGTTACGGTCAGTTAACCGATGAGGATGATTTTTCACCGCGCGCGGTGCTGCATGCGCCACCGCTCACCGAACTGTTCAAATGGGACGAAGCCAAATTTCTGCGCATCACTGAAGGTTCAGCGATTCGGCGTATTGGGCATTTGCGCTGGTTGCGTAACATTGCGGTGGCATTGGGCAATGCGCCCTGGGCAGAAGAAAATATGGCGGCATTAGCATCGCGTAGCGGCGAACATCCACTGCTTGATGAACATATTGAATGGGCGATTGCACAGCAGTTGCAGAAGCGCGCGGCGCAAGCGGTGGAAGTGCAGCCAGCGAAGAAACAGCGGCTGGTGCGCGCGGTCGAAAAAGGCCTGCCACGTGATGCTTGATTGAGCAGTCGCACAGGATAAAACGCTTTTCCACATGCTGTGAATAAAATTATCCAACGGAATAGTGACGGAGATCGTAATTTCGTCTAAAGGGTAAGATCACAGTCTGAAATACGCTTAACCACTTATAAATCAATCAATTAAACGATTATTGTAAATATTCACGTCGTGTTTAGCGCGCAGGGGTTTGTCCAGAGCTTGTGGATAACTCTGTTCAAAACAGTTTTAAACAACGGGGAAAACGCCGTCAGAACCTTGCAGGCACATTGTGGATAACCTGTAAGATAACTGCGTCAGACAACAAGCATTATCGGTGCTAGCGAGGCGTGAAAAATTTCCAGAAAAAACGGTGTTGCATGCGATAAAAAATATCAGCAGCAGTTTTAATTCTGATTGCGCCTAAGGGCAAATAACATTAGTGAATATAAAAATTTGGAGCGGGAAACGAGACTCGAACTCGCGACCCCGACCTTGGCAAGGTCGTGCTCTACCAACTGAGCTATTCCCGCATAATCTTCGTATTTTAGTTCGCTACTGCGTTGGCTGCCTTCGCTCACCCAGGTCACTTACTGATGTAAGCTCCCAGGGATTCGTTCAGTTGCCGCCTTGTTGCAAACTAAAATACTCGATTCTGCATCTTCGTATTTTTGTCACAACAATCACGCTAACGACTAAATCCGTGATTTGGATGGTTTACTACAAACTCTGGAGCGGGAAACGAGACTCGAACTCGCGACCCCGACCTTGGCAAGGTCGTGCTCTACCAACTGAGCTATTCCCGCATTAGAGGTTTACTACGCAACGAAAATTTGGAGCGGGAAACGAGACTCGAACTCGCGACCCCGACCTTGGCAAGGTCGTGCTCTACCAACTGAGCTATTCCCGCATAATCATCGTATTTGTGTTGGTTACTGCGTTGGCTTCCTTCACTCAATCAGGTCACTTACTAAAGTAAGCTCCCAGATATTCGCTCAGTTGCCGCCTTGTACCCAACTCAACTACTCGATTCTGAACTTCGCCGTACTACTTTACTTCTCCGTTCCGCATGAAATTCTTCACCGGTACGGGGTGCGCATTATACGAGAAATCCTTTCAGTCGCAAGAGTCTAAAAGCAAAATTTTGCGCTTTCCGCGCGTTCGCTGCTTTTATCGACAACCTGATGATTTCCTGCGCACCCACTGTCGATTAAAGCTGCAAGAAGTGCTCGCGGTAGTACGCCAGCTCGGCGACGGACTCGCGAATGTCATCCAGTGCCTGATGGCTACCGGACTTTTTGAAGCCAGGCAAGATATCCGGTTTCCAGCGACGCGCCAGCTCTTTCAGCGTGCTGACGTCAAGATAGCGATAGTGGAAATAGGCTTCCAGTTCAGGCATGTACTTAAACAGGAAGCGACGATCCTGACCAATACTATTGCCGCAAATCGGCGAGGTGTTCGCTGGCACCCACTGCTTCAGGAATTCGATGGTGGCCAATTCTGCTGCACGGTCGTCATGCTCGCTGGCTTTAACACGCGCCACCAAACCGCTATTGGTATGCGTGCGCACGTTCCAGTCATCCATCAACGCCAGCTGCTCGTCAGATTGATGCACCGCGAACACTGGGCCTTCTGCCAGGATGTTCAGGTTGGCATCGGTCACGATGGTGGCGATCTCAATAATGCGATCGCGCTCCGGATCTAATCCGGTCATTTCGAGGTCGATCCAAATCAGGTTGTTTTCATTTCCAGCTGTCATGCGTTTCCCGCCTGTTGCCAAAGTCGTCATTAAACTCATTTCAGGTGTATCATAGACGTTTTGCCCAGCAGGGCGAAACCTGGCGAAAGCCGTGAGAGGATGCGTGAGTAAAAACAAACTGTCGAAAGGTCAACAACGTCGCGTAAGCGCCAACCATCAGCGTCGTCTGCAGCAACGGAGCGATAAGCCGGAGCCGGATGATAGTCTGTTTGGGGAAGCGGCTGATGGCGTGGTGATCAGCCGTTTCGGCATGCACGCAGACGTGGAAGATAGCGAAGGCGTTGTGCATCGCTGTAACATCCGCCGCACCATTCGCTCGCTTGTCACCGGCGATCGCGTTTTGTGGCGCGTCGCGATTGGCGGCGGTAAAGGGATCGTCGAAGCGGTACACGATCGCAAAACCGTACTAACGCGCCCAGACTTCTATGACGGCGTGAAACCGATCGCCGCCAACATCGATCAGATAATTATCGTTTCGGCGATCCTGCCGGAACTGTCACTTAACATTATCGATCGCTATCTGGTTGCCAGCGAAACGCTCGGCGTGGAACCGCTGCTGGTGCTCAACAAAACCGATCTTTTGGATGCCGAAGGCCGCGCGTTTGTTGATGAGCAGATGGAGATCTATCGCAATATTGGTTATCGCGTATTGATGGTTTCCAGCCACGCCAAAGATGGTTTGGTTGAACTGGAAAGTGCCTTAACCGGCCGCGTCAGCATCTTTGCCGGTCAATCGGGCGTAGGCAAATCGAGCCTGTTGAATAACCTGCTTGGCCTGGATGTGGCGGCGGAAATTCTGACTAACGATGTGTCGAACGTTTCTGGTTTGGGTCAGCACACCACCACCGCTTCACGCCTTTATCACTTCCCGGCGGGCGGTGATGTGATCGATTCACCTGGCGTGCGAGAGTTTGGTTTATGGCATCTTGAGCCGGAACAAGTGACGCGCGGATTTGTCGAATTCCGTGAATTCCTTGGCAGTTGCCGTTTCCGCGACTGCAAGCACGATACCGATCCTGGCTGCGCCATCCGCGAAGCGGTAGAAGAAGGCAAGATCGACATCTCGCGCTTCGATAACTACCACCGAATTCTGGAAAGTATGGCACAGGTAAAGACGCGTAAAAACTTTTCCTCCGACGCGGATTAAGCAGTACAACGGCACATTCGCCAACGCGCTGGGGCGCTGCTACAATCCGCCCCCCTTTTTGTTAACGATACGTAATTAAGCCAGGAGGCAACGGTGTTTGATCGTTTTAAACTCGGCCTGAATCATATTTTGCCCAAAAAAGGGCTCACCGAACTCGCCGGTTGGGGCGCCAGCCGTCGTGGTGGCTGGCTCACTAAAGCGGTCATCGACATATTTGTCTGGTACTACAAAGTGGATATGGCGGAAGCCAGCAAGCCACATACCGGCAGCTACCACACCTTCAATGATTTCTTCGTGCGTCCATTAAAAGAGGGCGCGCGTCCTGTCGATCCTGACGCCTCTTTACTGGCGCTGCCCGCCGATGGCGCGATCAGCCAGCTGGGCCGCATTGCCGGCGATCAGATCTTCCAGGCCAAAGGCCACACTTACAGCCTGCAGGCGCTGCTGGCCGGTAACGACGATCTGGCGGATCAGTTTCATGATGGCGAGTTCGTTACCACTTACCTCGCCCCGCGCGATTATCACCGCGTGCACATGCCGTGTAACGGTGTCCTGCGCGAAATGATCTATGTGCCTGGCGATCTCTACTCGGTCAATCCGCTGACCGCGCGTAACATCCCGAATCTGTTTGCACGTAACGAGCGCGTGATCTGCGTATTCGATACCGATCATGGCCCGATGGTGCAGATCCTTGTTGGTGCCACCATTGTCGGCAGCATCGAAACCGTGTGGGCGGGCACTATCACGCCACCGCGCGAAGGTGTGATCAAACGCTGGCGCTATCCGTCTGCCGATCATGACGGTGCGGTCGTGCTGCTGAAAGGCCAGGAAATGGGGCGCTTCAAGTTGGGTTCAACGGTGATCAACCTGTTCGCTCCGAATCGCGTGAAGCTGGCGGAAAGCCTTGAAGCCGAAAGCAAAACCCGCCTCGGTCAGCCGCTGGCCATCGCCCTGCCTCAGCCTGGCGACAGCGTCTCACTAAGCAAATAACCGGAACCTCTCCCGTGCGTGTTCTCCTCTCCCTGCTGCTGAGCCTTGTGCTCAGCAGTTCTGTATTTGCAGCGACCGTTCCGCAATCCAGCCAGCTTAAGCAGGAACTGGATGCGGCTAAATCCGCAAAAAGCTCACCCGCGCAAACCGAACAGGTGCAGGCGCTGGAAGCGGCGATCAATTTCCTCAACGAGCGCGATGAGTCGCTGGAGCGCGCGAAGCAGTATCAGCAGGTGATTGATGATTTCCCGCGCCTGGCGCGTGAATTACGCCAGCAGATCGCCACGCTGACGGATAGCAGCAAGGCGGTGCGCAGTAATATGAGCAGCGCCGAGCTGGATCAGGAGCTGTTGCAGGTCAGCAGCCAGCTGCTGGAGGAAGGCCGACAGGCGCAGCAGGAGCAGGATCGCGCCCGTGAGATCAGCGATTCACTGTCGCAGCTGCCGCAGCAGCAAACCGATGCACGCCGGGCGATGACCGAAAGCGATCGCCGCGCGCAGAGCTCCTCAGCGGCGACCACGCCGCTGGCGCAGGCGCAGATTTACGCGCGTCAGGCGGAAAACGCTGCCAACAAAGCGCGCGTGGACGAGTTAGAGCTGGCACAGCTGTCGGCGAATAACCGTCAGGAACTGGCGCGTATGCGCGCCGAAGTGCATCAGCGCAAAGCCACCCAGCTGGATAACTATCTGCAGGCGCTGCGCAATCAGCTCAACAACCAACGCCAGCGCGAAGCTGAACTGGCGCTGGAGCGCACCGAGCAGCTGGCAGAAAACAGCGGCGATTTGCCGAGTTCGATCAGCGATCAGTTCCGCGTAAACCGCGAACTCTCCGCTGACCTCAATCAACAAGCACAGCGCATGGATTTAGTCGCCTCGCAGCAGCGTTTAGCCACCAATCAGACTTTGCAGGTGCGTCAGGCGCTGAGCACGCTGCGTGAGCAGTCGCAGTGGCTGGGCGCGTCCAATCTGCTGGGCGAAGCCTTGCGCGCGCAGGTCGCGCGTCTGCCCGAGATGCCGAAATCTCAGCAGATCGACAGCGAAATGGGCCAGCTGCGCGTGCAGCGTCTGCACTATGAAGATCTGCTCGAGCGCCAGCAGGATTTGCGCAAGTCGAAGCAGGATGATGGCACGCCGTTCAGCAGCGATCAGGTGCGCATCCTCGAAGCGCAACTCAAAACCCAGCGCGAACTGCTGAACTCATTGATTTCCGGTTGCGATACGCTGATTCTGGAAATCACCAAGCTCAAAGTTTCCAATACGCAGCTGCAGGATGCCTTAGCTGAAGTAAAAGATGCGACGCATCGCTATCTGTTCTGGACCGCCGACGTCAACACCATCGGCCTGAATTTCCCGGTTGAGATGGCGCAGGACCTTAAGCGTCTGCTGTCGCTGGATACCGCCGGTCAGCTCGGCAAAGCGTTGGCGATGATGTTTACCAATCGCGAAACCGTGCTGCCGATTATTGGTGCCGTGCTGCTGGTGGGCTTCAGCATCAGTTCGCGTCGTCACTACAACGCCTTTATGGAGCGCTCCGCCAGCCGTGTCGGCAAAGTCACGCAGGACCGCTTTAGCCTGACGCTGCGCACGGTATTTTGGTCGATTCTGGTGGCGGTGCCGCTGCCGGTGCTGTGGGCCGCGCTCGGTTACGGTTTACAGCATGCCTGGCCTTACCCGTTCGCGGTGGCGATTGGCGATGGCATCACCGCCACGCTGCCGCTGCTGTGGGCCTTTATGATCAGCGCCGCCTTTGCGCGTCCCGACGGCTTGTTTGTGGTGCACTTCCGCTGGCCGCAGGCGCGCGTGGCGCGTGCGATGCGCTATTACTCGCTGTCGGTTGGGCTGATTGTGCCGCTGATCATGCTGCTGATCGCCTTTGCTAATCTCGACGATCCGCAATTCTCCGGCACGCTGGGTCGCGTGTGCTTCATCCTGATTTGTGGCGCGCTGAGCATCGTTACCGTTAGCCTGAAACGCGCCGGTATTCCGCTCTATCTGGATAAAGAGGGCAACGGCGATAACTTCGTAAACCGCATTCTGTGGAACCTGATGATCGCCCTGCCGCTGGTTGCTGCCCTCGCCTCCTGCATCGGTTATCTCGCCACCGCGCAGGCGCTGCTGGCGCGTCTGGAAACCTCAGTGGGCATCTGGTTCTTCCTGTTGGTGGTGTATCACATTATCCGCCGCTGGATGCTGATTCAGCGCCGCCGCATCGCCTTTGACCGCGCACGTCAGCGTCGTGCCGATATGCTGGCCAACCGTGCGCGCAGTGAAGAAGAGAAAGAGCAATCGACGCCGGCAAATGCCGACACCATCGAAATCGATGAGCCCAGCATTGACCTCGATGAGATCAGCGCGCAGTCGCTGCGTCTGGTGCGTTCAATCCTGACGCTGATTGCGCTGGTTTCGGTGATTGTGCTGTGGTCAGAAATTCACTCGGCGTTTAGCTTCCTCGATAACATTCCGCTGTGGAATGCCAGCACCACCATTCAGGGCGTCGATAGCGTGCAGGCGATTACGCTGGGTGCGGTGTTGATTGCGATTCTGGTGCTGATTATTACCACGCAGCTGGTGCGCAATATGCCGGCGCTGCTGGAGCTGGCGCTGTTACAGCATCTCAGCCTGGCGCCGGGCACCGGCTACGCCATTACCACCTTGACCAAGTATGCGTTGATGCTGATTGGCGGCTTGATTGGCTTCTCGATGATGGGCATTGAGTGGTCGAAGCTACAGTGGCTGGTTGCCGCGTTAGGTCTGGGTTTGGGCTTCGGGATGCAGGAGATTTTCGCCAACTTTATCTCGGGCCTGATTATCCTGTTTGAGAAACCGATCCGTATCGGCGATACCGTAACCATTCGCGATCTGACCGGCAGCATCACCCGCATCAACACGCGCGCCACCACCATAACCGACTGGGACCGCAAAGAGATCATCGTGCCGAACAAGGCCTTCATTACGGAGCAGTTCGTAAACTGGTCGCTGTCGGATTCGGTGACGCGGGTAGTGCTGACGATTCCGGCGCCAGCCAGAGTCAACAGCGATGAAGTGACCAACATTCTTAAGCAGGCGGCCGATCGCTGTACCTACGTGCTGGATATGCCGGCGCCGGATGTGTTCCTGGTCGATTTGCAGCAAGGTATTCAGCTGTTTGAACTGCGTGTGCATGCGGCGGAGATGGGACATCGCATGCCGCTGCGCCATGAACTGCATCAGCTGATTCTGCGCGGCTTTGAGGAGCACGGCATTGAGATGCCATTCCCGCCGTTCCAGGTACGCATGGAGACGCTAGGAAAACAAAATCCCGCCAGCAACGGCGCGCCCGCCAATAAGACCTTCAAATCTGGCGGATTATAAAAACAAAACGCCCGGCAAATGCCGGGCGTTTTTTATTGCTACTCAGAGCCGATCACTTCACAAACTCTTCGCCCTGCGCGATATCTTTCTTCAGCGTTTCCAGCATACCGTTCAGCGCCTGCTGTTCAAAGGCACTCAGCGTACCCAGCGGACGGCGCTCAACAATACCGTTTTTGCCCAGCAGCAGCGGCTGCGAGAAGAAGCGGGCATATTCGCCATCGCCTTCCACATACGCGCACTCCACGACGTTGGCTTCACCTTGCATGGCGCGAATCAATGACAGGCCAAACCGAGCCGCCGCTTGTCCCATCGACAGCGTTGCCGATCCGCCACCGGCTTTGGCTTCCACCACTTCGGTGCCCGCGTTCTGAATACGTTTGGTGAGATCCGCCACTTCCTGCTCGCTGAAGCTCACGCCTTTCACCTGCGACAGCAGCGGCAGAATGGTTACGCCTGAATGCCCGCCCACCACCGGCACTTCAATCTCGTTAGGCTGCTTGCCTTTCAGCGCCGCGACAAAGGTATTGGCGCGGATGATATCGAGAGTGGAAACGCCAAACAGGCGATTTTTGTCATACACGCCAGCTTTCTTCAGCACTTCGGCCGCAATCGCCACCGTGGTGTTGACTGGATTGGTGATCACGCCAATCAGCGCTTTCGGCGCCGTGCTGGCAACCTGTTCAATCAGGTTACGCACGATACCGGCGTTAACGTTAAACAGGTCGGCGCGATCCATGCCCGGCTTACGTGCCACACCTGCAGAGATCAGCACCACATCGGCACCATGCAGCGCAGGCGTAGCATCTTCACCGCTAAACCCTTCCACGGTGACTGCCGTTGGGATGTGACTGAGATCGACCGCCACACCCGGCGTTACCGGGGCGATATCGTAAAGTGAGAGAGCTGAGCCTGCGGGTAATTGCGTTTTGAGCAGCAGTGCGAGCGCCTGGCCAATACCACCAGCGGCACCGAGAACGGCAACTTTCATCCTGAACTCCTTATTAAGGTGGGGCAGAGATATGCCGAAAATCCATCAGGTTACGAGTTTAATCAACTTCTCAGGCGATAGCGACTAAACCTGTCGCGCACTTAACACTACGCCGCAATCGGCTCCCGAGACATCTCCACTTCAGAAGTCGCCTGAATGATTCATTCGCAGCCAGAAGACAATGGACGGCAATGATCATCGATATTGTTGTTACCACCTCAATAATATAACAACTTTGCAACCTTCGCTTTGCGCGTCCACCCGCGATTTTGGTGCGACATCATATTCTGTTATTATGCCCGCCCCGCAGGTCATTACCGCGACTCTCTCATCAGACTTATTGCATAAAAATTCATCTAAATGCATAATAATTTATCTGCCGTGGGCCTGTTGCCCTCTGCAACCCTCTTTTAATTGGTAGCTTATGCGAAACCCATCGAAACAAGACGACTTGATTAAGGCGTTTAAAGCCTTATTGAAGGAAGAGAAATTCAGCTCCCAGGGCGAAATCGTACAGGCGCTGCAGGAAGACGGCTTCGAGAATATCAATCAGTCCAAAGTTTCTCGCATGCTGACCAAGTTCGGCGCGGTGCGTACGCGTAACGCCAAGATGGAAATGGTTTATTGCCTGCCTGCTGAACTCGGCGTACCCACCACCACTAGCCCGCTGAAGAATCTGGTGCTGGATATCGATTACAACGATGCGTTAGTAGTGATTCACACCAGTCCGGGCGCTGCGCAGCTAATTGCGCGCCTGCTGGATTCGCTGGGCAAAGCGGAAGGGATTCTCGGCACCATCGCCGGTGATGACACCATCTTTATTACCCCTGCGCGCACCTTCTCAGTAAAACAGCTGTACGACGCGATTCTGGTTTTATTCGAACAAGAGCTATAAAACCCTGCTGCATACCGGCAGATCCTCTGCCGGTTATCTTGCCCTTCCCGCTTCATTCCTAACCAACCTGTTACAAACCCCTTTGTAAATAATAAGTTATCCATATGCTTAGCGGTTCTTTTCAAGCTAACAGATTGGTACGACCTTTGCGCCTGTTTAACCTTATGCGCTATTTTACACTGCTTTACACATCGTGCTCAGTGCCTTTCCCTTCTCCATGCGTATCAGCCAGCGAGATCAACCATGATCTTTCGCACTAAAAGATAATTTGATGTAGATCATTGTTTTTACGGCTAAATAACCACCTATGGTTAAGATCCAGGCGTTTTTTATAACTTCAGGTTCTAAAAAAGTGCCATAAGGATAAAGAATTACAACCAAACATTATTAGCTGGATATTAATTTCATGGGTGATTAGATCTATACTTAGTTTCGTGATGCAAATCACACGAAAGAAAAAGATAAAAATAGACGACGAGGAAAAATATCATGAACGTTAAAACTACTATCGCAACCCTGAGTGTTCTATCTGCTCTGTCATTTGGTGCTTTTGCAGCAGATTCTATTAATGCCGAACAGGCAGCGAATCTGCAATCCGCAGGCACCATCAGCGTCAGCGGCGTGGGCGGTTCTCCAATGGATATCCGTCAGCAGTTAAACGATAAAGCCGATCAGCAAGGTGCGAAAGCATACCGCGTGATCGAAGCGAATACCGGTGACAACTACCACGCAACTGCTGAGCTGTATAAATAAGTTACTGACTTAAGACGCAATGTGAACGGCGACCCGTTTGAGACGCTCTTGCCTCTCAGGTTGCCGACCCAAATTTCAGGAGAGTGAATCATGAAAACCAAATTAGCTATCGCAGTACTGGGCCTGGCTTCTGTTCTTTCTTTCGGCGCGAGCGCCGCAAGCCTGGTTTCAAACCAACAAGCTGAACAGCTGCAATCTCTGAACCAAACCATCAGCGTGAGCGGTGTTGACGGCGACCAAACCAACGTTCGTCAGGAACTGTCACAGAAAGCCGATGCGCAAGGTGCTAACCATTACCGCATCATTGAAAGCAATCGCGGTGATACCTTCCACGTCACTGCTGAACTCTACAAATAATCACTAATTGAACGTCCGGCGCCTTAAAGGCGCCAGGCAATAGATCGACGACCCGCCTACCCCTTTTCTGCCGCAGGTTGTTGATTAAACGAGGAGAAAATTATGAAAATCAAAACAACCATCGCAACTGCTACTCTGCTTTCCCTGTTCGCCTTTGGTGCTTCTGCAGCACAGCTGGTGACTGAACAACAGGCGCAGAATCTGCAACCTACCGGCAGCACTGTTTCAATCAGCGGAACCGGCGGTTCGCCAATGGATTATCGTGCCGAGCTTTCTCAGAAAGCGGATGAGCAAGGTGCCAGCGCTTACAAAGTGATTGAAGCGAAAACCGGCGACAGCTATCACGTGACAGCTGAGCTGTATAAGTAATTCCTCGTCAATTAAGACGAACCCTTTGGCCCCGCTCGCCGGGGCCCTTTTTACTTTATATTGAAGCGGAGCTGGCCCTCCAGCTCCTCTTCTGCTTCATCAAATAGCAGGATCAATGCGCCATACCGGCGTTTCTGCCCTTTCCCCAGATTTACAAACTCAATCTCCAGCGGCAACGGCAGTTGCTCACCCACAATCGCATCCCAAAGATCGTCAAGATCGTTGATGGCGAGATCGGCTAGCGCAAAACGATCGCTAAACTGTCGATAAAAATGGGCTTGATCGACAATCTCATCGAAATCGAAACGCTCGGTTCTCATCATAACGCCCTCTTAGTTGTCGCGGCTAGCTGAGTCCGCCGAGGTGCAACGCTTTGACTTCCAGATACTCTTCCATGCCCAACACCGAGCCTTCGCGTCCCAGGCCGGACTCTTTCACACCGCCAAACGGTGCCAGCTCCGTTGATACCGCGCATTCGTTAATACCGATCATGCCCGCTTCCAGTGCCGCTGAGACGCGGAACACCCGCTGCAGATTCTGCGTGTAGAAGTAAGCCGCCAGGCCATATTCGGTATTGTTGGCGCGCGCAATCACCTCGGCTTCATCATCAAAGCGGAAACAGGCCGCAACCGGACCAAACGTCTCTTCCTGCGCCAACTTCATCTGTTCATGCGCTTCGGCGATCACCGTCGGTTGCCAGAAATTGCCGCCAAGAGGATGACGTTCGCCGCCAACCAGCAATTTTCCGCCTTTGCTTAACGCATCTTTGACGTGCTCTTCCACTTTCTCCAGCGCGGACTGCTCAATCAGCGGGCCAACAATCACGCCCTCTTCCACGCCATTACCGACTTTGAGTTTACCCACCGCATCGGCCAGCTGATTGACGAAGCGATCGTACACCGCGTTATGCACATAGAAGCGGTTAACGCTAACGCACACCTGTCCGGCGTTGCGGAATTTGTTGGCAATCGCGCCCTGCACCGCCGCATCAATATCGGCATCATCAAACACGATGTAAGGCGCGTTGCCGCCTAACTCCATTGAGACTTTTTTCATGGTTTCGGCGGCATTACGCATCAGCGTTTTGCCCACCGCGGTGGAACCGGTGAAGGAGATTTTACGCACCGCTTTGCTGGCCATGATCGCGTCGCTGATGGCATGCGTATCGCCCGCCACCGCATTGAGCACGCCATCAGGCACGCCGGCTTTTTGCGCCAGCGCCAGCAGCGCGAAGGCGCTCAGCGGCGTGTTGTTCGCGGGTTTGATGATGCCGGTACAGCCCGCGGCCAACGCGGGACCGAGTTTGCGCGTCAGCATCGCCATCGGGAAATTCCACGGCGTGATCGCTGCGACCACACCAATCGGTTCACGCGTCGCCAGAATGCGCGAGCCCGGTTTTGCTGGCGGGATGATTTCACCGTTGGCGCGTTTCGCCTGTTCGGCAAACCACTGAATAAAGCTGGCGGCGTATTCCACTTCACCTTCGGCTTCTTTCAGCGGTTTACCCTGCTCGGCGGTCATCAACTGGCCGAGCCAGCTTTTGTTCTCAATGATCAGCTGATACCAGCGATTGAGGATTTCGGCACGCGCCTTGGCGGTTTTGTCGCGCCAGGCGGGAAATGCACGCTGCGCGGCGGCAATCGCCTGTTCGGTTTCGTGCTGACCGGCTTTCGCTACGTTGGCGATGACTTCGCCGGTAGCGGGATTGGTTACCTCAAAGGTGGCGCTGGCGTTATGCCACTGACCATCGGCGAAATAGCCGGTCTTAAATAATTCGTGTTGTTGCAGGGAAGTGGACATCGGTTTTCTCCTGTCAGTTTGCGTCCTGTCAGGAAAGTATAGATGCCAATATCAGAGGTTTTTGTGTCAGCGTGGGATCTAAAAGGCCGCTGCAGGCTGCAGCGGCCAGTTTCAGATTTGTATTAAGGTGTTCTGATACTTATCCAGCATCAGCGCCAGGCGTTTCACCGGTTCGGTGACGTTATCAGGTGCCGCATATTGCTGCAGCTTCTCCTGATACACATCCAGCTCCTGCAGCAGCCGCTCGAAGTAATAGCGGCGCTTGTCATCGCTGGTCGCGGAGATAATGCGATCGGCGGTGTAACGCAGCTGGCGGTGATAGGCCGAGAGATCGGCATTCACCGGCACTTCGGCATTACGCAGGCGTTGATGGCCGATAATCAGCGTCAGCGCGATACGGTATTTATCGATATCGCCGGGGAACAGGTTGAGGAGCAAGAACAGTTGCTGATACAGCGCCGGCAAGTGGTTCTCACGACGACGCGCCTGATTAGTGGTGAGGGCGGCAACCGCTGCATACATAAAGCGGTTCAGCAGCTTACGTCCGGTACGATCGCGCGATTTATCACGAATCAGCAGAATCACCATCATCGCCACAAAGCAGCCAATCACCTGGCCCAACACGTTATCAAGGAACACGTTGAACTCGAACTTCATCGGGTTATCCAGCACCAGCACGTTGATGGTACCAATCAGCGCGCCCAGCGTACCTAACTGGCGGCGCTGCACGAAGATGCCGCCGATAAAACCCAGCGCGCCGATGGCGATACACAACAACAGCGCACTTTGCTGTGTCGCGGGCAGAATAAAGATGAAGTAGAGCGCGCCGAGCGGCACCGCAACCGTCATGCCGTAAAGGAAGTCTTTCGCCATCATCAACGGATTCGGCATACGCATCGCCAGCGCGGTAATCACCGCCAGCATCACCATGCAGCCGCTGCCCGATGTCCAGCCGGTATATAACCAGAACAGCGAACCCAGCGCGGTGGCGACAAAGGTACGCACGCCGTTGATCATTGCGTGATGGGTTTCAGCGGATCGCGCCTGAATCACCACTTCGCGCTGCAGAATGCTCTCTTCCAGCGTGGTGATGCGGCTATTACTTTTGATGCCGTTAATCAGCAGCAGATATTCGGTGGCTGCGCCGACCCAACTCGCCAGCGTCACCGGCACAGTTTTGCTGCTCACGCCAATCAAGCGACGCATCACCTTCATGCGCTTATGCACATCGTTGACGTCGTTGACCTCTTTTTCGATCAGCAAACGATAGTGCGGTGGAATGTATTCCGGGCGCGAGTTTTGAATCAGGAAGGTTTCGGCGGCCTGGGTGATCAGCGTCAGCGATAAGGTGTTGAGCATTTGCAGGCGGCGACTGGAGTTTTTCCAGCGTGACGATTCCATCATCAGTTGGCCGCGCATGCCGTTGAGCGCCGTGGTGCGACGCACTAACGCGCTCCAGGCTTTATCCACCTCGTCTTTATCTTCATGCGCAACGCACAGCTGCAGCAGTTTGTAGTGCGCCACCAGTAGCGCATCCACTTCCTGCTCAATCACTTTTTTGATCGAACGCGGCGAGAACAGCATGTCGGCGAGAATCGCACACAGAATACCGATGACGATTTCACTGCAGCGCTCAACCGCGAACTGCGGAGCCAGCGTTAAGCCGCCGCTGGCATCCGCCGTAACCACGATGATCAGCGCGGTATAACCGGCGAGGCCGAGCGCATAGGAGTTTTCGACTTTGATCAGCGAAGAGAGCCACACGCACATGCCAGCCCACATACAGCACAACAGCAGCATCACCACCGGCGCGCGCACCGTGGCAATCATGATGGTGAGCGCGGCGATACAGCCAATGAAGGTACCGATGATGCGCAGAATGCCGCGATAGCGCAGTGCGCCAGAATAGGGATCGCCCCCCGCAGCAAAGGCGGTACCACCGGCCACAATGCCGGCGGTCATCACCGCCCAACGCGGCGTTTCCAGATTGAAGTGAAAGCCAATCATCAACGCCGCAACCAGCGCGAAGGTGAGCTTCACCGGGAAACGCAAAAACTCAATCATATCGCCCTCGCTTAACCAAACTCACGCAGGCGATTGAACAACTGCGCCAGCGGCGAGACTTTGGTTTCGCGATCCTGCGCACCGGTGATCACCACGGTAGCGGTGGTACCCGCCGGGAAGCGGTTGCCCGGTTGCTCATCGAGACGAATACGCACCGGAACACGCTGCGCCAGACGCACCCACTCCAGATTCGAGTCGATGGTCGCCATGCCTTTGCTGTCGCTGCTGCTGCTACTGTTGGTTACGCCTGCCGCGATGCTGTCGACGGTGCCACGCAGCACTGCGTTGCTCCCCAACGGCGTGATTTGCGCGCGGAAGCCCGGACGCACGCCATCCAGCTTGGTCTCTTCCATATAGGCCAGCACATAGAAAGAGTGCTGTTGTACCAGCGCCACGGCGACTGAACCGCGCGTGATAAATTCGCCCTGATAAACATTAAGGTTAGTGACCCAGCCGTCAGATGGCGCTTTGATGGTGGTGCGATCGAGGTCGATCACCGCCAGATCGCGCGTGGCCACAGACTTCGCCAGCTGATGCTCGCTGGTTTGCAGATCGTTGTTGGATTGCTCAATCGCTTCACGCGACATAGCGCTGGTACCCAACTGATTGCGACGCGTGGCTTCACGGCGTTTTTCACTCACCAAAGCCTGGTAATATTCGACATCCGCCTGGGCTTCATCCAGCGCTTTTTGGTAGCGCGGACGGTCAACCACAAACAGCGTATCGCCTTTTTTCACCAGTTGGTTATCGTGCACCGGCACGTCAGTGATGATGCCGGTGACGTCAGGCGAGATCGCCACGACATCGGCAGAGAATTTGGCATCACGCGTCCACGGTGATTCGGTGTAGAACACCCACGCGCGGAAGATGATCACGATGGCGATGACAACCAGCAGGAGTGTAATCGCGTATCGCGCGATTTTTCTTATTAGCGCTTTCACTTAAAGAACCTCAGACGAATAAACGGGATACAAGGTAAAACACACAGCAATACAGTGCGGTGTTAAACAGTGCGGGATGCCAAACCAGATCGTAGATCCCGCTGGGCGTCAGCACGCGTTTCACCAGCCAGAACAGCGCCAGTGAAACTAATAGTTCAACGAAGATGGGCGGAAAACTCAGCCCGAATACGACAAATACCGGAAGCACACTCATTTCGGATCCTTAGTTCGACCTTGCCGGATTGCACCGATACCTGCCCACATGCCGTGCGGCACGTTGGGTTTACGATCAGGGGATGACGGATAAACTGATGGCAACATTCAGGCCGCGTTGAGCTAATCATAGCGTATCATCGGGTTAACACAGCCATGTACAGGTGCAGTGAAGAGACCCAGCGACGCGTATAGTAACGCGCTTGACTATACGTTTTCTACATATTGTGAGCTAAATCACTTTTTAGCCAGAGTAAACAATGGATCGACTTAAAAGCATGTCCATTTTCGCCAAAGTGGTTGAATTGGGTTCATTTACCGCCGCAGCGCGCCAGCTACAGCTTAGCGTTTCGTCTATCAGCCAGATTGTCGCCAAACTGGAAGATGAGTTACAGGTCAAATTGCTTAATCGCAGCACGCGCAGCATTGGCCTGACTGAAGCCGGAAAGATCTATTTTCAGGGCTGTCGCCGCATGTTAGCGGAGGCTTCACAGGTGCACGAGCAGCTGTATGCCTTTAACAACACGCCGATCGGTATTCTACGCATCGGCTGCTCATCAACGATGGCGCAAAATGTGTTATCGGCGATGACCAGCGAAATGTTACGCGAATATCCGGGTTTGAGCGTCAATCTGGTGACGGGCATTCCTGCACCCGATCTGATCGCCAATGGTTTGGATTTGGTGGTGCGCGTAGGTGCGTTGCAGGATTCGAACTTGTTCTCGCGTCGGCTGGGCGCGATGCCGATGGTGGTGTGCGCGGCGAAGAGCTATCTGGCGCAGCACGGCACGCCAGAGAAGCCCGGCGAGATCGATAATTTTTCCTGGCTGGAATACAGCGTGCGACCGGATAACACTTTTGAACTGGTTGCGCCGGAAGGATTGGTGACGCGCCTGACGCCGCAGGGCCGTTTCGTCACCAACGATTCGCAGACGCTGATTCGCTGGCTAAAAGCAGGTTGCGGTATCGCTTATGTGCCGTTGATGTGGGTGATTGATGAGATCAGCGCGGGGGAAATCGATATTCTATTCCCGCAATATCACTCGGAGCCGCGCCCGGTGTATGCGCTCTATACCGAGAAAGATAAGCTGCCGCTGAAAGTGCAGGTCTGTATTGATTATCTGACCGAGTATTTCAAACAGGTGGCGCAGCAGTATCAGCAGCATCGGAAGGGTTGAGTTGTTTTGTGATTAGTGCGGGAGCTGCAACGTATGCTGCTGGATAGTGAAAACTGTGAATTTATCTAACACTGCACCAATGTTGAAAAGCTGACTGAGCCCCGCTGGGTTGTGGCAATCCGCAGCGCTGAACAGAGTGAGGCGGCCAGGATAAGCTCGCAGGACGCGAGCTGAAGGCGAAGCCGGGGCAGGAAGCCCCGTCTGAGCCGGTCCGTAAGGCTGCCGAACGGCGTGAAGGCACCGCGTAAGCGGCGCGAGGACCGCCACAACCCAGCGTGGTTCTGGCAGCGACGCACTAAGGTCGCCATGAATGGCGACCCTACAAGTTTAGGCGGTGCCACCTACGGTGATTTTATCCAGCTTCAGCGTTGGCTGGCCCACGCCAACCGGCACGCTTTGTCCCTCTTTACCGCATACGCCGACGCCTTTATCCAGCGCCAGATCGTTGCCGACCATCGAGATCTGCTGCATCGCTTCAATGCCAGAGCCAATCAGCGTGGCGCCTTTGACTGGCGTAGTCACTTTGCCTTTCTCGATCAGGTAAGCTTCTGAGGTGGAGAACACGAACTTGCCGGAGGTGATATCGACCTGGCCGCCACCGAAGTTCGGCGCATAAATGCCGTACTCCACGCTTTCAATGATATCTTGCGGCGTTGATTTGCCTGCCAGCATGTAAGTGTTGGTCATGCGCGGCATTGGCAGGTGCGCGTAAGATTCACGGCGACCGTTGCCGGTTGGATTGACGCCCATCAGGCGCGCATTCAGCTTGTCCTGCATGTAGCCTTTCAACACGCCATTTTCGATCAGCATGTTGTACTGGCCCGGCACACCTTCATCATCGACGGCCAGCGAACCGCGCAGACCTTCAATGGTGCCATCGTCAACCACGGTACACAGCTCAGAAGCCACCAGCTGACCCATTTTGCCGCTGAATACCGATGTCGCACGACGGTTGAAGTCACCTTCCAGACCATGCCCAACGGCTTCATGCAGCAACACACCCGGCCAGCCCGCGCCCAGCACCACCGGCAACATGCCAGCGGGTGCCGCCACGGCAGAAAGATTGACCAGCGCCATGCGCACCGCTTCACGCGCCCAGGCATCGGCACGCACATCACCGCTCTCATCGGCGAGGAAGAATTCATAACCGGTACGCGCACCGCCGCCGCTTGAGCCACGCTCGCGTTTACCTTGATCTTCGACCTGCACGCTGATGGACAGACGCACCAGCGGACGAATATCCGCCGCCAGCGTGCCGTCAGTTGCCGCCACCAGCACTTGTTCGTAGACGCCGCTCAGGCTGGCATTCACTTCCTGCACACGTGGATCGGCAGCGCGCGCCACTTTATCGACGCGATGCAGCAGGGCAATTTTGTCTTCACGCGTCAGGCTATCCAATGGATTGACGGGCGCATACAGCGAACGGTTCAGGACCGCCGATAAAGTATGCGCTTTGCCGTTGCCTTGTTCACGCACGATGCTGCGCGCCGCTTCAGATGACTGACGCAGTGCATTTAAAGAAATCTGGTCAGCATAGGCGAAACCGGTTTTCTCGCCGCTAACGGCGCGGACGCCCACGCCCTGATCGATATGGTAAGAACCATCTTTGATAATTTTGTCTTCCAGCACCCAGGATTCGTGGAAACTGGACTGGAAATAGAGATCGGCATAATCCAGACGACGTTCTGAAAGCTGCCCTAACAGGGAGTAAAGGTCCTGCTGATTAATGCTGTTCGCAGTTAGCAACTGCTCACTTACCAGATTCAGAGTCATCGTTTCTCACTCATTATGTGCTCGGATAGTCATAGCCTGCGGCAATTACCTGACGGCGTCAAATTCACTTCTTATCGTCTTCGCGCGGTTTGCGCAGTACTTCATTGATTTCAGGCTTATCCAGCGGCCCGCTGATGTGGTAACGCAACAGCGAAATCTTATTCCACAGCGGCCCCAGCACTTTACTGGCCGCGAACACCGCTGCGCCAACCACCGGATTGATCACAAAGGCGGTGGCGACGCCGACCGAGGCGGAGATTTCCGGGGCAACCACCGCTTCCATGTCGATCTGACGCTTCACCAAATCGATGTTGCCCTTCATGGCGATATCCGCCTCCAGGCCATCCACCAGCAGGTTATCGGTGCGCATCACGCCGTTTTCAATCCACGCGGTGCCGTTAATCGAATCGAAATAGAAACCATCACTAAAGGTATCGCTGAAATCGAAGCGCATCTTACGTAGCAAGGCATCGAAGCTAAACAGACGCAGCAGCTGTCCCGCGCGACCGGTATTAACATCGGCGATCTGGCCTTTGCCAAAGTGGCTTTTCAGCGTACCGCTCAGCGTCTCAACCGATGGTTGCCACGGTGCAGAACGCCAGTGCAAATCGTAATCGAGTTTGAAGGGTGCGTCGCGCAGCGGCGTGTTCATACCAAACCAGTTGGCGGCGTCATTAATATTGTCGCCACTCAGGCTGCCCTTCAGTGAAGTGCGCTGATCGCCGGGTTTATTCACCCATTCACCCGCCACGTTGAGCTTCGAGCTGCCAGAATCAATCGAAGCGTTAGTAAGTGCTAACGTATCTCCCTGCGGCTGTAGCTTCGCCTGCATGTGACCGAATTTCTGTCCGCGCAACCAGCACTCATCACAGTTAAGCTGCAACGCTGGCCAACTGCTGAAGTTGATGTTGCTGCTGTTACCGCCAAACGGCGATGATTTTCCGTCGCTTTTCTCAGCCCATTCAGGATTGTAGTAAAGATAGCTCAGGTTGATCTGCCACGGTGACTGCTGCGCCGTCTGCAAACTGCCACGTGCTTCACGGCTCTCCAGCTGCAAACGCGTGTTGCCGCCTGCGCCCTGCGTGACGGTGGCGTTAACGTCGTGCCATTGCTGACCACCGAGCGTCAGCGCCGGTGTCCGCAGAATGAAGTCGCCCGGCAGCAGTGCGCCACCCACTTCAGGTTCGCCTTGCGCATTGCGTGAACTGCCTGCGCCAGCCATCATTCCCATCCAGGCTTCGCCATCCAGCGGCGGGAGATTCAGCTCCATGCCGCGTTTTTCCGGCAGCTTCGGTGTGCTTTTCGCATCGTTAAGCCAGATACCGCGATCAACGCGCAGCTGCGGCTCCAGAATCCAGCGGCTATTGAAACGATGGTGCTCACGCACGCTACCGCTCAAGGTAAAGCCTTTGAGATCGCCCTCCGCATTGATGGTGATCGGCATCGCTTCACCGGCCACTTTATCCAGCGGCGCAGGTAAGTGACTACTTACTGCTTTGCCATCGCCTTGCAGTGCAACTTTGTAGGTCGCGCCACCTTTGTGCGGCAGCGTGATATCCACATTGCCCTGCCACGGTAAAGAGCCGCCTAACTGACGCGTGATGGCGTCCGGCAGCACCTTGAGTTTATCTGGCTGCCAGTCGCCCAGCAGCTTGACGTTCACGCCAAAGTCGTTGGGATTCTCTTGCGTGCTAAAACTCACGCCGGTTGGCTGACCGAACCAGTTGGCTTGCAACTCTTCACTCTCCAGATTGCCGTTGTTGTAACGGAAGCGGCCGGTGAGATTGTTCAGCGTGGTTTTTAACGGTTTGATATGCAGTGTGTTGTTGTTCAGCACCACATTGCCGCTGGCATGCACCTGCTCGCCATCCAGCGGAATATCGAGATTGAGTTTGCCGCGCACATTGCCGCCAATCTGCAACTCCTGCAGCGCCGCGCCAAGTGTTGGTTTCAGCGGCGTCTGCTCGAAATAGTCGGCGATTTTTTTGCCTTCGCCGCTGATATCGCCATCGATGATCAACTTCTCTTTCAGGTAATCCGGAATTACCGCGCTGACATTGCGCGCATCAACCTCGCCGAGCTTGGTTTGATCGGCTTTCATCCACAAACCGTTGTTGAGGAAGTCGAGATTAATGTCGAGATTTTCCAGTGCAGGCCAGCCGGGCTGGAACTGGAAGGTGGAGTTACGCAGCGGTACCCAAACTTCAAACATGCCGTCATTGTGCTTAAACGGGAACAGCGCGGGATCGCCAGCAAACAGCAGTGTGGCGTTATCCACCTGCCCGCCTTTAATCGCGTCACTGAGATAGTGCGTAAGATCGTGGCCCATTAGCTGCTGCGGGAAGTAGCGCCACGCATCGCCGGCATCGGTGACGCGAATCCCGGCGAGAATATCAAGGCGCGGCGCGCTAGCCAAATTCTGCTGATAGCGGAAATCGCCGCGCGCCCACAGCGAACGCGCCTGCACATCCAGCTGATGTCCATCCAGCGTTAAGCCGTTGGCATCGCGCAGCCAGTTAAGCTGGCCGGTGATCTGTTTGATTTGCAGCGGAGCCTGGAACATATCGCCATACGGCACTTCCGCCTGGCCCATCGCCACATCCAGCAAACCGTTATTTAAGCTGCCGCTGGCGCTACCGCTGAGATTGCTGATACCCGGCAGCAATTCCCACTGTTGCCAGGCGAGATCGCGCCACTTCGCCTGCAAACGCGTTTGCTCCGGCTGCTGCAACGGGATATCCAGCGCCAGCGCATCAATGTGGCCGCGCGGTTGCAGTGAACGCCAGTTATCCAGCAAAGTCGGCGAAAGTGGCTTAAACAGCGGCACGATCGGTGCCAGACGTTCTAAGTCGAGTTGGGTGGCACGCACGCGCACTTCCGCCGCGCTGTTGGCGCCGAGCATCTGCTTATCTTCCGGCTTCCACAGCAGAGAAAAATGCCCTGGCGCCCACGCGATGCCGTCGGTGGTTAAACGGGTTTGCGGTACCGAAAGGCTCCAGCCATTCTGATAGCGCGACAAGTGCGCAGTTAAGCCATCGACCTGTAATTGATGATCGCCCTGCTCACCGCGCCAGCGCGCACCGCCTTTGCTCAGCAGCAAATCACCGGCGTAGAGATCGCCATCACGTAAATTCGCCCACGCAGCCAGACTGAAACGCGCACTTTCAAGGCTGGTGTTGTCACGCAGCCACGGACCAATCCACGGCCGCACATCAACATCATCGGCCTGCATCCAGATGCGGCCATCGCTGAGTAAGCCGTTGCTGTCGTTGAGATCGAGTCGCACCTGCACCACGCCATGCTGGCCGGTAAAGCTGGAAAGGCTCACTTCGCCTTCCGCGCGGTGACGGGTATTTTCGTTCAGCCAGGTGAGGCGCGGAATCGCCAGTTCGGCATGTTGGCCGGACGGCGTCAGAAAACGAATGCTGCTGTCGCGCAGATCGAAGTGATCGAACTGACGCAAAAACAGATCGTTGATTTGCGCCGGTTTGAAGCTGTTCTTTTGTTCGTCGCTGGTGAACAGCGGATGATTGGTTTCGAGATGCAGCTGCCAGAAGGTGAGATCGCGGAATTGCCAGCGCCAGTGCAGCAGCGATTGCCACACGTTGAGCGCCAGATTGACGCGGCCGATGGTGAGTTGACCATCTTCCTGCATCGAGATTTTGAGATCGCGCACCTGCAGCGTCGGGCCGAAATTCTCCCATTTCCCTTGCAGTTCGCTGGCATCGACCGTGACGCCGCTGACGCGTGAGATCGTCTGCAGAATATCGCTGCGATAATTGTTGAGGTGCGGCATCACGAGGCGCAACCCGCTGACCAGCAGCGCCACAATTACGATGATTGCGGCGAGCAGCAGTAACAAAATCCTCGGCAACCGCCTCACACACCTCTCCTTGCTGTCCGTTGGCTTACGGAACTTAACCTCACGATCACATCATGACGACATCAAACTGCTCTTGGGTGTAGAGCGGTTCAACATGAACTTTGACTTGCTTACCGACGAAGATTTCCACTTCCGCCAGCGCGTGTGACTCTTCGCCCTTCAGCGCGTCGCCCACCGCCGGAGAAACGTACACCAGGAAGCGGTCAGAATCGTAGGCGTGATGCACGCGCACAATTTCACGCATGATCTCATAGCAGACGGTTTCCACCGTTTTCAAGGTGCCGCGCCCTTTGCACACCGGGCAATCGGCGCACAGCACATGTTCAATACTTTCTCGCGTACGCTTGCGCGTCATCTCCACCAAACCCAGCGCCGAGAAACCGTTGATGCCGGTTTTCACCCGATCTTTGCTCAGCGCACTCTCCAGCGAATGCAGCACGCGACGGCGATGTTCGTCGTTACTCATGTCGATGAAATCGATAATGATGATGCCGCCGAGGTTGCGCAGTCGCAGCTGACGCGCGATAGCTTGCGTCGCTTCGATGTTGGTATTGAAGATGGTTTCGTCGAGATTACGGTGTCCGACAAACGCGCCGGTGTTGATATCCACCGTGGTCATGGCTTCGGTTTGATCGATGATCAGATAGCCGCCGGACTTCAGCTCGACCTTGCGCTCCAGCGAACGCTGGATTTCGTTCTCGACATCGAACAGGTCAAAAATCGGCTGCTTGCCGCTGTAGAGCTCCAGCTTGCTGGCCATTTCCGGAATGTATTCGCTGGTGAATTCCACCAGCAAATCGCAGGTCAACCGCGAATCCACGCGAATGCGATCCAGCGCGGCACCGGCGAAATCACGCAGTACGCGCTGTGCTAACGCCAGCTCACCGTACAGCAGGCAACGCGTCTGATTACGCTTTTTACGCTCGCTGACTTTGGTCCACAAACGTTTCAGGAAAGCGGCATCCTGCGACAACTCTTCCGAACCAATGCCTTCGGCGGCGGTACGAATAATAAAGCCGCCGAGATCGTCACAGTGCGCCGCAACCACCGTTTTCAGTCGTTCGCGCTCGGCTTCGGTCTCAATACGCTGTGACACGCCAACGTGTGATGCGCCAGGCATGAACACCAGATAGCGCGAAGGCAAGGTAATGTCGGTGGTAAGGCGCGCGCCTTTGGTGCCAAGCGGATCTTTCACCACCTGCACCATCAAATCCTGGCCGGGACGCACCAGTTCGCCGATGTCGCGCACCACAAAATTTTTCTTCTCATCACCCGCCACGCATTCGGTGTGCGGCATGATGTCGGAGGCGTGCAGAAAGGCGGCTTTTTCCATGCCGATATCGACAAAGGCCGCCTGCATGCCAGGCAAGACGCGACTGACGCGTCCTTTATAGATGTTGCCCACGATGCCGCGTCGTGCTTCGCGCTCAATGTGGATTTCCTGCAGAATGCCGCCATCAATGTAGGCAACACGGGTTTCCGAAGGTGTCACATTTACCAGCAGTTCAGCCGTCATCTTGTCCCCTTAACGCTCGCAGTGACTGAAAATGACTCAGCAGCTCACCGGTCTCAACCAGCGGCAATCCCACCACGGCGTGATAGCTTCCATTAATCTTGCGGACAAAATTGCCGCCAAGGCCCTGAATTCCGTACGCGCCGGCTTTATCCATCGGCTCGCCACTGGCGATATAGTGCGAAATTTCCTCCGCCGTCATCTTGCGGAAGGTCACGTCCGTGGTCACCAGGCAATCCAGTTCACGCTGTTTATCAGCCAGCGCTACGGCGGTCATCACCTGATGAGTTTGTCCTGAAAGTTTACTCAGCATCGCGGCGGCGTGCGCGGCATCCTGCGGTTTTTCCAGTACCTCACCGTTCAGTACCACAATGGTATCGGCACCCAGCACTGGCAGATCCTGCGGTGCTACCGCGACGCCCGCGCGCGCCTTATCTGACGCCAGACGACGCACGTAAGCTTCAGCCGCTTCTTCTGGCTGACGCTGCTCTTCTACGTGGGTAATCAGGCGTTCAAATTGCAGACCAAGCTGCGTTAACAGCTCACGTCGACGCGGTGAACCGGATGCGAGGTACAGGCTAATCATAGTATTCCTTACTGAACAGCGAATTGACGGCGAATCTTTCTCATCAATAAGAATAGCCAAGGCCACAGGACGCCGTCGACCACACTACTCCAGAAGATTTCCGGGCGGAAAGAGACGTTGATAACCAGGAATTCTGCCCAGAAAACAATCACATCCACCGCAAGGGACAGCACCATAACCATTAATGCCTGCTGCCACAACGCTAAGTTTCGGAATAACTGAAATTTAAAGGCCACCAGATACGCGATGATGCTAAATGCCAGCGCACGCACGCCCAGCGTTGAACCTGCTACCAGATCCATGATGCCACCGAGGAAAAAACCGGTACCAACATTCACCCGATGCGGCAGCGCCAGCACCCAGTAAATCAGGATCAGCAACAGCCATGAAGGCCGGAACATGAAGATCTGTTCCGGCCACGGCATGATTTGCAGGATGAGGGCAATCAGAAAGGACAGCCAGATAACCCATCGGCCCTGGCTGCGATATCGACTCAAGGCTGGCCTCCGCGTGTGTTCGCAGAATTCCCTTGCGAACGACTGCTATTAGCGGGTTGCGGTGGCCCCATTTGCTGCGATGACTGCAAGGTGTCCGGTGCCGGTGGGCCCATTTCGCCTGCTGGCGGCAGAACCTGCGGCATCATCTGCATCAAACGTTCGTTGGCAACGCGATGCACTTCGTCCGGCGCCATGGGTGCTACGCCGTTGCGATCTGCGCCCCACAGCAGCAACAGATAGCGCAAACGCTGCAAGCCAGCCGCTGGACGCGCCTGAATCACCGTGTAAGCACGCTGCGTATCGACTTTCACCGAGGAGACCACGCCAACCGGATAACCTTCCGGGAAGCGGCCGCCCAGGCCAGACGTAACCAGCACATCGCCCACGCGGATATCGGTGTTGCCCGGCAGATGTTCCAGCTGCAGATCTTCGCTGCAGCCATTACCGGCGGCAATCACGCGAATATCGTTACGCAACACCTGAATCGGCAATGCATGCGATGCATCGCAAATCAGCAATACGCGGCTGGTAACCTGACCGACTGCAACCACCTGACCAACAACCCCTTTATCACTGATAACCGGCTGGCCTTCGTAAACACCGTTTACGCTGCCTTTGTCGATAACCACTTGATCGGTATAAGGATCGGTGCCGGTGGAGATCACCTGCGTCACCATCTTGTGCTCATCCTGGCGCAGCGGCGAGCCAAGCAGTTCGCGCAGACGCGCGTTTTCCTGCTTATATTGCCCCAGCATCAGCAAGTCACTGTTTTTCAGGAAGAGCTCACGGCGCAGTGCTTTATTTTCCAGCTCCAATTGCTGACGTGACGCCAGCGTTTCGGAAACGCCATCAAGAAGTTGTCTTGGCCCGTTGGCCAAAAAATAAAATGGACTGACCGACGTGTCCAGGTAGTTGCGAATCTGGGAAAAGGAGCTCACGCGGCTATCAGCGATAATAATCGCGATAGCCACAATGACTGCCAGAAAGAGGCGCAACTGCAGGGAAGGTCCCCTGCTAAAAATCGGCTTCATAAATTCTGCGTGTTCCTCGACATCAGGGAAGAAGCGTTAGCCGTATAGCCAACGCCTCCAGGGCTGGACGCATCTCGCCGTCGTGCGTTGCAGCAGCAGCGTCAGCATAGGCGCTATTCCCTGCGCAATTTGACCAGGGCCTTAGCCGTTGAGGAATTACTCCTCGCTGAACAAATCGCCGCCATGCATGTCGATCATTTCCAATGCTTTACCACCGCCGCGTGCTACGCAGGTCAGCGGATCTTCTGCCACGACCACCGGAATACCGGTCTCTTCCATCAGCAGGCGATCGAGGTTACGCAGCAATGCGCCACCACCGGTCAGCACCATGCCGCGCTCGGAGATGTCAGAAGCCAGCTCTGGCGGGCACTGTTCCAGTGCAACCATCACCGCGCTCACGATACCGGTCAGCGGTTCCTGCAGCGCTTCAAGAATCTCGTTCGAGTTCAGTGTAAAGCCACGTGGCACACCTTCTGCCAGGTTACGGCCGCGCACTTCAATCTCGTGCACTTCATCGCCCGGATAAGCAGAGCCGATGCCGTGCTTGATGCGCTCCGCAGTCGCTTCACCGATCAGTGAACCGTAGTTGCGGCGGACATAATTAATAATAGCTTCATCGAAGCGGTCACCACCAATACGCACAGAAGAGGAGTAAACCACGCCGTTCAGCGAGATCACTGCTACTTCAGTGGTACCACCACCGATATCAACCACCATCGAACCGGTTGCTTCAGAAACCGGCAGACCTGCACCAATCGCCGCAGCCATTGGCTCTTCAATCAGGAAGACTTCACGCGCGCCTGCACCCTGTGCAGATTCACGAATGGCACGACGCTCAACCTGGGTCGCACCCACCGGTACGCAGACCAGCACACGTGGGCTTGGACGCATAAAGCTGTTGCTATGCACTTGCTTAATGAAGTGCTGCAGCATTTTTTCGGTGACGAAGAAGTCGGCGATAACGCCATCTTTCATAGGACGGATAGCAGCGATGTTGCCCGGCGTACGGCCAAGCATCTGCTTAGCGTCATGACCGACAGCCGCTACGCTCTTTGGGGAGCCGGCACGATCCTGACGAATGGCAACCACAGAAGGCTCGTTCAACACGATGCCTTGTCCTTTCACGTAAATCAGGGTATTCGCGGTACCCAGGTCAATGGACAAGTCATTGGAAAACATGCCACGAAATTTTTTAAACATACTAAGGGATAATCCTGCAAGCTGGGGGCGGAAAATAAAATCCGCCTACTTTACCAACCACGCGAAGCCGCTACAAGGCGCAAAAACGTTCTGCTTCGGTGAAAAAATACGCTGAATACTTTTTTGGCCTGATCGTAGGGTCTTTAGCCGCAGTTAAATGGCGTTAACACGCCGTTTTAACCTAAATTCTCCCGGCGATAGCGGGCAAATTTCGACATAAAATCTAACATTTCCAGCCGCCAGCATCGCGCGCTCCGGCACTAATAAGCGATAAAAACAGCCTTCAGCCCGCACTTCGCGCGCTGAAGGTTTAAATTCGATAACGTTGCGAGTGTTTCTTTACATTACTGTTGACCGGCAACGAGGGCGCAAAGAAATCGCCCTGCCCGCCAGAAACACCCAATCCCGACAGCGTTTGCCACTCCGCGCGCGTACGCACGCCAGCGGCGAAAACCTGCGTTGGTGATGACTTACACACTTCCAGCAAACTCTGCACAAACAGCTGGTTCTCGGTACGTCGCTCAATGTTGCGTACCAAACCCGGCGCAAGTTTAATCACTTCAATCGGGAATTGCTTGATATAAGCGCTGCTCACCACCGTCAATCCGGCCTGATCCGCCGCAATGCGACAGCCAAATGCCGTTAACATATGGAAAACCGGCACTAAACGGCTGATGTGTTGACAAACATCGGCCTCAGCAAGTTCAAATAAAAAACGTTTTCTTTGCGATTTGCTGCACTGCAGCAGCAGTTTTTGCAGCCAGCGCTGGAAAGGCCGCTGCAACAGCGAGTCAATATTCACTGGTAGTGCCAGGGTTTCATCCGGCCACATTTCAGAGAGCGCTGCAATGCGCGTCACCAGTTGGCGATCCCAGCTATCGGTCATACCCAGCTGCAACACCAGCGGCATAAACTCCGCCGACACCACTTCTTTGTCGCCATCGAACACGCGCGTCAGTAATTCGCGATGATGGACTTTTCCATCCAGCAGCACCGCCGGCTTTTGGTACATTCGCGGGCCACCACGATTGAGCGTGTTCTCCAGCAAGGTCCGCCAGCGCACGCTGCCGCGCCCCATGTCCAGCGTATTGCCCTCGCCAACCGACCAACTATTGCCGCCCTGCAATGCCGCACGCCGCGTGGCCATCTCTACATTTTCCATCACCTGCGAGACACTTTGTCCGCTGCGCCACGCGCTGATGCCGATGTGGATCAAATCATCGCGATCGACCATGCGCATCGGCGGCAGTGAATCGACGGCATTGATCAGTTGGTCGGCAATGCTGTTGGCTTCTTTTAAAGTGCGATGCGGCAGCAAGACGGCGAAATCACTGCGGAAGTAACGTGCCAGCAATGCGCCTGGATAGCGCAGCACAAAGGTCGACAGCATATTAATCAGGTCAAACAGATACTCTTCCACCAGCGTTGGGCCGAGGGTTTCGTGCAGCGTATCGAGATCCGGCAGGCGCACCATCATCACCACGCCGTGCGTGCCGACATCTTCCTGATCTTCCAGCAACGTCGCCAACTGGTTATCGAAGAACAAGCGATTGTTGAGACCGGTACGCGGATCCTGCGCCGCAAAGGTGCGAATTAAGGTATCTATACGTAAACGCTGCTCGCCCGCTTCCTGTAAATCGCCCAGAAGCGTATCGATGGCGCGACTGGCTTTCGGCGGCCATTCCGCTGCATGCTCATCCGGCGAGCGGCGTTCCCCGGCCAGAATGCGATCGGCGCGCGCTTCTAGTTGTTCCATATTGTGCCAGCGCCTATTGAGCCAGCGGTTGGTCATAACCAGCAGCACACACATGATAGCGACGACAGTAAACAGGACCACCAGCGTATAAGTGCCGGTAAAGGAGCGAAACAGGGTTTTGGCGGGATCGAGCACCACTACGCGCAGTTCAAGGCCCGGCGAATGCGTCAGTGGCAAATCGAACTGCACAAAGCGATTGGGCTCATCCTCTAACATCGGATTTTCGTGGCGGGCTAAACTGAACACTAAGGTATCGCCATTCAGCAACTGCATCTGTTCGGCATTGACCACCGGCATCATGCGCGTCAGCCACTGTGTGATCTCCTGCGGCGATTGTGAAGCCAGGGCTTTATCCACTTCCGTCGCCAGCGTTTGCATGCGCGTTTCCACACGTTGCTGCGAGAGCCAGATAAAACTAAAAGCGCAGCCCACCAGCATCAATATCATCGCTAGTAAGCTTAATAAGGTAATAAACGCAGAAAATTTAGTTGTTAATCGCATCCCTGTGCCTGCATCACTGCGGTTATGAACGGTGTTAATCCGTTGGCGCCACTCTGACCACTTGCGCAAACCTGAGCAAAATAGCACAAATCAAGGTGTGATTCAGCGCCAGACTGGCATCAAAATCGCACATAACACAGCTTGATAAGCGCTACGGCGCGAGTATAGCGTTAAACCGTGATGGCCTGACTTTGCTACGGGCTTTTTCGTCCTATTCTCAAAGAGTGTGTTTTGCCAGGAAATTTCACATTTTTCCCCGCAAGTTCGCGCCTGACGCTTAAGTTGAGCATGCTGGTTATAACTTACTATTCACAGGAGAACGTCATGAACCTGAAGCACTTGCTCACAGAAGCCGACGTCACGCCAGAAAGCGTCTTTAATATGCGCCGCCGTCAGGTGCTGAAAGCGTTGGGATTAGGCGCAGCAGCAGCCAGTTTGCCAGGCACGGCGCAAGCCGATGTGCTGAGCTGGTTTAAAGGCAATAACCGCCCGCCCGCGCCAGCTGGCAGAGACTTAGATTTCACTAAACCGGCCGAATGGCAGGCCGATTTGCCGCTCACACCGTTTGATAAGGTGTCGGGATACAATAACTTCTATGAATTTGGTCTGGATAAAGCCGATCCTGCCGCCAATGCTGGCACGCTTAAAACCGATCCATGGAAACTGCGCATTGAAGGAGAAGTTGCCAAACCGATCACGCTGGATATGGATGACATCTTCAAGCGTTTCGCGATGGAACAGCGCATCTATCGCATGCGCTGCGTCGAAGCCTGGTCGATGGTGATTCCGTGGGTCGGCTTCGAGCTCAACAAGCTGCTAAAACTGGCTGAACCCACCAGCAATGCACGCTATGTGGCGTTTGAAACGCTGTATGCACCTGACCAAATGCCCGGTCAGAAAGATCGCTTTATCGGCGGCGGGCTGGATTATCCCTATGTAGAAGGCTTGCGGCTTGATGAAGCGATGCATCCGCTGACGCTGCTGAGTACCGGCGTATATGGCAAAGCGCTGCCGCCGCAGAATGGTGCGCCGATTCGCCTGACGGTGCCGTGGAAATATGGCTTCAAAGGGATTAAATCGATTGTGAAAATCACGCTGACGCACGATCGTCCGCCAACCACCTGGAGCCAGATCGCCGCCAATGAGTACGGTTTCTATGCCAATGTGAACCCGCATGTGAATCATCCGCGCTGGTCGCAGGCTACCGAACGCTTTATTGGCGCGGGCGGCATTCTGAAGGTTGATCGCCAACCTACGCTGCTGTTCAACGGCTACGCGAAAGAAGTGGCTTCACTGTATCGCGGGCTGGATTTACGGGAGAACTATTAAGTGCGCCTCACTTTACGCCACATTACCGCGTTAAAAGTCGTGCTGCATCTGGCGGCTTTTCTGCCGTTTGTTTATCTGTTTATGGCGGCGAGTCAGGGCTGGCTGAGCGCCGATCCGGCGAAAGATATCCAGCATTTTACCGGCAGAATGGCGCTGAAGTTGCTGCTTGCCACGCTGCTGGTCAGCCCATTAACGCGCTACCTGAAACAGCCGCTGCTGATTCGTACGCGCCGCCTGCTCGGCGTGTGGTGTTTCGCCTGGGCTAGTTTGCATCTCACCAGCTACTACTTGCTGGAACTTGGCTACGATCATCTGCGTTTACTCGGCAGCGAGTTGGTTTCTCGTCCTTATTTGTTACTGGGGATGATCAGCTGGACTATCCTCTTCGCCCTCGCCATCACCTCATTTCAACGCATGCAGCGCAAACTAGGTCGTCGCTGGCAAACGCTGCATAACGCCGTCTATCTGGTCGCGATCCTCGCGCCTATCCACTATCTTTGGTCTGTGAAAGTATTGTCCCCGCAGCCGGTCATCTACGCTGTGCTGACCATTGCGCTGTTAGCGTGGCGTTACAATAAGTTGCGTAAACTTCTCTCCAGATAATCCCCGCACGGTTGTGTTCCTCCCGCGAGATCTGTTAAAAAGTGTGGCCTTCGGGCCGCATTCGATCAACTTCGCAGATAAGACCAGTATTTTGCTGCGAATGTCGACGAAACGGATATAATGCCCGGCTTTATTGCAAGCGAAGTCTTCTTTTTCATCCTCAAGGGTGACAAACGCAAGATGGCGCGGTATTTTACGCGATGCCTTACTGATTGCAGGAGATAGCAGCAAGATGGCGCACAAATTTCACATACTGCTTTTGAACGGTCCCAATCTGAATTTACTGGGAACGCGCGAGCCTGATAAGTATGGTCACACCACGCTGGCGCAAATCGTCGGCGATCTGACGCAACAGGCCGATCAGCACCATGTGAAATTGAGTCATTTGCAATCGAACGCAGAGTTTCAGTTGATTGACCGTATTCACGAAGCCCGCGGCAACGTGGATTACATCATCATCAATCCTGCTGCGTTTACGCATACCAGCGTTGCACTGCGTGATGCCCTGTTGGCGGTTAGCATTCCTTTTATTGAGGTGCATCTCTCGAACGTGCATGCACGCGAACCGTTCCGACATCACTCCTATCTTTCCGATGTATCTGCCGGCGTCATCTGTGGACTTGGCGCTGATGGATACTCGTGGGCTTTACAAACGGCAGTAAAACGCCTGTCACATTCCAATTAAACAGAGTACGGAACCACACTCATGGATATTCGTAAAATTAAGAAACTGATCGAACTGGTTGAAGAGTCTGGCATCTCCGAGCTGGAAATCTCCGAGGGCGAAGAGTCCGTTCGTATCAGCCGTTCACCTGCAAATGCCGGCTACCCAATGATGCAGCAAGCTTATGCTGCGCCAATGATGCAGCAGCAGCCTGCGCTGGCGACCGCTGTGGCACCTGCCGCACCGGCTGCAGCAGAAGCCGCTAAACCAGAAATCAGTGGCCACATCGTGCGTTCACCGATGGTGGGTACCTTCTATCGCACCCCAAGCCCAGACGCCAAAGCCTTCATTGAAGTTGGCCAGAAAGTGAATGCCGGCGACACCCTGTGCATCGTTGAAGCGATGAAAATGATGAACCAGATCGAAGCCGACAAATCCGGCGTTGTGAAGGCGATTCTGGTCGAAAGCGGCCAACCGGTTGAATTTGACGAGCCGCTGGTCATCATCGAATAACGAGGCGAAGCATGCTGGATAAAATTGTCATTGCTAACCGTGGTGAGATCGCGCTGCGCATTCTGCGTGCCTGCAAAGAGCTGGGCATTAAGACTGTTGCCGTGCACTCCACCGCGGACCGTGACCTGAAGCACGTGCTGCTGGCGGACGAAACCGTCTGCATTGGCCCGCCACCTTCGGTCAAAAGCTACCTGAACATCCCGGCACTGATCTCCGCCGCTGAAATTACCGGCGCGGTCGCTATTCACCCGGGTTACGGCTTCCTCTCTGAGAACGCCGATTTCGCCGAGCAGGTTGAGCGCTCAGGCTTTATCTTCATCGGCCCGAAAGCCGACACCATTCGCCTGATGGGCGACAAAGTGTCTGCGATTACCGCCATGAAGAAAGCCGGCGTACCAACCGTGCCAGGTTCTGATGGCTCGCTGACCGACGACATGGAAAAAAACCGTGCCTTCGCTAAGCGCATCGGTTATCCGGTGATCATCAAAGCTTCCGGCGGCGGCGGCGGTCGTGGTATGCGCGTCGTACGCAGCGACAAGGATCTTGAGCAATCCATCAACATGACGAAAGCGGAAGCCAAAGCGGCTTTCAACAACGACATGGTTTACATGGAGAAGTACCTCGAGAATCCACGCCACATCGAGATTCAGGTGCTGGCCGACGGCCAGGGTAACGCTATCTATCTGGCCGAACGTGACTGCTCAATGCAGCGTCGTCACCAGAAAGTCGTTGAAGAAGCACCAGCGCCAGGCATTACGCCGGAACTGCGTCGCTACATCGGCGAGCGCTGCTCTAAAGCCTGTATCGACATCGGCTATCGCGGTGCGGGTACGTTCGAGTTCCTGTACGAAAACGGTGAGTTCTACTTCATCGAGATGAACACCCGTATTCAGGTTGAGCATCCGGTGACTGAAATGATCACCGGTGTCGATCTGATCAAAGAGCAGCTACGTATTGCTGCTGGTCAGCCGCTATCGATTAAACAGGAAGACGTGGTGATTCGCGGTCATGCGGTGGAATGTCGTATTAACGCCGAAGATCCGAATACCTTCCTGCCAAGCCCAGGCAAGATCACCCGCTTCCACGCGCCGGGCGGCTTCGGTGTTCGTTGGGAATCGCATATCTATGCCGGTTACAGCGTGCCACCGTACTACGATTCCATGATTGGTAAGCTGATTACCTACGGTGAAAACCGTGACGTGGCAATCTCGCGCATGAAGAATGCGCTGGCGGAACTGATCATCGACGGTATCAAGACCAACATTGAGCTGCAGATGAAAATCATGTCCGACGAAAACTTCCAGCAGGGTGGCACTAACATCCACTATCTGGAGAAAAAACTCGGCCTGCAAGAGAAGTAATCGCAGCGCAGAGCAAGACAGAGGCCGGTTAACTCCGGCCTTTTTCATTTTTGTCGCCTTTGAGGTTACATAATGGATTGGCGTTTTTTACAAGCGAACAAAGAGGCGCGCTGGTCGTTTTATCTGACGCTGGCCTACCTTGCCGTTTGGGGACTTTCTGCCTGGCTGGGCGGCAATGAGATCGGCTTCTTTGGCTTACCAAGATGGTTCGAGCTTTCGTGCATGTTCGCCCCGCTGCTGTTTATTGTGTTGTGCTGGCTGATGGTGCGTGTGCTGTTCCGCGACATGTCGCTGGAGGATAACGATGGACTCTGAAATCATTCTTCCGCTGTTGGCCTATCTGGTGCTGATCGCCGCACTGTCGGTGTTTGCGATGCGCAAGCAGCGTCAGGGCAACTTCCTGAGCGAATACTTCCTCGGCAGCCGTTCGATGGGCGGCTTTGTGCTGGCCATGACCATCACCACCACTTACATCAGCGCCAGTTCATTCATTGGCGGCCCCGGCGCAGCCTATAAATATGGTCTTGGTTGGGTGCTGCTGGCGATGATTCAGGTGCCCGCCGTCTGGCTTTCGCTTGGCGTATTAGGCAAGAAATTCGCGATTCTGGCGCGTCGTTACAATGCTGTGACGCTCAACGACATGCTTTATGGCCGCTACGGCAGCACGTTGCTGATTTGGCTCTCCAGTATCAGTTTATTGGTGGCGTTTATTGGCGCGATGACCGTGCAGTTCATCGGTGGCGCGCGTCTGCTGGAAACCGCTGCGGGTATTCCTTACGACACCGGCCTGCTCATCTTCGGCGGCACCATCGCGCTTTACACCGCTTTCGGTGGCTTCCGCGCCAGCGTGCTGAACGATGCGATGCAAGGCATGGTGATGCTGATCGGCACCTTCCTGCTCCTCTTCGCGGTAATTCACCAGGCGGGCGGGCTGGAAAGCGCAGTAACCAAACTGCATAACATCGATCCACAACTGACGTCGCCGGAAGGCGTTGGCAATGTCATCAATCCAACCTTCCTTAGCTCGTTTGCGGTGCTGGTATGTTTCGGTGTGATTGGCCTGCCCCACACTGCGGTGCGCTGTATTTCGTATAAAGACAGTAAAGCGATGCATCGTGGCATTGTACTCGGCACTATTGTGGTGGTGATCCTGATGTTTGGCATGCATCTGGCCGGTGCGCTGGGACGCGTGATTTTGCCCGATCTCACCATCCCCGATCGCGTGATCCCCACGCTGATGATTACCGTTTTACCGCCGATGGCGGCGGGCGTATTTCTTGCGGCGCCAATGGCGGCCATTATGTCGACCATTAACGCGCAGCTGCTGCAATCCTCCGCTACGCTGATCAAAGATCTCTACCTGCGTATTGCACCGCAGCACAGTGAAAATGAGGCGCGCCTGCGCATGCTGTCAGGCACTATCACTTTCGTGCTTGGCGTGCTACTGCTGCTGGCGGCGTGGAATCCGCCCGATATGATTATCTGGCTGAATCTGCTGGCATTTGGTGGCCTTGAAGCAGTGTTCCTGTGGCCGCTGGTGCTGGGCTTGTATTGGGAGCGCGCCAACTCTACCGGTGCGATCAGCGGCATGCTGGTCGGCGCGGGATGCTACACGCTGCTTGCCAGCCTGAAAATTGAGTGGTGGGGTTTCCACCCAATCGTTCCGTCATTGACCTTAAGCCTGCTGGCCTTCCTGGTGGGTAATCTGTTTGGCCGCACGCCTGCAACGCATGCAGCGGCACTGGAATAAAGAGAAACGCTATGCCTTGGATTCAAATCAAAATTAACAGCACCGGCGAAAACGCCGAAACCCTGAGCGATGCGCTGATGGATGTTGGCGCCGTGTCGGTCACTTTCCAGGATACGCACGACAATCCGGTTTATGAGCCGCTGCCAGGCGAAACGCTGCTTTGGGGCGATACTGATGTCATCGGCCTGTTCGACGCTGAAACCGAGATGAGCGATGTGGTGGCCGAGTTAAGTCAGCACCCGCTGCTGGGATCCGCGTTTTGCCATAAGATCGAGCAGATCGAAGACAAAGATTGGGAACGTGAATGGATGGATAACTTCCACCCAATGCGTTTCGGTGAGCGTCTGTGGATCTGCCCAAGCTGGCGCGATGTGCCGGATCCAGATGCCGTCAATGTGATGCTGGATCCGGGCCTTGCATTTGGTACCGGCACGCACCCCACCACGTCGATGTGTTTGACCTGGCTTGATGGCCTGGATCTGCACGGCAAAACGGTGATCGACTTTGGCTGTGGCTCCGGCATTCTCGCTATTGCCGCACTAAAATTAGGCGCAGCGCAGGCGATCGGTATTGATATCGATCCGCAGGCGATTCAGGCCAGCCGCGATAATGCCGAACGTAATGGCGTCTCTGAGCGTCTGGCGCTTTATCTGCCTCATCAGCAGCCTGATAACTTGCAGGCTGACGTGGTGGTCGCCAACATCCTCGCCGGTCCGCTGCGCGAATTGGCGCCGCTGATTAGCGTACTGCCAAAAGCGGGTGGGCATCTTGGTTTGTCTGGGGTATTAGCGAGCCAGGCGGAAGGTGTATGTGCAGCCTACGCCGAACAATTTGAACTTGATCCGGTTGCCGAGAAAGAAGAGTGGTGCCGCATCACTGGCGTACGTCGTTAATCATCTCATTCCCCATGCCAGCGCACTAAATGCCTGGCATGTAACCATTTGGCTTGAGACCAGTCTCAAACCTCAGGCGCTTCTGATCTACTGCTGTTTCTTTACATATTAGTCATTACAATCCTGCTCCAGGCGATAGCGCTATCCCTGCTGGCAATGCCTTTGTGGCATTACACGTCGATAAATCGCTTAAGTAATGGACTATGAAAAAGAAACTTTGTTTACTCGCTTTGCTTTCGAGCATGGCTTCCTACACGCATGCCCATGATACCGCCTGGTCTTATGAAGCTCCGGCTGAATGGGGCAATTTAAGCACCGACTTTCAGACCTGCAAAAGTGGCGTAAATCAATCACCTGTCGACATACGTCAGGCAGTAAATGGTCAGCTTCCGCCGCTTACGTTGAGCTATCAAGCCAGGAAAGAGTCGATCGTCAATAATGGCCACACCATCCAAATTAATGTGAAAGAGGGTGATGCCCTTAAGCTCGATGGTGAAGACTTTACGCTGCGCCAATTCCACTTCCATACCCCTAGTGAAAACCTAATTGATGGCAAACGCTATCCGATGGCGGCGCATTTTGTTCATGCCAGTAAGGATGGTCATTTAGCTGTGGTTGGCGTGATGTTTGAAGCTGGCGCAGAAAACCCTGCGCTGGCAGAAATCCTGCGTGAAATGCCTGCAGAAGTGAATAAGGAAATGGCCCTGAAGCACTCTCTCAACCTCAGTGCATTAATTCCGGGCGATAAACACTACTATCGCTTTAGCGGTTCACTCACTACGCCACCCTGCACCGAAGGCGTACGCTGGCTGGTACTTAAGCAACCGGTTTATGCATCGGCTGAACAGCTGAAAAAGTTCACCAGTTTACTGGGAGAACATGGTAATAGCCGTCCAGTACAACCGCTGAATGGTCGCGTGATCGTCGAATAACCCAAGCCCGGTCTGGTTCTACCCTGTGACGTCGGTTACAGGGTAGTCATTTTCTCATCGCCACGTAATATCTGCGGCACGCCGCTTGCCGGTATTCTTATTACTGAGATTGAGAATGAAAACCTCCCTTTTACTTAGCGTAATGTTGGCTTACAGCATTGGTGCGCACGCAACCTCTTCCCCTTCCGCACCACACTGGAGCTATGAAGGCAGCGCTGGTCCAGATCATTGGGCCGAACTCTCTGCTGATTTCCAGACCTGCAATAACGGCAAGTTTCAGTCGCCAATTGATATTCGCCATACCATCGAAGGTCGACTGCCGCCCCTTAAGCTAGAGTTTCACACCGCAGCAGAAAACCTGGTCAACAACGGGCACACACTGCAAGTGAACGTGGATGATGAAGATGATTTTATGCTGGATGGCGAAACCTTCCGCCTCAAGCAATATCATTTCCATACCCCGAGTGAGAATCAAATCGACGGCCACTCTTATCCGTTCGAAGCGCATTTCGTTCACGCAAATGAAGATGGGGAAATAGCGGTCATCGCCGTGATGTTCGAGGTGGGGAAAGAGAACACCGCCCTCAATCCGATTATTGCTGCCATGCCTAAGCAGATAAATCAGGAAGTGGTCGTTAAACAGCGCATGGATTTAAAACCTCTCTTCCCAGAGGATCGCCATTATTATCGTTTTAGTGGATCGCTCACTACTCCACCCTGCACCGAGGGTTTACGCTGGCTGGTCATGAAGCATCCCGTCACGCTCTCACAATCACAGTTGCACGATTTCCAACTGGCGCTGAAAAACAGTAATAATCGCCCCCTGCAACCATTACATGGTCGACTGATTGTCGAATGATGATCTGACAACCCTTACGCTTATAAATTAGTACAATTAATAATCAAACAACCGTCATTTCTCTGGCTAATTACCTGAAGTGGCGGTTTTTATGTTGTGATTTCGGTCATGTTTTGAGAAAAATTTTTGTACACAATTTCAGCATATTTTTTTAATCATATGAAATATAAAGATTAATACCTTTCCTTGTGCCTGATAAGTTGATTTCCCTGTTCTCTAACGGCGAATTGTTCAAAGTTTGGCCTTTCATCTTCTTTAAAAAATGCGTAATATACGCCGCCTTGCGAACAGTTAGGGTCACTTCTTTTTCATGCGCATTGGACAACATCAGCTACGTAATCGACTCATTGCTGCGCCTATGGCCGGAGTATCCGATAAGCCATTTCGCACCCTGTGTTATGAGAACGGCGCCGGTATGACTGTCTCCGAGATGCTGTCGTCGAGCCCGGAAGTTTGGGCCAGTGACAAATCCCGTTTGCGTATGGTGCATAGTGACGAGCCTGGTATCCGCGCCGTGCAAATTGCCGGTTGCGATCCTGATGAGATGGCTGCTGCCGCGCGCATTAATGTGGCGTCTGGCGCGCAGGTTATCGATATCAACATGGGCTGCCCGGCCAAAAAAGTGAATCGTAAGATGGCAGGTTCAGCGCTGCTGCAACATCCGCAACTGGTGGAGTCGATTCTCACCGCGGTCGTCAATGCAGTGGATGTACCGGTTACGCTGAAGATTCGCACCGGCTGGGACAAAGAAAATCGTAATTGTGTAGAGATTGCCCAATTGGCTGAACGCTGTGGCATTCAGGCTCTCACCATTCATGGCCGCACGCGCGCCTGTTTGTTTGAGGGATTTGCTGAATACGACAGCATTCGGACAGTTAAGCAGAGCGTTTCCATTCCGATCATCGCGAATGGCGACATTACTGACCCGCATAAAGCCAGAGCGGTGCTCGACTATACCGGAGCCGATGCTCTTATGGTTGGCCGTGCCGCTCAGGGAAGACCGTGGATCTTCCGGGAAATCCAGCATTATCTGGACACAGGGGAGCTGCTGGCACCGAAGCCGCTGGCTGAAGTGAAGCAAATGCTGATTGGACACATACGGGAGCTGCACGACTTTTACGGTCAGCGCAAAGGATACCGTATTGCCCGAAAACACGTTTCCTGGTATTTGCAGGAAAGTGCTCCTGATGACCAGTTTCGGCGCACATTCAACGCCATAGAGGATGCCAGCGAACAGCTGGAGGCGTTGGAGGCATACTTCGAAAATCTTGCGTAAACGAAATAAAGAGCTGAAAGAACTATGTTCGAACAACGCGTAAATTCTGACGTACTCACCGTTTCTACCGTTAACTCTCAGGATCAGGTGACCCAAAAGCCACTGCGTGATTCGGTTAAACAGTCACTGAAGAACTATTTTGCTCAACTGAACGGTCAGGATGTGAGTGACCTGTATGAGCTGGTATTGGCAGAAGTCGAGCAGCCTCTGTTGGACATGGTGATGCAGTACACCCGTGGCAACCAGACCCGTGCAGCTCTGATGATGGGTATCAACCGCGGTACCCTGCGTAAGAAGCTGAAAAAATACGGCATGAACTAATCTGTTCGTTGCTGCGATAACGCCAGCCTTGCGGCTGGCGTTTTTGTTTCTGCATCACGAGTAATTTCCTGACGTTAGCAACGCATGAAACAATTGGCGCGATAATGGTAACGATAGTTGCAATTGCCGCAGTGATATCCCGCCCCTCTTAGCAACGCCTTTTCCTCCATTTTACTTCGCACTTATTTATCCTTTCATCACGCTTCAGCCCGCTCTCTCTGTGATCATCAACCGCTTCAGCCGTAAGCGTGCGAACTCATACATCCACTCCTGAGCGTTAGCTCACACTGCTTCCATATAGTGAAACTTTTTGCACTATTTGTGATCGTGTCGTCTCGTCATGCTGCCTTTTGGTGCGCCATATTAGCCAGAATCTTCTGAGTGCTTCAGTTTATTAAAAGATCTTTCCAGAGAATTCAGGATTCTGCAAACCTGGCATCAGGTTTGCAGAGTTGTGGATGGCTAACCACCACAGACAGAAAAAAGCGCACATTAAAGTGCGCGCAAACATAACAACACACGATATCGCCACACAGGATGCTTTATGAAAAAGATGATGCTTTCCACTCTGGTTGCTGCAGCCTCGCTGTTAGCCGTTGCTCAACAAGCGCACGCTGGCACCACGCTGGATGCCATTAAGAAGAAAGGTTTTGTACAGTGCGGCATCAGTGACGGCCTGCCAGGCTTCTCTTATGCTGACTCTAACGGCAAATTCACCGGTATTGACGTGGATGTGTGCCGCGCGGCCGCTGCAGCGGTATTTGGCGACGCAACCAAAGTGAAATACACCCCGTTGACCGCGAAAGAGCGCTTCACCGCGCTGCAGTCTGGCGAAGTGGACATCTTGTCTCGTAACACCACATGGACCTCATCGCGCGATGGCGGCATGGGCTTCCTGTTTGCAGGCGTGAACTATTACGATGGAATCGGCTTCTTGACTCACCAGAAAGCCGGTCTGAAAAGTGCTAAAGAGTTGGATGGTGCCACCGTGTGTATTCAGGCCGGTACTGATACCGAGCTGAACGTGGCTGACTACTTCAAAACCCACAAAATGCAGTACACGCCAGTGACCTTTGACCGCTCTGACGAATCCGCCAAAGCGCTCGACAGCGGCCGTTGCGACACCCTTGCTTCTGACCAATCTCAGCTGTATGCGCTGCGCATTAAACTTGGTAAGCCAGACGAGTTCATCGTACTGCCAGAAGTGATCTCCAAAGAGCCGCTGGGTCCGGTTGTGCGTCGCGGTGATGACGATTGGTTCACCATCGTTAAATGGTCACTGTATGCCATGCTGAACGCGGAAGAGATGGGTATCAGCTCTAAAAATGTCGATGACATGGTAGCCAAGCCAACTACGCCGGATATGGCACATCTGCTGGGCGCGGAAGGTGACTTCGGTAAAGACCTGAAGCTCGATAACAAGTGGGCTTACAACATCATCAAACAAGTGGGTAACTATCAGGAAGTGTTCGACCGTAACGTCGGTAAAGACAGCGCACTGAAAATTAAGCGCGGCCAGAATGCGCTGTGGAATGCGGGCGGCATCCAGTACGCTCCGCCAGTTCGTTAATTCCGTCCTGCCAGTCGGGCACCGCATCCTGCGGTGCCCACGCGTAATCTTCACTGAGGTTTTAACATGTCGCAACGCCCAACCGTAAAAAGGGATTTTTCGTTCGGTAATCCTACGGTTCGCGCCTGGCTTTACCAGATCGTCGCGATTGTTGCCGTGCTTGCTGTGGTGGGATATTTAATCCACAACACCGTAATCAACCTGGCCAATCGTGGCATCACTTCCGGATTCGGGTTTCTGGATCGCAGTGCCGGCTTCGGCATTGTCCAGCACCTGATCGATTACACCGAAGGCGACACCTACGCGCGCGTGTTTATGGTGGGGTTGACCAATACCCTGCTGGTTTCCGCGCTCTGTATTGTATTCGCCTCGATCCTTGGCTTTGCCGTTGGCCTGGCTCGCTTGTCTGAGAACTGGCTGCTGCGCAAGCTTTCAACCATTTATATCGAGACCTTCCGTAATATCCCGCCGCTGCTGCAGATCTTTTTCTGGTACTTTGCGGTACTGCGTAACCTGCCCGGCCCGCGTCAGGCACTCAACGCTTTTGATTTGGCATTCGTCAGCAATCGCGGTTTGTATATCCCGTGGCCCGAGTACGCGCCTGGCACCTGGCCATTTCTGATAGCGCTGGCGTTAGCGGTGCTGGGTTGCGTGGCGCTGTTCCGCTACAACCGCAAGCATCAGTTAAAAACTGGCCAACTGCGTCGCACCTGGCCGGCTGCGGTTGGGCTGCTGGTGTTACTGCCGCTGATTGCTCATACCCTGTTTGGCGTTGCCATGCATTGGGATGTGCCGGAACTGCGTGGATTTAACTTCCGTGGCGGTTTCGTGATGATCCCCGAGCTCGCCGCGTTGACTCTCGCGCTGTCGGTTTATACCTCGTCGTTCATCGCCGAAGTGATTCGCTCCGGTATTCAGTCGGTACCGCATGGTCAAAATGAAGCCGCACGTTCGCTCGGTTTACCTAATCCAGTAACCATGCGTCAGGTGATTATCCCGCAGGCCATGCGTGTGATTATCCCGCCATTGACCAGCCAGTACCTGAATATCGTGAAAAACTCATCGCTGGCGGCCGCTATCGGCTATCCAGACATGGTTTCGCTATTTGCCGGTACCGTGCTTAACCAAACCGGTCAGGCGATTGAAACAATCGCGATTACCATGGCGGTTTACCTGATTATCAGCCTGATCATTTCACTGCTGATGAACCTCTACAATCGCAAAATTGCGCTGGTTGAGCGTTAAGAGAACGGGATCATTATGTCTGTTACTACACATGAAACACCGCCGATTCCGACCAATCCACTCAGTAAGGCTTGGCTCTGGGCACGCAAAAATCTGTTCTCCAGTTGGCTGAATACGCTGCTGACATTGTTCAGCATCTGGCTTATCTGGAATGTGATTCCTCCGGCACTGAACTGGCTGGTATTTCAGGCTAACTGGATTGGTGAGACGCGCGCAGATTGCACCAAAGAAGGCGCATGTTGGGTGTTTATCCATGCACGCTTTGGCCAGTTTATGTACGGGCTCTATCCGCATGAGCTACGCTGGCGCATCAATCTGTCGCTGGTCATCGGCTTACTGTCGATCATTCCGATGTTCATCAAATCGATGCCGCGTCGCGGTCGCTATATCGCCTGCTGGGCGGTGGTCTATCCGATTGTGGTTTGGTTCCTGATGTATGGCGGCTATTTCGGTTTAGAGCGCGTAGAGACTCGCCAGTGGGGCGGCCTGACATTGACGCTGATTATCGCGTCAGTGGGGATTGCCGGCGCGCTGCCGTTGGGGATTTTACTGGCGCTGGGACGCCGCTCAGAAATGCCGGTGGTGCGTACACTTTCGATCATCTTCATTGAGTTTTGGCGTGGTGTACCGCTGATCACCGTGCTGTTTATGTCATCGGTGATGCTGCCGCTGTTTATGGCGGAAGGCACCACCATCGACAAACTGGTGCGTGCACTGGTTGGTGTGATCTTGTTCCAGTCAGCTTATGTCGCGGAAGTGGTGCGTGGCGGTTTGCAGGCGCTACCGAAAGGCCAATATGAAGCTGCGGAATCGCTGTCGCTGGGCTACTGGAAAACCCAGATGCTGGTGATTTTACCGCAGGCACTCAAGATGACCATTCCCGGCCTGGTGAACACCATCATTGCGCTGTTTAAAGATACCAGCCTGGTGATCATCATCGGCCTATTCGATCTCTTCAGTAGCGTGCAGCAAGCCACCGTCGACCCAACCTGGTTGGGCATGTCGACAGAAGGCTATGTGTTTGCTGCCATGGTTTACTGGATTTTCTGTTTTAGCATGTCGCGCTATAGCCAGTATCTGGAGAAGCGTTTTCACACCGGGCGTGCATCGCACTGAGGTTTAACATGACACAAACTATGACTAATGCGGCTGATGCCATGATGATTACACTCGAAAACGTTAACAAATGGTACGGTCAGTTCCATGTACTGAAAGACATCAATTTAAAAGTAAAACCACGTGAACGTATCGTATTATGCGGACCTTCTGGCTCGGGTAAATCGACGACAATTCGTTGCATCAACCACCTCGAAGAACATCAGCAAGGACGCATCGTGGTAGATGGCATCCATCTCAATCACGATGTGCGCAATATTGAACGTGTTCGCACTGAAGTAGGAATGGTTTTCCAACATTTCAATCTTTTCCCGCATCTTACCGTTCTGCAAAACTGTACGCTGGCGCCGATTTGGGTACGCAAAATGCCGAAGAAAGAAGCGGAAGAGTTGGCCATGCATTACCTCCAGCGTGTGCGTATTGCCGAGCATGCGCATAAGTTTCCTGGCCAGCTTTCTGGTGGCCAGCAGCAGCGCGTGGCTATCGCCCGCTCACTCTGTATGAAGCCGAAAATTATGCTGTTTGATGAGCCAACTTCAGCGCTCGATCCTGAGATGGTGAAAGAAGTGCTCGATACGATGATTGGCTTGGCAGAAGATGGCATGACCATGCTGTGTGTTACCCATGAGATGGGATTTGCGCGTACCGTGGCGGACCGCGTGATCTTTATGGATCGCGGTGAAATTGTGGAAGAAGCTCCACCTCAGGAGTTCTTCGCTAACCCCAAATCAGAACGTACGCGTGCGTTTCTGTCGCAGGTTATTCATTAATACCCAGATAGTGAGATTGAAAATCGCCTCTGCTGCAAAGCAGGGGCTTTTTTATAACTGCACTTTTAATGGGGTTTTGGGTGGCATTGAAGGTTTTGATGCATACAAAAAAGCCCTGAACTTTCGTTCAGGGCTTCTGTGTTTGATGCCTGGCAGTTCCCTACTCTCGCATGGGGAGACCCCACACTACCATCGGCGCTACGGCGTTTCACTTCTGAGTTCGGCATGGGGTCAGG
>NZ_JACHZD010000003.1:0-602965 GCF_014193275.1 Enterobacter sp. Sphag1F | reverse complement strand
ACCTGACCCCATGCCGAACTCAGAAGTGAAACGCCGTAGCGCCGATGGTAGTGTGGGGTCTCCCCATGCGAGAGTAGGGAACTGCCAGGCATCAAATAGTGAAGAAGCCCCGAACGAAAGTTCGGGGCTTTTTTACATCTGAAATTTAGAAAACTGCTTAAGGTTTAGTACCATCCTGAAGCTAAAATTCGCACATGACATACTCATCTCCCTAACTATTTTCCTAAATCCCACCTAAAGCTGAAACATTTTCATAAACCGCATGAAGGCTCGACATTCTCGACATAACACGCTAATGTCGGGCATCTGGATGTCTAAACGTTTATACGGTTATTAGTAAGAGGTGAGCAGGTTATGCCAATCAGGATTCCCGACGAATTACCGGCAGTGAATTTTTTGCGTGATGAAAACGTCTTTGTCATGACGTCGTCGCGCGCCAGTGTTCAGGAGATCCGTCCGCTAAAAGTGCTGATTCTTAACCTGATGCCAAAGAAAATTGAGACAGAAAACCAGTTCCTGCGCCTGCTCTCAAACTCACCGTTGCAGATTGATGTGCAGCTGCTGCGCATTGATAGCCGCGAGTCGCGCAACACGCCGACAGAGCATCTGAACAACTTCTACTGCAACTTTGAAGACATCCAAAACGATAATTTCGATGGACTGATTGTGACTGGCGCGCCGCTGGGATTGGTCGATTTCAATGATGTCGCGTATTGGCCACAGATCCAGCGCGTGCTGCACTGGGCGAATGAACACGTCACCTCCACGCTGTTTGTCTGTTGGGCGGTTCAGGCGGCACTCAACATTCTGTATGGCATTCCTAAGCAGACGCGGCAGAACAAATTGTCCGGGGTTTATGAACACCAAATCCTGCATCCACACGCGTTACTGACGCGTGGCTTTGACGACAATTTCCTGGCCCCGCATTCACGTTATGCCGATTTCCCCAGCCAGCTGATCCGTGATTACACCGATCTCGAGCTGTTTGCCGAATCAGAATCCACCGGCGCGTATCTCATGGCGAGTAAAGACAAGCGCCTGGCGTTTGTCACCGGCCATCCTGAGTACGATGCTTTAACGCTTTCAGGTGAATATCATCGCGATTACGATGCAGGCCTGCAGCCGGAAGTGCCGTTCAACTACTTCCCGCACGACAACCCAGAACTGCCACCGCGCGCTACATGGCGCAGTCACGGCAACCTGCTGTTCTCCAACTGGCTGAACTACTACGTTTATCAGATCACGCCGTTCGATCTGCGTCGGATGAACCCAACGCTCGAATAACTCCACATCTCGTTTGATCCTGCCGCGCTAGCCGAAAGCTATCGCGGCTTTTTTTTGCCTTCTATTCAGGGGTGGAAGTTATTGCCTTTAATTCGAGAGATTAAATTACATAAATATCAATCTGATAAATAACTATAAACTTAAAAATGGAAATAGTTTTTGAAAATAAAATAAAAATCATTATGCTCTGATCTTGCAGGTTATAAAACACCCTACATCCGGATCCGATCGTTAAACGATGGATCAACCCAGGAGGCAGCCCGCATGACAGACTCGGTTATCAGCAATACGCTAACCTTCAGCCAGCCCTTTACCCACGCGGAAAAGCAGCTGCTTACCCCAGAAGCGATCGACTTTGTACACGCATTGGTAGTGCGTTTCGCACCAGAGCGCGAACGCCTGCTGAAAGCACGCCAGCAACGGCAGAAGCGTTACGATCAAGGTGAGTTACCGGGATTTGATTCGGAAACCACTTCCATTCGTGAAAATGCATGGCAGGTTCGTCCTATTCCGCAACTGTTACAAGATCGCCGCGTAGAGATCACCGGGCCGCCGGATCGCAAAATGGTGATCAACGCGCTCAACGCCAACGTCAACGTCTTCATGGCCGACTTTGAAGATTCACTGGCACCAACCTGGCAGAAGCTGGTCGATGGGCAATTAACCTTGCGCGATGCGGTTAATGGCACGCTGAGCTTCACAAGTGAAACCGGCAAGATCTACCAGCTTCGTGCCAATCCGGCGCTGCTGATGTGTCGGGTACGCGGTCTGCATCTGAATGAAAAGCATGTGGAGTGGCGCGATCGGGCTATTCCCGGCGGATTGTTCGACTTTGCGCTCTACTTTTTCCACAACGTTGAAGCGCTGCTGGAGAAGGGCCACGCGCCGTGGTTCTACTTACCGAAAACCGAGCATGCCGCTGAAGTGGCGTGGTGGCGTGAGATCTTCCGCTTCAGTGAAGATCGCTTCGATCTGCCGCGCGGCACCATCAAAGCCACGGTACTAATCGAAACGCTGCCGGCGGTGTTCCAGATGGATGAGATCCTGTGGGAACTGCGGGATCACGTGGTGGGCCTGAATTGTGGCCGTTGGGATTACATCTTCAGCTACATCAAAACGCTGGGCCAGCATCCCGATCGCATCCTGCCGGATCGCCAGCAAATCAGCATGGATCAACCGTTCCTCGATGCCTATTCACGCCTGCTGATCAGAACCTGTCATCGCCGTGGTGCGCTGGCAATGGGCGGTATGTCAGCCCTGATTCCGAGCAAAGACGCGGAGCGCAATTTATGGGTTACGCAAAAGGTGCAAGAAGATAAAGCGCGCGAAGCGGGCAACGGTCACGACGGAACCTGGGTAGCGCATCCCGGCCTGGCAGACATCGCGATGGAGGAGTTTGACCGTCGACTGGGCGATCAACCTAATCAATTGCACATTACGCGTGAGCAGGATGCACCAATCACCGCCGAGCGTCTGCTGGCACCGTGTCGCGGCAAGCGCACCGAAGCCGGCATGCGCGCCAACATCCGCGTAGCGCTGCAATATCTGGAAGCCTGGATCAGCGGTAACGGCTGCGTACCGATTGACGGATTGATGGAAGACGCCGCCACCGCTGAAATCGCCCGCACCTCCATTTGGCAATGGATTCATCACAAGCAAATTCTCAGCGATGGCCAACCGGTTACGGTGGTGCTGTTTGAACGGCTACTGGCGGAAGAGCTGGCAGCCTTGCAGCAAACCGTTGGCGCAGAGCGTTTCCAGAACGGACGCTTCGACGATGCCGCCGCGCTGATGGCGCAAATCACCACCGATGACGAACTGGTTTCCTTCCTCACTCTGCCGGGCTACCGCCTGCTGCCTTGAACCTGGAGATATGACGATGAATCGTACGCAACAGATCAAACAACTGGAATCGAGCTGGAATGATGCGCGCTGGCAGGGAATCACTCGTCCGTACAGTGCGGAGGATGTGGTCAACTTGCGCGGTTCGGTCAATCCCGCCTGTACGCTGGCGGAGCGCGGTGCCACTAAACTCTGGTCGCTGCTGAATGGTGAATCAAGCAAAGGCTACATCAACAGCCTTGGCGCACTGACCGGCGGACAAGCCGTGCAGCAGGCGAAAGCCGGTATAGAAGCGATTTACCTCTCCGGCTGGCAGGTGGCGGCGGATGCCAACCTGGCCGGGCAGATGTATCCGGACCAATCGTTGTATCCGGTGAATTCAGTGCCGAATGTGGTAGAGCGGATTAACCAGAGCTTCCAGCGTGCCGATCAGATTCAGTGGGCCAGCGGCTTATCCCCAGAAGACAATGATTTTATTGATTACTTCCTGCCGATTGTCGCCGATGCGGAAGCGGGCTTTGGCGGCGTACTCAATGCGTTCGAGCTGATGAAATCGATGATTCAGGCCGGTGCAGGCGCGGTGCATTTTGAAGATCAGCTGGCGGCGGTGAAGAAGTGCGGTCACATGGGCGGCAAGGTATTAGTCCCGACGCAGGAAGCGATTCAGAAGCTGGTGGCGGCACGTCTGGCCGCAGACGTAATGAACGTGCCGACGGTATTACTGGCGCGCACCGATGCGGATGCCGCCGACCTGATCACCTCAGATTGCGACCCGCGCGATGCGGCATTTATCACCGGCGAGCGCACCTCGGAAGGCTTCTTCCGCACGCATGCCGGGATTGAACAGGCGATCAGCCGCGGACTGGCGTATGCGCCTTATGCCGACGTGCTGTGGTGCGAAACCTCGACGCCGGATCTGGAGATGGCACAGCGTTTTGCCGACGCGATCCACGCGCAGTATCCCGGCAAGCTGCTGGCCTACAACTGTTCGCCCTCGTTCAACTGGAAGAAGAACCTCGACGATCGCACCATCGCGCGTTTCCAGCAGGCGCTGAGCGAAATGGGCTATCGCTTCCAGTTCATCACGCTGGCCGGGATTCACAGCATGTGGTTCAACATGTTCGATCTGGCGCACGCCTATGCGCAGGGCGAAGGCATGCGTCATTACGTAGAAAAAGTGCAGCAGCCAGAGTTTGCGGCGCGCGATAAGGGCTACACCTTCTCGTCGCATCAGCAGGAAGTCGGCACCGGCTATTTCGATCGCGTTACCAACGTCATTCAGGGCGGACAATCCTCAGTGACCGCGTTGACCGGTTCCACCGAAGCCGCGCAATTCTAAAGCCGTCGTAGGGTCGCCATTCATGGCGACCATTTCCCCGGAGCGTCACCTATGACACCGAGAGAATCGCTGATCGCCCACACCATCCTGCAAGGTTTTGACGCGCAGTATGGCCGCTTTCTGGATATTACCGCTGGCGCACAACAGCGCTTCGAGCAGGCTGACTGGCACGCGGTGCAGCAGGCCATGAAAGCGCGTATCCACCTTTACGATCACCACGTTGGCCTCGTCACCAACCAGCTGCGCATTCTCAATGACACTTCGGGTTGGGATGACGCGTTCTGGCTGCGAGTGAAAAGCCATTACGAAACCTTGCTACCCGGCTATCCGCGCCATGAAATCGCCGAAAGCTTCTTCAACTCGGTTTATTGCCGTTTGCAGGGCCACAGCCATCTGTCGCCCGAACGTCTGTTTATCTTGCCGTCACAGCCGTATGCGCCTGCACCGATTGCCCAGCGCCCGTTGTCGCGTCTTTATCGCCCGCAACACAATTGGCAGGAAACGCTGCGTCAGGTGCTGAATGACATTCCGCTGCGCTTAACGTGGCAGGATCAAACGCGCGATATCGGCTGGATTGTGCGCCATTTGCATGAGCAGTTCGGTGCCGCACAGCTCGCGACGGCGACGCTGGATGTCGCCAGCGAACTGTTTTACCGCAACAAAACCGCGTGGATCGTGGCGCGCCTGCAGCTAAGCAATGGCATGGTGCCCTGTTTGCTGCCGATTCAGCGCGATGATGCTGGCCGTTTGTGGATCGATACCTGTCTCACTGATAGCGATGATGCCAGCATCGTGTTTGGCTTCGCCCGCGCCTATTTTATGGTGTACGCGCCGGTGCCAGCCGCGCTGGTGGCGTGGCTGCAACCGATTCTGCCGGGCAAAACCGTGGCTGAACGCTACATGGCGATTGGCTGTCAGAAGCACGGCAAAACCGAATGCTATCGCGAATATCTGCACTATCTGGCGCACAGCCAGGAAGATTTTACCGTCGCGCCCGGCATTCGCGGCATGGTGATGATGGTGTTCACGCTGCCGGGTTTTGATCGCGTATTTAAGGTGATCAAAGATCGCTTCGCACCGCAAAAAGAGGTCACCGATGCGCAGGTGCGCGACTGCTATCGCATGGTTAAAGAGCACGATCGCGTCGGTCGCATGGCAGATACCCAGGAGTTTGAGCACTTTGCGTTACCGCGCGCGCGTATTCCGGCTGAACTGATGGCGGAGTTTGAGCGCGATATCCCGGAAAAAATCGAGGTGCGCGACGACGTGGTGATCATCCGCCATCTGTGGCTGGAACGGCGCATGGAGCCGCTCAATCTGTGGCTGGCTCAGGCCTCGCCGGAACAGCGGCAGCACGCGATTGGCGAATACGGTGATGCGATTCGTCAGCTGGCGGCGGCGAACATTTTCCCCGGCGACATGCTGTACAAAAACTTTGGCATGACACGTCACGGCCGCGTGGTGTTTTACGATTACGACGAAATCCGCCCGATGACCGAGCTGGTGTTCCGCGATGTGCCGCAGGCGCGTTATGAAGAAGATGAGCTGCAGGCCGAGCCGTGGTACAGCGTCGGGCCGGATGATGTGTTCCCTGAAACCTTCCGCTATGCGCTGTGCAGCGAACCGTCGACCGGCAAACTGCTGCAGGCGCTGCATCCGCAACTGTTTGATCCCAATTGGTGGCGCGCGCTGCAAACGCGCATCCGCGAAGGGCATATTGAAGAGGTGATTGCGTGGCGCGCCAGCCAGCGTTTCAGCGCGCGCTATGCTTCGATGGCCGCTTAGCGGCCAGAGTAGGTTTGGGTCACCTGTTTGGCGGCGCGGATTACCAGCGCACCGAGCTCGGTGATGCGGTCGTCGGTCATGCGCGCAATCGGGCCGGAAATCGAGATGGCGGCGAAGGGTTCGCCATGTTCGTCATAAATCGGCGCCGCGACGCAACGCAAACCCAGCGCGTGCTCTTCATCATCATGTGAAAAGCCCATCTTACGAATCAGCGCCAGATTCTCCTTCAGGCTGTGCGGCGACATCAGCGTTTTCGGCGTGTAGTGATGTAATCCCTTTTGATGCAGTAGCGCGGTAACTTGCTCATCGCTGAGATGCGCCAGAAACGCTTTACCGGCGCCGGATGCATGCATCGGCAGCTTGCCGCCAATCGGCGCGGACATGCGCATCAGCTGCGTACACTGCACCTGATCGATGATCACCGCCTGATAATCGCTGAGATCCAGCACCGCCAGATTCACCGTCTCACCGGCATCTTCCATCAGCTTGCGCAGTAGCGGATGCACAATTGCCAGCAGATTACGGCTCTGCAGGAAGCTGCTGCCGACCACAAAGGCATGCGAACCAATGGTCCATAAACCTAAATCGCCCACCTGATGCACAAAACCTTGCTGCTGCATGGTGGAGAGCAGGCGATGAGTGGTGGAGTTGGGTAAACCGGCCTGTTGCGCCAGTTCGGTTAGCGCCACGCTGCCGTGGGATTCGGCAATCAGCTCCAGCAGGCGCAGGCCGCGCGTCAGAGATTGTACTTGCCCGCCGACAGGCGCGCTGGTGGGTGTCGTTGTAGCACGGGGTTTCTTGCCGCGTTTAACGGGCGCAGGGGTTGCCATAACGTCTCCAATTCGCATCAATGCTGGAAACCATTTTCGTTTTTAACTGCATTAATGCAAACGCTGACTTTCTGGTCAGACCTGTGATGGGTAAAAGCTGAAAATGTCTCATCTGAGCTGACTTTTGATCACCTGCAAGTTGTGCCAGTATGTCTGGCTGGCATATTAGCCAACGCAATGACGTGGACGGGGCGAGAGTGAGCAACAAAACAGAAATGCTGCAGCAGCAGCTGGCACAACGCATTATGATTCTGGACGGTGGCATGGGCACCATGATCCAGAGTTATAAACTGAGTGAGCAGGATTTCCGTGGCAGCCGCTTTGCCGACTGGCCATCTGATTTGAAGGGCAACAACGATCTGTTGGTGCTGACCAAACCGGACGTCATCCGCGAAATCCACGATGCCTATCTCGCCGCCGGCGCGGATATTCTGGAAACCAACACTTTCAACTCCACCACCATTGCGATGGCCGATTACGCGATGGAAGCGCTGTCGGCGGAGATCAACTTCGAAGCCGCCAAGCTGGCGCGCGCCAGTGCCGATGAGTGGACGGCGAAAACGCCGCACCGTCCGCGCTACGTAGCGGGCGTATTGGGTCCGACTAACCGCACCTGTTCTATCTCGCCGGACGTTAACGATCCCGCTTATCGAAACGTAACCTTCAATCAGCTAGTGGAAGCTTACCGTGAATCCACACATGCGCTGATTGCCGGTGGCTCCGACCTGATCATGATCGAAACGGTGTTCGATACCCTGAATGCCAAAGCGGCGATCTACGCGGTGCAGGCCGAGATGGAAGCGATGGGCGTGAAGCTGCCGCTGATGATCTCCGGCACCATCACCGATGCGTCCGGTCGTACGCTCTCCGGTCAAACCACTGAAGGCTTCTATAACTCGCTGCGTCACGCCGAACCGCTGTCGTTCGGCCTCAACTGTGCGCTGGGCCCGGATGAACTGCGCCAGTATGTGGCGGAGCTGTCGCGTATTGCTGAAGGCTACGTCACCGCGCACCCGAACGCCGGCTTGCCCAACGCCTTTGGTGAATACGATCTCGATGCGGCGATTATGGCCGAGCAAATTGGTGAATGGGCGCGCGCCGGTTTCCTCAATATTATCGGCGGCTGCTGCGGCACCACGCCGGAACACATCGCGGCAATGGCGGCAGCGGTAGACGGCGTTGCGCCGCGCCAGCTGCCAGAGATTCCGGTTGCCTGCCGCTTAGCCGGTCTTGAACCGCTGAATATTCAGGCCGATTCGCTATTCGTCAACGTCGGCGAACGTACCAACGTTACCGGCTCGGCCAAGTTCAAACGCCTGATTAAAGAAGAGAAATACAACGAAGCGCTGGATGTGGCGCGTCAGCAGGTTGAGAGCGGTGCGCAAATCATCGATATCAACATGGATGAAGGGATGTTGGATGCGGAAGCAGCGATGGTGCGCTTCCTCAATCTAATCGCTGGCGAACCCGATATCGCACGCGTGCCGATTATGATCGACTCCTCGAAATGGGAAGTGATCGAGAAAGGCCTGCAGTGCATTCAGGGCAAAGGCATCGTCAACTCCATCTCGATGAAAGAGGGCGTTGAACCCTTCATCGAGCACGCGCGTAAAGTACGTCGCTATGGCGCAGCGATGGTGGTGATGGCGTTTGATGAAGTGGGCCAGGCGGATACGCGCGCACGCAAAATCGAGATCTGTCGTCGCGCCTACAAGATCCTGACCGAAGAGGTCGGTTTCCCCCCAGAAGACATCATTTTCGACCCGAATATTTTCGCCGTGGCGACCGGCATCGAAGAACACAATAACTACGCGATGGATTTCATCGGCGCTTGTGAAGATATCAAACGCGAACTGCCGCACGCGATGATCTCCGGCGGCGTCTCCAATGTGTCGTTCTCGTTCCGTGGTAACGAACCGGTGCGCGAAGCGATTCACGCGGTGTTCCTCTATTACGCCATCCGCAACGGCATGGATATGGGCATCGTCAACGCTGGTCAGCTGGCGATTTACGACGATCTGCCTGCCGAACTGCGCGACGCGGTGGAAGACGTGGTGCTGAACCGCCGTGACGATGGCACCGAGCGCTTGCTGGAGCTGGCGGAGAAGTATCGCGGCAGCAAAAGCGATGGCGAGCAGGAGAAACAGCAAGCCGAATGGCGCAGCTGGGACGTGGTAAAGCGTCTGGAATATTCGCTGGTCAAAGGCATCACCGAATTCATTGAGCTGGATACCGAAGAGGCGCGTCAGGGCTATGAACGTCCGATTCAGGTAATCGAAGGGCCGCTGATGTCGGGCATGAACGTGGTCGGCGATCTGTTCGGCGAGGGCAAAATGTTCCTGCCGCAGGTAGTGAAATCGGCGCGCGTGATGAAGCAAGCGGTGGCGTATCTCGAACCCTATATCGAGGCGAGTAAAGAAGCTGGACGCAGCAACGGCAAGATCGTGCTGGCGACGGTAAAAGGCGACGTGCATGACATCGGCAAAAACATCGTCGGCGTGGTGCTGCAGTGTAACAACTACGAAATTATCGACCTCGGCGTCATGGTGCCGAGCGACAAAATCCTTAAAACCGCGATCGCCGAGAACGCCGATATTATCGGGCTTTCCGGCCTGATCACGCCGTCGCTGGATGAAATGGTCAACGTAGCGAAAGAGATGGAGCGTCAGGGCTTCACCATTCCGCTGCTGATTGGCGGCGCGACCACCTCGAAAGCACATACCGCCGTGAAGATCGAACAGAACTACAGTGGCCCAACTGTCTACGTACAGAACGCCTCGCGCACCGTGGGCGTGGTGTCATCGCTGCTGTCGGATACGTTGAAAGAGGATTTCGTGGCGCGCACGCGCAAAGAGTACGACACGGTGCGTATTCAGCACGGGCGTAAAAAACCGCGCACCCCGCCGGTGAGCCTGCAAACCGCGCGCGATAATGATTACGCCATCGACTGGGAAAGTTACACGCCGCCGGTGGCGCATCGTCTCGGCGTGAGCCCGGTCGAAGCCAGCATTGAAACGCTGCGCAATTACATCGACTGGACGCCGTTCTTTATGACCTGGTCATTGGCCGGCAAATATCCGCGCATTCTGGAAGATGAAGTGGTGGGCGAAGAGGCTAAGCGCCTGTTTGCCGATGCCAACGCCATGCTCGATATGCTGAGTGAGACTGGCACGCTCAATCCACGCGGCGTGGTGGGGATTTTCCCGGCTAACCGTGTCGGCGATGACATTGAAATCTACAGCAATGAGAACCGTAATCAGGTGCTGTGCGTCAGTCATCACTTGCGTCAGCAGACCGAAAAAACCGACTTCGCCAACTACTGTTTAGCCGACTTCGTGGCACCAAAATCCAGCGGCAAAGCCGATTATCTCGGTGCGTTTGCGGTTACCGCCGGGATTGAGGAAGATGCGCTGGCCGAGGCGTACGACAAGCAGCACGATGATTACAACAAAATCATGGTGAAAGCGGTGTCGGATCGTCTTGCCGAAGCCTTTGCCGAGTATCTGCACGAGCGTGTGCGTAAGGTGATTTGGGGCTTTGCCGCCCATGAAAATCTCAGCAACGAAGAGTTGATTCGCGAGAATTATCAGGGCATTCGTCCTGCGCCGGGTTATCCGGCTTGTCCGGAACACACTGAGAAAGCGCCGATCTGGCAATTGCTGGATGTGGAAAAGCACACCGGCATGAAGCTCACCGAATCTTTCGCCATGTGGCCGGGTGCAGCGGTTTCCGGCTGGTACTTCAGCCATCCCGACAGCAAATACTTCGCCGTGGCGCAGATTCAGCGTGATCAGGTAGAAGATTACGCGGCACGTAAAGGCATGAGCGTCACCGAAGTCGAACGCTGGTTAGCGCCGAATCTGGGTTACGACGCGGATTAACGCATCACGTAGGGTCGCCATTCATGGCGACCTTCTTACATGTCCGCACAAATGAACAAGGTCGCCATAAATGGCGACCCTACAAAACCTGCTCCGTAGGGTCGCCATTCATGGCGACCTTCTTATATGTCCGCACAAATGAAAAAGGTCGGCATAAATGCCGACCCTACGGTTAATGCTTATGAATCAATTAATTAAACCGCGCATCCCGATCTGACGTCAGGTCATACAGCTGATATTTACGACCCAGCATTTGCCCGCCGTCACGCGTCAAAGGCACCCAGTTCACCTGCGCACGGCCGCGCGTTGGCGTCACGGTAAACAGGTCCATTGGCACCGAAATGTAGAAGCCTTTGGTGAAGGTGCCTTCGCCATACTGTTCGGCGGAGACGTTGGTTTTAGTGGCATAGAAACCAACCATCACGCCGCTGTCAAAGCGCTTCGACACATCCAGCGTCACGCCTTTATCCTTCGCCAGATACTGCCCGACGCTGGCCTTCACCAACACATCCTGCATAAACCATGGACGCCAATACGCCGTCAGATTTCCGGTTGGCGCTTTGTAATCGGTGAACTGCATCATGTTGTCCCAATCACGCTGCTTCACGTAGTTGGCATCAACACCGAATGCCCAGTTGCTATCAATCGGACGATACAGCACTTCGCCGCCGACACCGCCGTACATGGTTTCCAGATAACCGCCGTAAACCTGGCCGTAGAAACCGTTGCCCAACGCATGCATGTAGTTGGCTTGCAGGTCATTAACGTAAACGTTGTTCTCAACGTAATCACGAATGTGCGTGCGCACGCGCGGCAGCGTGGAATCCGCCGGAGCGCCGTTGTAGTTGAACTTGTCGTAGTTATTGGCGATGTTGCCAAACAGGCTGCCGCCGACCAACAGGTGATCGGTAAGCCAGTAATCGGCATTGGCCATCACGCCAACCTGATACATGTAGAAGCTTTCTGGTCCACCAACCGACTGATTGAGCACTGGCGACAGGCTGTAGTTCAGACGATCTTTGCGGATAAAGAAACCTTGCTCGGTGGTGCCGGGATCAACCGGATCTTCACGCGTCTGCTGCAGCGGCTGTTCATGGCCCAGCGGATAACCCGTCAGCTCGTTGTGCAGGCTGGCAACGTTGGTGCGCGTGCTGACCTGCGGCATATTAAAGCGCGACTCGGTGACGTCGATGGTATCGATGCCGGCCGGCAGGTTGTTCATGATGATGCGATTGGCGCGATCGACACCTTCGCGCGTGTCGCGATATTTGGTCTGCTCGCCTGAGACATACAGCGTGCTGCCTTTGGTCTGAATATGTGGGCCGTTCAGTCCCGCGTTGTACTTCAGATCGGTCAGCTGGTTCGCCACCACCGTTGGCTGCAACAAGTCGCCCTGCGGCTGCGGCTGCGGGTTGTAGGCTGGCTTCTGGCTATCGATGTGCGATTGATGCAGATCGTTGAAGTTGGTGCGCAGAGTAAAGCCGAACATAAAGGTGTTGCCGCGTTCGTAGCTGGCGTTGATGTCCGCCCAGTCGGTGATGCGATAAATCGCACCGACGTTAACCTTGCTGCGCTGCTCCAGGCGACCGGCGAAATCATCCTGATAATCGTTGCCTTCGTACTCCAGCTTGAGACGCAGTGGCTGCCACGGCGTTTGGTATTCCACGCCGCCAAACAGTGCTGCCGGGCCGTGGAACATCTGTGAACCGTTGATGGTGCCGGTTTCGCCGCCGCCGCTGCGGCTGCAATAGCTGTCGCTGTACGAGCAGAATGGGTTTTTGAGGGTGCCGCTGTTGCCGAGATAACCCCAGCCAATACCGAGACTGAAATCGAATGGCCCCCACGCCTTGCTCGCCACCAGATATTCACTGTCGAACAAGCCAGTGCCGCCTAAATCGCGCGAGCCAACCGCCACTTCCGGCAGCCAATAGCTCTCTTGCCACAAACGCAGCTTCACATCGAAGGCTTTATCTTTATAGCTTTGGTTGCCGCTGAATCCTTCCACCGCGCTGTAACGGCGGGTACGCACATCGGTATAGCGCACGGTGGTTTCCAGCCACGGGAACAGCTGCAATGAGGCGGAATAGTAGCGATATTGATCGTTATCGCGGAAGTTGACGCTAAACTCGCTCTCTTTCGCCATACGCGCGGTCGGCGTCTGCATCAGGCCAACGCCACCAAAATCCGATTGCGAAGGACCGACCGGTTCAGGCCAGGTTTCCGCGTGCACCTGGCAAGCGGCGGAAACAGAAGCAGCCAACAGGCTGAGAAGTAATTGTTTTTTCATCAGTCTGGTATCCGGTGAGTCAGAACGGAAAGCATGCGCTCATTCAAATCGCTTTGGCCCCATGGCAAGCTCCATGAGGTGAAACCGAGCCAGATGATGCTGCCGGGCTCCACTTCGATATGGCGATGATTCCAGTAAGCGACCGGAACTTGCTGAGTGCTGCCGGACGGCGCAATCACCGTGGCATAGCTACGTTCCGCGCCGGAAAGACGATCGTGGCCGTCGAGGTAATCACGCACTTCGCGGCCCGGCTGCCAGCTCTCTTTACCCGGATTGCTCAACGCCCCCAGCACTAACACCTGCGTCGGTTGTGCCAGCGTGTAGAGGTCATAGCTGCCTTGCAGCGTGCGGTTATCCTGTGGATGCAGGCGCACGGCGTCGGGATCGAGCGAGGTGAACTGGCGACCCGTTACCTGCACCGCGCCAAGCTGGTGGATAACCGAGCCGATGGTTGCGGCTAACGACTCGCCGCTGTCGGTTTGCCAGGCGCGAAGATCGGCCAGCAGCTGTTTCTGCTGTTGCTGTGCTACCGCAGTCGCGCCACGCTCGGCAATCACTGTGCCCGGCCACCAACTGCGCAGTTCAGGATGGGTGAGTAATTGACTGAGATTCTGCGCATCGTTGATTTGCAGAGTGTTTTTTCCCTGTAAAGCGTGCACGGTGACTTGCGCCGCCGCCAGCGCGTGGCCAGCCGTGAGCAGCGTTAACGCTGCCAGCATTGGAGTTATTTTTTTCATGATTTCGCCGGCTTCAGAATAGTGGTTTCAACTGGGAAGGCATCAGCGGCCAGCATCTGATTGGCCTGCAGCACCGTGCCATCGCGGTTATCGATCCAGAAGGTGTTCTGCCACTCCGCGCCCACGCTCTCCATGCGCACGGTTTCATGCCAGACGCGACACGGCACGCGTTCACCGGCGATATCCAGCACCGTATCGTCACCGCGCTCGAAACGTGAAACGGCGGTGGCGGCACGCACTTTGTCTTGCTCGCGCCACTGCACCACGCGCGTCCAGCTGGCACCGTTTTGCAGATGCAGCGCATCGGCGAGTGGATCCTGCGCCAGGTTACTGACGTCAGCGAGGTTGCTCGGTAAACCCAGGGTTTTGATTAGGCGGCCATGCTGCATCACCAGCATCGCCTTATCCTGGGTGATCCACTTCTGTTGGCCGTTCTCGTTGTAACCGAGCACCACGAAGATGCGCGGACCTTCATTGATACGGGCATAGAGGCTGGCGTAGGGCAGGTTAGCAACCTGTTCGTCGGTGACCGTGACATCATCCGGGCCGTTGACGGCCAGCATCACGGTTTGTTCGAGGCCTTTTTGCGTTTGTGTGCAGGCCTGCAACAACAGGCAAAGAAGTAGCAAAGAGAGTCGGCGCACTGTGTATCCCTGTCTAAATAAGCCAAGCAAAAAATAACCACACGGGTGTGTGGTTATGCTTAAAGGTGCTACATCAACGAGTGGTGCTCGTTGTGGTGGTTGTTGTTGTACCGGTATTTGCACCGTCACCGCCGCCAGAAGCAGCAATGCCGAGACCCACTAACGCACCGAGCGCGCCGATACCCACAGCGGTAGACGCGCCAGTTGAGATTGCTCCCGCCTGTGCGCCTGCTGCAGCACCAGCTTCTTCCGGTGCGGCAATCGCAGCGGAGGAAACGGCAACGTAAAGTAAGGCTGCACCGGCAACCATCAGTTTTTTCATAACAACGTTTCCTGCATTTATATGAATCAATGAATGTAGGATTTACCCAGATTTCGGGCGCGTTCAGTATAGGGCAACAAATTACCAGAGTTCAGCATGAGTAAAAGAGGGCACAAACCAGGGACGTTTCTGGTGATAAATAAGGCGAATTGGCGTTAGCTGCTTTTTTTAAATGCCTTTTTTTGGGCTAATAGAATAAGTGAATGCCTGGGCATTTCACGGCAGAATTTTTCACTTTTGCACTAAATATTGGTACGGAATGAGAATAATCGGAATTTGCTCAGAAGGGTTAAATAAAAATCATATATCTATCAGATGGATAAATTATCAAGGGTGTTGGATTAGGTCCATTTTAAAGCGGAGTAAGCTGCAGTAGATTGAAGTGAATTGCGAATTTCCTTACTCCATTTTAAGAATTTTCTAACCCTGTTTAATGCGGTAAATAATAATATTGCGAGTGAGATGTCCTGGTTGTCATAAAAAAGGCGGCAATTACGCCGCCTTCTGCAAATTAGCCGGGAAATTAACGCCAGGATTTATAGCGATTAATTAAGCCATTGGTGGAGCTATCGTGGCTGCTAATTTCAGTGTCATTTTCCAGCTCTGGCAGAATACGGTTTGCCAGCTGTTTACCCAACTCAACGCCCCATTGGTCAAAGGTGAAGATGTTGAGAATCGCGCCCTGAGTGAAGATCTTGTGCTCATACAGCGCAATCAATGAACCGAGGCTGAACGGGGTGATTTCACGCAGCAGGATGGAGTTGGTTGGGCGGTTACCTTCAAACACCTTGAACGGCACGATGTGCGCGACAGATTCAGCAGATTTACCGGCATCGGTAAACTCTTTCTCTACCACGTCGCGTGACTTACCAAACGCCAGCGCTTCGGTCTGCGCGAAGAAGTTCGACAGCAGCTTCGGATGGTGATCGGTCAGCACGTTGTGGCTCAGCGCCGGTGCGATGAAGTCGCATGGAATCAGTTTGGTACCCTGATGAATCAGCTGGTAAAACGCGTGTTGGCCGTTGGTGCCAGGCTCGCCCCAGATGATTGGGCCAGTCTGGTAATCCACCGGATTGCCTTCGCGGTCAACGTATTTACCGTTGGATTCCATGTTGCCCTGCTGGAAGTAAGCAGCAAAGCGATGCATGTACTGGTCGTACGGCAGAATCGCTTCGGTTTCGGCACCAAAGAAGTTGTTGTACCAGATACCGATCAGCGCCAGCAGCACCGGCAGGTTCTGCTCGGCAGGCGTGTTGGCGAAGTGCTTATCCATGGCATGCGCACCGCTCAGCAGCTGCTCGAAGTTCTCAAAGCCGATGGAGAGAATGATCGACAAGCCGATCGCTGACCACAGTGAATAGCGGCCGCCAACCCAATCCCAGAACTCGAACATGTTGTCGGTATCGATACCGAACTCACCCACCGCTTTACCGTTGGTCGACAGCGCTGCGAAGTGCTTCGCCACGTGCTGCTGATCGCCGGCGGTTTTCAGGAACCAGTCACGCGCGCTGTGGGCGTTGGTCATGGTCTCTTGGGTGGTGAAGGTTTTTGATGCCACGAGGAACAGCGTGGTTTCCGGGCTGAGATCTTTCAGCGTTTCGGCGATGTGCGTGCCATCGACGTTAGAAACAAAGTGCATGTTGAGGTGATTTTTGTACGGACGCAGCGCTTCGGTCACCATGAATGGGCCAAGGTCTGAACCACCAATACCGATGTTCACCACGTCGGTGATGGCTTTACCGGTATAGCCTTTCCAGTCTCCGCTGATGATGCGCTCGGAGAAGCCTTTCATCTTCGCCAGCACCGCGTTGACTTCCGGCATCACATCTTTGCCGTCCACCACAATTGGCGTGTTGCTGCGGTTACGCAGCGCAACGTGCAGTACTGCGCGCTCTTCGGTGCGGTTGATCTTCTCGCCAGAGAACATCGATTTGATGGCGCCTGCCAGATCGGTCTCTTTAGCCAGCGCCTGTAATTTTTCGAGGGTTTCCTCGGTGATGCGGTTTTTGGAGAAATCCACCAGCATCTGGTCATCGAAAGTGGCAGAGAATTTCGCAAAACGATCGGCATCTTGCGCAAACAGGTCGGCGATTTGCACCGATTTCATCTGGTCAAAATGCTGCTGCAGCGCTTTCCAGGCAGCGGTTTGTGTCGGATTGATATTTTTCATGGCAACACTCTAGTTGAAATAAGAACCGTCATTCCATCCGGGGCATCCTGCTGGCCCGGCATCCATAGCACTCTTGCACGGGGAAGAGTATGACCACAGTTACCAATGAAGGGAAAAAATTTGTGACCGTGGCCGCACTGTTTCAGGTAAATCCGGCAGCGATTGTCGGTGCTGCGCCAGGAGAATTCCCTGTGCCGCATCAGAAAAAAGCCGCTTTTGTCTGATTCGGACACTACTTTAGGCCGCGGTTGGCGGGCGCGTTTGTTCAACGATGCGTTTACCGAAGTGTAAAAGTGAGAAATCCTCAAAGTGCAGGGATGGACAGGGGGGAAAATAATCAGTAATTTATGCGCGCTACTTACACCTCCGGGTGTAAGCCAGAAGAGGCGCGTCGCCCAGGCAGTGTGTTTGAGGATCCGTATCCGCAGATAACACATCAGGGGGTGTGACGCCGAGGTGGGGCAACACGCGGGGTGTTGCACTGTCGGCTGCAGGGGCTGAATCCTCTGGGTTGTCACCAGAATCGTCCACAGTCGGACGGTTCGCAAGGTGAAGCGCTTTTGGTGACTTGTCTACTACTGATCTTGTCTGCCCAATTCTGCTCTTCTCTTGTGCCTAGGCTGCTACTATGTCTTCCGCCCCAAAACGGAAGAAAGATAACCTGACACGGGGTTCGTAATATGTCCCAAACTCTTATCGTGGCTAAATTTGGCGGCACCAGCGTTGCCGATTTTGATGCTATGAACCGCAGCGCAGATGTTGTGCTGTCGGACGCTAATACTCGCTTAGTGGTGCTCTCTGCCTCCGCTGGCGTCACCAATCTGCTGGTTTCCCTTGCTGAAGGCCAGGAACAAGCGCAGCGCGCTTACCTGCTGGATGAAATCCGCCGTATTCAATACGCCATCATCGATCGTCTGCAATCGCCGGATGTGATCCGCGAAGAGATTGATCGCATGCTGGAAAACATCACCATGCTGTCTGAAGCCACTTCGCTGGCGACCTCACATGCGCTGACCGATGAGCTGGTGAGCCACGGTGAGCTGATGTCGACGCTGCTGTTCGTGGAGATTCTGCGCGAGCGTCAGGTCAACAGTGAATGGTTTGACGTGCGTAAAGTAATGCGCACCAGCGATCGATTCGGTCGTGCAGAACCAGAAGTCGCCACGCTGAAAGAGCTGGCCGCAACACAACTTCAGCCGCGCATTGCGGAAGCGCTGGTGGTGACGCAGGGCTTTATCGGTAGCGAAATTAAAGGCCGCACCACCACGCTCGGTCGTGGCGGTAGCGATTATACCGCTGCGCTGCTGGGCGAAGCGCTGCAGGCTGCACGTATCGATATCTGGACCGATGTGGCCGGTATCTACACCACCGATCCGCGCGTGGTGTCCACCGCTAAACGCATCGAAGAAATTACCTTCGAAGAAGCGGCGGAAATGGCGATCTTTGGTGCCAAAGTGCTGCATCCAGCAACTCTGCTGCCAGCCGTGCGCAGCGATATCCCGGTATTTGTCGGTTCGAGCAAAGATCCGGCTGCGGGCGGTACGCGCGTCTGCAATGAAACCAAAAATCCACCGCTGTTCCGTGCGCTGGCGCTGCGTCGTAAGCAGACGCTGGTAACGTTGCATAGCCTGAATATGCTGCATGCACACGGCTTCCTTGCTGAGGTGTTTAACATCCTGGCGCGCCACAGCATCTCCGTCGATCTGGTAACCACCTCCGAAGTGAGCGTGGCGCTGACGCTGGACAGCACCGGTTCAACCACCACCGGCGACAGCTTGCTGACCCAGGCGCTGCTGACCGAACTCTCTTCACTATGCCGTGTGGAAGTGGAAGAGAACCTCGCGCTGGTGGCGATCATCGGCAACAATCTGTCAAAAGCTTGTGGCGTCGGCAAAGAAGTATTCGGAGCACTAGAACCCTTCAACCTGCGCATGATTTGCTACGGTGCCAGCAGCTATAACCTTTGCTTCCTGGTTCCAACCCCAGACGCGGAAGAAGTGGTGCGTGCGCTGCACAAGAATCTTTTTGGTTCTTAAGGCAAATTTTTAGCGATATAAATCAAGCCGGACATGGTCCGGCTTTTTTATTGGTTAATTTTTTTAAACAATAATTTAAGCCCAGCGGCAGCTAAACTTTCGGTCCAGACATTTCTGAGAAACCCCATTATAACTAGCGAGAACCGTCTTGTTTTCGCTGGAATTGCCTAAGAATCACACTAATCTCTCATTCAGCGGTTGCGCTTTAATCGCCAAAAACGATAATCCCGCCGCGAAAACATTAAATTATTTGAGGGAATAGATATGAAAAGATTAGTGGCTGAAACACTCGGCACCTTTGTGCTGGTTTTAGGCGGTTGTGGCAGTGCGGTATTGGCCGCGGCGTTTCCACAGTTAGGTATTGGTTTTGCTGGTGTCGCGCTGGCATTTGGTTTGACGGTGTTGGTGATGGCATTTGCCGTCGGCCACATTTCAGGTGGCCATTTTAATCCGGCGGTCACCATTGGCCTGACAGTTGGCGGACGTTTCCCGGCAGCGCAGGTTGTGCCTTACATCATCGCGCAGCTGGTCGGTGCGATTGCGGCGGCTGGCGTGCTGTATCTGATCGCCAGCGGCAAAGCCGGTTTCGATGCAGCGGCCAGCGGCTTCGCGTCGAACGGTTACGGTGAACACTCGCCGGGTGGCTTTAGCCTGCAAGCGGGCATGATCTCTGAGCTGGTGCTGACCGCTGTGTTCCTGATTGTGATCATGGGCGCGACCGATAAACGTGCTCCGGCAGGTTTCGCACCGATTGCTATCGGCCTGGCGCTGACGCTGATCCATCTGGTGAGCATTCCGGTTACCAACACCTCGGTTAACCCGGCGCGCAGTACCGGTGTGGCGATCTTCCAGGGTGGCTGGGCATTGGAACAGCTGTGGATGTTCTGGTTGTTACCGATTATCGGTGCCGCGATTGGTGGTGCGATCTACCGCTTTGTACTGGAAAAAGCAGAGTAACTTCGCCGTATTTCTGCGGATCGGCAGCAGCCGATCCGCATTTTCCCCCGCAAGCGACTTCCCGCCTTACGTCAAGATAATGAAATGTTATGATCCCGCGTCCGTCGCTGTGGTCGTTCCCTGCGCGACATTTCATCTGTGGCAATATAAAAAAATTCCTAAGGAAGTCTGGTTATGCTCGGCAAACTTACCCGCCTGTTCCCGCTCTGGGCCGTGCTGCTCTCGGTCGCTGCTTATTATTCTCCCACCACCTTTCTCGGTATTGGGCTGTGGGTGACCTATCTGCTGATGCTGATCATGTTCGGCATGGGCGTGACGCTAAATATCGATGATTTCAAACGTGTGCTGGTGCGTCCGGCGCCGGTGATCGCTGGTACCTTCCTGCATTATCTGGTGATGCCGCTGGCCGCGTGGGGTCTGGCAAAGCTATTCCAGATGCCACCTGATCTGGCGGCAGGCATGATTCTGGTCGGCAGCGTGGCGAGTGGTACCGCTTCTAACGTGATGATTTATCTGGCGAAGGGTGATGTGGCGCTGTCGGTGACCATCTCATCCGTGTCGGCGCTGGTGGGGGTTTTCGCCACGCCGCTGCTGACTCGCTTCTATGTCGATACGCACATTCAAGTAGATGTGGTCGGCATGCTGCTCAGCATCGTGAAAATCGTGGTGATTCCGATTAGCCTCGGCCTGATTATTCATCACTCCATGAACAGCGTGGTGCGCCGCGTTGAGCCGTATCTACCGGCGTTTTCGATGGTGTGTATTCTGCTGATCATTAGCGCGGTGGTGGCAGGCAGCCAGGGCTTTATCGGTTCCGTCGGCTTGATGGTGATTGTGGCGGTGATCCTGCATAACGCGATTGGTCTGCTGGGCGGTTATTGGGGTGGCAAGCTGTTTGGCTTCGATGAATCGACCTGCCGCACGCTGGCGCTGGAAGTGGGTATGCAGAACTCAGGTCTGGCGGCCACATTGGGCAAACTCTACTTCTCGCCGTTGGCTGCACTGCCGGGCGCGCTGTTCTCAGTATGGCACAACCTGTCAGGTTCGCTGCTGGCCGGTTACTGGTCGGGTAAACCGATCGATAAGAAGCAGAAGTAATTGCGGTTTCCGTAAACAGCGGTCGCCATGAATGGCGACCCTACAAAACGCACCTATCTGCTGTTACAACTTCAGATACGTACGAATTCCATCCAGAAACATCTGCGTCGCCAGCATAATCAAAATCAAGCCCATCAGGCGCTCCAGGGCGTTTACGCCTTTGTCGCCCAGCAGGCGTAAAAACAGCCCCGACATCAGCAAAATCACCACCGTCACGCCCCACGCGATCAGCAGCGCGCCGACCAGATGCGTCATTTGGTTGGGATATTGGTGCGACAACAGCATCAGCGTCGCCAGCAGCGACGGACCGGCCACCAGCGGGATCGCCAGCGGCACGAGGAACGGCTCTTCTCCGGCGGGTAAGCCGCTGGAGCTGCTCTCCTCCGAAGGGAAAATCATGCGAATGGCGATCAGGAACAGAATGATTCCGCCGGAAATCGACACGGTTTCGGTGCGCAGATTAAGAAACGCCAGAATGCGTTCACCGGCGAATAAAAACAGCAGCATCAGAATCAACGCGATCAGCATTTCACGCATCAGCACCACGCGGCGGCGTTTGGGTTCCAGATGCTTCAAGACCGACATAAAGATCGGCAGGTTGCCCAGCGGGTCCATAATCAACAGCAGCAATATGGTCGCGGATATCATTTCAGTCATGTTGGGTTAGCCATTATTAGTTGTACTGCTGAAAAAGTTAACGCAATCGAATTAATTCACTTGCCAGAAGTGCTGCATTTTGTAGAGTTGACGGTCATAGGTAAACCTGATTATTACGCAGACTGGCACGATTATCCGGCCAGTCTTTTCCTCGCACCACACGGCCTCTTTCGAGAGCACCCGAGACGGACAGAAAATGAAGAATGTAGGTTTTATTGGTTGGCGTGGCATGGTCGGCTCAGTGCTGATGTCACGCATGAGCGAAGAACGCGATTTTGATGTCATCAATCCGGTCTTCTTCTCCACGTCACAGCTTGGTCAGGCGGCACCAACATTCGGCGGTAAGTCGACCGGTGCGCTGCAGGATGCTTTTGATATCGAGGCGCTGAAGGCGCTGGATATTATTATCACCTGCCAGGGCGGTGATTACACCAGTGAAGTCTATCCGAAGCTGCGCGAAAGCGGCTGGCAGGGTTACTGGATTGATGCGGCTTCCACGCTGCGCATGAAAGATGACGCCATCATCATTCTCGATCCGGTTAACCATAACGTGATTCGTCAGGGCCTCGACAACGGCATCAAAACCTTTGTCGGCGGTAACTGCACCGTCAGCCTGATGCTGATGTCGCTGGGCGGCCTGTTCGCTAACGATCTGGTTGAGTGGGCCTCGGTTGCTACGTATCAGGCGGCATCGGGCGGCGGCGCGCGTCATATGCGTGAACTGCTGACGCAGATGGGCATGCTGCATGACCACGTGGCGAAATCGCTGCAGGATCCGGCGTCGGCGATTCTGGATATCGAACGTAGCGTGACCGATTTCACCCGCTCTGGCACCTTGCCAACCGACAACTTCGGCGTGCCGCTGGCGGGCAGCCTGATTCCATGGATCGACAAGCAGCTGGATAACGGCCAAAGCCGCGAAGAGTGGAAAGGCCAGGCGGAAACCAACAAAATCCTGCGCACCAGCAATGTGATTCCGGTTGATGGCCTGTGCGTGCGCGTTGGCGCATTGCGCTGCCACAGCCAGGCATTCACCCTGAAGCTGAAGAAAGATCTGCCGCTGAGCGAAATCGAACAGCTGCTGGCTTCGCATAACGAGTGGGTAAAAGTGGTGCCAAACGATCGCGAAATCACCATGCGCGAACTGACACCCGCTGCCGTCACCGGTACCTTAACCACGCCAGTGGGTCGCTTGCGCAAACTGAACATGGGACCGGAATACCTGTCCGCCTTCACCGTGGGCGATCAGTTATTGTGGGGCGCGGCTGAACCGCTGCGTCGCATGCTGCGTCTGCTGATCGACTAAGCGCAGCGGCAAACCAGACAGGCCGGGGTTTCCCGGCCTTTTTTTAGTTATCCAGGCTGCAAAAATTCATGCAAATTGCGCCTGACAAGTGATCCGCTTCCCCTTTTTGCTCGCCCGATAAGAATTTTTCACGATCCTCCCTGGCTTCTGCCAGCCTCAAGCTATGATTTAACAGAGATGTGCCGGTTGTTAACTGTTTTCGTTTTTTCGAACTAAATGGTTGTTGTACACGGTGATGATCTTTCCCACGGACGGTTGTGTCCTCGCGGTGTACCTATGGCTCAATGAAAAGCAGCGCACCCGAGGCGATAATCCTGCCGACTCTGGTCGCCTGCGCAAAATCATAGGAAGAAAGTCATGTCAGAGCTTCCCGATCGCCAGGCGATCAATGCCCTTTTTGCCGGGAATTATGCCGATCCCTTTTCACTACTGGGAATGCACCAAACTGCCCAAGGCCTTGAAGTGCGTGCGCTGCTGCCCGATGCCTCCGATGTTTGGGTAATTGAAACCAATACTGGACGCAAATGCGCCCAGCTTACCTGCCTCGACTCACGCGGTTTCTTCTGTGGGGTGATTCCGCGCCGTAAAAACCTGTTTGGCTATCAGCTGGCGGTGAACTGGCACGGCCAGCAAAACCTGATTGACGATGCCTATCGCTTCGGCCCGCTGCTGGAGGAGATGGATGCATGGTTATTGGGTGAAGGCACGCATCTGCGTCCGTACGAAACTCTTGGCGCGCACGGCACCACCATTGATGGCGTGCACGGCACGCGCTTCGCCGTTTGGGCACCTAACGCGCGTCGCGTATCGGTGGTGGGCGAGTTCAACTTTTGGGATGGCCGACGTCATCCAATGCGTTTCCGCCGTGAACTCGGCGTCTGGGAACTGTTTGTGCCGGGCGCGGTGAATGGCCAGCTGTATAAGTTTGAAATCGTGGATAATTCTGGCCAGATGCGCATCAAAGCCGATCCCTTCGCCTTTGAAGCGCAGATGCGTCCACAAACTGCCTCGATGATCTGCGGACTGCCGCCTAAAACCGAAATGCAACCACGGCGCAAAGCCGCCAATGGATTTGACCAGCCGATTTCGATCTATGAAGTGCACCTCGGTTCATGGCGACGTCACACCGATAATAACTTCTGGCTCAGCTACAAAGAGCTGGCGGAGCAACTCATACCCTACGTCAAAGAGATGGGCTTCACCCACATCGAACTGATGCCGATTAACGAACATCCGTTTGACGGCAGCTGGGGCTATCAGCCGCTCGGCATGTATGCGCCGACGCGCCGTTTCGGGACGCGCGATGAGTTCCGTCACTTTATTGCCGCCGCACATGATGCCGGCATTAACGTGCTGCTCGACTGGGTGCCTGGCCACTTCCCAAGTGATGATTTCGGCCTGGCGAAGTTCGATGGCACTGAACTCTACGAACACAGCGATCCGCGCGAAGGTTTTCATCAGGACTGGAACACGCTGATCTACAACTTTGGTCGTCGTGAAGTCAGCAATTATCTCTCCGGCAACGCCTTGTACTGGATGGAGCGCTTTGGCATTGATGGCCTGCGCGTCGATGCGGTGGCGTCAATGATCTACCGCGACTACAGCCGCGCCGAAGGCGAATGGGTGCCAAACCACTTTGGTGGACGCGAAAACCTCGAAGCGATCTCCTTCCTGCGTCATACCAACCGCATTCTGGGTCGCGCCGCGCCCGGCAGTGTCACGGTAGCCGAAGAGTCCACCGATTATCCTGGCGTCACGCGTCCTTCGGAAGATGGCGGCCTCGGTTTCTGGTTTAAATGGAATCTGGGATGGATGCACGACACGCTGGATTACATGAAACTCGATCCGGTACATCGTCGCTACCATCATCAGCTGATGACTTTCGGCATGCTCTACAACTACACCGAAAACTTTGTGCTGCCGCTGTCGCACGACGAAGTGGTGCACGGCAAGCGTTCGATCCTCGATCGCATGCCCGGCGATGCCTGGCAAAAGTTCGCTAACCTGCGCGCCTATTACGGCTGGATGTGGGGCTTCCCCGGCAAGAAGCTGCAGTTTATGGGCAACGAGTTTGCGCAGGGGCGCGAGTGGAACCACGATGCAAGCCTCGACTGGCATCTGCTGGAAGGTGAGGATAACTGGCATAACGGCGTGCATCGTCTGGTGCGCGATCTCAACCACACTTATCGCCATTTTGCGCCGCTGCATCAGCTCGATTTTGATGGGCAAGGTTTTGAGTGGCTGGTGGTCGATGACCATGAAAATTCGGTATTTGTGTTTGTGCGCCGCGATCGCGAGGGCAATGAAATCATCGTGGTCAGCAACTTTACGCCGGTAGCGCGTCCGCACTATCGCTTCGGCGTCAATCAGCGTGGCGGCTGGCGCGAGATCATGAATACCGATCAGCACGATTACCACGGCAGCGACACGCGCAACCACGGCGTAGTGCATACCGATGAGATTGAAAGCCACGGTCGGCCACAGTCGCTGAGTTTGACCTTACCGCCGCTGGCAACGCTTTGGCTGGTGCGGGAGAGCGACTGATGCTGGAGCAGGGGCAGCCGGAACCGTTAGGTGCGCACTATGATGGGCACGGCGTTAATTTTACGCTGTTCTCCCGGCATGCCGAACACGTCGAACTCTGCCTGTTCGATGCGCACGGTGCTGAGCGCCGTTTCGCGCTGCCCGCGCGCAGCGGTGATATCTGGCACGGCTATTTTCCCGCGCTTAAGCCCGGCCAGCGCTATGGCTATCGCGTACACGGCCCGTGGGCACCGCAGCAGGGACATCGTTTTAATCCCGCCAAGCTTTTGGTCGATCCCTGTGCCAAAGCGGTAACGGATGAAGTGGCGGACGACGCGCGTTTCAGCGGCGGCGAACGTGAGCCGGACGGTGTGGATAACGCTGCCATCGCGCCGAAATCGCTGGTGATTGCCGAAGATTTTGACTGGGAAGGCGATCGTGCGCCGCGTACGCCGTGGGGCAACACGGTGATCTATGAAGCGCACGTACGTGGCTTAACGCAGCAGCATCCGGAAATTCCGGAAAGGCTGCGCGGCACTTATGCGGCGCTGGGTCATCCTGCTATGGTGAAGTACCTGCGCCATCTCGGCATCACCGCGCTTGAGCTGTTGCCGATTGCCCAATTCACCAGCGAGCCGCGCCTGCGCCGTTTAGGCTTGAGTAATTACTGGGGCTACAATCCGTTTGCCTTATGGGCGGTGGATGCGCGTTACGCTTCGGGCGAAAACGGTTTATCGCCGCTGCAGGAGTTTCAGCAGGCGGTCAAAGCACTGCACGCGGCGGGCATCGAAGTGATTCTCGATGTGGTGTTCAACCACACCGCCGAGCTGGAAGAGATCGGGCCAACGATTTCGCTGCGCGGCGTGGATAACGCCAGCTATTACTGGCTGGATGGCAACGGCGAATACCAAAACTGGACCGGCTGCGGCAACACGCTGAACCTCAGCCATCCGCAGGTGATGGCGTGGGCGCTGGAAGCACTGCGCTACTGGGTGCGCGTTTGCCATGTTGATGGTTTCCGTTTTGACCTCGCCAGCGTGTTGGGTCGCACGCCGGAATTTCATCAGGATGCGCCGCTGTTTGCCGCCATCAAAGCCTGTCCGCTGCTGTCGCAAGTGAAGCTGATTGCCGAGCCGTGGGACATCGGTCCCGGCGGCTATCAGGTCGGCAACTTTCCGCCGGACTTCGCCGAGTGGAACGACCATTTTCGCGATGCGGCGCGCCGTTACTGGCTGCATGGTCAACTGAATAATGGCGATTTTGCCCGCCGTTTTGCTGCATCCAGCGACGTTTTCCAGCGTGAGGCGCGTCTGCCGCACGCCAGCATCAATCTGATCACCGCTCACGACGGCTTCACGCTGCGCGATGTGGTGAGCTTCAACAACAAACACAATCAGGCCAACGGCGAAGACAATCGCGACGGTAGCAGCAGCAACTTCAGCCATAACCACGGCAAAGAGGGACTGCAGGTCAATTTCGATATTGTTGAACGGCGGCGGCGTAGTGTTCATGGATTGCTGACTACGCTGCTGCTGGCGCAGGGCACGCCAATGCTGCTGGCGGGTGACGAACGCGGTCACAGCCAGCACGGTAATAACAACGCCTATTGCCAGGACAATCCGCTGACCTGGTTGAACTGGCAACAGGATGATTTTGGCCTGGTCGACTTCACTGCTGCGTTAATCCGCCTGCGTCAGCGCATTCCCGCGTTGACGCAGGATCGCTGGTGGCAGGAGGGCGATGGCAGCGTGCAGTGGTGCAATGCCAGCGGCACACCACTGGAAGCCGAGCAGTGGGAACAGGGGACGCACAGAATGCAGATCCTGCTCTCCGGCCGCTGGTTAATAACAATAAACGCCACGGAATCGGTGAGTGATATCGCCTTACCAGACGGAGAGTGGCGTGCCATTCCTCCTTTCGCCGGGGAAGATAACCCCATCCTGACAACTGTCTGGCACGGTCCCGCACACGGTGTGTGTGTGTTCCTAAAGCAATCATAAGGAGTCAGACATGGTGAAATTAGATAGAACAGATCATCTGATGCTGGCGCGCCAGCTCCCTACACAAACGGTTGCCCTGATCCTTGCTGGCGGGCGCGGTACGCGCCTGAAAGATCTCACCGCGAAACGCGCCAAACCTGCCGTGCACTTCGGTGGCAAGTTCCGCATCATCGACTTTGCGCTGTCCAACTGCATCAACTCGGGCATTCGGCGCATCGGCGTGATCACCCAATATCAGTCACATACGCTGGTGCAGCACATCCAGCGCGGCTGGTCGCTGTTCAACGAAGAGATGAACGAGTTTGTCGATCTGCTGCCGGCGCAGCAGCGTGCCGCTACCGAACACTGGTATCGCGGCACGGCCGATGCGGTGACGCAAAACCTCGACATTATTCGCCGCTACAACGCGCAGTACATTGTGATTCTCGCCGGGGATCACATCTACAAAATGGACTACTCGCGCATGCTGCTCGACCATGTCGATCGCGGCGCGAAATGCACCATCGCCTGCTTGCCGGTGCCGTTGGCCGAAGCCACGGCGTTTGGGGTGATGGCGGTGGATGCGGAAAACAACGTGGTCGATTTTGTCGAAAAACCGCCGAAGCCGCCGTCAATGCCGGGTGATGACAGCCGAGCGCTGGCCAGTATGGGCATTTACGTGTTCAACGCCGATTACTTATATCAGCTGCTGGAAGAGGACCTGCAAGTGGCCGATTCCAGCCACGATTTCGGCAAAGATCTGCTGCCGAAAATCGTCGCCAGCGGCGAGGCGTATGCGCACTCCTTCACACTCTCTTGCGTGCAGGTTGACGAAAACGCCGAGCCGTACTGGCGCGACGTCGGGACGCTGGAAGCTTACTGGCGCGCCAATCTCGATTTGGCGTCAGTCACGCCCGAGCTGGATATGTACGATCACAGCTGGCCGATTCGCACCCACATGGAGCCGCTGCCGCCGGCGAAATTTGTTCAGGATCGATCTGGCAGCCACGGCATGACGATGAATTCGCTGGTGTCGGGCGGCTGCATCATCTCCGGTTCGGTGGTGGTGAATTCGGTGCTGTTCCCACGCATTCGCATCAACTCGTTTTGCAATATTGATTCCGCAGTGCTGCTGCCTGATGTGGTGGTTGGCCGATCGTGTCGTCTGCGTCGCTGCGTGATCGATCGCGCCTGCGAGCTGCCAGAAGGCATGGTCATTGGCGAAAACCCCGATGAAGACAGCCGTCGTTTCTACCGTTCAGAAGAGGGCATCGTACTGGTGACGCGCGCCATGCTGGCCAAATTGGCTGGCGCAGCAGGGAACTAGGTCACGAACAAGCACACAGGCAATCGCCGCGGGGAACGCGAGCGGTCACATAATAGGGGTTCAGGATGCAGGTTTTACATGTCTGTTCAGAGCTTTTCCCGCTGTTGAAAACCGGCGGACTGGCTGATGTCGTCGGTGCATTACCACAGGCGCAAATAGCCGATGGTACGGATGCGCGGGTGTTGATTCCCGCCTATCCGGATCTGCGTAAAGGAATTCCTGATACTGAGGTCCTGGCGGAGTTGCAAACTTTTGCTGGGCCGGTACGCTTACTTTTTGGACATTTTAACGGCGTTGGTATTTATTTAATCGATGCGCCGGGATTGTATGAACGTCCCGGCAGCCCGTATCACGATACCTCGCAGTTTGCTTACGTGGATAACTATCTGCGTTTTGCGCTGCTGGGCTGGATGGGTGCCGAGATTGCCAGCGGGCTTGATACGGATTGGCAGCCAGACATCGTGCACGCGCATGACTGGCATGCAGGCTTAACCTGCGCCTATATCGCCGCGCGCGGTCGTCCGGCGAAAACGGTATTTACCGTGCATAACCTGGCGTATCAAGGGCTGTTTTCTGCACGTCATCTGGATGAGATCCAGATTCCGCGCGCCTTCTTCGACATGCATGGGCTGGAGTTCTTCGGGCAAATTTCTTACCTCAAGGCGGGCCTGTTTTATGCCGATCATATAACGGCGGTCAGCCCGACTTACGCGCTGGAGATCACCCGACCGGAATTTGGTTACGGCATGGAAGCGCTGCTCGAGCAGCGACTGCGTGAAGGGCGGCTGAGCGGGATTTTGAACGGCGTCGATCCGGGCATTTGGGACCCGGCACACGATCTGCTGCTCACCGCGCGCTACGACAGCGAAACGCTGGAGAGCAAAGCGGAGAACAAGCGCCAGCTACAAATTGCCATGGGCCTGAAGGTGGATGATAAAGCGCCGGTGTTCTGCGTTATCAGCCGTCTGACCAAACAGAAAGGGTTGGATCTGGTGCTGGAAGCGCTGCCGGGTTTGCTGGCGCAGGGCGGACAGCTGGTGCTGCTCGGCCAGGGCGATGCCGAGCTGCAGCAAGGTTTCCTTGCGGCGGCGGCGGAGCATCCGGGCCGCGTTGGTGTGCAGATTGGTTATCACGAAGCCTTCTCGCACCGCATTGTCGGCGGCGCGGATGTGATTATGGTGCCGAGCCGTTTTGAGCCGTGCGGCTTAACCCAGTTGTACGGTTTGAAATATGGCACGCTGCCGCTGGTGCGTCGCACCGGCGGACTGGCGGATACGGTACAAGACAGCTCCCTTGAGAACCTGGCGGATGGCGTCGCCAGCGGTTTCACTTTCGAAGACAGTAATGCCTGGTCGCTGCTGCGGGCGATTCGGCGCGCATTTGTTCTGTGGTCTCGTCCTGCACTCTGGCGCTACGTTCAGCGGCAGGCGATGGGGATGGATTTTAGTTGGCAGGTGGCAGCACAAGCCTACCGCGATCTTTATCAACGTTTGCTGTAATGAGAGATTGGGATACTTGATATGAATGCACCTTTCACCTATGCCTCACCCACGCTGACGGTTGATGCGCTGAAGCACTCAATCGCCTATAAGCTGATGTTTACTATTGGTAAAGATCCATCGATTGCGAATAAGCATGAGTGGCTCAACGCCGCGCTGCTGGCGGTGCGTGATCGCATGGTGGAACGTTGGCTGCGCTCCAGCCGCGCGCAGCTCTCGCAGGATGTGCGACAGGTTTATTATCTGTCGATGGAGTTCCTGATGGGGCGCACGCTCGGCAACGCGTTGCTGGCGATGGGCATTTATGAGGATCTCAATCAGGCGCTGGAGGAGATGGGACTCGACCTCAGCGAGCTGATGGAAGAGGAGAACGATCCTGGCCTCGGCAACGGCGGTTTGGGACGTTTAGCGGCCTGCTTCCTCGATTCGCTCGCCACGCTCGGTTTGCCGGGGCGCGGCTACGGCATCCGTTACGATTACGGCATGTTTAAGCAGAACATCGTTGATGGGCAACAGCGCGAATCGCCGGATTACTGGCTGGAATACGGCAATCCGTGGGAGTTTCAACGCTTTAACACGCGCTACAAAGTGCGCTTCGGTGGCCGCCTGCAACATGAAGGCGCGCGCGTGCGCTGGGTGGAAACCGAGGAGATCGTGGCGATGGCTTACGATCAGATCATTCCCGGTTTTGATACCGATGCCACCAACACGCTGCGTCTGTGGGGCGCGCAGGCCAGTAACGAAATCAACCTCGGTAAGTTCAATCAGGGCGATTACTTCGCCGCAGTAGAAGATAAAAACCACTCGGAAAACGTGTCACGCGTGCTCTATCCCGATGACTCCACCTATTCGGGGCGCGAGTTGCGTCTGCGTCAGGAGTATTTCCTCGTCTCATCGACGGTGCAGGATATTCTCAATCGTCACTGGCAGATGCATGAAACCTGGGACAATCTGCCAGACAAAATTGCCATCCACCTCAATGATACGCATCCGGTGCTGGCAATTCCGGAACTGATGCGCCTGCTGATCGATGAGCAGAAATTCAGCTGGGACGATGCCTTTGAAGTGACCTGTCAGGTGTTCTCCTACACCAACCACACGCTGATGACCGAAGCGCTGGAAACCTGGCCGGTGGATATGATTGGCAAGATCCTGCCGCGTCATCTCAGCATCATCTTTGAAATCAACGACTACTTCCTCAAAACTATCCAGGAATACTACCCGGATGATTGGGACTTGATGTCGCGTATCTCAATCATCGACGAAAACGATGGCCGCCGCATTCGTATGGCGTGGCTGGCGGTAGTGGTGAGCCACAAAGTTAACGGCGTGTCGGAGCTGCATTCCAACTTGATGGTGCAATCGCTGTTCGCTGACTTCGCGCGTCTGTTCCCTGGCCGTTTCTGCAATAAAACCAACGGCGTGACGCCACGTCGCTGGCTGGCGCTGGCCAATCCGGCGCTCTCCGACGTGCTGGATGAGGCGATTGGCCGCAACTGGCGTACCGATCTCGGCCAGCTCAACGAACTGTCCACGCAGGTCGATTATCCGGCCTTTATCGAACAGATCGCCGACGCCAAGTTCGCCAACAAGAAACGCCTGGCGGATTGGGTGGCGAAGAACATGGATATCGTGCTTGATCCACATGCGCTGTTCGATGTGCAAATTAAGCGCATCCACGAGTACAAACGTCAGCTGCTGAACGTGCTGCATGTGATTACGCGCTACAACCGCATCAAGGCCGATCCCAGCGCCGAATGGGTGCCGCGCGTCAATATCTTCGCCGGTAAAGCGGCATCGGCCTATTACGTGGCGAAGCACATCATTCACCTGATCAACGATGTCGCCAATGTGATCAACAACGATCCGCAGGTGAAGAACAAGCTGAAGGTGGTGTTCATTCCGAACTATGGCGTGAGCCTGGCGCAGATCATCATTCCGGCGGCGGATCTCTCCGAGCAGATTTCAACGGCGGGAACTGAAGCGTCGGGCACCAGTAACATGAAGTTTGCGCTGAACGGCGCGTTAACGATCGGCACGCTGGATGGCGCAAACGTTGAGATGCTGGAGCATGTCGGCAAGGAAAATATCTTTATCTTCGGCAACACCACGCCGCAGGTCGAAAAGCTGCGCACCGACGGTTACAACCCGCGTAAGTATTACGAGGACGATCCCGAGCTGCATCAGGCGCTAACGCAAATCGCCAGCGGTGTGTTCAGCCCGCAGGAGCCAGGGCGCTACCGTAATCTGTTTGATGCGCTAGTGAACTTCGGCGATCACTATCAGCTGCTGGCGGATTATCGCAGCTATGTGGATACGCAGGACAAGGTGGACAAGCTTTATCGTCAGCCGGATAAGTGGCAACGCAGCGCGGCGTTGAATATCGCCAATATGGGTTATTTCTCGTCGGACCGCACCATTCAGGAGTATGCGGATGAGATCTGGCACATTTCGCCAGTGAGATTGTAAGGCGGGGATTGCAGAACCAGGTCGCCATTCATGGCGACCGTTTTAAGGCTTATTTCAACGTGATGCTTTTCACAATGCCATCAGCATCGCTCTGTGCTTGCTGTTGGTTATCCGCTGGTAAGGTAATCTGCAGCGTTAGCAGTTTGCCGTCCACTTTTGCCAGAATCACCGAAGACCATGAGGTCTGATTGTTGGCAGAAATCACTGTATCCAGCTGCTGTGCCGGCTGGTCTTTCAGCGTCACCGCTTTGTTAGACACCACCTGCAGCTGTGGATCACGACCGCGCTGCTGCTGTTCCAGACGCTGTGCCAGCGCATCAAGCGCTTCGTTGGTTGGATCGCCGGCAATCACGATAATCGCGCGCTGACCGGTTTCGTCGGCATAGACGTGCATGTTGGTGGATTCAGAGCCGAGCTTGCCGCTCTTGTCAGACATGCCCGCAGGCAGTGAGAAGCTCAGTTTGCCGTCCATCAGGTTAACCGTCTGGGCCGACTGGCTGGCGCTCGCACCGTTGCTGTTCGCTGCCGCATCATCTTTCTTCTGGTCACATGCCGCCAGGCCGATAACCAACAGGCCAATACCCACATATTTCACTACGTTACGCATTCTTTTCCCTTTTACATGATTCCAGTCGTTTAGGTTTATAGCCTAAATAATTCAAGCGGCAGAAAGGCGGTAAGCGCGTGAACCCATGAGCTTACATGAGTAAGTGATTGGGTGAACGCGTGCAACCAACGCATCTGCCGTTTGAAGTATGACGGCTATAAAAACGGAATCGGCGGTTAAAAGCAACCGCCGGTATGTCAGGAAATCTTAGCGTGCCCTAGCGTTTCGTCTATGTGCAATTAGCCGAAATTGATCTGCTGCTGCGCAGAACGTTCGGCTAGGCGCTTCAGCATGGCATTCAGCAGCACGCCGTAAGCAGGCAGGAAGAAGATCATGCAGATCAGCACTTTGAAGCTGTAATCCACCAGTGCGATTTCGACCCAATGTGCCGCCATAAACGGGTCTGGACTCTTGTAGAAAGCGATGAAAAAGAAGGCCAGCGTATCGCTGATATTACCGAGGAACATCGCTGCCGCTGGGGCAATCCACCACTGCGATAAACGGCGCAAACGGTTAAAAACGTGGACGTCGAGAATCTGTCCCAGCGCATAAGCCATAAAGCTGGCGCAGGCGATACGCGCAACAAACAGATTCACCTCTTCCAGTGACGCCCAACCTTGCCATTCGCCCTGATAGAACACGCAGGAAACGATGTAGGAGATCACCAGCGCAGGAATCATCACCGCCAGAATAATGCGACGAGCCAGCGGCGCGCCAAAGATACGCACGGTGAGATCGGTAGCGAGGAAAATAAACGGAAAGCTAAACGCGCCCCATGTGGTGTGGAAGCCGAAGATGGAAACCGGCAGCTGTACCAAATAGTTACTGGACGTGATCACCAGCAGATGGAAAAGCGATAGCCAAAACAGCGCATGCATACGCTGACGTGCAGAGAAGTTAATCATTGTAAGCCTTTTTAGTGATGGGGTGAGGGAACCCTGGTTCGTGCGTTGGCACGATGGTAAATAAAAAATCGGCGGCATCTTAACGCGTTGCGCAATTTATGCAATGGTTAATTTTAACGCAATCGTTATCGCCTTGCGTTGGCTCATTCGCGCGCTAGAATGAGCGCCCATCACTAACAACTGACAGAGAATCATGAGCGATCCCTTTTCTGCGCCAGACCATCAGCTTGATGCCCTTGGCCTGCGCTGCCCGGAGCCGGTAATGATGGTGCGTAAAACTGTGCGCAGCATGCAGGCCGGTGAAACCTTGCTGATCATTGCTGACGATCCCGCCACCACGCGCGATATTCCCGGTTTCTGCCGCTTTATGGAGCATGAGTTGCTGGCACAGCAGACCGAAAGCCTGCCGTACCAGTTTCTGATTAAAAAAGGCGCTTAACGCTGACGCAGCAAGCGCAGCGCGTTGGCTGTCACCAGTGCGGTGGCACCAGAATCCGCTAAGACCGCCAGCCATAAACCGGTGAAGCCGAGCAGCGTGGTGACCAGAAAAATCGCCTTTAATCCCAACGCCAGCGCCACGTTCTGACGAATGATGGCGCGCGTACGCCGTGCCAGCACAATGGTGCGCGGCAGAATCGCCAGCTGGTTTTGCGTTAATGCCACATCCGCCGCTTCCAGCGCCACATCGGTGCCGCTGCCCATCGCAATGCCAATGGTGGCGGCCTTCATGGCGGGCGCATCGTTAATACCATCACCAACCATCGCCAGTGATTGCTGTGCGCCCAGCGTTCTTATTGCTTCAACTTTATCAGCGGGCAGCAAACCCGCGCGATAATCGATGTTGAGTTCAGCCGCAATGGCGGCGGCCGCGCGTGGATTGTCGCCGGTGAGCATCACGCTATTCACGCCAAGCTTCTGCAGCTCAGCCAGCGCGTTGAGTGCTTCGCTGCGCAACTGATCCTGCAACGCTAACGCGCCCAGCACCTGCTGTTCTTGTAACAGCAGCACCACGGTTTGGCCCTGCGCTTCCAATTCAGCAATCTGCTGTTGCTGTGCACCATCGAGATGGCCGACTTCGCGCGGCGTCAGCAGCTGATAGGTTACGCCTGCGATCGCGGCACGAATGCCGCTGCCGGCAAGGGTTTGCTGCTGTGCAGCTTGTGGAATGGTGAGCGCGCGACGCTCGGCTTCGCTGACAATCGCTCGCGCCAGCGGATGGGTAGAACCTTGTTCAACGGCGGCGGCGATACTCAGCAGATTGTCTTCCGCCATCGCGCCAAAGGGTTGGATGTGGCTGATCTGCGGTTTACCGGCGGTCAGCGTGCCGGTTTTGTCGAACGCCATCATACTCACGCGACTGAGACGCTCCAGCGCCGCGCCGCCTTTAATCAGCGCGCCCTGACGCGCGGCAGCGGCCAGGCCGGAGGTGATGGCGGCAGGCGTCGAGATTACCAGTGCACACGGGCAACCAATCAGCAGCAGCGTCAGCCCTTTATAAATCCACAGCAACCATTCGCCAAAGCCGAGCAGCGGCGGCAGCACCATCACCAGCAGCGCCAGCAGCATAATGGCGGGCGTATAAATGCGGCTAAAGCGATCGATAAAACGCTCAACCGGCGCACGGTGGGTTTCGGCTTCCTCAATCAGTTGCAGAATGCGGTCAATGGCACTTTGGCCGGGCTGGGAAATGACTTTCAGCGTCACCAAACGATCGAGGCTGGTGGCACCGGCCATAATCTGTTCGCCAGGCTCACGCGCCACCGGCAGCGATTCGCCGGTCAGCGCGCTTTCATCAAAGCTGGCGCTGGCCTGCAACAGTTCGCCATCGGCCGGTAAACGACCGCCGGCCGCCACTTCAATCACATCGCCGGGTTGCAGCGCCTCTAAGCGGACGTTTTCCCGCTGCGTGCCGTTGATGCGCGTGGCGGTATCAGGACGCAGCGCCATCAGCGCGGTGACACCACGGCGTGCGCGTGCGGCAGCGTAAGCTTCGAGGCGTTCACCCAGTTGAAACAGCAGCAGCACCATCGCGGCTTCGGCGTGCGCGCCAATCACCAGCGCACCGGCGGCGGCAATGGTCATCAGCATCTCAATGCTGAACGGCGAACCGCTGCGCAGCAGTTTCCAGGCGCTGCGCGCGATAGGTACAAGGCCAACCAAGGTGGTGGCGATAAACAGGCGATCGCCCCAAATCGGCGCAACCTGGCTCAGCAGCCAACTGGCGAGCATCAATCCGCCAAGCAGCAGCAAACCGGCGTTTTCCTGCCAGCGGCTTTCAGGTTGTGGAGGCGATGAGGAATCGCTGGCGCTCAGCGTGAAGCCGGCATTTTTCACCACCTGTTCGATGGTGGCGCGAATATCGTGGTCGGCATCGACTACCAGTTTTTCACTGGCAAAAATCACGCGAGCTTGCTGAACCTGCGGTACCCGTTGCACGGCGGTTTCGATTTTACGCGCGCAGCTGGGGCAATCCATGCCCGCAATCTGCCAGCGGAATTGGTGTGAGGTGAGCGCGGGCCTGTCGCTTCCGGCGTCGCTTTCGCCGCCGGGCGATCCGCTGTCGCTGTCACAGCAGCCGCAATCGCTGTCTGGCGTGACGGGCTGCGCCGCGGAGATTTTCAGTGTTGCGGGTTTTATGCTGCGAATTGAGCACAGCGGCTGCGGCTGACGGTGAGATTTGCCACAACGGCAAGGGTGAGCATGTTGATGCATATAACCTCCGGAATCAGGGGCGGGCTGATGCCCGCGCCCTAATGCTACACTCTGGAGTGGACTCCAGAGTCAAGCGGAAGGTGACGTTATCTTCAGTAGAGCCACAGTGAACGCGCAATCATGAAGTGACCGGCGAAGTAGCAGGCGGCGACGATGGCGCTATCGGCGCTGAAACGGCGGCGATAATGCGAGATAAACCAGACAATATTAGCTAATAGCAGCAACGCGGCACCAACCAGCAGCGAGAAGCTGAAGTCAGTTGGACGGAAGAAGTAGTTCTCCGCCGCCATCCAGTTCATCACCAGCGTCATGCCGATTAAGGTGCAGATCGGCCAGCGCAGATCTTCCAGTTTGCTCCACAGAATCCCGATAACAATCACACCAATAATCAGGAAGGTGAGAGGAATCGGCCAGAAGAAACTCATGGTCATGTGCGCGGCAAAACTGATGGTGTACAGCAGATGCGACAGGAAGAACGCGCCCAGCGCATAGAGCATTTGCTGACGCGGCAACAGCATTAAGGCGTCACCCACCAGCGTGGCGACCAGACCGGCCAGAATCAAATAATCGGTGGTGTTGAAGGTTGGAGCTTGCCACGCCCAGGCAACGAGCAACAGCAAGGTGACAGGTTTAAATAGCCAGCGTTGCCATTGCGGACCGCGGTATGAAGCATCGACGTAGAGCCAGCCGGAAAAAAGTACGGCAAGGAAAGACCAAAGCATTTTTTCTCCCTTTTCTGGACGAAATGTCCGCCAGTTTGATGAATTTTCCCAAAATCACCCTCTCAGTGTAAGTTACCGCCGCCAAATGTGACAATCAGCCGACTCTGGTTGTATGCTTTGTCGTCTTTACCCGTTCCGAATTAACGCAAAGCACGAGATAAATCATGAGCAAACCACCGCTAATCTTTTTCATCGTACTGGCCATTATTGCCGTTTTGGCAACCCGTCAGTTTATTAAACAGCGCCGCGAAACGGCGGTGAACGATGCCTCGCCGGTGCGCTCGCTGAGCGTGGAAGTGAAAACCAAACGCGAATTTCCGTCGCCCAATCGCCGTTCACGTCAGCGCGAAGAGATTGTGGCGGAAGATATGAAGTATGAAGCCTGGTTCCATCCGCTGAACGGTGCCAGCGATATTAAAGTGACGGTGAACGCGAACGAGTATCACCAGATCGATAAGGGCGCGAAGGGCGAGTTGAAGATGAAGGGCACGCGTTTTGTAAGTTTTACCCCGGCCCCGTAGGGTCGCCATTCATGGCGACCTGGCTACAAACCGCACGAACTTACATCTTCGGATAATGCTTTTTCTGCCATGCCAGCAGCTCAAACACGCCAAAGAAGAAGATCTTCGCCTGGGTTACGCCGCTCAGTTTCGGCGCGTCTTTCGGCTGGGTCGCGCGCAGCAACACCAGCTGCAGGCCGTGCATAATCACCATAAAGAACAGTGCCACGTGCACGAAATAGCGCAGCGGCGTTGGGAAAGGTTGCACCAGATTGAGCAGCAAAAAGGCCCAGACGCAAATCATCAGTAAACGTCCCAAATTAAGCCACATCGTGCGTCTCCTGTTGACGTTGATAAAGGCGATAAGCCACCTGACCGGCAATCTTCTCGCGATACAAATCCCAATTCGCGGGTGCTACGGGCGTGCCGTTTTCCACTTCGCTCTCGACATAAATCAGCGCTTCAGCCGCTAACCAGCCATTCTGCTCCAGCAGCGTCAACGTTTCCTGTAACAACCCTTTACGGAACGGCGGATCAACAAACACCACGTCAAACGGCTCGCCCGGCTGACTCAGCCACTGCAGCGTGTTGATTTGCACCACCTTGGCCTGGGTGGCGCGCAGCGTTTGCAGGTTCTGTGACAGCTGTTGCGCCACTGAACGCTCCAGCTCCAGCAGCGTGGCTGAAGCCGCATAACGAGACAGCGCTTCCAGCCCTAACGCGCCGCTGCCGGCGAAACAATCGAGGCAGCGCGCTTCCTGGATATCCGGTGCCAGCCAGTTGAACAGGGTTTCACGTACGCGATCGGTGGTGGGGCGCAGACCTGCGCTATCCGGCACCGGTAATTTACGGCCGCGCCACTGACCGCCAATGATGCGGATCTGGCCAGCGCTGCTGCTGCGGGGGGATTTACTCATTTCGCTCACAACTCGTCATAATTTGTTGCTTAGTTTAACGGGCGTAGCGGGCAGAAGAAACGTTAAAAAAGGGTGCTGTGGTGCGCTGGCTGGAAAGTGTTAGACTACTGAGTTGGTATAGTGCGCGTAATTACCTGATTTTTACGCCGCTCACCCGCTTAAAATTGAATATTTTATCCCCTGGGAACAAGCGTGCTACCGGGAATAAGCCATCGAGGAGTAGGGTCACACAATGGCAAAAGAGAAAAAACGCGGCTTTTTTTCCTGGTTAGGCTTTGGCAAAGAAGAAGAGACGCAACAACCTGCTGAAGAGCAGCAGCAAACCACCGAGGTGGTCGCTGAGCCTGCCGTTGAAGAGAGTGCGCTCGATCGCGCCGAAGCGCAGGCTGTCGAAACCGTCGCCGTCACCGAGCAGGTGGCGGAACAGCAGCAGGTTGAACCGGAACTGATTGAAGAGCCGGTTATCGAGCCGCATGAACCTGAGCCGGTTACCGCAATCGTTGAAGAAGTGCTGCCGGAAGAGATAACGCAGCCGGATGTGGCTCCAATCGAAGAAGAGCCGCAGCTGGAAGAGCTGGCGCTTGAGCCAGAACTGGATGAAGAAGCGCCTTTAAGCGATGAAGAACTGGAAGCGCTGGCGTTAGCGGAAACCTATGCGGAAGATGCCGAGCTAGCCGAAGCTACGCAGGATACCGTGAGCGATCTGCCTCTGGCTGCTGCGCCGATGATTGCGCAGGAGCAGGAGCGTCCTACCAAAGAGGGCTTTTTCGCCCGTCTGAAACGCAGCCTGGTTAAAACCCGTGAAAACCTCGGTTCGGGCTTTATCGGCCTGTTCCGCGGTAAGAAAATCGATGACGATCTGTTTGAAGAGCTGGAAGAGCAGCTGCTGATTGCCGACGTTGGCGTTGAAACCACGCGCCGCATCATCACCAATCTGACACAACAGGCTAACCGCAAGCAGCTGCGCGATGCCGAAGCGCTGTATGGCCTGCTGAAAGCTGAAATGTCCGGCATTCTGGAAAAAGTGGATCAGCCGCTGGAAGTGGGTGGCAAAACGCCCTTCGTCATCCTGATGGTGGGCGTCAACGGCGTGGGTAAAACCACCACCATCGGTAAGCTGGCGCGTCAGTATCAGGCGCAGGGCAAATCGGTGATGCTGGCAGCGGGTGATACCTTCCGTGCCGCCGCCGTTGAGCAGCTGCAGGTTTGGGGCCAGCGCAACAACATTCCTGTGGTGGCGCAGCATACCGGCGCAGATTCTGCCTCGGTGATTTTTGACGCTATTCAGGCCGCCAAGTCACGCAATGTGGATGTACTGATCGCTGATACCGCTGGTCGCCTGCAGAACAAATCGCATCTGATGGAAGAGCTGAAAAAAATTACCCGCGTGATGAAGAAGCTGGATGAAGATGCGCCGCATGAAGTGATGCTGACGCTCGACGCCAGCACCGGGCAAAACGCCATCAGCCAGGCCAAACTGTTCCATGAAGCGGTGGGCCTGACCGGCATCACCCTGACGAAACTGGATGGCACCGCGAAAGGCGGCGTGATCTTCTCGGTTGCCGATCAGTTCGGCATTCCGATTCGTTATATCGGTGTTGGGGAAGGCATCGAGGATTTACGGCCGTTTAAGGCCGCAGACTTTATTGAGGCACTGTTTGCCCGAGAGGAATGATTGGGATGATTCGCTTTGAAGAGGTCAGTAAAGCTTACCTGGGAGGACGTCAGGCGCTGCAGGGAGTGGATTTTCATCTGCGTCCCGGCGAAATGGCGTTCCTGACCGGCCATTCCGGCGCGGGGAAAAGTACCTTACTGAAGCTGATTTGTGGCATTGAGCGCCCGAGCGCCGGGCAGATCTGGTTCAGCGGCCACGATATTTCGCGTCTGCGTCACAGCGAAGTGCCTTTCCTGCGACGTCAGATCGGCATGATTTTCCAGGATCACCATTTGTTGATGGATCGTTCGGTCTACGACAACGTAGCGATCCCGCTGATTATTTCCGGGGCCAGCGGCGAAGATATTCGTCGTCGCGTGTCGGCAGCGCTGGATAAAGTCGGCCTGCTCGACAAAGCGAAAAGCTATCCGATTCAGCTCTCTGGCGGTGAACAGCAGCGTGTCGGCATTGCTCGCGCGGTGGTGAACAAGCCTGCGGTGCTGCTGGCGGATGAACCCACCGGTAACCTCGACAACGCGCTGTCGGAAGACATCCTGCGCCTGTTTGAAGAGTTCAACCGCGTTGGCGTCACGGTGTTAATGGCAACGCACGATGTCGGGCTGATTGCACGCCGGAATTACCGCGTGATGACGCTCAATCAGGGACGTCTGCACGGAGGCCACGATGGTCAATAAACGCAACAAGCGCGCACCTGCGCCGAAAGCGAAGCAGCCTTCCAAAAGTAAGGCGCTGAAAGGCGGCTGGCAGGAGCAGTGGCGCTATGCGCTGCGTGGCACGTTATCGGATATGTGGCGCCAACCGCTGGCAACGCTGCTGACGGTGATGGTGATCGCCATTTCCCTGACGCTGCCAAGCGTGTGCTACATGGTGTGGAAGAACGTCAGCCAGGCGGCGACGCAGTGGTATCCTGCGCCGCAGTTAACGGTTTATCTGGATAAAGCGCTGGATGATACCGCAGCGGAGAACGTTACCGCGCAGCTTAAGCAGCTCGACGGCGTGGATAACGTCAATTACCTAACCCGCGAAGAAGCGCTGAATGAGTTCCGCAACTGGTCTGGTTTTGGTGGTTCGATGGACATGCTGGAGCAGAATCCGCTGCCGGCGGTGGCTATCATCACGCCAAAACTCAATTTCCAGAATTCGGACACCATGGCGAATCTGCGCGATCGCGTTGCGAAAGTGCAGGGCGTTGATGAAGTGCGCATGGATGACAGCTGGTTCGCGCGTTTAGCGGCGTTAACCGGGTTGGTGGGGCAGATTGCCTCAATGATTGGCCTGCTGATGGTGGTCGCGGTGTTCCTGGTGATCGGCAACAGCGTGCGGCTCAGCATCTTTGCGCGGCGCGATACCATTAACGTGCAGAAGCTGATTGGTGCTACCGACGGCTTTATCCTGCGTCCCTTCCTGTATTGCGGTGCGCTGTTAGGCTTTGGTGGCGCGGTGCTGTCGCTGCTGCTCTCCGAAGTGCTGGTGTTGCGTCTGCAATCGGTAGTGGCGCAAGTGGCAACGGTATTCGGTACCACTTTTGTGCTGGAAGGTTTTTCCTGGGACGAAGGGCTGCTGTTACTGCTGATCGCTGCCATCATCGGCTGGATTGCTGCCTGGCTGGCAACGGTACAACATTTACGCCGTTTTACGCCGCAGTAACCAAAAGCAACGTTTTTTGATATACTCTTCCTCTGCTGCCGACGACCTGGGAGCAGAGGAATTCTCCTATTTCCCCCGCCGTCATCTGTGTGTAAAATATTCACTGCTATAATTGAACTTGTGGATAACTTTGTCGTCCAAGTAGCACAGATTGCTTCTGGTTTTCTCGTGACGTTGACATAATGTAGCGTCTGCGCAAAATACCGTGCAGCAAGTCCATTGAATTTGTGAGGGTTTGAATGACCAAAGAAATGCAAACTTTAGCGATTGCTCCTCTGGGTAACCTGGAATCTTACGTCAGGGCTGCCAACAACTGGCCGGTGCTGACGGCAGAAGAGGAAAAAGCATTGGCTGAGCGGCTGCATTACCAGGGCGATCTGGATGCAGCTAAGACGCTGATCCTGTCTCACCTGCGCTTTGTTGTTCATATTGCTCGTAACTACTCCGGTTACGGCTTGCCGCAGGCAGACCTGATTCAGGAAGGTAACATCGGCCTGATGAAGGCGGTGCGTCGCTTCAATCCTGAAGTCGGCGTGCGTCTGGTGTCGTTTGCCGTGCACTGGATTAAAGCAGAGATTCACGAATACGTGCTGCGTAACTGGCGTATTGTGAAAGTCGCGACCACCAAAGCTCAGCGTAAGCTGTTCTTTAACCTGCGTAAAAGCAAGCAGCGTCTCGGTTGGTTCAACCAGGACGAAGTGGAAATGGTCGCACGCGAGCTGGGCGTGAGCAGCAAAGACGTGCTGGAAATGGAATCGCGCATGGCCGCGCAGGATATGACTTTCGACATGTCGTCTGATGACGAAGCAGGCGAAGGCAAATCAATGGCGCCAGTGCTGTATCTGCAGGATAAAACCTCTGACTTTGCCGATGGCATCGAAGAGGACAACTGGGATGCACATGCGGCTGATAAGCTGAGCGATGCGATGCTGAGCCTCGACGAGCGTAGTCAGGATATTATCCGCGCCCGCTGGCTGGACGATGACAACAAAACCACGCTGCAGGAGCTGGCCGACAAATACGGCGTCTCTGCAGAGCGCGTGCGTCAGTTGGAAAAGAACGCCATGAAGAAACTGCGTGTGGCGATTGAAGCCTGATAGCGATCGGGTGGAAAAATGGGGCGACTTTAAAGTCGCCCTTTTTATTGCGCGCGAATCGGTCGCCATGAATGGCGACCCTACGAACGGCGCGGGTTTTGTAGGGTGCGCATTTATGCGCACCGTTTCACCAACCGCACGAAATCCCTTCAGCGCACCCAACCATCAGCCTGCGCACGAAAACCACAAGCCTGCATAAACGCCGCGCGCACGCCCTGATCGGCGTCGCCGTCATCGGCAATCCACCAATGCGCTAACGCGCTGTTCTGCGCCATCGTCTCCTCCAGCAAGTATTGTCCTACACCACGTCGACGCGTGACTTCACGCACGTTGAGATGGGTGATTTTCCCCTGCGTGCCGCTGATGGTCAGCTGCAGCGCCGCCAGTAATCTGTCGTTAAAACGCGCCGCATACAGACGCTGCGTGTCGCTGAGCCGCGCTTCCAGTTGCACAATATCGATTTCCGGCCAGACTTTAGCTAAATCGATACGATCCTGAGCGGTTAACGATGCTAAGCGCTGGATTGTCAGCTTCATACCTAATACCTGTACTAGTGCAAAGGCGATAGTGTAGCGAATTTAGACAGTCAGAGCGCTGTCACTTTTTTCTGATGAAAATAGGTCAAATGCCAGCCAGTTTGCCAGGATTGTGGAGTAAGCCATCAACGATAGCCGAAAAAGCCAGCATAACGCGCTGGTATCCTGCTGAAAAATCGGCCATAACAACCAGACGATTCTGCTGATCCACTCAGCCAATTCTGAATATGTCAGTTGATTTACAGAAGAAAGTTCCTGTTTAATAACCTGAAAAATAAAGCCTTATTACCTATAAATGCCAGAAAAGCGTGCTAACCCATTATTGCAGAATGAGTTTTCCTCTTTGACTGGCAGAAAATAAACAATCACAACAAACACGACACAACAGATGGGGAAGTTCGCATGAAAATGAGTAAAGGACGCGCATTACTGGCGGGCTGCGTTGCCCTGGCAATGAGCCATGCGGCGCTGGCAAAAGACATTAAAATTGCCATCGTAGGCGCATCAACCGGTCCGGTCGCGCAGTACGGTGACATGCAGTTTACCGGTGCCGCGCAAGCGATTAAGGACATCAACGCCAAAGGCGGCGTTAACGGTGACAAACTGGTTGGCGTGGAATATGACGATGCCTGTGACCCGAAACAAGCGGTTGCGGTTGCCAACAAAGTGGTTAACGACGGCATTAAATACGTTATCGGCCACCTGTGCTCCTCCTCTACTCAGCCTGCTTCAGACATCTATAACGATGAAGGCGTGCTGATGATCACCCCAGCCGCGACCGCGCCTGAACTGACTGCGCGTGGCTATGCTGACGTGCTGCGTACTACCGGTCTGGATTCCGATCAGGGCCCAACGGCGGCGACCTACATCCTCGACCACATCAAACCAAAACGTATCGCTGTGGTGCATGACAAGCAGCAATATGGTCAGGGTCTGGCGGAATCCGTGCAGAAAACCCTGAAAGCCAAAGGCGGCAACGTGGTGCTGTTTGAAGGTATCACCGCCGGTGATAAAGACTTCTCCACACTGATTGCGCGTCTGAAGAAAGAGAACGTCGATTTCGTTTACTACGGCGGTTACTACCCGGAGCTGGGCCAGATTCTGCGTCAGGCAAAATCCGCAGGCCTGAATGCCGGCTTTATGGGCCCGGAAGGCGTAGGCAACGCTTCTCTGTCTAACATCGCAGGTGATGCGTCTGAAGGCCTGTTTGTAACGCTGCCGAAGCGCTACGACCAGCTGCCAGAGAACAAAGCGATTGTTGATGCGATCAAAGCCAACACCGCGTCGAACCGCAAAGATCCTACCGGTCCGTTCGTCTGGACAACCTACGCGGCGATTCAGTCGTTGGTGGCCGGTATCGAGCGCAGCAAGAGCGATGAGCCCGATGCGATTGCTAAGAACCTGAAAGCAGGCGCTGCCGTTCCAACCGTGATGGGCAACCTGAACTGGGATGAGAAAGGCGATCTGAAAGGCTTCGAATTTGGTGTCTTCAAATGGCACAAAGACGGCTCTTCTACCGCAGTTAAGTAATCCCCCAAATTCCCTCTCCCGCGCGCGGGGGAGGGAATTATTCAGCTCCAGAGCAGGTCCTCACTATGTCCGAGCAGTTTCTCTATTTCATTCAGCAGATGTTCAACGGGGTTACCCTCGGGAGCACCTACGCGCTGATCGCCATCGGTTACACCATGGTTTACGGCATTATCGGCATGATCAACTTCGCCCACGGCGAGGTGTACATGATCGGTAGCTATGTCTCCTTTATCGTGATTGCCGCCCTGATGATGATGGGCATCGATACCTCGTGGCTGATGATCGCCGCCGGTTTCGTGATGGCGGTGATCATCTCCAGCGCCTATGGCTGGAGCATCGAACGCGTGGCGTATAAGCCGGTGCGTTCGTCCAAGCGCCTGATCGCGCTGATCTCCGCGATCGGTATGTCGATCTTCCTGCAGAACTACGTCAGCCTGACGCAAGGCTCGCGCGATCTCGCGCTGCCAAGCCTGATCACCGGTCAGTGGACGCTGGGCGAGAGCAACGGCTTTGCTGCCACGCTCTCCACCATGCAATTGGTGATTTGGGTGGTGACCTTCTTGTCGATGCTGGCGCTGACGCTGTTTATCCGTTATTCGCGCATGGGCCGCGCCTGCCGCGCCTGCGCAGAAGACCTGAAAATGGCCAGCCTGCTGGGCATCAACACCGACCGCGTTATCTCTCTCACCTTCATTATTGGTGCGGCGATGGCGGCGGTAGCGGGCGTATTGCTCGGTCAATTCTACGGCTCCATCAACCCGTTCATCGGCTTTATGGCCGGGATGAAAGCCTTCACTGCTGCAGTCTTGGGTGGCATCGGCAGTATTCCAGGCGCGATGATTGGCGGCCTGGTGCTGGGCATTGCGGAAGCGCTGACCTCGGCGTATCTCTCGACAGAATATAAAGATGTGGTCTCCTTCGCGCTGCTGATTGTGGTGCTGCTGGTAATGCCAACCGGGATTCTTGGCCGTCCGGAGGTGGAGAAAGTATGAAACGCCTAGGTTTGGTCAACGCCGTGATCTCCACGGTGATGTTGCTGATTCTCGCGACCTTCTTTATGGGCGTGCGCCTCGATCTGGACGGCACCAAACTGGTGGTCGCCAACGCGGGCGCGGTGCGCTGGAACTGGATTTTCATTGGTTGTGCGGTGGTATTTGTCTTCCAGCTGCTGCGTCCGCTGGTGCAGGGTAAATTCAAACGCAGCGGCAAAGGTTTTGTCCTGCCGGGTTTTGATGGATCGACGCCAAAGCAAAAGCTGTTGATGGCGCTGGTGATTGCCGCCGCCGTAATTTGGCCGTTTCTGGTCTCGCGCGGCAGCGTGGATATTGCCACGCTGACGCTGATCTACGTGATGCTCGGTCTTGGGCTGAACGTGGTGGTGGGTTTATCCGGTTTGCTGGTGCTGGGCTACGGCGGTTTCTACGCCATCGGCGCGTACACCTTCGCCTTGCTGAATCACTATTACGGCTTTGGTTTCTGGGAAAGCCTGCCGCTGGCTGGTTTAGTCGCCGGGGCTTTTGGTTTGCTGCTCGGCTTCCCGGTGCTGCGCCTGCGCGGTGACTATCTGGCGATCGTCACGCTCGGTTTCGGTGAAATCGTGCGTATCCTGCTGCTGAACAACACCGCTATCACCGGCGGACCGAACGGCATTGCGCAGATTCCCAAGCCAAGCCTGTTTGGTCTGGAGTTTGGTCGTCGCGTCAGTGAAGGCGGCTGGAGCACTTTCCATGACTTCTTCGGCCTGAAATACGATCCCAGCGACCGCGTGATTTTCCTTTATCTGGTGGCGCTGCTGCTGGTGGTGCTGACGCTATTTGTTATCAACCGCTTGCTGCGTATGCCGTTAGGTCGTGCGTGGGAAGCGCTGCGTGAAGATGAGATCGCCTGCCGTTCGCTCGGCCTGAGCCCGACGCGCATCAAGCTGACTGCTTTCACCATCAGCGCCGTTTTCGCCGGCTTCGCTGGCACGCTGTTCGCGGCGCGTCAGGGCTTCGTCAGCCCGGAATCCTTCACCTTCGTCGAATCGGCCTTTGTGCTGGCGATTGTGGTGTTGGGCGGCATGGGCTCGCAGCTGGCGGTGATCCTCGCGGCGATTCTGCTGGTGGTATCGCGCGAGCTGATGCGTGATTTGAACGAGTACAGCATGCTGGTGCTCGGCGGTTTGATGGTGCTGATGATGATCTGGCGTCCACAAGGTCTGCTGCCGATGAAGCGTCCGCATCTGAAGTTGAAAAGCAGTAAACAAGGAGAGCAGGCATGAGTCAGCCTTTATTAGCCGTTGAAGGCCTGATGATGCGCTTCGGCGGCCTGTTAGCCGTCAACAATGTGGCGCTTGAGCTGCATCCACAGGAAATTGTTTCGCTGATCGGCCCGAACGGTGCCGGTAAAACCACGGTGTTCAACTGCCTGACCGGTTTCTACAAACCGACCGGCGGCACCATCAAACTGCGCGATCAGCAGCTGCAAGGTTTGCCAGGCCAGAAGATTGCGCGCATGGGCATCGTGCGGACTTTCCAGCACGTGCGTCTGTTCCGTGAAATGACGGTGATTGAAAACCTGCTGGTGGCTCAGCATCAGCATCTGAAAAGCGGCGTGTTCTCCGGCCTATTCAAAACCCCGGCTTTCCGTCGCGGTGAGAGCGAAGCTTTGGATCGCGCAGCAACCTGGCTGGACCGCATCGGTCTGCTGGATCTGGCGAACCGTCAGGCGGGCAACCTCGCGTATGGTCAGCAGCGTCGTCTGGAGATTGCGCGCTGCATGGTGACGCGCCCGGAAATCCTGATGCTGGATGAACCGGCGGCCGGTCTTAACCCGCGTGAAACGCACGAACTCGATGAGCTGATCGCCGAACTGCGCGGTGAGCACAAGGTTTCCGTGTTGCTGATTGAACACGATATGAAGCTGGTGATGGGCATTTCTGACCGCATTTACGTGGTGAATCAGGGAACGCCGCTGGCTAACGGCACGCCGGAACAGGTGCGTAACAATCCGGATGTGATCCGTGCTTATTTAGGTGAGGCGTAACATGGCAAACCCGATTTTAACTTTGCAGAATGTCAGCGCTCATTACGGTCCGATTCAGGCGCTGCACAACATTAATCTGCACATCAATCAGGGTGAAATCGTCACGCTGATTGGTGCCAACGGCGCGGGTAAAACCACGCTGCTCGGCACCTTGTGCGGCGAACCGCGCGCCACCAGCGGTAACATCACCTTTGATGGTAAAGAGATCACTGACTGGCAAACCGCGAAAATCATGCGTGAAGCGATTGCGATTGTGCCGGAAGGCCGTCGCGTGTTTTCGCGCATGACGGTGGAAGAGAACCTGGCGATGGGCGGCTTCTTCGCCACACGTCAGCAGTATCTGGAGCGTATCGATCGCGTTTATCAGCTGTTTTCTCGCCTGGCAGAACGTAAAGCGCAGCGCGCGGGCACCATGTCCGGCGGTGAGCAGCAGATGCTGGCGATTGGTCGCGCGTTGATGAGCCAGCCGCGTTTGCTGCTGCTGGATGAGCCGTCGCTGGGTTTGGCGCCGATTATCATTCAGCAGATCTTCGACACCATTGAGCAGTTGCGTAAAGAGGGCATGACCATCTTCCTCGTCGAGCAGAACGCCAACCAGGCGCTGAAGCTGGCGGATCGGGGTTATGTGCTCGAAAACGGTCATGTAGTGCTGGAGGATAGCGGCGAAGCGTTGCTTTCCAACGAAGCGGTTAGAAGCGCGTACCTCGGCGCGTAACTCGCGGTCGGCATGAATGCCGACCCTACAAAATCGCGTAGGGTCGCCATTTATGGCGACCTTTACCTTAGCATCTCAATTGCCCCGTCCTAAACCCCAATCGAACAAAACCTATCTGTCACATCCCCGTCATAAACCTGTTATTAATCCGTCATTTCCCCGTGTCATGTTACGTCGCGAACTAAAAAATGCGCGAATTCGCGCGTACTTAACAGCACAGGAAAAACCTTATGTCCGCTTTTACGCTTCGTCCCCGCCTGATGAGTGTCGTACTCGGTCTGGCGCTCAGCGGTAATGCGCTGGCTGCAACTGAGATCCCTTTCTGGCACTCAATGGAAGGCGAGTTAGGCAAAGAAGTTGATTCTCTGGCACAACGTTTTAACCAGGCTCATCCCGATTACAAAATCGTTCCGACTTACAAAGGCAACTACGAGCAGAGCTTAGCGGCGGGTATCGCGGCGGTGCGCTCCGGTAAAGCGCCTGCGCTGCTGCAGGTGTATGAAGTCGGAACGGCGACCATGATGGCGTCAAAAGCTATCGTCCCGGTCAACCAGGTGTTTAAAGACGCTGGCGTGCAGATGGATCCGAAGCAATTCGTGCCAGCCGTTGCCGGTTACTACAGCGACAGCAAAGGCCAGCTGATCTCTCAGCCGTTCAACAGCTCCACGCCGGTGTTGTACTACAACAAAGACGCGTTCAAAAAAGCCGGTCTGAACCCGGATCAGCCACCGAAAACCTGGCAGGAGCTGGCAAAAGATGCTGAAGCGCTGCGCAAAGCGGGCCTGACCTGCGGTTACGCCAGCGGCTGGCAGGGCTGGATTCAGATTGAAAACTTCAGCGCCTGGCATGCGCTGCCGGTCGCCACCAAAAACAACGGCTTTGACGGCACCGATGCGGTACTGGAGTTCAACAAGCCGGTGCAGGTGCGCCACATCGAAATGCTGGAAGCGATGAACAAGAAGGGTGATTTCACCTACTTCGGTCGCAAAGATGAATCTACCGCCAAGTTCTATAACGGCGATTGCGGCATCACCACCGCTTCTTCCGGTTCGCTGGCCGACATCAAACACTACGCCAAATTCAACTTCGGCGTTGGCATGATGCCGTACGATGAAACCGTACCGAACGCACCGCAGAACGCCATCATTGGCGGCGCGAGCCTGTGGGTGATGAAAGGCAAAGATGCCAACACCTACAAAGGCGCGGCGGAGTTCATGAAGTTCCTCGCCCAGCCGGAAATCGCTGCTGAATGGCACCAGAAAACCGGTTATCTGCCGATCACCACCGCCGCTTATGAGCTGACCAAGCAACAGGGCTTCTATGACAAGAACCCAGGCGCAGATATCGCTACGCGTCAGATGCTGAACAAAGATCCGCTGCCGTTCACTAAAGGCATGCGTCTGGGCAACATGCCGCAGATTCGTACCATCGTGGACGAAGAGCTGGAAGGCGTGTGGACCGGCAAACAGGCGCCGCAAGCCGCGCTGGATAACGCTGTGAAACGCGGTAACGAACTGCTGCGCCGTTTTGAGCAGCAAGTGAAGTAACGCTGTTATCTCGGGGCCGACGCCTGGCGTTCGCCCCGATTTTCTTCTTTGATTGAGTCTGCTATGTCCTCATCGCGCCCGGTATTTCGATCCCGTTTTCTGCCCTATTTGCTGCTGTTGCCGCAACTGGTGATAACGGCCATCTTCTTCTTGTGGCCAGCCGGTGAAGCCTTGTGGTATTCGCTGCAAAGCATTGATCCTTTTGGCATCTCCAGCACCTTCGTTGGGCTGGCAAACTTTAAACGCCTGTTCAGCGACGAATACTATCTGGCCTCCTTCTGGACCACCATTGAGTTCAGTGCGCTGGTGACGATTTGCGGCATGACCTTTTCCCTGCTGCTGGCGGCGCTGGTCGATTATGTGATTCGCCTGCGCAAGCTTTACCAAACCTTGCTGCTACTGCCGTACGCGGTGGCGCCGGTGGTGGCGGCAGTGCTATGGATGTTCCTGTTTAATCCGGGCCTCGGTTTGTTCAGCCATTTGCTGAACCAAATGGGCTACAACTGGAACTACGCGCAAAACAGCGGTCAGGCGATGTTCCTGATTGTATTGGCGTCGATCTGGCAGCAAATGAGCTACAACTTCCTGTTTTTCTTCGCTGCGCTGCAGTCGATTCCCAAATCGCTGGTGGAAGCAGCGGCGATCGATGGCGCCGGTCCGGTGCGTCGCTTCTTCAATTTGTCCCTGCCGCTGATCACGCCGGTGAGCTTTTTCCTGCTGGTGGTCAATCTGGTGTACGCCTTCTTCGATACCTTCCCGGTGATCGATGCCGCCACCGGCGGTGGTCCGGTTCAGGCCACCACCACGCTGATCTACAAAATTTATCGCGAAGGCTTCACCGGGCTGGATCTCTCTTCCTCCGCCGCGCAATCGGTGGTGCTGATGCTGCTGGTGATTGGCCTGACTATCCTGCAATTCCGCTTTGTCGAGCGTAAGGTGCAATACCAATGATTGAGAATCGACGCGGGCTGGATATCTTCAGCCATACCTTGCTGGTGCTGGGTGTGCTGACCATTCTGTTCCCGCTCTACATCGCTTTTGTCGCGGCAACGCTGGATAACGAAGCGGTGTATCAGGTGCCGATGACGCTGCTGCCGGGCACGCATTTGTGGGAGAACATCTCGCGCATCTGGACGCACGGCGTGAATGGCAGCGGCCCGGCATTTGGCATGATGATGCTCAACAGCCTGCTGATGGCGCTCGGCATCACCATCGGCAAAATCAGCGTCTCGATGCTCTCCGCCTTCGCGCTGGTGTGGTTCCGCTTCCCGCTGCGCTCGCTGTTTTTCTGGCTGATTTTCATCACCCTGATGCTGCCGGTGGAAGTACGTATTTTCCCCACGGTGGAAGTGATTTCGACGCTGAATATGCTCGACAGCTACAGCGGCTTAACGCTGCCGCTGATGGCGTCGGCTACCGCCACTTTCCTGTTCCGTCAGTTCTTTATGTCGCTGCCGGACGAGCTAATTGAAGCGGCACGTATCGACGGTGCCAGCCCGATGCGCTTCTTCTGGGACATCGTGCTACCGCTGTCCAAAACCAATCTCGCCGCGCTCTTCGTGATCACCTTTATCTACGGCTGGAACCAGTATCTGTGGCCGCTGCTGATCATCAACGATGCCAGCCTCAGCACCGCTGTCGCCGGAGTGAAAAGCATGATCAACAGCAGCGGCGGCCCGACGCAGTGGAATGAAGTGATGGCGGCAATGTTATTAACCCTGATTCCACCGGTGGTGGTGGTACTCGTGATGCAACGTGCGTTTGTGCGTGGCCTGGTAGAGAGTGATAAATAAATGGCAGGCGTAACCCTTCAGACCGTTACCAAATCGTATGACGGCAAAAATCAGATCATTCAGCCACTGAATATCACCATTAACGATGGCGAATTTATGGTGATGGTCGGCCCTTCCGGCTGCGGTAAATCGACGCTGCTGCGCATGGTGGCGGGCCTTGAGCGCGTATCGTCGGGTGATATCTATATCGACGACAAACGCGTCACCAACATGGAACCGAAAGATCGTGGCATCGCCATGGTGTTCCAGAACTACGCGCTCTATCCGCATATGACGGTGGGCGAAAACATGGCGTATGGCCTGAAAATTCGCGGCATGGGCAAAGTGCAGATCGATCAACGCGTAATGGAAGCGGCACGCAGCCTCGAACTGGATCATCTGCTGCATCGCCGCCCGCGCGAGTTGTCGGGCGGACAGCGTCAGCGCGTGGCGATGGGGCGCGCTATCGTGCGTGAACCGGCGGTCTTCCTGTTTGATGAGCCGCTGTCGAATCTGGATGCGCGCCTGCGCGTGCAGATGCGCCTTGAGCTGCAACAGCTGCATCGCCGCCTGAAAACCACCAGCATTTACGTGACGCACGATCAGGTGGAAGCGATGACGCTGGCGCAGCGCGTGATGGTAATGAACAAAGGCGTGGTAGAGCAGGTCGGCACGCCGGTGGAAGTGTACGAGCGTCCGGCCAGCCAGTTTGTTGCCTCGTTTATCGGCGCGCCCGCCATGAATTTACTGCCGGGACAAATCAGCAGCGACGGCACGCGTTTCACGCTGGATGCGCTCAACAGCTTGCTGCTGGGCGAGAGCAAAGCCAAATGGGCCAATCGCCCGCTAACGCTCGGCATCCGTCCCGAGCACATCAAACTCAGCAGCCGCGACGCGGGCGGCATTCCGCTGGTGGTAGAGACGCTGGAGATGCTCGGCGCGGATAATCTGGCGCACGGCCGCATCGGTAATGCGCGCATGGTGGTACGTTTGCCGCACAGCGAGCGCCCGCAGGCGGGCAGCACCTTGTGGCTGCATCTGCCGTCAGATGCGTTACACTTCTTCGATTCAACCTATGGAAAGCGTCTGGAATGAGTCAACACAACTGGCCTTATCCGCACATTGTCGCGCATCGCGGCGGCGGCAAACTGGCTCCGGAAAATACCCTCGCGGCGATTGATGTCGGCGCGCAGCACGGTCACACCATGATCGAGTTTGATGCCAAGTTGTCGGAAGATAAGCAGATTTTCCTGCTGCATGACGACACGCTGGATCGCACCAGCAACGGTTGGGGCGTGGCGGGCGCGCTGTCGTGGCATAAGCTGTCACAGCTGGATGCCGGCGGCTGGTTTAGCCGCGATTACGAAGGCGAACCGCTGGCGCTGCTGAGCGAAGTGGCCGAGCGTTGCCGCCAGCATCAGATGATGGCGAACATCGAGATCAAACCCACCACTGGACAGGATGTGGAAACCGGCCGCAATGTGGCGCTGGCCGCACGCGAACTGTGGCAAGGACAAACCGCGCCGCTGCTCTCCTCGTTTTCTTACGCCGCGCTGGAAGCGGCAATGGAAGCGGTGCCGGAACTGCCGCGCGGTTTGCTGCTGGATGAGTGGCACGACGATTGGCAGGCGCTGACTTCGCGTCTGGATTGCGTGTCGATCCATTTGAACCACAAATTACTCGACGCCGAACGCACCGCGCAGCTAAAAGCGGCCGGTCTGCATATTCTGGTGTATACCGTGAATCAGCCCGCGCGGGCGCGCGAGCTGTTAGGTTGGGGCGTCGATGCTATCTGCACCGACCGCATCGATATTATCGGGCCCGACTTCCGTTAGTTCTGCTGCTGATTCTGGCCCGGCTGCGACTGAATCACGCGCTGCTGGGCGCTATCCCGCTGTTCCTGCACCTTGCGCTGTACATCCTGACTTTGCTGCTGCTGACTCTGCAGTAACTTGAGCTTCTGCTGTTGCTGCTGACTCTGCATCTGCGACTGCATCCGCTGCTGGCTCGGGTTATAGCCGGGTTTGTTCGGGTCGTTGGTGCTGTTCAACGTATTTGCCATGCTGCTTAACGGCAGCAATGCTGCGATCATAATTAGCCATTTGTTCATGGTCTTCCTCCATTAATGCAGCCTGCTTTGTGCTGATGCTGCCAATGTGGCGACACGCGCTGCAGCCATAAGTTTATGCAATATCACAAACTCCTGAACCAGGAGTGCACCTAATTTGGCTTTACTGCTACGCTTTTTACAGTGTTTGCAAACACTTGCATCAATAAATAACAAATGGATACCCAAAATAATTCAAGGCGCAGGAAGGCGGCAAACGAGAGAGTCCCGATGAGCTTACACAAGTAAGTGATTCGGGTGAACGAGAGCAGCCAACGCATCTGCACCTTGAAGTATGAAGGGTATAAATAACTTTAAAAGGGTGGTGGCAGGATGAGGATACAGGGCAACGTGCGGCAGTTCGGCTGGGCATTATTGATGAGTTTTACCGTGGTGCAGGGTGCACAAGCCGCGCCCGCCAACGCGCCGCCGGTTTCGTATGGCGTTGATAGCGATACCTTTCACCCGGTAAAAGCCAAACATGGCATGGTGGCATCGGTGGATGCGATGGCGACGGAAGTTGGCGTCGATATTCTCAAGCAGGGCGGTAACGCAGTGGATGCCGCCGTTGCGGTCGGTTTCGCGCTGGCGGTGACGCATCCGCAGGCCGGTAACCTCGGCGGCGGGGGCTTTATGCTGCTGCGTACCGCATCCGGACGTACCACCGCCATCGACTTCCGCGAAATGGCACCGGCGCGCGCATCACGCGATATGTTTCTCGATAAGCAGGGCAATGCTGATAGTAAGTTGTCACTCACTTCTCACTTAGCTTCAGGCACGCCGGGCACCGTGGCCGGTTTTGCGCTGGCGGCACAGAAATACGGTACCTTGCCGCTGAGCAAATTACTGGCGCCCGCCATTAAACTGGCGCGCGACGGCATCGTGGTGAACGATGCGCTGGCCGACGATCTCGCCACCTACGGCAAAGAGACGTTGATCAACCACGACAACAGCCGCGCGATTTTCTACAAAGCCGACGGTAAGCCGTACCAAAAGGGCGAACGTCTGGTGCAGAAAAACCTCGCACATAGCCTGCAGCTGATCGCCCAGCAAGGTCCGGATGCGTTCTATAAGGGCAAAATCGCCGATGAAATTGCCGGTGAAATGGCGCAGCACGGCGGCCTGATCGGCAAGCCGGATCTGGCGGCTTATCGCGCGGTAGAACGCAAACCGGTGAGCGGCACCTATCGCGGCTACGAAGTGTTCTCCATGCCGCCGCCATCCTCCGGCGGGATTCACATCGTGCAGATCCTCAATATCCTGGAAAACTTCGACCTCGCGAAATTTGGCTTTGGCAGCGCCGATGCCATGCAGGTGATGGCGGAAGCGGAAAAATACGCGTATGCCGACCGTTCGGAATACCTTGGCGATCCTGACTTCGTTAAAGTGCCGCAGCAGGCGCTGACCAGCAAAGCCTACGCCAAAACCCTGGCGCAGCAGATTGACGTCAACAAAGCGCGTCCATCCAGCGAGATCAAGCCGGGCAAACTGGCGCCGTATGAAAGCAATCAAACCACGCACTTCTCGGTGGTGGATAAAGATGGCAACGCGGTGGCAGTGACCTATACGTTGAATACCTACTTCGGCAGCGGCATTGTTGCCGGACAAAGCGGCATCTTGATGAACAATGAAATGGATGATTTCTCCGCCAAACCGGGCACGCCCAACGTCTACGGCTTAGTCGGCGGCGAGGCGAATGCGGTGCAACCGGCCAAACGTCCTCTATCATCGATGTCGCCCACCATCGTGGCAAAAGACGGTAAAACCTGGCTGGTGACCGGCAGCCCAGGCGGCAGCCGCATTATCACCACCGTGCTGCAAATGGTGGTGAACAGCATCGATTTTGGTATGAACGTTGCGGAAGCGACCAACGCACCGCGCTTCCATCATCAATGGTTGCCCGATCAGCTGCGCGTGGAAAAAGGCTTCAGCCCGGATACGCTGCGCCTGCTGGAAGCCAAAGGCCAGCATGTGAAAGTGATGCCGGCAATGGGCAGCACGCAGAGCATTATGATTGGGCCGGATGGCACGCGCTATGGCGCATCGGATCCGCGCTCGGTGGATGATTTGAGCGCAGGTTACTAATCACTTGTAGGGTCGCCATTCATGGCGACCTGATTTCCAGGTGCGCATTAATGCGCACCCTACAAGCAACCGGCGAATTCACATTAACCTTTCAAGCGCGCCATATAATGCGTATCCACCATTTCGCCGTCGCGCATCGCGTGTCGACGCGCGGTGCCTTCAATCTCAAAGCCAAACTGCTGATACAAGCCAAGCGCTTTGTGGTTATCGGCGAATACCGTCAGTTCAATGCGCGTTACCTGCAGCCAGTTGTCGCACAAATCAATCATTGCTGACATCAGCGCTTTACCCACGCCGCGCCGATGAAAGGCAGAATCGACGCCCATGCCGAACGTCGCCGTGTGGCGACGGCGCGGCACCGACAGCACTTCAAGAGTGAGTTGTCCGGCAATCTGATCGTCAATACACGCCACTAGCATCTGTACACCCGGACGCGGATTGCTGAGGCGTTCCTGCCACAGCGTCGGCGATTGAAACGGCAGATGCAGCGTGCTGGCCTGCGGTTCAGGCTGGCTATACATACGCGTTAAAGCGGCGGCATCTTCGGGAATGGCGTGACGAATGACGATCTGACTCATAGAGCGCTCCTTGTGCAAAATGGAATAAATCCCCTTTAACATCAAGGAATTCACATCGTTCGTCAACGCAAAATAATCCGCAAAAATACTTTACAGACGCGAATGATAATGATTATTATTGTCATGCGAGCTCGGAAACGTCTCCTGACAACCGGGTAAGCACGACATTGCTCACATTGCTTCCAAGTATTATTTAGCCAGCTCGGGTGCTGGCTTTTTTTTTACCTTTTACATTGTGTACCAGGTTGCTGCACCGGGCCCGACCGGCAGATTGAAGACAAACACCCACAGTACAAACAGCAGCGTCCAGCCAATCATAAACACCACAGAATAAGGCAACATCATCGCCACCAGCGTTCCGATGCCCATGTCGCGACGATAGCGCGCCGCCACCGCCATAATCAGACCAAAGTAACTCATCATTGGCGTAATCACGTTGGTTACCGAATCACCAATGCGATAAGCCGCCTGAATCACTTCCGGCGCAAAGCCGACCAGCATTAACATCGGTACGAAAATCGGGGCGGTAACCGCCCATTGCGCCGAGGCGGAGCCAATCATCAGGTTGATAAAGCCGCAGATCATGATGAAGCAGACAAACAGCAGCGGCGCGCCCATATCCAGTGACGCCAGCAGATTGGCGCCTTTCACCGCCACCACGGTGCCGAAGTTGCTCCAGTTAAAGAACGCCACGAACTGCGCAGCAAAGAACACCAGTACGATGTACATGCCCATGCTGCTCATGCTGGCAGACATGGCGTTGATCACGTCGCGATCGTTGCGCATATTGCCAATCATGCGGCCATACACCATGCCGGGAATGGCGAAGAAGACAAAGATAAACACCACAATGCCTTTCAGGAATGGCGAGCCCGCCAGCGTGCCGGTTTTCGGGTTGAGCAACACGCCATAGCCTGGAATCACGGTCAGAATCAGCAGCAGCGTAACGCCGAGAACCGCCCAACCCGCGCCTTTCAGCGCGCGACGTTCTTCTGCCGATAGCGCGCCCATATCGCCACGCACCGCCTCGCCTTCGCTGTCCTGATACTTGCCCAGTTTGGGTTCGACAATGCTGTTAGTGATCCAGGTGCCAAGAATGGAAATCACGAAGGTACTGACAAACATGAAGTACCAGTTCACTTCCGGGCCAACATGGTAGTTAGGATCGATAATCTGTGCAGCGCTTTGGGTAATGCCAGACAGCAGCGGATCAATGGTGCCGAGCAGCAAGTTGGCGCTGTAGCCGCCGGAAACACCGGCAAACGCCGCCGCCAGGCCCGCCAGTGGATGACGTCCCAATGAGTGGAAAATCATCGCCGCCAACGGAATCAGCACCACATAGCCCAACTCAGAAGCGGTATTGGATACGATACCGGCGAAGACGATGGTGAAAGTGATGAGCTTTTTCGGAGCGTTAAACACCAGCGCGCGCATCGCCGCCGAGAGCAGCCCTGAATGCTCGGCAATTCCCACGCCGAGCAGCGCAACCAGCACGGTGCCGAGCGGCGCAAAGCCGGTGAAGTTGGTGACCAGATGGCTGACGATGCGTTGCAAACCATCGGCACTCATCAGGCTAACCACGTGAATCACACCATCCGGTGCACGGCCTGCCGCACCAACCGGGCGCGGATCGATCACGCTGACGCCGAAGGCGGCAGCAATCGCGGAGGCGACGATGATGAATAATGCAAACAACGCGAAGAGCGTAATCGGATGCGGTAATAAGTTTCCTAGCCACTCAACGGTATTGAGAAAACGCTCAATCGGGCGTTTGGCTGGTGTAGAAGAATGGTCCGTCATAATGATCCTTGTTTTGTCATTTAGTCTAATGTGCAGGACTGCCGATGCTCTTTGTTCTCTTCCTGGTTAGCTACAAGACCATTCTCGGAAGTAACGAGAAGCCTGGTGCGCATGAATGTGCACCCTACAAAACCCCCGCCGTATAACCGTAAGGTCGCCATTAATGGCGACCGATTTCCCGCAAAACCTTAACCTGACAAAAAATGATAAACTCGGGTTATCTCCGATCTCAGGCGCATACGATGAAGAAGAAAAGACCGGTATTACAGGACGTTGCCGATCGCGTCGGCATCACAAAAATGACCGTCAGCCGCTACCTGCGCAACCCGGATCAGGTCTCGGTGGCGCTGCGCGATAAGATCGCCGTGGCGCTGGATGAGCTCGGTTACATCCCCAATCGCGCGCCCGATATGCTCTCTAACGCCACCAGCCGCGCCATCGGCGTGCTGCTGCCTTCGCTGACTAACCAGGTTTTCGCCGACGTTTTGCGCGGGATCGAAGCCGTTACCGACGAAGCGGGTTATCAAACGCTGGTGGCGCACTTTGGCTATAACGCGCAGAAAGAGGAATTGCAGCTGCGCTCGCTGCTCGGCTGGAACATCGATGGCGTGATCCTCACCGAACGCACCCATACGCCAGGCACGCTGCGCATGCTGGAAGTGGCGGGCATTCCGGTGATTGAGATGATGGATTCGGTAACGCCTTGCCTCGATATGGCGGTGGGCTTCGATAACGTCGAAGCCGCGCGGCAGATGACGCATGCTATTCTGAAAAAAGGCCATCGCCACACCGTCTATCTCGGTGCGCGCCTTGATGAACGTACCTTGCAGAAGCAACAGGGCTACGAGAAGGCGATGCGTGAAGCGGGGCTCACGCCACATAGCGTGATGATGGAGGATGCCTCCTCGTTCAGCGCCGGCGCGCAACTGCTGTGCGAAGCGCAAAAGCGTTATCCCGAAACCGACAGCCTGTTTTGTACCAACGATGACCTGGCGGTGGGCGCGATGTTTGAGTGCCAGCGTCAGGGATTGCGCGTGCCGGAGCAGATGGCGATTGCCGGATTCCACGGCCACGACATCACGCAAGTGGTGAATCCGCGCCTCGCCACGGTGTTAACGCCGCGCGAGCGTATGGGACGCGAATCGGCAGCGATGCTGCTGGCGCGTATTGGCGGCGATCGCACGATGACACAACCGCTGGATGTTGGCTTTGAAATCTCCGAAGGTGACAGCATCTGATTTTGGCGATTTTTTGAGTCAGTTCACACTTTCGTGCTTTTCCGCCTGAGAAGGGTTGCCAGCCTTTCAGTGGGCTCTGACAATGGCAACTCGATTTGTTATCGGTAACATTGGGCAGAATTCACTGCCGGAGCGCAAAACAATGACAACGCCATCTCCATCGCACCACGTCTTTATCCTGATGGGCGTTTCCGGCAGCGGAAAATCTGCCGTCGCCAATCAGGTCTCTCATCAGTTAAACACTGCGTTCCTCGATGGGGATTTCCTCCATCCGCGCAGCAACATCATGAAAATGGCCGACGGTCATCCGCTGGACGACAACGATCGCCAGCCGTGGCTGCGTGCGCTGAATGATGCGGCGTTTGCTATGCAGCGCACGCAGGAGATCTCCATCATCGTCTGTTCGGCGCTGAAAAAGTCCTATCGCGACATCCTGCGTCAGGGCAACGAGAACCTGAAATTTATCTATTTGCAGGGCGACTTCGAAACCATCGAATCCCGCCTGAAAGCGCGTAAAGGCCACTTCTTCAAACCGCAGATGCTGGTGACGCAGTTCGCCACGCTGCAGGAACCCGGCGCGGATGAGCCCGATGTACTGGTGGTTGATATCAATCATTCACTGGATGAGGTAGTTGCGGCCACGGTTGCGACCATTGAGGGTGCAATCAACAAGGGTTAGTCATGAGTACCGCAACGCTAGTGTTAACCGCAGCAGGCTCTGTCCTGCTGCTGCTGTTTTTGGTGATGAAAGCGCGTATGCACGCCTTTGTTGCCCTGATGTTAGTCTCTATTGGTGCCGGTCTGTTCTCTGGCATGCCGCTCGATAAGATCGCTGAAACCATGGAAAAAGGCATGGGCGGAACGCTCGGCTTTCTCGCCATTGTGGTGGCGTTGGGCGCGATGTTCGGCAAGATCCTGCATGAAACCGGCGCCGTCGATCAGATCGCCATCCGCATGTTGAAAACCTTTGGTGAAAGCCGCGCGCACTATGCGATGGGCGTCGCCGGATTGGTCTGTGCATTGCCGCTGTTCTTTGAAGTGGCGGTGGTGTTGCTGATCAGCATTGCGTTCGCCGTAGCGCGTCGTACCAAAGGCAATTTAGTCAAGCTGGTGATCCCGCTGTTTGCCGGTGTTGCCGCTTCTGCCGCGTTCCTGCTGCCGGGTCCCGCGCCGATGCTGCTGGCTGCGCAGATGCACGCCGATTTTGGCTGGATGATTCTGCTGGGCCTGTGCGCCGCGATTCCGGGCATGCTGATTGCCGGTCCGCTATTTGGTAATTTTATCGCGCGTCACGTTAGCTTTAGCGCGCCACCGGAAGATCATCAGCCGGAAGTGGAAGAGGGCAAACTGCCGTCGTTTGGCTTTAGCCTGGCGCTGATTCTGTTCCCGCTGCTGCTGGTGGGCCTGAAAACCATCGGCGCACGCTTCACCACGCCGGGCTCTCATCTGTATGAGTGGCTGGAGTTTATCGGCCATCCGTTCACCGCGATTCTGCTGGCCTGTCTGGTGGCGATTTATGGCCTGGCGTATCGTCAGGGCATGGATAAAGAGAAGGTGATGCAGGTGTGCGGCAGCGCGCTGCAACCGGCGGGCATTATTCTGCTGGTGATTGGTGCGGGCGGCGTGTTTAAGCAGGTGCTGGTGGATTCGGGCGTTGGCCCGGTGTTAGGACATGCGTTGACCGGCGCGGGCATGCCGATTGCGCTGGCGTGCTTCATCCTTTCTGGCGCGATTCGCGTGATTCAGGGTTCGGCCACCGTGGCGTGTTTAACTACCGTTGGTTTAGTGATGCCGGTGATTGAACCGCTGCACTACAGCGGCGCGCAGCTGGCTGCGCTGTCGATCTGTATCGGCGGCGGCTCGATCATTATCAGTCACGTGAATGATGCCGGTTTCTGGCTGTTTGGCCGCTTTACCGGCGCCACCGAAGCCGAAACGCTGAAGACATGGACGCTGATGGAAACCATTCTGGGCACCACCGGCGCGATTGTTGGCATGATTGCGTTTAGTTTGTTGTCGTAAATTTTGTGTGGTCGCCATCAATGGCGACCCTACGAAACGACATTTAATCCTCTTCCCGCTCGTCATCCGGCTGATCCAAAACCGTGTACGCCACGGCGCAGAACAGCGAATTCAAACGCTTCATATCGCCCAGCAAGCCAAGGTGCAGCGAGCTGGTTTCGATGCTTTGCACGTTCTGCAGATGCAAACGCTCAACATGCGCGTGTGAGAAACGGCGAATCAGGATGCGGAAGCGATGCTTGGAGCGGCGCAGGCGCTTGGCGCTGGTGACATCGTGCGACAGAAACACCGACAAACTCAGCCGCAGGTTATACAGCACCTGCTCCTGCAAGGTTTGAAGCTCCTCCAATCCCTCCGCTGAGAAGGCGCGGCGCGCGGTCAGCGACTTATCCGCCACGTCGGCACACATGCGTTCGATAATGTCGCCCGCCTGTTCCAGGTTGAGCGCCATCTCAATGATCTCCGCCCAGCGGCGTGAATCATCCTCCGGCAAATCCTCTTTTGGCATACGCGCCAGATAGAGTTTGATCGCGGTGTAGAGTACATCAACATCATCATCCAGCCGCCGCACCGCGCGCTCTTCGCGCAGGTCGCCGTGCACCACTTTATTGAATGACTCAATCATCTGCTCGACCACATCGCCGATGCGCAGCGTCTCGCGTGAGGCATTAGCCAGCGCTAACGCGGGTGTATCGAGTGCGCTGCTGTCGAGGTGTTTCGGTTTCAGGTGCGTTTCGTTCTCAGGATCATCGGCGATCATACGGCGGCACAGGCGCGCCATTGGATCGGCAAACGGCACCATGACTAAGCAGCGGATCAGGTTGTAAAACACGTGGAAGAAGATCACCAACTCTTCATCGTTGACCGGCATTTTATCCAGCACGTCGGCGACAACATTGACGAACGGCAAAATTGCGATGCTGCCAATTAGCTTAAACAGCAGGCTGCCGAGCGCGACGCGTTTGCCCGCCGCGTTGGAGCCGCTGGCGTTGATCATCGCCAGCAAGCCGCTACCGAGGTTGGCACCAATCACCAGACAGAGCGCCACTTTGAAGGAGATCACGCCGGTGGCGGTCAGCGTGGCGGTAATCAGTACCGCTGCGAGGCTGGAGTAACTGATGATGGCGAACACCGCGCCAATCAACGCATCGAGCATCACATCGCCGGTCAGCGTTGAGAACAGCACCTGAACGCCCGCCGCCTGGGTGATCGGTTTGGCCGCCGCCACAATCAGCTGCAGCGCCAGCAGAATCAGTCCGAGCCCAATGCTGGCGCGGCCCAGCTGCCCAACGCGCGTTTGCTTGCGGCTCAGGAAGAACACCACGCCAAAGAAGATAAACAGCGGCGACAGCCACGACAGATCGAAAGTCAGGATACGCGCCATGATCGCGGTCCCGACATCCGCGCCCAATACCACCACCAATGCGGGCGTCAGGCTCACCAGATTCTGCGCAACAAAGGAGGTAACCAGCAGCGTGGTGGCGTTACTGCTCTGCACCAGCGCCGTAACGCCAATGCCGGCAAGAAACGCCATCGGTTTTTTTTCGACGCTGCGGCTGAGTACGCGACGCAGATCGGCACCGTAAACGCGCATGATGCCGGTTCGCACAATGTGTGTGCCCCACACCAGCAGCGCAACGGCAGAGAGAAGATTAAGCAGAGTTAACACGTATAGAGGCTCCTCATCCGTCAGGCTCAAACAGCACCGATTGCCAGCCTGACGGTGAGCACAACCGGTAAAACCTTCGCCGCGTTGTGTCGCCTTTTTTCGTTTAAATTAAGCAACCTGGCGCAACGTCGACATCTCTAACTGTAGCCCAATCTGCATGCCAGCGGGATGCAAATCTGCCACGCTGCGATTGAGTACATCAATCGAGAGCTCCACGTTTTGCGCGCGCACCCGATAGCGAATCACGTTACCAAGCAAGCTGTGGCTGAGGATGGTGGCGGGAATGCCAGCCTGCGGCGCGCATAGCTGGATTGACTCGGGGCGAATCGCTACCTGGCCGCTGAAAGTTTGTCCGGTCAGCTGCGTTGCCTGTTCCGCGCTCAACAGGTTGTAGTTGCCAATAAAGCCAGCGGCAAACAGATCGGCCGGTTGGGTATAGAGCATTTCCGCGTTGCCGTTCTGCACGATCTTGCCCCGGTTCATCAACACGATGCGATCGGACATGGTCAGCGCCTCTTCCTGATCGTGGGTAACGAACAAGGTGGTGAGCTTCAGCTCGCGCTGAATATGGCGGATTTGCTCGCGCAGATGGCGACGAATGCGCGCATCCAGCGCCGACAGCGGTTCATCCAGCAGCAGCAAGCGTGGACGCGTCACCAGCGAACGCGCCAGCGCCACGCGCTGACACTGTCCGCCAGAGAGCTGATGCGGATAACGCCGCGCGAACTCGGTGAGTTCCACCAGCGCCAGCACTTCCATCACGCGTTTTTGAATCTCGCCGCTGGCCAGTTTCTGCATCTTCAGGCCAAACGCCACGTTCTTCTCAACCGTCATGTTGGGGAATAGCGCGTAGCTCTGAAACACCATGCCGATGGTGCGCTTCTGCGGTGGCAGCGGCACGATATCCTGACCTTGCAGCAATACTTTGCCGCTATCGACTTCGGTCAATCCGGCAATGCAGCGCAGTAGCGTGGATTTGCCGCAGCCGCTGGGGCCGAGCAGCGTGACAAATTCGCCTTCTTCGGCGCTGAAATCGATATTTTCAAAAATGGCGGTTGGGCCATAGCTTTTATTCAACTGGGTGACGCTCAAATAACTCATGGTCAGCCTCGTTCAGGATTGAGGGCATTCGCCAGCCAGGTGACCAGCAGGACGACGGCAAAATAGGAGATCACCAGCGCGCTGGTAAAGTGGCCGCTGCCGTTGCGCATGTTAAACAGATAAACCTGCAAGGTTTCATAGCGGGTGCCGACCAGCATATTGGCGAAGACAAACTCGCCAATCAGGAAGGAGAAGGAGAGCAGCACCGCGATAAACACGCCTTTGCGCAGGTTCGGCAGCACCACAAACAGCGCCGCTTGCCAGGTGCTGGCACCGAGCAGCTGGGCGGCATCAATCAGCTCTTTCAAATTGATGGCCTGCATATTGTTGGAGATGGCGCGATAGATAAACGGCAAGGCGATGGTGAAGTAGCAGCCGATCAAAATCCACGGTGTGCCGGTCAGCATCAGCGGCGACGACGAATAAAGCTGCAGCAGGCCGACCGACGAAACCACCGGCGGCACGGCGAATGGCATCAGGATCAGCACGTTCATTACCGCATCCAGTTTCGGATAGTAGTAAGCGATCACAAACATGGCAGGCAGCACCAGCACCAGCGAGAACAGCAGCGCACCGAAGCAAACCAGCAGCGAATGACCGAGCGCGGTGAGGAATCGCGGATCGCTCCATAATGCGGTGAGCCACTTCAGCGTAAAGCCCTGCGGCAGAATGGTATCGCTCCAGCTGGTGGAGATGCCGTACAGCAGCGTCGCCAGCAGCGGTGCGGCTAAAATACACAGCAAAAGCCAGACAATCAGGCGATGGTAAATTTTTTCCGCGCGCGACAAGGTTGGCTCCTCAGGAAGGTTTGGCGTTGAGATAGCTGCGGCGCACCAGATACTGCTGCACCACGGTAATCAGCGCCATAATCAGCACCAGCAGCATCGCCAGCGCGCCGCCAGTATTGGGATCAAGTGAGATATCGCCAGATACCAGCGCAGCAATGCGCACCGGCACCACGTTAAAGTTGCCGGTGGTGAGCGCGTAAATGGTGGCGTAAGCGCCGAGCGCATTGGCGAGCAGAATCACGAAGGTTCCGAGCAGCGCCGGGAACAGAATCGGCAAACCGATGTGCCACCAATAGCGCCAGCGGCCTGCACCCAGCAGCGCGGCGGACTCTTGCCAATCCTGACGCAGGCCATCAAACGCAGGATAGAGCAGCAAAATGCCGAGCGGGATTTGGAACCAGGTGTAAACCAGCACCATGCCGTCACGTGAGAACAGCTTGAAGCCCTCCAGCACGCCGTAATGGCGCAGCAGCAGCGTCAGACAACCGTTCAGTCCGAGCAGAATCACAAAGGCAAACGCCAGCGGCACACCAGCAAAGTTGCTGGTCATGTTGGTAAATGACATCAAAAAGCGCTGAAAACGGCCGCTGCCGAGGCGATGCAGCGAATATCCGGCAACCAGCGAGATCAGCAATCCGTAAATACTCGACCAGATGGAGATATCCAGCGACAGGCGAAATGCCTGCAAATAGAACGGCGAGGTGAGGATGTCGCTGTAGTTATCGAAGCCCCAGCGCTCATTGATGTCGCTCCAGAAGCTGTTGATGGCAATCCACAACAGCGGCGCGAGCTGAAATGCCACCCAAAACAGCGCAAACGGCAGCAGCAACAGCGCAGCGAGCGTTTTGCCCTTCATTACTGCGGCTCCGCCAGTAACGCGTGACAGACCGGTTTGTCATGTTCGACGCCGAGCAAGGTGCACACGATGCCGCACAGTTCGGTTTGCTGCGGCTTGAGCTCCGGCTGCAGCGAGAAGCCTTTGCCAAACACGAACAGCGGCACCTGCGTCTCTTCCGGCAAAATGCCACCGTGCGAGCGGTCATCGTTCATGCCGTGATCGGCGGTGACAATCACCTGATAACCGGCCGCCAGCCAGCCCGGCATCCATTGCGACAGATAACCATCGGCCATGCGCGCGCGGTTGCGATACTGCGGCGATGACAAGCTGTGCTTGTGTCCGGCATCGTCAATGTTCATCGGGTGGATCAGCAGGAAATCAGGATCGTGCCGCAGGCGCAGGCTTTCTGCGTCTTCAAACAGGTGGGAATCCGGATAACCGTCGTCCCAGTAAAAGTGGCCATACTGAATGGGCAGATCAGGCGCGACCGTGTGGCGGTCGCGCGCCGCGTTGAACGGGGATTGGTTATAGAGTTCACTCACCCAGTGATAGGCGGCCGCAGCGGTGGTGAGACCGGCGGCACGCGCGTAATGGAAGATGCTGCGCTGATTACTCAAGCGGCTGACGCCGTTATGAATAATGCCGCTGCGCACCGGTGGAATGCCGGTGAGAATGCATTCGTACAGCGGGCGCGACAGCGAAGGCAGTTCGCAGGTCAGCGTGTAATATTGGCCGTTGCCCTGCGCGCATTCGGCAAACAGATAGCCCATTGCGTGTTGCGCCACCTGATTACTCAGCCCATCCAACACCACCAGGATCGTTTTCATCCCTCGCTCCTTACTGCTTCATATTGATGATGACGTTCTCTTGCCACAAACGCGGCAGCATTTTCGAGGTTTTATCCCACGCAGCCTGGTCTTTGATTGGACGAGCATTTTTATACTCAGACTGCGGCAGCAGCTTGGCCTGCACGTCGGCTGGCAGCTTCAAGTGCTCGGCACGAATCGGACGCGCATAACCTTTCGCCAGATTGATCTGACCTTCATCAGACAAGATGTATTCACGCGCCAGCTTGGCGGCGTTTGGATGTTTGGCGTATTTGTTGATAATGGTGCTGTAGCCAGACGTCACGGAACCATCAGATGGAATCACCACTTCGTAGCGGTTTTTGTCGATCTGATCGCGGTAGTTCAGGCCGTTAAAGTCCCACACTACAGCCACCTGAATTTCGCCTTTCTCGATGTTGGCAATCACCGGATCGGTCACGCCAAGGCGGCCTTCTTTCGCCAGATCGCCGAAGAAGCTCAACGCCGGTTTCACATTCTTCTCGTCACCGCCCAACGCGTAGCTTGCCGCTAACACGCCGTTCGCCGCCTGAGCTGCAGTGCCGACATCACCGATAGTGACCACATACTTACCTTTCTTCAGATCGGCCCAGCTGTGTGGCACATCTTTAACCTGCTGCTTATCCACCAGGAACGCGATGGTGCCGGTATAAGCCAGCATCCAGTTGCCATCCTGATCTTTCGCCCAGCTCGGGATTTGGTCCCAATGCGTTGGTTTATAGGGTTGCGCCACGCCTTTCGCCACGGCAATCGGACCGAAAGCTGCGCCCACATCACCGATATCGGCGCTGGCGTTCTCTTTCTCTGCATCAAATTTTGCCAGTTCCTGCGCCGAAGACATGTCGGTGTCACTGTGCTTTAGACCATATTTGCTGTTGAGGTCACTCCAGGTATCTTTCCAGTTGGCCCAGCTATCTGGCATGCCGACGCTGTTAACCTGGCCTTCAGCGCGCGCGGCTTTTTCTAACGCGGCGAGGTCATTATCTGCGGCTTGCGCGGCAGGCAGCGCAAGCAGTACGGCACTGGCTACTACAGAGGCGATAAACGCTTTCATCTCGATTGCTCCCGGTATATGTTGTGGGACTTCTTGGTCTAGTCCAGCAAGAACCGAGCCAATGTAGCCCGAGTAGATGAAGGTTTTATGACCATGGTGGTGAAATGTGGTGTGGCGCGACGATCCACATGCGGTTACAGCGCGCTAAAGCGTGGGTTGTACTCTGTCACATTGTAGTCATCGAACTGTCATAGTGCAGATTTGCCCCAAAATGAGGCTGAAAAATGTTGTCGAAAACGGCGGATGTGATTGCGGCAGGGCTGCGGGAACGCATTGAAAATGGTGAATTTGCCAGCGGTCGTTTGCCTGCCGAACGTAGCTTAAGCGAACAATATTCCACCACGCGCATCACGCTGCGTGAGGCGCTGGGTTTGCTGGAAGCGCAGGGTATTATCTACCGGGAATTGCGTCGCGGCTGGTTTCTCGCACCGCCGCGGCTGGTCTATAACCCGTCACATCACAGCCATTTTCATGCCATGGCCGCCGAGCAAGGTCGCATTGCCAGCACCGAAGTGCTGGAGGCGCGGGAAGTACCGGCACAATTGGCGATCGCGCGTCATCTGCAACTGCTTGAAGGCGATAAGGTTTACCGCATTCGCCGCCTGCGTCGTATTGACGGTCGTGCCGTGTTGTATGTCGAGCATTACCTCAATCCCGCTTTTTTTCCGGGATTGCTGGATGAAGACCTGACGCGCTCGCTGACCGATCTGTATGACCAGCGCTATGGCATTCGTTACGGCGGTGCACGTTTTACCATTTTGCCGGGACCACTGCCGGTGCGTGTCGCGCCCGCACTCAATGTGGCGAGCGGCACGCCCGGCTTGTTGATTACCCGCATCAACCGCGATCAGCACAAGCGCGTGATTGATTGCGACTGCGAGTTCTGGCGCTACGACGCGCTGTGCGTGGATGTCGAAGTATAAATATTGTGATTTTGATCACGCTACAGCATGATAGCGCCAGTGAGTAATTGAGAGCGAGAGGCGCAAAAAATGACAATAAAAACAGGGGTTGGGCAGTACATTTCCCTGGCACTGCAGTGGGTGCTGAATATTGGTCTGATCATCCTGGCCATTATTCTGGTGGTGTTTCTCGGTAAAGAAACCATTCATCTGGCCAATGTGCTGTTTAGCACTGGCGAGCAGACGTCGTCCTATCTGCTGATTGAAGGCATCGTTATCTATTTCCTCTACTTTGAATTTATCGCCTTGATTGTGAAGTACTTTCAGTCGGGTTATCACTTCCCGCTACGCTATTTCATCTATATCGGCATCACGGCGATTATTCGCCTGATCATCGTCGACCATAAAAATCCGTTTGATACGCTCTACTATTCAGCCGCGATTTTGATTCTGGTGGTGACGCTGTGGCTGGCCAACAGTAACCGCCTGAAGCGCGAGTAATAATATTGCGTGGCACAACCAGCAGTGCCACGCATTCTCCTCTGCGTTAAACTAGGGCAACTTTTTTTCCGGAGATGTCCTGATGTCGCATGACGCGCTGCGCCAGTTACGCGCATTGCACTGGCTGCCAGCCTCTTCCCCGCAGCTTTCTGCCCCGTTACTTGACTGGTTAATGGAAGAAGACTCCATGACGCGTCGCTTCGAGCAGCATTGTCAGCAAGTGACCGTAGAACTGATTCGCGAAGCGTTTATAGGCGCCGATGAGATAACGGATGAGGCGGAGTTTCTGCCCGCCGATCAGCGCTTCTGGCTGCGCGAAATAGTACTGTGCGGTGATGGTGAACCCTGGCTGATTGGCCGCACGGTGGTGCCAGAAAGCACGCTGAACGGCCCGGAGCAGATGCTGCAACAGCTCGGTACGCGCCCGCTTGGTCGCTATCTGTTCTCTTCATCGACCCTGAGCCGCGATTTTATCGATCCTGGTCAGGTTGGCGAGTTATGGGGACGCCGTTCTCGCCTGCGCTTGTCGGGCAAACCGCTACTGTTAACTGAACTGTTTTTACCGGCGTCGCCGCTCTATCGCGCGCTGGATCAAGGATAAACCACTGTGCAAAACACCTTACCCATGACCAAATGGCAGGCTTACTGCCGCCTGATGCGTATCGATAAACCCATCGGCACTGTGTTACTACTGTGGCCAACTCTGTGGGCATTGTGGCTCTCCGGCATGGCGATTCCACCGCTGCCGGTGCTGCTGGTGTTTGTGCTCGGCGTTATCGTGATGCGTGCTGCAGGCTGCGTCATCAATGACTACGCTGACCGCAAAATCGATGGTCACGTTAAGCGCACGGCGTCACGTCCGCTGGCCAGCGGCGCGGTATCTGAGAAAGAGGCCAAGCTGCTGTTCGCCGGTCTCGGTTTGCTGGCGTTTATGCTGGTGCTGACCATGAACACCATGACCATTTTGCTGTCATTTGGCGGCCTGGCGCTGGCGTGGGTTTATCCGTTTATGAAGCGCTACACGCATCTGCCGCAGGTGGTGCTCGGCGCGGCATTTGGCTGGGCGATTCCAATGGGATGGGCGGCAGTTAGTGAGTCCTTACCTTTGGTCTGCTGGCTGGTGTTCCTGGCGAATATCTGCTGGACGGTGGCCTATGACACGCAGTATGCGATGGTTGATCGTGATGATGATTTGAAGATTGGCGTAAAATCGACAGCGATTCTGTTTGGTCGTTACGACAAACTGATTATCGGTTTACTGCAGCTGGCTACGCTTGGCCTGATGGCGCTGGTGGGCATGATGCTCAATCTGAATGGCGCATTTTACTGGTCGCTGCTGCTGGCCGCTGGCTTGTTTGTGCATCAACAGAAGCTGATTGCCCAGCGTGAGCGCGATCCCTGCTTCCAGGCGTTCCTGAATAACAATTATGTGGGTATGGTGCTGTTTCTCGGCATTCTGCTTAGCACCGTGCCGTTCGCGGATTTGCTGTAAATATATTAGGCGCACCGAGGTGTTCAGTTAAGCGCAGAGCGACTTTCGTTCGCCTTGCGCTGAGGCAGTTGCAGCACCTCCGTGCGGCGACCGAGCAGAGAGCGCCTGGCCGCGCCCTCTGCACTCGCGGGCCTTGCGCCAGCCCAGCTCGCCGCTGCGCGGTGCCTTCACTCGTCCACGATTCCTGACGGACCGGTGGCGATTCGCTCCTGCTCAGCGCCACCTCTCGCCGCATCCATGCGGCTCGCCCTGGAATCCCTCACTCGTTCAGCGAGTTGGGATGTCGCCTCAACACCCGCGCTGCACCATCAAGGCATAATTTTGACTCGCCATCGCTACAAGTCTCGTAGGGTCGCCATTCATGGCGACCGAGATGAGTCACCAGGCAGGAGGGATCGTGGGAGAATAGCGAGGACGTAGCAGGGCGCACCGAAGTGCGCCTTTATATTTTCATGTTGCCGTACTAATCGTGGGTGACCGCACTCTCAATCGTCAGACGGACATCGCTGGTTACCAGCTCCGCCAGCATCTGCCACATCATATGGCTGCGTTCAGCATCGGCATCGCCTTTGTCACTGATATAACCTTCATCACGCAGCGTAAGTACCAGCGCAGTGAACACCGCTTTATCAAAGAACTCTGGCGCGTTGATGCCGTGCAGCACAGAAAGACGCTGAGCCAGCGTGCGGCTCTCTTTCTCCAGCGTGCCACGGTTGATGGCCGGTTTCGCGCTGAGGATGGCGAAGGTAATCGCGAAGCGCTGTAACGTCTCACGAATACCCGCCGCCAACAGTTGCAGCGAACGGTGACGTGCCGGTGTCATTTTCAGCTGACCATCCTGCAAGGTAATCAGCCCCTGACGTGCCATCTCTGAACAGAGTGCGTTGAGCAGCGCAGGCAATTCCGCGTTGTCCCAGCGCAGGAACAGTTCGCTCTTCAGCATCGGATAAACCAGGCTAACCTGACGCAGCAGCTCTGCTTCGCTGATTTCGCGGTGTTGCTGCACGATGGCGGCAATCAGGGATGGCATCACCAGCATGTGATGGATGTTGTTGCGATAGTAGGTCATCAGCACCGCCTGCTCGCGCGGCAAAATGATGATGTCGCCAATACTGTCTTGCTCGGTCTCGAACTTGTTCATGCCCATGGCGTGATCAAGCAGCGCTTCGGCGCTCATATCGGGCACCGTGGCTTCCGGCGAATACGGCACGTTGCGTAGGAGTTGTGTATAGCACTCTAACTGCTCAATCAGCTGTTCGCGGGTCAGTGAACGCTGACGTGACGCCAGCAGCGCAGTCACGCACAGGTTCATGGCGTTGGCCGCACCGGCTTCGTTGATGCGTACCATCAGCTTCGCCGCGATATCATTCACGGCAGGCGTCATCCACGCAGGGCGTTGCGGTTCGATAGGATCAATCGCATCACGCCATTCCGGCACGTTTTTGTTCAGGTAGTTCATCAACGGCAGCGGTTCGCCGAAGTTAACGTAGCCCTGGCCCAGATTGCGCAGCTTACGCAAGCCGCGCACCATCTGCAGGAAGCTCTCTTTCTCTTTGGCAGCGCCACGCAGCTCTTTGGCATACGTGCCCACTTCCATCACGTGCTCGTAACCGATGTAAATCGGCACGAAGGTGATAGGACGACTGCCGCCGCGCAGCATCGCTTGCAGCGTCATCGACAGGGTGCCGGTTTTCGGGTCCAGCAAACGGCCGGTACGCGAACGTCCGCCTTCCACGAAATATTCAACGGAGTAACCACGGCTAAACAGCTCGCCGAGATATTCACGGAACACGGTGGAGTAGAGTTTGTTGCCCTTAAAGGTACGACGAATAAAGAACGCGCCCAGACGGCGGAAAATCGGGCCGGCAGGCCAGAAGTTCAGGTTGATACCCGCAGCAATGTGCGGCGGCACCAGGCCTTGATGATAAAGCACGTAGGAGAGCAGCAGATAATCCATGTGGCTGCGGTGGCAAGGCACATAGACAATCTCATGACCATCCTGCGCCAGCTGACGCACGCGCTCACCGCCATGCACGTTGATGCCCTGATACAGGCGGCTCCACAGCCAGCCCATCACGCGGTCAGTGACTTTAATCGCTTCGTAAGAGAAGTTCGCCGCCACTTCTTCCATCATTTCGATGGCGTTCTGCTGGGCTTTCTCATGTGAAATCTTTTTGCTGCGCGCTTCATCTTCTACCGCTTTTTCAATCGCTTTGGACTGTAAAAGCTTGTTGAAGAGATCCTGACGTGCGGGCAGACGCGGGCCGACCGCAGCCAGACGTTGGCGAGCAAAGTGAATACGCGCCACGCGAGCCAGCTTCTGCGCAATCGACTTATCGGTGCCGTGTTCGGTCGCCATCTGGCGTAGCGAAACGGTTTGCGAGAAGCGTACAAAGCTGTCGCGGCCGTGCCACAAAATGGCGAAGAACTTCTGCACACCATTCAGCACGCGCAGATGCGGCGTGGATTCACCGGATGTTTCACGTCCCGGAGCGCGACCAAACATCACCGCGACCGGCAGCATTTGCACGTCGAGTTGCGGGTTACTGCGGTGCAAATCCAGATAATCGTGGAAAAGCTTCACCGATTCGGGATTGGCCACGAAATAGGGAATCACGCGCGGGCCATCGTGAATGAACACGTGGCGCGGCAGCAGGGTGCCATCGATCTCCAGCGGAGCCAGCGGATCGGGCAGATCATGTTTCAGGCATTGAGCACGCAGCGTGAGCAAGTCAGCCTTTGAATCATAAGGCAAAACATACATCACCGGACGTGTCGGATCGATCCCGTGTTCAGAGACGGGATCGGTCGGAATGACCTTACTTTTTACCAAAATAGAGAGTGGTAAATTCAATAATTTGTAATAGAGTTTACGCCAACCTGACATAGACAACTTTAAGCCTCTTGTTAGCAAAGCGCGGCAAGCATACCAGAAAGCGCAGCGAAGGTCTGTGGCTCTGCCGCCTCATACTGCCCACACATTGACGTCAAAATAGTTCAAGGGTTCCATAGACATGGCAAATAACGTCACCGGTTTAGTAAGAATAGTGAAAGCCGCCGGTTATTCCTGGCAGGGCCTGCGTGCCGCATGGCAGCACGAAGCCGCATTTCGGCAGGAAGCTGTCGCCGCGCTGGTGGCCATTCTCGTGGCGTGCTGGCTGGATGTAGATACCATCTCCCGCATATTGATGATTGGCTCGGTAGTGCTGGTTATCATCGTTGAGATCCTTAATAGCGCTATCGAAGCGGTGGTCGACCGCATCGGGCAGGAGCAACATCCGCTCGCGGGCCGCGCTAAAGATATGGGATCGGCCGCCGTATTGCTGACTATCTTACTGGCTGTGTTCGTCTGGATCGCGCTGCTCTGGACGCATTTGAGATAGGGATTCCAGATTCATCAAACCGCTGATTTTTCCCTCTGTTACGGTTTTCATTTCGCGAATACCTGTATATACTCACAGCGACTGTATAAACAACCAGGGGGCGGGATGAAAGCGTTAACTGCACGGCAGCAACAGGTCTATGACCTGATTCGCGACCATATTAACCAGACGGGCATGCCGCCAACGCGTGCGGAAATTGCTGCGCAACTGGGTTTTCGCTCGCCCAATGCTGCTGAAGAGCATCTGAAAGCGCTGGCGCGTAAAGGCGTAATTGAAATTGTTTCCGGCGCATCGCGCGGGATTCGTTTGCTAATGGAAGAAGAACCGAGCGAAGGGCTGCCGCTGATTGGCCGCGTCGCTGCCGGTGAACCCTTGCTGGCGCAGGAACATATTGAAGCCCACTATCAGGTGGATGCGAATCTGTTTAAACCAAGTGCCGATTTCCTGCTGCGTGTAAGCGGTATGTCGATGAAAGATATCGGCATTATGGATGGCGATCTGTTAGCGGTGCATAAAACGCAGGAAGTGCGTAACGGGCAGGTCGTCGTGGCACGCATTGATGATGAAGTCACCGTGAAACGCTGGAAAAAGCAGGGCGCGATTGTTCATCTGCTGCCGGAAAACACCGATTTCCAGCCGATTGTTGTTGATACCCGTGAGCAGTCACTAACTGTTGAAGGTTTAGCTGTCGGGATTGTACGTAACGGCGAGTGGCTCTGATCAGTTTCTGATCCTCCCCAACTGCGGCGGTGTGAATTTGCGCTGACCGCAGTCTGCTGTTTTACTTCTCTGTGACTCTTTCTGCGGCTCACGCTGGCGCCATTACGCTGATTACCGCACACAACGGAATGGGCTGATGCAGCTGTTTTCCTCTTCAGATAAAACACTCTGGCGGCTAGCGCTGCCGATGATCCTGTCAAATATCACCGTCCCGTTACTGGGCGTGGTGGATACCGCTGTTATTGGTCATCTCGATAGCCCGATTTATCTCGGGGGCGTCGCCGTGGGCACAACAGCGACCAGCTTCATCTTTATGCTTCTGCTATTCCTGCGCATGAGCACCACCGGATTGACCGCTCAGGCATTTGGCGCCAACGACAAAGCTGCGCTGGCGCGCGCCTTGACGCAACCGCTGCTGATTGCGCTAATTTTTGGCGTGCTGTTTATGGTGTTGCGAACGCCTGTAAGCAGTCTGGCAGCAGCCTTGATGGGCGGCAGCCCGGAAGTACAGCAGCAGGCGAAAATCTTTATTGAGATTCGCTGGCTGAGTGCGCCCGCAACCTTAGCCAATTTGGTGATTCTTGGCTGGCTGCTGGGCGTCCAATATGCGCGGGCACCGATGGTGTTGCTGATCATCGGCAATCTAGTGAATATCCTGCTTGATCTGCTGTTCGTACTAAAGCTGCATTGGGGTGTGGCTGGCGCGGCGGCGGCTACCGCGCTGGCAGAATATGTCACGCTGGGCGTGGGTTTGTGGATGGTAGCGCGCGTGCTGAAAATGCGCGGTATCCACTTTACTCTGCTTAAAAGTAGCTGGCGCGGCGATGCGGCGCGGCTATTCCGCCTCAATCGCGACATTATGCTGCGTTCTTTAATGCTGCAAATTTGCTTCGCCTCACTCACCATCCTTGGTGCTCGAATTGGCCCGGATGTGGTGGCGGTCAATGCGGTACTGTTGATGTTCCTCACTTTTACCGCATACGCGCTGGATGGATTTGCCTACGCGGTTGAAGCCTGTTCGGGTGAAGCGGTTGGGGCCAAAGATCGCAGTCGGCTGTTGCTGATTTGGCATGCGGCTTGTCGTCAGGCTTGCTTCGTTGCAGCAATCTTTGCGCTGATTTATGCGTTCACCGGTCCGCAGATTGTGGCGATGCTGACGTCACTGGAAGCGCTACGCGAGATGGCCGATCGCTATCTGATTTGGCAGGTGATTCTGCCGCTGGTTGGCGTTTGGTGTTATCTGCTGGATGGCATGTTTATCGGCGCGACGCGCGGCCGTGAGATGCGTAACAGCATGGTGATGGCGGCACTCGGCTACGGTGTATCGCTGCTCACATTGCCGTGGCTCGGCAATCACGGTTTATGGCTGGCAGTGACGGTGTTCCTGGCGCTACGCGGACTGACGCTGTGGCTGATCTGGCGCGGTCACTGGCAACGTGATAGCTGGTTCAACGCCTGAATAAGCGAAGCGTAACCTACAGATTAATCTGTAATTCTCTGCAAACTGCGAAACGGCTACTACAATTACCTTATACGGCGCACATGAGTAGCGCGTTGTGTGGGTATATTGCCAGATAGATAGGCGATGTATCTATCTCACTCAGGATGAAGTGGAGGATTATTATGAACAAAGACGAAGCGAGCGGAAACTGGAAGCAGTTTAAAGGGAAATTTAAAGAGAAGTGGGGCAAGCTTACGGATGACGACATGACGGTGATCGAAGGTAAACGCGATCAGTTGGTCGGTAAAATCCAGGAGCGCTACGGTTATGCGAAAGACCAGGCCGAGCAAGAAGTTAAGGACTGGGAAAGCACCAATAAAGATTACCGCTGGTAATCGCCCCTTAAGGAAGATGCTCCTACCCGCCAATCATTTAGCGTAGTGATTGGCCCGGCACAAGGACGTGCCTCTCTATTTTCTTACCCGTTTTTTCCCCTCAACCTGATGGTCATGCTCGCAGCTTTCATGATGCGTGCAAGCCGCCACTTCTGCGCAGTTCTCACACAGGCCATGCGCCTCAATTACAGTATGACGCAGAGAAAATCCCGCCTGATCCGCTAACGAAGCAATGGTCTTTTCCACACCATGAGCATGTTTTTCAGTCACTGCCGCGCAACCGTCACACACCAACATCACTGAAGTATGTGCCGGCTCATCAAAATGATGACAAACCACATAACTGTTATTCGACTCAACGCGATGAATAAATCCCTGTTCTAGCAGGAAATCCAGCGCGCGATAAATGGTGGGCGGTTTAGCTTGCGGTTCACTGACACGCAGCTGATCCAGCAAATCGTAAGCGCTTATCGAACCATTCTGCTCTGCCATCAAGCGCAGCACTTCCGCGCGCTGAGTGGTGAGGCGCACGCCGCGATCAAGGCAAAGTGATTCAGCCTGGGTAAGAAGTTGTTCTGGCGTGAGGTTTGACATAGGCATTCTCCGGGTTGCAGGTGATGTTATTTTATCACACAAATTTTTACGCTGCTGTGATTGCTTATTTTACTTAAATTCCTACAGAAAATTCCCACCAATCAATCGATTACCCTTCCTGTTTTTCAATCAATTTTGTTGCAATCAACATTTCTGAAAAATGCGTACCGGCAGGCAGCGCAACGGCTGCACGGATTTTGCTTTGCAACTCACCGGGTTAGCGTCTATGGTTCAAAAGGTCTTAAGTAATTTCTGGTATCAATTTACTCACTGTTAATTTTTCTGCATAAAAACACAGCGGAATGGTGCTTACGCATCCAATTCTGCGAATAGCAGTGCTATTTCCTTTTAATTCACAGCAATGAAGCGTTAGCCAGGGTTCAGAATAGCGGCTAACTAAACTTTCAGTCGGTGAGTGATTCAGCGACATTTCAAAGGTGATGGCAGGCTCATGGTGAAGACAATATTCAGGCACAAAAAAGTAGCTTATCTTGTTGGTTTGAATGCAGTATTTCTTTCTTCCTCAGCTCTGGCAGCAGGTACATGGTATGACGCGCGTAACGACGCAATGGGCGGTACCGGCGTAGCCTCTTCCACCTGGAGTTCCGCAGTGCTGGCTAACCCAGCATTGATGACCAAAGCGCAACCTGAAGATAACGTCAGCATCATTTTTCCTTCAGCCGGTGCACAGGTTACTGATAAAGACAAATTGATCGACCGCGTCGATGACATCACTGATACCGTTGATCGTTATCAGGACGTAATCGATAACCTGACCTTTGCCGATTACCTCAATGGTTACCCGCAGTTGAAGGCTGCCGCGGGCGATATGGCTAACCAGCTCAGCGATCTGCGCGGCAATAAAGCCAACGCAACGGCGGGCGTAGCCCTGGCCGTCACCGTTCCAAATGAAACCTTACCTTTTGCCTTTATCACTAAGGCGTACGGTACTGCGCACGTGCGCGCCAACGTAGCGGATAGCGATATTGCCTACCTGCGCGCTGTTGCCGATGGGTCAAGAATTCCTGTTCCAGGTGATGAAGATAACTTGCGCTCTAGCGCCAATGGCTTGGCGGCTCTGGTCACCGATTATGGCGTGTCAGTTGCGCATGAGTTCTCGATTGCTGGCCATCCGGTTTCTGTCGGCGTGACGCCAAAGCTGCAGAAAACCTGGCTGTATAACTACACCGCGAGTATCTACAACTACGACAAGAGCGACATCAACAACAGCCGCTATCGCAGCAGCGATACCGGTTTCAACGTGGATGCTGGCGTTGCAACGGATTTCGGTGAGAACTGGACCTTCGGTGTGACCGGGCAAAACCTGATCTCGCGCGATATCGACACCAAAGAGGTGAACGGCTACCGCGATACTTACCAAATACGTCCACTGGTTACGACCGGGCTTTCCTGGAATAACGGGCCGTTCACGCTGGCCGGTGATGTTGATCTGACTGAAACCAAGCGCTTCAAATCGGAAGACAGCAGCCAGTATGCTGGCGTAGGTGCGGAGTATCGTGTACTGGATTGGCTGGCGCTGCGCGCCGGTTATCGTGCCGATCTGAAGTCGAACGATACTGACGTGTTCACCGCTGGTTTGGGTGTGTCACCGTTCAACAATACCGTTCATCTTGATCTGGCCGGTTCTGTGGGTAAAGACAATACCGTGGGTGCGATGCTGCAGCTCGGATTTAACTTCTAATTCCCCGTCTGATAACGGGCGGCTGTGCCGCCCGTTTTGCTGTGATATGATTGCGCAGTTTCTCATCACTTAACTTACTGCGGATTTACTGCGTTTCATGACCGATACTTTCTCCTCGCAACGTTTTTCCATCGCCCCAATGCTCGACTGGACCGATCGTCACTGTCGTTATTTCCACCGTCAGTTGAGCGGCGACACGCTGCTATACACCGAAATGGTGACGACCGGCGCGATCATCCACGGTAAAGGCGACTATCTGGCTTACAGCGAGGAAGAGCATCCGCTGGCGCTGCAGTTGGGTGGTAGCGATCCCGCCGCGCTGGCGCAGTGCGCAAAGCTGGCAGAAGAGCGTGGCTATGATGAGATCAACCTCAACGTGGGTTGTCCATCCGATCGCGTACAGAATGGCCGTTTTGGAGCTTGCCTGATGGGCGATGCGGCGCTGGTTGCCGACTGCATTAAAGCGATGCGCGATGTGGTGAGCATTCCGGTGACGGTGAAAACCCGTATCGGCATTGATGAGCAGGACAGCTACGAATTCCTGTGTGATTTTATTGGCACCGTGGCGCAACAGGGCGGCTGCGATACCTTTATTATCCACGCGCGCAAAGCCTGGCTTTCCGGTTTGAGTCCGAAAGAGAATCGCGAGATCCCGCCGCTCGATTATCCACGCGTATACCAATTGAAGCGCGACTTCCCGGCGTTGACCATGGCGATTAATGGCGGCATCAAAACCCTGGAAGAAGCTAAACTGCATCTGCAGCATATGGATGGCGTGATGATGGGGCGCGAAGCCTATCAGAATCCGGGTATTCTGGCGCAGATTGACCGCGAACTGTTTGGCCGCGATACGCCGCGTGTCGATCCGGTGGCAGTGGTGCGCTCAATGTATCCGTACATTGAAGCTGAATTATCCAAAGGCATGTACCTCGGCCATGTTACGCGCCATATGCTTGGCCTGTTCCAGGGCATTCCCGGTGCTCGCCAGTGGCGTCGCTATTTAAGTGAAAACGCCCATAAACCCGGCGCCGATGTGCGCGTGCTGGAAGCGGCGTTAGCGTTGGTAGCGGATAAGATCCCGCAGGAAGTGATGTAATTATCGTCAGGCAAGCCGGAGCGTTCCGGCTTTTGTAGGGTGCGCATTCATGCGCACATCAAGGCCAGCAGGATGGTTTTTTCTGCGCCATAAATTAGTTTTTTTCATCATCCTTTCAAGCCTTCACTCATACCTTATCCAACATATTCAAACAGTTAACCAAGTTTATAAGTTGGCACGCATCTTGTAATGTTCCTGATGTTACTTACACAGGAGAGCCTTCGTGGAAATTCTATTTGTTATCGGCTTTTTTCTGATGCTGCTGTTCACCGGCGTTTCATTGCTGGGCGTGATTGCGGCATTGGTGGTGGCGACCGCTTTGATGTTCTTTGGCGGATTGCTGGCAATTGTTATCAAAGTGTTGCCATGGCTGGTGCTGGCCGTTGCTGTTGTATGGCTTTATCGCGCATTTACCACGCCTTCAGGTGAGGCAAAATTGCGCAGGCTGAAAAGAAAAATCAGTGACTTAGATAGAAGGGATTGGCGTTAATTGCGGTGAGGATCACAGACTCGGAAATTGCTTAGAATAATTCCGCATTTAAACATATTTTTTACTTATGTTTTCTGTCAGGATGATTGGCGTTGTTTCAAACGAATTCATCGCCGCTGTCCCTACACCAGCGCGAACTATAAAAAAGAAAGAAAAAGGGGCTTCCTACGGGAAGCCCCGTTTGCATTTAGCGATCAGGGAATCAACAGGCTGGAACCCTGAGTTGCGCGGCTCTCCAGCACCTGATGCGCGCGCACCGCGTCACGCAAGGCAAATTTCTGCTGCTCTGACACATTAAGCTGAATTGCCCGGCTGGCGATCAATGAGAACAATTCATTGCTGGCGGCATCTAGTTCTGCACGATTGGTGATGTAGCCGAACAGCGAAGGGCGAGTGACGAACAGCGAGCCTTTCTTATTGAGAATGCCAAGATCAACGCCGGTTACCGGACCCGATGCATTACCAAAGCTGACCATTAATCCGTGGCGACGCAGGCTATCCAGCGAAGGTTCCCAGGTATCTTTTCCCACCGAGTCATACACTACGGCCACTTTCTCGCCGTTGGTCAATTCGCTGACGCGCTTCGCAATATCCTCTTCGCGATAGTTGATCGTCGCCCAGGCGCCGGCATCTTTGGCAATCTTCGCTTTCTCTGCGGAACCTACAGTGCCAATCAGATGTGCGCCGAGCGCTTTGGCCCATTGGCATGCGATCAAACCCACGCCACCGGCTGCGGCATGGAACAGGAAGATTTCATCGGCTTTTACTTTATAGGTTTGGCGCAGCAGATACTGCACGGTTAACCCTTTAAGGAAAGAGGCCGCGCCTTGCTCAAAGGAGATGCTGTCCGGCAAGATCACCAGACGATCTTCCGCCACATTGTGCACTTCGCTATACGCACCGAGCGCGGCCTGGCAATAGACCACGCGATCGCCCGCCTTAAAACGCGTCACCGCCGATCCCACGCGCTTCACCACGCCGGCCGCTTCGGTGCCCAAGCCGGAAGGGAAACTACTTTGTGGATATAAACCGCTGCGCACGTAGGTATCAATGTAGTTAATGCCAATCGCCTTGTTTTCCACCTGCACTTCGTGCTCGGCGGGATCGGCTAATTCGAAATCGACCCATTGCAGCACATCTGGGCCGCCGTGTTGGTTGAACTGAATACGCTTTGCCATTCTGACTCCTGTGATTGTTCATCCTGGGACGTTATACTTGCGCGTCCCTTTCACGATCGGTAATGCATTCACTATGGCAGGAAATAAACCCACCAACAAATCGAACGAACCCCGCGATCGGCAGCTGGAAGGCGTGAAAATGCCGCCGCATTCCATAGAAGCGGAGCAGTCGGTGCTCGGTGGGTTGATGCTGGATAACCAGCGCTGGGACAACGTTTCTGAACGCGTTGTCGCCAATGATTTCTTCAACCGCTCGCACCGCATGATCTTCACGGAAATGCAGCGTTTGCTGGAAGCGGGCCAGCCGATCGACCTGATTACACTCTCTGAATCGCTGGAAACGCTGGGCGAATTAGAGATGGCCGGCGGCTTCGCCTATCTGGCCGAGCTGGCAAAGAATACGCCAAGTGCGGCGAACATCGGTGCTTATGCCGATATCGTGCGCGAACGTGCAGTAGTACGCGAGATGATCTCGGTGGCGAACCAAATCGCCGATGCCGGTTACGATCCGCAAGGACGGAGCAGTGAAGATCTGCTCGACTTCGCCGAATCCAACGTTTTCAAAATTGCTGAGCAGCGCGCCAATAAAGATCAAGGCCCGCAGAACATCGAGCAGATCCTCGAAGCCACGGTTTCGCGTATTGAGTCGCTAGTTTCAACGCCGCACGACGGCGTGACCGGCGTCGATACCGGCTATCAGGATTTGAACAAAAAAACCGCCGGTCTACAGGGCTCGGATCTGATTATCGTCGCGGCGCGTCCTTCGATGGGTAAAACCACCTTCGCCATGAATTTGTGCGAAAACGCCGCGATGTTGCAGGACAAGCCCGTGCTGATTTTCAGTCTGGAGATGCCCAGCGAACAGCTGATGATGCGTATGCTGGCGTCACTGTCGCGCGTGGATCAGACGCGTATTCGTACCGGTCAGCTGGAAGATGAAGATTGGGCGCGCATTTCCGCCACCATGGGGATTTTGCTCGAGAAGAAGAACATGTTTATTGATGACTCTTCTGGCCTGACGCCAACTGAAGTGCGTTCACGCGCGCGCCGCATTTTCCGCGAAAACGGCGGGTTGAGCCTGATCATGATCGACTACCTGCAGCTGATGCGCGTGCCTGCGCTGTCCGACAACCGTACGCTGGAGATCGCCGAGATCTCGCGCTCGCTCAAAGCGCTGGCGAAAGAGCTGAATGTGCCGGTGGTGGCGCTGTCGCAGCTGAACCGCTCACTGGAACAACGTGCGGATAAGCGTCCGGTGAACTCGGATCTGCGTGAATCAGGCTCGATCGAGCAGGATGCCGACTTGATCATGTTCATTTATCGTGACGAGGTGTATCACGAAAACAGCGATCTTAAAGGCATCGCCGAGATCATCCTCGGCAAGCAGCGTAACGGCCCGATCGGTACGGTACGTTTGACCTTTAATGGCCAATGGTCGCGCTTTGATAACTACGCTGGCCCGCAATACGACGACGAATAACCCTTTCAACCCGGATGCATGCACGTTTTGTGCATGCATTTCACGTCATCAGAAAATAGTGTTGGACAACCCCGGCTTTAATCAGGTTATCTGTAGCAAAGCGCCCCTTATTTCGCTGTGGAAACAGAATGACTCAGGTAGACGATCACGACCTTAAGATATTGACATTATTACAATCTAACGGACGCCTCACCAACCAGGAACTCAGTGATTTAGTCGGACTTTCGGCATCGCAATGTTCACGCCGCCGCATCAATCTTGAGCAGGCCAATCTCATTCTCGGCTATCACGCGCGCCTCTCGCCCGATGCGGTAGGCCTTGGCATGGTGGGATTGATTGAAGTGCGATTGAAAAATCATACGCCCGATTATGAAGAGAGTTTTCATCGCATGGTGGAAGAAGAAGCCGCCATCGTCGATGCCTTTAAAACCACCGGCGATGCTGATTATCTGCTGAAAGTAGCGGTGGCCGATCTGGCTTCTCTGAGCGCGCTAATCAGCCAGCTAGTGGCTGGCCATCAAAGCGTGGCGCACGTGAAAACGTCCGTGGTATTGAGCCGTTTAAAAGAGAACGGTTTGATGATGATCCCGCAGCACAAAACGCGCCAAAAAAGTGCGTGATGTGCTAATCTGGTGCAATTATTGCCTTAATAATGCAAAAAACGCGCACCAGAAAACAGATTTGTGCATGGGTTGATGGTTTGAGTCTCAATTGATGCACAAAAACCTGCAATAAAGCGCCTTAGTTATCAATTGGATAATCGCTGGCACCCATCGGCGGCGCGCATACGTCGCCGATGTGGTGCGTTTTTTGCATTTGAACCGCATCATTTGCAATGAGATTAACCCATGGATAACGTTGTTCAACCCACCAAAGTTCCCCATTCGCTGATTGAAGATGCGCTGGCAATCGTGCTCGGCACGCTGATGGTCTCTTTCGGCGTCATTATGCTGAAACAGGCCGGCGCACTGACCGGAAGTTCAGCGGGTATTGCCTTCTTAATCAGCTATTTGTCACCGCTCTCCTTCGGTAGCGCCTTCTTCCTGATCAACCTGCCATTTTACTGGCTGGCCGTGCGCCGCATGGGCTGGGAATTTACCCTGAAAACCTTCTGCGCCGTTGGACTGGTGTCGCTGTTCACCCATTTGCATCCGCTGTTTGTGCATTTTTCTGCGCTAAATCCGTTTTATGCGACACTGTTCGGTAACGTGGTGATGGGCATTGGGTTTATAGTGTTGTTCCGTCACAAAGCCAGCCTCGGCGGCATCAATATTTTGGCGCTCTGGCTGCAGGACCGCATCGGTCTGCGTGCCGGAAAACTGCAAATGGCGGTTGATACCTGCGTGGTATTAGCGTCACTGTTTGTGGTGTCGTTACCGATGCTGTTTGCTTCAATCGCGGGCGCGGTGATCCTCAATCTCATCATCGCAATGAATCATCGTCCCGGCCGTTACATGGTTTGATGACGCATCTTTACCTCTTATTTATGACCAATCATGGAGATCTGCACCGTGTTTCAAAACGTTGATGCCTATGCCGGCGATCCGATTCTGTCGTTGATGGAAACCTTCAAACAAGATCCGCGTGATAACAAAGTAAACCTGAGCATCGGTCTCTATTACAACGAAGCGGGCATCATTCCTCAGCTGCAGGCGGTTGCCGCAGCAGAAGAGCACCTGCAGGCGCAGCCGCATCAGGCGTCGCTGTATCTGCCGATGGAAGGTCTGAACGCTTACCGTAACGCCATTGCACCGCTGCTGTTCGGTAAAGAACATCCGATGCTGCAAGCGGGCCATATTGCATCCATCCAGACCTTAGGTGGCTCAGGCGCGCTGAAAGTCGGTGCTGATTTCCTCAAGCGTTATTTCCCAGCCTCAAACGTGTGGGTGAGCGATCCAACGTGGGAAAACCATATCGCGATCTTCAACGGTGCGGGCTTTGATGTAGAGACTTATCCGTGGTACGACGCAGAAACCAACGGCGTGAAGTTTGATGCGTTCATCGCCAAGCTGAAAACCTTGCCGAAACAATCCATCGTGCTGCTGCATCCGTGCTGCCACAACCCAACCGGCGCCGATCTGACCAACGCGCAGTGGGACGAGACTACCGAAGTGCTGAAAGCGCAGGAGCTGATTCCGTTCCTCGATATCGCTTATCAGGGCTTTGGCGCGGGCATGGAAGCGGATGCTTATGCGATTCGCGCCATTGCGGCTGCCGGCTTGCCAGCGCTGGTGAGCAACTCGTTCTCCAAGATCTTTTCGCTGTACGGCGAGCGTGTTGGCGGCTTGTCCATTGTCTGCGACAGCGCGGAAGAGTCTGCGCGTGTGCTGGGTCAGCTGAAAGCGACCGTGCGCCGCAACTACTCCAGCCCGCCAAACTTTGGTGCGCAGGTGGTTTCCTGCGTGCTGAACGACGAAGCGCTGCTGAATAACTGGCTGGCAGAAGTGGAAGCGATGCGTCTGCGCATTATCGAAATGCGCCAGGCGCTGGTGAATGTGTTGAGCACCAAGCTGCCGGGTCAAAACTTTGATTACCTGCTGAAGCAGCGCGGTATGTTCAGCTACACCGGTCTGAGCGCGCAGCAGGTTGATCGTCTGCGCGATGAGTTCGGCGTCTACCTGATTGCCAGCGGCCGCATGTGCGTTGCGGGCCTGAACAGCCGTAACGTCAACCAGGTTGCTGAGGCGTTTGCCGCAGTGATGTAAGTCAGAATTTGATGATTAAAAACCGTCGGCGCAGGCTGGCGGTTTTTTTTTAACTTATTTGTTAAGGATAATCGAGACTGGTCTTGTTAGCGCTTAACTCCTTGAATGTAAAGATTCTCCAGCCTAAAAAATGGCTGAGCGCGACATCATAATCGCGAATTTTATGCACAAGGAAGCATGCTCATGACCCTTAAAACCCGTTCTTACCTCATCAAACCCACGGCTATTGCACTTGCGTTAGCTTTCTCTGTTCCGGCTTATAGCACCGAACTCACGCGCGATAACGGCGCGCCGGTTGGTGATAACCAGAATTCTCAAACCGCAGGCGAGCATGGTGCGGTGCTGCTGCAGGACGTGCAGTTAATCCAAAAGCTGCAGCGCTTTGACCGTGAACGCATTCCAGAGCGCGTGGTTCATGCACGCGGTACCGGCGCACACGGCGAGTTCCGCGCCAGCAAGGACATCAGTGACTTAACCATTGCCGAAGTGTTCAAACCGGGCAGCGTAACGCCGGTATTTGTGCGTTTCTCTTCAGTTGTTCACAGCAAACATTCTCCAGAAACGCTGCGCGATCCGCGCGGTTTTGCCACAAAGTTTTACACCAGCCAGGGCAACTGGGATTTAGTCGGCAATAACCTGCCGGTGTTCTTCATCCGCGACGCGATTAAATTCCCGGACATGGTGCACGCATTTAAGCCCGATCCACGCACCAACCTTGGCAATGACGCTCGCACCTTTGATTTCTTCTCACATGTACCAGAAGCCACGCACGGCCTGACCATGCTGTTCTCCAACATGGGTACGCCAGCAAACTATCGTCAGATGGATGGCAACAGCGTGCACGCCTATAAGTTCGTCAACGCGAAAGGCGAAGTGCACTATGTGAAATTCCACTGGAAAACTCTGCAGGGCGAGAAGAACCTCGATCCAGGCGAAGTGGCGGCAATTCAAAGCGGCACCTTCAGCCACATGACCGAGGATTTAGTGGCATCGATCAACAACAAAGCCTTCCCGAAATGGGATCTCTATATTCAAACCATCAAAGCCAGCGATCTCGATAAGTTCGACTTCAACCCGCTGGACGCCACCAAAATCTGGCCGGGTATCGCTGAAGTGAAAGTCGGCCAGATGGAACTGAACCGCAACGTGGATAACTTCTTCCAGGAAACCGAGCAGGTAGCGATGGCACCGTCGAATCTGGTGCCGGGCATTGAGCCATCAGAAGATCGCCTGCTGCAGGGCCGCTTGTTCTCCTACGCCGATACCCAGATGCACCGCTTGGGCGCTAATGGCCTGACGTTGCCGGTCAACGTGCCGCGCGTGCCGGTGAGTAACGGCAATCAGGATGGCGCGATGAACAGCGGCAAAGCTGACGATCATGGCGTGAACTATCAGCCAAGCCGTATCTATCCGCGCGAAGAGCTGCAGAGCGCACGTTATAGTCACAGCCCGCTGAGCGGCACTACGCAGCAGGCGATGATCGCTAAAACGCAGAACTTTAAGCAGGCGGGCGATCTGTATCGTTCCTTTAACGACAAAGAGAAAACCGATCTGATCAATTCTCTGGGCGGCGCGCTGAAAGGTGTGGATGTGCAGAGCCGCGCCATTATGCTGTCGTATTTCTACAAGGCCGATAAAGAGTACGGCGAGCGTCTGGCTGCTATCACTAAAGATGATGTGGGCAGCATCAAAACCATGGCCGCTAAGCTGAGCGACTAACCTTCAGGCGGCAGAGTTCACGCTCTGCCGCTTTTTCCTCTCTTCAGGGTTTACCTTTCGCCGACATGCTGCACACTTAAACGGTGTGATTACTTATAGGATTCTGGCATGTGGCATCAACAAACGCTTACGCTTGGCGCTAAAGCGCGCGGCTTTCATCTGATTACCGACGAGATTGTCGGCCAGCTTCACGGCTTATCCGATGTGCGCGTCGGCCAATTGCATCTCCTACTGCAACACACATCGGCGTCTCTAACGCTAAATGAGAATTGCGATCCCACTGTGCGCAGCGATATGGAGCAGCATTTCTTACGCCATGTTCCGGAAAGTGCGCCTTATCAGCACGACTACGAAGGGGCCGACGACATGCCTGCACACATCAAATCGTCGCTACTCGGCGTTTCGCTCCTGATTCCGGTCAACCGTGGTCGCCTGATGTTAGGCACATGGCAGGGAATCTGGTTGGGTGAGCATCGGGTGCAGGGCGGTGCGCGGCGTATCGTGGCGACCTTACAAGGGGAATAAAACATGAACACATCGGATTTACTGACGTACTGCATGAGCAAGCCGGGCGCGGAGCAAAGCTTTAAAGAGTGCTGGCAGGCGACGCAGATTAAAAGTGAAGGCGTGCTGTTTGCCATGCTTTATGAGGTCAAAGGGCGTCCGGCTTTGTCGCTGAAAGCAACGCCCGCACTGGCGGAATTATTACGTGAGGAGCATAACGATGTGTTTCCCAGCGAGCACTTAAACAAGTCGCACTGGAGCACGTTATGGCTGGACGGTTCGCTGAAGGATTCGCAGATTTACTATCTGGTGGATGCTTCCTGGCAACAGGCTGACGCCACGCGTGAAGCGGGCGTCAACCATGATGACCACTGAGGCGGATTAAGCCGCAGATTCCTCGCGCAGGGTATTGATATCAATAACGAAGCGGTATTTCACGTCGCTTTTCAGCATACGTTCGTAGGCTTCGTTGATTTGATTCATCGCGATCAGTTCGATATCTGAAGTGATACCGTGCTCGCCGCAGAAATCCAGCATCTCCTGGGTTTCCGCGATGCCGCCAATCAGTGAACCGGCGATGCTGCGACGTTTGAAGATCAGGTTGAAGACCTGCGGTGCCGGATGATCGTGCTCCGGTGCGCCGACCAGCGTCATGTTGCCATCACGCTTCAACAGTGCGATGAACGGGTTGAGATCGTGCTGCGCCGCAACCGTGTTCAGGATGAAGTCAAAGCTGTTGGTGTGCGCTGCCATTTGATCGGCATCTTTCGAAATCACCACTTCATCAGCGCCGAGGCGTTTACCATCTTCAATTTTTGACGGTGACGTGGTGAACAGCACCACATGTGCGCCCATCGCATGAGCCAGTTTCACGCCCATGTGACCAAGGCCGCCCAAACCAACGATACCGACTTTTTTACCCGGACCAACATTCCAGTGGCGCAGCGGCGAGTAAGTGGTGATACCAGCACACAGCAGCGGCGCAACGCCCGCCAGATCGAGATTCTCTGGAACGCGCAGCACGAAGCTTTCATCTACCACCATGCTGGTGGAGTAACCGCCGTAGGTGATGGCTTTGGTTTCACGGTCTTCACCGTTATAAGTGCCAACAAAGCCATTTTCGCAATACTGCTCCAGCCCTTCCTGACAGCTTGGACAGCTGCGGCAGGAATCAACCATACAACCAACGCCCACCAAATCACCCACTTTGTAGTGGTGCGTATGCGCGCCAACGGCAGTGACGCGACCCACAATTTCATGGCCCGGCACTACAGGGAAAATGGTGTTGCGCCATTCGTTGCGCGCGGTATGCAGGTCAGAGTGGCAGACGCCGCAGTACAACACTTCAATCTGCACATCATGAGCGCGCAGTTCGCGTGGCTTAAAGTCGAACGGGGCGAGTTTTGCTTTCGCGTCCTGTGCGGCATAGGCATGCGTAATATTCATGGTGTCTCCAGTAGGATGTGTCGTGAGTTTTATGCGGGATCCCGTAAGGGATAAAAGGCGCGTGAGTTACGCCAAAAGGAACGCTGTAAGGATAGTCAGCAGGATGGAATGCGTATATGCCTGAAGTTGTCTGATTCTTGCCTGTTCCTGCATTTCGTTGCGGAATTCGGCAGAAAAAAATCAGGCCCGCAATGGCGGGCCTGGGCGAAAATTACTTCTTCAACATTGGCTTAAGGAAACGCGCCGTGTGTGATTTTTCACACTCCGCCACCGTTTCTGGCGTACCGGATACCAGGATTTCACCGCCGCCGCTGCCGCCTTCCGGGCCAAGATCGACAATCCAGTCTGCGGTTTTCACCACGTCGAGGTTGTGCTCAATCACCACGATGGTGTTGCCCTGATCGCGTAGCTGATGCAGCACTTCCAGCAGTTGCTGAATATCCGCAAAGTGCAGACCGGTGGTCGGCTCATCAAGGATATAGAGCGTCTGGCCGGTGCCACGTTTAGACAGCTCACGCGCCAGCTTAACGCGCTGCGCTTCACCGCCCGAGAGCGTGGTCGCCGACTGACCGAGGCGGATATACGACAGTCCAACATCGATCAGCGTTTGCAGCTTACGCGCCAGCGCCGGCACCGCATCAAAGAACTCGCGCGCTTCTTCGATGGTCATATCCAGCACTTCGTGAATGCTCTTACCTTTGTATTTGATCTCCAGCGTTTCGCGGTTATAGCGTTTGCCTTTGCACTGATCGCACGGCACGTAGATGTCCGGCAGAAAGTGCATTTCTACCTTGATCACGCCATCGCCCTGACAGGCTTCGCAGCGTCCGCCGCGCACGTTGAAGCTAAAGCGGCCCGGATTGTAGCCGCGTGAACGCGCTTCCGGCACACCGGCGAACAGCTCACGTACCGGCGTGAAAATGCCGGTATAGGTCGCGGGATTCGATCGTGGCGTACGGCCAATTGGGCTTTGATCGATATCGATCACTTTATCGAAATGCTCGAGACCGGCGATCTCACGATACGGCGCGGCTTCGATGGTGGTCGCGCCGTTGAGCTGGCGCTGCGCAATCGGGAACAGGGTATCGTTGATCAGCGTTGATTTACCCGAGCCGGACACGCCAGTGATGCAGGTAAACAAGCCGACCGGAATCGTCAGCGTGACATCTTTGAGGTTGTTACCGCGCGCACCGGTCAGTTTCAGCACTTTAGCGGGATCGCCTTTGACGCGCTGTTTAGGGATCGCAATTTCACGTTTGCCGCTGAGGAACTGGCCAGTCAGGGAATTTTCATTCGCCATGATCGCGTGCACATCGCCTTCCGCAACCACCTGACCACCGTGCACGCCAGCGCCCGGACCGATATCGATCACGTGGTCAGCGGCACGAATCGCATCCTCATCGTGCTCCACCACAATCACCGTGTTACCGAGATCGCGCAGGTGAATCAGCGTGCCGAGCAGGCGTTCGTTGTCACGCTGATGCAAGCCGATGGACGGTTCATCCAGCACGTACATCACGCCAACCAAACCGGCACCAATCTGGCTGGCCAGACGAATACGCTGCGCTTCACCACCGGACAGCGTTTCCGCCGAGCGTGACATCGACAGATAATTCAGGCCGACGTTCACCAGGAAGCTCAGACGATCGCCAATCTCCTTAAGGATTTTTTCCGCGATCTGCGCACGCTGGCCGCTCAGCTTCATGTTGGCGAAGAAATCCATCGCATGGCCGATGCTCATTTCTGAGATGGTTGGCAGGTTGGTGTCTTCGACAAAAACATGGCGCGCTTCACGACGCAGACGCGTGCCTTCACAGCTGGCACAGGCGCGGTTGCTGATAAATTTCGCCAGCTCTTCACGCACCGCGTTGGATTCCGTCTCTTTATAACGGCGCTCCATGTTGTGCAGCACGCCTTCAAACGGATGGCGACGCACCGAAGTGTCACCGCGATCGTTGATGTATTTGAATTCGATATTCTCTTTGCCGGAACCGTACAGAATCACATTGCGCGCGTTGTCGCTCAGGCTGTTGAACGGGGCTTCGACATCGAATTGCAGATGCTCAGCCAGCGAGCGCAGCATCTGGAAGTAGTAGAAGTTACGGCGATCCCAGCCGCGAATGGCGCCGCCCGCAAGCGACAGCTCGGGATTTTGCACCACACGATCGGGATCGAAATATTGCTGCACGCCCAGGCCATCACAGGTCGGGCAGGCACCGGCCGGATTGTTGAACGAGAACAGGCGCGGTTCGAGTTCACGCATGCTGTAGCCACAAATCGGGCAGGCAAAGTTGGCCGAGAACAGCATCTCTTCGGCGCTGGTATCATCCATATCGGCGACGATCGCCGTACCACCGCTCAGTTCTAGCGTGGTCTCGAAGGATTCGGCCAGACGCGTTGCCAGATCGTCGCGCACGCGGAAGCGGTCAATCACCACTTCAATGGTGTGTTTCTTCTGCAACTCCAGTTTCGGCGGATCCGACAGGTCGCACACTTCACCATCGATACGCGCACGGATATAGCCCTGCGCGGCGAGGTTTTCCAGCGTTTTGGTGTGTTCGCCTTTGCGATCTTTCACCACTGGCGCCAGCAGCATCAGACGACGGCCTTCTTCCTGCGACAGCACCTGATCAACCATCTGGCTCACGGTTTGCGCCGCCAGTGGAACGTCGTGATCCGGACAGCGCGGCTCACCCACGCGTGCAAACAGCAGGCGCAGATAGTCATGAATTTCAGTAATGGTGCCGACGGTGGAACGCGGGTTATGCGAAGTCGATTTCTGCTCAATGGAGATGGCGGGCGAAAGACCTTCAATATGGTCAACATCCGGTTTCTCCATTAATGAAAGAAACTGGCGCGCATAGGCCGAAAGCGACTCGACATAGCGACGCTGGCCTTCCGCATACAGAGTATCAAACGCCAGCGAAGACTTACCGGAACCTGACAGACCGGTGACCACAATGAGCTTATCGCGAGGGATGATCAGGTTGATGTTCTTCAAATTATGGGTGCGAGCACCGCGGACTTCGATCTTATCCATTCACCTTTCCCGGATTGAACAACACTCGCCATGCCTTGCCAGCACGACCAGCAGAAACGGTCCATTATGGCACAAAAAATAAACTGAATAAATATCCAGTGTTTTTGCTATTCTGTCCGCCGATAAATTTTGGAATCCCGCTCTAAAGTGGGCACACGCCAATGTGACGTGATACAATTTTTCGCTTAGACTTTTAGCATCAACTCATCGGGAGACAGCAACATGGCCAGTCGTGGCGTAAACAAAGTGATTCTAGTCGGGAATCTGGGTCAGGATCCGGAAGTGCGCTACATGCCAAATGGTGGCGCGGTAGCCAACATTACGCTGGCCACGTCAGAGAGCTGGCGCGACAAGACAACCGGTGAAAACAAAGAGATCACTGAATGGCACCGCGTTGTGCTCTTCGGCAAGCTGGCGGAAGTCGCTGGCGAATACCTGCGTAAAGGTTCTCAGGTTTACATCGAAGGCCAGCTGCGTACCCGCAAATGGACCGATCAGGCCGGCCAGGAAAAATACACCACTGAAGTGGTAGTTAACGTTGGCGGCACCATGCAGATGCTGGGCGGACGTCAGCAGGGCGCAAACGCAGGTGGCGCACCTTCGGGCGGCCAGGGCGGCGGCAATAACAACGGTTGGGGCCAGCCACAGCAGCCACAACAGCAGCCGCAGGGCGGTGGTAACCAGTTCAGCGGCGGCGCGCAACAGCGTCCACAGCAGCAGAGCGCACCAGCCAACAACGAACCGCCAATGGATTTTGACGACGATATTCCGTTCTAAAAATACAGAACGTCGTATCTGTTAAGAGCCCCGCATGCGGGGCTTTTTGTTATTCAAAAAAAGGATTTTTTATTTTATCAATCGTTTATCGAATGCAAACGGCAACTTCTTTACGCTTGACAGATAACTATCAAATACCGGATGCTCCGGGTTCAATATCGCATTATTTTCCATCGGAATAATGCTTGAGGGAATAATCAACGCTGCACCTTGCCCCGATTGAAGCCAACCTGTACCTAAATCCATAGTCGAAACCGGAGCAGGATCCTGTCGCCAATCGGTTGGCAAGAATTCTTCTGCAATATAGGAGACTTCATCGTCAGGAATCTCGATGCTGAATAAAGTGTACTCATCCAAAATCGACTCGTTCGAAACGTGCACCAGCACTTCAAGCGCGGCAAGTGAAACCGAGGTCGCGACATAAATGGTTGGGTGGCCTTTGTGATTCCAGCGGCCACCGTACTGTTTCGCACCGTTGCCGGTCCAGGCTTCAGAAGCGTATAGCGTTTTGGTTAGCCGATAGAAAATCACGAGAAGACACCATGCTCCAAACGGCCAATCAAATCGAGCACATCCAGTGCGCCGCTTTCAGTGGCTAGCAAGGTAATAGGTGCAATGTTGCCTAATCCTTTGACCGGCCGGCTTAACCATTGCGTAGCATCTTCTTTATTACCACCAAACAATTGAACGGCTGCATCCATCACTCGGACGAAGCGGGCTATGCGTTCGCTCTCATCGGGTGACAAGCTTTTACCTGCGCTTTTACGGCGGGCAATATTTCGCTCATTGATGCCAGTGACCTTCATAATTTCGGCTCTACTCATTGCCGACCAATGACGAATGTCATCAATCACCGCGACCGGCAAGCCCGCCTCAAGCATGCGAGTTAGCTCCAATCCGCGTGGGGGTAAGCCAGCAAAGCGCCAAAGTGCATTGTCATGTGATTTGCCATCAGGAATGTAGGCTCTCATAAGATTCTCCAGGTCTGACAAATGTCATACTCTATTATTGACACTTGTCAGAAGTTTTCAATAGCAGAACCTCTAATGCGGTCGCCATTCCCGCAATAAGGCTTCCGTCTCACGCACCAGTACCGGATTGCCCGGCATGATCAAATCGGCCCACACTTCGTTGTGCTGATTGATCTGCTGCTGCGCGGAAACATACGTGCGGTCGGCGGTGGTATGCGCATCGGCGGCGACGGTGATGTGATAGCCGAGGCTGGCGCCGACTTTGATGGTGGTATCGACACAGTAATCGGTCGCGCAGCCGCAAATGACGAAGTTTTTAATGTCCAGTTGGTCGAGTTGAGCGGCGAGATCGGTTTGCCAGAAGCTATCGCATGCGGTCTTATTAATGAAGATGGCGTTGGCTGGCTGCTGCAGCTCGGGCACAATCGCCCAACCAGCTGAATCAACTTCTAAACCTGGCCCAACGTGCTGGATGAAGATCACCTGATCGGCCGCAGCGGTTAACTGATTAATACGTTCACAGCGTCCGGCACGATCAAAACGCGGCGTTGCCAGCACGCCATTTTGCATATCCACCACAACTACGACTCGATTCGCCATTTCACTCTCCTAAGTTTGAAGCCTCAGTGTGGATTGCCGACGCACAGAGGTAAAGCAATTCACCTTTGCATTTCTCGTCACTGCCGCGCATGCTTATAAGCGCTTTTATTCCGGAGGTGTGTCGTGAAGGTGGTTCCTGAAATCTTTCCTTGTGAGCAAGATCGTGCGCAGTTTCAGCATTTCGCTGAGCTGCCGGGCATCGAGCTGTATCAGGCGCACATCTCCCGCTACGCTTTTGAACCCCATACCCATGAAGCCTTTGGCATCGGCACTATTGAATCCGGCGCCCAGCGTTTCCGCTATCGCGGCGCCAATTACACCGCGCCGCAGCATTCGTTAGTCATGATGAATCCCGACGAGCTGCACACCGGTGAATCTGCCTGCGACGAAGGCTGGCGCTATCGCATGATCTATATCGATCCGCAGGAAATGGATCGTCTGACCGGCGATCGTGATTGGTGGTTCACCGATGCACTGCGCACCGATGCGCGACTGGCGCAGCCGTTTTCGCAATTGCTGGCGCGGATGTGGCAGGCGGAAACCACGCTAGAGCGCGAAAGCATTTTGCTCGAACTACTGGAGTTGATGCGTCCACTGGCGCGTCAGGGACAGCAGCGACCTAACGAAGGCGCGCATCGCTTTGATGCGGTTCGAGACTATTTGCGTGAAAACCTCGCCGAACCGGTGCGGCTTGAAGAACTTGCTGCGCTGGCATCACTGTCGCCGTGGCATTTCCTGCGCAGTTTCAAACAACACTTCCACGTCACGCCGCATCAAATGCTGATGGCTTTTCGTTTGTTCGCCGCAAAACAGCAGCTGGCGCGCGGCGACAGTGCGGCAACCGTTGCGGCATCGGTCGGCCTTACCGATCAGGCACATCTCACCCGCGCCTTCGCGCATCGCTACGGCATCACGCCGGGCCGCTATCAAAAACAAGTGTTCCCTTCACGCTAACCGCAATCTGCTACAAGCCTTTCGCTTCCGCCTGCGTCACACTGCAGCGGAATGCATATAAAGGAAGAGTTTATGTTTGCTGGAATACTGTTTGCGCTGGCAGCGGGATTGATGTGGGGATTGATCTTTGTGGGTCCGCTGCTGATACCGGATTATCCGGGCACTTTGCAATCGGCCGGACGCTACGTCGCCTTTGGATTGGTGGTGTTGCCGCTGGCCTGGCTGGATCGCCGTCGTTTGCGTCAGCTGGCGCGCAAAGATTGGATTGAAGCGCTGAAGCTGTCGCTGATTGGCAATTTACTCTATTACGCGTTTCTCGCCAGCGCGATTCAACGCACCGGCGCGCCCATTTCGACCATGATTATCGGCACCTTACCGGTGGTGATTACCGTGACGGCAAATCTCTGTTATGGCCATCTTGAGGGGCGCTTGCCGTGGCGCAAACTGACGCCGGCTTTGCTGATCATTGCCGCAGGCCTGGCTTGCGTGAATGCCGCCGAACTTCAGACGCAAGGTCCCGATTTTGATTGGTCGCGCTATCTCACCGGTTTAGGGTTAGCGGTTCTGGCGGTGGCATGCTGGACATGGTATCCGCTGCGTAATGGTCTATGGTTACGCGCGCATCCCCAGCACAAGCCATCCAGCTGGGCGACGGCACAAGGTTTGGTGACGCTGCCGCTGGCGATAGTGTTCTATCTATTGGTCTGCGTGCAGCTCCACTGGCAGCAACCTGCGTTTGCGCTGCCCTTCGGGCCGCAGCCGCAACGCTTTCTATTATTAATGTTAGGTATCGGGCTGATCTGCTCATGGCTGGGCACACTTTGCTGGAATGCTGCCAGCCAACGCGTGCCGACGGTGATCATGGGGCCGCTGATTGTGTTCGAAACCTTAGCCGGATTGCTGTGGACATTCCTGTGGCGACAAAGCTGGCCGCCGCTGTTAACTGCGGTCGGCATTGGCTGTTTGATTGTTGGCGTGATCTACGCGATGCGCATTAAACCTCAGCCGCATATCACTGCGGTATAACTCATCAAAGAGCGCTGCTGAAAAATCATTTCGGCAGCGTACTTCGCTGTATTTTAAGAATTTGACTAGCTCCTTTCACACCTCAAATCCCGCTTTCTGACGCTGACCAGGCCGTCGATATAACTTTTCGGCTAATTTCAGCCGCTTTTTCAGCCCTGATTTGTCATAAACAGACATGCCGCTGCGTCCCGCGCGACAGTGTTTGGCCGTATTAAGGCGCACTAAACCTTCATAAATCCTCGTTCTTCCTGGCTATAGCAGGCCCTAAAGCGGAAAAAACCGGCGCGTTAAGGCGGAAAAACATGCATCTAACCTACCGTTTATTGCCGTTTGGCACTGAAGATTGGCACTCGAAAGCCACTTTTTGCTTAAGGGAATAGGGCGTTGTTAAGAAAGATTCCATTAACCGTTGGCAAAAAACCATTAAGCGTAACGATGAATAGGGTGCAGTAATTTAACTTATCTCCCGCTTTTTGGCTGTTATTGTTTAGGCTAGATAACCTTTCTTATCAGGATTATTCCTGGCGGCATGATGAGAAATTATGGTCTACGCGCGTCAACCGAATGATGAATGAATCCAGGAGTAGATCCAGTTAAAAACAGAGGTTATGTGTGAGCGGTTACACGGCGTTGTTCATTAATGCTTAACAGAATTGTCTGCATTCAGGGCTGATGATTAATGTTGGTAAAGTAATAATTGAAGCGCCAATCTCACCGAAATGAGATTGGACTTCGTTTGAATGGCTTGAATAGAGAGACTTTTGCTGATGTGAATCTATTTTACCGCAAAAAAGGAAGCAATTCCGCGATGGTATTCATCAGGAAAAATTGGAGCGAATTGTTATGTTGTGAACGCCGTATTAAATGATCTTCATATCTTCTGGTAAGAACAAATCTCAGCATTAAGTCAAATAACATCGGCCTTAATGGTGTTAGCGATTATCTGTTCCTGCAGGATAATGATAAACGCTGCGGCTAATATCCAGTAAACGGCAGCTACGACGGGTACCTATGTCGAATGTCGTTTGCAGAAAGTTAACCGCCTGACGCTTTTCATTCGTGGTAAAGAAGTTTTTCAATACGCTTTGCAGCATCTCTTTATCGGAACTCAGAGATTGCAGTTCACGCGTGAGATTAAGAAGCTGATCTTCCAACTCCTTGATTTTACGACCTTCCTCGGAAGAGAGCCCAGAAAACTTCTTCTTCCAGCTATAGAAAGTGGCCTCGGAAATGCCAAGCTCCTCACAAATCTCCCTGACTTTCACTCCCGTTTCAGAAGCTTTAATGGCATTTGTGATTTGCTCTTCGCTATATCGTGACTTTCTCATAAATGCTATTACCTTTCTTATCAATTAGTGGATGAGAATTACTGTATTAATATCTGGCACTGCAAAAACACTATTAATTCAGTATTAAAGTGCGCGATTTGAATTGCGAGGGTTAAATTAAGATATTTAGAAGAAATATCATCATGGGATAAATCTTATTTTATTCCGAATGGCATTGAACGCCTTCCTGGCTTTAGGTTTTTGATATAAATTCTCTCCATCCCAAATGCAGAAAAATACTACATTCATTGGAAAATCGGCATAAACCACTTGCAGAAATGTCAGGGTGTGCCAGTAAACCTTTGCTTAGAATTTAAGCTGAAATCGTTTACATCCACCGAGTTTCGCACCGGATATAATCGGAATTTTCCTGAATATAATTCCTAATTGCTGACGCGAGTCTCATTTTTCGGACCAGTTTGGTTTGAAGGTAATAAATTAAGTCAGGCCCACTGAGCGCTTGTTAATTCATTTCAAGGACGTTGTACCGAAAGTTGTTGTAGTTCGTAATACTAAGGATCAGTCAATGAAATTGAGCGTAATGTCTAATGCCGCCTGGATGATGTCTGAAAAGATCGTCTCCGTGTTCGGCGTCATATTTGTGACCTCCTACGTGGCAAAATCCTTTGGTCCAACCATCTTTGGCCAAATGGCGTTTTCGACCTCGCTGTTTTCCATGGTGCAAACCGTGGCGATTTTCGGTACGGAAACCATCCTGTTTAAACGTATCAGTAAGAGTGCGCCGAAAGGGCTGCGCCTGATGACCGTAGCGCGCAACATGCGCATGGTTTTGCTGTTGCTGACATCGCTGCCCGTCTTGATTTGGGTCTGGTACAACATGCAGGAAAACTTCCTCGCTTTTGCACTGGCCTCGTTTATCTCTTCGGTTTTCGTGACGCAGGACACCTTCAGTGTCTACAACAATGCGCGCTTAGCGTCGCGACTGAATACCATCGCCAACTCTGTCGGTTTGCTGCTGGGCTTCAGCTTAAGTTTTGCCATTGCCTGGCTGCACCTCAATCCGCTGTGGCTGACCGTATCGATTGTCGCCGTCACGCTGGTGCCGTATGTGATTAAGCGTTTTAACTTTTACCGCGAAAATCAGGACGTGGCGCCGCCGCAGGATAAGCGCAACACCTATCTGCGCTATTTGCTGTACGCCGGATTACCGCTGGCCATCTCCAGCATCTTTATCTCGGTGCAGGTGAAAGCGGCACAGATGTTCCTGGCGGGCATCGCCTCGGCGCGCGATCTCGGGCTGTTCGCCGCCGCCAATACCATTTCGGCTTCCTGGATTTTCATCCCGGTCGCCATCATCACTTCCTGCTTTTCGGAAATCTTCCGCGAGCGTGGAGAAGCCGCCATCAAGCTGACAGCACGGCTTAATGGTTATGTCATGGGTGTTTCATTGTTGTTGTTAGCGGTGATCGCGATGTACGGCGAAAAAATCATCATCGCTTTATATGGTCACGAGTACACACAGTCAGGAAGTCTCATTACGTTGTTGTCGTTAGCGACCTGCTTTTCGGCGATGGGGACCGTAGCGTATCGCTACATGGTCAAAGAAGGCGGGTTTAATTATCTGTTGAAGAAAATTGTTTGCCTGATGGTGATCAGCTTGCCGCTCTCGTGGTGGCTGATCCAGGGCTACGGCATCATGGGTGCCGCATGGAGCGTTTTCATCTCAGAATTGCTGTCTCTTACCGTAATGAATTACTTCTTCAAAAACGGCGTCATCCAAAAAATCCAGGTTTCCTCACTCAACTACAAAACCTACAAATGAGGTCAGATATGCTCAAGTTGAAAGATGAACTCAGAAGAAGCGTGCAGTACTTCATCAAGAAGATGCCCTGGGCATACCAGGATCGTATCTACTATTTTCATAAGTTCCGCAAACTGCCCAATTTGCGTGAGCCGAAAGTGTTTAACGAGAAGGTGCTGTACCGCAAATTCATCCATGGCGATTATCAGATGTATGGTCGTCTATCGGACAAGTATTCGGTGCGCGAATATATCGCCGAGAAAGTGGGCAGCGAATACCTGATCCCGCTGGTGTACGAGACCAGCGATCCAAGCTCTTTGCACACGCTGCCGAGCTGGAAAAATACCGTCATCAAGCCGAATCACGCCTCTAACATGGTGGAGATTCTGCTGGAAGAGCCGGATGCGCTGAAGAAGCAGCAGATTATTAGCGACTGCCATCGCTGGCTGAAGACCGATTTCGCCAACGAAGCGCGTGAGATTCACTATCGCTACATCAAGCCACGCATTCTGGTGGAGCAGTACATTGGCGATGGTAAATCGGCGCCGATTGATTACAAGTTCCACATGTTCAACAAGCGCGACGGCAGCTTTGAGTATGTGTTGCAGGTGATCTACAACCGCTGCAATCCGCTGTTGTCGATGAACTTTTACGTCAACAACCTCAACGAGGCGTATCACAAAATTCGTGATACCGGTCTGGACGTGACGCCACAAATGGCCTCGTTGCAGCACGCGTTGGCGTTGAGTAAAAAGTTGGCGAGTGATTTCGATTACGTGCGCGTGGATTGGTACATCGATAAAGAGCAGATCTATTTCGGCGAATTAACCTTTACGCCAGGCGCGGGTTTGGTGACCGGTCTGGATCGCGGGCTCAATCAGATGATGGGTGATATGTGGATTCAGGATCGTCGCGGTACGAAGATACCGGGCATCACGGTGACGGAAGTGACCATTCCGGCCGTATTGAAGAAAATTTAAGTATCACACAGCAAAATAAAAAACCCCGCTTCGGCGGGGTTTTTTATTGGCAGCGATTAAGGCATTGGCCAATCGGTTGGCGTCTGGCTCATCACTTCAATAAAGGCGTTTTTGGAGATTTCCATAAAGTTATGCAGATTCTCCATGCTCAGCGTGATACCGAGCAGGCCAGTAACAAACCAGCAGGACATACCCACGCCAATGCCACCGCACAGCAGCGCCATCACGTGATGACTGTTCTGACGCAGTCGAATTTTCATGGTGCTGGCGAAGAACATCATTACCGCACTCAGGAGTTCCCAGCGCATAACAATCAAACTGGTGGTTAAGGTGGCCATCTGCAAAAACCTCTTAGAATCAGTGATATCCCCGACATTCAATCGACATCACTGGCGGCGAAGAAGGAAGGTCAGGGAAGTCCTTCAGGCCGTCTTACTGAATACAGGAAAGTGTGACTTGGCTCACATTATATCACTCGATTTTAAATTTTGAACAAAATTTATACCTGGTATGGTAGAAAGATTTTTATCGAAATGAGGAAGAAATAGGCAGGAAAAGCGAGGTGCGCCCGCGAGGGGCGCGCAGAAAGGGTTAGCTAACCGGGCAGCACTCGCCGGTTGTACGCTGGGCAAAACTGGTCATGTTGTTGTCTGCACAGTCAAAACTGAGCAAGCGCGGACGCTGAATCATCGCCTGACGACGCATGGTGTGACGATAAGCGGTTGGCGTTTGCGAGAACTGACGGCGGAACACGCGTGAGAAGGTCTGCTGCGAGTCATAACCGTATTGCATCGCGATATCGAACACCGGACGCTGAGTTTGACGCAGCGCTTCAGCGGCCAGCGTCAGACGACGTTCGCGAATATAGCCACCCAGCGTTTGTTTCGTGACGGCACGGAACATACGCTGCAGGTGCCATTTTGAGTAACCTGATTTTGCCGCGACTTCATCAATAGACAGCGCTTTATCCAGATTCTGATCGATCCAGTTGGACAGCGAATGAATGATTTCCTGTTGCATCATAGCCTCATCCTTCTGATGTTTTTTGCCTGGTGAGAAATTCGAAGTTTTGCTGGGGTGCGAGTATAATTCCTCAAGTTAACTTGAGGTAAAGGCCCTAAATGAAAAAAGAACGCAATTACCCGAAGCCGGTTTTAACGCCGGGCGAAGTGGCGAAGCGCAGCGGCGTGGCGGTGTCGGCGCTGCACTTCTATGAGACCAAAGGATTGATTTTCAGCTCGCGCAACGGCGGCAACCAACGCCGCTACAGCCGTGACGTGCTGCGTCGCGTAGCTATCATCAAAATCGCGCAACGCATCGGCATTCCGCTGGCGACGGTGAGCGACAGCCTGACGCATGTACCGGCCAATAAGCGCATGTCGACACAGGAGTGGGACGCGCTGACGCAACACTGGCGTGAGGAGCTGGATAAACGCATCGAAACCCTGACGCGCTTGCGTAACGATCTGGATGGCTGCATTGGCTGCGGCTGTTTATCGATGCGCGATTGCCCGCTGCGCAATCCGGGTGACCGCCTGGGCGAGCAAGGTTCGGGCGCGGTGCTACTCGATCCGGAACAAGACGAGCAAAAACGTTAATCGACTATACTTGGCGGAACACTTTTACCGGCAAGGAAACCGTATGATCACCGTTCACCATCTGGAAAACTCCCGCTCGCATCGCGTGTTATGGCTACTGGAAGAGCTCGCGGTGCCTTACCAAATCAAACGCTATCAACGTGAAAACACTCTGCTGGCCCCCGATTCCTTAAAGAAAGTGCATCCGCTAGGGAAATCACCGGTGATTACCGACGGCAATCGCGTTATTGCCGAGTCAGGCGCGATTCTCGAATACCTGCAACTCAAATACGATAGCGAGCATCAGCTGGCGCTGACTCATGAAGACGAACAGATTCAGGCGCGTTATTGGCTGCATTACGCGGAAGGATCGCTGATGCCGCTGCTGGTAATGAAGCTGGTGTTTGCGCAGTTTGGCAAAAAGCCGGTGCCGTGGCTGCTGCGTCCCGCTGGCATCGCACTGAGTAAAGGGATTCAGAAAGCCTGGCTTAATAAGCAGCTGGCTTTGCACGGCAGCGTGATTGAAGAGCATCTCACGCAGCATCCATTTTTTGCCGGTTCACGTTTTAGCATCGCCGACGTGCAGATGAGCTTCCCGTTGCTGGCACTGCAGTTACGTGGTTCGCTGCGCGATACGCCCGCCACCGCCCGCTGGCTGGAAACCATGCAGCAGCGCGCTGCCTGGCAACGTGCGATCCAGCAGGGTGGTGCGATTGAGTTGAGCCGCTAAGTTCAGTCAGGTCGCCATGAATGGCGACCCAACGGGGCGAAAGCCTGGATTTATCCTGTCATGCCCGCGATTAGTAGTTGAAAACCCCATGGCAAACGCCAGATAATCGTTTGCCTTTTTTCCGCGTCCCCTTTTACGGCCTGGAATACGCGGCGACGTAAACGTTTGCCTGGATTTTCATCATGAAAATCCGCCATCAGGGAACAGCAAACGTGCGCCGCGCGGCGACTCACATCACAAAAATATTGAGGAAGAATTATGTCTGGCGAATCGCGCCCGGCCAGTGGAAAACTGGACGCCTGGTTCAATATCTCTGCACGCGGCAGCAGCGTGCGTCAGGAGGTATTGGCGGGTCTGACAACGTTTCTGGCGATGGTGTATTCCGTCATCGTGGTGCCCGGCATGCTGGGCAAAGCGGGCTTCTCACCAACGGCGGTGTTCGTCGCTACCTGTTTAGTCGCCAGTTTTGGTTCGATTATCATGGGCTTGTGGGCCAACCTGCCAATGGCGATTGGTTGCGCCATCTCGCTGACCGCCTTCACCGCTTTCAGCCTGGTGCTTGGCCAGCACATTAGCGTGCCGGTGGCGCTTGGCGCAGTGTTCCTGATGGGCTTACTGTTCACGCTGATTTCGGTCACCGGCATCCGCGCATGGATTCTGCGTAACTTGCCGATGGGCGTGGCGCACGGAACCGGCGTAGGTATCGGCTTGTTCCTGCTGCTGATCGCCGCGGACGGCATTGGTTTGGTGGTGAAAAACCCGGCAGCAGGCTTGCCGGTGGCGCTGGGTCAGTTCGCTTCATTCCCGGTGATCATGTCGCTGGTCGGCCTGGCAGCGATTTTCGGTCTGGAAAAACGCCGCGTGCCGGGCGGCATTCTGCTGACTATCATCACCATCTCGATTCTTGGCCTGATTTTCGATCCGGCGGTGACCTATCAAGGTCTGTTCGCCATGCCGAGCCTTAAGGATGCCAACGGGCACTCGGCGATGTTTAGCCTTGATATCATGGGCGCGCTGCAACCTGTGGTGCTGCCGAGCGTGCTGGCGCTGGTGATGACTGCAGTCTTTGATGCCACCGGCACCATCCGTGCGGTAGCGGGGCAGGCGAATCTGCTGGATAAAGAGGGACAAATCATCAACGGCGGCCGTGCGCTGACCACGGATTCCGTCAGCAGCCTGTTCGCTGGCTTGGTCGGCGCTTCGCCGGCTGCGGTTTACATTGAATCGGCGGCAGGAACGGCGGCGGGCGGTAAAACCGGTCTGACGGCGATTGTGGTGGGTTTGCTGTTCCTGGTGATTCTGTTTATGTCACCGCTGGCCTATCTGGTTCCCGCTTACGCGACGGCACCAGCATTGATGTACGTTGGCCTGCTGATGCTGAGCAACGTGGCAAAAATCGACTTCAACGACTTCGTTGATGCGATGTCTGGCTTGCTGACCGCAGTGTTCATCGTGCTGACCTGCAACATCGTCACTGGCATCATGCTCGGCTTCGCTTCACTGGTGATTGGTCGTTTATTTGCTGGCGAGTGGCGCAAGCTGAACGTTGGCACCGTGGTGATTGCTGTCGCGCTGGTGGCGTTCTATGCCGGTGGCTGGGCCATCTGACTTTAAAGCGAATAAATTTCGAGATTATTCTCTTTCTGCCCCACGCCGCACATCGGGTTGCCCCGCTGTGCGGCGTTTTGTTTTACACTTTCCCACGCAACAACATCGCTTTAATGAAATTGATTCGCCTAAGGAAAGCATGGAAATCTTCTTTACTATTCTCATCATGACGCTGGTGGTTTCACTCTCCAGCGTGGCGGCACGTATTCTGCCGTTTCAAATTCCCCTGCCGCTGGTACAAATTGCCGCCGGTGCACTGCTCGCATTTCCCGTCTTCGGCCTGCACGTCGATTTTGATCCGGAGCTGTTCCTCGTGCTGTTCATTCCGCCGCTGCTGTTTGCGGATGGCTGGAAAACGCCAATTAACGAGTTCCTGCACCACGGTCGCGAAATCATGGGGCTGGCGCTGGTTCTGGTGCTGATCACCGTGGTCGGGATTGGCTACCTGATTTACTGGCTGGTGCCGGGGATTCCGCTGATTCCCGCCTTTGCGCTGGCGGCGGTGCTGTCGCCAACCGATGCCGTGGCGCTGTCCGGCATTGTCGGTGAAGGGCGCATCCCGAAAAAAATCATGTCGATTGTGCAGGGCGAAGCCCTGATGAACGATGCATCGGGTCTGGTATCGCTGAAGTTTGCCGTCGCGGTGGCGATGGGCACCATGGTGTTCACGTGGGGCGGCGCCAGCGTCGAGTTTCTCAAAGTGGCGGTCGGCGGTTTGGTTGCTGGTGTGGCGATATGCTGGCTGTATGGCCGCTCGCTGCGTCTGCTGAGCCGCTGGAGCGGTGATGACCCGGCAACCCAAACCGTGCTGCTGCTGCTGTTACCGTTCGCCTCGTACCTGATTGCGGAACACCTTGGCGTGTCGGGCATCCTCGCCGCCGTCGCCGCCGGTATGACCATCACGCGTTCTGGCATTATCCGCCAGGCACCGCTGGCGATGCGTTTACGTGCGAACAGCGTGTGGCAGATGCTGGAGTTCGTGTTCAACGGCATGGTGTTCCTGATGCTCGGCCTGCAACTGCCCGACATCCTTTCCACCTCGATTGCGCAGGCCAACGCCGATCCTAACGTGGAACTATGGATGCTGTTTACCGACGTTTTGTTGGTGTATGCCGCGCTGATGGTGGTGCGTTTCGGTTGGCTGTGGATCATGAAGCGCACCAGCATGCGTCTGCTGAAGAAGAAGCCGCTGGAGTTTACCAACTACTCGCTGCGTGAACTGCTGATTGCCTCTTTTGCCGGGGTACGCGGCGCCATCACGCTGGCCGGTGTGTTGTCGATTCCGCTGTTCCTCAGCAACGGCGATCCGTTCCCGGCGCGCTACGAATTGGTGTTCATCGCTACCGGCGTGATTTTGGTGTCGCTGCTGGTTGGTGTGGTGATCTTGCCGATTCTGCTGCGTGATGTTGAGAGCATCGATAAAGTCGGCCATCGTCGTGAGATTCAGTTTGCGCGTGCTGCGATGGCGGGCGTAGCGATTGAGAGCCTGCATAAAATGGAGCAGCGTCTCGAAACCGACACCGAAGAGAACATCGATCCTGAACTGCTGAAAGAGGTCAGCCTGCGGGTGATTGGTAATCTGCGTCGCCGCGCGGAGGGCAAAAACGATATCGAACAGGCGCAATTTGCCGAAAACCTCGAACGTCGTTTCCGCCTCAATGCGCTGCGTGCCGAGCGTGCCGAGGTTTATCATCTGCGCGCCACGCAGGAGATCTCCAACGAGACGATGCAGAAACTGCTGCACGATCTCGATCTGCTGGAAGCGCTGTTAATCGAGAAAGAGGAATAGCAGCCAGTCACACAAACGTAAGGTCGCCATTCATGGCGACCTATCTACGTTAATGCGCTGCGGCCGTTTTCACACCGACAGCCGCGGCGCACTATCCGGCCAATGTTCACGACAACACTCAATCCACGCCTCGGCGCTACGCGACAGATAACTGCCTTCCCGCCAAATCAGCCCTAAACTCCACTGCAGCTCCGATTCCAGCGGCAGCCACAGCAGCGATTGTTTATCCAACCGCTGACAAATGGGCTCCGGCAGAATCGCCAATCCCATGCCCGCCTGCACCATCGCGGCGAGAAAATCCCACTGCGCGCTGCGCAGCGCTATAGTCGGTGTCAGGTTCTGGCGTTGGAACGCTTTGCGAATCTGGCGATTCAGCGCGAACTCTTCATTGAGGATCAGTAGCGGATGTTCGGCTAACTCCGCCAAAGCCACTTTACGGTGATTGCGCCATTGTTCAGTGCGCGGCAGCAGCACGCACAGCGGATGGTGCATCAACTCCAGCGTATTGAGCGGCAGTTCTGACTCAATCGGCAGCGCGGTGAGGGCGATATCCAGCGCGCCACTCAGCACCGCTTGCTGCGCGGTTAAGCCGCCAAACTCGGATATTTTCAGCTGTACGCCCGGATAACGGCGGCGAAAGGCGGAGATCGATCCGGCCATCTGCATGCCGACCATCGGCGGAATCCCCAGCCGCAGCTCGCCGGTTTTCAGCTGGTTGATATCACCCAACTGAGCCTCAAGCTGATGAAACTCCTGCAAAATCACCAATCCGCGCTGGTAAACCGCCTGACCGCTATCAGTAAGATGCAGTTTGCGACCTTCACGCAGCAGCAAGGTGCAGCCGAGTTCCTCTTCCAGCTGGCGCAGCATTTTGCTGATGGTCGGCTGCGTCACGAATAGCTTCTCTGCAGCGCGGGTGAAGCTTTGCTGACGCACCACTTCTGTAAAATAGCGCAGGGCGCGCACGTCCATAAACATTCCTTTTTGGCATAGTTTGAATGATTTTAATTCATTTCTTTCACAGTTTGCGGCGGATTTATACTGGGCACCTCGATTCTTCCTCAGGGTACAAGGCAATGATGGCATTAAGTCCGCGCAGAACGGATCTCCTGCAACGTACGTTTGTTCCGCTGCAGCTGGTGCTGTATGTCGGTTTGTTTATTTTCAGCGACAGACTGGTGAGCTGGCTGCATCTGCCGCTGCCCGCTAATGTGGTCGGCATGGTGCTGCTGCTGGTGTTAATCATGACGCGCATCGTGCCGCTGCGCTGGGTGAAAGCCGGTGCTAACTGGCTGCTGGCGGAAATGCTGCTGTTCTTTATTCCAGCGGTGGTGGCGGTAGTGAATTACAGCGATTTGCTGCGCAGTGAAGGCTGGCGCATTTGCGTGGTGATTGGCGTCAGTACCTTGCTGGTACTGGCGTCGACTTCACTGGTGGTTGATCGTTTATATCGCTTCGAACTGGCGCGCGCCGCCCGCAAGCAGGCCCATCATGAATGATCTGCTGATTAGCCTGCTGTGTCTGGCGTTTACACTGCTGGTCTATTACCTCAATAAGATTCTCTATCGTCGCTGGCGCACGCTACTGTTGATGCCGCTGGTCTTGACGCCGTTGGTGCTGGTGGCGCTGCTGCTGCTCACTCATGTCAGCTGGAAAAATTACATCGCCGAAAGTCACTGGCTGATTTGGTTGCTCGGTCCGGCAACGCTGGCGTTTGCCGTGCCGGTGTATGAGAACCTCGAAATCATCAAGCGTCACTGGCTGTCGCTCAGCGTGGGCGTGCTGACGGCCACGCTGGTGGCGGTATGCAGTTCGGTGTGGCTGGCGCGCTTGCTGACGCTGCCGGAAACCATCCAGCGCAGCCTGGCGGTACGCTCGATCACCACGCCGTTTGCGCTGGCAGCCGCGCAGCCAATTGGTGGCCAGCCGGATCTGGTGGCGCTGTTTGTGGTGATCACCGGCGTGTTCGGTATGGCGGTGGGCGATGTGCTGTTTCTGCGTATCGCTATCAAACAGGGCGTCGCCAAAGGCGCAGGTTTTGGAGCGGCGTCGCACGGCGCAGGTACCGCGCGCGCTTACCAACTCGGCCAGCAGGAAGGCGTGGTCTCCAGCCTGGTGATGATGCTGTCAGGTGTCGTGACGGTGATTCTGGCGCCGCTGCTGAGCCATTTATTATGGGCGTCATGATGCCTTTGTTTTGAGTCATTGCTCATACTGCAACCACATCGCTTTGCTTATTGTTTGCACGCTTAAACTATAAGGAAGCGAGAAATGAAAAGTCAGTATTTTGCAATGGGGCTCCTGTTGGCCTCCGCTGGGGTAAACGCTCAGGAAATCGGCGTAAAGGGTGGTAGTGATTTCTTTGCTGCCGCAATCAATAGCCAAAAAACCGCGCCAGGCCTGCAATACGGTGTGGAATATGTCAAAGCAAAACATCAGTCAGAGTTGCTGGATGCTAATCTGGGCTATGGCGTGGCGGTCGGAGAGCTGCGCGTAGTTCCACGCGTGGGCTTGTTCTGGGCTGAGTTGAACCACGACAAGACCTCCAGCTACGGCGTTAACGCGGGTATCCGCGCGATGGCTCCATTGCCACAAGCGCGCCATACCTGGCTTTACTTCGATTTCAGCATGTCGCCAAATATCGGCAATTATAAGCTGGATCATCTGCATCAATTTGAAGCGGGTGTTTACTATCAACCGGCACACTGGCTCACGTTGAGCTCAGGTTACCGCTATCTCGGCAGTGGTTTGCACGGCCATACAACCCAACATGCGATTGATGGGTTGTTTATGGGCGCAGCCTGGCGTTTCTAGTCTGACGAGTGGCCTTGCGGGGCCACTTTTTCCCCCGCCGTAATCCATTTTTACGTAAAGCTTTCCAAATAATGTTGTCTCTCGTCGCCAGGCTGGTACCCTTGCCGCCGAATTAATTGTCCTTCATGGAGTGGAATCACATGTTAAAGCAACTTGTTACTGGAAGCGTATTGGGTCTGGCACTGCTGAGCAGCGGCGCGCAGGCAATTGAGGGCAGTGTTGACGTGGGTGAGCATAGCACCAACCTGAACCTTGGCCTCGGCACCACTTCACCGGGCCTGTTCCTGAAAGGCAACTGGCTGCGCAGCGATCACGATGGCAGCACTTACGGTGCGGGCCTCGGCTATAACATCGACGTGGGCGATTTCCGCATTGCTCCTACCGCGAAAGCGCTGTTCACCCATCCGGAAGATGGTCGTGATGGCTTCACTGTGGCAGTGGGTGGTGCAGCGCAATACAGCTTCAACAGCATGTGGGGCCTGTACGGCGAATATTACTATGCGCCAGAAGCCTTCTCCGATCGTCTGGATAGCTACCAGGAAGCGTCAGGCGGCCTGAGCTTTACGCCGATTTCACTGCTTAACCTGCGTGTGGGTTATCAGTATATCGAGCTGAACAACAAAGGCAGCCGCAAAGATAACGTACTGGTCGATGGCCCGTACGTTGGCGCGTCACTGCGTTTCTAATCGATGTAACCAGGTGCGCATCAATGCGCACCCTATCCGTAGGGTCGCCATTCATGGCGACCCTTTTAACATCCTCACTAATGCGATTTACCCTGCGAAATCCCAATCCCCGTCTGCGAGCGAATAAACTGCCCACGGAAGCGCGCACGTTCCTGCGCACCGCGTGCTGAATGGTCGGTAATCGAGAACAGCCAGATGCCGATAAACGCCGCCAGCATCGAGAACAGCGCCGGATACTCATACGGATAAATCGGCTTCTCATGCCCCAACACTTGCACCCAAATCGTCGGGCCAAGGATCATCAGCAGCACCGCAGTGATCAGTCCCAGCCAACCGCCCACCATCGCGCCGCGCGTGGTCAGTTTCGACCAGTACATCGACAGCAAAATAATCGGGAAGTTACAGCTGGCGGCAATCGAGAACGCCAGGCCGACCATGAAGGCAATGTTCTGTTTCTCAAACAGAATCCCCAGCGCAATCGCTACCACGCCCAACACCAGCACGGTGATCTTCGAGATGCGCAGTTCATCGCGCTCCGTCGCCTTACCTTCGCGGATCACGCTGGCATAGAGATCGTGTGAAACCGCTGATGCGCCCGCCAGTGTCAAACCTGCCACCACCGCCAGAATGGTGGCGAAGGCCACTGCCGAGATAAAGCCGAGGAACAGGCTACCGCCGACCGCGTTCGCCAGATGCACCGCCGCCATATTGGTGCCGCCGAGCAGCGCGCCGCTGGCATCTTTGAAGGCTGGATTCGCTCCTACCAGCAAAATCGCGCCGAAGCCGATAATAAAGGTCAGGAAGTAGAAGTAGCCCATAAAGCCGGTAGCCCAGAACACGCTTTTACGCGCTTCACGCGCATCGGCCACGGTGAAGAAGCGCATCAGAATATGCGGCAAACCAGCGGTACCGAACATCAAACCGAGACCTAATGAGAGCGCCGAGATCGGATCTTTCACCAGCCCGCCAGGCTGCATGATCGCCGCACCTTTCGGGTGCACCGCCATCGCTTCGGTGAACAGCGTATTGAAGCTAAAGCCAACGGCTTTCATCACCATAATCGCCATAAAGCTGGCGCCAAACAGCAGCAGCACCGCTTTGATGATCTGCACCCAGGTTGTCGCCAGCATGCCGCCGAACAGCACGTACAGCACCATCAAAATGCCGACCATCACCACCGCGATATGGTAATCGAGGCCGAACAGCAACTGGATTAGCTTACCGGCACCGACCATCTGCGCGATCAGATAGAGCGCCACCACCACCAGCGAGCCGCAGGCCGACAACGTACGAATCGGTTTCTGGGCGAGGCGATAAGAAGCGACATCGGCGAAGGTATAGCGCCCGAGGTTACGCAACCGTTCGGCAATCAAAAACAGGATCATCGGCCAGCCGACAAGGAAGCCGAGCGAGTAGATCAGCCCGTCGTAACCCGAGGTGTAAACCAGAGCAGAAATACCAAGGAAGGAGGCGGCGGACATAAAGTCACCGGCGATGGCGAGGCCATTCTGGAAACCGGTGATATTGCCGCCTGCGGTGTAGTAATCGCTGCGTGAGCGGGTGCGTTTCGAGGCCCAATAAGTGATGCCGAGCGTCGCGGCGACAAACACCACGAACATGATAATGGCTTCATAGTTGGTGGCTTGCCGTTGCACCGCGCCGGTAATGGCATCGGCGGCAAACACGCTGGCGGGCACGATGGCTAAAAATACCGAAAGCAGGCGCTTCATGATTTCACCTCGCTCAGGATCTGTTTGGTCAGACGATCAAACTCGCCGTTGGCGCGCCACACGTAGACGCCGGTCAGCACGAATGACATCACGATTAAACCGACGCCAATCGGAATGCCGCGCGTGACGTTAGTGCCCGCGTGCAGCGGCGTACCGAGCCAGGCGGGCGCAAAGGCGATCAACAGAATAAAGCCGATGTAGAGCACTAGCATGATCACGCTGAGCAGCAGCGCAAATGCCTGGCGCTTGTGCACCAGCTCATGAAAGCGCGGATTATTCTCGACTTGTTGCCAGACTGCTTCCTGTTCAGGGGTTTCGTTCATCACATTTTCTCCAGAGGCAAGGCAGACAGAAATCTCACAATAAAGTGATTTAACCATCTGAATATTCTAGTTATATAGGTTGTGCGATGGTGAAAAGCATACGGCGTAAGGTAAAGGTGACGGAGAGGAGCCTGCCGGGGACAGGCTGACACGCTCCGTCGGGTCGATGCCGGTTACGGCATGGTGATGGACTGTTTCTCCTCCAGCAATTTCTCTACCACGCCCGGATCGGCCAGCGTAGAGGTATCGCCGAGATTACTGGTATCGCCGGCAGCGATTTTGCGCAGAATGCGGCGCATAATCTTGCCGGAGCGGGTTTTTGGCAGCGAGTCGGTCCAGTGCAGCACATCCGGCGTGGCAATCGGGCCAATCTCTTTACGCACCCAGTTACGCACTTCGGTATACAGCTCTGGCGACGGCTCTTCGCCGTGGTTGAGCGTGATATAAGCGTAGATCGCCTGGCCTTTGATGCTGTGCGGAATGCCCACCACCGCAGCTTCGGCAATCTTCGGATGCGACACCAGCGCCGATTCAATCTCGGCGGTGCCGAGACGGTGGCCGGAGACGTTCAGCACGTCATCGACGCGGCCGGTGATCCAGTAATAACCATCTTCATCACGGCGCGCGCCGTCACCGCTGAAGTAGCGATTTTTGAAGGTAGAGAAATAGGTTTGCTCGAAACGATCGTGATCGCCATACAGCGTACGCGCCTGGCCTGGCCAGGAATCAACGATCACTAGGTTGCCTTCGGTCGCCCCCTCAAGCGGATTGCCTTCGTTATCTACCAGCGCAGGCTGCACGCCGAAGAACGGTTTGGTGGCGGAACCGGCTTTCAGTTCGGTCGCGCCCGGCAGCGGCGTGATCATGAAGCCGCCGGTTTCGGTTTGCCACCAGGTATCGACGATCGGGCAACGGCTGTCGCCAATCTTCTTGTAATACCACTCCCAGGCTTCCGGGTTGATCGGTTCACCCACCGAACCCATGATGCGCAGGCTGCTGCGATCGGTACCTTCAATCGCTTTATCGCCTTCGGCCATCAGCGCACGAATCGCGGTTGGCGCGGTATACAGCAGCGTGACCTTATGTTTATCCACCACTTCCGCCATGCGGCTCGGCTTCGGCCAGTTCGGCACGCCTTCAAACATCAGCGTGGTTGCGCCGCACGCCAGCGGACCGTATATCAGATAGCTGTGACCGGTGATCCAGCCGACGTCGGCCGTGCACCAGTAAACATCATCCGGATGATAATCAAACACATACTTGAAGGTGCTGGCGGCATACACCAGATAACCGCCGGTAGTGTGCAGCACGCCTTTCGGTTTGCCGGTAGAACCGGAGGTATAAAGGATAAACAGCGGATGTTCGGCATCAACGGCGACCGGTTGGTGCTGATCGCTGGCCTTCGCTACCAGATCGTGCCACCACAGATCGCGGCCTTCGCGCCAGCCGGTGTCTTTACCGGTGCGCTTAAACACCACCACATTTTTCACCGTGGTGACATTCGGATTGTTCAGGACATCATCGACGTTTTTCTTCAGCGGAATGCTGCGACCAGCACGCACGCCTTCATCGGCGGTGATGATCAGTTTGGCGTTGGAATCGACCACGCGCCCGGCGACCGCTTCCGGTGAGAAGCCACCGAAGATTACCGAGTGCACCGCACCAATGCGCGCACAGGCCAGCATCGCCACGGCCGCTTCGGGCACCATCGGCATATAGATTGCCACCACGTCGCCTTTCTTCACGCCCAGGCTGTCGAGCACATTGGCAAAGCGGCAGACGTCAGCATGCAGTTCGCGGAAAGTAATGGTTTTGCTTTCGCTGGCGTCGTCGCCTTCCCAGATGATGGCGGGATGATCGCCACGCGTGGCCAAATGGCGATCGAGGCAGTTGGCGGCAAGGTTCAGCGTACCGTCTTCGTACCAGCGAATTGAAATATTGCCGGGGGCAAAGGAGGTATTTTTCACTTTGCTGTAAGGCTTAATCCAGTCGAGGATTTTGCCTTGCTCACCCCAAAAGGTGTCGGGATCGTCAACCGATTGTTGATACAGCGCCGCATACTGATCGGCATTAATGAGAGCATTCGCTGCAATGGCAGCGGGTACGGGATGCTTGTGTATTTGGCTCATGGCTGACCTCCTTGAAGATGTTAATCATATGTCAATCAATGGTTAATTGAAGAGCGCATTAGGGCTTTGTTTCTGTTTTGTAGTCTGGATCACGACCTTTTATCACCGCCAAATGCCCCACGAACGCGGAGCGAAAACGCCGCGCGATCAGTCCGATCTTCTGCTTTAAGCCTAAGAGATTTCTGGTTCTTCTGTGCAAATAATCAGCAAACGCGCCGGGCCGCTTTTTGCGCAATATTGCATAGCTATGCTGAAACTTATCGAATTAACACTTTTCATAACAGCGAGTTATGGCTGTTAACCTTTGTCAGCATTTTATGCTACTAACCTGAATAAGATTTGCGCTATCACGCCGGGGGTTGCATTTACCGTAGTGAAAATGGTACTTATCTCGGCCCTGTTCAGCAGGTATCAACTCAGACTGCATCACTCCGCAGGCGCAAAATGCCTGCACAGCTGTAACCGACGTAGTCATAAATAACCCTCTATTTTATCGGGCTTTTGCTCACTTCCCTGTGTGACATTTCTCCTGCACCTTCGCAGCAGAGCAAAGGGGTTTTTAACTGAGGAAATAACGCGTTATGAAAGGTTTTAAGTTCACCCTTGCATGGCAAATCCTCGTCGCGCTGATTTTGGGCGTGATTGTGGGAACCGTGCTGCATAATCAGCCCGACGATCGTGAATGGTTAATCACTAACATTCTGACGCCAGCGGGTGACATCTTTATTCATCTGATCAAGATGATTGTGGTACCGATTGTTATCTCCTCACTGATTGTCGGCATTGCTGGCGTGGGTGATGCGAAAAAGCTCGGACGTATTGGTGTCAAAACCATTATCTATTTTGAAGTGATCACCACCATTGCCATTGTGGTCGGCATCACGCTGGCCAACGTATTCCAACCCGGCAGCGGCATTGATATGTCAACGCTGGCAACGGTGGACATCTCTAAATACGAAGCCACAACCGAAGCCGTTCAGGGCGCACCGCACGGTCTGGTCACCACCATTCTGTCGCTGATCCCGCAGAACATCTTCGCCTCGCTGGTGAAGGGCGACATGCTGCCGATTATCTTCTTCTCGGTGCTGTTTGGTATGGGCTTGTCGGCGCTGCCATCGGAACATCGCGATCCGCTGGTCACGGTATTCCGTTCGATTTCCGAAACCATGTTTAAAGTGACGCACATGATCATGCGTTATGCGCCAGTCGGCGTGTTTGCGCTGATTGCGGTTACCATTGCGAACTTCGGTTTTGCCTCGCTCTATCCGCTCGCCAAGCTGGTGCTGCTGGTGTACGTGGCGATTCTGTTCTTTGCTTTCGTGGTGCTCGGCACGGTGGCGCGCTTCTGTAAGCTGCGCATTACTACGCTGATGCGCATTCTGAAAGACGAGTTGATTCTTGCCTATTCCACCTCCAGCTCAGAAACCGTGCTGCCGCGCATCATGCAGAAGATGGAAGCCTACGGTGCGCCGAAAGCCATCACCAGCTTCGTGGTGCCAACCGGTTACTCGTTTAACCTCGACGGTTCAACGCTGTACCAGAGCATCGCGGCGATCTTTATCGCCCAGCTGTATGGCATCGACCTGTCGCTGACCGACGAGATCATTCTGGTGCTGACGCTGATGGTGACCTCGAAAGGCATCGCCGGCGTGCCGGGCGTTTCCTTCGTGGTGCTGCTGGCAACGCTGGGCAGCGTGGGCATTCCGCTGGAAGGTCTGGCATTTATCGCCGGTGTGGATCGCATCATGGACATGGCGCGTACCGCGCTGAACGTGATCGGTAACGCGCTGGCGGTGCTGGTGATCGCGCGCTGGGAAGACCAGTTCGACACCAAACAGGCCGCCGCCTACGAGCAGCAGCTGCGCACACAAAGCGCCAGTTAATGTTCCAGGTGCGCATAAATGCGCACCCTACGTTGTAGGGTCGCCATTAATGGCGACCGCTACGCACTGAAACCCGCTTCGGCGGGTTTTTTTATGCCCGCTGCAGACAAGTCTTATAACCCTTTGGCTCATATCTTTGCTTATATTCATACCCACTATAACCACCAATACTTTCTAAAATACGTTTTTAAAAATCATTTTCAAGTGAGGGTTCAGCATGAGATTCCCCGTTTATCTTCATAAGACAGAGAGCAACACCTATTCTGGATTTGTACCGGATGTTGTTGGATGTTTTTTTGCTGGCGAGACAGTGGATGATGCATTAACTGATGCTTCTGCTGCGATCGATGCGCATGTGGAATGGTCGACTGATGCGGGTTACGAGGTGCCGGTGGCAACGAGCATTGAAAAGCATATTGAGGATGAAAATTGTCAGGGTGGTTATTGGGCCTTTGTCGATATCGATCTCAGCCGCTATGAAGGCAAAGCGGTAAAGCTCAACATCACCTTGCCACAGAATCTATTAACTAAAATCGATAGCTATGTCGATCACCATCGTGAATATGGTTCCAGAAGTGGATTTTTGGCCGCGCTAGCGCGCAAAGAGTTAGCAAACGCCTGAACCCTTAAAACACCCGCTTCGGCGGGTTTTTTTATGCCTGCTGCGGCAAAAAGCAAAAAAATCACGCGCAGCAGAGGAATTAACAATTCTGTATGATATATAGTTTTACGAATAAATTATTCTCTCACCGGAGTGTCCCATGCAGATCGATCTCAGCCAGATGATCACCGAAGGTCGTAATCCCGCCAGTCAGAACATTGATGAGCTGTCCACCGAAGCCATGCTGCGGGTGATTAATGATGAAGACAAAAAAGTGGCATTGGCGGTAGAAGCCATCGTGCCGCAGATTGCGCAGGTGGTGGATGCCATCACCCATGCCTTCAGCAAAGGCGGTCGCCTGATCTACTGCGGAGCGGGTACGTCGGGTCGTTTGGGGATTCTGGATGCCAGCGAATGTCCGCCGACCTTTGGCACGCCGCGCGGTCAGGTGGTTGGGCTGATTGCCGGCGGCCACACCGCGATTCTGCAGGCGGTGGAAAACGCCGAAGACAATGTTGAGCAAGGCGCGCAGGATCTGCGGGATATCGAGTTCAATGCTAACGATGTGCTGGTCGGAATTGCCGCCAGCGGCCGCACGCCATATGTGCTGGGCGCGCTGGCGTATGCGCGTCAGCAAGGCGCATTTACTGCGGCGTTAACCTGCAATCCAAACAGCCCGATGTCGCAGGCTTCGGATGTGGCGTTGACGCCGGTTGTCGGCCCGGAAGTGGTTACCGGTTCTTCGCGCATGAAGGCTGGAACGGCGCAGAAGCTGGTGCTCAATATGCTCACCACCGGCGCGATGATTCGCAGCGGCAAGGTGTACGGCAATCTGATGGTTGATGTGGAAGCTACCAATCAGAAGCTGGTGCAGCGCCAGGTGAACATCGTCAAACAAGCCACCGACTGTGATGATGCCACCGCGCAGCAGGCGCTGGCGGCGTGTCAGGGACACTGCAAAACCGCGATTGTCATGGTGCTGGCGGGATTAACTGCCGCTGAAGCGAAATCGCTGTTAAGTCAGAATCAGGGCTTTATTCGCAACGCGTTACGTGACGCAGGAGCGCAATGATGGCGGCCATTACCGAAGGTCTGGTGCGCGATATCCTGCAGGCTGTGGGCGGCGCCAGTAATGTAGTGCAGTGCGGCAACTGCATGACGCGTTTGCGCCTGACGCTCAACGAGGCCACGCAGGTGGATAGCGCCACACTCAAAACGCTGCCGGGCGTGATGGGTGTGATCGACAGCGATGCGCAGTTGCAGATTGTGCTCGGGCCCGGCAAAGCACAAACCGCAGCGGAGAAAATGCAGGCGCTGCTCAATCAACAGACGCCAAACGATCTGCAGGCCATCGCCAGCGCGCAAAAGCAGCAGATGAAGGCGAAGCAGACCAGCGCGCTGCACCGTTTTCTCTCCTGCTTTGCCACCATCTTTACCCCGCTGATCCCCGGTTTTATCGGGGCCGGTTTGCTGCTGGGTTTTGCCACGCTGATTGAACAGATCTTCCACCTCAATCAGCCGGGCGATCACGCGCGCTGGCTGCTGGATACCGTGGCGTACATGAAGGTGTTCGGCAAAGGGCTGTTTACCTTCCTGAGTATTTTGATCGGCTACAACGCGCAGAAAGCCTTTGGCGGGACCGGCGTCAACGGGGCCATTATCGCCTCGCTGTTTGTGCTCGGTTATGTGCCTGACGCGAAGGTTGGCTATTACAGCGGGATGCAGGATTTCTTCGGCATGGTGATTGATCCACGCGGCAATATTATTGGCGTGCTGCTGGCGGCGATATTTGGTGCCTGGATTGAGAAACAGCTGCGAAAAATCATTCCCGATAATCTCGATATGATCCTGACATCGTTGCTGACGTTATTAATTACCGGCGCGGTGACTTTCCTGGTCATTATGCCAATTGGCGGTGAACTGTTTAAAGGCATGTCATGGTTGTTTATTCATCTCAATAACAATCCATTTGGTTGCGCTATTTTGGCCGGACTGTTTTTGATTGCGGTGATGTTTGGTATTCATCAGGGCTTTATTCCGGTCTATTTCGCGCTGATGGAAACCCAGGGCTTTAACTCGCTCTTTCCCATTCTGGCAATGGCTGGCGCCGGGCAGGTTGGTGCCTCGCTGGCGTTATGGTGCAAAGCGGACAAACACTCGCAGCTGCGTAAACAGATCAAAGGTGCGATTGTGCCAGGTTTGCTCGGTGTCGGCGAACCGCTGATTTATGGCGTGACGCTGCCGCGCCTGAAGCCGTTTATTACCGCCTGTTTTGGCGGCGCGCTGGGTGGCTTCTTTATCGGGCTGGTGGCGTGGCTGGGATTGCCAGTGGGAATGAACACCGTGTTTGGCCCTTCCGGTTTAGTCACGCTGCCGCTAATGACTTCATCACAGGGCATTTTTGCCGGGATGGCGGTGTATCTCGCCGGGTTGATTGTGGCGTGGATTGGCGGATTTGCCTTTACCTGGTGGGGCGGCACCCGCGATGTGGATTTGAGTTGAGTTCAGCGCGTGCATCGACCAGGTCGCCATGAATGGCGACCCTACAAAACCCACTCCCCGTAGGGTCGCCATTCATGGCGACCTGGTTAAATGTGATTCCGATCACACTTTTAAACTCTCTCGTATCGCTTATCCTGGCACTGCCCCGTTAATCCATTAAGTACCGTTTGTAAGTAAAGTGTCAGTTAAAAATAAAGGATTTATTAAGGAGATAGAAAACTAGACCTTAAATTTATATTGGTATTAATTTATTTTAAATATTTAATGCGCATCGCAATTATTTGCCCATTATCACAATAGGTTACCCACAATAGCTTTTTGCATTGGCAAGCAAAAATGTCTATACCTAAAGCCAATTAATCTATAACAACAATTCCATCCCTTTTTTCGCTGCACCGTATTTCTTCACACAGTTGTTCTCAAATTAGATTGCTACACGGGATTGGTATTAACCTGCCGTTTTATCCCCTCGCGATGAATTTAACGCTGTTGCAAAAACAGCGCGGACGCTGCACGCCCACTGGAGGAAGTATGAGGTTTACATTAAATCCTATCGCATTAGGGATGTTGGCGGCGCAATTGCTGATCTATCCAGCAATGCAAAGTCAGGCTGTTACGTTGGGGACTTACACACCACAAAATAATGACAATCAAATAGGTAAAATTACCGTCAGCAGCGGCAATGAAACCCTCACCGGCAATCAGGCGTTCACGCCAGGAACAGATGGCGCAGTCACCACCACGCTCGGGCAAGTAGCAATCACCTCGGGATCGCAGTATCTCAATCAGGATCGCCTTGATCCCGGCCCGCAAAACTTTGCTATCACTACGCCCGATGCCGCCACCGGCACCAACAGCACGTTCCAGGTTTATAACTCCGCGAGTCTTGTCGCATTAGCGCCCGTCACCAGCGCCACTAGCGTGCCGGATGTGCAAAACGTCAATAATGGCCAATATATCGACGCGCGCATTGCCGATGTCACCGGCGGTACGCTGGATGTGAATATCGGCCAGGCCAATGCGCTCAGCAGCGCCAGCACCAACAGCTGGACCATGGCAGCCAAGCAGACAGAGCTGTTTGATGTGAGCGGCAGCGGCACGGTGAACTGGAACAGCAATAACCGCATCAGCTTCTTCGGCGCAACCGCCACGCCAGACGGCGCAGGATCGGCCACCAGCAGCTACCAGGTGCAAAACCTCGCCACCTATAACGGCGCCTTCAGCGTGCAGACGCTGGATGGCAAAAGCACCAGTTTTACCGTCACTAACGCCAGCCAACTGCAAAGCTACAACAACTGGCTGATCAGCCAGCTGCAGTCAGGCAACCTCGATAAAACCCGCTATCTCACCGAATTTAACAAAGCCGTCACCTTCACCAATGCCAACATCGTTTATAACGTTAGCGCCACGCCGCCCGATGAAGTCACGCAGCCGATACTGAATCGCATTGTGATTAATGCCAGTGGCGCGGGCGCGAAAGTCAATCTGGCGGCGGGTAAAACGCTGGAAGTGGTGGGCGCAACCGGCGGAGCGATTAAAGCCTCCAACGGCGCACAAGCGGTGATTGATGGCAAGCTGGCGAGCCGTGGCAGCATCACCAATAACGGCACGGCGCTGGTGTTAACCGACAACAGCAGCGGGATTAACAACGGTGTGATTAATGGCGGATTCCTCAACCGTCAGGATGGCACCGGCATTGGCTCAACCGGCTACGGTGCCAATGGCGTAGCCGTGCAAACCGGCAGTACCTTCAACAACAACGGCATCCTTAACTTCGCCACCACCGGCAGCAATTCACAGTATGGCGTGGCGGGCATCAATCTTGGTGTGTCATCCACCGCTAATAACAGCGGCAATATCAACGTCGGCGTTAACGGTTCGAGTGCGCGCGGCACGGCTTCTGGCGTGTTACTGACCGATGCCACATCCAGCTTTACCAATAACGCCAGCGGCAATATCTACATTGGTCGCGGACCGCAGAACAGCTTGGGTGAGGCGACAGCGGATACCGCGATGAACCAGAGCGGACTCACCAGCGGTATCGCCTTGGTCGCCAACGGTAACGCGGTCAACGATGGCAGCATTACCATCGGGACCAAAACGCAAAATGCGGCGGGGATGTCGGCGACGGGTGCTAATAACGCCACCATGATCAACACCGGCACCATCAATGTGAACGGTGCGGCTGCCACGATACCGCGTGAAAACGTCGGCATGCTGGTAACCAACAGCGCGGGCAACATCAATAACGCGGGCACCATCAACCTGAATGGCGTGAACGGCACCGGCCTGAAAGTGCTGGCCACCAATGGCAACACCGCCAGCGCAACCTCAACCGGCACCATTAACGTGGCGGGCGGCGCCGATCCGGCGAGCGGCACGCGCAACTATGGCGTGTGGGTGGAAGGGCAAGGAACGGGAACGGCGCAGGCCACCGTCGATGGCCCGATTAACCTCAGCGGCAATGGTGCGATTGGCGTGCATGCGCGTGGGAACTCCACGGTAACCGTGGATCCGGCTGCCGTGCCGACTTTCTCAAACGGCACCAATCAGATTGCCTTCTTTGCTTACGGCCCCAATGCGGTGATCAACGTGCTGGGCAATGATCCGTTTGATGTGACGACACAGAACTCGACGCTGTTCCGCGTTGAGCAGGGCGCTGATTTCCACGGTAACGCCCTGTCGCTCACTGCGTCGGGCGCCGGCTCTACCGCCGTGCTCGGCAGCGGCGCAGGCACGGAAGTGAGCAGCGACGCGGCGGTGATTAACGTCAGCGGCAGCGGTGCTAATGGCATCACGGTTGAAGGGGGCGCGACGGGCGTTATTGATGCCGCTACCACCATGAATCTTACCGGCAGCAATACGATCGGCGCGATTGTTGACGGACAAAAACACGATATCTTCGGCAGAAACAGCGGCTCGCCGGTGACCAGCACCAGCCTCAATTCTGCGGCGGCATTGAATGCCTCACAAAGTGGATTAACCGGTTACGTGGCACGCAATCGCGCGCAGCTGACTAACACCGGCGATATCACCTTCACCGGCGCCAATTCCACCGGCATCCGCGTGGAGAGCGGCGCAACCGGCACCAACAGCGGCAATATCAACATCAACGATGGCGGCACCGGCATCGCGGTGAACAGCGGCAGCAGCACCTTTGCGACCACCGCCAATAACACCGGCACCATCAATGTTAACGGCGGCAGCACCACCAGCCGCAGTCGCGGTGTCAGCGCCAGCGGGAATCGCGCGGTAGCGAACCTGAATGGTGGGACGTTGAATTTGAACGGCACTGGCGCGATCGGTGCAGAAGCGCTGAACGGCGCACTGGTGAATATCGCCGCCGGTTCAGCGCCAGTATTCAACAACAGCGACCAGATTGCCTATCACGCGGCGGGCAGCGGATCGCGCATCAGCTCCGCCACCAACGCTTTAGATATCAACAGCAGCGGCTCAACCGGTTATCGCATTGATGACGGCGCAGCGCTAAGTTTCACCACTCCAACAACCCTCACCTCCAGCGCCAGCAACAGCACCGGCGCGATTATCTCCGGCAGCGGCAGCAGCCTGAATAGCAGCAATGCCAACTTCACCGCCAGCGGCCAGGGCAGCACGGCAATCCGCGCAGAAGGCGGCGCGAACGCCACGCTGGATAGCGGCAGCAGCATCAATCTCAGCGGCAGCAACGCGGTCGGCGTGCTGGTAAATAATCTGCGTACCGATTTAAGTAACGCGCTGGATGGCAGCGCGGCGGCCACCCGCGTCACCAGCAACGGCAACGTCAGCGGCGCGGGCAATGGCGCGATTGGCTTTGACGTCACCAACGGCGCAGAACTGGTCAACAACGGCAATGTGAATCTCACTGGCAGCAACAATATCGGTATCCGTTCGCGCGCCGGCAGCACGCTGACCAACAACGGCGTGGTGAACGTGGCCAACGGCACCGGACTGGATGTCTCCGGCAGCGGCAGCACGCTGGCGAAAGGCGGCACCATTAATGTCGATAACGGCACGGCGGGCGTGCGCATTAGCGATGGCGCGCAGCTGGCTTTAACCGGCAGCGACACGGTGATCACCACGCGCGGCAACGCGCACGGCATCTTGCTGGATAGCGGCGCGACCGCACTCAGCGCCAGCGACGCCACGGTGAACGTGCTGGGCAGCGGCAACGGCATCGAAAACCGCGCCGAGTTAAGCAACGTCGGCCTGAGCAATCTCACCATTAACGTCGGCGACGGTAACGGTATTCGCACCGCCGTGCCATTTGATCCGGCTTCAACCGTGACCACCAACGTGAACGGCAGCGGTACCGGCTTGAATATCGCCAACGCCGATGGCTCGACCACCAGCGGCGATCTGACGTTGGGTTCGGGCTATCAGTTTAATGTTACCGGCGCGGGCGGCACCGGTATTCGCGCCAATACCACGGGAAATGTCACCACCGCCGCCAATGTGAATATCGATAATGCGGCAGGCGGATCGGCGCTGGTCTCCAGCACCGCGGGCACCATCGTCAATACCGGCAACTTCACTTCCAACAGCCTGACGGCGCCGGTGGTGGATCTGCGCGGTGGCAAAACCATCTTCGAGAACCTTGGCAACATCATCACCGCCAATCCACAAACTGTGGCGGTGGCGGGCAGTAACGCCGATGACGAAATCCTGCTGACGGAAGGCGCGGTGCAGGGTGATATCAATCCGGGCGGCGGATCGGATCTGTTCCGCTGGACGGGCGGTACGCTCAACGGCAGCCTGACGATGGGCAACGACAACAACAACACCGCTGAAGTAAGTAATGTCGATCTCGGCACCACGTACCATCTCACCAGCGGCACCGGCACCGGTAACACCTTAACGTTCAACCAGATCGATTCACGCGGCGGCAGCTTCAGCGCTGACGATCTCAGCAAAGGGGTCAACCTCGGCAGCGGCTGGAGCACCATCAACTTCGCTAACACTAAATGGACGCTAACCGATAACCTGCAGCTGGCGCACAGCACCATCAATGTTGATGCGGGATCAACGCTGTTCGCCGGCGATAACGTGCATCCAACGCTGTCGGGTGGAACGGCGGATTCGCTGGTGGTGAACAACGCCGGTACGCTGGATCTCACCAACGGCGCGGGGTCGCCGGGCAACACGCTGGATATCGCGGGCTCGCTGGCATCGAGCGGCGGCCAGCTCAATCTGGTCACCAACCTGAATGAGGGCGGTGCGCTGAGCAACCAGTTCACCGACCATCTCAACGTCACCGGCAATGCCAGCGGTACCACGCTGGTGAATGTGAAACTGACTGATGCCAGCACCGGCGCACTCACCGATCTCAATCAAAATGGTGGCGTGGAGGGCAACGAAGGGATCTCGCTGGCGCAGGTCGGCGGCAATGCCAGCGCTAACAGCTTCGCGCTGAAAGATGGCTATCTCGGCGCCGGGCCGTGGCAATATCGCCTCTACACCTTCGCGCCGGGTAGCAGCGATCCTAATCAGCGCTTAGTCAGCGGCAGCGGCAATAACTATTGGGATTACCGTCTGGCGAACTACTACGTGTGTGAAGATAGCAACAGCTGCCAGCCGACCTTCGTCACCGATGCCTTTGGTACGCCGCAAAGCTACGATTCGCGTCCGGCGGTGGTGCCGCAGGTACCTTCGTATGTGTCGGCACCGGTTGGCCTTGCCTATTACACCTCGGCGATTATCGACGATCTGCATAAGCGCCTCGGCGAACTGCGCCACGAGCAGACGCGTCCGGAAGGCAACGGCGGCGAGATGTTCCTGCGCTACATCGGCTCGAACCTGAAGTACAACAGTGATAAGAGTTTCCGCGACTTCGGCTATGACTTTGACCTCGATTACAGCGCAGTGCAGGTGGGCGGCAATTTGCTGCGTCTCGACGGCGAGCAGGATAGCCTGCGCGGCGGTTTAGCCTATACGCGCGGTAATACGCGTATTCGTCCACATGCGGCCGACGGCTACAGCAGCACCACCTTCGACAGCGACAGCCTGGCGTTTTACGGCACCTGGCAGCGTCAGAGCGGTTTCTATCTGGATGGCGTGCTGTCGTTTGACTGGCATCGCGGCGAAACCGATATTGCGCGCACGCAAGAGGTGGCGAAGCTGAAAGGTAATGGCTGGACGGCATCGCTGGAGAGCGGCTATCCGTTTGAGTTGGGCGATGGCTATAAGTTGGAGCCGCAGGCGCAGCTGATGTACATGAAGCTGAATATGGACGACTTCACCGATAAAGACGGTAACAAGGTGCGTTACGGCGATTACAACCAAACCATTGGTCGTTTGGGCGCGCGTCTTGATCGTACGTGGACCGACGACAGTAATCGCCAATACACGCCTTATCTACGCGCTAACTACTACAAAGGTTGGGGCGGCACGGCGGATACGTCAGTGTCTTCGGTGGATAATCCGGCGTTTGGCGCGACCTTCAGCAGTGGGAAGTTTGGTCAAATGTGGGAGCTGGGCGCAGGCGGTACAGCGACCTTGCAGAAGGATGTTTCGCTGTATGCTGAGGCGGATTATCGCAAAGAGATCGAAGGCAACGGTGCCAAAGGCTGGCGCTATAACGTTGGCGTTAGGTGGCAGTTCTGATTCCAGGTGCGCATAAATGCGCACCCTACGAAAACCGAACTCTGCCTTCGTAGGGTCGCCATTTATGGCGACCACCTAAATTAAAGGCATAAAAAAACGGATGGCGCGAACCATCCGTTTTGCTCTAACTCATGGCGTTTTAGGCGTTAGATTGCCTGATACTGCTCATCCTGCAATGCAATCGGTGCAACGGTGCTGGTGGCAATACCTGATGTGGTAACCACAGACAGATCGGCCTGAGTCAGATTCAGGTTAACCTGGTGTGCTTCCGCTTCAACGTTGCTACCCAGCAGCGTTTCTTCCGCATCGCTCAACAGCTCTGCGCCTGAAATATCGAACAGGCTGAACATCTCACTCTTCGTTTCAGCGACCGGACGCTCGCCAATGTGGAAGACGAATGGCTCGGTTTCCACGCCGTTGACCTTGGCAAATACGCTGTATTGGCCATCATCAAAGCGAGTATCCACTTCGATATACCACTTACCGCTGGCAGCAACACCGGTGAAGCCCAGAGAACGGCCATCCGTAGTCAGCAGTTCCACGGTTGCATCAGGCTCACCTGAACCGTAAATCACTACGCGATGATCCTGGATTGCTTCGCCATCGGAAGGCTGGCGAGTGTCATAATCGAAAGCGCGACCAGAAACAGCATCAATACTTGCGGCATCCGCTTCGACAGTGAACTTGCGAGCCAGCAAGCTATCCTGGTTCTCATTTTGGACAGAAATGCTGTGATCACCATTAGCCAGCTTCAGTGAGTAAGACCAGGTGCCATCTTGCGCGGTGCGCACGCTGCCAACCAACTCGCCGTTGTCGTAGATTTCCAGCACGATATTCTGACCTGCAAGGCCACGCAGCAGCGGCGTTGAATCTTTTGTCACCGCACCGTATGCAATCAGAGCTTCACCCGCGTTATCGTCATAAACGTTGAAGTTGATGCCGATATTTTCAGGGTCAACCAGGCTGAAGATCAGCGTGCCGCCTTTGTTGCCCGCGACATCGGTGGCAATCACTTCGTGTCCGCCAGCTGCTAATGGTTCAGTGGTCTGGAAGCTCCAGCGACCGTACTCATTGGCAATAACGCTGCCTGCAACTTTGCCATCGATGGTGATGGTGACAACAGTGCCGGCAACGGCTAAGCCATTCAATACAGGCGTATTGTCATAGATTGTGGCGTTATACGCGAAGTCTTCAATGCCATCAAATTCGCTGATGCCACCCAGAACCCACGGTGCAAACACCTTCGCTGCAACCACTTCAAATACAAAGGCTTCGCCGGTGCTTTCGCCTACGGTAATCGCATGTTTACCCAATGAAAGGGTATTTTCTGGTTTGAATTCCCAGTTGCCATTGCCATTAGCCATGGTTGAACCGATTTCAGTACCGTTATCAAAGATGCGCACCAGCGTATTTGCAGGAGCATTTCCTTTGATCGAAGGTTGGGTATCGTCAGTTGAACCGTTGGCTGCAACCACATCTTTATCAAAGAACTCATCATTAACTTGCGTGATGCTGAACGGATTCTCCGGCTCTACCGGCACTTCTGGTGCAGTGATCACGAAGTCGAACTGGGCACTGACATTGTCATTGCCGTCTTTCGCCACGATGCTGTGTGCACCTGCAGACAGCGGGTTGGTGACATTGAAAATCCAGCTGCCATCACGAACGCTGGTCACCACGGATCCAATCTCTTTGTCGCCTTCGTACAGGCGAATCAGCACACCTTTAGGGCCGAATCCAGTAATCAGTGGCGTGGTATCCGCCGTTTCACGATCGCCGGTCTCTTCACCTGAGTTGCTGCCTACGAAGCTGATATCAACCGGAACTTTTACAACAATATTCCAGGCTTCAGTTTCTGTACCGTTGCTGCTTTTCACCACAAAGCTGTGGTTGCCGTTGACCAGATACGCTGGGTTAACTGGAGTGAATTCCCAGTAACCGGTGGATGAAACGCGGCGCTCGCCGATTTTGATACCATTGTCGAAAATTTGTACCAGACTATTTGGCTCTGCGGTACCTGACAGTTTCGGTGTGTCGTCATCGGTGGTGCCATTTTTCTCAACATAGCCGCCCTTGCCAACGTTATCGAGGATGTACTCGATCTCTGGTGTTTGTGGCTTGGTGGCTTCTGGCGCAGAAATGGTGATAACGAACGGCGCAATGGCGGTGCCTTCGGCAGTTTTGAATACCAGGTTGTAGTTACCAACTGACAGCTCTGGCGTCAGCGACCAGCTGCCCCATGCATCACTTACAGTTGAGCCCAGAACTTCATCGCCGTTATACAGACGAATAACAACGTTAGCGCCTGCACGGCCAAAGAAGCGTGGCGTTGTATCGATTGATGTTGCACCTGAACCAATCAGTTGGTTGTAGCCAGCTGAGTTATCAAATGCACCCGACACTTCGATTGGCTCTGCTGCGGCAGAAACAATGGTCACCGGGAATGGCGTAGTGGCTGAACCTTCGCCCGCTTTGAATACCAGGTTGTAGCTGCCTGAAGTCAGCGTTGGTGTCAGGCTCCAGTTGCCGTAAGCATCAGACTTGGTTGAACCAATTTCTTGCTCGCCGTTATACAGGCGAATCACCACGTTAGCACCGGCTTTGCCATAGAAGTAAGGCGTGGTGTCTTTGATGGTGGCGCCCGGAGTCAGGTTGCGGTTATAGCCGTTTGAGTCTTCTAACGCGGCATAAATTTCAATCGGCTGCGAATCTGCGGAAATAATGTTAAGCGCAAACGGTGCACTAACTGAACCTTCTCCCGCTTTGAACACCAGATTGTAGCTACCTACTGGCAGAGAAGGCGTCAGGCTCCAGAAGCCCCACGAATCGGAAAGGGTTGAGCCAATTTCCTGATCGCCGTTAAACAGGCGAACGATAACGTTAGCACCCGCTTTACCGTTGAAGCGTGGAGTAGTGTCCTGGGTGCTATCGCCGGATTTAAGTGATTTATAGGCATAGCGGTCAGAATCATCGATAGCGTTGGAAACGATGATCGGCAGTGAATCCGCGGTGGTAATGGTCAGTGCAAACGGTTTGCTGTCTGAACCTTCACCAGCTTTGAACACCAGGTTGTAGCTGCCGGCTGGCAGAGTAGGAGTCAGAGTCCAGAAGCCGCTTGACGATGCCAGAGTAGAACCAATTTCCTGGTCGCCGTTAAACAGGCGAACGACGACATTAGCGCCGGCTTTGCCGGTAAAGCGTGGCGTGGTGTCTTGGGTGGTGGAGCCCGGTGGGATTTCGCGGTTGTAACCTTGTAAATCTTCTGAGGCTGCATAGACTTCGATTTTCTGTGCATCTGCAGAGGCAATATTGATCGCGAACGGCTTGCTGTCTGAACCTTCACCAGCTTTGAACACCAGGTTGTAGCTGCCGGCTGGCAGAGTCGGGGTCAGGGACCAGAAGCCACTTGAAGAGGCCAGAGTAGAACCAATTTCCTGGTCGCCGTTAAACAGGCGAACAATGACATTAGCGCCGGCTTTGCCAGTGAAGCGTGGCGTGGTGTCCTGCGTGGTGGAGCCAGGCGCGATCTGGCGGTCGTAACCTTCCAGATTATCTAAGGCGGCATAGACTTCGATTTTCTGTGCTTCTGAAGAGACAATGTTGAGCGCGAACGGCTTGCTGTCTGAACCTTCACCGGCTTTAAACACCAGGTTGTAGTTGCCGGCTGGCAGAGTCGGGGTCAGCGACCAGAAGCCACTTGACGATGCCAGAGTAGAACCAATTTCCTGGTCGCCGTTAAACAGGCGAACAATGACATTAGCACCGGCTTTGCCAGTGAAGCGTGGCGTGGTGTCCTGCGTGGTGGAGCCAGGCAGGATCTGGCGGTCGTAACCTTCCAGATTATCTAAGGCTGCATAGACTTCGATTTTCTGTGCGTCGGAAGAGACAATGTTGAGCGCGAACGGCTTGCTGTCTGAACCTTCACCGGCTTTGAACACCAGGTTGTAGCTGCCGGCTGGCAGAGTTGTTGGCAGGGACCAGAAGCCGCTTGAAGAGGACAGGGTAGAACCAATTTCCTGGTCGCCGTTAAACAGGCGAACGACCACATTAGCGCCGGCTTTGCCGGTGAAGCGTGGCGTGGTGTCCTGCGTGGTGGAGCCTGGCAGGATCTGGCGGTCGTAACCTTCTAAATCTTCTAAGGCTGCATAGACTTCGATTTGTTTAGATTCAGGCGTCACAATGTTCAGGACATAAGGCTCGCTTGACGTTTTACCCGATACAAAGGTCAGGCTATGCGCACCGCCGTCCAGTTTGGCAGTAAAGCTCCACTGGCCATTACCATTAGCCTGCACCGAACCGATTTCCTTCTCACCATCAAAGATTTTGACGACGGAGTTTGGCGTGGCGCTGCCGGTGAAACGTGGCGTGGTGTCATTAGTAGTGCTGCCAGACTGCAGATATTGGGCATAGCCCGCACTGTCATCAATGGCTTGCGCCACCAGAACCGGCTGTTCAGGCTGAGCGGCTACGGAAACATCATAGCTGGCTGAAACGGGGTTGCCCGCACCAGCAACCTGCACGGTGAATTGGTGTTCGCCCGAGGTAAACGCATCAGACGACCAAACCCACTTGCCGGTTGGCGTGGCATTGATACGTGCAATCTCAACGCCGTTATCAAAAATGATAATCTGTTTGTTCGCTGTAGCACGACCTTCGAAAATCAATACGCCTTTTTCCGCATCGCCGCCAGATTCAATCGGGGTCAGTTTGTTATTCAGCGGGGTGCGGATGGTATCGATGATTGCTTCGTTATACTTGATGGGCACAATCGGTGGTAATTGTGCCGCAGCGGTTGCGATGGAAGCAGTATTGGCGCTGGTTTGCGCTGTACGTGTTGCGTTTTGGTTTTTAGTGGTGCTCATATTTACAGTCCTATTGTCATACTGCGCTCATGGAAAAAACTGACGCAGTATTTAGAACTTCATGTAATAAAATGACGAGAAATGTCCCAATAAAGGTTAAGCTTTCTGTTAAAGCTTCTTTTTTGTTTTTTATTTATAAAATTCAATAAATTATGATTTATTAATTTTTTAAATTATTTGTTATATCTCTGCCACTTAACGTCCCCGCATCGCCAGCATCCCTTGCGCGACAAAACTGGAATCTGAATTACTCTAAATAAATTTTTATCGGTTGTTATTCCCGCAGATTTTGTGAGCCATTCCTTATTGCCATGCACGGCAAGACAAAAAACAGCCCGTCACGCTAAAGCCCAGCGCATGCGCTGCCGAAAAGGTAAAAAAGCGTAATCGATTTTTTTCTTTTAGCCTGCGTCATGCAAGGACACACACATGCGTAACAACCAGCCCGTCACACAGCGCGAGTTCGCTTTTGACGATGACGCGACGTTGATGTCGACCACCGATCTCAATAGCTACATCACCTATGCCAATGACGCCTTTATTGAGGTGAGTGGCTTTAGCCCGGAAGAGGTGAATGGGCAGCCCCATAACATGGTGCGTCATCCAGATATGCCGCCAGAGGCCTTTGCCGATATGTGGACAACGCTCAAGCAGGGCGAGCCGTGGACGGCGCTGGTGAAAAACCGTCGTAAGAATGGCGATCACTATTGGGTGCGCGCCAATGCCATTCCGGTGGTGCGCGAGGGCAAAGTGCAGGGCTTTATGTCGGTGCGCACCAAGCCGTCAGCGCAAGAGGTGCGTCAGACCGAAGCGCTGTACCGCGATTTCCGCGAAGGCCGCATCAAAGGACGTCGCTTCCATAAAGGATTAATCGTCGGCACCGGCTGGCGTGGTCTTGGCTCGATCCTGAAAACGCTGCCGCTGCGCTGGCGTATTCGCTCCACTTTATTAACGCTGTTGCCACTTTCGGTGATTGGTGTCTGGTTGCTTGGCCTCGCACCGCTTGCCATTGGCTGCTTTGCTGGCGGTATGGCGGGCCTTTTGCTGCTGGCAAGCCTGTGGCTGGAGCAGCAAATTTCACGTCCGATGGAACGCATGTGCCGCCAGGCATTAAGCGTGGCGACCGGCGCCAGCCATAAAGTGGAACAGATCGATCGCGTCGATGAGATTGGCGTCACGCTGCGCGCCATCGGCCAGCTCGGCCTGATGTTCCGCTGGCTGGTGGATGATGTTAGCGGTCAGGCAATTAACGTGCTCAGCGCCAGCGATGCTATTGCGCGCAGCAATGACGAATTGAGCCGCCGCACCGAACAAGCTGCCGCTAACGTGCAGCAAACCGCTGCCACCATGAACGAAATGACCGCCACGGTGAAGAGCAACACCGATACGGCAAAAGAGGTGAATGGCTTATCGGAAAACACCAGCTTTGCGGCGATCAAAGGCGGCAAGGTGATGCAGGAGATGGTGGGGATGATGGCGGAGATCGCCGACAGCTCGAAACGTATCGCCAATATCACCAGCGTGATTGACGGCATCGCCTTCCAGACCAATATTCTGGCGCTGAATGCGGCGGTGGAAGCCGCGCGCGCCGGCGAGCAGGGCAAAGGATTTGCGGTGGTGGCCGGTGAAGTGCGCAGCCTCGCACAGCGTAGCGCCAAAGCCGCCAGCGAAATCAAAAACCTGGTGGAAACCAGCGCCAGCCGCGTGCAGTCCGGTAGCGATCACGCTGATGCGGCCGGGCACACCATGCAGGAGATTGTCGATCAGGTGCAAAATGTCACCGCGTTGATCGCGCAGATCAGCGGCGCGACTGCCGAGCAGGCCATCGCGCTGACGCAGGTCAGCACCGCAGTGGAAGATCTCGACGACATCACCCATCAAAACGCCGCACGCGTGGCGGAAAGCGCCGAAGCGTCCGGCCGCATGAAGCATCAGGCTAATCGTCTGGTGGAAGCGATCAGCGTGTTCCGCTAACGTATTTCGCGTTCGGCGCGCAGTGCGCCGGGTGGCGTACCGACAATGCGTTTGAATGCGCGGCTAAACGCTGCCAGCGAACCGTAACCGAGGTGGAAGGCAACGCTTTCCACCGCTTCGCCTTCATGCACGATACGTTCAACCGCTAATCGCATACGCAGTTCGGTAAGATAGCGCAGCGGCGTCATGCCGGTTGCGCTCTGGAAGCGAGCGGCAAATACTGAACGCGAGCTGCCGGATTCCCGCGCCAGCCGTTCCACCGTCCAGTTTTCACCAGGTTCACGATGCATCGCCGCCATCGCCAGGCTGAGACGCGGATCGCGCAACGCCTGCACCAATCCGCTGCCTTTGCCGCAGCCGTTCTCCACCCAGCCACGCACAATCTGCGCCGCCACCACATCCGCCAGCCGCGACAGAATCCCGGCGAAACCGGCTTTGCGCTGCCGTGTTTCGCGCTCCATCGCATCGAGAATTGGTTGGATTTCCGGGTACTGCGCCAGCAGCGTACTCACCAGCATCACATCCGGCATGGTGTGTACCAGCGGCTGCATACCGCCGAGTTCAAATGCCATGCAGGCGCTAAACAGAATCACATCGCTGTCATCTGGGCATACGTCTACGCCGTCGCCGATAGCGCAGACGCTGTCACAAATCGGGCGGCTGTTAAAAGTCGAAATGGGTTCACAGATTGCCTCTTCGCTGGAGATCAGTGCGTGCGGCTTACCGTGCGGGATCAGCAGCGCATCGCCCGCCTGCAGCGGATAGATCACGCCAGACGCCGAGCGGATCAGTAACGATCCGCGCCCGACAAAGTGCAGCTGCGCCTTGCCTGGCGCGTCCTCATATTGCAGGCCAAAGGGCGCATGCAGCGCGATACGCTGGTATTTGACGCCGTATAGGCGCATGCCCATTAGCAATTCACTGGTCAGATCTTCATAGCGGCTCATACGAATCCAGACGAATAATCAAAAAACAAAGTTTCTGCATCATAGATCGTCTGGTGATCAGTCACTATGCTTAACGCTAAATATTTTGTGATGGGGATCACAGATGAGCCTGGATACTGAAGTTATCGAAACACCACTAGAAGTGGATAAACCGGCGTGGGGCGCAGTGTTTGCCATGGCGTTTGGCGTGTTCGGCCTGATTACCGCGGAATTTCTGCCGGTCAGCTTGCTGACGCCGATTGCCGACACGCTGCACATCAGCGAAGGGCAGGCGGGACAAACCGTTACCGTGACTGCGCTGGTGGCGCTGCTCACCAGTCTGGTGATTGGCAACGTGACGCGTCAGCTCGATCGTCGCGTGGTGATGCTGGCCTTTACGCTGTTGCTGATTGCCTCCGCGCTGCTGGTGGCCTTTGCTGAGAATCTGCCGATGATTCTGCTGGCGCGCGTGCTGCTGGGCGTGGCGATTGGCGGCTTCTGGACGCTCTCCACGGCGATTACCATGCGTCTGGTGCCGAGCGATCAGGTGCCGCGCGCGCTCTCCATCGTGTTCAGCGGTATTTCGCTGGCGACCATTATTGCTGCGCCGCTCGGCAGCTATTTGGGCGGCATTATTGGCTGGCGTAACATCTTTATGCTGACTGCCGCGCTGGGCGTGCTGGCGCTGCTGTGGCAGTTCTTCACCTTACCCGCGATGCCGCCCGTCAATAAAGCGCGCAGCGGTGGCGTGCTGGATCTGCTGCGTAAAAGCGTGATGCGCTGGGGCATGCTGGCGGTGATCATGATGTTTACCGGCCACTTCGCCTTCTTTACTTATCTGCGTCCGTTCCTCGAAGGCAGCGCGCAGCTTAACGTCAATCAGCTGTCGCTGGTACTGCTGGCGTTTGGCGTGGCGAACTTCTTCGGTACTTCGCTGGCCGGTTATCTGGTGACGCGCAGCGTATCGCTGACGTTAACCGCGATGGCGCTGGTGATGAGCGTGACCGCGCTGCTGTTGGTGAGTTTCGGCGAGGTGTCGTGGCTGGTCGCGGCGGGCGTGGCGCTGTGGGGGCTGGCATTTGGTTCGATGCCAACCGGCTGGTCAACGTGGATTTCCCGCGCGGTGCCGGACGATGCTGAATCGGGCGGCGGTTTGCTGGTCGCTACCATTCAGCTGGCGATCACCGCTGGTGCCGCCGCCGGTGGCTGGATGTTCGATCTGCAAGGCGCTGGCGGCGTGTTCCTCGCCAGCGGCGTGCTGATGCTCTTAGCCGCTATCACCATCTTCACCCGCGTCCGCCATCACGGCTAACCGTAGGGTCGCCATTCATGGCGACCTTGCCATCAACCGCACGAATCAAAAGGTCGCCATGAATGGCGACCCTACGAAACCTCGCCCATCACCTATCACAGCCATAAATCCTGCCTTTTAATTAAATGTCAGATTTTTAACCCTTTGCACAAAGGTTAACCCAAACGTGCTTTTTACATTCAAAATATTCGAACAACAACGGCAAATCTCTCCGCTTTTTACTGATCGATTCTACAACTACTATGTATCTCAACAAGGCGATGACGCCTTACTCAATCAAATGTACATTAAGGAATTGACCATGAAATCTATCAAAACTTTTGCTGCTGTTATCGCTCTGACCGTTCTGCCATTCGCTAGCTTTGCGCAAAGCATCACTGCAACCGCTTCAACGCTGGATGGTGCAGAAGCGCAAATCGCTGCTCAGGCCCACGAAGCTGGTGCTTCCTATAAAGTGACCGAAGCCAACTTCAACAACGGCGTGCACATGACTGCCGAACTGACCAAATAAGTTGCGTTAACGTTCTGTGCTGACAGGGTGCCTTCGGGCGCCCTGGCGGCGTTGGTAACCTGATAAAATCCTGTCACTTTCCCTTCGAAATGATTACTATTCTCAAAAAGTAGCATCCTTCGTCGGCTCGCCTCGGGCTGTCTTTTTAAATATTGGTTGTAATGTCGGGCTTTCACTTCACTGCCATCAGGCGGTGTTTTTGCTATGGAGAAGTTATGAAGGCGAATAAAAAATCATGGGCGCTGCGTCCACTGCTGCTGGCAACGGCGCTGTTCTCGACCTCTGCGGTGATGGCGGCAGAATCTCAGCCGCTGAATCAGGTGATCTCAAAAGGCGCTTACGAACTGGCATTCAGCAACAGCGATAACGCACTGTTCCTCGCGACCGCGCAGAGCACAACCGACAAAAAAGGCGGCACCGTTTATCGTCTTGATCCGCAGGACCTGGCGGTGAAGCAAACCATCAATACCGATCTGCCGACCTTTGGCGCGGCGATTAACCAGAAAACCAACACCCTTTACTTCGGTAACACGCGTGACGGTTCACTGACCGCAGTGGATGCCACCAGCGGTAAAGTGATCAACACGCTGGTGTTGGATGGCCGTCAGCGCAGCGAAACCGTGCGTCCGCTGCAGCCGCGTCAGCTGGCCGTCGATCCGACAACCGATCGCGTTTACATCACCGGCCTCGGTGAGCAGAGCGTGGTGTGGGTGGTGGATGGCAAAACCCTGAAACTGATCAGCACCGTGCCGAACACCGGCAAAATGGGCACCGGTTTGGCGATCGACTCTGCGGCGCAGAAACTGTATGTCACCAACTCCGACGGCGAACTGGTGACCATCAATACGCGCCTGAACGCGATTGAAAAGCGTCAGAAAATCGATGGCGATAAAGATCACTTCTTCCTGAATATTTCGCTGGATACTCAAGGCCATCGCGCCTTCCTCAGCGACTCAAAACAGTCGCAGGTGCTGGTGCTGGATACCCGCACGCAGCAGGTGATCCACAAGATCGATGTGCCAGAATCGCTGGCAGTGCTGTTCAATGCCGATCGTGATGAGCTGTACGTTACGCACCGCAAAGCGGGCGAAATCAGCATCATCGACGCCAGCAGCTACAAAGTGAAACGCACGGTAAAAGCACCGGGCCTGCCAAACAGCCTGGCGGTTTCCGCCGATGGTAAAACCCTGTTTGTCAGCATCAAGCAGCCGGGTTCACGCAAAGAGCCACCCAAAAATCCCGATAGCGTTTTGCGCATCGAACTCTGATCGGTAGTTTTCTGAAACTGAGAGGCGGCTTATGCCGCCTTTTGCATTTCTGCCATCTGCGCCGTTTTTATCGCCGCACATACGCTACCTTGTAGAGCAACAACACCAATGGAGAGGATGCAATGAGCCAGTTTTTTATGCATGAGAAAAACGATCTGGTTAACGAAGCTATCGAAGGGGTTTTGCTGAGCACGCCGTGGCACAACCTCAGTCGCCTCGATCTCGGTGATGAGATTCGCGTGGTGGTGCGCTCGGACTGGGATAAAAGCAAAGTGGCGCTGATCTCCGGCGGCGGTTCCGGGCATGAACCGGCGCATGCCGGCTTTGTCGGCAAAGGCATGCTGACGGCAGCGGTGTGCGGTGACATCTTCGCGTCGCCAAGCGTTGATGCGGTGCTGAACGCCATCGTTAACGTCACCGGCGATGCTGGATGTCTGCTGATTGTGAAGAACTATACCGGCGACCGTCTCAACTTTGGTCTGGCGGCGGAGAAAGCCAAAAACCTCGGCTACAAGGTTGAGCTGGTAATGGTGCAGGATGATATCGCGCTGCCGGAAAACCCGCAGCCGCGCGGCATCGCGGGTACCGTGCTGGTGCACAAAATCGCGGGGTTTGCGGCGGAGCAGGGACAATCGCTGGATGAAGTTAAAGCGCTGGCGCAGCGCGCAATTGATGCCACATCGTCCATCGGTTTAGCTTTCGCCACTTGCCATGTGCCGGGCGAAAAACGCGATGAACGCGTCGAGCCCGGGCACAGCGAGCTCGGCATGGGCATTCACGGCGAGCCGGGCGTGATCACGCTGGATACGCAGGACAGCCGCAACATCACCAGCATCATGACCGATAAACTGGCGCAGGCGCTGCCGGACGGCAAGCAGGCGCTGCTGCTGATCAACAACCTCGGCGGCTTCTCGCAGCTGGAGCTGGCGCTGCTGACGCGTGAGGTGTTGCAGTCGCCGCTGGCGGCACGCATCACCCATCTGTTGGGTCCGGCAACGCTGGTCAGCGCGCTGGATATGAAGGGTTTCTCACTGACGCTGCTGGCGCTGGAAGAGCCGTTCCTGGAAGCGTTAAACGCGCCGGTTCAGGTGCTGGGTTGGGTGCCAGTGTATGACTTTGCGCCGATCAGCCTGCAACGTGCCGAGAAGATCGGCAGCGTGCTGGATTTTGATGCCTCTGAGAATGCTGAGGTGGCGAAGATTGTCGCAAGCGTCACGCAGACGCTGATCGATCTGGAAAGCGAGCTGAATGCGCTGGATGCCAAAGTGGGCGATGGCGATACCGGTTCGACCTTTGCCGCCGGGGCGAAGAAAATTCAGCGCGGTTTGCAGGAAAAACAGCTGCCGCTGGATGAACTGCCAACCTTGCTGGCGCTGATTGGTGAGCAACTGGCCACGGTGATGGGCGGATCGAGTGGCGTGTTGATGTCAATTCTGTTCACCAGCGCCGGTCAGCAGCTGGAAGAGGGCAGCGCGCTGCCGCAGGCGCTGATGCACGGGCTGGAACGCATGAAGCATTACGGCGGCGCGCAGCCAGGCCATCGAACCTTGGTGGATGCGCTGCAACCGGCGCTGGAAGCGTTAGTGGCGGGCGAGTCGCTGGCTGTTGCTGCACAAGCTGCGCAGAAAGGCGCCGACGCCACCGCGCAGATGCAGAGCGCCAAAGCGGGGCGTTCCGCGTATCTGAATCAGCAGAGTCTGGATGGGGTAAAAGATCCGGGCGCGTATGCGATTGAGAAGGTGTTTGCGGTGTTGGCGGGTTGATGTAGCAAGGTCGCCATTAATGGCGACCCTACACCGTAGGGTGCGCATTCATGCGCACCGTTTCAATGGACGCGGCTTACTCTGCCGCTTCGCGCATCATCTCTTCGTGCGGAATATCCTGCAAAATCTGCTCGAAACTGCGCAGACGTTTGTAGATCGACATCAGCGTAATCAGCGTTGACCACGAGGTGATCAAATACTGGAACGATGAACGCACCTGATCAAACACGTTGGTGATCTGGTTCAACAGGCCGAGCGTAATGGTGCCCGCCACAATCGACGGAAACAGCACAAACAGCCCGAACACGTTATCCACCTGCAGATACATAATGCGGGTGATGTTGAAGTACAAATAGTGGAAATAGAGGCGGAAATAGTTCTGACGCACGCGGCTAAACAGCTCATGCACCGTTGGCGGTGAAGCGCGTTCAGGATCGTCTTCGCCGTACACCAGCTCTTTACGATAGGCCGCTTCAACCCGCTGATTACGAAACTCCAGCCCCGGCAGTTTAATCCCCACCAACGCCAGCAGCGCGGTACCAAACAGCGACCACAGCAGCGCGGCAATCACTAATGCATACGGAATGCTGCCAAGAATCGGCACCTCTTTGACATGGTGCGACAGCGTGACCAGCACCGGCAGAAACGCCACCAGCGTCATAATCGCCTGAATAAAGTTGATGCCCCAATCCTGCAACGTGCCGGCGAAGCGCATGGTGTCTTCCTGCACACGCTGAGCCGCACCCTCAACCAGACGCAGACGCTGCCAGTTGTGCATGTAGTAATTGTTCATCGCGGTACGCCAGCGGAACACCCAATGGCTAACGAAGAAGGAATTCATCACGCCAATCACCACCGCGATCAGCGCGATACCGAGAAACGCCAGCACTTGCACATAGAACTGGTGGATGGCGACGGAACCGGCTTTGGTCAGCGCCTGTTGAATCATGTCGTAGAACGGGCCGTACCAGGCGTTGACGCCCACGCCAACCTGCACACCAAACCAGGTGACAAAGATGATCAGAATCGATCCCCAAACCGACCAGCGCTGCCACGGATGGTTATCAATCACACGCCAGGTGAGCGCGAAGATGCCGGCAACAATCCAGTAATAGGCGTAAAACCACAGTTGGCTGATGTGAATAAAACGGCTGGCATTGGTTGGCAAAGGTTCGTGCATCGCCGCCTGGAGCGCAGGCCAGCGCGCCGGGAAATCACTGAAAAAGCCGAACCAGGCAAAAATTGCTACTAAACTCCAAATCGCAGCTGAGCTGAAAAACAGCGTTGGCCGCGGAAAAAAGGACTTAAACATAGGCACTCCGCTGTTGTGTGTACTCTTTTATACCGCTTCAGACCTCTATCTGTCTGTCTGTTGTCGGTTGTATCTGACGATGACAGCTTCGCCGCTGCGATGTAAAGCGACAGCGGCAATTGTTAAGTAATTAGTGCGAATTTGTTTCTAAGAACTAAATTATCCACAGCAATGGTGTTACAATATTTGCACTGTTACCGGTAACAGTGCTGCTGTATCCCTTAAGCTATCAATAAAAAAACAATACAACGCAACTACTTAACTTTCATGCCGCATTATATGTGGTACTGAGGCAATGTCATGTCAGAACAAAAAAATGGTCACACTCGCAGGGATTTTCTGCTGAGAACCATCACCCTGGCGCCGGCAATGGCGGTGGGCAGTACGGCGATGGGCGCACTGGTGGCACCGATGGCCGCTGGGGCAGCAGAACAAAACGCATCACCACAACAGGCGCGTAGCTACCAGCCAAACTGGTTCACCGCCGAAGAGTTTGCCTTTATCACTGCGGCCGTGGCGCGCCTGATCCCCAACGATGAACGCGGTCCTGGCGCACTTGAAGCTGGCGTGCCGGAGTTTATCGATCGTCAAATGAACACGCCGTATGCCACCGGGAACAACTGGTACATGCAAGGCCCGTTCAATCCCGATCTGCCAAAAGAGTTGGGTTATCAGCTGCCGCTGGTGCCGCAGCAGATCTACCGTCTCGGCCTCGCTGATGCCGATAGCTGGAGCAAAAAACAGCATGGCAAAGTGTTTGCAGAGCTGACGGGCGAACAGCAAGACGCGCTGCTGACCGCGTTTGAAAGCGGCACGGCCGAGTTCCCGCAGCTGCCAGCGAAAACCTTCTTCTCCTTCCTGCTGCAAAACACCCGCGAGGGTTATTTCAGCGATCCGATCCACGGCGGCAACCAGGGCATGGTGGGCTGGAAGCTGATTGGCTTCCCAGGCGCGCGCGCTGACTTTATGGATTGGGTGGAACGCGGTGAACGTTATCCGTTCCCGTCAGTGGATATTCGCGGGGAGAGGACGTAAGCGTGGCAAATGAATTGAAAAAAGTGGATGCAGTCGTCGTCGGTTTCGGTTGGGCGGGCGCCATCATGGCGAAAGAGCTGACCGAAGCGGGCCTGAATGTGGTGGCGCTGGAGCGCGGACCGCATCGCGATACCTATCCGGATGGATCTTATCCGCAGTCGATTGACGAACTGACCTATAACATCCGCAAAAAGCTGTTCCAGGATCTGTCGAAAAGCACCGTGACCATTCGTCACGATGCCTCGCAAACCGCCGTCCCTTATCGTCAGCTGGCGGCGTTTCTGCCCGGTACCGGCACCGGCGGTGCAGGTCTGCACTGGTCAGGCGTGCACTTCCGCGTTGATCCGGTTGAGCTGAACCTGCGCAGCCATTACGAGCAGCGTTACGGTAAAAACTTCATCCCGGAAGGCATGACGATTCAGGATTTCGGCGTCAACTATGACGAGCTGGAACCCTTCTTCGATCAGGCCGAGAAAGTGTTCGGTACTTCGGGCAGCGCCTGGTCAATCAAAGGCAAACTGCTGGGCAAAGAAAAGGGCGGCAACCCGTACGCGCCAGATCGTTCCAGCGACTTCCCGCTGCCGGCGCAGAAGCGCACCTACTCGGCGCAGTTGTTCGCGCAAGCGGCGGAATCAGTGGGTTATCACCCATATGATATGCCGTCGGCCAACACCTCCGGCCCGTACACCAACACGTACGGCGCACAGATGGGGCCGTGCAACTTCTGCGGTTTCTGCAGCGGTTACGCCTGTTACATGTATTCCAAAGCCTCGCCGAACGTCAACATCCTGCCCGCGCTGCGTCAGGAACCGAAGTTCGAGCTGCGCAACAACTCCTACGTGCTGCGCGTTAATTTGACCGACGATAAAAAACGCGCCACCGGCGTGACCTATCTCGATGGTCAGGGCCGCGAAGTGGTGCAGCCTGCGGACCTGGTGATCCTGTCGGCGTTCCAGTTCCACAACGTGCACTTGATGCTGCTCTCCGGCATCGGCAAGCCGTATAACCCGATTTCCAACGAAGGTGTGGTCGGCCGTAACTTTGCCTATCAGAACATCTCGACGCTGAAAGCGCTGTTCGACAAAAACACCACCACCAACCCGTTTATCGGTGCCGGTGGCGCAGGTGTGGCGGTGGATGATTTCAACGCCGACAACTTTGATCACGGCCCGCACGGCTTTGTGGGCGGTTCGCCATTCTGGGTGAATCAGGCCGGAACTAAGCCGATTTCCGGTTTGCCGACGCCGAAAGGCACGCCAAACTGGGGCAGCCAGTGGAAATCGGCGGTCGCGGATACCTACAACCATCACATCTCGATGGATGCGCACGGCGCGCACCAATCTTATCGCGCCAACTATCTCGATCTCGATCCGAACTACAAAGATGCCTACGGCCAGCCGCTGCTGCGTATGACCTTTGACTGGCAGGATAACGACATCAAGATGGCGCAGTTCATGATCGGCAAAATGCGCAAAATTACCGAAGCGATGAACCCGAAAATGATCATCGGCGGCGCGAAAGGGCCGGGATCGCACTTCGATACCACGGTCTATCAAACCACGCACATGAGCGGCGGCGCGATCATGGGTGAAGATCCGAAAACCAGCGCGGTGAACCGTTATCTGCAGAGCTGGGATGTGTCGAACGTGTTTGTGCCAGGGGCTTCGGCGTTCCCGCAGGGACTCGGCTACAACCCAACGGGCATGGTCGCAGCGTTGACCTATTGGTCAGCCAAAGCGATTCGTGAACAGTATCTGAAAAACCCCGGCCCGCTGGTACAGGCATAAGGAACACGGCGATGATCAAAAGCATTTTAGCCCTGTTTCTGGGCACGATGACGTTCGCCGCAGTGGCGGACGAGGCAGGTTCGGACGCGTTGGTGAAGCGCGGTGAGTATTTGGCGCGCGCGGGCGACTGCGTGGCCTGTCACAGCACCGAAGGCGGTAAACCCTTTGCCGGTGGACTGCCGATGGCGACGCCGATCGGCACCATTTACTCCACCAACATCACGCCGGACAAAGCCAACGGGATTGGTGAGTACAGCTATGACGACTTCCAGAAAGCGGTGCGTCACGGCGTAGCGAAAAACGGCGACACGCTCTATCCGGCGATGCCGTATCCGTCTTACGCGGTGGTCAGTGATGACGACATGAAGGCGCTCTACGCCTACTTCATGCACGGCGTGCAGCCGGTGGCGCAGGCGAACAAAGAGAGCGACATTCCGTGGCCGCTGTCGATGCGCTGGCCATTAGCCATCTGGCGCGGCATGTTTGCGCCGGACGTGAAAGCGTTTCAGCCGGCGGCACAGGAAGATCCGCAACTGGCACGCGGTCGCTATCTGGTGGAAGGTCTCGGCCACTGTGGCGCTTGCCATACGCCGCGTAGCATCACCATGCAGGAAAAAGCGCTCAACAACGGCGAAGGCAACAACTATCTTGCTGGCAGCAGCGCGCCGATTGATGGCTGGACCGCCAGCAACCTGCGTGGCGACAACCGCGATGGTTTAGGCCGCTGGAGCGAAGAGGATCTCAAGCAGTTCCTGCGCTTTGGCCGCAACGATCACACCGCGGTGTTTGGTGGCATGACCGATGTGGTGCAGCACAGCCTGCAATATCTGAGCGATGACGATATCAGCGCGATTGCTAAATATCTGAAATCCCTGGGCGCGAAAGATCCAAATCAGGCGGTGTTTAAGCAGGATGATGCGGTGTCACAGGCGTTGTGGAAAGGTGACGACAGCCAGCCAGGCGCATCGACTTATGTCGATAGTTGCGCGGCGTGCCACAAAACCGACGGCAGCGGCTATCAGCGCTTCTATCCGGCGCTGCGCGGCAATCCGGTGGTGATGGCAGACGATCCGACTTCGCTGATTCATATCGTATTGGTTGGCGGTACTTTACCTGGCGTGCAAGGCGCACCCACGGCGATCACCATGCCGGCTTTCGGCTGGCGCCTGAACGATCAGCAAGTGGCGGATGTGGTGAACTTTATCCGTGGCAGCTGGGGCAATGGCGTGAAGTCGAGTGTGTCGGCGAAGGATGTGGCCGAACTGCGTAAAGACGAAACCGTGCATTCAAAGCAGGGTAATGCGGATATTAAGGTGTTGGAAGGGCAGTAAAGTGAGTTGGTGCGGTTTTTGAATCGGTCGGCATGAATGCCGACCCTACAAAACCGCACCTGCAATCTTTAAATATTCTCCAAATCCATCCCACGGGTTTTCGGCCCGTAAATTCCCACCGACAGCATCACCATCAGCATGCTCAGCACGATAAAGGCGATCACACCCTGGCTGCCGGCATACTGCAAAATAATGCCAATCAAAATACTGCTAAACACCGTCGACAGGCGGCTAAACGAGTAGCAGAAACCCACTGCGCGGGCGCGAATGTGCGTCGGGAAAATCTCGGTCTGATAAGCGTGATAGCTGAAGGTCAGCCATGCGTTGCTGTAGGTGATCAGGAAGCCGCAGATGATCATCAGCACCGGATTAGTCATAAACGCAAACAGCGTGCCGAACACCACCGTCATCAGCGATGAAAACACGATCTGCCATTTATTCTCGAACTTGTCGGCGTAGCGGCTGCAAATCAGCGAGCCGAGCGGGTAGGCCAGCGTAATGAAAAACGCATACAGCAGGCTGTGCGTAACGGTCGCGCCTTTGCCCGACAGCAGCGCTGGCAGCCAGTTGCCGAAGCCAAAGAAACCAATCGCCTGGAAGAAGTTCATTACCACCAGCATCAGCGTGCGCTTGCGATACGCCGGTGCCCAAATCTCACTGAAACGCCCTTTTTTTGGTAATTGTGCCGCAGCATCGCTGCTGGAAAAGTCTTCGCCCGGCGCGATGCCACAGCGCTTTTCCATCGCGCTCAACACCTGATGCGCTTCCTGATGCCGTCCTTGTTGCGCCAGCCAGCGTGCGGATTCCGGCAGGTTTTTACGAATCAGCCAGATCACCAGCGAGCAGACCGCACCGGCAATCACCACCCAGCGCCAGCCTTCAAGGCTGAGAATGGTTTGCGGCACCAGCCACCATGACATCAGCGCCACCGCCGGTACCGACAGAAACTGGATAAAGAAGGAGAAGGCGAACGCGCGACTGCGCAGATGTGCCGGTACCCATTCGGAAAGATAGGTATCGATGGTCACCAGCTCAACGCCAAGGCCAATGCCAACGAGGAAGCGGAACAGGATGATCATCTCCGCGCTCTGCTGGAACGCCATAAGCAGCGAAAACGCGCCGTACCACGCCAGCGCGCACATAAAGGTCAGGCGGCGGCCAAAACGGTCGGCGTAGGGCGCAAGCAAACTCGCGCCGACAAACAGGCCAAGGAAAGTGGCGGAGGCAAATGCCGCCTGGTCGGCGACGCCGAACACGCCGGCAGAACCGGTATGAAACACGCCCGCCGCCACCAGGCCGGAGCTGATGTAGCCGGTTTCAAACAGATCGTAGAGTTCAAAGAAGCCGCCGAGCGCCAGTAGCGTGATAAAGCGCCACAGACCAGCGGAAGAGGGCAGCGCATCGATGCGCCCGGCTAAGGTGCGGCGATCCGCGCTCATGTGATCGTTCGCCATCCCTGTCGACGTGATTGTTGTCATTGTTGTGTAAACCTCGGTGTTTGCAGAACCCGCTGACGGCTGAGATTGGTTTTAAAAATAATTAACCGTTAGCAAGCGAAGGAATAGCAGGATAATAAATTCGCTGAGAGTTGCCGAGAGGCGGGACGGTGACATTTTGGCAACATACGTTGCAGTTCACAGAAAAGTAGTCGCCATCCGTGGCGCAGGCTTAGTGCAGGCTCGGATAGACGCCCGGACCGATCGGTAAACCAAGTGCGTACCACGCCAGCAGCAGCACAATCCAGGTGGTGAAGAACACCAGCGGATAGGGGAAGATCAGCACGTAATAGGTGCCCAGCTGTGCATCTTTTTGATAGCGCTGCAGGAAGCCAAGGAACAGCGGCAGGAACGGCGACATCGGTGCCAGCGGCAACACCGCAGAATCGGCGATGCGGAAAATCATCTGCGCAAACGCCGGATGGAAGCCCAGCAGCATAAACATCGGCACAAACACCGGTGCCAGAATTGACCAGATGGCCGAGCCGCTGGCGATAAACATGCACAGAAACGCCGAGAGGAACATCAAGCCCATAAACGCCGGTGCGCCACTAATGCCCGCGCTCTCCAGCACATCGGTCAGGCCGATGGCCATGAACTTGCCCATGTTGCTCCAGTTGAAGAAGGCAACGAACTGCGACAGCGGAAACACCATCACAATAAAGCCCGCCATGCTCTTCATCGGATCCACCAGCAGCTGTGGGATATCATCCGCGCGGCGGATCTGCTTCGTCACCGCGCCATAGGCAATCGCCACCACAAAGAAGAACAGGATGATGATCGGCACAATGCCCTGAATAAACGGCGACGGAATGATACCGCCAGTTTTCGGATTGCGCAGCGGCGCGTGTTCTGGCACCACCAGCAGCGCCATCAGCGCGATAAACACCAGCGCAGCGATACCGGCGGCTTTCAGGCCGCGATTCTCCAGCGCGGTGAGCGGCGGCAAACGATCGTTATTGCCGCCGTTCCACGCGGGCAGGCGCGGCTCGACAAACTTGTCGGTCAGCAGCGCACCGGCGATGGTCAGCACAATCACCGAGCTGGCCATAAAGTACCAGTTGTCGATCACGCTAACGTGCACGGTATCGCTCACCGCTTTGGCGGCTTCGGTGCTGATGCCGGACAGCAGCACATCGGTGGTGACAATCAGCAGGTTGGCGGTAAAACCCGATGCCACGCCCGCAATCGCCGCCATCAATCCCGCCACCGGATGGCGTCCCACCGCGAGGAAGATCAGCGCGCCAAGCGGCGGCATCACTACCAGCGCGGCATCGGACGAAATGTGGCTGAAGAAGGCGATAAACAGCACCATGTAGCTGGCGTAGCGACGGCTCACGCGCGAAGCCATTTTCACCATCAGCGACTGCAGCAGGCCGACTTTTTCCGCCAGGCCCGCACCAATCACCAGCGCCAGAATCGATCCCAACGGCGTGAAGCCGCTGAAGTTTTTGATGATGTTGGGCAGGATCCACTGAATCCCGGCAACGCTCAGCAGGTTGTTCACCCGCACCAGCTCGCCGTTGGCCGGGTTTTTCACCGCCACGTCGAGGCTGCTGAGTATGGCGGTGGCGACCATTAGCACCACAATCAAATAGACGAACAGTAAGAATGGATTCGGCACTTTGTTGCCGACGCGTTCAATCCAGCTAAACAGCTTTCCAGGGCTGCGGTTCTCCGTGGTGGCTTCCATAGATCATTCCTCGTCAGTCGTCTTATTGTGTTTGCATGCCCGCTGGGGGCTATATTTTTTGTATTTTTTTGGTATTTCAGAGGTCGCCATTAATGGCGATCTGTATCGTGCGTTCATCGTGACGGTCGCCATGAATGGCGACCCTACGACGCGGGGTGCGCGCCGGTAAAACGCATTGTTATTTCAACTTCGACGGTTTGACATCCGCTGGAATCGGGCAGACGTAAGGCTGCTCGCGGCGCACGCGCTGGAACTCGTCGCGGCAGCGTGCCAGCGCTTCGTCATCCTGCAACAAGGTCAGCGCGGTGGCAGCCATCACTTTTGCGGCCAGACACATGCCTTTGTGGGCAATGGAAGTGCGGCCCTGCGCCACCAGTTGCCAGGTGTGCAGCGGCGTGCCGAAGGCGAAGCAGGGCGCAAAACACTGTGCGGTTGGCGTCACCCAACTCACATCGCCGACGTCGGTTGAGCCGTAAAGGATCTCGCGCGTCACCGCATAAGGCGCCACTTCATCCATCAAAATCTTGTCGCCCAACGCTTCCGTCCAGGCAACGCCCGCTTCACCGCCGGTGCGCGCTGCATTGAGACGCGCGTTACGCAAATCGTCTTTGCTTAGCGTGGATCGAATCTCGGCGGCAAATGCCTGCTCCGCTTCACTGTAGTCAGGCAAACCAAACTGATGCAAATAGCGCTCCATCACGCTTTCCAGCGCGCGATTTGGCACGTAATTGGAGCAGGCTTTATCGAAGCGCACCGTCATCTGCGTGTCGGTCATCAGGGCCGCGCCTTTGGCGATGTTGATGACGCGCTGATAAATATCCTGCGCCTGATCGAGCTGCGGCGCGCGAATCAGATACAGCACTTCGGCATCGGCTTGCACCACATTGGGGGAGACGCCGCCGGCATTGGTCACCGCGTAGTGCAGACGCGCTTCCTGCACGATGTGCTCGCGCAGGAAGTTGGCGCCGGTGTTCATCAACGTCACCGCATCCAGCGCGCTGCGTCCTAAATGCGGTGAGTTGGCCGCGTGCGCCGCCACGCCTTTAAAGCGGAAGGCGGCCTGAATATTGGCCAGCGTGCTGAGGTTAAACATGCCGCTGAAACCTTCGGGATGCCAGGTCACTGCCGCATCAACATCGTCGAACAAGCCTTCGCGCACCATAAAGGTTTTGCCGGAGCCGCCTTCTTCGCCCGGACAGCCATAGAAGCGCAACGTGCCGCGCTGGCCGTGTTCGGCCCACCAGGCTTTGATGGCGAAAGCGGCAGCCAAACCGGCGGTGCCGAGCAGATTGTGGCCGCAGCCGTGGCCGTTACCGTTTTCCACCAGCGGCTGCGGCGCGGCGCAACCCGATTGCTGACTCAAACCGGCCAGCGCATCGAACTCGCCGAGAATGGCGATCACCGGTTTGCCGCTGCCAATGCTGGCGATAAACGCGGTGTCGATGTTGCCGACGCCGCGCTCAACGCGAAAACCTTCCCTCTCCAGCGCATCGGCCAGCAGCGCGGAAGATTGGGTTTCTTCAAAGCGAGTTTCCGGTACGTCCCAGATGGCATCGCTGAGGGCGGTGAAACGTGGCTGGTTTTGGTTGATGTAGTGATCGATAAATTCGCTATGGCTCATCGCTGGCCTCCAAACTGTGCGTGATTGAGGGCCAGCGTCGCCAGCGTTTGCACGGCGGTCGCCATGATCGCTTCGTCGAAATCGAACTTCGCGTTGTGATGGCCCGCCGCCAGATCGCAACCGAAAATCACGTAGGAGGATTGGCCGCCGCGCTGCTGCACGCGCTCCAGCATGTAGGTGGCATCTTCCGAGCCCGCCGCCTGCTGTTTGGTATCGATCACTGAGTTGAAAATGCCCAGCGCCTCGGCCTGCTGGTGGATGAAAGCCACCCACGGCGGGCTCGGCGTGCAGCTTCGCGCGCCGCCCATCAGCTTGACGTCATATTCCACGCCGTACATCGCCGCCGCACCGGCAATCACGCGCAGCGCCTGCTGATAGATATCGTCGTTAACCTGATTGCTAACGCCGCGCGTTTCCACTTTCATCAGCGCACAGTCAGGCACCACGTTGCGTCCGGTTCCGGCCTGCAATACGCCAACGTTAACGCGCGCCACACCGCCGCTGTGCTGCGGCAGATTGTGCAGCGCCAGCGTGGCCTGCGCCGCTGCCAGCAAGGCATTGCGACCCTCTTCCGGTTTGCCGCCGGCGTGCGCGCCGATGCCGGTGAAATTGACGTCGAGTTTGGTGGTGGCGAGGAAGCTGTCGCTGCCACAGACGATTTCACCGGCCGGTACGCCGGTGCCGAGATGAATGGCAGTGAACAGATCGACATCATCCACCACGCCCGCCGCCACCATTGCTTTCGCTCCGCGCACGCCTTCTTCGGCAGGCTGGAAAATGATTCTGATGGTGCCGCTCAGCTGCGCTTTCATCTCCATCAACACGCCCGCCAGCGCCAGGCCGATGGTGGTGTGGCCGTCGTGACCGCAGGCGTGCATCATGCCGGGATTGCAGGAGGCAAAGCCTTCGCGCGTTGGCAGATGATCGGCGGCGCGGCTTTCGTTCTGATCGAGCGCATCCATATCCACGCGAAAACCCATCACCGGGCCGGGACGACCGGTTTCCAGCGTGGCGACCACGCCACAAAATCCGCCGGAGAAGTGCTTAAGCCACTGTGGCAGCGCGCCTTGCTCCAGCGCGCGTGCTTCCTGCTGCGCCAGCACCTCAGCACAGGGCAATCCCATGCGCGAGTCGGCATCGATCACCTCGCGGCCCAGCTTGAGTTGATAACCAAGACGATGCAGCTCTTCAGCCACCAACGTGGCGGTGCGGAACTCCAGCCAGCCCGATTCGGCAAAATGGTGCAGATCGCGTCGCCAGGCCTGCATCTGCGGGATGCGCGCGTTGACGAGGTCAGAAAGGGTTTTCATCGGCATTTCCTTTGTGTTGGTTTTTTATGCATTCATCCGAATCTACACATTGGTTTTGCCGCGCATAAGATGCGAATATCTTGCTACTGATAAACAACGGTTATCATCAAACTATGTCTGCGAACCTCAAACTTCATCAGCTGCGCGCGTTTGTTGACGTGGCGCGTCAGGGCAGCATCCGCGCCGCCAGCCGCTTGTCTGGGCTTTCACAGCCTGCGCTGACCAAAGCGATTCAGGAACTGGAGCTGGCGCTGGGCGCGCGCCTGTTCGAGCGGCGACAGCAGGGCGTTACGCTGACCGATATCGGTGATAACTTTTTTAAGCACGCCAGCCTGGTTCTGGAAGAGCTGCGGGTGGCGCAGGAAGATATTCAGCAGCGGCTGGGATTAGCGGGCGGGCGCGTCAATATCGGCGTGGGCGGCAGCATTGCGCGCACCGTCATGCCGCAGGTGATCAATCAGTTTCATCGCGAGTATCCGCTGGTCAAGGTGCGGATTGTTGAAGGTCAGCTGGTTTCGATGGTGCATGAACTGCGCCAGGGCGAACTGGATTTCACCATCAATACCTACGATAAAAATCATCTCGATCAGGAATTGGTGTTTGAACGGCTGATGGAGCGTGATTATCAGGTGGTGATGCGCAAAGGGCATCCGATGGCGCACGCGCGCACGCTGGCCGAGCTACAGCATTGCGACTGGACCATGCCGACGCCGCAGGGCAGCTATTATCGGCTGCTGCACGATCTGTTTGGCGAGCGCGGCATGGCGCCGAAAATCGTCGTCACCTGCGAGACCTTTATGGCCTGCACCAGCCTGGTGGCGCAGAGCGATTTCGTCAGCATTATTTCGCGCGATGTGATTGAAGATCCCACGCACGGCGGCCAGCTTATTTCCCTCGATCTCGACGAACCCTTACCGAAAGCAACTTTCTATCTTATCCAGCGTAAAGACACCGCGCTAACGCCGATGAGCGCCTATATGGCGCAGCTGTTCCGGCGCTACTGTCAGCAAAGGTAAGAGTGCGGCCTGGCTCGCAACTGTATAAATAATGCGCACTACACTTGCAGTGGACGTTCCCTTTATGGAGTACAGACCATGCAAGTTACCCCGTATGTGTTTTACAGCGGTCGCTGCGAAGAGGCGATTGCCTTCTACCTCGACGCCACCGATGGCGAGTTGCTGTTCAAGATGACTTATGGCGATATGCCGGATGAAACGCCGGTGGAGGACGAAGGTTGTATCTCGGGCGTGAGTTTTTCGCCTGAGCAGATTATGCATGCCCACCTGCGCATCGGGCAGGGCGAAATTATGATGAGCGACGGCGCACCGCAGGCGGCGTATGGCGGTTTTGCCGTGAGTTTATCTACGCCGGATGAGGCGCAAGGCAAGCGTTGGTTTGAGGCGTTGTCAGCGGGCGGTGAAGTGACGAAAAGCTGGGCACCGACGTTTTGGGCCAATGGCTTTGGCATGTTGACCGATAAGTTCGGCGTGCCGTGGATGGTGAATGCGTATAAGCCGCAGATTTAGGTGAGTAGTGCGCGCTGGCCCTCACCCTAACCCTCTCCCACAAGTGGGAGAGGGAACCGATCGAGCTAACTACTCCCTCTCCCGCTTGCGGGAGAGGGCTGGGGTGAGGGCTATGCAGCTCAAAGCTTAGAAGTTGTAACCCACCACCAAATAATAACCCCAGCCAGTCGATTTCACTTCAAACGGACCGTTACCGAAGTTCAGCTCCTGGCCGTCAGCCCACTGGCCGCCGTTGTGGAAGTAACGTGCAACAGTAGAAACATGCCAGTGATCGTAGTTCAGCGACAGGATGTGGCTCGATGCAATCGAGTTGCTGGTACGTGAACGATCGGACTCATCACGCAGATCTGAACCCCAGTCGAAGTTGGTGAAGCCGATATAGCTCAGCTTGCCGCCCCACAGGTCGGTAATCGGCACAAAGTATTTCACCTTGAAGCGATAACCATCCCAGCTGTTTTCGTTCGCCGCACCGTAGTTTTCCCACTGGTATTTCGCGTAAACGTTCAGCGACAGGCCGATATCGCTGTGCGTATCGATGTCGGTGCCGAGACCCATGTACCAGGTGTTCTGACGGTTATCGCTGTTGCGACCCATGTCATAGATGTAGTTGTTGGCGAAGTACCACTCTTTAAACGGACCAAAAGAGAGATCGGTGCCGGTCAGTTTATCAATCGAGAAACGTGGCTCAATTTCCATAAACATCGGCGAACCGTGGTCGAACACGCCGTTGGCGTTGCTGTTACCCACGCCGAAGAAGTTGGTCAGATCGAGGTAGCCGTAGAAATCGAACCAATCCTTTTTGGCAAAGGCTTCGTATTCCAGATACACGTCGTTGTTGAACTGTGGTCCAAAACGGGTGTGGTAGCTGCCCACCACGTTCACGCTCTGATGCCACCAGTCAGAAACGTACTGCGGATCGCTGTCTGCCGCTTGTGCCGCACCAGTCCAGCTGCTGGCCAATAAGGCCCCTGCTATCAACGCTTTATATTTCATTATTATTAACCACATGCTTTTGATCGCCGGGCCGTCGCCGCGATCGGGTGAAATTGATCCCAGGGGATGGGCAGTGAGTTGTCGTATCCGGTCTGTGTCGCCAGATTTTCAAGCTTGCGTAATGTGCCTGTAACAGAGGCATAGAAAATAGATTTTGGTCACGTTTGTCAAAAAGTGTTGCAGTTTGATTCACTGGAAATGTGATCGTTATCACATAAAGGCGGTGAGGCGAACGGAACCCCGCAACCGTTTACGTGTCGCGTTCGTCGGGAAAAAGGTGTTGAAGGAATGGTGCGATAGGTTGCAAGGTCGCCATGAATGGCGACCTTACGGGGTTATGGGAGGGTAACGCGCACCTGCAGGCCGGCAATCTGGCCCTGTTGATCGTGGCGGTTCGACAGCGCAACCTGCATCTGATGCTTCTGCGCCACGCTGCGCACAATCGATAAGCCTAAGCCGCTGCCTTGCGCCTGCACATCCGGCGAACGGGTGAAGCGATCAAAGGCACGTTCGATAAAGGATTCCGCCATGCCGGGCCCGTTATCGACAATATCCACCACGGTGTGATTGCCGACGCGATGCAGCAGCACATCGACCAAACTGCCTTCCGGCGTGTGCAGCATCGCATTGCCGATCAGGTTATCGAACAGGCTACGCAGATCGGAGCGGCTGGCGTGCAGGCGATAATGGGTGGTGCCGTTAAAGCCGATATCGATGCCGCGCTTATCTGCCACCACCATCAGCTGCTCAATGCTCTCTTTCAGCAGGTCGTCCAGCTCGATGCTTTCTACCGTGGCGACCACAGATTGATCTTCCTGACGTGAGATATTCAGCAGCTGCGTCACCAGATGGCGCGTGCGCGTTACGCCCGCTTCCAGCTGATCGAACTGGCGGCTGGCTTCACCGGGTTGAATATGTTGCCGCAGATTCTCCAGCTGCAAAGTCACGGCGGTAACCGGCGTGCGCAGCTCATGCGCCGCATCTTCCAGGAACTGGCGCTGCGACGACCAGGCCGCGCGCAGTCTATCCAGCAAAGCGTTGTAAGCTGCCACCAGCGGCAGCACTTCATCCGGTAAACCATCAGGTGAAACGCTATGCGGATGCAGCGTTTCCTGGGCTGCGATATGGCGCGACGCCACGCGCAAATCGCGCGTTATCGCCCGCACCACCAGCCATATCACGATCAGTGAGAGCGGCATCATCAGTACCAACGGAATGATGGCGGAGAGCGCTCGCTTGACCATGATACTTTTCATGTAGCCGATATTATGCAGCACCTGAATATTGCCGATTTCACTGCCCAGCTCGCCGGGCCGCGTATAGACTCGCCATTCGCAGTCGTCGCCACAATCACCGACTTTCAAATCGGTCCAGCCTTTTTTCAGCTGCAACGGCGCATGCAAACCCGGCCAGGAGCTGGCGCGCAGATGGTTGCTTTCGTCCCACAGCTGAACGATATAGGTGCTTTTGAGTTTCTCTTCATGCATCACCATCGGCATCAGCGCCGGCATGCGTTGGCTGCTGGCCCAGGCATCGGCGATCTTGGCGAGCTGATCGTCCTTCATGGTGCCCATCATGTCGCCGTAGCAGTGATAGAAATACCAGGTGACGCCGCCAATCATCGCCAGATGCAGGATCACCAGCGTGGCGAGCAGTTTGTTACGCAGCGAGCGCATAAAGGTGAAAGGTTTCATATTGCCGGTACCCGCCAGCCAAGTCCGCGTACGTTGCGGATCACTTCGTTATCCAGTTTGCGACGCATACCGTGAATCAGTACATCCACCGCGTTGCTGCTGACCTCTTCGCCCCAGCCGTAAATGCGGTTTTCTAACTGCTCGCGTGAGAGGATCGCGCCGGGCCGCTCCAGCAAGGCGTAGAGCAGGGCATATTCGCGAGCGGTGAGCTGTTCGCGCTGGCCTTTGTACAACACTTCGCGCGTCATGATATCGATCTGCACATCGCCGCTGCCGAGCAGAGAATCTGCCGCACCGTGACGACGGCGGGTAATGGCGCGCATACGTGCCAGCACTTCTTGCAGATCAAAGGGTTTCAGCAAATAGTCATCCGCGCCGCTGTCCAATCCCTGAATGCGTTGCTGCACGGTATCGCGGGCGGTGAGCACCAGCACCGGCGTCATGTCGCCGCGCGTGCGCGCTCGACGCAGCACCTGCAGGCCATCTTCACGCGGCAAACCAAGATCCAGCAACACGCAGGTATAGCCGCCTTCGGCCCAGGCATTGCTGGCATAGACGCCGTCGCGTACCCAATCCACCGACCAACCTGCCGCTTCCAGCGCTTGCTGCAGATTCGCGCCAATCATTTCGTCATCTTCTACCAGCAGCACACGCATGATGCCCTCCAACTTAACTGAACGCAGTGTAGCGACAGATAATTAGGCCAGAATTATACCCGTTTTCCCGCTTGCTAATTCTGCGCTAATTTTCTGCTAATTAAGGGATAAATTTAACGCGCTATTGTGGCTGCACTGGACATATTGCCAACGCAGGAGAATCCCATGAATCAGCGCGAATTTATCCGTAGTTTGCTGGACTGGATAGAGAATAACTTAGGGCACGATCTTCATCTGGATGAAGTAGCACGCCGCTCGGGATACTCCCGCTGGCATCTGCAACGTCTGTTCCGTCAGCACACCGGTTTTTCGCTGGCCGAGTACATTCGCCAGCGCCGCTTAACCGAATCTGCATTGACGCTGATTAACAGCGATGAGGCGATTTTGCAGGTGGCGATGAGTTACGGCTTCGATACGCAGCAGGCTTATACTCGCACCTTCAAAAACTACTTCATGGTCACGCCAGGCCAGCTGCGCCGCCAGCGTCGCGTCGAGCCAGATCGCTTATTGTTCCCGTTGGCGGTCGCGTAGGGTCGCCATTTATGGCGACCGTTTCACCAACCGCACAAACCCAATGGCGACCGGGCTCAGGGATGTGTTGTAATCTGCTGTTCTCACTCTCTTAACTACCAGAGAACATGGATAACAGCGACAATCTCTCCGCCATGATGCTGTTTGCGCGCGTAGTGGAACGACAAAGCTTTAGCGAAGCCGCACGCACCTTAGGCGTTTCCAAATCCCACGTCAGCCGCGAAGTGGCGCGACTGGAAGTGCGACTCGGCATCAAGCTGCTGCAGCGCACCACGCGCAAAGTGGTGCTGACCGAGCTCGGCCAGGCTTACTATCCGTTCTGTGTGCGCATGCTGGAAGAGATGCATCGCGCCGACGCCTTTGTGCAGCAGGTGCATCAACTGCCGGCGGGCAACGTGCGCTTGCAGGCGCCGATCACCTACGGCTGCCAGTGCGTGGTGCCAACGCTGAATGACTTTATCCGCCGCCATATTCACATCAACGTTGATCTCGAACTCACCACCAGCGATGACCCGCAACCCAGCGCCGACGTGGCGATTGTGATTCGCGCGCGTGCGCCCGACGCGGCCAATTATCGTGAGCTCGCCAGCATTGACTGGGGCTTGTACGCCACGCCGGATTATCTGGCGGCGCATGCGCCTATCGATCATCCCGACCGCCTGACGCGCCACGATCTGTTGCTGTTTCACGGTCCGGCGCACACCGCCGCGCTGCCGTTTCGCCGTGATAAACAGCGGCTGGCGCTGGATGTGCATAGCCGTTTCCGCGCTAACAACAGCATGGCGCTGCTCAATGCGGCGCTGGCGGGCACCGGCATCGCTTATCTGCCCGCTTATATGACGCAGGATGCGTTAGCGCGCGGCGAAATCCAGCAGGTGCTGCCGGAATGGCAAATGGATCGCCTGCACAGCTATCTGTTGCTGAAAGAGCAGCCGCAACCCTCTTCGCCAGTAACCTTGCTGTGCGATGCATTAATCAACGCGCTCGGCATGGCGTAATTGTTGTTATCTGGCAACAATGCTACGCCGCCTGGCAATTATCATCACAACCCTGTTTTCTCTGATTGCTCGCTGTTAGCCTGCTAAAAAAGCAAAAAACAGGGATATCACCATGCAGCAATCTCCACTCGCGTTAGCGCCCGAACAGCAACACTGGAAGCGAAATCTATTTGTCTGCGTGCTGGGTTCGTTCAGCACCATCGTGGCGATGACGCTACTGTTGCCGTTTCTGCCGCTCTACGTGCAGCAACTCGGCGTGCAGGAACCGGCGGCGATTGCGCGCTGGTCGGGTGCGGCCTACGGCGCCACCTTCCTCAGCGCCGCCCTGACCGCGCCATTGTGGGGCAAACTGGCCGATCGCTATGGCCGCAAACTGATGCTGATCCGCGCCAGCCTCGGCATGGCGATTGCGATGTCGCTGATTGGCATGGCCACTGCGCCGTGGCAGCTGGTGGCACTGCGTTTGCTGGCGGGTTTGCTCGGCGGTTATGCCTCGGGATCGACCATTCTGGTGGCGGCGCAAACGCCAAAAGAGCAAACCGGTTGGGCGCTCGGCGTGCTGTCGTCCGGCATTATGGCGGGCAACGTAGTGGGGCCGCTGCTGGGCGGTGTGTTGCCGCCGCTGATTGGTATTCGTCACACCTTCTGGCTGACCGGCGCGGTGATTTTCCTCGCCTTTCTCGCAACTACTTTTCTGCTGAAAGAGGTGCCGCGCTCCTCTGGCAAGAAAACCGTGCAAAGCAGTTCAGCCGATGAGGCACCGCCGAATCTGCCGGTGGTGCGCCTGATGTGGCTGTCGGGCATGCTGCTGATTTTCGCCAATATGTCGATTGAGCCGATCATCACGCTGTATATCGGCCAGTTTGTCAGCGGCGATCACGCAATAATCGTCACCGCCGGATTGGTGATGGCCGCCGCCGCGCTCGGCAGCATTATTTCCGCGCCGCGTCTGGGACGGCTGGCCGATCGCGTTGGACATGGTCGCGTACTGGTTTACGGATTGATAGCCTGCGCGTTGCTGCTGATCCCGCAGGCGTTTATCAGCGAAGCGTGGCAATTGGTGGTGCTGCGTTTTCTGATGGGCATGGCGCTGGGTGGATTGATGCCGTGCGTCACGGCGCTGATTCGTCACAGCGTGCCGCAGTCGCAGGTGGGTAAGATGTTGGGTTATTCGACTTCGGCGCAGTATGTCGGCCAGGTTTCTGGTCCGCTGTTCGGCGGCTTTATTGGCGGCGCGTTTGGTATGCGTCCGGTGTTTCTGGCGACCTGCGTGATTATGGCGCTGTGCGCGCTGTTAAACGCCCGCGTGCTGCGTAACCGCTAACTCGTAGGGTCGCCATTCATGGCGACCTTTGCAAAAACCGCACAAACTTGCCGTGCTGTGCGCCCATCATGAAGGTCGCCATAAATGGCGACCCTACGAAAAAGCGGGCCTAAGCCCGCTTTGTTACCTCAATGCGAAAACTTACTTCGCATCTGGCAGTGCATAAGCAATCACATAATCGCCCAGCTTGGTACCAAACGAACCGTGACCACCTGCCGCGATAACAACGTACTGCTTGCCATCCACTTCATAGGTCATCGGCGTTGCCTGGCCGCCCGCTGGCAGACGTGCCTGCCACAGCATTTCACCGGTATTGGTGTCGAACGCACGCAGATAGTTATCTGCGGTAGCACCAATGAAGAATACGTTACCCGCAGTGGTGATTGGGCCGCCCAGCATTGGCATACCCATTTTGAACGGCAGTGGAACTGGCGCGCTATCGCGAACCGTACCAATGCGTTTTTTCCACACGGTTTCGTTAGTCTTCAGATCAACCGCTGAGACATAGCCCCAGGCCGGTTGTTTACACGGCAGACCAAACGGTGACAGGAACGGATTCAGCTCCACACCGTACGGTACGCCGTACTGTGGCTGGATGCCGGTTTCAGTACCTGAACCACCTTTGTCGTCAGCCGGTGGCTCGATCGGGTTGCCCGGACCGCGCGGAACCAGCTTGGAAACAAACGGCAGCGCCATTGGGTTAGCAATCGCAATCTGACGATGTGGATCCACCGCGATACCGCCCCATTCGAACATGCCGAGGTTGCCTGGGAATACCAGCGTACCTTGCTCAGACGGCGGGGTGAACGGACCTTCATAGCGCAGACGCTTGAAGATCACACGGCACACCAGCTGGTCGTACAGGGTCGCGCCCCACATGTCCTTGTCCGTCAGATTCTGTTTCGGACGGAAGGTCAGTTCGGAGTACGGCTGAGTTGGTGAAACGTGGTCACCTTTAGCGGCGCCCTGTGGAACCGGGGTTTCCGGCGCAGGGACAACCGGCTCGCCGGTGCGACGATCCAGTACAAAGATGTTACCGGTTTTCGCCGGTGCATAAATGACCGGAACGGTTTTGCCATCTTTGGTGGTGATATCGGCCAGCGTCGGCTGCGACGGCAGGTCCATATCCCACAGATCGTGATGCACGGTCTGATACGACCACACCAGCTTACCGGTGGTGGCGTTCAGCGCCAGTACGCTACTCGCATACCGCTCCTGCTCTGCTGTGCGGTTGCCGCCCCAGATATCCGGCGTTGACACACCCATTGGCAGGTAAACGATATCCAGTTTCGGATCGTACACCGCCGGTGCCCATGAGTTCGGTGAATTCATGGTGAAGGTGTGTTCATCCTGTGGAATCGCGTTCGGATCTTTCGCGCCCGGATCGAACACCCACAACAGTTTACCGGTGTTGACGTCGAAGCCACGGATGGCACCAGACGGCTCACGGGTTGAGTAGTTATCGGTGACCGCACCCGCAACCACGATAGTGGTGTCGGTGATGACCGGCGGTGATGTCGGCTCGTACTGACCTGGGGTCAATACTGGCTGCTTGTGCTGCAGATCCAGTTCACCGTTGTTGCCAAAGGCAGCACAACGTTCACCGGTTTCCGCATCCAGCGCGAACATGCGGCCATCATTTACCGGCAGGTAAATACGGCGTGAGCACAGCGCAGGTTGGGTATTGGCCGCATCAGCTGCAGCAGGGACTTCGTGGTAAGAAACGCCACGGCAGGTCACGTGCTGGAAGGTTGGATTCGGCTTCAGGCCGGGATCAAATTTCCACTTCTGCTTACCGGTTTTAGCATCCAGCGCAAACAGAATCTGGTGCGGTGAGCACAGATACAGGGTGTCGCGGATTTTGATTGGCGTGACTTCATCGGTGATTTCGCCCGGATCGTTTGGCGTCTTCAAATCGCCGGTCTGGAACTGCCAGGCAACCTGCAGCTCTTTAACGTTACCGGTGTTGATCTGCTTCAGCGGCGAGAAACGGGTGCCTTGCTGGTCACGTGCATACGCAGGCCAGTCAGCATCATCGATATTGCTCAGTGGCTGTGCCTGCGGAGCATTTGAGGCCGCCGCTGGAATTTCACCGTTCAGCTCTTGTGGATCGTGGAACACTGCCCACGCTAGCACCAGTACGCTGGCAAGCAGCGCCACTGACAACAGCGCCAGAGCGCCTTTGCCGGCATTATTCAGACCGCGATACACAAACGGCAGAACCAGCCAGATGCCGAAGATCACCAGCACATCGGTACGCGGTGCCAGCGCCCAGAAGTCGAAACCGACTTCCCACACGCCCCACACCAGCGTTGCCAACAGCAGCAATGCGTACAGCAGTAATGCTGAGCCGCTACGGCGCCACAGCAGAATAGCGGTGATCAACATGACCACACCGCCAATAACGTAGTACCAGGAACCACCAATGGCGGCTAACCAAACGCCACCAACCAGCATAAACGCGCCCGTCAGCAGTGCAAACAGCACTGTGAGAAAACGGATTACGCCAAAAGATGAGGAAGCTTTCCCCATAATATTGACCTCTTTCTTTGCCATTAAAAACTAAAAAGGAAACAACGCGTTGGGTTGCTTCCCGACATAGAGTACGAAATAACGAAACGGTTCGAACGACGCTTTCCGTGCGGCGAGATGTTCCCTTTGCGTTAAATTTTATCTTAAAAACGTTAAAGGGTTTGATATTTTTAGTGCTTTGCACTCGTGGGGAGGAAGTAGTGCGACATTTTATGGGGGAATAAAGGTGTTATGTCCGGTTAGATCGGGCCATAACACCTAAGAGCAACACTTTGTGTAAACGTTTACCCTTCGAGCAGCATGCTGCTGGTACGTTGCTGTTGCCAGCCACTCAAATTAAGTTGCGCATAGTGTTCAGCAGGTAGCGTTAACTGCTGGGTACGTAATATTACCTCCGCTTCTCTTTCGCGACAGGACTCCAGCAGAAAAGGAAAGCTAAACTTGAGGTAATTATCGTTAAAAAACTCATCGGTCAGCACAATACCGCGAAAAGGAAAGGTGGATATATTCTTCCAGCAGGTGCCGGGCGGTGCCAAATCATATAGCCAAAATGAGAAACGCTCTGCGGCCTGGCGTAATGCACTATCTTGCTGAACTAAATCGGCATAATTGATCGCCAGTTGTACATTCTCATTCTGCAGGCAGGAATAATTATCCGGTGCCTGTAAAAAGCGCAAAAGGTTATTTCCCGTTAACGGGATGATTATTAATTCGGGTGCATCCGGCAACTGGTTATGCAGCGAAATTATGTTGCATCCATTAAGTGTTGTCGTGCTTTCCTGTTCGCAATGCATAAAAGGTGCTGAATAACACACGCCAGCTAGCGCACCGTCGAAACGGCGAATGCGCTCAGTAACATAAGGATTATAAGATCTGTTTTCCATTTATCTCTGTGAATAAATTAATTGGATGGAACGTCTTAATTATTATAAGAACGGGCGTCTGGTGAAATCTTAATCGCGACAATATAAACCCTTTACTTAATAAAGTTGAGCTTTTTTAATTGTCTCTGATAGAGAGATATTAAGTGAAGCGGTTGCGATAATTCACACTCATCTTATCTGTGATGATATTTTCACGTTATAACCATCAGCCCGCTAATATTAAGAGCGCTATGCTTAGCTAAATTTTGGATAAGCTTCTGTTTTTAAACAGCACGGCTAGCCATTGCCTGGCTCAACAAGATGCCGCACTCTGTGGCCTGAAAAAATAAAGCGGAAGCCATGATGTGGCTTTTCACCAGGTTGGTGCAACGACGCTAACCGATGTAATGATTTAGGATGGGATAAAACTATGGGTTCTACAGTATCCGCAGCAGAGGATTCGTTGCTGCGGCACAGGTCGTTTGTCGCCTTTTGGCTGGCGCGCACCTGTTCATCGTTTGGTTTTCAAATGTTCTCGGTCGCGGTCAGCTGGCAAATCTACGCGCTGACCCACAGCGCGATGGCGCTGGGCATGATCGGTCTGATGCAATTTCTACCTTCCGTGCTGCTGGCACTGCCCGCCGGACATCTGGCGGATCAGCTCGATCGTCGCCGTATCGTGTTGCTCGGACAATGCATTGAGTGGCTGGCGCTGCTGGGGCTGGTTGCGCTCACGCTGATGAACTGGGCGGGCAAGATTGAGATTTGGGGATTGGTGTTCCTGATCTCCGTCGCCAAGGCGCTCGAGTGGCCAGCGATTACCTCGATGCTGCCCGCGCTGGTGCCGCCGCCGATTCTGGCCCGCGCCATGGCCGCCAGTTCGGTGGGCGGACAGGCGGCGGTGATTATCGGCCCAACGCTCGGCGGCTTCCTTTATGTTGCGGGGCCGGATGTGGTGTATGGCGTTTCGGCGCTGTTCTATCTGTTCTCCATCGTGCTGGTAAGCCGACTGCGCTATGAGCGGCCGCCGCAGGCGCGCTTGCCGATGAATCTGCCGAACCTGTTTGCGGGCGTACGCTTTATCCGCGATCGCAAAGATGTGCTCGGCGTGATTTCACTCGATCTGTTCGCGGTGCTGTTGGGCGGTGCGACTGCGCTGCTGCCGATCTTCGCGCAGGATATCCTGCATACCGGGCCGTGGGGATTGGGCATCCTGCGCGGTGCACCATCGGTCGGCGCGCTGCTGGTTGGCGTGTGGCTGAGTCGTCACAAGCTGGAAAAGAACGTCGGTATGATCATGTTCGGTTCGGTGGCGGGTTTTGGCGTGGCGACGCTGGTGTTCGCGCTCTCCACCCAGCTGTGGCTGTCGGTGATCGCGCTGGCGGCGCTGGGTGGCTTCGATATGGTCAGCATGGTGATTCGCGGCGCGCTGGTGCAGTTGGATACGCCGGATGATATGCGCGGCCGCGTCAATGCGGTCAACGCCATCTTCATTAATACCTCGAATCAGCTCGGCGAGTTTGAGTCAGGTTTATTGGCGGCGTGGATGGGCGCAGTGCCCGCAGCGGCGATTGGCGGCATCGGCACGCTGATCGTGGTAGGCGTGTGGATGACGATTTTCCCGCATCTGCGTAAGCGCCAGAAGCTGGAAAACGAAACCGTGGTTTGATGGGAACGGTTCGCCGTCATGACTTCGTTCGTCCATTTTGACGGTCGCCATGAATGGCGACCCTACGGCGTAGGGTGCGCATTCATGCGCACCGTTTCACAATCCGCACGATCCCCCAACATCACACGTTAATTGCTTTCCCCAGGCTGGCGTCAAAGGTTTTCCAACTCTCCGTCATATCCACCACAGTTTTCGATTTTCGCGCTTCATCGATTTTGATCGCGGTAAGTCCCGCTTCCAGCGCATCCACCACGGAAACCTTCAGCGGCGTTCCTTGCGTAATATGTTTCACAATCTCTTCTGCCATCAGCGCATCGGCGCCGTAATGGCCATCATAAGCGTTGCCGTCATACTCGGTATCCACTTCGCGCTCGCCGGTGCGGGCGTTGTGCACGCGGAAATAGTTACGCACGAAGTCACCTTCGGCCATGCCATCGGTGCCCATCACGCAGAAGCGGCGGAACTCATCCGGCACGTTAAGGTTGGCGTGGAAGGCGAGGGTGGCGCCACCGGCATACTCAATCAGCGCGGTTTGGTAATCGACGATATCGGCATCGCCGTCAAACACCGCATCGGTGCTTGACCAGCCGCTCGGCTTAACGTGATACACCTCAGACTGCGGCGTTATCGCACCTTTAGGCGCATGCTGCGGCGTGAAGTTTTTGCGTCCGCCAAAGCTGGCAACGCGCACCGGACGCTCGCCGACCAAACCCTGATAGAGATCGATATCGTGGCAGCATTTTTCCAGAATGTACGGGCCAGCGTACTTCTCCAGACGACGCCAGTCGCGCTGGAAGAACGCACCGTGATACGGCTTGATGTGTTCAGTGGCTTCAATTGAGGTAATTTCGCCGAGGCGATTTTCATCGCGCGCGGTGAGCAGGTCGCGATAGAGCGGCGAGTAGCGTAGCACCAAGCCGACCAAAATGCGCTCGTGACCATATTGCTGCACCAGCTGCGCCATCGCCATGGTCTGCTCTTCGTTGATCACCACCGGCTTCTCGGTGAAAACCGTGTAGCCCGCCGCTAAGCCCTGACGAATATGTTCAAGGTGCATAAAGTTCGGCGAACCGACCAGCAGCAGATCAAAGCCGCCGTGTTGCAGCAGCGCATCAACGCTGTCAAACGCGGTGCCCGGTTCGATGCCAAAGCTGTGCAGATTCGGTAATCCTGCCGGAGCCGGATCGACATAACCCACCACGGAAAACGCTGTGTCGGCTTTGTTGAACTCTTTCACCACATGGGAAAGACGAAAGCCCAGACCAATAATGCCCACTTTCATGTTGTACCCCTGAAGCCCGTTGCCTGTAAGCCGCCCGACCTGTCAGGCTGCTGATAATCTGACCGCTAACTTATTACGACAGAAAAACTAATGTCAATCCGTGTGACGGATCTCAATTGGTGAAAAATTGTTATTTATATGATTTATATCTATTTTAATTAACTATACGGATTGCCTATTTATTTGTTATTGCGATTTAAGTTTTTTTCCCCTATCTTTCGCACATCTATAAGCGTCATACCGTTTCGGGCTGGCAGGAGGAAGCGCGTGCAATCACTAATGCTGGGTATTGATGGCGGTGGCACGCACTGTCGTGGACGCCTGACCGACAGCGCCGGACGGCTGCTGGCGGAAGCCAAAGGCGGTCCTGCTAACGTCTGGTCGCAGTTTGATGCCGCCATTGTGGCCATTGAGCAGGTCATCGACGATCTGTTTGCGCAGGCGAATTTACCCGCTGAAGCGCGCGACCGCACGGTGATCGTCGCCGGGCTGGCGGGCGCGAATGTCGCCTCGGTGCAAACCCGTCTCGCTAGCTGGCAGCCACGCTGTCAGGCGCGCTATCTATTTACCGATGTCGAAATCGCCTGTGCCGGTGCACACGCCGGTGCGCCGGGCGCGGTGTTTATTATTGGCACCGGCAGCCAGGGCGCGGCCTGGGATGGCGCACACTTCACGCTGCTCGGCGGCTGGGGTTTTGCCCTATCGGATGCCGGTTCGGGCGCGATTCTCGGCCAACGCGCGCTGCGGCTGGCGCTGCTGGCGCACGAAGAGATTGTGCCCGGCTCGGCGTTAACGCAACGCATCATGGCAAGCTATCAAAATAGCCCGGAACAACTGCTGATCTGGTCGAAACAGGCGACGCCTGCCGATTGGGGTCGCGTGGTGCCTGAGGTGTTCGCTGCCGCGCAGCAGGGCGATGTGCACGGCACAGCGCTGGTGCAGCAATGCGCCGCGGATATCGTGCAGATGGTACAGCCGCTGCTGGCGCGCAGCCACGGCAAGCTGGCCTTGATGGGCGGATTAGCCGAGCCCATTCAGGCGTGGCTGCCGGCGGATATCGCCGCGCTGCTGGTGCCGCCGCAGGGCGATGCGCTGAGCGGTGCGCTTCGCCTCGCCACGCAGTTCAGTCTGACACTTCCCGCTTAACTTCAGATAAAGAGGCTCATGAGCGCTCCCAACGTAACCGCGCGCATTCTGCGGCTGATTGTCGAAAATGCGCCTATTAGTCAATCCGATCTCAAAGTGCGCAGTGGCCTGAGCATGTCGACGGTATCGCAAGCCACCAATCGTCTGCTGACCGGCGGCATCGTGCAGGAGTTGGGGCTGCGCCGTGTTTCAATGGGGCGACCCAAAACGCTGCTTGGCCTCAATCCGGATCACGCCAGCGTGGTGGGGATTCAGCTCAACGCCGAACGCAATCTGATGGTGCTGACCGATCTCAGCGGCAACATCATCGGTGAACAGCAGATTCCTTCTGGCGCGATGACACCCAAGCAACTCGGCGATGCGCTGGCGAAGTTTTTGCGCGGCGTTGAGGGCAAAAAGGTGGGGGCGATTGGTCTGGCGCTGTCGGGTTTGGTTGATGCCAGCAACGGCGTTTGCGTGCTGTCACGTGCGCTGGGCTGGGATAACGTGCCGATTGCCCGGCTACTGGAAGAGCGTTTCTCGCTGCCGGTATTTATTGAAAACGACGCCAACGCGCTGGCGATGGCGGCGCTGGTGTTTGGTCAGCTTGGTCACGCGCAGTCGGCGGTGATTGCTACCTTCGGCAAAGGCATCGGCGCGGGGATTCTGCTCGATCGCCAGCTCTATCGCGGTCGTCACGGCAAAGCGGGTGAGATTGGCGTTTCGCTGCTGGGCGATGGCTCTGAGCGTTTGCTTGAGGATGTGGCATCGTCGCAGGCGATTCTGCAGCGCGTGGCGGCCACCACCAAAGACGAGGTGCCGCACACGCTGCGCGATCTCGATGTGCGTCCAACGTCGGAGGTGCTGAGTGCGCTGGCCGAGGCCGGGCAGCATTTGGGGATGTCGCTGGCGAACCTGTCGGTGGCTTACGATCCGGACGTGGTCTATCTGGCGATGGAGCCGCAAATGGCTTCGCGCATTTTGCTTGATCACATTACGCAGAGTTTCCAGACCTACCGTTTGAAGCTGACGCCGCACATGACGCCGCTGCAGTTCCTCACCGAATCCAACCGCATGTGGGCGCAGGGCGCTGCCGGGTTTGCGGTGAATAAGTTGTTGGATTTACTGGCCGCGCAGGCCGATGAGGATATCGCGTCGTGATTTTGTGCGCGCGTTGAGACGGTCACCATAAATGGTGACCCTACATCGTAGGGGCGCCATTTATGGCGACCGCCACCATGAACGCACCGCACCCCTCAACGTAACCGCAAACCCTGCTCATCAAACAGCAAACAATGCTCGGCGCGCAGCTGGTAACTCATCCTCTCGCCAATCGCGTGTTCCGCCACGTTACGCTCCTCAATCACCAGCAGCTTCTCTTCGCCGATATCGAGATAGAGATAATTGGTGTGTCCCAGCATCTCGCTAAACGACAATTCGCCGCTGAAACTCACGGCATCATCGTTGCTGCTCACCGGCTGGAAATGCTCCGGGCGCACGCCCAGCGTGATTTTCTGCCCTTCGCGGCACGGCGCGGCGATCGGCAGCGTCAACTGATTGATGCCCAGCGCTGGCACACGTAGCTGCACCGCACCCGGCGCGATCGCCGCCACTTCGGCATTAAGGAAATTCATCTTCGGCGAGCCAATAAAACCGGCGACAAACAGGTTGTCGGGATCGCGATACAGCGCCATCGGTGCGCCAACCTGCTCAATGCGGCCCTGACGCAGCACCACAATGCGATCCGCCAGCGTCATCGCTTCCAGCTGATCGTGCGTCACGTAGATCATGGTGTTGCCCAGCGAGGTATGCAGGCGAGCAATCTCAATGCGCATCTGCAAACGCAGCTCGGCATCGAGGTTCGACAGCGGCTCGTCAAACAGGAAAATGCGCGGATGACGGATTATCGCGCGGCCAATCGCCACGCGCTGCCGCTGTCCGCCGGACAATGCACGCGGTAAACGGTCAAGGAATTCAGTCAGATGCAGACGAGCCGCCGTCTTTTGTATCGCCTGTTCAATTTCCGCTTTCGGGCGCTTCATCACCTCCAGCGGATAGGCCAGGTTGCCGCGCACCGTCATGTTTGGGTAGAGCGCATAGGACTGAAACACCATGGCGATGCCGCGCTCGGTGGCGTGCTGATCGGTCATGTCGGCGCCTTCAATCAGCAACTTACCGTCGGTAATTTCCTCCAGCCCGGCAATCATGCGCAGCAGCGTGGATTTCCCGCAGCCGGAAGGACCGACAAACACCACGAATTCGCCGCTGTTAATGGTGAGATCGATGCCGTGAATCACGTTCACATTCTCGTAGGACTTCTTAACGTTTTGCAGATGCAGGCTGGTCATGCGATGCCTCGAATCAGAGAAGTTGGCCCATATAAATGGCGTTGCTGCGCATAATCGGCGTGAAGCCGAGGCGCTGATAGAAACCACACACCTGCTCATTCTGCAGGCTGACGCCGAGGTAGACGCCCGGCACGCCTGCAGCACGCAGGTCGTGCAGCAGTTGTTCAATCAGCTTGCGCCCCCAGCCGCCTTGCTGTGCGGCAGGCAGCAGATTGATGTGCAGATGTGCAGGCCACTGCGTCACCAGCTGATCCGCCGCCGCATCGGGCTGATGAATCGCTTCCAGCACTTTGCTATCGAGCGCCGCTTGCGGCGCGTAATCGCGATACTGCTGTTGCAGCTGTGGCCACCAATCGCTATTCAGCTTTGCTTCGAAGGCGCGCGTATCGGGCGCGGCAACCGCGTAACCCACCACCTCGCCGTGCTGTTCCAGCACATAAGCAAATTCAGGCGCAAAGCGCGCATAGGGAATGACAAAGCGCAGGCCGGGCAGCGCGGGATCGGAGTAGAGCGCGCTGGCATCGGTGCCGGCATTGGCGGTCTCTAAGCAAATGCGCGACAAGGCGGGGAAATCAGCCTCGCTGGCGCGACGAATAACACCTTCAGCCGTCATGGTGGAGCCTCTGTGGTCAGGAGATGAACAGATTTTACGGTAAAGAAAGCCGACTTAGTTTTCAAGGTGTAATAATTGCGCTGGCGCACAAAGCTGATGCGAACTATAACCACAAAGCATGACGGAAAGCCTGACAAACTCACGCGCCACGCCTGTTCACACGCCAGATCACGACACATTGCCATTGGCTCTCGCAGCGTAATGATAATAACTATAGGATTTTCATATGCTCTATCAGTGAGTTAAAGCGCTTCGTTTGCCTGAGTGATTTATACTGGTGCTCAAGCTTTAATCTTCAACGCCGTCTGGTTTGCGCACTGAATCGCAGCATCCTCTGCTGTTCCAGTGGCTTTTCTTCTTACTCTTTGCACTGTATCACAGAGCAAAAATTCCGCAGTGTCGATGTTTGACTTTATTTTGTGCATAAAGTAAGTATGAGTTATGTGCGTTGTCGCTGCTGAATCAACCTGCCGGGAATCGCAGGTGTCGAGATGAAGGGATGCCAGTCATCTGTTGGAGAAACCGAGCATGATGTGTGATTCAACCAATCGTCCTTCCCGTTTGCAAAGCTCACTGCGCACCGTGTCGCGTCTGGTCTCCGCCGGGATTTTGCTCGGTGCGACCATGGCAGCCGCGCAGGCCGTCACCCTGAATGAGTGGGATATTTACAACTATCCGCAGCAGACCGAAGCGGTGGATGAAGCGGTAAAAGCGTTCCAGCAAAAGAATCCGGGCATTGTGATTCAGCGTTCGGTGCACTCCTTTGAAGACACGCGCATTCCGCTCAAGCTGGCGTTGACCGCCGGTGACGGGCCGCAGATTGCGCAGGTGAATCAGGGCGGCGGCGATATGGGCTCGCTGGTGAAAGACAAACTGCTGTGGCCGCTGGATGATTACGCCAAAACCTACGGCTGGACCACGCGCTTCCCGGATTCGATCCTGAAACGTAACCGTTGGTCAGATAAACAAGATTTCGGCAGCGGTAAACTCTACGGCGTGGCGAGCCTCGGCGAGATGGTGGGGTTGTACTACAACAAAGCGCTGCTGGATAAAGCCGGTGTCGCGGTGCCTAAAACCTTGCCGGAACTTGAGCAGGCGATGGAGAAACTCAAAGCCGCCGGCACGCCGCCGATGATGCTGGGCTTACTTGACGGCAACATGGGCCAGCAGCTGCTCAGCACCTTGTGGGAAGCGCAGATTGAGAGCAGCGACCGGAAAAAACTCGACGATCTGATTTACGACGTGGGCGGCACCTTTAAAGACGACAAGCTGGTGAAAGCCGCCAACCTGATGAAAGGCTGGAACGATAAAGGCTATCTGTTCCCCGGCTTCCAGGGCATTGGGCACGATGATGCTGCGACCCTGTTCCAGAATGGTCAGGCGGCGTTCCTGGTAAGTGGAACCTGGTATCTCGGCCAGTTTAAAGACAACAAAGATCTGCACTTCGCTGCGATGCCTGCGGGCGAGGGCGTGCAGCATCCGCTGATGGTGGGCGGCACCGATCTGGCGTTCTCTATCACCAGCACCGCCAAAGACAAGGCGCAGCAGGACGCAGCGGCGAAATTCATCGATTACATCGTCTCGGATGAGATGGCGAACCGCTGGTTGAAAGTGGGCTTCCTGCCGGCTGGCACCAGCAAAAATGCGCAGATTCCAGCGGACAACCCGCTGCTGGCGGAAGCGTATCAGGTGTGGGTAACGCTGAATGACAACGATGGTCTCGGCCATTATCTCGACTGGGCCACACCAACCATGAACGCTGAACTGAATCAGAATGTGCAGCTGCTGCTGGCGGGACGTCAAACCGCCGATCAGATGGTGATCAACTTCGATAACAATTATCAACGTTACCTGAAAACCCTCAAGCACTGATGACGTACGGCCCGGCGTAAGTGGCCGGGCCGCGAACAGGCCCGCAAGCGAGTACGGTTATGCTGAATAAATCTGCCTGGCGCAATGCGCTCTATCTTCTGCCCGCGGTGCTGGTGTATGCGGTGTTTCTGCTGCTGCCGCTGCTGGCCTCGTTAGGGATCAGCTTCACTGAATGGGACGGCACCTCGTGGCCGATTTTCATCGGCATGGGCAACTATCTGCGCATGTTCCAGGATCCGGTGTTCTGGGTGGCGCTCGGCAATAACGCCTTGCTGATGCTGTTCTACACGCTGTTTCCGATTGGCGTTGGGCTGCTGCTGTGCAGCTTCCTGTATGAGACGCGCAATAACAAAGAGCGCAGCGTGTTGCGTATTCTCTTCTTCCTGCCCTATATCATGCCGATGGCAGTGCTGGGCGTGGTGTGGCGCTGGCTGTATAACCCGGCGTTTGGCCCTATCGATCAGTTTCTGCGCGCCATCGGTTTGCCGCAGCTGGCGAAGTCGTGGCTGGGCGATTTTACCTGGGCGCTGCCCGCCGTGGGCTTTGTCGCTACCTGGTACTTCTTCGGTTTCTGCTTAGTGCTATTTATGGCCGGCTTGCAGCGCATGGATCCCTCACTGCTGGAAGCGGCCGATCTCGATGGCTCATCACGCCGCCAGAAATTTATGCGCATCACGCTGCCGTCGCTGCGTCCCGAACTGCGCATCGCGCTGCTGCTGACGGTGATCGCCAGCCTCAAAGCTTTCGATCTGGTCTACGTGATGACGCAGGGCGGACCGGGCACGTCAACCATGGTGACCAACATCTTTATGTATAAGCAGGGCTTTGATCTGCACTACTTCGGCTACGCCTCCGCCGTGGCGGTATTCAGTATGCTGATTGTGTTGATGATCAACGGCTTAATTCATCTTTGTCTACGGGAGCGTCACTGATGCGCGGCACGCCAACTGTCTCACGCGCGCTGATCTGGATTGTCGCGCTGATGACCATTCTGCCGTTTTTAATGGCGCTGATGACCTCGTTTAAGACCCAGATGGAGCTGTTTCAGGGCGTGTTCACCTTGCCTTCATCAATCAACTTTAAAAATTACATCACCGCGTGGCAGCAGGGACATTTCAACGTCTACTTCATGAACTCGGTGCTGGTGGTGATTCCGGTGGTGATCTGCAGCATCCTGCTCGGCATTCTGGCGGGATTCGGTTTTGCCTGGCTGAAGATCCCCGGCAAAACGGTGGTTGCCGCACTGCTGGGCCTTGGCATGGTGCTGCCGAGTGAAGCCTTTATTATTCCGCTCTATCACGAACTGCGCTGGATGGGCCTCACTAATACCTATCTGGCGCTGATTCTGCCGCAAATCGCTTTGTCGCTGCCGTTCACCACGTTGATGATCGCCACCGCGTTGCAGCAGGTGCCGCGCGAGCTGGTGGAAGCGGCGGTGATGGATGGTGCATCGCGCCGCAAAATTCTTTGGGGTTTATTGGTACCGGCGATTTGGCCGACGCTGTCTACGCTGGCGCTGCTGCTGTTTATCTGGACGTGGAACGAGTTCCTTATTCCGTTGATTCTGGTGAATAAAGATGAGCTGCGCACCTTGCCGATCGGCATGATGTTTTTCCAGAACAAAAACACCATCGATATTCCGGTGCTGATGGCGGGCGCAATGATTGTCATCCTGCCGCTGGTGGCGGTGTTCCTGGTGTTTCAGCGCAAATTTATCAGCGGCGTCACCGAAGGCGCGGTCAAGTAAGGTCGCACACCACAATCATCACGGTCGCCATGAATGGCGACCCTACAACATCCACACACCACCGTCGTAGGGTCGCCATTTATGGCGACCTTCGTGATGAACGCACGATACATAACGGCACTTATTGTCCACCAGCAAAAGGTTTTGGTCATGCGGCGCGTGCTGCAATAGCGCATCGCCGCTATTCAGGAGAACCGCATGCACGTTTCACTGGCTGATTTCTATCCCATCGCCGATGGCGAAACGCTGGATACTTACTGCTTCCAGCGCGCTCTCAATCATCTGGCATCGCGCGGCGGCGGCACTTTGTCGGTGCCGCCCGGTCGCTATCATCTCGGCACGCTGACGCTGGGTTCCAACATCAATCTGCATCTCGAAGCGGGCGCCACGCTGCTCGCCAGTTCCCGCGTTGAGGATTATCAGCAGCAGCTGGCGCAGAGCCAGGCTGAACTGTCACAGCATGTGCTGATCTACGCCGCCGGACAGCGCAATATTCGCATCAGTGGCAAAGGGGTGATCGACGGTAACGGCGATGCCTGGTTTGCCGCAGAAAAGGACGATCAGGGTTATCGTCTGCCGCGTCCGCAGCGCCCGCGCATCGTGGTGTTTGAGGATTGCGAGCAGGTGACGCTGGAAGATTTCACTATTGTTCAGGCGCCAATGTGGACGGTACATTTGGTGAGTTGCCGCCATGTGCACGTCGATCATCTCACTATCGATAACAGCATGAGCATGCCGAACACCGATGCGCTGGATATCGACAGCTGTGAAGCGGTGTTTGTCAGCAATAGCTACCTGAGTGCGGCCGATGACGCCATCTGCATCAAAACTACACACAAACCCGCGCATCTGCGACGTGCCGCGCGACAAATCATGATCAGCAACTGCCTGCTGCGTTCTTACAGCTGCGCGTTCAAAATCGGCACCGAAACCTTCGACGACGTGGAAGATGTCACCGTCTCCGGCTGCACCATCTTTGATTCCAACCGCGCGATTGGCTTGCTATCGCGCGATGGCGGCCAGTTCCGCCGTTTGCTGTTCAGCAATATCACGCTGGCCTGCCGCCACGCGCCGCCGTGTCATTGGGGTAAAGCCGATGCACTGTTTGTTTCAGTGCGCGCGCGCGATCCGGCGATAGTGCCGGGCAGCATCGAGCAGCTGCAATTCAGCAACGTCAGCGGTGTGATGGAAGGGGCAATTAACCTGCATGCGGAACAGCCGGGACAGATTCGTGATGTGATGCTGGCGAATGTGCAGCTGCGGCAAGTGGTGGCGACAGGCGCGGATCAAGGGCATTACGATGTGCGCCCGCCGTGTAACCCCGAATCGCCGACCGGCATGGGTTTGGACAATGCGTATAAACTGGATAGCGCATCGGGTTTAGCGTACGGCGTTGCCGCTTATCCGGATGGATTGCCGGGCGTGTTTGCACGCGGCGTGGAGAATCTGCAGTTGCATAACGTGGTGATTGCGCGCCCGCAACCGTTGCCGCACGGCTGGCATGCGGAAACGGTACAGATTTCGTAGGGTGCGTACCTGTAATTGAGGTCGCCATAAATGGCGACCCTACGACGGGATGGTGCGCATTTATGCGCACCTGGATGTTACAGCGCCTGCGCGATAGCCGCGCCAAGCTCCTCGGTTGACGCGTTGCCGCCGAGGTCACGCGTCAGGCTGTTGCCCGCTGCCAGCGTGCGCTCAATGGCATCCAATACCGCCGCGCCCGCTTCGGCATAGCCCAGATGCTCCAGCATCATCGCGCCACACCAAATCTGGCCAATCGGGTTGGCCACGCCTTTACCGGCGATATCTGGCGCCGATCCATGCACCGGCTCAAACAGGCTAGGGAATTTGCCTTCCGGATTGATGTTGGCCGAAGGCGCAATGCCGATGGTGCCGGTACAAGCTGGGCCGAGATCCGACAGGATGTCGCCAAACAGGTTGCTGGCGACCACCACATCGAACCAATCCGGATGCAGCACAAAGTTAGCGGTGAGAATATCGATATGATATTTATCGACTTTCACTTCAGGATAGCTCGGTGCCATCGCTTCCACGCGGCTGTCCCAATACGGCATGGTAATGGCGATGCCGTTGGATTTAGTCGCGGACGTGAGGTGTTTTTTCGGGCGCTTCTGCGCCAGATCGTAGGCAAATTTCAGGATGCGATCGACGCCAACGCGCGTCATCACCGTTTCCTGAATCACCACTTCACGATCGGTGCCGGGGAACATGGTGCCGCCGACCGACGAGTATTCGCCCTCGGTATTTTCACGCACCACGTAGAAATCGATATCCCCGGGCTGACGATTGGCCAGCGGCGCTTTGACGCCCGGCATCAGACGTACCGGGCGCAGATTGACGTACTGATCAAACTCGCGACGGAATTGCAGCAGCGATCCCCACAGCGACACGTGATCCGGCACCACATCCGGCCAGCCCACCGCGCCAAAGTAGATGGCATCGAACTGGCTGAGCGTGGCGAACCAGTCATCGGGCAGCATTTTGCCGTGCTGCTGCCAATATTCGGCGCTGGCGAAATCAAACCATTGCCACTCCAGCGCAATATCAAATTTCTTTGCCGCTGCATCCATCACGCGGATGCCTTCAGGCATCACTTCTTTGCCAATGCCATCGCCAGGGATGACGGCGATTTTATAGGTTTTGCCGCTCATAGGGTTTCTCGCAGGTTGCTGTTGATGTTCTGTACGCAGTATAACCATGCATCTGTGGGAAATAATTAGCCTGAGCGATAAGCCAATGTTGAATAAAAGTAGAGAATCGCGCACCTCAACCGACGATCTGGCGTTCTTCGTGCGCGTGGCGGCGCTGGACAGCTTAACCGCTGCCGCACGCGAACTTGGCTTATCGCTACCGGCGGTGAGTAAGCGCCTGAGCCAGCTGGAGCAGCGCTTAGGTGTGCAGCTGCTCAAGCGCACCACGCGGCGGCTGGAACTGACGGCGGAGGGCAAACGCTATCTGGAGGGTGCGCGTCCGCTACTGGATCAGCTGGCGGAGCTGGAGGAATCGGTGAGCAGCCAAACCTCGGTGCTGCGCGGCTCGCTCAACATCAACGCCTCTTTCGGCTTTGGACGGCGTCACGTCGCACCTTGCGTGTCGCGCTTTGCCGCGCTGCATCCCGAATTAGCCATGAGTTTGCAGCTCAGCAGCCAGCCGCTTAATTTTCTCGATGCGCGCGTGGACATCGACATCCGCGTCGGTGAGCCGCCCGATGCGCGACTCATCGCGCGTAAGCTGCGCACTAATCCGCGCGTACTGTGCTGCTCACCTGCGTACGCCGCGCGCCACGGCATGCCGGCAAGCATCGCCGCGCTGGCCCAGCACAACTGCATTTTACTGCGCCAGTTCGACAGTGATTTCGCGCTGTGGCGCTTGGGTGATGGCACACAGCAGCTGACGCAAAAGGTGCGCGGCAGCTTAATCACCAACGATGGCGAAGTGGCAATGCAAATGGCGTTAGATGGGCATGGCATTCTGCTGCGTTCGTGGTGGGATGCGCAGCACAGCATCAAACGCGGTGAACTGCTGCATGTGCTGCCAGAGTGGAGCGCCGCTGATGGCGACATTTTTGCCGTCTGGCAGCCGCAGCGTCAGTTGCCGGTACGCATCAGCGCGTTTGTTGATTTCCTGCAGACGGAGCTGTAATTAATAAGTCTATTTTGATTATTTATAATCATCATTGATGATTTGTGAGCAGCATCAAACAAATTCAGCCCTGTTTATCCTATAAATTGCCTCCATTATGCGTAAATTCATTCTTGTTTGAGCGAAATGAATCATAAGCGTAAGTGGGGTGGCGAAGTGCATAGACACGCGTTAATAACAACATCGGCCACCTCATCAACGGAACGCGTGAAGCCCAGCGCGTTCCACGACCCTACGTTATCGATGAGGCTGAAATGAAACAATTCTCTACAGAAGGGATGGTGATTATCGTCGGGATTGTCATTGCGTACATCCTGTTCACCACCTGGCTCACCTGGCGCCTGCGCAGTAAAAACAGCGGTGACTTTATGGCCGGATCCAATGTGATGCCGGCTTTTGTGGTGGGCGTGATGCTGATGTCGGAATACATCGGCGCAAAATCCACCATCGGCACGGCTCAGGCAGCCTTCGAGGATGGCTTTGCCGCGTCATGGTCGGTGATTGGTGCCGCCATCGGTTTCCCGCTGTTTGGTTTTCTGCTGGTAAAACGCATCTACAACACCGGCAAAATCACCATCTCTGCGGCGATCGCTGAACGTTATGGCAACTCCACCAAAAACATCATCTCGCTGATCATGATCTATGCGCTGCTGCTGGTTAACGTTGGTAACTACGTTAGCGGTGCGGCGGCGATCTCCACGGTGCTCAACCTCGATCTCACCACCGCAGCGGTGATCACCGCGATCGTCAGTACGTTCTACTTTATGTTCGGCGGCATGAAAGGCATCGCCTGGGTCACGCTGCTGCACAGCGGACTGAAATATATCGGTATTCTGATCATTCTCGGTGTGGCGCTGCACATGACCGGCGGCGTTAGCCCGATGATCAAAGAGATGCCGCATTTCTACTGGACGTGGGATGGCAACGTCGGCGGCAGCACCATCTTCGCCTGGATGATTGGTACCATCGGCTCGATCTTCTGTACGCAGTTTGTAATTCAGGCGATTGCCTCGACCAAAAGTGCCGAGTCCGCTAAACGTGCGACCTGGGTGGCGTTCTTCTTCTGCATGCCGATTGCCATTGCCATCGCGCTGATTGGCGTGGCGGCGAAATACCTGCATCCCGATATCAAAAGTCTCTATGCGTTGCCGGTGTTCCTGCAGGATATGAGCCCGTGGCTGGCGGGGATTGTCACCACCTCATTAGTGGCGTCGATCTTCGTCAGCGTCAGCACCGTAGCGCTGGCGATTGCCTCGCTGGTGGTGAAAGATTTCTACGTTCCCTATCGCAATCCGACGCCGGAGCGCGAGTTCCGCATGACGCGCTGGCTGTCGCTGCTGATCGGTTTCCTGCCGCTGATTTTCGTGCTGTTCGTGCCGGAAGTGTTGAAGCTCTCATTCTTCACCCGCGCCATTCGTCTGTCGATTTCAGTGGTGGCAATCATCGCCTTCTATCTGCCGTTCTTTAAAAGCACGCGCGGCGCTAATGCCGGCCTGATTGGTGCCTGCGTCATGACTTCGGTGTGGTATCTGCTCGGCGATCCTTTTGGTATCAACAACATGTATGTGGCGCTGGTCACGCCTGCGGTGATCATGGTGATTGACCGCCTGATCCCGTCAAGCCAAGCCCATGACAAAAAAGCCCCGAAATCTTCAATGCAAAACAGTGGAGCCTGAAATGAGTGATTTAACCCTTACCGTTGAACGCAGCGGTAACCTCTCTCCGCACACACAGGATGCGCAACAGCTCACGGCAATGCTGCCTTCGGTCTGCCCACAGAATCACGCGGCGAATCTGTTGCCGCTGCCCAATGGCGACCTGCTGTGCGTATGGTTTGGTGGCACGCAGGAAGGGATCGCCGATATTTCGGTCTGGTGCTCGCGGCTGGAAAACGGCAGCACGCAGTGGAGCGAGGCACAAAAGCTCTCTGACGATCCCACGCGATCCGAGCAGAATCCGGTGCTATTCCTCGATCCCGAACAGGTTCTTTGGCTGCTGTGGACGGCGCAGAAATCCGGCAATCAGGACACCGCGATTGTGCGCTACCGTCAGTCACGTGATTTCGGCCGCAGCTGGGGCGCCATCGACACCTTGCTCGATCAGCCCGGCACCTTTATTCGCCAGCCGATTGTGGTGCTGCCAAATGGTAACTTGCTGCTGCCGGTGTTTTATTGCCGAACGCAGCCAGGCGTGAAATGGGTGGGTAACGATGATATCAGCGCGGTGAAAATCTCCAGCGATAAAGGCCAAAGCTGGCGCGATGTGGCGGTGCCAGACAGCCTGGGCTGCGTGCATATGAACATTACGCTGCTGCAGGATGGCAGCTTGCTGGCGCTGTATCGCAGCCGTTGGGCCGATTTTATCTATCAAAGCCGTTCGACCGATGGCGGCGAAAGCTGGAGTGCGCCGCTGGCGACTGAACTGCCAAACAACAATTCGTCGATTCAGGTCACGACGCTGCGCAACGGCCATCTGGCGCTGGTGTTTAATGCCATGAGCGCCAAAGATGCCAGCGAGCGCCGCTTATCGCTGTATGACGAAATCGAAGATGAAGAGGATGACGGCGATGTGGCGGTGGCGGCCGAGCCGGTGGTGCACAGCGGACGCACCGCATTTTGGGGCGCACCCCGCGCGCCAATGACTTTGGCGATTTCCGCCGATGGCGGCAAAAGCTGGCCATGGCAGCGCAATCTCGACGAGGGCGACGGCTACTGCATGACCAATAATTCGCAGCAAAAACTCAACCGCGAGTTCTCCTATCCGAGCATCAAGCAAAGTGACGATGGTGCGCTGCATGTGGCTTACACCTATTTTCGTCAGGCGATTAAATACGTGCGCGTCGATGAAAGTTGGGTGAAAGGATGAGCAGGCCGCGACACGCGCTGGTGACGGGCGTCAGCTCTGGCATTGGCGCGGCCATCGCTGACCATCTGTTGCAACAAGGTTGGCAGGTGACCGGTTTTAGCCGCACGCCGGTGCAGAGAGATCATCCGGCGTTCACCTCGGTCAGCGTGGATTTGTTGGATGCCAATCTGCTAAAGCAGGCGCTACTGGCGCTGCCAAAGGTGGATGCGCTGGTGCACGCTGCAGGCATGATGGCGGCTGCGCCGCTTGGTGAGTTGGATGAGGAGCAGAGCGCGCGTTTGTGGTACCTGCACGTGCAGGTGGCGCAGATCATGGCGAATGCCTTGCAGCCGCAGATGGCGCAGGGCGATCGTATCTTGCTGATCGGCAGCCGCACGTCACGCGGCGCGGCGAATCGCAGCCAGTACGTGAGCACCAAGGCGGCAATGGTGGGCATGGCACGCAGCTGGGCGGCGGAACTGGCACCCAAAGGCATCACAGTGAATGTGATTGCGCCGGGCGCGACGGAGACGCCAATGCTGCAGCAGCCCGGCCGCGCCAGTTCACCGCCAACGCTGCCGCCGATGGGGCGCTATATCAAGCCAGAGGAAGTGGCGGCGCTGGCGGGATTTGTGCTGTCGCCGGCCGCTGATGCGATTACCGGGCAGGAGTTGGTGATCTGTGGTGGGGCGTCGTTGTAAGTTGTGCGGTTGAAAACCAGGTCGCCATGAATGGCGACCCTACATAATCAGCGCCGCAATCCCGCCACATCCACCTGCCACAGATTCAGCTTGTTATACAGCGCAGTGCGTGAAATCCCCAGCAGCTGCGCGGACTGGCGCAGGTTGCCTTTCTGCTCGCGCACCACCTGCATCACATGCTGGCGCTCATTCTCCTGCAGCGAGGTCAATTCGCTGGCGACAGGCGCGTTACGCTGCACCATCTCTTCCGGCAAATCGTGGCGATCAATCTCCAGCCCTTCACACAGATTCACCATGCGCTCGACCAGATTCTCCAGCTCGCGCACGTTGCCGGGCCAGTGCCACGCCTGTAAACAGCTCATCGCCTCGGCGGAGAGCTGCGGTGCGATGCGCTTCAGCCGGGTGCAGAGCGCCTGAATAAAAGTATTCACCAGGCCGGGAATATCCTCCTGACGCTCGCGCAGTGGCGGAATCTCTAGCGAAATTACATTCAGGCGATAGTAGAGATCGCGGCGGAACGCGCCTTTCTCCACCGCATCCAGCAGATTGCAGTGGGTGGCGGCGATGATACGCACGTTAACCTTGATGGGATGCGCCGCGCCGATTCTCACCACTTCGCCTTCCTGCAGCACGCGCAGCAGGCTGGTTTGTGCCTCGAGCGGCATCTCGCCAATCTCATCGAGGAACAAGGTGCCGCCATCCGCCAGCTCAAATTTGCCCGCTGAGCCGCCGCGCCGCGATCCGGTAAAAGCACCGTCGACATAGCCAAACAGTTCGCTCTGCACCAAATCACGCGGCAGCGCGCCGCAGTTGAGCGCGATAAAGGCTTCCTGCTGGCGCGGGCTGGCGTTGTGAATCGCCTGCGCGAATAACTCTTTGCCGGTGCCGCTTTCGCCGGTTAATAGCACGGTGCTGTCAGAGCGGCTGCTGGCGCGCGCTTTCTGAATCGCTTGTAGCACGCGCGGTGCGTGCCCGCGAATCATCTCAAAGGTGTAGCTGGCGCCCACGCCCATCACACGGCGCGTAATGGCGCGGATACGCTGGTTTTCGCGCAGCGACAGCACGCGGCCGCCGTCGGGCGCGGGCATTAGCGAAATCAGGCAGGAAAGGGGATTCACACCATCCGGCATAAATTGCAGCTCACGGTCATTGCAGAACTGCATGGTGAGCAGCGATCCGCCTTGTGGTTGCAGCAGCACGTCGATCGGCCCGGCGTTGGGATCGAGGCCGCTAAAGATCTGGCGGGCATAGCGATTCAGCGTTTTGATGCGGCCGTGGCGATCGCAGACGATCACGCCTTCGTTCAGGGTTTCGAGGATCGACTGCTGCTCGGCCAGCAAACGGCGCAGCATCAATTGCTGACCGACCGCTTCCGCTGCCGCCTGTACCGTGCCGAGCGTGTGCGCATTGAAGTTGTCGGGCGTGGCGGTCAACGTGAGTACGCCCAGCAACTGGCCGCTGGCATCACGCACCGGCGCGGCGGCGCACTGGCGATGGCGTTTGCGCAGATCGAGCTTCCAGTTCTCGCCGCTCAGCACATACACCAGCCGCTGCTCAATCAGGCAGCGCGCGGTGCAGTTGGTGCCGAGCACCTCTTCGCGCAGGATGCTGCCGACCGGCGTCAGATCCGCGCCGCAGAAATGCAGCGTCACGCCTTGCGCATCGGTCAGATTGATGTGGCCATCCGGGTTATACGCCAGCAGGTTCTCCATGATGCTGCGCGCTGCGAGGATCAACTCGGCGTTGTGCTCAAGGATCGCCGCCAGTTCTGCAGCGGGCGGAGAGACATAGGCAAAGGTGGCGGGATCGATCGCGCGCTGCTGCGATCGCTGCCACGACTGCAAAATGCTGTGCCGCATCCAGCCAGGCTGTTCGCCGCGTTCGAAGCTGTGCCAGCCCTGCCACAACAACGTATCCCATTCACCCACCTCGGCGCTGTCCGGCAAGCTGAAGATCGGATCGCTTTCATCTTTAAACGGCAAACGCTCATTGGCACGCATGTGACACTCCTGACCAAGATGGAATGTACATTTTATTGACATGTGAAGTTGACATGTAAATTTTGTTGCCAGATTGTGAGCTATATCTGTGTTATGCCTCACATAAAGCGGCGGATTGTAGTTGGCATCGCCTTTGCACTACAGATTGCACATCCCTGCGCTCGAATGAGCACATCCAAAACAAAAAGGAATAGGTCATGACATTTCATCTTAAGCCAGTACGCGTCGGCCTGATTGGCGCCGGACGCATGGGCAGCTTCCACGCGGAAAACCTGGCCTGGCGCGTGCCGGGAGCGATCCTGGCGGCGGTGGCCGATCCGCAACCGGGCGCGGCCGAAGCGCTGACCAACAAGCTGGGCGTCGCCAAAGCCTACAGCGATCTGCATGCGCTGCTGCAAGATCCAGAGATTGAAGCGGTGGCGATTGCCGCGCCGGCGCGTACGCACGCCGAATGGGTGATCGCCGCCGCCAAGGCCGGCAAGCATGTGTTCTGCGAAAAGCCGATGGCGGTAACGCTGGATGAGGCGGATCGCGCGATTGCTGCCGCGAAAGCGGCTGGCGTGGTGTTGCAGGTCGGTTTTAACCGCCGCTTTGATTCAGGTTTTGCGGCGGCGATCGCCGCAGTGAAAGCAGGTGAGAATGGCACAACGCAGCTGAGCCGATCGTTGACGCGCGATCCCGGCCTGCACGATCCTTCGCGCATCCCGCAGTGGACGATCTTCCTCGAAACGCTGATTCACGATTTCGACACGCTGTTGCATTTCAACCCTGGCGCGAAGCCGGTGGAAGTCTATGCGCTGGCCGATGCGCTGGTGCGTCCGGATTTCAAAGACAAAGGCTTGCTCGACACTTCGGTGGTCACCATTCGCTTTGATAACGGCGCGATTGCCACCGCTGAAGCCAACTTCCAGGCGGTATATGGCTACGACGTGCGCGGCGAAGTGTTCGGCAGCAAAGGCATGCTGCAGGCGGGCCACATCAACGTTAACAACTGCGTGCGCTATCACCAGGATGGCATCGCGATTGAAACCTCACGCATGGATTCAGACCTGCTGCGTGAAGCCTATGTGGCGGAGATGGCGGAATTTGCCCGCTGCATTCGCAGTGGCGAGACACCGCGCGCTACCGGTGAAGATGCGCGCAACGCGCTGGAGATCGCGCTGGCCTGTATCGACTCGGTGCAGCAGCAGCAGCCGATCAAACTGGGAGGTCGCTAATGGCCGGTTATCAGCTGTCGGTATGTGCCGAAATGGTGTTTCTCGATCTGCCATTCGCCGAGCGCGTGAAACGCATTCACGAACTGGGTTTTGGCGTCGAAATCTGGGGCTGGGCCAACAAAGATATTGATGCGCTGGCAGCAACCGGCGCGCGTTTCACCTCGATGACCGGCTACGTCAGCGGCAACCTGACCGACGATGACGAGATCCAGCAGCTGCTGCAAAGTGCCGAAGCGTCGCTGGCGGTAGCCGAACGGCTCAACTGTCCGGCATTAAACCTGCACGGCACCGGCCTGGATGACAAAGGTTTGCCGGTCAAACCGGTTGAAGTGGTGACCGGCGCGATGTGGCTGAAAGCCGCCGATACGCTGCGCAAGGTGGCGCAGCTGGGCGAGCGCGCCGGACGCGTCTTTACGCTGGAGAACCTCAACTTGCCGGTTGACCATCCCGGCACGCCGTTCGCGCTGGCCGCCGACACGCTGGCGCTGGTGGAAGCGGTAAACAGCCCAGCGCTGAAGATGAACCTCGACCTGTATCACGCGCAGATCGGCGAAGGCAATTTGATCGAACTGATTCGCCGCTGTGGTTCGGCGATTGGTGAGATTCAGGTGGCCGATGTGCCGGGGCGTCAGCAGCCGGGCACCGGCGAGATTAACTATCGCGCCATCGCCCGCGCGCTGCACGATGTCGGCTATCAGGGCACGGTTGCGCTGGAAGGCTGGGCCAGCGGCGAAAGTGGCGCCGCGCTGCAGCAGTTCCGCGATCACTTCACGCTTTAATTGTTCCACCGCCGGGTATTTGCCTGTTGCTCGGCGTTAACTCGATGAAATAAATAATAATATCTCAACCCTACAGGACTAACCCATGAACATCAGAAATGTGATGCTGTGCCTCTGCGCGCTGCTGCTCAGTCTGAGCGTGAGCGCTAAAACCTTCACCGTCGGCGTAGCGCTGGCCAACTTCGATCTTAACTTTGTTTCGATTCTGCGCACCCAGATGCAGGCTGAGCTAAAAGCTAATCAGCTCAACAGCCAGTTTGTCGATGCCAAAGGCGATGTGGCGCTGCAGGTGCAGCAGGTGGATGATTTTGTGAATCAGGGCGTCGATGCCATCATCCTCAATCCGGTGGATACCCAAGGCGTATTGCCGATGATTACCGCAGCGAAAAACGCCGGCATTCCGCTAATCTTCGTCAATCGTAAGCCAGAAGTGAAGTTGCCCACCGACATGGCGTATGTCGGTTCAGACTCGGCGTTAGGCGGCGAAATGCAGATGGAAGCACTGGCGAAGAAGATGAACTACAAAGGTAACGTAGCGATTCTGATGGGCGCGTTGTCGAACGAAGAAGCGCGCGAACGCACCCGTGCGGTGGAAGCGGTGATCGCTAAATACAAAGATATGAAGGTGATTGAGAAGCAGAGCGCCAAATGGCAGCGCAACGAAGCGGTGGATGTGGTGTCGAGCTGGCTGCTGAACCAGCGTCCGATTGACGCTATCGCGGCGAATAATGATGAGATGGCGATTGGTGCCATCATGGCGCTCAACCAGGCGAAGAATGAGAAGATTTTGGTCGCCGGTATCGACGGCACGCCGGATGGTCAGCAGTTCGTGAAGAACGGCAAAATGACGCTGACGATTTTCCAGGATGCAAAAGGGCAGGCGACCGGCGCGGTGCAGGTGACTAAAGCGCTGCTGGAGAAACAGAAAGTGCAGGAGTTTAACTGGATTCCTTATCAAACCATTACGCCTGAGAACTACGCGCAGTTCGCCGCGAAATAACCTTTTTAGCTGACGAAAACTCTCCTGCTTGCAGGAGAGTTTTACGCTGGAAACCAGATTTATTCCCCCTCCACTTCGCTTTATTTGCCTAACTCTGACTGATAAACTCCGGCTGCAACCAGAATCGCTTCTGGTTAATAATTGCTCAGGCACGATGCATTGACAGAACGCACGCGTTCACCCGGAGAAAAGTGCAGGATGGATAAAGACATTCTCAAGACCATTAATTCTCAGCACCTTTTCCCCGCGCAAAGCGACCGGCATATCTTTTTTGGTGTTGATGGTAAATTCATCGCCCACTCGTTGATTACCATCATGTCGATAATCAAGCATGCCGATGATGCGCGTTATCACTTTCATCTTATCTCTTCGGAAATCTCCGCAATTGATACGGCGCGTCTGGAAAAAGTATTCACCGGACAGTCACATGGATTAACGCTGCATCATATTCAGGACAGTCTGTTTAGTACTTTCCCCACTACAGAGCTGTTCACTCGCGCGACCTATTATCGTTTTCTCGCTCCGCTTATATTGCCTCATGCCGATAAACTGCTTTATCTCGATGCGGATATGGTTTGTCTGAATCCTCTCGACGAATTATGGCAAATTGCCATGCCATCCGAAGTGATTGCCCTGGTTGTGGGTGAGATTGCAGCACTGCAAGCGCAGTTGGCTGAAAATGTTGGCCTGCGTGGAAAACGCTACTTTAATGCTGGCATGATGCTGATTGATGTTCAAAAGTGGAACCGAGAGCAGGTGAGTGAACGCGCTTTTAATTTGCTCAGCGAAAAGGGAAAACAGTTCCAGTATCTTGATCAGGATGCGTTAAATACGTTGCTTGAAGATCGTGTGATATTTACGGAAGCTCGCTTTAATACCATTAACATGCTCTCACACGATGATAACGGTTATACGCAGGATGTGCCGCATAATACCTGCTTATTGCATTACGCTGGTGCTGATAAACCCTGGCAACAGTGGAATCAACAACACGTTGGCCATTACTATCGCGATCTTTATCAGATTTCACCGTTGGCAGATGTTCCTTTCGAAGCACCTAAAAACGCGCAGCAAGCGAAGAGAATGTATAAATATTTGTTCCGTAGCCATCAACGGTTATCGGCACTCTATTGGCGCATTAAGTATTTTAAAATGAGGTATTTTTGAGTGCAGACTTTACGTTTAAAGCCGCTGCTAACCGAAAACAATGTTTATCAGCTTTGCTTTCTGTTGTTGACTATGGCGTTTGCGACCTCGTTAGTTATTCCGGCATACCCTAAGAAAACATTCTATCTGGTCGGTTATTTAACGCTGTTTTTTCTGCTTGCTCAGGGAATAAAAAGAAAATTCGTACTGGATAAGAGTGCTTTTATCGTCGCCATTCCCATTTTGCTCTTGGGCTTAGTCAGGGTGATTTGGTCGCGTATTTATGCCGATGCGTATTTCAGTGATGTGGTGGATAACTATTTTCAGGGCGGGAAACTCTTCATTATCTCCGCTTTTGTAAGCTATTTTTTCATCGCATGGCGTCATTGTCTGTCGGAGAAAGTCTTGCGCATTAGCGTGTGCCTGTTGATTTTTGGTTTACTGCTGACGCTTGGTGCCGCTTTTTATGAGCACGCTCAGACACAGCAACGTATTAGATTACTCACAGATTCAGCTGGAACCGTTTCGTACCTGATCACGGCATTGGCTTTAACTGCACTGTTTATTGTCAATAAGGTGATCGTTCGCCGTCTCAATCAAATTCTGCTGTTCACGGCTATCTTTGTGGTGAATATGCTACTGATGTTCCTCACTGAATCTCGTGCGGCGGTATTGGTGTTGCCTGTTTTATACCTGCTATGTTTCTATCTGGTTCATCGCTGGGCGGGAAAATATTCACTGGTGATTCTAGTGCTACTCATTGCTGGTGGCCTGTTCTTGATGCCAAGCTCTATTATGCATCGCCTGGACAATATCCAGAACGAGATCGATAGTTATCAAAAAAATAATGACACCTCGATTGGTGCACGTTTCTCGATCTGGAAAAGTGGCTATCACAGCGTCTCCTGGTCGCTGCTGGGGCAAAGTCCGGATGACAGAACGGATAAAGCACGCGCTTATATTAAAGCCAATGAACGTGCTAATCCTGAAGCCTATAAAAATGTCATGTATCACTTGCATGATGACTTATTAGAAACGCTTTCGCTGCAAGGGATCGCCGGTGCCGTCACCCTGATTATTTTTTATGTTGGGTTGATTATGGTGGCTGTACGGCGTCAGGCATTGGATGTCGCGCTGCTGCCTGTTTCCATTTTTATTTTCGGTTTAACTGATACCGTATGGATACAAAGCAGTTCGGTGTTTATTCTGATGGCCTCGATTATTATGAGTTATGCGCTGATACAGCGTAAACCCATAACCAATAAATAGACTTTGTAGGGTCGCCATTTATGGCGACCGCTTTACTCAACAATTCAAGCCATCCCCCGCAACTTCATCCTTAGATATTTTTTCTTCAAACTAAACCTGACTTTACTATCCATTAGGAATGAAACCAAAGGCACGTGCTCTATTGCCTGCTTCACGACACCTTTTTCATGCTCATCGCTGATTAACGGATAAAATTTATGCGCCAGATTGATCCAATGGCAAGCGAGCAAGTTACGGTATTTTTCACCTAACACAGCATCCATCTGTTGCGTGGCTTTAATCAGCATCGATATTTTATTGGCATCCAGCGCGCTGGAGAGGCTTTGACCCCGTTTAAAATAAAGATAAGGCCCATATTTTGCTAAAGAGATCTTTTCACTGGCTTTCAGGATAGAAGGAAATAAATACGCATCTTCATAGCAGGTGAAATCGGGAAAGTGATTATCGGCAAACAGCGATCGTCTAATAAACTGACCAATGAAGTGCGCCTGAATATCGCGATGGATAAGGAATTTTTCAATCACCTGATGCTGCGATAAGGCAGTAACCTGCAAACCGTTCCACATTAGCGGCTGCGGCTTACTTTCATAAACTTCATTCAGCGGCGCCAGCAGAATATCGGGTTGTTGTGCCTGCAAAAACCGCACGATGTCAGCAAAGGCGTGCGGCAGAAGCTGATCGTCGCCATCCAGCATAGTGACATAGTGGCCGCTGCATTTGCTGACGCCAAAATTTCTTACCTTGCCGATGTTACGGAGCATCACGTCAAAGATTTTCACATGGCTGAATGAAGCGGCAAAGGTATGCAGCAACTCACCGGTATTGTCCGTGGATGAGTCGTTCACCAAAATAATCTCGACAGCATCCTCAACGCCCGTGCAGGCCTCTTTAAGGCTGTTTAATGTCTCGGCAATATACTTTTCGCAATTATGAGCCGTGACCAGGACGCTGAGCGTGCAGGGTGAATCCATCATTAGCCTCTATCCGTTAACAGCCTGTGTGGCGAACAAGTCTATCGTTTTCTGTGCTGAAGGGAATGAAATTGTGTTGCACGGCTTCGGTGATACTCCTCACAACTCCACACATCATTAATTACCGTAACTAAACTTTCGCGCCGCTCCGCCGATGTTTTTACCACTGAGTCCGTGCGCTTTGCCCCAGGATTTTGGGGCTCTACGATCAACTTCTGGTGTGGAAAAATGTCATGATCGCAACGCCCTTGTCAGGCCCGGCGGCTTCGCCGGTGGAAATGGTTTCGCTCAAACGTATTGCCCAGCGCGCGGATAGCCTGGCGGTGATCCTCTGTTGGGCGCTGTTGCCGATTGCACTTGGCGTTGGCTGGCTCAATGACAGCGTGCTGGTGGCGCTGATTGCCGGCTTAGTGCTGGCGCTGCTGGCGACGTTTTTTGGCACCGCACTGCGCGGTACGCTCACTTCACGGCTGGTGTTATCCACGTTGTTAATCGGCTGGGCGGGCTTGCTGATTCAGGTAGGCGGCGGCGAAACCGAATACCACTTCTCGGTGTTTGTGCTGATGTGGGCGCTGCTGGCATGGCGTGATGTGCGCCCGTTATTGATGGGTGCTACGGCGGCCGCCACGCATCATGTGTTATTCAATTATCTGCAGGAAAATGATCTGTTCGGCGTGGTGGTGTTCCATCATCCGGGCTGGGACATGGTGTTTTTCCACGCGCTGTTTGTGGTGGTACAAACCGCGATGCTGCTGGTGATTGCGCGCCAGATGGCAGCCGATGCGCGCTCCGCCAGCGAAGTGGCGCAACTGGCGGCCCACATCAATCAGCAAGCCGGTTATCTCACGCTGAGTGCCGATACGCAGCAGAGTGAAACGCCGTTTGCACGCACCTTCAGTACTACGCTTGGCACCATGCACGGCACTTTGCATCAGGTTAGCGACGGCGTAGGCCTGTTGCTGGCGGAGTCCGATAGCATTCTTGAACGCAACGCCGCGCTCTCGACGCGCACCGATGAACAGGCGCAGGCGTTGGAAGTGGCGGCCAGCGCGATGACGGAAATCAGCATCGCCGCCAGCTTAACCCGCGACAAAGCGCAGAGCGCACGCGAGCTGGCGAGTGAAACCCGCGTGGTGGCGACGCGTGGTGAAGAGAATATTCAGTCGGCGATTCGCTCGATGGAGAAAATCAGCGAAGAGTCGAGAAGGGTGAAGATCATTCTGGAGCTGATCGACGGCATTGCCTTTCAGACCAACATTCTGTCACTGAACGCCTCGGTGGAAGCGGCGCGCGCCGGTAATCACGGACGCGGTTTCGCCGTGGTCGCCAGCGAAGTGCGTAATCTGGCGATGCGCAGCGAAAGTGCGGCGCGTGAAATCCGTCAGCTGATGGATGCCAGTTCAACCAGCACCGAGCACGGCACCGTGCAGGTGGAGCATGCGGCACAAACCATGCGCGAGATTCATAGCAGTATTAGTGGGTTATCGCAGCTGGTAACGGAACTGTCGGAGATGAGTGAGCAGCAGAATTTGAGCATTGAGCAGATTCAGCAGAGCATCAATAGCATCGATCACAGCGTGCATCATAACGTGCAGCATGTGGCGGAAACGTTGCAAGTGGCGCAGCAACAACAGCAGCAGGCCAATGCGTTGAAGCAGGCGATTTCGTTGTTTAAGTTGGGATAGAAACGTCATGGCGTAATGCCGATCAGTTAAGCGCAGAGCGACTTTCGTTCGCCATGTGCTTAGGCAGTTGCAGCACTTTCGTGCAGCGACCGAGCAAAGGGCGTCTGGCCACGCCCTCTGCACTCCCGGGCCTTGCGTCAGCCCAACCCGCCGCTGCGCGGTACCTTCACTCATTCACGATTCCTGACGGACCGGTGTCGATTCGCTCCTGCTCAGCGCCACCTCTCGCCGCATCCTTGCGGCTCGCCCTGGAATCCCTCATTCGTTCAGCGGAATGGGATGTCGCCTCAACACCCACGCTGCAGCAGTAGTGCGAATTATTAACTCACAACCGCTATAAATCTCGTCGGGTTGCCAATCATGGCGGCCTGGTGCGCATGAATGCGCACCCTACGAAAACCTCGCCAAACACTGTAGGGTCGCCATTTATGGCGACCTGGTTAATCACTGCGCGGACGCGCTTACGCGACGCCATTCACCAGCAGCACGCGGTACTTCGCGCCTTTCAGGCGATGCGCTTTGGCTTCCTGATACGCCGGGCTGAAATACCAGCCTTTCGCCGCCTCAGCATCCGGGAACTCCAGCACCACCACGCCTTCCGCTTCCGGGCCTTCCAGCGTTTCCAGCGCGCCATAAAACGCCAGCGGGGTGATCGGGTGATCGCCGCGCGCCTGGCCGGCTTTCTCGGAGTACTTCGCCAGCTCGTCTTTGTCTAAGGTTTCGTCCTTAATAAACACCACATATGCAGCCATTACTTCTCTCCTCGCGCCTGGCGTTTGTCTTCAGTGTTGTTATCGAAATCGGCGGCATCATGGCGCTCCAGCAGCTGATCCTGCGGCTCGGCACCAAAGGCGCGATTCACTTTACGACCACGAATCACCGCCGGACGCTCAGCAATCTCTTTCGCCCAGCGCACCACATTTTTGTACGACTGCGCATCAAGGAATTCGCTGCCGCCATACTGGTTGTTCAGCACCAGATTGCCGTACCACGGCCAGGTGGCGATATCAGCAATGGTGTATTCGTCACCGGCGAGGAAACGATTGTCGGCCAGCTGACGATCCAGCACATCCAGCTGACGTTTGGCTTCCAGCGTGAAGCGGTTGATGGCGTATTCGATTTTTTCTGGCGCGTAGTGATAGAAGTGACCAAAGCCGCCGCCGAGGTACGGCGCAGAACCTTGCAGCCAGAACAGCCAGTTCAGGGTTTCGGTGCGGCCCGCCAGCGAGGTAGGCAGGAAGTGGCCAAACTTCTCAGCCAGATAGAGCAGGATGTTGCCGGATTCGAACACGCGCTGCGGTGGCGTGACGGAATGGTCGCTCAGCGCCGGGATTTTCGAGTTCGGGTTTACATCGACAAATCCGCTGGAGAACTGATCGCCATCGCCGATACGGATCAGCCAGGCATCGTACTCAGCGTCTTTGGCACCGACCGCCAGCAACTCTTCCAGCAGGATAGTAATTTTCTGGCCGTTTGGCGTGCCGAGCGAATAAAGCTGCAGCGGATGTTTGCCGACCGGCAGGGCTTTCTCGTGCGTCGGCCCGGCGGTTGGACGGTTGGTTTTCGCGCCGTTACCTTTGGCTTCCGGGTCCCAGGTCCAGACTTTCGCGGGCTGATACTGATGTTCCGACATAGTGGTTTCGCCTTGTTGTGTTTGTATTTTTGCTGCTACTGAGTGTAGCAGCGCGTGATACAGGCGATTTAACCGCGCTGGCGGTGCGACGCAAAGTCCGATTATGTAAAGTTCTCTTGCGTAAACAGCATAAAGTCCACTTTACCGGGCTGATAGGTGTCGGGAATCTCGCCCTCTTCCAGATGTCGCAGCATCAGCGTTAAGGCCAGCTGGGCATGGCGCAGGGTGTTTTGATCGAGGGTTAAGGTCAGCACGCGATCCTGCAATAGCCTGCGCGTGGTGCTGTACAACTCGTGCGTGACGTACAGCACTTTGCCGTCGAGCCGATGCCGCGCCAGCGCTTCGTGCACCTGCGTATTGCCAATGCCGGTGTTATACAGCCCAACAATCGGCGGCGAGGCGGCCAGCGTTTTTTCTAACAGGCGGCTGATGCGTTCGCGTTCATCCTGACCGGCAAGAATCTCGCGCAGGCGCAGCTGCGGAAAGCGTTCGGCCAGCACCGCCTGAAAACCCTCAATGCGCAGGCGATGCGCTGCGTAATCGGCGCGTCCGCTCATCAACACCACTTCACCCGGCTGCGACAGCATGCTGCCGAGCATCAAACCGGCGGTGCGTCCGGCTTTGTATTGATCGATGCCGACGTGGCACAGCCGCGCGGCATCGGGCAGATCGGCGACCAGGGTGATCACCGGCACGCCACGCGCTTTACAGGCGGCGAGCGCATCGTAGATCAGCGGGTTTTCATGGGCGAAGACGATCAGCGCGTCCATCTTTTTACTGCTGGCGGTGATGTGCGCGGCGAGTTTCTCCGGCGCGTTTTCCGGGATTAGCGTGCGATGCAGACGCAGACGGCGATAACCGAGTTCGTCGGCGAGTTTGGCAAAATCTTGCGCTAGTTGCTGGAAGAAGAAGGAGGCGTTACCGCTGAGCAGCACTTCGATCTGCCACGGATGGCGATGCTCCTCGGGCAGAATGCGTTTCAAACCGGCGTCACGCGCTGCCTGCAGGATTTTTTTGCTCATGGCGGGCGATACGCCGCCGCGATCGTTGACTACCCGGTCAACCGTGGCGACACCAACGCCCAGTTGTTTTGCCAGCTCGGCCAGCGTCACTGCTTTCATGTTGCGTGCATTCCATCAGAGCGGGCCCTCATCCTAACCTTCTCCCGCCAGCGGGAGAAGGGACTGTTTTGTTCCCTCTCCCCGTGGGAGAGGGCTAGGGTGAGGGCATCAGCCCGCACTTACCTTAACCCAACAGCTCACGCTCAATCAGCTCACGGGTTTCCACCGCCTGATACTTCATCTTTTCCGGATAGCCAAACAGCGCCGCTGAGATAATCGACTCGCCGCCGACCTTAAAGGTGCGGTTGGCGAAATTCATCTCGCGCAGCGCTTCAAACAGCGCATCGAAATTCACTTCGCCTTCACCGACCGCCACGTGCTGGTGGATGGTGGCATCCACGCCTGGCGGGTTGACGATATAGCGGCAGTGTTTGGTGTGGTTCATGGTATCGGCGATCAGCATATGCGACAGATCGTCGCCCGCGTAATGCAGCATGTTCTTCACATCGCCCACGCCTTTGTCGTAATAGAAGGTGTGCGGTGCGCTGTAGATGTACTTCACGTTTTCGCTGCGGAACGACTTCACAATGTCAGCGGTTTCGTTGCTCTGCTCGCAGAAATCCCACGGATGCGCCTGAATTTCAACGCGGATGCCTTCACGTTCGATGATCGGCAGCAGCTCTTCCATCGAGCGATAGAACATCTCTTCACAAATTTCCGGCTCGTTGGGATTGCCCGACAGCTCGGTGTTGATCACCTGCACACCCATTTCGACGGCGATCTCGATCATGCGTTTCCAGTTCTTCACCGCCGCCTGACGACGCAGTTCATCCGGGCCAGACCAGCGATAAACGGTGATAAACGAGGAGATTTCCAGCCCGGTGGCATTCAGCGCATTTTTGTATTCGCGCATGATTTCACGGCTGGCTTTCGGATGTTTATAGAACGGGTTGATCTGCGGATGCGGCGACTGCTCGATGTACTTGTAGCCCCATTCCGCCACCTGATGCACCATGCGCGTGATGCCAAGATCCCTGATTACATCCACATCAAAAGCGATTTTCATAGTTTTCTCCTGAGCGTTAAGCGGTGCGCTCTTCATTAAAGACCACACCGATCTGCTGTCGCACTTCATCCATCGCGTTCAAGGTCGCCAGCGAGGTGGCAAGCGGACGCACAGGTGAGTCGGTCAGGCCCTGATGAATACACCAGGCGGTATGTTCGATTTCATGACTGAGCTGAATATAGCGATTAGCCGGTTCTTCCCAGCGCAGCGTGTGGCGGCCATCGCTGGAGGTCAGACGGAAGTTACCCGGCGCGTAAAACTGGCCGTCGAGATAAAGCGTGGCATCACGACCGGCGATTACGGCGGTGCCAGGCGTGTTGCTGAACAGCGTGGTATTCAGCACCGAATGCATGCCGTTGGCGTGGGTCAGCAGCATCGACGCCTGTCCGTTGACGCCACCCGGCGCGGGCTGGCCCACGGCGGTAATGCTAGCGGGTGCACCGCCGACCAAAATACTCAACCCCAGCAGATAACTGCCGAGATCCAGCATGGTGCCCCCCGCCAAATCTGCATTGAAAATGCGGTGATCTTCGGTGAAGTACTCGCCATGATCGGCCAGCAGCGTATGAACGTCACCTAATGCGCCATCGGCTAACAGCTGGCGAATCACATCGTATTTCGGCGCAAAGTCGCACCACATCGCTTCAACGCACAGGCGCTGCTGCTGTTGTGCTGCCTGTTGCAGCTGCAAGGCTTGCTGCGCGTTGAGCGCCAGCGGTTTTTCAATCAGCACATGTTTGCCAGCCTGCAAGGTTCGCAGACCGTCGTTGAAGTGGTGATTGTGCGGCGTGGCGATATATACCACATCGACATCGTTGCGGCTGAGCAACGCATCAATGCCTTCCACCGCATGCGGGATTTCCCATTTAGTGGCAAAGGCTTGCGCTTTATCGAGGCTGCGCGAAGAGACCGTCACCAGCTGCTGCTGCGTATGGTGGCGCAGCGCGTTGGCAAAGTGATCGGCAATCCAGCCGGGCCCGACAATGCCCCAGCGCAGCGCAGGAATTTGATGGACAGGATGACGACGCGGGACAGGTAAAGTGGTAGGGAACATGGTATCTCCGTTTATTCGACCTTTTTAAGGCAGATCGCGTTAAATGTAGGAAGAGCCAACCGCAGTCTCTACTCTTTTTCTGATGTGAAACCATCAGCCTAAACCGCCTTTAATGCGCCAATAAATATCAAACATTTATTCTGAATGGTATGGAAATGAAATGAGTTATTTCTTTTTTGCGAGGGCGATCAAAATACTGAGAGATTCTCTATCACTCAATGCCGTTTAATGATGATTTCTGCGTTTGAGGATTGGTGATTTATCGCGGGTTAGGGCATTATTTTTGATAATTTATTATCATTTTTTAATCTGGAAATAGCGCATGAGTAAAATCACTATGACCGCGATTGCCGCCGCTGCCGGTGTTGGCGTGGCGACCGTTGATCGCGTATTAAACCGTCGTGCGCCGGTGCGCGCCGCGACGGAGCAGAAGGTGCTGGAAGCGGCCAATCGCCTCGGCTATCGCATCGGCAATGTGCCGCTGCTGAGCGGCATCGCGCCCGCCTCAAGCGTAACGCTGCGCATGGGCTTTATCCTGCTGTCAAAATCCTACTCGTTCTATCATTCCCTCACCGATGCGCTGCGCCAGCATACGCAGCCGTTTCATCCGGCAGGCAGCGAACCGCTGTTTACCTGGCACGACATTGATGATGTGGAAGCGGTGGTGGCCTCGCTGTATGCGCTGGCCGAGCAGGTGGATGCCATTGGCCTGGTCGCGCTGGATCACCCGCTGATTCGCCATGCGATTGAAAACATATCGCGTCAGGGCGTGCGGGTTTATGCGTTGTTTTCCAACTTTTCACCGTGCGGCCACGCTGGTTATGTCGGTCTGGATAACCAAAAAGCCGGGCGCACTGCCGCGTGGATTGCCACGCATCTGTTGCATCAGCCGGGCTCGGTCGGTGTGCTGGTGGGCGACCATCGCTTTATCTGTCAGGAGAGTAATGAGATCAGTTTCCGCTCCTATCTGCGCGAACAGGACAGTGCGCGGCGCGTGCTGGAGCCGCTGAAGACCAATGAATCGATTGATGGCGGCTACCGTTCCACGCGTCAATTACTGGAAGAACATGCCGATTTGGCGCTGATCTTCGCGCCGTGCGGCGGTATTGAGGGCGTGATTCACGCGTTGCGCCAGCAGCCGCAGCGCAAGGTGGCATTGATTTGTCATGGTCCGGTGAAGGAGGGCGAGCTGGCGCTGATTGATGGCACCATTACGGTGATGATCCGCAACCGCATCGACGAAATGGCCATGCGTTTAGCGCAGATGGTGCAGCAGCATCATGCGGAGCCGGGCGATCATTTCACCCAGATCATCCTGCCGTTCGATATCGTCACGCGTGAAAACCTGTAAAGCGCGTCATTGCTGGATTTGATGTGTTTTCTATCATTTTTATGATGCGAAATACTATGATCGCTATCAAAAAATGAATGTTTCATGGTTGTTGGCGATGAAATATTTGTTTGATACTTGCGCTATCCACTACCGCAAGGAACGATCATGACTATTCATATTGCTAACGCGCCCTGTAGCTGGGGCGTTGATGACCCGAAAAATCCTTTCCTGCCGCCGTGGCAGAAAGTCCTGAGTGAAGCGTCACAGGCCGGTTATAAAAGCATTGAGCTGGGCCCGTGGACCTATCTGCCGGTTGAACCTGCCGAACTGCGCCAGCAGCTGGAAGCGCACGACCTGTCGCTGGTGGCGGGCACCATCTTTGATGATTTGGTGAGTGAAGCCAATTTCCCGGCGATGGTTGAGCTGACGCACAACATTTGCCGCAACCTGTCGCTGGTGCCGACCGCCACCAAAACCCATGTGGACAACAAACCTGCGCCTTATCTGGTCATTATCGACTTCGGTAATCCAGAACGCGCCAAATATGCCGGTCAATCCGACAAGGCGCCGCGCCTGTCAGATGAGGAGTGGCAGCGCATGATGCAGCACATCACCACGCTGAGCCAGATTGCCTGGAACGAATATGGCGTGCGCGCGGTGATCCATCCGCATGCCGGCGGCTGCATTGAGTTCGCTGACGAGCTGCAACAGCTGGTGGAAGACATCCCACACGAGGTAGCCGGTTTGTGCCTCGACACCGGGCATTTGTACTACTCCGGCATGGATCCGATTCCTTATCTCAGCCTCTACTGGGATCGCATCGATTACCTGCACTTCAAAGATGTTAACGACGCGGTGTGGCGCGACGTGATAGCGCGCGGCGTCGATTTCTTTGCTGCCTGCGCAGAAGGTGTGATGTGCCCGATTGGCAAAGGGGCGATTGATTATCCGGCGGTGCGCGCCTTCCTGGCAGAGCGCAATTATCAGGGCTGGATCACCGTCGAGCAGGAGCGCGATCCGCGCGATGCCGACACCAGCCTGCGTGACGTCACCGCCAGCCTGCACTATTTGCAATCGGTCGGATTCTGAGGAGAACAGCATGATTAACGGCATTAAAGCTCTGGATCGCTCGCTGCGCTGGGGCATGGTTGGCGGCGGCGGTACCAGCCAGATTGGGTATATCCACCGTTCGGCGGCCACGCGTGACAACAACTTCACGCTGCTGGCGGGCGCCTTCGATATCAACGCCGAGCGCGGCCGCGCCTTTGGTACCTCGCTGGGAATTGACGCCGATCGCTGCTATGCGGATTACGAAACGATGTTTGCGGCAGAAGCGGCGCGTCCGGACGGCATTGAAGCGGTATCGATCGCTACGCCTAACAACACGCACTTCACCATCTGCCGCGCCGCGCTCAATGCGGGTTTGCATGTGGTGTGCGAGAAGCCGCTGTGTTTCACCGCCGCCGAAGCCGATGAGCTGGAACAGCTGTGCGCCGAGAAGAAGAAAATCATCGGCGTGACCTACGGTTATGCTGGCCATCAGCTGATTCATCAGGCGCGCGAGATGATTGCGGAAGGTTTGCTGGGCGAGATCCGCATCATCAACATGCAGTTCGCGCATGGCTTCCATAACCAAGCGGTTGAATTACAGAACGAAAGCACCAAGTGGCGCGTCGATCCGCGTTTCGTCGGGCCGAGCTATGTGCTGGGCGATTTGGCGACGCATCCGCTGTTTATCGCTGAAACCATGGTGCCGCATCTGCAGGTAAAACGCCTGCTGTGCAGCCGCCAGAGCTTTGTCAAAACCCGTGCGCCGCTAGAGGATAACGCCTTCGTGATGATGGAGTACGACAACGGCGCGGTCGGCACCATGTGGGCATCGGCGGTGAACTGCGGTTCGATGCACGGCCAGAAAGTGCGGGTGATCGGCGAGAAGGCCAGCCTGGAGTGGTGGGACGAACAGCCGAATCAGCTGCGCTATGAAGTGCAGTGCGAGCCGGTGCAGATTCTCGAGCGCGGCATGGGTTATCTGCATCAAAGCGCACTGGCTGACGACCGTATTGGCGGCGGGCATCCGGAAGGATTATTTGAAGCCTGGTCCAATCTTTATCGCCGTTTTGCGCTGGCAATGGATGCTACCGATCGTGGCGATCGGGCGTTCCTCAAGGACTTTTGGTATCCCGGCGCGCATGCCGGTTTGATGGGTGTGCGTTGGGTGGAGCAGTGCGTGAAATCCGCCGATGCGGGTGCGGTGTGGGTGGATTGTTGAGATAGGTGCGGTGATTGGCAAGGTCGCCATGAATGGCGACCCTACAAAGGGTAGGTGCGGTTATTGACCAGGTCGCCATAAATGGCGACCCTACAATTAATTAGAACGCAAATCGCTGAGAAAGCGTTGCGCGCGCGGATGCTGCGGCTGGGTGAAGAACTGTTCCGGCTGTGATTTCTCCAGAATCTGTCCCTGATCCATAAACCAGATGGTATCCGCCACTTCACGGGCAAAATTCATCTCGTGGGTCACGCACATCATCGTCATTCCTTCCTGCGCCAGACCGCGCATCACCGACAACACTTCGCCGACCATCTCTGGATCGAGCGCCGAAGTCGGTTCATCGAACAACATCACCGGCGGCTTCATCGCCAGCGCGCGGGCAATCGCCACGCGCTGCTGCTGGCCGCCAGACAACTGCGCCGGATAGGCATCGGCTTTATGCGCTAAGCCGACGCGTTCCAGCAATTCACCGGCCTGACGACGCGCCTCGCTGCGCTTCACGCCCAGCACTTTCATCGGCGACATCATGATGTTCTCGGCCACCGACACATGCGGGAACAGGTTGAAGCTCTGAAACACAAAGCCGATGCGCGTGCGCAGTTGATTGAGGCGCGTGCTGCTGCCGTGAATATCGGTGCCATCAAACACGATCTGGCCGTCATCGATGGGTTCCAGGCGGTTAACGGTGCGGATCAGCGTTGATTTGCCCGAACCGGACGGGCCGCACACCACCACCACTTCACCGGGATTAATCTCGGCGCTCAGGTTGGTCAACGCCTGATACGCGCCGTACCATTTGTTGACCTGATTAAACATGATCATCGGTCCCATGCGGTTTCCTTATTGCGAAGAGGTTTTAGTCAGCATCACCGCAGGCGCTATGCTGGGCGTTGGCTGCGGCGGTTGACGACGTTTCTGCGCAATGTGCGCTTCGAGTTTATTGGCCAGCCAGGTAAGGCTGAAGCAGATGAGGTAATAGCTCAGCGCCACAATGGCGAACACCTGGAACGGTTTGGTCAGCAGCTGATTGCTCACCTGATTGGCAGCAAAAGTCAGCTCCGGCACGTTGATCACGTAGCCGAGCGTACTGTCTTTAATGATCGACACCAGCTGGCTAACCAGGCTCGGCAAGGTGTTGAACAGCGCCTGCGGCAGAATCACCAGACGCAGGGTTTTCAGGTGGCTCATGCCCAACGCGCGCGATGCTTCGTATTGGCCGTGCGGCAACGCCTGAATGCCGCCGCGCACGATCTCCGCGATATAGGCACTTTCATAGATCACCAGCGTACACAGCATGGTGGCGAAGCCGCTGATGTTGTGGCCAATCAGCAGCGGCACACAGAAGTAAGTCCAGAACACCACCATCATCAGCGGGATGCCGCGCAGCAGGTAAACCCAGCCGGTGGCGGGCCAGCTCAGCCAGCGCCACGGCGACAGACGCGCCAGGCCTAGCAGCACACCAATTGGAAACGCCAGCAGCACCGCCAGCACCGAGATCAGTAGCGTACAGAGCACGCCGCCAATCGGACCGTTCGGGTATTGGCCCATCAACAGCAGCATGCCGTTGTCATGCAAAATGGTGAAAATCTCAAACATCGCCATTACCTCGCATAGACGCGCTGGAAGCGGCGGGCCAGCAGTGCGCCAAGGCCCATCAGCAGCAGGGAGAAGAACAGATAGCCCACGGTCGCCACGATGTAGGATTCGAAGGTACGGAACGTTTGGTTCTCAATATCGCGCGTCACATAGGTCAGATCCGCCACGCCAATCACCATCGCCAGGCTGGTGTTTTTAAACAGCAGCACCGTGTGGTTGATCACCGCGGGCAGCGCGTTGCGAATGCCCTGCGGCAGAATCACGCCGCGCATGGCGCGCACGTAGCTCATGCCCAGTGCGCGCGCGGCTTCGTTCTGGCCGTTGGGAATGGCGCGCAGGCCGCTGCGGATATCTTCAGAGAAGTACGCCGCCTGACACAGGCCCAGCGCGGTGAGGGAGAACAGGAACTCGGCGTTGTAGTTGTTGATCCACATCTGCAGCGCTTCCGGCAGCAGCGTGGGAATGGCGAAGTACCACATCATCAACTGGATCAGCGTCGGCACATTGCGGTGATAAGAGACATAGGCTTTGACCAGCCCGACCGCGATGCGGTTTTCAGTCAGACGGATCACCACCAAAAGCAGCGCCAGCACCATTGCCAGCAGCCAGGCACCCAACGCCAGTTCAAGGGTGATCACCGTTCCGTCAACGATCATCTGGCCGTATTGGCCGGTTATCACACTGCTGAAATCGAGAGCCATTCTGTTACCTCATGGTCGCAAATTACGCGCTGTGGTCGCCCGGTCGCATAGTGGAAAGACCGCCCGGCACCTGCAGCGTTGGGGTGATTTCGATGTTGCCAATATTCACCGCCAGCGGTGCCGCGAGCGCGAAGGCGACGCAGTCGGCGATATCTTTGGCCTGCGGCAGTTCAAAGCCATCAATGAAGCGGCGGCGCGCCTCTTCGTGATCGCCTGACACGTTGCCGAAGATGTCGGTGGCGACGCGGCCCGGACAGATTTCGGTGATGCGCACGCGTGCACCGTAGCAATCGACGCGCAGCTGGCGCGAAAGGGCATGCACACCGGCTTTGGTGGCGTGATATACCGAGTTGCCGTTGAAGTTGTAGATGGCAGCAATTGAGGTGATGTTGAAGACGTGGCCGCGATCGCGTTTCACCATGCCCGGCACCAGCAAACGGCACAGATGCAGCACCGCACGCAGATTGACGTCAACCTGGGTTTCAATCACGTTCTCATCGGCATCAAGGATCGATCCCGGATGCGACAGGCCCGCGTTGTTGACCAGAATGTCGATTTCGAGATCTTTGCACAGCGCGGTCAGCGCGTTGACGTCGCTGACATCCACCGCGTGCGGAATACAGCCGGTACGATCGGCCAGCGCCGCCAGTTGCTCTTTACGGCGCGCCACCGCGTGCACGGTGATGCCCTCTTTGCACAAGCGCTCAACGATCGCTTCGCCCATTCCCGCGGATGCGCCGGTTACCAGCGCGGTTTTGTAATCTGAAAATGGCATCTGCCTCTCCTCGTTATGGCGTCTTTTGACTGTATGCAGTTATGCCGCAAGGGCATAAGACATAAAAATTTTGAGGCAATAAGCGCCCCTTATAACCCTGTTCGCCCGCCATTTATGGCGACCGAAACGTCAACAGGTCCTCGTCATACTCCACCGCTGACAAATGCTCTGCCGCGAACGACTGCACCGTGCCACTATCCGGACTGATCACCGGCACATACAGCGGCCCAACCTGCACCAGCGCCACCACTTCACCGGCCACAATCTGCTGGCCGGGCGCGACAAAATCCTGCTGGCTATGCGGATGGCGGCGCAGCAGCGTGCCGGGCATCGGTGCGCCGATGCGTTGCGTGATGGGGAGGATTTCAGCGGCGGGAACCGTGGCAGGCGCGGGCGCGGCTGGCGTGGCGGCGAAGGTCAAGCGCACCGACCAGTGCTTGCCATCGAGCGCCAGGCTGTTCAGCCCGGAGGATTGCATCTTGCGCGCCAGCGCGCGCAGCGTCGGCAGCGGTATTGCGGTTTTATCCATGGAATTCCCGTCAAAGCGAAACACGCCCGCCAGAGCGGGCAAAATCGTAATCTAGCGCGTTCGCAATACGGGCAGTAAGAGGGTTTCGCTTTGCGGCAATAAGCGGGACTTATCCCACTAAGGTCAGTGGATGATTCTCAACGTTGCGGCGCGACATCAGCGACAGCAGGATCGATTTCACCGCTTCGGCCGGCTGTGACAGCGGCAGGTGATCCGACATGCAGAACGACAGCGATACCTGCACATCCGGATCGACGATCTTCGCCATCCACGCATCGCCGCTTTTCAGCATCGCGCGCGCAGCGGATTCAGGCATGATGGTGGTGCCGAGACCGGCGCTCAGGGCGGCATTCAGCGTGGTTTGTGACTCGATCTCGCATTTCACGCGGTACTGCAGATTGTTGTGTACGAAGGCATCGTCGAGCACTTTGCGCATGATGTTATAGACGCGCGGCAGGAACAGATCGTATTGCGCCACCTGCGCCAGCGGGATCTCTTTCACCGGTTGCGCGAGGCTGAACGGGCAGACGAAGTAGAGATCCTCTTTCATCAGCGGCATAAAGCGCAGGCCGTGAATGGTGCGGTGATCGTAAATCACTGCCATATCCATGCGGCCATTCATGATCAGTTCGCTCAGCGTGGTGCCGAAGTTCTCATTGAAGTAGAGCACGATGCCGGGATGCTGCTGCTGCACTTCCATCATTAGCGGCAATGCGAGGTTTTGTGCGGCGGTGCCCGGCGCTAAACCAACGGAGACGCTGCCGCTCAGCGAAGCGCCAACCAGCTCAATGGCACTTTGTGCCTGTTCGCACTGGCGCAAAATCGCCTGCGCGTGGGAATAGAGCGTTTTACCGGCTTCGGTCGGCGTCACGCCGCGCTTGGTACGAATGAGCAGTTGCTGATTCACTTCCCCTTCCAGCGTAGCCAGCTGCTGGCTCAGCGCGGGCTGGGCAATATGCAAAATATCGGCGGCTTGGGTAAGGCTGCCCACATCAACAATTTTAACAAAGTACTTCAGGCGACGAAGATTCATGAACGCTTCCTCCAACAGAACGCATAGCGGGTATCAAGCAAACTTGATGCCAAAATAAGCTTTCGCGAGTGAACTCAGACAGGAGGGTAGAGCCACAGTGCCTCCTAAGGCCGATGCTGAGTTGGACAGTTGCCGTGACGGCGAGGGTAAAACAGCGACCTTTGCACTGGTATGGTGCGATTCACTCATTAGATTTGGCGATGATGGGAGTGAGTAAACGGGCATTGCGCGCTGTTAACCGGCACTCAAAGTAACACTCTATTAACATTGCGTCAGGCGCTGGCGCGTGACCTGCCGCGCATTTCCACATCAGGCTCGTCACCTTTATGGCGAAAGTGTGCGGTCGGTTCAGTCATCGCTTTGTGTTATATCACCACAACAAAGCACTATTAACCGACGCTTCGGGCAAAAACCTATCCTCTGGTAAACGTCGTGTTTGCAGCTTGCTGCAAGCCGTTCATGCTGACACTGAGCCAGGATTAACCCATGCCCGAGATAGCCGATCGATTAAAGAATGTCACCGTTTCTGCCTCTGTTGCTATGACCCAAAAGGCCCGCGATCTCGCCGCGCAGGGCATTGATGTGGTAGCGCTTTCCACCGGTGAACCCGATTTCCCCACGCCACCTCATGCGATTGAAGCCGCTTACGCCGCCGCGCGCGCCGGAGATACGCGCTATCCACCTACCGACGGCACGCCAGCACTGCGCAAGGCGATCCAGCTGAAGTTCAAACGCGATAATCAGCTAGATTACGACGTCAGCCAGATCCTCACCGCCGGCGGCGCTAAGCAGATCATCTTTAACGCGATCCTCGCGACCATTAATCCGGGCGATGAAGTGGTGATCCCGACGCCGTCGTGGATCAGCTATGCCGATATCGTCAAATTCGCCGGTGGCGTTCCAGTGGCGCTGCCATGTGCGCAGGAGAACGGCTTCAAGCCGCTGCCTGCCGATTTAGATGCTGCCATCACCGACAAAACCAAATGGCTGCTGCTCAACTATCCGAGCAATCCCACCGGTTCGGTGGCGAGCAAAGCGGAGCTGCACGCGCTGGGCGAGGTGCTGTTGCGCCATCCGCAGGTGTGGATCATGACCGACGATATCTACGAACACCTGATTTATGACGATGTGCGTTTTTACACGCTGGCGCAGGTTGAGCCGCGTCTCTATGACCGCGTACTGACGGTGAACGGCGTGTCGAAAGCCTGGTCAATGACCGGCTGGCGTTTGGGCTTTTGCGGCGGCCCGGCACCGTTGATCAAAGCAATGAGCAACGTGAATACGCAGAACAGCGGTGGCGTTTGCACCTTAACCCAGGCAGCGGCGGTAGCGGTGCTGGAAGGCCCGCAGGATCTGCTGCAGGAGCGCGCGCACATCTATCGTCAGCGCCGCGATTACGTGCTGGAGCGCCTGACGTCGATTGACGGCCTGCGCTGCCACAAACCGGAGGGTGCGTTTTATCTGTTTGTGAATATCGCGGGTTACATTGGCAAAACCAGTGCCGGTGGCCGGTTGATCACTAATGATGCCGATTTTGTGCTGGCGCTGATTGAGGAGCAGCACGTGGTGACAGTGCAGGGCGAGGCGTACGGCATGAGCCCGTTTATCCGGTTGTCGTATGCCACGAGCATGGAGCGGTTAGAGACGGGATGCGATCGTATTGCGGCGTTTTGTGGTGGTTGTGTTTGATGTCCAGGTCGCCATAAATGGCGTAATGCCGCTCAGTTAAGCGCAGAGCGACTTTCGTTCGCCATGTGCAAAGCAGTTGCAGCACCTTGGTGCGGCGACCGAGCAGAGGGCGTCCTGGCCACGCCCTCTGCACTCCCGGGCCCTGCGCCAGCCCAACCCGCCGCTGCGCGGTACCTTCACTCATTCACGATTCCTGACGGACCGGTGGCGATTCGCTCCTGCTCAGCGCCACCTCTCGCCGCATCCATGCGGCTCGCCCTGGAATCCCTCATTCGCTCAGCGGTTTGGGATGTCGCCTCAACACCCGCGCTGCAGTAGCAATGCAATTTTCTGACTCACAATCGTGACTAATTCCGTAGGGTCGCCATTCATGGTGGCCTGGTGCGCATGAATGCGCACCCTACGAAAAACCCGTTCGGGTACTGTCATTGTTGCGCGATAACTTCTGCGGCCGGAGCGACCTGATGGCCGCAGGCTTCGATTTCGCTGCGCACAATGGTGGCGAGCGCCAGTGAACCTGGCGTGTCGCTGTGAACCAGAATCGAGCGCGCTCGCACCGCAATCTCTTCTCCTTCAATCGTCGTCACCGTGCCGTGCTGCAAAAACTGGCGCACGCGGGCGCGCAAGGCGGCTTCCTCTTTGATCACCGCACCGTTAATGCCGCGTGGAACTAAGCGGCCTTGTGCGTCATAGGCGCGGTCCGCCAGAAACAGCGTCAGCGTCTTCAGGCCAGCCGCCTGCGCGGCGGCTTCGATGATGGTATCGGGCTGGGCGAAGATGATCAGATCGCTATTGATGCGCGCCACCAATTCCATCACCTGTTGCGCCAGCGCGGCATCGCGGTTGACGATGTTGCCCATCGCGGCGTGGAAACTGAAGTGGGAAACATAGGTGCCTTCCGCGCGGGCAATCGCCGTGAGCGCGCCGAGCTGATAGGCCACTTGCTGGCAAATCTCTTCGGCGCTAAACGGCAGTTCGCGGCGGCCAAAACCCTGACGATCCGGTAAACCGGGATGCGCGCCAATCCCAACGCCGTGTGCCTTCGCCAGCCGCACCATGTTGCTCATGATCGCCGGATCGCCGGCGTGAAAGCCGCAGGCAATATTGGCCGATGACACCACTTTCATCAGCGCGGCGTCATCGCATAGCTGGTAAACGCCAAAGCCTTCGCCCATATCGGAATTCACATCTATCTTCATGCCTGGTTTCCTTGTGCGGATTATACGGTAAGTGCTTTACGCAGTGGCTGGCAGCTGAGACGCAAGCGGCTCAGCCAGCGCGTGACTTCCTGTTCGATGGCGATCGCTTCACGCACATCACATTGGATCAGCTGGATCGACTGGCCCGGCAGCACTTGTCCAAGCCGCCATAGATCCTGCTCGATCACGCCAGCGATCTTCGGATAGCCGCCAGCGGTGTTGGCATCGCTCAGCTGGATGATCGGTTCGCCGCCCGGCGGCACCTGCACAATGCCGGGGATCAGCCCGTACGATCGCATCTCAACGGTTTCTGACGGGAAGATCGGATCGCCTGAAAGCCGATAGCCGGTGCGATTGCTTTGATTCGATACCTGCCACGACTGCTGCCAGAAACGCGCGGCATCGGTGGCAAACAGCGGGTATTCGCCGGAGGGAATGGCGCGCAGCTGAATGTCTCCGGCGCGGTTGCGGGGAAAACTGGCGCGTAATGCGCTGTCTGGCGGTTCGATGCCGATGCCGCTTTGAGGCAGTGCCGGGCTGCGACTTTCGCCGAGCGCCAGCCGATCGCCACGCTGCAGCGGGCGTCCTTCAACGCCGCCGAAGCCGCCGCGCAGCGCGGTACTGCGCGAGCCGAGCACCAGCGGCACATCAATGCCGCCAGCAATACACACATAGCCACGCGCGCCGCTGCGTGGATAACGCAGCTCCAGCACTTGCCCGGCGCGCACGCCACAGCCCCACCACGGCGGCAGCGGCGTGCCATCCAGCGTGGCGCGGCAATCGGCACCGGTCACCGCGATGCTGCTGTTTTGCAAAAAACGTACGCGGAACGGAAACAGCTGCACTTCAATCGCCGCTGCATTTTCGTCGTTGCCGAGCAGGAGATTACCGGCACGCAGCGCCAGCGGATCCATCGCGCCGCTCACCGATACGCCCATGTGGCGATAATTGAAGCGTCCTAAATCCTGCACCGTGTTCAGCGCACCGCTCTGTTCGATCTCAATCACAGCTCAATCCTCTGCGGCAGAAAGCGGATGCGATCGCCCGGTGCCATCAGCGCGGGTGATGCTGCCAGCGGGTCAAATACCGCCAGCTCGGCAAAACCAATCGCGTTCCAGCCGTTCGGACCGGTCAGCGCCGAAACGCCCGCCTGTGCGCCGCCGATGGTGACGGTGCCTTTTAGCATGCTGAGCGACGGCACTTTCTTGCGCGGTGTTGCGAGAAGCGGATCCAAACCATGCAGATAACCGAAGCCCGGCGCGCTGCCCAGCGCAAACACCGTGTATTCGCTTTGATGGTGCAGGCGTACCACTTCGCGCGGGCTTAAGCCGGTATGGCGACATACCGCCTCGAGATCGGTGGCATGTTCACCGCCGTAATGCACTGGGATTTCAATCAGTTTGCCCTGCGGACTTACCGCCTGCGCCTGATCCCAGGCAGCGTGCAGCTGCATGCGCACGGCGGTTTCATCGGCTGGAATATGGCGGAACAACACCAGCAGATTGGTGACGCCGGGGATCAGCGCTTCAATTGCTTCGTCGGCATGCAGCAGGCGCGCCAGCGACCAAATGCGCCGCTGTGCCGGGAGATCGAAACCGCCTGGCGCTTCCACCAGCCACGCGCGTGCGCCAATGGTGGAGAGCTTGATATCAGAGGAGCAAGCCAGCGCGGGGGCGCTGGCGGGCGGGAGAGCAGAGTGCGACTTCACGGGCATGGTTATTCCAGCGGTTCAAATTTCAGACTGGAGAGCGGCTGTACGCGTTCTTCGCGCACCATTTTGTATTCGGTGTTGGGCCCAATCCACGTATCCCAGATTTTGTCGATGGTGCCGTCATCGTCCATCGCCTTCAGGCTGCTGTTGACGCTGGCCAGCAGCGCCGGTTCATCACGCTTCATGCCGACACCAATCGGCTCCAGCGCCATCGGCTCTTTGATCATCGCCAGATTGATGCCGTCTTTTTTCGCCTGTGAAATGGTTTTGATGCCGGTCATGGTGTTGGTGACGAAGCCGACCGATTTGTTCTGCTCCAGCGCGAGGAAAGCGGAGGCCGAATCCTGGAAGGTCACCGCTTTGCCGCCTTTAATGTGGATCGACTGCTCAGAGGTGGTGCCTTTGGTGGCGCTGATGCGTTTGCCCTGGAAATAGCTCAGCGGCTTGTCGGCCAACGGCGCTTTCACCAGCAGCATCTCTTTGGCGACGTAATAAGGATCGCTGAACTGAATCTGGTTGCCGCGAGTTTTGGTGTAGGCAAGGTTAGCGATCAGCACGTCGGCGCGACCGGTGGCAATCACCGCAATACGCGCTTCCACCGAGGTGGGCACCAGCGTCAGTTTGACGTTCATCTGCTTCGCCAGTGCGTTGCACAGATCGATATCCATGCCCGCCAGCTGACGCGTTTTCGGATCCGGGGAAGAGAAGGGCGGCACGTCCGAATAGACCGCGCACTTTAGCTCGCCGCTGGATTTGATGTTCGCCATCATGTCTGCATGAGCAGCCGAAATAGCCAGCAGCGGCAGCAGTGCCAGCCCGATGGTGGTACGTCTTTTCATGGTCATGTGAACTTCCTCAATGATGAATACCACGGCGTCACCGGGACGGAGCGCCTGATTTCTCGCTTTTCTGGACTATATCGGCTTTGTTTTCAGACGAAAAAGAGGGAAACCCTGTCGTGCAATAGCAAAAAAATATGGCTAAGCGGCGCATAAGTTCTTTCTATTCGGGCAGAGCAAAAAAGTGTTATCCAGCGCACACTTTTCTCGCCAGGCTGTTCGCATGTCCTCTCGGCAGTCCCGCCGATTGCATGTGGTAGAGAGAATAGAAAAAGCATGAATGCCCGATTAGGCGTGTTATTGAAGATAGTGGCCGCGCTGTGCGCCACCTTGATGCTGGCGTGTGTGAAGGGGCTGAACGGTGCCATTCCCACCGGCGAAGTGATTTTTTTCCGCAGTTTTATCGCGCTGTTTCCGCTGCTGATTTGGCTAAAAATGCAGGGTAACGTGCTGGAAAATCTCAAGACGCATAACCTGTTTGGTCACTTTATTCGTGGCTTCTCCGGCACCGGCGGCATGTATTTTAACTATCTGGCGCTGGTGTATATCTCACTCGCTGATGCCACCGCGCTGAGCTATGCCGCGCCGCTGTTTACCGTGATCATGGCGGCAATATTGCTGAAAGAGCGGGTGCGGGTTTCACGCTGGATCGCGGTGGTGGTGGGATTATCCGGCATTCTGATCATGCTCTCTTCCAGCCTGAGCGCCAGCGGTGCGCTGCTTTCTCAAGGTGCCAGCAACGCGACGGCGAGCCTTGGCGTGGCATTTGCGCTGATTGCGGCGCTGTGTTCCGCGACCTCTAACGTGCAAATCCGCTTCCTCAACGGCATCGAAAAGCCGGGCGCGATTGTGTTCTATTTCTCTGTAATGACGACCCTTATTGGCCTGGCGACGGCGCTATTTGGCTGGAGCAAACCCAGCGCATTACAACTCTTGTTGCTGGTGGGCTGCGGCCTGTTTGGCGGTCTGGCGCAGATTCTGGTGACGCTCAGCCTGCGTTATGCCGATGCCTCACTGCTGGCACCGTTCGATTACACCACGCTGGTGTGGTCGATGCTGATTGGTTATCTGTTCCTGAACAGCCTGCCGAGCAGCACCACCTTGCTGGGCGCATCGATTGTGGCGCTGGCCGGGATTTTTGCGGTGTGGCGTGAAAATCGGCAGCGTAAGCTGGCGATGGTGAGTAGTACGCCGTAGGGTTGCCATTTATGGCGACCTGGTGCGCATGAATGCGCACCCTACGACGGCGAAAGATTAGCGGAACACATCATCAATGATTTCAACCTGCTTGGTGCGCAGCGTCTCGTCCAGCCAGCTACGTTCCAGCGCGCCGGTTTTGGCCAGCTCGAAGTTGTGTTCATCAACAATGAGATACGCCTGCGCCGCTTCGAGAATGCGTGCGGCATCCTGGCGAGGAATCACAATCACGCCATCCGCATCGCCCAGTACGATATCGCCCGGCGATACGTGAATTTTGCCGCAGGCAATCGGCACGTTGATCTCGCCTGGACCATCCTTGAACGGGCCGCCCGGCGTGTGACCGGCGGCGTAGATGGGGAAGTCCATGCGTGACAGCCCTTCGATGTCGCGGACTGGGCCGTCCAGCACAATGCCTTCCATACCGCGCTGTCTGGCGTAGGTTGCCATCACTTCACCCATCAGCGACTGACTGCGATCGCCTTCGTTCGACAGAATAATCACATCGTTTCGGCCCGCCATATCCAGCGCTTTGTGCAGCATCAGGTTGTCGCCGGAACGCGCTTTAACCGTCACCGCCAGGCCACACATGATCGTCTGGCGCGGCGCGGTTTTCAGACTGATCTCCGCAGACAAGGCGGGCAAGCGGCTCATGCAATCCGCTACCACCGCCGCCGGTAAACGGCGAAAGGCTTCCAGCAGCGGTTCGGCATCGGCGGGACGGCGTAAATAGATTCGGTTTCCTGCGCTCATGGTTATTTTCCTGTAGGGAGTGATTTAATTAATCGAATCGTGTTTCTGAATAAATAATTAAATATGAAAGTAAGTGATTTTATTTTTCGTTTTATCAGTCATTACTTAAATGATTAGAGCGTTAAGCTAACAAGCTGAATCAGCAGGTGATTACTGGTATGAGATTAAGCTTACGCGATTGCGAAGGTGTTACGTATGGGATGTTACGGCTAACCGAGGCAGGATCACGAATTAATATTTCGGGTTGGTTTAACTCACTGATAATTAATTTTATTGGATTTTATTATGGTGAGATAGATTAAAAGTATTAGCTGAGTCGTTAATTTATTTTCAGAAGCGTCTCTCAAATCTAAGACGTTCAGTACATCGGCAAGCAGAAATCATGATGCAAATCATCTCTCAAAATATAACTTCCAGTTTATATGGTGTCGATATAAACTACAGTTTATGAGAGGCAATTTTGAACAGTTGGGAAGTCGAAATTACTTTGCTCTTTGCAGCATGGCTGCAAGAACAAGATGATGAAATGGTTGAAGATGTGTTGTCGAGTCTCGAAGTGCTAAAGGTGTTTGGCCCAATGTTGGGGCGACCGGATGTCGATACGGTCACCGGTTCTCGTTTTGCCAACATGAAGGAACTTCGCGTCCAAAGTAATGGAAGGCCGATTCGCGCATTTTTCGCGTTTGATCCTGCAAGGAAGGCTATCGTGCTGTGTGCGGGGGATAAAACCGGTGTTAATCAGAAGCGCTTCTACCAATCGATGATCAAACTGGCTGATAAAGAGTACAAGCAGCATCTGGAGGAATTAACCAATGCCAAAACTTGAAGAGCTGATCGCACAGCGTTCTCCTGAGTCCCAGGAGCGCATTAAAAATAAGGCAGACCAAAAAATTCTGGAGATCCGCCTGCGTCAGTTGCGTGAAGAGCTGGAACTTTCACAGGTGCAGCTGGCTGAAAAAATGGGTATCTCGCAGCCTGCTATCGCCGCGATTGAAGCGCGAGGTGACGAGATAAAACTTTCCAGCCTGAAAAAGTATGTCGAGGCGTTAGGCGGTAAGTTGAGTCTGAATGTTGAACTTCCCACTGGAGATGGTCGGATATTTCAGATCTGATATGGAGGAAGATGTACGTGAGAAACCGGCATCTTTTTCAGAATGCAGAAAAGCAAAAACCCAGCCATAAGCTGGGTTTTCAGAATGTTGGTGCCCGGACGCGGAATCGAACCACGGACACGGGGATTTTCAATCCCCTGCTCTACCGACTGAGCTATCCGGGCAACGGGGCGCATTAAACCCTAATGGCTTATCGTCGTCAACGGCTTTCGTCAAAAAAGCGTAGCAATCGTGATTGATTGCTTGCTTTTCAGACAAGATGGATAAAAAGGCTACGCCAGCGCACCATTTTTGCGGCACAGCGCGATACCGAGTACATCTTCCGCCAGGCGGCGCGCCGTCGCCACATCCTGCACGTTGCGTTTCACCAGCAGTTTGCTCAGGCAACCTTCCAGAATCAGCTCCATCTGATCGGCCACCATGGTGGGATTATCCAGCGCCAAATCGACCAGAATTTCATGGGTAAATTGCCAGGAACTGCGCTTTTGCTGTTCGGCTAGCTGATGCACCGGCTGATCGGGTTGCGGATAGAAGCTGCAGGCGGCGATAAACAGGCAGCCGGGAAAGCGGCCTTTGCTGACGTGTTCACTCAGCACTTCGTAGCGGGCTAACAGCTTTTGTTCGGCGCTGAGATGTTCATTGAGCTGCACCTGACGACGCCAGCTATCAATCTGCTGGCCGTGATAGCGCAGCGCGTCGTACAGCAAGGCATCACGATCGGGCCAGAAACGCGTTAGCTGTTCCGCTTCAAGACCGGTTTCGCCAGCCATTTGGCTCAGGGAAGTGGTGGCGGCCAGGCCGCTCTGTTCGAGCACATTCAACGCATGCTCGAGTATTTGTTCACGTTGCAAGTGACTCTCCTCTGGAATGCGGGCCCACTCGCGGACGAGCGGGCAGTGTTCTGCTGACAGTGTCGTTTAACGTGACAAATTCTGCAAATGCGTGCGGAAATCGGCGGCGTTAAGGAAGCCGGTGACGCGCGAATCAGGGATCTCTTTGCCTTGCGCATCGAAGAACAGAATGGTCGGCAAACCTAAAACCTGCAGATGCTGCAACAGCACGTTGTCCTGCGCGTTATTGGCGGTGACATTGGCTTGCAGCAGTTGCACCTGACTTAACGCGTTGCGCACGCCCTCATCGCTGAAGGTGTATTTCTCGAACTCTTTACAGGCCACACACCAGTCGGCGTACAGGTCGACCATGGTGATGCGGCCTTGCGCCTGCTGCAGCGCGCTGTCGAGCTGCTCGCTGCTATTGATGGTATGGAACGGCAGATGCGCCACGGCTTGCGCGCTGTTACTGCTGCCAAACGCCCAATCCTGTAGCGGACGCGCACTGACCAGCGCGGCGGCGAGCATGATGATCTGCAGCACACGCCATTTACCGCTGGCGCGCAGGCTGAGGCTGAATGCCCAGGCAAAAAACGCTACGCCGAGCAGACTCCACAAGCGTAAGCCCCACAGATCGCCGATCACGCGTTCCAGCAGGAATACCGGCAGCGCCAGAATCACAAAGCCAAAACCTTCTTTGACGGTTTGCATCCACGGCCCGCTTTTCGGCAGCAGCTTGTTGCCAAACATGGTCACGGCAATCAGCGGCAGGCCCATGCCGAAGGCATACAGCCACAGCGTGCCAGCACCGGCCCACAGATTACCGCTCTGCGCGATATACAGCAGAATGGCGCTGAGCGGCGCCGTGGTGCAGGGCGAGCAGATCAATCCCGCCAGTGCGCCCATCATGAATACGCCGGGCAGCGAGCCACCTTGCTGGCGATTGCTCCACAGCGTCAGGCGCGTTTGCAGGCTGGCAGGCAATTGCAGCGAGAACAGGCCAAACATCGACAGCGCCAGCACGATAAACAGCGCCGACAAGCCCATTAATACGTAAGGATGCTGCAGCGCCGCCTGGAAGCGTAATCCCGCCGCTGCAACCACCATGCCGAGCACGGTGTAGGTTAGCGCCATACCTTGCACATACACCATCGCCAGCGCGAATAGTCGCCCCATCGAATAGCGGCGCGGGCCACCTAAAATGATGCTGGAGATCAGCGGATACATCGGCAATACGCACGGCGTGAAAGCGACGCCAATACCAATCAGCAGCGCCCACAGCGGTGAAAACGGCAGCGGCGTGCTGTTTTTAGCAGGCTGCGCGCTGACTGCGGGCGCAGCCTGATTGGCGGCAACCGCGCTCAGCGGCACGGTGCGGGTTTCAGGCGGATAGCAGAAACCGGCGGCGGCGCAGCCTTGATAGGTGACGGTGACGGTCGCGCCGGTATCGGCCTGGCGCAGCGTGATCGGCAGTTGCAGATCCTGCGGGTAGATTTCACTTTTGCCGTAGAACTCATCTTCGTGCGGCTGGCCCGGCGGCAACGTCAGCGGGGCAATCTGCGCTTTTTGCGGCGTGACATGGATTTGCTGGCGATAGAGATAGTAGCCATCCTTCACTTTCCAGCTGAGCGTCAGCTGATTGCCCTGCTGCGAGAAATCGAAGCCAAACGCTTGATCAACCGGCACAAAGCGGCTGTTGTTGTTCGGGGAGAAGAGTGAGGCTTGTGCCGAAAGGCAGAAAACCAGCGCCAGGCAAAAGCCGGCAAGGCGAAAGAGTCGTGCAGCCATAGCGAATGAATGAGCTCCGGTGGCGAATAGGCCGTGATAATAGCACGACCGCTTCGCCACGAGGTTTTCAGGATGTAACGGCGCTACAGAATCAGGCTGCCAAACAGGAAGCCGAACGCCACCGAGAAGGCAATTGCCAACACGCCGGGAATAATAAAGGAGTGGTTAAACACAAACTTGCCGATACGGGTTGAACCGGTGTCATCCATTTCGACGGCGGCCAGCAGCGTAGGATAGGTCGGCAGCACGAACAGCGCGGAAACTGCTGCAAAGGAGGCGACGGCGGCCAGCGGCGAGACGCCCAGCATCAACGCGGCAGGCATTAACGCTTTGGTGGTGGCGGCCTGCGAATAGAGCAGCGTGGCGGCGAAGAACAGCACCAGCGCCAGCATCCACGGATAACCTTGCAGCATGTCACCGGCTAACGCCTGGATATCGTTAAGGTGTGCTTTGACAAAGGTATCGCCCAGCCACGCGACGCCCATCACGCAGATACAGGCGCTCATGCCTGACTTAAAGGTGCTGGCGCTGAGGATCTCACCGGTATCGACTTTGCAGGTCAGGCAAATTAGCGTGGCAACGGTCAGCATAAACACCACGATGGCTTCGTTGCGCGGCAGCACTGGATTGGTGATGAGGCCAACGCTGTCGCTTATCGCGGTGGCGTAGAGCACCACGGCGGCGATGCCGATCAGGAAGAGGAAGACAGCACGCTTCGCGCCCGGTTTGATGTCATAAACCTGCTCGCCGCGTAGCTTCACTTCACCTTTTGCTAAACGCGCCTGGTAAACCTCATCATCCTTAAGTTCTTTGCCGAGGAAGCTGGTGATGATGGCGGCGCAGAAGATTGCTGCCATGGTGGAGGGAATCGCGACACCTAACAGCGCCAGATAACTTACGCCGCGCGGTTCAAGAATGGAGGCGAAAAACACCACTGCCGCAGAAAGCGGCGACGCGGTGATGGCTATCTGCGAGGCGACAACCGCAATCGACAGCGGACGAGAAGGGCGCACGCCTTGCTCTTTCGCCACTTCAGCAATCACTGGCAAGGTGGAGAACGCGGTGTGACCGGTACCGGCCAGCAGCGTCATGACGTAGGTGACCAGCGGCGCGAGAAAGGTGACATAGCGCGGATGACGGCGCAGCAGGCGCTCCGCCAATCCCACCAGATAGTCGAGACCGCCAGCAATCTGCATCGCGGCAATCGCGGCAATCACCGCCATGATAATTTCGATCACATCGAAGGGAATCGCGCCGGGCTTTAAGCCGCAAATCAGCGTCAACGCCAGCACACCTAAACCGCCCGCGAAACCGATGCCGATGCCGCCAAGACGCGCACCGAGCCAGATCGCCAGCAGGACAATAACTAACTCCACTACTACCATTCGTTCCGCTCCCTGAGCCGTGGATCAATTTCGACTCTTAAAGTTGTAGCCGCCAAAATGAAAAAAGCACGCCGCATTGTATACGGGCGTGCTTTTGGCAACTTGATCCGGAACGGATTACTGTTCGTTTTCGTCAGTGTAGCGTTTGGCTTTATATACTGGATGCATCAGGTTCTGAATGGAGAAAATATCGTCCAGTTCGGTTTCCGTCAGCAGGCCGCGCTCCAGCACCACTTCACGTACGCTCTTGCCGGTTTCGGCACAAATCTTACCGACGATGTCGCCGTTGTGATGGCCGATGTACGGGTTGAGGTAAGTGACGATACCAATCGAGTTGAACACGTAAGCTTCACACACCGCTTTGTTGGCGGTGATGCCGTTAACGCATTTTTCCAGCAGGTTGAAGCAGGCGTTCGTCAGGATGCTGATCGATTCGAACAGCGCCTGGCCAATTACCGGCTCCATCACGTTGAGCTGCAGCTGACCCGCTTCAGACGCCATGGTGACGGTGATGTCATTGCCGATCACTTTGAAGCACACCTGATTCACCACTTCTGGCACCACTGGATTCACTTTGGCGGGCATGATTGATGAACCGGCCTGCAGTTCTGGCAGGTTGATCTCATTCAGGCCGGCGCGCGGACCGGAAGAGAGCAGGCGCAGGTCATTACAGATTTTCGACAGTTTCACCGCCAGACGTTTCAGCGCCGAGTGCACCATCACGTATGCGCCGCAGTCGGACGTGGCTTCAATCAGATCTTCTGCAGGCACCACCGGCAGATTACTCACTTCCGCCAGACGCTGTACCGCCAGCTGCTGGTAGCCATCTGGCGTGTTGAGACGTGTACCGATGGCGGTAGCGCCAAGGTTCACTTCCAGCAGCAGTTCGGCGGTGCGCAGAATGCTGCGGGTCTCTTCATTCAGCAGCACGTTAAACGCGTGGAACTCCTGGCCGAGCGTCATCGGCACCGCATCCTGTAGCTGGGTACGGCCCATTTTCAGGATGTTTTCGAACTCCACCGCTTTGCGCTGGAAACCTTCGCTCAGCTGATTGATGCCGTCGAGCAGTTTCAGAATCGAGGCGTAAACCGCGATACGAAAACCGGTTGGATAAGCGTCGTTGGTGGACTGACACTTGTTCACGTGATCGTTGGGATTGAGGTACTGATATTCACCTTTCTGATGGCCCATCAGCTCCAGACCGATGTTGGCCAGCACTTCATTGGTGTTCATGTTGACCGAGGTGCCCGCGCCGCCCTGATAGACGTCAACCGGGAACTGATCCATGCATTTACCGTTATTCAGGACTTCATCACAGGCCTGAATAATGGTGTTGGCGATATTGCGGGGAATGGTCTGCAACTCTTTGTTGGCGAGCGCGGCTGCTTTCTTCACCATCACCATACCGCGGACAAACTCCGGTATGTCGCTGATTTTACTATTACTAATATAGAAGTTTTCAATCGCACGCAGAGTATGAACACCGTAGTAAGCGTCTGCCGGAACTTCGCGCATGCCTAACAGGTCTTCTTCGATACGAATGTTGTTCGCCATGATTACCTTCTTATTATTGCTGCCTGGTTACTGCCGGGCGCCCGGATGGACGGGCGGCAATTAACGTGCAGGTGAAGCGATTATATTGTCGTGGAATGTCAGCGCCGACATATTATCCATCTTCGCGCTGACGGGCACGATCATATTCTGATGTTACAGAATTGTTTGTGCACAGATCACTTTACGGGCTTTTACAGGCCCAGCGGTAATAACGATATGTGATGTACTTCGCAATTTTAAGTCAGTGGGAAAAAAATGGCAGGATCGGTTGAAAATGCCGGTGCAAATGCCCATCTCTATCAATACGGTCCTACAGACCATCCCTTTCTGCTGCCTGGCAATTTGCGGGGCAGCTCCAACTCACAGGAGAATTCGGTGCGCTGGTTACCGTTAGTGATTTTTTTTGTTTTGGCCTGGATTGAAATCTCAATCTTCATTCAGGTCGCGCATGCGCTGGGTGTGCTGCTCACCATGCTGCTGGTGATCTTCACCTCGTGTATTGGTGTTTCGCTGGTGAAAAATCAGGGCATGAAGAACTTCCGGCTGATGCAGGAGAAGCTGGCGCGTAACGAAAGCCCGGCGGCTGAGATGACCAAAAGCGTTTCGCTGATCATCTCCGGCTTCCTGCTGCTGTTGCCCGGTTTCTTCACCGACTTCCTCGGTTTACTGCTGCTGTTGCCGCCGGTGCAGAAGCATCTGACCTTGAAGCTGATGCCACATCTGCGCATGTGGCGTGGACCGGGCGCCGGTCCGGATGCCGGTTTCACCGTGGACGGTGAATACGAGCGCAAAGATCAGGACAGAATTGGTCACGATAAGGACCAATAAATTCATCAAGGCGGCGCAAGCCGCCTTTTTGCTGCATTTTTCGCCATCTGTTGCAGAAACGAAAATATTTATATTTTTTGCCCTTGAAAGCCCACTTATTGCCCCTATCTCTTCCAGCACGAGGCCGGAAGCCATGCAGTCCGGTTCAACCCCAAAAAATGAATGATTGGACTTCTCAAAGGAGAGCTATCAAATGAAAATTCGTCCATTGCACGATCGCGTCATCGTCAAGCGTAAAGAAGTTGAAGCTAAATCAGCGGGCGGCATCGTGCTGACCGGTTCAGCTGCCGGTAAATCTACCCGCGGTGAAGTCCTGGCTGTTGGCAAAGGCCGCATCCTGGAAAACGGTGAAGTTAAGCCACTGGACGTAAAAGTGGGTGATCTGGTGATTTTCAGCGAAGGCTACGGTGCAAAAACCGAGAAAATCGACAACGAAGAAGTTCTGATCATCTCCGAAAGCGACATCCTTGCAGTAGTTGAAGCGTAATTTACGCGTAATTCACTGAACGAAACGAATTTAAGGGATATTTGAAATGGCAGCTAAAGACGTAAAATTCGGTAATGACGCACGCGTGAAAATGCTGCGTGGCGTAAACGTACTGGCAGATGCAGTAAAAGTTACCCTGGGCCCGAAAGGCCGTAACGTGGTTCTGGATAAATCTTTTGGTGCACCGACCATCACTAAAGATGGTGTTTCTGTTGCGCGTGAAATCGAGCTGGAAGACAAGTTCGAAAACATGGGCGCACAGATGGTGAAAGAAGTGGCCTCTAAAGCGAACGACGCAGCAGGCGACGGCACCACCACCGCAACCGTTCTGGCTCAGGCAATCATCACCGAAGGCCTGAAAGCTGTGGCTGCGGGCATGAACCCGATGGATCTGAAGCGCGGTATCGATAAAGCAGTTATCGCTGCCGTTGAAGAACTGAAAGCGCTGTCTGTACCTTGCCAGGATTCACGCGCTATCGCACAGGTTGGTACCATCTCTGCTAACTCCGACGAAACTGTTGGTACTCTGATCGCTGACGCGATGGATAAAGTGGGCAAAGAAGGCGTTATCACCGTTGAAGAAGGCACCGGCCTGCAAGACGAGCTGGACGTAGTTGAAGGTATGCAGTTTGATCGCGGCTACCTGTCTCCGTACTTCATCAACAAGCCAGAAACAGGCGCAGTTGAGCTGGAAACCCCGTTCATCCTGCTGGCTGACAAGAAAATCTCTAACATCCGCGAAATGCTGCCAGTGCTGGAAGCCGTTGCTAAAGCCGGTAAGCCACTGCTGATCATTGCAGAAGACGTGGAAGGTGAAGCACTGGCAACGCTGGTGGTGAACACCATGCGCGGTATCGTGAAAGTGGCTGCGGTTAAAGCACCTGGCTTCGGCGACCGTCGTAAAGCCATGCTGCAGGATATCGCTATCCTGACCGGCGGTACCGTGATCTCTGAAGAGATCGGTATGGAGCTGGAAAAAGCTACCCTGGAAGATCTGGGTCAGGCTAAGCGTGTTGTGATTAACAAAGACACCACCACCATCATCGATGGTGTGGGCGATCAAGGCGCTATCTCTGGCCGTGTTACTCAGATTCGTCAGCAGATCGAAGAAGCGACCTCTGATTACGACAAAGAGAAACTGCAGGAGCGCGTAGCGAAACTGGCAGGTGGCGTTGCCGTTCTGAAAGTGGGCGCAGCAACTGAAGTTGAAATGAAAGAGAAGAAAGCACGCGTTGAAGATGCCCTGCACGCGACCCGTGCTGCGGTTGAAGAAGGCGTGGTTGCAGGTGGTGGTGTGGCGCTGGTTCGCGTTGCAGCGAAAATCGCAGCATCTGGCCTGAAAGGCGACAACGAAGATCAGAACGTGGGTATCAAAGTTGCGCTGCGCGCAATGGAAGCGCCACTGCGTCAGATCGTTTCTAACGCCGGCGAAGAGCCTTCAGTTGTTGCTAACAACGTGAAAGCGGGCGACGGTAACTACGGTTACAACGCGCAGACCGAAGAGTACGGCAACATGATCGACTTCGGTATCCTGGACCCAACCAAAGTGACCCGTTCTGCGCTGCAGTACGCTTCATCTGTTGCGGGCCTGATGATCACCACCGAAGCGATGGTGACCGATCTGCCTAAAAACGATGCACCTGATTTAGGTGGCGCTGGCGGTATGGGTGGCATGGGCGGAATGGGCGGCATGATGTAATTGCCCCTGACTGCTTAAGTCATCTGGAAAACCCCCGATCGGAAACGGTCGGGGGTTTTTCTTTTGCTGGGGAACAAGGTATAAGTAAGGGCGCAATACTTCGGCTTTACGGGTTTAGGGCAATGAATGTTCAGAAAAAAAGTGCGCTTTTCTGCTACGCTGCCGCCCGACACTGATGATAATAAATGGGGATTACAATGCGGATTAACCTCTTGCTCGGTCTGGCAGTCGGAACTTTACTGCTGGCGGGCTGTAGCAGCTCCAATCAACTGAGTGCTGGCGGCGAACGTGTGACCTTCGTCGACCAACAACCCGCGAGTCAATGTCAGCTGCTGGGAACGCTTACCGGCTCCCAGAGCAACTGGCTGAGCGGTTCAGGCGGTGAAGGCAGTTCACTGCGTGGCGCAGCTAACGACCTGCGTAACCGCGCGGCTGAAATGGGCGGCAACGTGATTTATGGCGCCACCAGCCCGACGCAGAATTTGCTGTCAGCTTTCGCGCCGCTCGATAGCAAAATGACCGGCCAGGTGTATAAGTGCCCGTGATTTTTCCGGCCTAATTGCCTGAAAGGTCCAATGCAAAATGGCCGAAGCGATTCGGCCATTTTGTTACTTCCTCAATGCGGACATCTCATTCCGCACCCGCGCCAGCTCTTCTTGTGCTTCAGCGAGTTCCTCTTGTTTATCTTCTAGCTTACGCTGATATTTGCGAATTTTTTTCGCATCTCCATCTGCGCGTGCGCGTTGTAAATCAAACTCGATTTCACGAATAGATTTCTGCTTATCCGCTACTTTATCGTTGAGTTTATCGAGTTGGCGTTGAGTATCTGAAATGACGTTACTGCGAGTGCAATGCGTATCCAGTTCTGCGAGAGCGCTGCGCAGTCCGTTGATACGCGAATAATTATTATTGGCCTCAGCGTAACGTAATTCTTCACTAATTGCCGCGTGACGCGTGGCACAATCCTGAGCGGCGTGGGTTTTCATACTAAAAACCAAACTCACTGACAACAGTGCCAGCAGCGTTAATGCCACCTTTTTCATACATGCTCCTGTATAACCTAAGCACACCATGTGCCTAATAATTTCAGGAGCTGTTATAGCGGAATGCTGAGTAGGAAGCGTTAAGGCGGGTCTTGGTTACTCTTGCCGTAACTGTAAATCCAGCGGCGTCTTGCTTGGCTCGCCGCCAATCTCACGCGCCAGTTTTGGCACCATATAACCGGACACCATCACCAGCAGCTGGCGCACCAGCACGCGCGCTTCCTCATCTGAAACAAAGAAGTGCGCCGCGCCTTGCACCTTATCCAGCACGTGCAGGTAGTAGGGCAGAATGCCGGCATCAAACAGCGCATTACTAAGATCCGCCAGCGTCTGCGCATCATCATTCACATCACGCAGCAACACGCTCTGATTAAGCAGCGTAACGCCTGCACGCTTCAGCATCTGCATGCCGTAACGCAGCTCGTCATCAATTTCCTGCGCGTGGTTGATATGGCTCACCATCAACACCTGCAGACGCGTGTCGGCCAGAATCTGACACAAGCCTTCAGTGATGCGCGCCGGGATCACCACCGGCAAGCGGGTGTGAATACGCAGGCGTTTGAGGTGCGGGATTTTTTCCAGCGCGTCCACCAGCCATGCCAGCTCATGATCTTTCGCCATCAGCGGATCGCCGCCGGAGAAGATAATCTCATCCAGTTCCGGATGCGTGGCGATGTAATCAATCGCCGCCTGCCAGTTGCGCTTGTTGCCCTGGTTATCCTGATAGGGAAAATGACGGCGGAAACAGTAGCGGCAGTTGACCGCACAGCCGCCTTTTACCAGCAGCAGCGCACGGTTTCTATACTTATGCAGTAAACCCGGCACCACACTGCTTTGTTCATCCAGCGGATCGGTGCTATAACCTGGCGCATCAATAAATTCCTGACGGCTGGTGAGCACTTGCAGCAGCAGCGGGTCCGTTGCATCGCCTTTTTTCATGCGTGCGATGAAGGCGCGCGGTACGCGCAGGGCGAAAAGCTTGCGTGCATCAGCGCCTGCAGCCAGATCAGCATGCTGATCAAGAGATAAAAGTTGCAGTAATTCAGCAGGTTCGGTGACAACATCAGCTAGTTGCTGCAACCAATCTTCTCTGACGGGGGGATTTAGGGTTACAATGTGTGCCATTTTTTTGGCTATTTACCAGTTCAATATTTACAGAGGGCCTTTATGGCGACTTATCTTAGCAACGATTTCCGTCCCGGTCTTAAAATCATGTTCGAAGGCGAGCCATATGCCATCGAAGCCAGTGAGTTCGTTAAGCCGGGTAAAGGCCAGGCATTTGCGCGCGTAAAAATGCGTCGTCTGCTGACCGGTTCTCGCGTTGAGAAGACCTTCAAATCTACTGACTCTGCCGAAGGCGCAGACGTTCGTGATATGACGCTGCAATACTCTTACAACGACGGCGACTTCTTCTACTTCATGCACCCGGAATCTTTCGAGCAGTATCAGATCGAATCTAAAGTGCTGGATGACGTGACCAAGTGGCTGCAGGACAATGCAGATTGTATCGTTACCCTGTGGAACGATAAAGCGATCGCTGTTCAGCCACCAAACTTCATCGAAGCTGAAGTTATCGAAACCGATCCAGGCCTGAAGGGTGATACCGCAGGTACCGGCGGTAAGCCAGCTACGCTGTCGACTGGCGCGGTAATCAAAGTGCCACTGTTCGTACAGATTGGCGAAGTGGTAAAAGTGGATACCCGCTCTGGCGAATACGTTTCTCGCGTAAAATAATCGTCAAATCAGGCGCATCATTGATGCGCCTTTTTTCTCTCTGTGTGTTTCCCTTCTCTTTTTTCATCCGCCCAATCCGCAGTTTTACAGATCAAGACTATGCTTTAAGAGCTGTACTTTTACTGCAACCAAAAAGGATATGGCTATGTTAAAGAAAAGTATTGTCGCGATTTTTTCCGTGCTGGTGCTCTCATCCGTTCTGACCGCTTGTAACACCACGCGTGGTGTTGGCGAAGATGTTCAGGCGGGCGGCAAAGCGATTCAGCGCAGCGCACAGTAAGATATTCCGGTGTGAAAGCGACTTTCGCACCGGTTCTCTCTATTTCTGCTCCACCCAAATCAGTTCATCCACCGGGAATCCGGCACTTCTGGCCTGTTCAACCAAACGTTGTTTAACGCTTTCATCCAGTTGCGGCGTACGCGACAAAATCCACAAGTAGCTACGATTCGGTCCGCACACCAGCGCATAGCGATAGTCAGGATCCAAGGCAATCACGTTGTAACCGCCATAGAACGGGCCAAAGAATGACACTTTAAGCGAGGCGCGCTGTTTATCGCCGGTGAAGTAGGCTTTGCCCACGCTCTCCTGCCAGCGCTGTTTCTGCTGATTGTAGCCACGGTTGATCACCTTCAAGCCGCCATCGTCGCGCGGACTATAATTGGCAGTAACCTGTTGTAATCCGCGCTCAAAGCGGTGATCGAGGCGGGCGATTTCATACCATTGGCCGAGATAGCGTTGACTATCGAAACCTTCTACCACCGTGACGCCTTTGGGCGGTGTGGTTGAGCAGGCAACGGAGAGAAAGGCACTCAGGCTGGCGAGCAGGGTTTTCCATGGGGACATTGTGGGATTCCTTTACAATTTTAATGGGTTAAGTATAGCTGCCCGATACCAAATTGCTGCCTGCGCCCGCTGTCGTTGTTTGCTATCGGCAATGCGGGTAGACTTCCACCCCTTATCTGTATGAGGAGTCATCAACATGAGCGAAACGGCAAGCTGGCAGCCGAGCGCATCCATTGCCAATTTGTTGAAACGCGCCGCTATCATAGCGGAAATACGTCGTTTCTTTGCCGATCGCGGCGTGCTGGAGGTTGATACCCCGGCGATGAGCCAGGCGACCATCACTGACATCCATCTGGTGCCGTTCCAGACGCGTTTTGTTGGGCCAGGCGCAGCCGAAGGGCGCGATCTGTGGCTGATGACCAGTCCGGAATATCACATGAAGCGCCTGCTGGCGGCCGGAAGCGGCCCGATTTACCAGATGGGTCGCAGCTTCCGTAATGAAGAAGCCGGGCGTCACCACAATCCCGAGTTCACCATGCTGGAGTGGTATCGTCCGCACTACGACATGTACCGCCTGATGAATGAAGTTGACGATTTGATGCAGCAGGTGCTGGAGTGCGATAGCGCGGAATCGCTGTCGTATCAGCAGGCATTTATCCGTCATCTGGAAGTGGATCCGCTGTCAGCCGATAAAGCACAGCTGCGCGAAGTGGCGGAGAAGCTGGGCGAGGGCGAGCTGGCGAATCGTGAAGAAGACCGCGATACGCTGCTGCAACTGCTGTTTATGCTGGGCGTTGAACCGAAAATTGGTAACGATAAGCCGTGCTTCGTCTACCACTTCCCGGCAACACAGGCCGCGCTGGCAGAGATTAGTACCGAAGATCACCGCGTCGCCGAGCGTTTCGAGGTCTATTACAAAGGGATTGAGCTGGCGAACGGTTTCCGTGAGTTAACCGATAGCCGTGAGCAGCGTCAGCGTTTTGAGCAGGACAATCGTCGTCGTGCGGCGCGTGGCCTGCCGCAACATCCTATCGATACCAATTTGCTGGATGCGCTGGCGCACGGTATGCCTGCCTGTTCTGGCGTGGCGTTGGGCGTAGATCGTTTGATCATGCTGGCGCTGAAAGCCAGCTCGCTGAGCGAAGTGATCGCCTTTCCGGTCGATCGCAGCTAAATCATAAGGGCGCGCAAGCGCCCTTATGGCGTGGTGGTGGCGGGCGCGGTCACTTCCGGGAATTCCTGAATCGTCACCGGCAAGGTCATTTTCTTTTCATTGCGCAAAATCTGCACGTCAATCACCGAACCCGGACGAATTTCTGCCACCTGATCCATGGTTTCCTGCGCTGAGAGCGCCGGTTTGCCATTCACTTCCAGCAGCACGTCATTAGCCTGAATGCCGGCGCTATCGGCGGGGCCGCCCGGCGTGACGTCGCTAACGATAATGCCCTGTACGCGATCGAGATTATTGCCCTGGCCATGCAGCGGCGGCAGTTCGCGTCCGGTAATGCCGATATAGCCGCGAATCACCCGGCCATCACGAATCAGCTTATCCATGATTTTGCTCGCCAGCGCGGTAGGAATGGCGAAACCAATCCCTTCCGGCGTTTCGCCATCGCTGCTTTTATCAAACGTCAGGGTATTAATGCCCATCAGTTCGCCCAGCGAGTTAATCAATGCGCCGCCCGAGTTGCCCTGATTGATTGAGGCATCGGTTTGCAGGAAGTTTTGTCGTCCGGATGAGCTCAGGCCCACGCGTCCGGTGGCGCTGATAATGCCTTGCGTCACGGTTTGGCCGAGATTATACGGATTGCCGATCGCCATGACGACGTCGCCGATGTGCGCGATACGTTTGGCGTTGATGGGGATAACCGGCAAGTTAGAGGCGCTGATTTTCAACACCGCTAAATCGGTCATGGCATCGGAACCCACTAAGGTGGCTTCGAAGAAGCGTCCATCCTGCAGCGCGACGATGATCTGATCGGCGTTATTAATCACATGTTTATTCGTGAGGATGTAGCCTTTGCCGTTCATGATTACGCCGGAGCCGAGCGTGGTGATGCCGCGATTATTGTTGCCATGGGCGCTGCGGTTATAGACGTTGACGACTGCGGGCACGGCGCGTCGCACACCCTGATTAAAACTAACGGGTGCTTCATCGTCGCTATTGTCATGTTCAAAGGTGATGTTGCTGCCCATACGCAGCGCAGGGATCGCGACAAGCAGTAAGCCAGCCACGATCAGGCCCATCACCACAGAACGCAAAAGTTTAAGAAACATGGTGTTATTTCAAGCCAGGTGAGATCGCAGGGCAGAATAGCATGAGAAAGGCGGACAAACACCTGCTTGTCCGCCTGATGCGAGGATTATCGCAGAAGCAGGTAAATACTCTCTTCGCCGCGCACCACGTTCAGTGCCAGCACCGGCGGTTTGCCTTCCAGCACTTTGCGCATTTCGGCAATTGAAGCGACGCGATTACGGTTCACGCCGATGATCACATCGTCTTTCTGCAAACCAACTTGCTCTGCTGGTGTGCCTTTTTCGATGGCATCGACTTTCACGCCTTTATCACCGGTTTTGGTCGTGCCGTCGCTCAGCGTTGCGCCTTGCAGTGCCGGAGACATCAATTGTGCGCTGGCGGTGGTTTGCGCGCTCTGTTCCAGTGTAACGGTGACGTTTACCGGTTTGCCTTCACGCAGCAGGCCGATTTTCACGTCCTGGCCCGGCGGCGTGGTACCGACTTTCACGCGCAGCTCAGCAAAGCTGGTGATCGGCTTATCATTGATCGAGGTAATGATATCGCCGGCTTTGATGCCTGCTTTCTCGGCGGCTGACTTCGGCAGCACTTCCGAAACAAAGGCACCGCGCTGCGCATCAACGTTAAACGCTTTGGCGATATCGGCGGTCATTTCCGTGCCTTTGATGCCGAGCTGGCCGCGCTTCACTTCGCCGAACTGAATCAGCTGATGCGCCAGATTCATCGCCATGTTGGCAGGAATGGCGAAGCCAATGCCGATGTTGCCGCCGCTCGAGGCCAGAATCGCGGTGTTGATACCAATCAACTCGCCATTCAGGTTCACCAGCGCTCCGCCGGAGTTACCGCGGTTAATTGCGGCATCGGTCTGAATGAAGTTCTCCAGTCCTTCCAGATTCAGGCCGCTACGACCCAGCGCGGAGATAATGCCCGATGTGGCCGTTTGACCCAGACCAAACGGATTTCCGATGGCCACGGCAAAATCACCCACTTTGAGCGAATCGGAATCGGCGATTTTTATCTGCGTGAGATTTTTCGCGCCTTCAACCTGAATCAAGGCGATGTCGGTTTGTTCATCGTGACCAATTAACTTAGCGTCATATTCGTTACCGTCACCCAATTGAACGCTGATTTTATCGGCGTTGCTGACCACATGATTGTTGGTGAGGATGTAGCCTTTAGCGGCATCGATGATCACGCCAGAACCCAGACCTTCAAAGGGCTGCGGCTGTGATTGTCCCGGTGCCTGACCAAAAAAGCGCTTCAGCGGTTCAGGAATCTCCTGCGCCTGCTGGCCGCTGTCGGTACCTTCAACACGCACGCTCACTACTGCGGGCAGAACTTTTTCCAGCATCGGTGCCAGGCTTGGCAATGCTTGTCCCTGAATCTGGGCGGGAAGAGTCGCCAGCGCACTCGGCGCCGCAGCCAAACTCATCCCGATACCCAAGGCTAATGCGCTTAACAGACGTGCTTGTTTTTTCATTGCTACAACGCTCTCGCTGCGAAAGGGATAAAAGAAGTGTGACAGTAGTTTGTGGTTTGTGTTCGAAAACAAAAAGGGCACAGCCAAGCTGTGCCCCAAAAGGATTAATTACGCGGTGCGCGGTCGCTGCCACGTAACAGGCCGGATGCGCCTTCAGAGTAATCGCGCGGCATCTGTACCGGCGCCTGATCGTTATCCGCTTCGGCTTCCGTCAGCTGGTAGGCAAACGGATTTTTTTCGCCTGGCAGATTTGGCAGCAGGTCATTAGACCCTTTCGCCATGTGCTGATACAGCTGGCGATAATCATGCGCCATGTTGTCCAGCAGCTCGGCGCTGCGGGCGAAGTGGTTAGTGAGCTCCTCGCGGTAATCCGCCAGCTCCGACTTCGTTTTTTCCAGTTCATACTGCATGCTACGCTGCTCGCGCAGCTTCTTGTTGCCAAAACGCATGACGACTGCGCCGACAATAATGCCAATCACTAAACCAATCAGCCCGTATTCCCAGGTCATAATGACTCCCGTGTAATTTCCGTTGTTTCGTAGGGCATTGCTTCTGTTGCAACATCAACTTCAATAGCAGCCACTATACCCAATAATCTATTGGAAGTGGAACTATCGGGCTGCATCGCTTAGTGTAGAGCGGCCTAATTTTCGTCAACCGACCCGTGAATCGGACTTTTTCAGGGATTCTGAGAGAACCATGCAAACCTCATCTCCGCTTGCACGCTACGAGCAGGCGCTGTCGCAGGGCGAATTCCGCCCGGATGACGTACAACGAGAAGCGATTACCCGCTTAGATACCATCCAGCAAGGATTGATTGCCCGCCAGCAACAGGTTGAACCGGCTGCCAAAGGTCTGTTTGGCCGCTTGTCTAAGATGATCAATAAAGAGAAAAGCACCCACGAAGCGCCAGTACGCGGCCTCTATATGTGGGGCGGTGTGGGTCGCGGTAAAACCTGGGTGATGGATCTGTTTTTTCAGTCAATTCCTGGTGATCGTAAGCTGCGCCTGCATTTCCACCGCTTTATGCTGCGTGTCCATCAGGAGCTGACGCAGCTGCAAGGCCACAGCGATCCGTTGTTGATTGTTGCCGACCGCTTTAAAGCGGAAACCGACATTCTCTGTTTCGATGAGTTTTTTGTCTCGGATATTACCGATGCGATGCTGCTGGGCACGCTGATGGAAGCACTGTTTGCGCGCGGCATTTCGCTGGTGGCAACCTCGAATATTCCGCCTGATGAACTCTATCGCAATGGCCTGCAGCGCCCGCGTTTCCTGCCAGCTATCGAACAAATCAAGCGTCATTGTGAAGTGATGAACGTTGACGCCGGCATCGATTACCGCTTGCGCACCTTAACCTCGGCGCATTTGTGGAACTTCCCGCTCAACGATGCCACGCACAGTGAAATGGAGCGCATGTTCCGCGCGCTGTCAGGCAAAGCGCGTGAAGACGCGCCGGTGCTGGAGATCAACCATCGTCAGATGCCGACGCTCGGTGTGCATGAAGGCGTGCTGGCGATCAATTTCCTGACGCTGTGCGGCGAAGGGCGCAGTCAGCACGACTATATTGAGCTCTCACGCCGTTTTCACAGCGTCTTGCTGTATGATGTGCCGGTGATGATTTATAAGACCGAAGATCAGGCGCGCCGCTTCCTGGCGCTGATCGATGAATTCTACGAACGCCACGTGAAACTGGTTGTCGCGGCTGAAACATCACTGTTTGAAATTTATCAGGGCACACGCTTGAAGTTTGAGTATCAGCGCTGCTTGTCGCGTTTGCAGGAGATGCAGAGCGAAGAGTATTTGCGTCTGCCGCATCTGCCCTGATGACGTGGCATAAATCGTAGGTTTTAGATGCAAAAAGGTTCGATCTTTGAGTTCGACTTCTCTATAATCTTGCGACCCCACGTTACAGCATCGGTTTTCTTTCCCAAGAACTCGATGTGATCCGGTAACTCACTTGAAGGGGTGGCTTGCTGGGCAAAATGGTCGTGTGAGCCTCAATCGTTTACTTAGCGTTTGGGATTTCACCAACGTGTAACTTTTTATTTGGGTAAGCTTTTCAATGAAAACTTTTACAGCTAAACCAGAAACCGTACAGCGTGACTGGTATGTTGTTGACGCAACGGGCAAAACCTTGGGTCGCCTGGCGACTGAACTGGCGCGCCGTCTGCGTGGTAAGCATAAAGCGGAATACACTCCGCACGTTGATACCGGTGATTACATCATCGTTCTGAACGCAGAAAAAGTTGCTGTAACCGGCAACAAGCGTACTGACAAGATTTACTATCACCACACTGGCCACATCGGTGGTATCAAGCAAGCGACCTTTGCAGAGATGATCGAGCGCCGTCCTGAGCGTGTGATTGAAATCGCGGTTAAAGGCATGCTGCCGAAAGGCCCACTGGGTCGTGCTATGTACCGTAAACTGAAAGTTTACGCAGGCAACGAGCACAACCACGCGGCGCAGCAACCGCAAGTTCTTGACATTTAATCGGGATTATAGGCAATGGCTGAAACTCAAAACTACGGCACTGGTCGCCGCAAAAGCTCTGCCGCTCGCGTCTTCATCAAGCCGGGTAGCGGTAACATCGTAATTAACCAGCGCTCTTTGGAGCAATACTTCGGTCGCGAGACTGCACGCATGGTCGTGCGTCAGCCGCTGGAGCTGGTTGATATGGTTGGTAAATTTGACCTGTACATCACTGTTAAAGGTGGTGGTATTTCTGGTCAGGCTGGTGCGATCCGTCACGGTATCACACGCGCTCTGATGGAGTACGACGAGTCTCTGCGTTCTGAACTGCGTAAAGCGGGCTTCGTTACCCGTGATGCGCGTGAAGTTGAACGTAAGAAAGTCGGCCTGCGTAAAGCACGTCGTCGTCCGCAGTTCTCCAAGCGTTAATTGTTTGCTGCTTTGGCAGCGGCAGTTGGCTCAAAAAACCCGCTTCGGCGGGTTTTTTATTACCTGCATTTATGATTTTTTCCCACGAAAAACGCGAGCTTTACCCGCATTTTGCCCGCAAATCATCACGCCCGCCCCACAAGCTGCTTAAAATCTGGTAAACTCACTGTCACTTTGCGCCTGCGAGAAGCAGCGTTGTGCTTGTCGTTCCTGTCGGGAAGACCGGACGATGCGACTAACGCTGACGGTAGGCGAATCTGATGAGCCGGTGAGTCGCCGCGTGGTTGGCTATTCGCAGTATCTTTTTGTGAACAAACTTGGAGGTTTTCATGGCTGTCGCTGCCAACAAACGTTCGGTAATGACGCTGTTTTCTGGTCCGACTGACATTTTCAGCCATCAAGTACGTATCGTACTGGCTGAGAAGGGCGTCAGCGTGGAGATCGAGCAGGTTGAAACGGATAACCTGCCGCAGGATCTGATTGACCTCAACCCGTATCGCACCGTACCGACGCTGGTCGACCGTGAACTGACGCTGTATGAATCACGCATCATCATGGAATACCTCGATGAGCGTTTCCCGCATCCACCGCTGATGCCGGTTTATCCGGTCGCGCGCGGTGAAAGCCGTCTGATGATGCACCGCATTGAGCAGGATTGGTACAGCTTGATGCGCACCATCGAAACCGCCAACGGTGCAGAAGCCGATGCAGCGCGCAAGCAACTGCGTGAAGAGCTGCTGGCGATTGCGCCACTGTTCGCACGCACGCCGTTCTTCATGAGCGAAGAGTTCAGCCTGGTGGATTGCTATCTGGCGCCGCTGCTGTGGCGCTTGCCGCAGATGGGTGTTGATCTGTCTGGCGCGGGTTCTAAAGAGCTGAAAGGCTATATGACGCGCGTGTTTGAACGTGACTCTTTCCTTGCGTCACTGACTGAAGCAGAACGTGAAATGCGCCTGCAAGCTCGGGGCTAATGTATGGAAATGTCGCAACTAACGGCGCGTCGTCCTTACTTGTTGCGGGCGTTCTACGACTGGTTGCTTGATAATCAGTTGACGCCGCATCTGGTGGTCGACATCAATCTGCCTGGTGTGCAGGTGCCGCTGGAATATGCGCGTGATGGGCAGATCGTTCTGAACATCGCGCCGCGTGCGGTAGGCAATCTGGATCTCGCCAATGATGAAGTGCGTTTCAACGCGCGTTTCGGTGGCGTACCGCGTCAGGTTTCTGTGCCGATGGCTGCGGTTCTGGCGATTTATGCCCGTGAAAACGGCGCTGGCACCATGTTCGAACCGGAACCGGCTTATGAGCTGGCAACGGACGATCAGGATGGTAGCGGTCAGGAAGAGACGATGATGTCTGTGATTGATGGCGATCGTCCGGATGATGCGACTGACGAAGATCACTCGCCAGATGATGAGCCGCCGCCGCGTGGAGGACGACCTTCACTGCGAGTGGTGAAGTAAAACGTGCAATAAAAAACGGGCCGCTTGGCCCGTTTTTTTATGCCTGCGCGTCTTAGTAGACGTCGCGCAAGTAGCGTTTATCTTTCTTCAGCTGATCAACGTAAGCCGCCGCACGCTCGCTGGACAAGCCACCGAACTGACGAACCACTTCATACAGCGCCGCATCAACGTCTTTTGCCATGCGTGATGCATCGCCACACACGTAGAAGTACGCGCCATCCTGCAGCCAGGCGTACAGCTCAGCGCCTTTCTCCAGCATGCGATTTTGCACGTAGATCTTCTCTTCCTGATCGCGCGAGAAGGCCAGATCCAGATTAGTCAGCAGACCTTTCTCCTGCCATGCCTGCAGCTCTTCTTCGTAGATGTAATCGTGTGCCTGATGCTGGTCACCGAAGAACAGCCAGTTTTTACCTTCTGCGCCCGTTGCCTGACGTTCCTGCAGGAAGGCGCGGAACGGTGCGATACCGGTGCCTGGTCCAACCATAATCAGCGGCGCATTGCCGTTTGACGGTACGCGGAATGCTTTGTTCGGCGAGATGAAGATCGCCGGCTTTTCGCCGCGACGTACACGTTCAGCCAGATAGGTTGAGCACACGCCTTTACGTTCGCGACCGCCGCTATGGTAGCGCACGGAAGCGATGGTCAGATGCACCTGATTTGGATGCGCTTTCGAGCTCGACGAGATGGAGTAAGCGCGATGCTGCAGTGGACGCAGCATGGCAACGAATTCCGGCACCGACAAGCTGCGCGTCAGCTCAAGCTGCAGCAGATCCAGCGTGTCTTTGCCCCACAGCCAAACGGCAAGGGTATCTTTGTCGTCGTGCTGCAACACGTGACGCAATTCCTGGTTGGTGGTGTTCTGACCAACCCATTCAATCAGTTTGCGTGACGGCTCGGAAATTTCGAACTGATAAGTCAGCAGATCGCCAAGGTTACGATCAAAGCCAGGTACCGGCGTCTCGTAGTCTGCTTTCAGCTGGGTCAGCAGCAGTGAAACCAGTGACGCGTCGTTCACCGGGATAACACCCAGCGCATCGCCCGCTTCATATTTCAGACCGCTGTCGGTGAGATCAAACTCAAAGTGACGAATATCTTTCGCCGACTCTTGAGCCGACAGGCGCTTGTTGGTCGCCAATGCGGCCGCATAAGGGTTTTGTTTGTTGCTGCCCGGAATGACAGGGGCTTCTGGCGCGCTTTCTAATGCATTACCGCTGCTGCCCGCACTGGCGGCGAATTGCGGCATTGCCGTGCCAATCCATTCGCTGGATGGTTCTTCGAAGTCGATATCGCAGTCGATACGATCGGCGACGCGTTTCGCACCGAGCTGCTCCAGACGCATATCGATGAATTTACCAGCCTGGCAGAAACCGTCGTAGCCGGTGTCGCCAATCGCCAATACCGCAAAGTGCATCTGCTCCAGACGCGGCGCGGTGCTGGCTGAAATCGCGTTCCAGAACAGCTGAGCGTTATCCGGCATTTCGCCTTCGCCGTAAGTCGAGGTGACGATCAGCACGTGACGCATGGTAGCGAACACATCCAAATCCACTTCGCCCAGCGCCTGCACCACCGGCACCAAACCTTTGGCGCGTGCGGCTTTAGCTGCTGTTTGCGACAACGCTTCAGCGTTACCGGTCTGTGAACCGAACAGGATATGCAGCTGGGTGTTTGCACCCGCAGCCGGTGCGCTCTGCTTGTCTTCTAATACCAGCAGGCGCGAATGGAGACCGGCGAGGAAGCCCGCCAGCCAGTATTTCTGCTCACCGTTAAACGGTGCATCTTCAGGAATGTAAGGAATTTTCATCGGTAAGGCACTCAATCCTGTTCAATCAAAATATAAAAACTAAATTACACATGTTCAGTAGCACTGTAATCAGGAAAGTTTCCCGACTGCAGCTGCGATTTCTGGCAGTGCAGCACGCGCAAACAGCTCTTCAAAATCAGGCAGATGGCCCAGTACTTCACGGTTGCAGGCATCCTGATAAATGATCCAGCCATATGTCGCCAGGCTGTCCATGGAGCGAATGTTGCGCTGCGTTAATGCCGCTTTGTAATCTGCCATACGTTTAGCGGCGATCAGGCTTGCCAGCTCGTCATCGCTGTAGCTCTCAATCGCAGAGCGTGCATGACGTTGCAGTCGGCTTATTAAGGTGAAATCTTCGGTCATCAGCAGATTGCGTACCGCTTTTTCCACCGCCGGATCTTCCACCGCCGTGCCTTTCGGCAGTTTGCCCAGCGCCAGCTGCTGCGCGAGGCTGAGAACGGTGTAGTTGTTCAGCAGAACAAACATCTCCAGCGTATCTGTCGCGCCGTAAGCCGGAACAGCACCGTTAGCAATGGTTTTACCGTCACGCCAGGCCGATTTGAACTTCGTCACCTGATGCGCAGCCAGCGACGTTGAGAGCTCTTCGAGCAAGTCTTTACGTGATTTGGCTTTGAGGATTTCGGTGCCATCCTGATACAGCAGCAGCGAACGCGGCATCACATATACAAAGTGATGGCACTCGGTTTCCCAGTTATCCAGCAGCCAGGCCGCGCGTGGCGATTGGGTTGCTTCCAGATGCCAGTTAAGCATGGTCAGCACCGCTTGTTTGTGCACCTGCGCCATTTCATCTTCATCGGCGATGGAGCCAAACAGCACCGAATCACCTGCCGCGTGCGCAGCCAGCGATCCATACGGGTCGTACTGGTAAGCGAAACCGCCGCTCATGCCGTTGCCGAAGCCTTTACCAAAGGTGCCAAGGTTAAGAATGGCGCCGTTGGTCATGTATTCGCAGCAGAAGTCACCAACGCCTTCAACTACCGCAGTTGCGCCGGAGTTACGCACGGCGAAGCGGTCACCCGCCTGGCCCTGAACAAACAGACGACCGCCGGTCGCGCCAAACAGCGCGAAGTTACCGATCAACACGTTGCCATCGCTGTCCTGTGCGCCACCGCCCGGTGACATCACCACCAGTTCGCCGCCGCACTGGCCTTTGCCAACGCCGTCGTTGCAGGTGCCGTAATGCTTCATTTGCATGCCGTCATTGCAGAACGCGCCGAACGACTGGCCGGCAGAACCGCTGGTATTAATCAGCACGCTACGCGGTGCCAGATAATGACGACCGCGATCGTCTTTCATGACCGCTGGCAATGCTGCCAGTTGATCTTTAGGTAATTCATGGTTCAGCATGCGCTCGATATCGATCGCCAGCTGACCACCCACGCTCTTGTTACGGTTGTTCAGGGTGATGCCCGCGCCCAGCGCGATTTCACGGCTTGCCGCGCCAACCAGCTGCGTTTTCAGCTCGTTAACCCAGCCATCATCCAGTTCAAAATCTTTTTCCAGATACACCGGCTTAGCAATTTTCTGTTCTGGCACCACGGTCAACATCGCGCGCAGATCCAGTTTGCCGACTTCCAGCGGGTGATCCATCAAGTGCAGTAGATCCGAACGGCCACGCGCTTCACGCAGAGAACGCAAGCCGAGGCGGGCGAGGAACTCACGCACTTCCTGCGCCACGTTGATGAAGTACTGCGCCAGCTGACGCGGATCACCATCAAAGGCTTCGGCGTTGGTGGTTAAACCGGCCGGGCATTTGACGTTACAGTTTTTCGCCATCACGCATTTCAACATCATCAGCGCGGTGGTGCCGAACTCGAAGCTGTCGCCACCGAGCAGGGCTGATTTGATCACATCGCTGCCGGTCTGCTGCGCGCCGGAGCAGCGCAGCTGCACTTTGTCGCGCAGGCCGTTAGCACACAGCGCCTGATGCACTTCAGCGATACCGATCTCCGCGACGCGGCCGGTATATTTCAGGCTGGTAACGGAAGCTGCGCCGGTGCCGCCGGTATTACCCGCGACGTTAATCACATCCGCGCCGGCTTTCGCCACGCCGACGGCGATGGTGCCGATACCTTCAGATGAAACCAGCTTGACGATGACGCGCACGCGCGCGGCTTTACAGTCATGGATCAGCTGTGCCAAATCTTCGATGGAGTAAGTGTCGTGGTGCGGCGGCGGTGAAACAAGCTCGACGCCCGGCGTGCCGCCGCGCGCTGCGGCAATCTCAACGGTCACTTTCGGTGCCGGCAACTGACCGCCTTCACCGGGCTTCGCGCCCTGACCGATTTTGATCTCCAGCTCTTCCAGCATCGGGTCAGCCAGATAAGCCGCCCACACGCCGAAACGACCGGATGCCAACTGCTTGATACGTGAGGCGCGGATGGTGCCGTGACGTGAATAGTGCTCGCCACCTTCGCCGCAGTTACTCATGCCGCCAACCATGTTGGTACCGTGCGCGACAGCTTCGTGCGCAGGCGCCACCAGCGCACCGTGGCTCATCGCACCGGAAGCAAAGGTACGCGTGATTTCATGTGCCGGTTGAATCTCTTCCAGCGGCAGCGATGGCAGCGCGGTGAAGATCAGTGACAGATAATCAGCAGCTTTGCCGTAAGCGGTGATGTGCAGCACGCCATCCGCCACGCTGCTGCTTTCGATATCGTCGGTGAAACGGGTTTTCAGCGCACGCGCCAGCGCTTCAAGGCGCTCGTTCTCTGATTTCAGACCTGCAATCGCATCAATGAGACGCAGCTCGAACTGGTTCAGGCTGCCGTTCACCGCTTCACACTTCAGGCCACGCGTAGCGAAGCCGTTGTTCACCAGCGAGTAGCGGCCCAGTTTGCGGCCGAATTCGGCTTCGCTATCAACGTGGGTCAAATCGCATGGCAGCGCCAGGATGTCGCGCAGCGCCGCAGGACGACGTTTACGCTCGGCATGCATCAGGCCGGAGAACTGACGGTAATCTGGCGTAATGGCAAAGGTGTCGATCACATCATTCGGAATACGCTCGAAGCTGCTGTCTTTAAAGGCTTCTGCTTTGATGTTGAACGCGTTATCCAGTTTGGCCAGCGTCATCAAACGAATAAAGTTGTCCTCTTCGCGCTCTTTATTAGCAAAGCGAATCGGCTGTTCCGTCATATCGATAAAGGTACGTACCGCGATGGTACCGTACGAGTGTCCCGCGCCTTCAGCACGCTCTTTGAACAGGCCGAGCAATGGCACTTCCGCTTCGCCCTGAATTTTCAACGAGCTCTGGTGCCAGTCAACTGCCATCTGAGCGATCGCCGGGAAGCCCGCGCCGCCGACAGGAGTTTTGATATTCGGGAAATATTTCTTCAATACCGGATCGTCGGTATTCAGGAAGTTCGGCTCGAAGAACTCGCCGCAGCTGTAGCTCTCAACAGTACACAGGCCGACTTTACCCATGGTTTTCATCAGCGCTTTTTCGGCTGCTTTGGCATAGCGTTTAAAGGCTTTGTTGCCTTCTTCGCCTTCACCAAATTTCTCTTCCGCACGCATCTGCACGCCGAGTGGGTAAACGGCAGAAGCACCGAAGCCCAGCGTCGCCGCGATGTGGTGTGAAGAGATGCTTTGACCACTTTCGACTACCAGCGAAACATCCAGACGCAGACCTTCCTGCACTAAGCGCTGGTTGATCGCCGACACCATCAGCAGCATCGGAATCGCTGCGTGCGTTGAGGAGATATGACGGTCGGTGATCACCGCGATGCCGCCTTGCTGGCGTGCGAAATCCACCACCTGCTGGGCTAAGTCATCAATGGCTTTTTCCAGCGCGTTGGCGTTGGCCGCACGGCTGACGATATCTTTGCCAACGACTGGCTCGTACAGCATCTCGAAGCGCGCATAAGGTGCGACGGTTTGCTCGCGCAGGCGCAGCATGTCTAGGTGGGTCAGGATTGGCGTCGGGACAATGATTTGCTGGCCTTTGCTGCGGCCGAGATGCGGTTTTGCACCTAGAGCAACACGCAGCGTCATGCCGTCCGCTTCACGAATCGAATCGAGCGGTGGGTTGGTGACTTGCGCAAAACGTTGTGAGAAGTAGTGCGCCATGCCGCCTTCGTGATCGGACAGGCCATTGATGGCGTTGCCGTAACCCATTGCTGAGATCTTCTCAGCGCCGGTTTGCAGCATCGGGTCCATCATGAATTTGAAGCTTTCCTGGTTGTAGTAGTAGGCGACAAAACGCTGATAGGTTTTGAGGTCACCACGATAACGCAGCGGCGAGCCGAGTTGCTCCGCCTGAATTTCCGGCAGGTCGGCGAGATCGATACGCGCTTTGCTCAGCAGCGACAGGTAATCTTTTTCGGCTGCCAGTTTTTCCAGCGCTTCAACCGTGGTGTAAGAGCGTTTCTCTTTGTGATCGTAATAGAGCATGCCGCCCGCTTCGATGCGGCCACGACGCAGAACGCTTTCCGGTGGGAAGGCGATCTGGCCTGCTTCAGACATCGCACCGATGTATTCCTCAGTTTCAACGGAACGCAGCGGACGCAGGCCGAGGCGGTCAAGACGCGCGCCGATCACTTCACCGTTACCGAAGATCAGTGCAGCTGGGCCATCGTTTTTCTCTTCATATAAAGAGAAGTATTCGAGCATGGCGCGCACTTCGTTTGAGAGTGACGTATCGTTCTCCCACGCCGGCGGCATCATCGAAACCACGGCGTTGATCAGATCGAGATTATCTTCCATCAAACGGCTGTGGATGCTCTGGTCGAGACGTGAGCTGTCTGACTGACCTTTTGGACGCACGATTTTTTTACCGCGCGCCAGCATCAGTGCCGCTTCAGCAATGCGGTTTTTACGATCGGTGTTCAGCTCGCCGTTGTGCGCCATTAAACGGAACGGTTGCGCCATGGTGGTATGCGGATCGGTGTTGGTCGAGAAGCGGGTGTGGAAAAACAGCCCGCGCACCTGATGGTCCGCATCGGTCAAATCTTTGAAGTACGGGATCACTTCGTTGGAGTTCAGGCGTGCTTTAAACACCTGCGTGCGCGAAGAGAGCGACAGCGGATAGAGGCCGCCGAATTCGCTTTCGGTAAAGGCGCGTGCTTCGATATCCAGCAGCGCGCGATAAATCTGGCGCTCGAATTCGAGTTGTTCAGTCACTTCCTGCGGCGCGGCAAAAATCCACTGCACAATTGGCAGCTGGAATTGCAGGGCGGCCGGGCGCGTCACGCTGCCGTCGAGCGGCATATCGCGTTTCACTAAGATCGGGAAGTTATGCGCCGCCAGCGTTTCTTCAACCAAACGCTCAGCGTTGGCGCGCAGCTCTGCATCTTTTGGCACAAAAAAGTTACCGACGCCGAAACGGCCGGCTTCCAGCGCCAGACCGGTAACCTTGCGGAAGAAGTTCAGGGAGAGATCGACGTTTACACCCGCGCCATCGCCCACGCCTTCGGCAGACATGCCGCCACGGTGCGGGACTGTGCATAGCGCGCTATGGGCCATCCGCAGAATCTCATGAGTCTGCTCGCCGTCCTTACGGGTAATGAAACCTACACCACAGCTGTCACTTCCGGCTGATGGGTCATACAAACCATAGGGATTCGGTTTTTGCGTGGACATTGAGAGTCTCCTTAAACTTCTTTTGACATTACCTGCATTATTTCGCGTACCGCAGCGTGGCATTTAGAGCCAACGCGGCGGTATCAATTCTTGTGCCGCTCAGTAAAGAGCGGGCGTCGCAGCACCGAGCAAGGGCTCTCAAGACACTGTTGTCACGTCCTTAATGAGCTGCTCTTTTTATTCCGGTCTCTTTCGGGAGATAGCTTGCATCCAGAGGGAGGCTTCTTGCTGCATAGATATGCCGAGACACAGGCCCACCAGGAAAGCTTCCAGTGGAATTCCAACTTATCGGGAAAGCGAACTCAGGTCAAATAGCCAGCTTTGTTGCGGGTAATTGGCTTTTTCGTCACTTAATCAAATGATTATTAAGGTTTTTTTGCGTAAATTTATGTCAATCTCCCGCTGCGCATTCCCCCAGGAAGTGTGAGCCGTCTCACTGTGACCCAGCCCTCTAATATCCAAACAATGCTGGCAGGAAGGGTTATAACAGCATTTAATTCTGTTGGGGGCAGTTGATACACAGCATGTATCTGTTTTTCTTATGGCGTCATATTTGAATCAAAATGGGGCTGCCATTAGTAAAATTAATCACGCGAGGCGTGCTTAAAAAATCACTTAAGTTGAATGGGTATGCAATAAAGAGGTGCAACCATCAGGAAAAATGGCTGCCAGGGTGCTGATTAGCACAGGATGTTGAGATAAGGCCCGCAAAAGCGCGGCCCTCCAGATTATTCAGTTGGCAGAATTAGTCAAGCGCTTTGCGCATATAGAAGGGAACGTCGGCGAAATCGCGCTGCGATGCACCATTACAGGGCATAACCCGCGTGATATGGCAGGGTGAAGCGGGGCAGCGCAGCGATAATTACGCTATCATGAGCCAGATTTCGTTCAGGGAGCTCGTAATGAAACAGATTCGTCTTTTAGCGCAGTACTACGTTGATTTGATGGTCAAACTCGGCCTGGTGCGTTTTTCGCTACTGTTAGCCTCGGCGCTGGTCGTACTGGCGATGGTGGTGCAGATGGCCGTCACCATGGTGTTGCGCGGACATGTGGAAAGCATCGACGTTGTCCGCTCCATCTTCTTCGGTCTGTTAATTACGCCCTGGGCAGTCTATTTCCTCTCGGTGGTGGTCGATCAGCTGGAAGAGTCGCGCCAACGCCTGTCAAAACTGGTGGATAAGCTGGAAGAGATGCGTACGCGCGATCTCGAGCTTAATCAGCAGATGAAGGAGACCATCACCCAGCTTAATCAGGAAATTAACGATCGTATTAAAGCTGAGCAGGCGCGTGAGCAGGTGATGGATAAGCTGCGCGAAGAGATGGCACGACGCGAGCAGGCGCAAATCGAGCTGGAACAGCAATCCTCCTTCCTGCGCTCTTTCCTCGATGCATCACCGGATTTGGTGTTCTACCGCAACATTGATAAGCAGTTCTCCGGTTGTAACCGCGCCATGGAACTGCTAACCGGAATGAGTGAAAAGCAGTTGATAGGCCTGACTCCGCGCGATATCTACGATGACGAAGCCGCCACTAAAGTGCTGGAAACTGATGAGAAGGTGTTCCGCCACAATGTATCGCTGACGTACGAACAGTGGCTGCAATATCCCGACGGTCGCAAAGCCTGTTTCGAAATCCGTAAAGTGCCCTATTACGACCGTGTGGGTAAACGCAGTGGCCTAATGGGCTTTGGCCGCGATATTACCGAGCGTAAGCGCTATCAGGACGCGCTGGAGAACGCCAGCCGTGAGAAGACCACCTTTATTTCTACTATCAGCCACGAGCTGCGTACGCCGCTGAATGGCATCGTTGGGCTGAGCCGCATCCTGCTGGATACCGATCTCAATCAGGAGCAACTCAAGTACCTCAAAACCATCCACGTTTCAGCCATCACGCTGGGCAACATCTTCAATGACGTGATCGAAGTGGACAAAATCGAGCGCCGTAAAGTGCAGCTGGATAATCAACCGCTGGATTTCACCGGCTTCCTCGCCGATCTGGAAAATCTCTCTGGCCTGCTGGCGCAGCCAAAAGGGCTGAAGTTTGTCATGGCGCCAGAGTTGCCGCTGCCGCATAAAATCTCGGCGGATGGTACGCGCTTGCGTCAGATTCTGTGGAACCTGATTGGCAACGCCGTGAAATTTACCCAGCAGGGCGAGATTGTGGTGCGCGTCGCCTATCGTCAGGATGAAACGCTGCACTTTGAAGTGCAGGATTCCGGCATGGGCATTCCGGAGGAAGAGCAGGATAAGATCTTCGCGATGTATTACCAGGTGAAAGATCAACATGGCGGCAAACCAGCGACGGGCACCGGCATCGGTTTAGCGGTTTCGCGTCGTCTGGCACAGGCGATGGGCGGCGATATCAGTGTCAGTAGCGTCGCGGGGCAGGGTTCCTGCTTTACCGTCGAGATTAACGCGCCACGCGTCGCTGAGGAAGTAGAAGACGACAATCTGGATGACAGCATGCCGTTGCCGGCGCTGCACGTGTTGCTGGTGGAAGATATCGAGCTCAACGTCATCGTGGCGCGTTCAGTGCTGGAGAAACTGGGCTGCAGCGTTGACGTCGCGATGACCGGAACAGACGCGCTGGCGATGTTTGATCCGCAGGAGTTCGATCTGGTGCTTCTCGACATTCAGCTACCGGATATGACCGGCCTCGACGTGTCGCGCGCTATCCATCAGCGTTATGCCGATGTGGCGCTGCCGCCGCTGGTGGCATTGACCGCTAACGTGCTAAAAGACAAAAAAGAGTATCTCGATGCCGGCATGGATGATGTGTTGAGCAAGCCGCTTGCCGTGCCAGCGCTGACGGCGGTGATCAAGAAGTTCTGGGACTATCAGCCTGAGCAGGAAGAGATAGCCAGCGAGTCATCAGACGAGCAGTCACGCACGCTGTTGGATGTGGCGATGCTGGAACAATACATTGAGCTGGTTGGCCCAGGATTGATTACCCAAAGCCTCACTATGTTTGAGCAGATGATGCCGGGTTATCTCGACGTGCTGGATTCCAACATGATGGCGCGCGATCAAAAAGGCATAGCTGAAGAAGGGCACAAGATTAAAGGTGCAGCAGGTTCGGTTGGCTTACTGCATTTACAGCAGTTAGCGAAACAGATTCAGTCGCCGGAATTGCCAGCGTGGTGGGACAACGTGCAAGAGTGGGTCGACGAATTAAAACATGAATGGCTCAATGACGTGAACGTGTTACGTGAATGGGTTGCAGAGCGGGAAAAATTACAGGACGTTAGAAAAAAATGACCCCAGTCGAAACTGGGGTGCGCGAATACTGCGCCAACACCAGGGAAATGGGTACTGCTGCTATTATTAGAAATCGAATAAGAAAGCAACAGTTCGGTATTGGTTAACGCTTCAAAATCACCTTAACAAATTCGCCAATGCTTGCGACAAGATTCATTAAATTGTGTGATGTTGAGCAGCGATTAAATACAGAAAACATTAATTTGCTGACACAGTCAAGCAAGGAATTAATTTCTTTGCCATATTGCACTTTTTTTGACCAAATGTTCTGCTTTTTGCCTGGTTTTGCTGCAGTGACCGGCAGGAAAAGCCTGACACAAGCATGGAAAATCTGATTCTGACAAAAAATTGAGGTTAAGTAAGATTAACACTCTGATATTGATGGATAAAAACAGATTTTTCGGCGGGTTATCCAAAACGTTTTGGAAACCTTAAACGGAAAGTTCCAGTTTATAGTTTATTGAATAATGTAAACCAAACGTGCGGTAAATCGCTTTACCATCCGTGAGGTCGAATGCATGCAGGATCAGACAGATTTGGGCGCATTTTTCAGAATGGTCTCTGTTATCAATGAACAAGTTCGCACAACAATAAAATTGATAGTTAAGCATCATGAAAGCATTTACGTGAGCGATATCACATTCAGTTAAGTGTTCATGCATGCAGCATTTGATCTATTGATCGTTATGGAACCGATTCCTTTTTGGCGGAAGTGCTTGATGTGATTGGCTCTAATAGAGGAACACTGATTGCGATGGCAACAATTTTTCAGGCGTCTTTACCAGTCTGAGGATAAAATTTAGTGGTTAATCGTTGGTATTCGCTATCGTGACTTGGGTGATTGATTAATACAGGGAACAGGTAAGAGAAAATTGCATGAGCAAGAGTAAAGGGACATTGGGAAAACGTATTAAAGTGCTGATTGCTAAAGCGCTACTGGCATGGCTTGGCATCTGGTTAGCGGGCATTTTGCTGTTTGCTTTTTTACCGGTACCGTTCTCAGCGGTGATGGTGGAACGGCAAATCAGCGCCTGGTTTACTGGGCGCTTTGATTATGTGGCGCACTCGGATTGGGTCGGCATGGACGAAATCTCGCCGTGGATGGCATTAGCAGTTATCGCTTCTGAGGATCAAAAGTTTCCCGAGCATTGGGGCTTTGATGTCGATGCCATCCAGTCAGTGCTGGATAACGATGGCAATGAACGCATGCGCGGTGCTTCAACGCTTTCACAGCAGACGGCGAAAAACTTGTTTCTGTGGGATGGTCGTAGTTGGTTGCGTAAAGGGCTGGAAGCAGGATTAACGGTGGGAATCGAAACCGTGTGGACTAAGCGGCGTATCCTGACGGTTTATCTTAATATCGCAGAATTTGGCGACGGCGTGTTTGGCGTGGAAGAAGCTTCACAGCGCTATTTCCATAAACCCGCTAGCCGCCTGACGATGTCTGAAGCGGCGTTACTGGCAGCGGTGCTGCCCAATCCGATCCGTTTCCGCGCCGATGCGCCTTCAGGCTACACGCGGCAGCGGCAGCAGTGGATTATGCGGCAGATGCGCCAGTTGGGCGGCGAGGGTTTCCTCAATCGCTACAAGCTGCACTGATAGGTTTAATCCTCGTCAAAGCCCGCTTCAAACAGTTCAATAACCGCTGCCAGCGCATGCTCTTCCTGCGGGCCGCTGGCTTCAATCTCAATATGGCCGCCTTTCGCTGAGTCGAGCATCAGCAGCGCAATCACGCTGCTGGCTTCGGCTTCGGTGCCCGATTCGTTACGCAGCAACACTTCAGCATCAAAACTCTGCACCAGCTCGAACAGCTTCATTGCCGGGCGCGCGTGCATGCCCAGCTTGTTACGAATCTCAACGGTTTGCTTCACGGTCATGATTTGCGTTTTTCCAGAGTGCGATGACGAGATTGCACGTTTTTACCGCGTGAACGGAAATAATCCGCCAGTTGTTCAGCGATATACACTGAACGATGTTTTCCGCCAGTACAGCCGATGGCGACGGTGAGATAGCTGCGGTTATTGGTTTCCAGCATCGGCAGCCACAGTTCCAGATAGCTGCGCGTTTGATAGATAAAGTTGTGCACTTCGGTGTGACGATCGAGGAAGGCGGCAACCGGACGATCCAGGCCGGTCATCGGACGCAGCTTAGGATCCCAGTGCGGATTCGGCAGGAAACGCACATCGAAGACATAATCGGCGTCGATCGGAATGCCGTGTTTAAAGCCGAATGACTCAAACACCATGGTCAGTTCACGCTCGCGCTTGCCCAGCAGGCGCGTACGTAGCATTTCCGCCAATTCATGAACCGACATCTCGGACGTATCGATAATCAGATCGGCGCGTGAGCGCAGCGGCTCCAGCAGATCGTTCTCTTCATCGATAGCACTCTCCAGCGACAGATTTTTGCTGGAGAGCGGATGCAGACGACGCGTATCGCTGTAGCGGCGAATCAGCGTGTTGCGATCGGTATCGAGAAACAGCAGCTGCGGCGAGAAGGTATCCGGCAGATTATTGAGCGCGGCCTCAAAGACTTCCGGTGATTCCGGCATGTTGCGCACGTCAATGCTGACCGCCGCAGAGATATTGCGTTCGGTTAAGGTATTCGCCAGCTCCGGTAGCAATACCACCGGCAAGTTGTCGACACAGTAGAAGCCCATATCTTCAAGGGCACGCAGCGCGACTGATTTTCCTGAGCCTGACCGACCGCTAACGATCATCAGCACCATCACATTTCTCCCGTTTTAAACCGGCGAACAGGCCGGTAAAAGTGTTTCTCGCTTAAGAGTGTGCTTCCTGAGCTTCTGTGATAATGGCGTAGAGCTCTTCGTCGCTCTGTGCCGCACGCAAACGACGACATACGGTTTTATCCGCCAGACGTTTGGCAACCAGCGAAAGCGTGTGCAAGTGGGTTTTACACTGGTCCGCAGGTACCAGCAGGGCAAACAGCAGGTCAACCGGCTGATTGTCTACCGCATCAAAAGCGATAGGCTGATCGAGGCTGATAAACACGCCGACAGCGCGTAAGGTGTCCTCCTCCAGCTTGCCATGTGGAATGGCGATGCCGTTGCCAATACCGGTACTGCCCATACGTTCGCGGGTCAGGATGGCTTCGAAAAGCGTCTGGTGCGGCAGATTGAGCTGCTTCGCTGCCAGCTCGCTGATAATTTCCAGCGCGCGTTTTTTACTCTGGCAGTGTACGCCGCTACGGGTACAGTCCAGTGAAAGGACCGAGCTCAATTCCAGTGTTAGATCGTTGTTCATCATCGTTTCACTTGCGAGTTCACATAGCCGCGAGGTTCAGGCGATTGATTTCATTGCCCTTCGTCCGCTGGCGCTTGCGCAGATGACAAAACGGGGCGGTAATATCCGCCCCATTTATGCTCTAAGTGCCGAATCAGTCAGCACTCTGCAAGCGTGAAGGTTAGTGTTTTTTCAGTTTGTCTTTGTGTTTGGTCAGCTGACGGGAAAGCTTGTCGATTAACCCGTCGATGGCCGCGTACATGTCTTCCGCTTCCGATGTGGCGTGCAGCTCCCCGCCGTTGACGTGAAGTGTTGCATCCGCAATCTGCGTCACCTTCTCTACCTTCAGAACAATATAAACCTGATTGATGCGATCAAAATAGTGTTCCAGTTTGGCAAATTTGGTATTTACAAATTCACGCAGAGGTTCGGTAATCTCAACATTAAGTCCGGTAAGGTTTAGCTGCATAGGTCTTCCTTCTTCGTTCGGTCAAACTAGCTGTTTACGCTGGTTTGATGGCGGTATAGATAAAGACTCGCGATATTTAGCAACCGTACGTCGCGCTACCATGATGCCCTGTTCGGATAACATGGAGGTCAGTTTGCTGTCGCTCAAGGGTTTTGCGGGGTTTTCCGCCGAGATCAATTTTTTCACTAATGCACGAATCGCCGTGGACGAGGCTTCGCCGCCGCCTTCGGTGTTGACGTGACTGGAGAAAAAATACTTCAGTTCAAAGATGCCACGCGGGCTGTGTAAATACTTTTGCGTGGTCACGCGGGAAATAGTGGATTCGTGCATATCAACAGCCTGAGCGATATCCGCCAGCACCATCGGACGCATGTACTCCTCACCCTGCTCAAAAAACGCCTGCTGCTGTTCAACGATACAGCGTGTCACTTTCAGCAGCGTGTCGTTACGGCTCTCCAGGCTCTTAATCAGCCACTTGGCTTCCTGTAAGTTGCTACGAATAAACTGATTATCGCTTTCATTACGGCCTGCTCCGCCCATCGCAGCATACTGCTGATTGATTTTCAGGCGCGGCATGCTGTCGGAATTCAGTTCAACCGTCCAGCGCTTGCTGATTTTGCGCACCAGCACATCGGGAATAACATATTCCGGTTCGCTGGTATTGATTGACTGGCCAGGGCGCGGATCGAGTGACTGAATCAGCAACATCGCCTCTTTCAGCACCTCTTCCTTCAGACGCGTTACGCGCATCAGGCTGCGGAAGTCATGGTTGGCCAGCAGATCAAGATGTTCGCTCACAATCAGGCGCGCTTCCGCCAGCATGGGCGTAGCGGCATCATATTGCGAAAGCTGCACTAACAGGCAATCACGCAAATCACGCGCACCGACGCCGACCGGATCGAAACGCTGCACCCGTTTGAGCACGGCTTCAACTTCTTCTAGCGTCAGCTCTTCATCGCCAATACTGTCATAAATATCTTGTAAGCTGACGGTGAGATAGCCGGTGTCGTCAATGGCATCAACAATGGATGTAGCGATGGCGCGATCGGTATCAGTGAACGGCGTTAACTCAACCTGCCACATCAGGTAATCCTGCAGCGATTGCGTGGTTTCGCCCTGATAGATTGGCAGTTCGTCATCCTGGTAATCGGTGCCGGTGCCTGACGGCGTGCCCGCAGTGTAGATTTCGTCCCAGGTGGCGTCGAGCGGGAGATCTTCAGGCATGTCTTTCTGTTCAAGAGCTTCACGCGTGTCTAATGAATCACTCTCTTGTTCCTGAAATTCGCGCGCGTCGACTTCTTCGTGCAGATCGGTTTGTTCAAGCAGCGGATTGCTTTCCAGCGCCAGTTGGAGTTCTTGCTGGAGTTCAAGCGTAGAGAGTTGCAGCAAGCGAATGGCTTGCTGCAACTGTGGAGTCATCGCCAGCTGTTGGCTGAGCCTGAGTTGCAAACCTTGCTTCATAATTCGGTTAGAATTTCCTAAGCAAACGTAGGGTGTTACGACACCTTATCAGAGTCTGAACTCTTCGCCCAAATAAACACGCTTAACCTGCTCATCTACAAGAATTTCATCAGGCGTGCCATGGGCAATTAAATGCCCCTGGCTAACTATATAAGCGCGTTCACACACCGCGAGGGTTTCACGCACGTTGTGGTCGGTAATCAGCACGCCAAGGCCGCTGTCACGCAGATGCTCGATGATTTTCTTGATGTCGATAACCGAAATGGGGTCAACACCGGCAAAAGGCTCATCCAGCAGGATGAATTTAGGATTAGCCGCCAGCGCGCGAGCAATTTCTACACGACGGCGTTCACCACCCGACAGCGCCTGGCCCATGCTGTCGCGCAGATGGCCGATATGGAACTCTTCCATCAGCTCGTTGGCACGATCCTGACGCTGCTCTTCTGTCAGATCATCACGGATCTGCAGCACCGCCATCAGGTTGTCGTACACGCTCAGGCGACGGAAGATCGAGGCTTCCTGCGGCAGATAGCCGATACCGCGACGGGCACGCGCATGCAGCGGCAGGATGCTGATGTCTTCATCATCAATTACGATGCGGCCCGCATCGCGCGGCACAATTCCGACCACCATGTAAAAGGTGGTGGTTTTACCGGCACCGTTTGGGCCCAGCAGGCCGACAATCTCGCCGGATTTTACCTGCAGGCTAACATCTTCCACCACGCGGCGGCCTTTGTAGGCTTTCGCCAGGTTCTCAGCGATTAGTGTAGCCATAGCAATCAGTTACTCTTTTTAGGGCTCGCGGACGAACCGTTTTTGTCCTGCAGCTGCGACGGAACCAGAACGGTGGTCACGCGCTTGCTGTCACCCTGGCTGAACGCCTGCATCTTCTGCTCTTTCACCAGGTAAGTGATGCGGTCGCCTTTAATGTTGCTATCCTGCTGCTGAATGAAGGCATTACCGGTCAGCTCAACAAAATCATTCGCCAGTTCATAGTGCAGTTTACTGGCGTGGCCTTGCACCGGCTTACCGTTATCCTGCATCTGATAGAAGGTGGCTGGCGTGCCGTAAGCATCAACGATGGTTTTCTTGCTATCGCCGCCCGGACGGGTGACGACCACTTTATCGGCGGTAATCTTGATGGAACCCTGGGTCACAATCACGTTGCCGGTAAAGGTCGCGACGTTGCCCTGCAGATCCAGCGCCTGGTTGACGGAGTCAATATTCACCGGTTTGTCTGAGTCGCCGGTTAATGCCAGCGCAGGCAGGCTCGTTGCCAGCAGCGTACTCACCAGCAATAACTTAAGGCTATTTTTGTTCATTTTGAATTTCATAGGAAGTTTTGACCTTTTCAAGCAGCTCAGCATGTTTCGTCCGTAAATTGCCGCGCATTTTCATGCCAGTGGAATTAAAACTGCGGCCAAAAAGGGTGACTTGATCGTCAGATGTCACATCCTGGGTGACCAAATTAACCTGAGCGTTATCGGTAAGGATGCGCTCAAGCTGTGAATCCTGGGTCAAAGTATTGACGACAACGTTGCCATAAAGATAAAGCATACGATCTTTAGTCAGCTTTGCCTTATCGGCGCGCACCGACCATGTCGCGACTTTGTTTACGTCATAGGTGGTCATCACCGGATTATCGAACCAACTTATCTCATCGGCAGCAAAGTAGGTGACTTTATCGGAGACCAGCTTATAGCCCAGCGCGCCTGTTGGGTTATACACCACCGTGTTCGATTTCTCGCTGGTGTAGGTTGGCGCTTGATCGTTAGTCGCCACCGGCGTTCGGTCGTCATCCTGGTTGGTGAGATTCCAGCCGATCAGCACTAAGGCGATCAAGGCCAGGATCAGCGTCATCCAACGCCTGCTCTTACTCATATTGATTGCCCTTTGGCATCCTCAAATTTGTTCTGCGCCATCAAGATCAGATCGCACAACTCACGTACCGCGCCGCGGCCACCGGCAATGCGGGTAACATAATGCGCACGCGGCAGTAAAATCGGGTGGGCATCGGCAACGGCCACGCTCAAACCCGCCTGCGCCATCACCGGCCAGTCGATCAGGTCATCGCCAATGTAGGCGACCTGATCGGCGGTTAATGACAGTTTATCCAGGAGTTCCCGCCAGGCCAAAAGCTTATCCGATTGTCCCTGGTAAAGATGCGTAATGCCGAGCGTCTTACAGCGATCTTCCAGCAGTTTTGCTTTGCGGCCGGTAATAATAGCCACTTCGATGCCGGAGGTCAGCAAGCAACGCACGCCATAACCATCGCGCACGTTAAAAGCCTTCAGCTCTTCACCGCTGTTGCCCATGTAAATCACGCCATCCGACATCACGCCATCGACGTCACAAATCAGCAGGCGAATCTTCGCAGCACGCGCCATGACGTCCGCGCTCACCGGACCGTAGCAAGTCTCGACCATCGCCGTTTCAGCACTCATTGTTTCTTCCTGTTCAGACTACGCCAGCGCGCAGCATGTCATGCATATGTACCACACCGAGCAGGCGATCGTCATCGGCCACCAGCAGGGCGGTGATGTTTTTGTTTTGCATCAGATTAAGGGCATCGACCGCGAGCATATTCGGGCGCACGCGGATACCGCCGCTGGTCATCACTTCCTGAATGGTGGCTTTCTGGAAATCGATGCCCATATCGAACACGCGGCGCAAGTCACCATCGGTGAAGATGCCTTCGATTTTCATCAGGTCATCAACAATCACCGTTAAACCAAGATTCTTGCGGGTAATTTCCAGCAGCGCATCGCGCATTGAGGCATCACGGCTGACGTGCGGGATTTCATCGCCGCTGTGCATGATATCGCTGACGTGCAGCAGCAGTTTGCGGCCCAACGCACCGCCGGGATGCGATAGCGCAAAATCTTCCTGGGTAAATCCGCGCGCTTCCAGCAACGCCACGGCCAGCGCATCACCCATGACTAAGGTGGCGGTGGTGCTGGTGGTCGGCGCCAGGCCGAGCGGACAGGCTTCCTGCGGCACTTTCACGCACAGATGCACATCCGCCGCGCGGCCCATCGCGCTGTCCGGACGGCCGGTGATACAGATCAGCTGTACCTTCTGGCGCTTTAACACCGGCACCAACGCAAGGATTTCGCCGGATTCACCGCTGTTGGAAATCGCTATCACCACATCATTGGTGCTGACCATGCCGAGATCGCCGTGGCTGGCTTCACCGGGATGCACAAAGAAAGAGGGCGTACCGGTGCTGGCAAAAGTCGCGGCCATCTTTTTACCGATATGTCCGGATTTGCCCATGCCCATCACCACCACTTTGCCACGGCAGGCAAAGATCATCGCGCAGGCGCGATCGAAATCATCATTGATATATTGATCAAGCTGCTCCAGCCCTTCGCGTTCGATGCGCAGCACCGCTTTACCTGCTTGCTGAAAATCGAAATCCGGTTGCTGATGTGACATGGTCAGTCCGTCCTTAATAGCTTGTGATAAGCATGGGGCTAAGCCACAGCCATAGCACCCACGCGATAAAACCACCTAATAATAGTGTGCCTGCGATACGACCAATACGGCGTTTACGCAGCAGGCAGAGCAGGGCGAACAGCACGCTCACCGCCAGCATCACCCAGTAATCACGCGCGAAGGCATGCGCATCAACGCTACCGGGATGAATCAGCGCTGGCAGGCCGAGCACAATCGCCAGATTGAAAATGTTGGCGCCGATCAGGTTACCGATAGCGATATCGTCCTCACCTTTCAGCGCGCCGGCCACAACGGTGGCCAGTTCGGGCAAGCTGGTGCCGACGGCAATCAGCGTCAGGCCCATCACCAGTTCGCTTACACCGAAGTAGTCAGCAAAGACGGTGGCGTTGTCGATCACCATACGCGTCGACATCGGCAGAATAATTAGCGCCACCGCCAGCCACAGAAAGGCCACGGTATTGCCGGCTTCATCGCGCGGTAGTTCGGCCAGTTGTTCACGGGTGAGCGTGTCGTTATTGTCACGTTCAGCACGGCGAGCAATGCGGATCACCACCAGCAGATAACCCAGCGCGATCAGTAGCAACGCAACGCCATCGAGACGGCTGAGGTGATTATCAAACAGCATGATGCCGCTGAGCAGTGAGACTAGCAGCATTAATGGCAGTTCGCGCCGAATCAGATTGGAGTGTACTGTCAATGGATGGAGCAACGCTGCGCCACCCAGAATCAAGAGAATGTTGGTGATGTTCGAGCCCAGCGCGGTGCCGACCGCTAAATCCATTTGTCCATGCTGCGCGGCTGAAAATGAGACAATCAATTCCGGCAATGATGTGCCAATGCTCACCACCGTCATACCTATGATCAGCGGTGGGATGCCAAAGGATCGACAGAGGATCGCGGCGCTAAATACCAGACGGTCGGCGCCGTAAACCAGTAAAATCAATCCGATAAACAGCAAGGCAGAGGCTACGAACATTAAAAATCCTTGATGGATGGAGGTGTCGGCGAACCTTGTCCGACAGGTAAAAACATTCTGCACGCACTAACAGGCGCTGATTTTGACTGTCTGAGAGGCAAAAGTAAATTTTAAGGCCGTTTTCGCCACACTAAGTGGGTAAGTTTCTGTAAAACTATCGTGCATTCGAGGCTACCAGGCTACCATCCACCGCTTTGATAGCGCCCGATCCGCATAAAGAGGTAAAGATGATCCAGCAGCAAACGAATCTGGTTGAGGTTCGTGGCGTCAGTTTCACGCGCGGAGATCGTACAATCTTTGACGATATCTCGTTAACGGTACCCGCCGGCAAAGTCACCGCGATTATGGGGCCGTCCGGAATTGGTAAAACCACGCTTTTACGTCTGATTGGCGGGCAATTACAGCCCGACAAAGGCGAGATTTGGTTCCGCGATCAGAATATCCCGACGCTTTCCCGCACGAAATTGTACGAAGCGCGTAAAAAAATGAGCATGCTGTTTCAGTCAGGTGCGCTGTTTACCGATCTCAACGTGTATGAAAACGTTGCCTGGCCGTTGCGTGAACATACGCAGTTGCCGCCAGAACTGTTGCACAGCACCGTATTGATGAAGCTGGAAGCGGTGGGATTGCGTGGTGCTGCGAAACTGATGCCTGCCGAACTCTCTGGCGGTATGGCGCGCCGTGCGGCGCTGGCGCGTGCTATCGCGCTGGAACCGGAGCTGATCATGTTCGATGAGCCATTTGTCGGCCAGGATCCGATCACCATGGGCGTGCTGGTAAAGTTAATTGATGAACTGAATCATGCCTTGGGCCTGACCTGCATTGTGGTTTCACACGATGTGCCTGAGGTATTGAGCATTGCCGATCATGCCTATATTGTTGCCGGACAAAAAATTATTGCTCAGGGCAGCGCGCCGGAACTGCGGGAAAATCCCGATCCGCGTGTGCGCCAGTTTATCGAGGGTCATGCGGATGGTCCGGTGCCGTTTCGCTTTGCCGCTGGCGATTATCTCAGCGACTTGACCCGCTCAGGGAGAACGTAAACTGATGTTGTTACAGGCGCTAGCGTCATTTGGACGTCAGGGAATTAATACCTGTGCCGCTTTTGGCCGCGCAGGCCTCATGCTATTTCATGCGCTGGTGGGTAAGCCGGCGTTTCGTCGCCATGCGCCGCTGCTGGTAAAACAGCTCTACAGCGTGGGCGTGTTATCGTTGCTGATCATCGTGGTATCAGGCCTGTTTATTGGCATGGTGCTGGGTCTGCAAGGCTATCTGGTGCTCACCACCTACAACGCTGAAACCAGCCTTGGCATGCTGGTGGCGCTCTCGCTGCTGCGTGAACTCGGTCCGGTCGTCACGGCGTTGCTGTTTGCAGGCCGTGCAGGTTCAGCGTTAACCGCTGAAATCGGGCTGATGAAAGCCACCGAACAGCTCTCCAGCATGGAGATGATGGCCGTCGATCCGTTACGTCGTGTGGTATCACCGCGCTTCTGGGCCGGCTTTATCAGCATGCCGCTGCTGGCGCTGATCTTTACCGCCGTCGGTATTGCCGGTGGCGCGCTGGTGGGTGTGAGCTGGAAAGGGATCGATCCTGGTTTCTTCTGGTCGGCGATGCAAAATGCGGTGGATTTCCGCACTGATGTCGTTAACTGCATGATCAAAAGCGCGGTCTTTGCCGTCACGGTAACCTGGATTGCGCTATTTAATGGCTATGATGCCATCCCGACCTCGGAAGGGATCAGTCGGGCGACGACGCGTACCGTGGTGCATGCTTCACTGGCGGTACTCGGTTTGGATTTTGTGCTGACAGCACTGATGTTTGGGAATTGATGCAATGCAAAGCAAGAAAAACGAAATCTGGGTTGGCGTCTTCATGCTGGCTGCGCTGCTGGCGCTGTTATTCCTCGCCCTGCGCGTCGCCGATCTCAAAACAATCGGCACCGAACCGACGTGGAAGATGTATGCCACCTTCGATAATATCGGCGGACTGAAAGTCAGTTCTCCGGTAAAAATTGGCGGCGTGTTAATTGGTCGGGTGTCAGATATCGCGCTGGATGAGAAAACCCTTTCACCGCGTGTAACCATGGATATCAGCGATAAATTCGCCAATAAGATTCCAGACACCAGCTCATTAGCCATTCGCACCCAAGGTCTGCTTGGTGAGCAGTTCCTGGCGTTGAATTTAGGTTTTGACGATCCCGAGCTTGGCTCATCGATGCTGAAAGATGGCGGCACCCTGCGTGACACCAAATCGGCACTGGTGCTGGAAGACCTGATTGGTCAATTCCTCTATAAGAGCGGCGATAACAAACCCGACAACAAATCCCAGGGCGCGGAGAGCGCACCAGCAGCACCTGCAACAACGGAATAACCTACGAGGTAAAACATGATGTTTAAACGTTTACTGATGATTGCCGTGTTGGCAATCGCACCGCTGGCAGCCAACGCCGCAGCGGATCAAACTAATCCTTACAAGCTGATGAACGAAGCGGCGGATAAGACCTTCACCCGTCTGAAAAACGAACAGCCGAAGATTAAGCAGGATCCGAACTATCTGCGCGAAGTGGTGCGTCAGGAACTGATGCCGTACGTACAGGTAAAATATGCCGGTGCGTTGGTTCTCGGCCGCTATTATCGTGATGCGACACCGGCGCAACGTGATGCCTACTTTGCCGCGTTCGGTGATTATCTGGCGCAGGCTTACGGCCAGGCGCTGGCGCTGTATAACGGTCAAACTTACCAAATCCAGCCGGAACAGCCGATTGGCGATGCCAATATCGTGGCGATTCGCGTCACCATTATCGATCCGAACGGGCGTCCGCCAGTGCGTCTCGATTTCCAGTGGCGTAAGAACAGCCAGACCGGCAACTGGCAGGCGTATGACATGGTAGCCGAAGGCATCAGCATGATCACCACCAAACAGAATGAGTGGGGCGATCTGCTGCGCACCAAAGGCATTGATGGCCTGACGGCTCAGCTGAAAGTCTATGCAGCACAGCCGATCACCCTGGATAAAAAGCAATAATGAGTGAACCGTTACGCTGGCAGCGTACTGCCAGCACGCTGGCCTTAAGCGGCAAATTAGATCGTGATACCCTGCTGACCTTGTGGCAGGAACGTAACACTGCGGTGGCGGATATCACCACCATTGATGTTGCCGGGCTGGAAAGGGTGGATTCAGCGGGTTTAGCGCTGCTGGTGCATCTGCGTGAAATCGCGCGAGCCCAAGGCAGCGCGCCACTTTTCTCTGGGATCTCAGATAAACTCCAGTCACTGATCACGCTGTATAACCTGCAGCAGATTATTGTTTCTGCGGAAAAAATCGCCTGATCTGCGGATGTTGAAGCTAAGCCCCTGATTTTTTCAGGGGCTTTTGCGTATTTAAGAGTCAGGCGCTTTCCTCTAAGATGGCAGCCTTATTATTATTAAGCGAAGTAACGAGCAATGGAAAATAGTGAAGTTCAGGCCGTGCTGATGCAGGCGCTGGCATTAGAAGAAGTACACGTACTCAGCAACGATGGCAGCCATTTTCAGGTCATCGCGGTGGGCGAAATGTTCGGCGAACTGAGCCGCGTGAAAAAGCAGCAGGCTGTGTACGCGCCACTGATGGAATATATTGCGGATAACCGTATTCATGCGGTTTCCATCAAAACTTATACCCCAGCCGAGTGGGCGCGCGACCGTAAACTCAACGGTTTCTAAGTGCCTCACCGGTTGTTTTATTGATAGATAATTGAGAGCCGTGTTAATGGACAAATTTCGTGTGCAAGGCCCCACTCGTTTAAGTGGTGAAGTGACCATTTCCGGGGCGAAGAATGCTGCGTTGCCGATTCTGTTTGCTGCACTGCTGGCTGAAGAGCCGGTAGAGATTCAGAACGTACCGAAGCTGCGTGATATCGATACCACCATGAAGCTGCTGAATCTGCTGGGTGCGCGCGTTGAGCGCAATGGTTCGGTCCACGTTGATGCTCGCGAAGTTAATGTTTTCAGTGCGCCTTACGATTTAGTGAAAACCATGCGTGCTTCGATCTGGGCGCTGGGTCCACTGGTGGCGCGCTTTGGTCAGGGCCAGGTTTCACTACCGGGCGGTTGCGCTATCGGTGCGCGTCCGGTCGATCTGCACATTACTGGCCTGGAACAGCTGGGTGCGGAAATTAAGCTGGAAGAAGGCTACGTTAAAGCTTCTGTCAATGGCCGCCTGAAAGGCGCGCACATCGTGATGGATAAAGTGTCTGTTGGCGCTACCGTCACCATCATGAGCGCGGCTACGCTGGCTACCGGCATCACCATTATTGAGAACGCCGCGCGTGAGCCGGAGATTGTCGATACGGCAAACTTCCTCAACACGCTGGGCGCGAAAATCACGGGCGCAGGCACAGACAAAATCACCATCGAAGGTGTTGAGCGTCTGGGCGGCGGCGTTTATCGCGTTCTGCCAGATCGTATCGAAACCGGTACTTTCCTGGTCGCAGCAGCGATCTCACGCGGCAAAGTTGTTTGCCACAATACCAAGCCAGATACGCTGGATGCGGTGTTGTCTAAATTGCGTGAGGCTGGTGCAGAGATCGAAGTGGGCGAAGATTGGATCAGCCTGGATATGCACGGCAAGCGTCCAAAAGCGGTGAATATCCGCACGGCGCCGCATCCTGGCTTCCCAACTGACATGCAGGCGCAGTTCACGCTGCTCAACCTGGTGGCAGAAGGAACCGGTGTGATTACCGAAACCATCTTCGAAAACCGCTTCATGCATATCCCTGAACTGATTCGTATGGGCGCGCATGCGGAAATCGAAAGCAACACAGCGATTTGTCATGGCGTTGAAACCTTGTCGGGTGCGCAGGTGATGGCTACCGATCTGCGTGCATCAGCTAGCCTGGTACTGGCAGGTTGTATTGCTGAAGGCACTACGTTAGTCGATCGTATCTATCACATCGACCGTGGCTATGAGCACATCGAAGACAAGTTGAAAGCAATGGGTGCAAATATCGAGCGCGTAAGCGGCGAATAATTTTACCTTTGCGCATTAAAAAACCAGTCACGGTAACGCGGCTGGTTTTTTTTCATCTGCAGCACACTCAGATCTTTTTACGATCCTTGGGCGATCGTATGCGCTTTTTGCGATCCTTCAGCAGGCCGGTAAAAGGATCATAATATCGGCTCGGCCAGATCTCTGCCGGATGCACCTTGATTGCATTGGCGATTAGCCACTCGCCTTTCGGCCAAGGACGCGACAGCGCATTGGCCAATGTTGACGAGCTAAGCCCTGATTCACGTGACAGCGCTGCCAGTGATGTGCCTTTCTTACGTAATGCAGCAATGATATCTGCCGGGTGCCAATCCACTTTCCTTGGGTACATAACTTTCTTCTCCGTGTCCGTGTTATTACTTGATCTCCGCTGAAAAAGCTTTCCCGTTGCAGAGATATCTGGAAAAAACCCGCATTTTTATAGCAAATGTTTCCAGTTAATTTCCAGTAAATGTTTGAACGGCGCACGAAACTGCGTCGCTTTTCGCAAAAGCAATGCAAGCGATGTAAGTGAAAGGGGAGAAGAGTGAGAAAGGAAACGGGACCAATGCAGGCCCCGTTAAAATCAGAAGTCGCGTTGTACTGACATGTGTGCCAGTGCTTCGAGTGCGCTGCGCCACGGGCTTTCGGGTAATACTTGCAGTGCTGAAATAGCTTTATCCGCCTCTTCTTCAGCACGTTTGCGCGTCCACTCCAGCGAGCCAGTTTGTTGCATTGCAGCCAGCACCGGTTCCAGCAGGTGACGACCGTTGCCTTCTTCAATGGCTTTACGGATCATCTGCGCCTGTTCAGGCGTTCCGTTGTGCATCGCGTGCAGCAGCGGCAGCGTCGGTTTGCCTTCGCTCAGGTCATCACCGGTATTTTTACCCAGCGTTTCGCCATCCGCGCTGTAATCCAGCAAATCATCAATTAACTGGAAAGCGGTGCCAAGATAGCGACCATAATCCTGCAGCGCTTTTTCCTGCGCTGGCGAAGCATCAGCTAAAATCGCCGATGCTTGCGAAGCTGCTTCGAACAAGCGGGCGGTTTTGCTGTAGATCACCCGCATGTAGCTCTCTTCAGTGATGTCGGGATCGTTGCAGTTCATTAACTGCAGCACTTCCCCTTCGGCGATCACGTTGACCGCTTCGGACATCAGCGCCAGGATCTTCAAGGATCCCATGCTGGTCATCATCTGGAATGAGCGCGTATAGATAAAATCGCCCACCAGCACGCTAGCCGCATTACCAAACGCGGCATTCGCGGTAGCTTTGCCACGGCGCATATCGGATTCATCCACCACATCATCGTGCAGCAGCGTCGCCGTATGGATAAATTCGATCAGCGCCGCATTGGTGATGTGCAACGATCCCTGATAATTCAGCGCGCGTGCCGACAGCACAGCGATCATCGGACGGATGCGTTTGCCCCCGCCGCTGATAATGTAATAGCCCAACTGGTTAATCAGTGAGACTTCTGAATTCAGCTGCTCGAGGATGGTCTGGTTGACGGCCGCCATATCCTGCGCGGTTAATTCATTAATCTGTTCTAAGTTCATTCGTCTTTTCAGCTTTACTCGTTTTTTGCATGGTAAGCGCTTTAAACAGCGTGAGTTCAGGTAATCTGTTACTGATTGTACTTGAAAAATCGGGTTGCGAAACGTTTGCATTCGCCTTGCGCTTTTTTTCTGCAAGAGAGTGCAAAGTGCTCTTGTCTTCTGCTGGAGTATTGCGTAGAATTCGCGCCCTATTGTGAATATTTATCGCGCCGCCTGATGAACAAGAAAGGCACGCGCAGAAGCGGAGTTTTATATGTACGCGGTTTTCCAAAGTGGTGGTAAACAACACCGAGTAAGCGAAGGTCAGACCGTTCGCCTGGAAAAGCTGGACATCGCAACCGGTGAAACCATTGAGTTTGACCAGGTTCTGATGATCGCAAATGGCGAAGACGTGAAAATCGGCGCGCCACTGGTTTCAGGCGGTGTGATCAAGGCAGAAGTTGTGGCTCACGGTCGTGGCGAGAAAATTAAAATCGTTAAGTTTCGTCGTCGTAAACACTACCGTAAGCAAGCTGGTCACCGTCAGTGGTTCACAGATGTGAAAATCACTGTGATCGGCGCGTAAGAGGAGATCTGACAAATGGCACATAAGAAGGCTGGTGGCTCGACCCGTAACGGTCGCGACTCCAACGCAAAACGTCTGGGTGTAAAACGTTTCGGTGGCGAATCTGTTCTGGCAGGTAGCATCATCGTTCGTCAGCGTGGCACCAAATTCCACGCAGGTAGCAACGTAGGTTGTGGTCGTGACCACACCCTGTTTGCCACCGCAGACGGCAAAGTAAAATTCGAGATTAAAGGCCCGAACAACCGTAAATATATCAGCATCGTTGCTGAGTAAGGTTGTCGTGCTGCAGACGTCTAACGTCTGAATACACGAATGAAAGGCCCCGCAGCTTTGCGGGGCTTTTTACATTCTGCTACTGAGCTTGCTGGATAACAGTTACGCTTTAGCACAGTTGTTGTACAATTTATGTACTCCTGGCTTTGCCAATCTTGTATTATCCGCCGTCGGTCAGCGCAGAAGACCCTGGCGGACCCGTTTGCGGCCTGCAAGCTGCCGTGAACGACAGCGTGACGGAGAAATAAAATGAAGTTTGTAGATGAAGCGACGATCCTTGCGGTCGCGGGTGATGGCGGCAACGGCTGCGTAAGCTTCCGCCGTGAAAAATATATTCCAAGAGGCGGCCCTGATGGCGGCGACGGCGGCGACGGCGGCGACGTGTATCTGTTGGCGGATGAAAACCTCAACACCCTGATCGATTATCGCTTTGAAAAGTCTTTCCGTGCCGAACGTGGCCAGAATGGCCAAAGCCGTGATTGCACCGGTAAACGTGGTAAAGACATCATCGTTAAAGTGCCAGTTGGTACCCGCGTCATTGATCAGGGTACAGGCGAAACGCTGGGCGACATGACGCGTCATGAGCAGAAGCTGATGGTGGCGAAGGGCGGCTGGCATGGCCTTGGCAACACGCGCTTTAAATCCTCGGTTAACCGTTCCCCGCGTCAAAAAACCATGGGAACACCGGGCGAGAAGCGTGACCTGCAACTGGAACTGATGCTGCTGGCTGACGTTGGTATGCTGGGTCTGCCGAATGCCGGTAAATCGACCTTTATTCGCTCGGTTTCCGCGGCGAAACCAAAAGTTGCGGATTATCCGTTTACCACGCTGGTGCCAAGCCTTGGCGTAGTCCGCATGGACAACGAAAAGAGCTTTGTTGTCGCTGATATTCCTGGCCTGATTGAAGGCGCAGCGGATGGCGCAGGTCTGGGTATTCGCTTCCTGAAGCACCTTGAGCGTTGTCGTGTGCTGTTGCACCTGATCGATCTTGCCCCTATCGATGAATCTGATCCGGTCGAAAATGCCCGCATCATTCTCGGCGAGTTGGAGAAATACAGCGATAAACTTTTCCAGAAGCCGCGTTGGTTAGTGTTCAACAAATGTGACCTGTTGAGCCGCGAAGAAGCGGAAAGCCGTGCCAAAGCGGTAGTGGAAGCATTAGGCTGGGAAGAAAAATATTACCTAATCTCTGCGGCTAGCCATGATGGCGTGAAAGATCTTTGCTGGGATGTGATGAGCTTTATCATCGAAAATCCAAAAGAAGCCGAAGAAGAAGCTAAAGAGCCAGAGAAAGTGGCCTTCATGTGGGATGATTATCATCGTGAAGCCATGGAAACTGCGCAGGAAGTGGAAGAAGACGATGATTGGGATGACGACTGGGACGAAGAAGACGACGAAGGCGTCGAAATCATTTACCAGCGTTAATCGCACAAAAAAGCGGCCAGAAGGCCGCTTTTTTTATGTCTTAACCCAGCACCGCCACCGTCAATCTCGATGTGCAGCACAGCTGATCGCGGGCATTACGAATCTCGATCTGCCAGCTTTGATTACGCGCACCAAGGTGTAGCGGGCGACAAATGCCGCGCACTTCACCGCTGCTCACCGCGCGATGGTGGCTAGCACTCACCTCAATGCCCACCACGCTTTTGCCTTCTTCGATGCTGAGATACCCGGCGATCGATCCCATCGACTCCGCCAGCACCACCGAAGCACCGCCGTGCAGCAGGCCAAACGGCTGCTGCGTGCGGGCATCCACCGGCATGGTGGCTTCGAGGTAATCTTCGCCGATAGTGGTAAACACAATACCAAGGTGTGCCACCAGCGAGTTCTCACCCATCTTATTCAGCGTTTCAAGATCGACCGATCGTTTCCAGATTGCCATCACTTAGGATCCTAGCGTTGCGCCACCGTCGACCACAATATCCTGCAGTACTACGTGGCTGGCAAGATCCGAAGCGAGGAACATCACGTTCGCGACGATCTCCTGCGGTTTCGCGATCTTGCGCAGCGGGATCCCCAGCTTGTACTGATCTGGGAAACCATTAATCATCTCCTGCTCGGCTTCTGGCGTATGCCACAGGCTGCGTTGCATATCGGTATCGGTGGAACCTGGCGAGACGATATTGCAGCGCACGCCGTAAGGTGCCATTTCCAAACCCACGGTCAGACACAAGCTGCGCAGTGCGGCCTTGGAAGCGCCATAAGCGGACATACCAAGACGTGGCGCATGTGCGGCATTAGACGCGATGGTGACAATCGCGCCCGCCCGCTGCTGGCGAAACACCGGCAAGGTTTGCTGGAACATGTTGAACGCGCCGCCGGCATTCACCGCCAGACACGCTTGCCAATCTTCGAACGACAGTTCATCGGTGCTGCCAATACGCAGGATGCCGGCACCGTTCACCAGCACATCGAGACGTGGCTGGTCAGCCAGCAAACGCTGACAAACCGCTTTCACCTCGGCGGCATTCGCTACATCCAGCACCTGCGTGGCGAACGGATAATCGGTTTGATCAAATCGCAGATCGAAGCCAATAACCTGCGCACCTGCCTGATGGAAGCTCAGCGCGGTGTGATAACCAATCCCTTTGCCCGCGCCGGTCACCCAGACAATCTTTCCGCTAAAATCGAACGTCGCACTCATTTAGTCGGCACCCTTGATAACAGCGCCCACCAGCCATCGATGGTCGGATTTTTTGCCAGACTGACGAAGTCGATATCGCTGTGCACCTGACGCCAGCGCGCCGCCAGCGCCATTACGCGTACCGAATCCAGACCGTAATCGATCAGGTTCTCGTCATCTGCTGGCACATCGTCATCTTCCAGCAGCGGCAGAATCAGCGCGCGCAGATCGTCTTTGCTCAACGGCAGCGGCATCAGATCGGCGGTCATCACCACTTTACCGCTGCGACCTGCGGTGTAAGTCAGCGCCATCATGTGTTCTTCGCGCGTGAAGTCAGCCAGCGCATCCGCCACCATAAACGGCTGGATGTTACGCATAAAGGCGTCAGTCGCGGTGGTCAGGCAGCCGATATGCGCGTACACGCCGGTGATGATCAGCTGATCGCGGCCCATCTCCTGTAGGATCGATTCCAGTGGTGAGCGCACGAAGGCGCTGTAACGCCATTTGGTCAGTACCTGATCGTCCTGATCCGGTGCCAGCGCATCAACGATCTTCTGCTGATCGGGATGTTTGTTCAGGCCCGGTCCCCACATGTCGTTAAGCAGCGCGCGATCGGCATCGCTCTGCTCGTTCGGCTGAGCGGTATAGAACACCGGAATGCCCTGCGCTTTGCAGTAAGCGCGCAGGCGAGCGATGTTTTCCACCACCTGATTAACCAGCGGGCTGTTTTCGCCCCAGAAATTGAGGAAATAAGCCTGCATATCGTGAATCAGCAGCGCGGCGCGCTGAGGTTCAACCGCCCACTTCACTTTATTGGTTGGCAGTTCAGTCGCTGCAGGCAGCGCGTAAGAGTTCAGTTTTGGAATAGCCATTACAATCTCCGGAACAGGTCAGGCTTGCGCTTGTTGATCGGCAAGCTGTTGGCGTAAACGTTTTTTATCCACCTTGCCGACAGGCGTCAGCGGCAGGGCATCTACGCAGGTAATACGGTCAGGTAATTTGAACTCGGCCACGCCCAATTCGCGTAGGTGACGACGCAGCGCCACTGCTTTGATCGGTTGGCTGGCGACAATAAAGGCGCAGCTCTTTTCACCCATCAGTTCGTCGTTCATTGACACCAGCGCAGCGTGGATCACATCTGGATGGCGCTGTAGCAGGTTTTCGATCTCTTCCGCGGCGATCTTCTCGCCACCGCGATTGATCTGATCCTTTTCGCGCCCTTGCACGGTGATGTAGCCCTGCGCGTCGATCTCAATCAGATCGCCCGAGCAGTAAAATCCGTTGGCATCGAAGCTGGCAGCGTTATGTTCCGGGCTCTTGTAGTAGCCACGGAAGGTATAGGGTCCGCGCGTCATCAGGCGACCGATGGTGCCGGTTGGCAGCGCATTACCGTGCTCATCGGCGACCCACACTTCATCATCTTCAGAGATCGGGCGGCCTTGCGTGGTGAGAATAATTTTCTCATCGTCGCCAAAGCGAGTGTAGTTCACCAGACCTTCGGCCATGCCGAACACCTGTTGCAGCTGACAGCCGATTTCGCGCTGAATACGTGCCGCCAGGGTTTCGCCCAGTTTGGCGCCGCCCACCTGGATACGCTGCAGCGAGGCCAGCTGTTTATTGCTGCCCCATTCCTGAATCGCCTGTAACCACAAACTCACCGCTGGCGGCACCAAACCGGTATCGGTGACCTGATGCTTCTCGATCAGCGGGAAACAGAGCGTGGCGCTGGGATCGGCGGCCAGAATCACCTGACCACCGGCATAAAATACGCCGAGCGAGCCCGGTGAGCTCATAGCGAAGTTATGCGGTGCGGGCAGGGCGATGAGATAGCGCGTATCGGCGGTCACGTGGCAAATCTCATCACTGGCGCGAATGCTGTAGTAATAGTCGTTGTGGGTGCGCGGAATCAGCTTCGGCGTGCCGGTGCTGCCGCCAGAGAGCTGGAAAAACGCCACTTCATCGGCGGCGGTTGGCGTGGCGACGAAATCACCCGCAGCTTCCGCCATCAAGGATTCCAGCGTGTTTTCCGGCTGGTTGTCGTTGCGCAGAATCACCTGCTGCAGTGAAGGTTGCGCATCGCATAGCGCGCTGATAAAGCTATCGTCAGCAAACAGCGCGTGAGTGCGATCGGCAATCAGCAGCTTAGGTTCGATCTGCGCCGCATAGGCGCTCAGCTCGGTACGCTGATGGCTGAACAGGGCGAATACCGACGCCACGCCGAGCTTAAACAGCGCAAATACCGTGACATAAAAATCAGCCACATTGCCAAGCTGCACCAGCGCCGTATCACCGTTTTGCAGACCACGACGCTGCAGCGCGGCGGCCAGATTGCTGCTCAGCACATCCATTTCGCGATAGCTGATTTGACGATCGCCATCAATCACCGCGATGGAATCGTTGTGCTGATGACGCGCCAGAATGTCGGTCATCGGCACATCCAGCCAGTAACCTTTTTCGCGGTAGCGCGCAGCCAGATCGTCCGGCCAGCGAGTATAGGGAATGCTCATGCTCTTTCCTTTATTGCAGTCCAAAGGCGCGCAACATGGTGTCCAGCTTCACGCCGGTTTCACGCCACTCTGATTCGGGTTGGGAGTCGGCGACAATGCCCGCGCCAGCAAACAGGCGCACGCGCGTACCCTGCACGGTGCCGCAGCGGATGGTGACGACCCATTCGCCGTTGCCTTGGCTATCGCACCAGCCGACGATGCCGCCAAACAGTTGGCGATCAAAAGGCTCCAGCTGCTGAATGAGCTGCTGCGCGCGCTGATGCGGGAAGCCGCTCAACGCTGGCGTTGGATGCAGCAGGCAAGCCAGCGACAGCGCATTTTCGCGCTCATCCTGCACTTCACCGTCAATTTGCGTGGCGAGATGCCACAAAGTGGCGGTGGTGATCAGCGATGGAATGGTTGGAACCGACAGCAAACGGCTGCGCGGCTGCAAGGTGTCGCGCATCGCATCGGTCACCAGTTTGTGCTCATGACGATCTTTACCGGAATCCATCAGCGTATCGCCTGCAGCACGATCCTGTTGGGCATCGTCGTGATTGCGCCGCGCCGAACCCGCCAGCGGACAAGAGCTAAAATCGCGCCCCTGTTTGCGCAGCATCAGCTCCGGACTGGCGCCAATCAGCGCACCGCCTTGCGGCAGCGGCAGATGGAAATGGTAGCTGTTGGGGTTCTGCGCAATCACGCGCTGCATCAGTGCGGCGGTATCAACCGGCTGTTCGGTGACGATATCCATCAGACGCGACAGCACCACTTTATCCAGATCGCCGCGCTGCGTGGCCGCCACCGCATCGGCCACCATGGTGGTAAACACGTCGTGGTCCGGTATCGCTGCGCGGCGACGCACCTGCGGCAGATCGCTGACGTTTTGCGGCAGCGCGTTTTGCAGGTCGGCGCGGTTAAACGTCTGATAGGTCTCAGGAATAAACAGCGCAGCCGGCTGGCTGACGTCAAACGGGATCGCACCGACCAGAATCGGATTGTCGATGCCCTGTTTTTTCGCCGTCGCAAAATGCTGACGCAGCTGTTGTTGGAAATCACCGTCCAGCGACGCGGCATCTGCTACCGGCGCGGTAATGGTGGTATAGCATCCTTGCGTTGCCAAACTACGCCACGGCGAGGTAAAGAGGAAACCACGGCTTAGCGCGGAATAATCCTTCAGCCAGGCATTTTCAAACGTGGAAGATTCCACCATAATTTTCACCTATAAATGATAAGATTATTAAGAATGATTATCATTTTTATTATGGGCCTGTAACCTACGTCGATTGGGCAAAGGTGTCAATCCATTCGCGGGATTTCAGCTGCGTTTAAACGTAATCAGGCGCTGACGCTAAGCAGGGCAATATGCTAAAAAGTGGACCAAAACTTATGAATAAATGCGGTTTTTGGGGCATTGCAGCCCTTATATGTGTTTTCCAGACTTTCACCAGCATCGCCCATGCCGAACAAGGTTGGCCGCGCACCGTGCAGGGCGCCAACGGATCGATCATCCTCAATCACGCGCCGCAGCGCATTGTATCGACCAGCGTCACGCTAACTGGCTCGCTGCTGGCTATTGATGCGCCAATCATCGCATCCGGCGCGACCGCGCCGAACAGTCGCCTGGCTGACGATCAGGGTTTCTTCCGTCAGTGGAGCGATGTTGCCAAAAAGCAGCATCTTCAACGTCTGTACATCGGTGAACCGAATGCCGAAGCGGTTGCTGCGCAAGCGCCGGATCTGATCATCGTCAGCGCTACCGGCAACGATTCTGCCATCAAGCTCGCCGAACAATTCTCGGCTATTGCACCGACGTTGGTGGTCAATTACGACGACAAAAGCTGGCAGGATGTTGTGACGCTGTTAGGCAAGGCCTCCGGTCACGAAGCGCAGGCGGCGCAGCGCATTAAAGCTTTCGACGATCGCGAAGCAGCGCTTAAAAAAGCCATCACGCTGCCACCGCAGCCGGTTTCCGCTATGGTGTGGAATGGCGGCGGGCGCGCGGTCAATCTGTGGACCGCAGCCTCGGCGCAGGGCAAGCTGCTGGAACAACTTGGCTTTACCCTGGCAGCGCCACCGGCGACGGTTGAGCAGGGGCACAGCATGGGACAACGCAAAGACATCATTCAGCTATCGGGCGAAAGCGTTGCCAGCGGCCTGACTGGGAAAACTTTCCTGCTGTTTGCCGCTGACGATAAAACCACCCAGTCGGTGCTAGGCAATCCGTTCCTCGCGCAAAACGCTGCCGTGCAGAACAAGCAGGTGTACGAGCTGGGCGTCGATTCGTTCCGTCTCGATTACTACAGCGCCAGCAATCTGCTGGCGCGTCTGGAAAAGCTGTTCGTTAAATCATGATGCCTGTTCCGCCAGCTCTGGCGCTGGCGGATGGTAACGACGTAAACGGCCCATCACCAACCACATCAATATGCCCAGCAGCGCCGCCGCAAAGCCAAACACGGCGGCGGCCTGCGGTGGCAGCAACCATGAACCCATCGCACCAATCACCGCCGCACCAATCGCATCGCCGGTCACGTTCTGCGCGGTCCACAAGCCGTTGATACGGCCTAACAGATGATCCGGCGTTAATGCCTGAATCATCGCGTACTGCACCAGGCTGTTGATGGCGCTGAAGTAACCGAAGGCGACTAAACAGGCTAATGCCAGCGGCAGGTTCGGCATCAGACTAAACAAACCCAGCGCGATAAACGCCGCAATCGCGCTGCCGAGCACCAGCTGTCCGGGACGCGCGGCGTGTTTAAGCTTACCGCTAGTGAATGCGCCGATCGCCGCTCCGAGCGGTACGGCGGCGTACATCAGGCCAAGCTGGTCCGCGCTTACGGACCAATGCGGCGCGAGGGATGGATAGAGCACGCGCACCGCGCTGGCCAGCGTCACTAATGCGCCAATCAGCGCCACCATGCCGACAATCGGGCTGGCGAAAAGAAACTGCACGCCCGCGGCGAGGGATTTCAGCGGATGTTCACGCGGCTGCGGCGGAGGCGGCAAGGTCGGCAACTTCAGCAGCGTTAACACGGTAAGCAAAGTGCCGAAGGCGGCGAGGGCGTAGTTCCAGGTTACGCCGCCATGCGCAATCACCAGACCGGCAATCGCCGGCGATAAAATCGAGCCGAAGCGCACCGTCAACATGGTGATCGCGCCCGCCTGCATAATGTTTTCCCTGCCGACCAGCGCGGGCGTCGCCGCCAGCAGCGCGGTCACGCCAATCGCGCCGAAAAAGCCATCCCAGAAACCGAGCAGATAAACCGCAATTAAAGAGGGTTCTGGCAGCGCGGCGTTGATAGCCAGCGCGATAAAACCTAAGCCGCAGGTGGATCGGGCAAACAGAATCAGCTTTTTGCGTTCATGGCGATCCGCCAATACGCCGCCGGTGAGCAGGCCGATAAACATGCCCGCAGCGGCCAGCGTCACCGCCAATCCCACCAGCAGCGGTGAATTTGTCATGTGCTGGATCTGCACCGGCACCGCCACGGCGAGCATGCCGAGTGCGACAATCGAGATAAAACGCGCGATAAACACCGCGCGAAAAGCCGGATGGGTTTTCAGCAGTGAGAGATCGATAAAGTGGGAAGATTTGTTCATGTGTTCGCCTTATTGCACCAATTTTCCTCATCGTCCGCGAGGCGAGTCATGGTAACATAGCTAAACGCGAGTAATAACGATAACCATTATCAAGTTACATCGCGCATGCGACGACGTTGAACAGTGAAGGTTTAGAACGCTATGCGCCAGATTCGTGCATTAGCAGGCTCAGGGATTCTGCTCTTGCTCCTCATCGCGCTCAGCTTAATGCTGGGGGCAAAATCAATACCGCTTCCCGATGTTTATCATTCGCTTACCACCTCCTGTAACAGCGCGGAGTGCGTCATTGTGCGTGACGCGCGCCTGCCCCGTACGCTGGCCGGTTTGCTGGCGGGCGTGGCGCTCGGCCTCGCCGGTGCATTAATGCAGAGCCTGACGCGTAATCCGCTGGCCGATCCCGGCATTCTTGGCGTTAACGCCGGAGCCGGTTTCGCGGTAGTAATTGGCATTGCGCTGTTCGGTGCTGACTCGCCGGTAGATTGGCTCGGCTTCGCCTTTGGCGGCGCGCTGTTGGCTTCCGTGCTGGTGGCGATGACCGGCGCGATTGGCGGCGGGCGCGTCAATCCGGTGCGTCTGACGCTGGCCGGCGTGGCACTGGGCGCGGTGCTGGATGGATTAACTTCTGGCCTGTCGCTGCTCAATCCTGACATCTACGATCATCTGCGCTTCTGGCACAGTGGTTCGCTGGATATTCGCAACTTCTCCACGCTGCGCACGCTGTTCCCGGCGGTGCTGATCGGCAGCATGGTGGCCATTGCGCTGTCGCAGGCGCTAAACAGTTTGAGTATGGGCGGCGACATGGCGACCGCGCTCGGTACGCGAGTGGCGCGCACCCAACTGCTTGGCCTATTGGCGATTGCGCTGCTGTGCGGCGCAGCCACAGCGGCGGTCGGCCCGATAGCCTTTGTTGGTTTGATGACGCCGCACTTTGCCCGCTGGCTGGTGGGTAACGATCACCGCTGGATGCTGCCCGCGACCGCGCTGGTCACGCCGATTCTGCTGCTCGCCGCCGATATTCTTGGCCGCCTGCTGGTGGCGGGCGAGCTGCGGGTTTCCATCGTTACGGCGATGCTCGGTGCGCCGATGCTGATTGTGCTGGTGCGCCGTAAATTGGGCCGGGGTGCAATATGACGCGTCGTCTCTGGCTTCATACGCTTTGGCTGCTGTGCGCCTGCGCTCTGCTGGCCTGGCTGGCGATGACGCGCGGCGCATTGCAGATCAGCAGTGAACAGATCTGGCAAATTCTGCTCGGGCAGGGCGCCAGCAACGTCAAGCTGATCGTGCTGGAGTGGCGCTTGCCGCGCGTGCTGATGGCGCTGTTGATTGGTGCGGCGTTAGGCATCAGCGGCGCGATTTTCCAGTCGCTGCTGCGCAATCCGCTCGGCAGCCCGGACATTCTTGGCTTCAACACCGGCGCTTACAGCGGCGTGCTGGTAGCGCTGGTGCTGTTCAATCAAAGCATCACGGCGATGACTGGCGCAGCCTTGATTGGCGGCATCGCCACGGCGGCGCTGGTCTATCTGTTTGCCTGGCGCAACGGCGTGGAAACCTTCCGGCTAATAATCGTCGGCATCAGCGTGCGTGCGCTGCTAATGGCGTTGAATTCATGGCTGATTATCAGTGCCTCGCTGGAGTCGGCGTTGAGTGCGGGCTTGTGGAGCGCCGGATCGCTCAACGGCATTACCTGGGCGAAAACGCCGCCGGTGATTGCGGTGCTGCTGCTGGCGTTACTGCTGATGGCGCTGCTGGCGCGGCGGATGAGTTTGCTGGAGATGGGCGATGATACCGCCTGCGCGCTCGGTGTGCCGGTGGAGCGCAGCCGCATGTGGCTGATGCTGATTGGCGTGGTGCTTACGGCGGCGTCTACCGCGCTGGTCGGGCCGATTTCGTTTGTCGCGCTGCTGGCACCGCAGATCGCCCGTCGTCTCGGCGGCGGCGTCAAAGGTGCCTTGCCGCTGGCGGCGTTGTGCGGCGCGCTGCTGCTGATAGCCGCAGATTTCGCCGCACAGCATCTGTTCCTGCCTTATCAATTACCGGTTGGCGTGATAACCGTCATCCTCGGTGGACTTTATCTGATTGCTTTACTGGTGCGGGAGGCGCGACGCCAATGACCGAGATCCCTTCACGTCTGCGCGGCGATAGCCTGACGCTGGGCTACGACAAAAAGGTGGTGGCAGAGAATCTGTCGGTGGCGATTCCGCAAGGTGAGCTGACGGTGATTATCGGCCCCAACGCCTGCGGCAAATCGACGCTGCTGCGTACGCTGAGTCGCCTGCATACGCCGCTGAAAGGTGAGGTGTTGCTGGATGGCGCGGCCATTGCCAGCTATCCCACTAAAGAGGTGGCGCGGCGTCTGGGCCTGCTGCCGCAAAGTTCCAACGCGCCAGCGGGCATTAGCGTCACCGAGCTGGTGGCGCGCGGACGCTATCCGCATCAGGCGCTGTTTGGGCGCTGGCGTGCGGAAGATGAAGCGGCGGTGCAGAACGCGATGCGCGCCACCGGCGTGGCCGATTTGGCGCAGCAGTCGGTGGATACGTTATCAGGCGGTCAGCGCCAGCGCGTGTGGATTGCCATGGTTTTGGCGCAGGAAACGCCATTACTGCTGCTGGATGAACCGACCACCTGGCTGGATATCACCCATCAAATTGAGCTGCTGGAATTGATGCAGGATCTTAATCAGCAGCATGGTCGTACGCTGGTAGTGGTGCTGCACGATCTCAATCACGCTTGTCGCTATGCCACGCATTTGATAGCGATGCGTTACGGCAAGATCGTTGCCGAAGGGAAGCCGTCGGAGATCGTCACGCCCGAGTTGATCGAGCAGGTGTACGGTTTGCGCTGCGTGATTGTGGAAGACCCGGTGGCGCATACGCCGATGATAGTGCCGCTGGGGCGCGGGAGTAATTGAGGAGGTCGCCATGAATGGCGACCTTCTTTCAAATTATCCCAATAACTCCTGCAACAACGGCCCAATCTGCTCAAACATCTGCGGTGAAATGATCTCCACGTGAGCGCAATCCATCGGCCACACCTCCAGTTCACCGACATACGGCGCCCAGGCGCGGCGCGCATCTTGTCCAGGCTGCTGCGTCTGCTCGGCGAGGAACAGCGTGGCGCGACCGTTGAAACGGGCGCTGCGGGCCGTTGCCAGCAGGCGCACCGAGCTGGCGTAGTTGGCTTCGATGGTATCGAACATCGCACGCATCTCTTCACCGGCCTGATGACGCTGCGCGGCGATAAACTGCTCGCGCTCGCGATTCACCTCTTCCAGCACCGCCGGATCCAGCACGTTCTCGCCGCGTTTCTCATCCCAGTTTTGCGTTTCCGGCGGCCAGGTATCCAGCAGGCCAAGGAACGCCACTTCTTCACCTGCCGCTTCCAGCCGTGCGGCGATGCCTTGTGCCAAAGTTCCGCCCAGCGAATAGCCGAGGAAATAGTAAGGTCCGTGCGGCTGCACCTCGCGCAGGGTTTGCAGATGGGCGTCGCACACCTCATCCAGATGTGCACTTTGGTTCAGCGGGCTGTCGATATCCGGCGACTGAATGCCCACCAGCGACCAGCGTTGATCGAGATAACGCTGCAGGATACTGAACTGCCAGGCAAAACCCGACGCCGGATGGAAACAGAACAGCGTCGGTCCGTTGCTCTTACGCAGCGGCAGCACCGCTTCGAAACCGGCTTGCTGATGTGATTGCGTATCACTGAGCAGCGTTGCCAGTTTCTCCACCGTCGATGCCACCATGATTTGCCCCACCGAGACCGGCTGTTGCAGTTCACGGCGCAACTGCGCCGCTAAGCGCATCGCCAGCAGCGAATGGCCGCCGAGGGCGAAAAAGTCATCCTGCGCGCTGATTTCCTCACGCGCCAGCAGCTGACAGAAAGCATTGGCTAAGGTGGTTTCCAGCCCGGCGAGCGGGGCACGTCCAGCGCTGACGCCAGCAGATTCCGGCAACGGCAGCGCTTTACGATCCAGTTTGCCGTTGCTGCTGAGCGGGAAGGCATCGAGCTGCACAATTGCCACCGGCACCATATGCGCGGGCAAGCGTTGCGCCAGCGCCTGACGCAGCGCGTCGCTATCAACCGGCTGCTCTGCAATCACGTAGCCGACCAGCTGGCGCGCATCACCTTGCGCCGCTGTGCCACCGAGTACCACCGCGTGTGTGACCGCCTGTTCAATGCCGGGCTGCGCGCTGAGCACATGATCGATTTCATTCAGTTCGATGCGCTGACCGCGAATCTTCAGCTGATCGTCGCTGCGGCCGAGATATTCCACCGCGCCGTTATCCAGCCAGCGCGCTACGTCGCCGGTAAGATACATGCGTTCGCCGGGCACAAAAGGATCGGCGATAAAGCGGCTGGCGGTGAGATCGGGACGGCCAAGGTAGCCATGCGCCAGTTGCACGCCGGTTAAGTAGAGATCGCCCGCCACGCCCGGCGGCACCGGCTGCATGCGGGCATCAAGGATGCGCAGGCCGGTATTCCACACCGGAAAACCAATCGGCACGCTGGCACCTTCGACCGCGGCCAATGCATCACCAAACGCCGGATACCAGCTGACATCCACCGCCGCTTCGGTGGGGCCATACAGATTATGCAGCGGCACGCGCGTCAGTTTTTCCCACTCGCGCGATAAATCCGTTGGCAGCGCTTCACCGCTGCAGAACACGTTGCGCAGGCTGGCGCAGCAGGCAATCGCCGGTTGATCATCCAGCGCCGCGACAAAGGCCGCCAGCATTGAGGGGACGAAATGCGTGGTGGTGACTTGGTAGCGGGCAAACAACTGCTGTAGCGCTTCCGGGTCGCGATGGGCTTCTGGCGGTGCCATCACCAACTGCGCACCGACCAGCAGCGGCCAGAAGAATTCCCACACCGAAACGTCGAAGCTGCTCGGGGTTTTCTGCAGCACCACATCATCGGCTTGCAGCGGATAGCGATCCTGCATCCACAACAGGCGATTGACGATGGCTTCATGTCCCACCAGCACGCCTTTAGGTCGACCGGTCGAACCTGAGGTGTAAATGATGTAGGCGCCATCCTGCGGCGTCGGCTCGCTGGCCGGCTGCGGCGCATGCGGGTTGTTATACAGCACATCAAAATGCAACTGATTGACCGACGCGATGGCGCTGAAGCGCGCGCTGAGCGCCGCGGAGGTGATCAGCGTTTTCGGCGCGGCGTCCTCTAACATCAGCTGCAAACGGCCATCCGGGTATCCGGTATCGAGCGGCAAGTAGGCGGCACCGAGCGAAACAATCGCCTGCAGCGCCAGCGAGAGCTGCACCGAACGCGGCAGCGCCACGGCGACAATATCGCCACGCTGCACGCCTGCGGCGCTGAGATCGGCGGCCAGCGCAAACACCTGCTGCTGCATTTCGCGGTAGCTAAGCTGATGCTGTGCGTCGGCCAGCGCTGGTGCATCGGGCGTACGCGCCGCCTGTTGCGCTAACAGGGAAGCGAGCGTTTCAGCTGGCAGCGGATAGGCGGTTTGGTTGATCGCGGCAATCTGCGCATGTTCTTCGGCGGTGAGCAGGTCGAGTTCGCCGCACGGCCGTAGCGGCTGTTGCGCCAGCTGATCGAGCAGCAGAGCAAAGCGGCTGGCGTGACGTTGCAAAGTTTGTTCGCTGTAGCGTTCGGCATTCGCCAGCAGCTCCAGCGTCAGTTCACCGTGCTCGCTGATATAGATGGCGATTTCCAGATCGCGCACCGGGCCTGACGCCAGCTGATGCGTAATGCCTTCCACGCCAGCGAAATCGAGTTGGTAATCAAACATCTTCAGATTGATCACCGGTCCATACAGCGGATCGCCATCGCCGAGACGGCCGAGATCGCGCTGCACCTGCTCAGCGTCATAGCGCTGATGACGACGCATCTTTTTCACTTCGCCCGCCAGCTGGGCGGCGAGCGCGCTGATCGGTTGCGTTGGATCGTAATGTACCGCCATCGGCAATACGTTGATCACCGGGCCGGTGGCGCACAAGGCGGCCGAGCCGATACGGCGCATAAAGATGAAACCGGCGGCAAAGTCGTTTTGCCCGCTGAGACGCGCCAGCCACAGCGCTACCAGCGCAAAGGCGAGATCGGCGGCGCTGGCGTGCGGATGCTGCTGAACCAGCGTCTGGAAGGTGCTGCGATCCAGCGTAACGCTGTGGCGCAGCAGATCGGTGCTGGCATTTTGTCCGGCGAGCGGCAGCGGCGAGAGCGAAGCTGGTGAAGGCAGCGCCGCGCCTTTTTCGCGCCAGAACTGGCTGTCACGCGCAAAGGAGGAGGATTCACGATAGCGCTGATACTCGTCCACCACTTCGCTAAACGGAATAAACGGCGTCGGTTCAGCGGCTTGCTGCTGTACGGCTGCGGTATAGAGATTGGCGATGCGGCGCGTCAACGCGGTAAAGCTGAAGCCATCCACTACCAAATGGTGATAGCGCTGATACCAAAACCAATGCTGATCGTCGAGACGGAACAGGCGGTGATGCCACAGTTTTGCGCCGCTTAATACGCGCAGATCGCCATTCATGTCGTCACGCATCAGCGCACGCGCTGTGGCGGGCGCATCGGCCTCAGCACGCAAATCGACAATCTGCGGCAGGCTAAAGGAGTGTGGCTGCGGCCACTGCAACGCTTCGCCTTCCACTTCGCCAAATGCCATGTTCAGCGTGTCGGCTTCCTGCATGCCCGCCACGATCGACTGGGCCAACAGGGCGCTATCAATCTCACCGCGCAGTTCGACAAAGTGCGCCACTGCGTAAGCGTTGTGGTGCGGTGACAGCTGATCGGCAATCCAGATGCCGGGCTGTGCCGCGACTAACGGCAAGGTTTTTTGGTCGGTCATAGGCATGTTCATCAGAGATTCGGACATGGATGCTCCGGTTTGCTCCACAGCGCTTGCAGGCCATTCAGCAGGCCGCCGCGCCAACAGAGCGCGTCATGGCCGCCTTCCACCGGCTGGTAATTTACCTGATAGCCGGCAGCGCTAAGCTGCTGTTGAAGTTGTTGATTAGCTTGGATAATCAAGCCTTCGCGTTTGCCGGCTTCGAGCCAGAAACGCAGCGGTTGGCGCGGCGCGAGACCGCTATCCAGCGCCTGCAGCAGCCAGCCGTGCGGATTGCCGCGTTCCGGCCACCAGAAGGACCCGGACAAGCTGAGCGCGTTGCCGAAAGTTTCCGGCCAGTGCAGTGCGGCAAACACCGACGCCAGGCCGCCAAAGCTTTGTCCGGCGACGATGGTGCTGTCCGCCTGCTGGCGATAAGGCGTTGATTGTGCGATTTGCGGTAACAGTTCTTGCTGCATGGCTTGCCAAAACTGCGCGTTGCACGGCAGCTCGCGGCTGCGGTGTTCGCTGTCGATGATGTCGATAAACAGATATACCGCTGGCGGCAAAGAACCGGCATCGGTGAGCTGCTGCAGCGGTCCGGCAATCGGCATGCTGTGCGCCCAGAATTGCCCGTCGAGCATGATGGCCAGCGGACGCTTTGCGGGGTTGGCCTCGCCGGTGGTGTAAATCCATACCTTGCGACTGTTGCCTAATAGTGCGCTATCCCATTGCTGCTGTTGCAGTTCAATGGCTGGCGCTGTGCCGTGATCCACCGCTTGCCACAGTTGTTGATTGGGCGCGTGCGGCAGATGCAGCGGCGATACGACCATGCCGCGACCACCGGACCAGCCACGTAAGTGATTCAAAGGATCGGCCTGCGCCGTCGGGAATTTGTCGCGCCACCAGTTGCGCAGTGTGGACATCTCGGCAACGCCGGTGAAGTCGGTGGCCTGTTCATCGGGCATCAAACAGTAACTGCCGCGCCAGTTGGCGGGCAGCGAAGTCTGCCAATACCAGACGTTAGTGCCACTCACACGCATTAACGACTGCGGCGGGCGGCGCTGGTGGTGATCGGTCACGCCGGTGATGTTGATCCACACGCGCTGGGTCGACGATTGCGTTTCATCGCCTTGCGGGTCACGCCAGAAGAAGGTGACCTGGCATTGGCCATCGTCTGCTAACTCAATGCGGGGAATGCCTTGGGATTGTTGCGCCTGCCACCAGGCTTCACTGCCGGTTACATCATTTCGCCAGGTCATAGGGCTGCCAGTCGGTGTTTACGCGGAGATTTACATAAGCTTGATGAATAATACTATTGATAATAATTTGCATTTGCAATAGGGTGACTGCGCTCAAAAATGAGCACGCCTGTTCCGCCTGATGCTTACCGTTCGGTAAGGTTGCGCTACGGATGGTTTGAAGGGTCTGGAACTGGGCGCGATATGGACAGGGATCTTCTCACCGGCTCGCCAGTTAAGCATCCAACGGCTTTTCGCTGGCCATCCAGGAACGTATAAAATGAAAAATTACTCACGGTTATCATTAGCCATTCTGATTGAACTGGGGCTCAGCGCCTCACTGCTTTCCAGCAGCGCCTGGGCAGAAGAGACTTCTTCCAGCAAAACCTCAGCCAGCACCACTGACGCACAATCAATGGACGGCGGCACCTTGATGGTCACCGCGCAGCAGCAGAACCTGCAAGCGCCGGGCGTTTCAACCATTACCGCCGACGAGATCAAAAAACATCCGCCAGCACGCGATGTATCCGAAATTATCCGTACCATGCCTGGCGTTAACCTGACCGGCAACTCCACCAGCGGCCAGCGCGGAAACAATCGCCAGATCGATATTCGCGGCATGGGCCCGGAAAACACCCTGATCATGGTGGATGGCATGCCGATCACCAGCCGCAATTCGGTGCGCCTTGGCTGGCGTGGTGAACGTGATACGCGTGGCGATACCAACTGGGTGCCGCCGGAGATGATCGATCACATCGACGTGATTCGCGGACCGGCAGCGGTGCGTTACGGCAACGGTGCAGCGGGCGGCGTGGTGAATATCATCACCAAAAAACAGACCGATCAGCAGTGGCACGGTTCCTGGAACACCTATTTCAACGTGCCGGAACATAAAGCGGAAGGCGCGACCAAGCGCACCAACTTCAGTCTCGAAGGGCCGCTGGGCGATGATTTCAACTTCCGTTTGTACGGCGGTTTAGCCAAAACCCAGGCCGATGCCTATGACATCAACGAAGGGCATGCGGCTGCACGTACCGGAACCTATGCGGGCAGCTATCCGGCGGGTCGTGAAGGCTCGGTTAATAAAGATATCAATGCATTGCTGAGCTGGGCGTTTGCGCCGATGCAGACGCTGGAGCTGCAGGGCGGTTTCAGCCGTCAGGGCAATCTGTATGCGGGTGACACGCAGAACACCAACACCAGCGCGCTGGTGAAAAGCATGTACGGTGACGAAACTAACCGACTGTATCGCCAGAACATTTCATTGAAATGGACCGGCGCATGGGATAACGGCGTCAGCACCAACACCTACGCGCGCTACGAGAAAACCCGCAACTCGCGCATCAATGAAGGTTTGGCCGGCGGCACCGAAGGCATCTTCTCCAACAGCGGTTTCAACACCATCCAACTGGATGACGTGCTGCTGCATAGCGAAGTCAGCATTCCGTTTGAGCTGCTGTTTAACCAAACCGCGACGCTGGGTACCGAATGGAACCAGCAGCGCATGAAAGACGGTTCTTCCAACACGCAGGCGGCGAACTACGGTTCGGTGCCGGGCATCGATAACACCGGCCGCAGTCCCTATTCACAGGCAGAGATTTTCTCGCTGTTTGCGGAAGACAACATGGAGCTGACCGACAGCACCATGCTGACGCCAAGCCTGCGTTTCGATCATCACTCAATTGTTGGCAATAACTGGAGCCCGTCGCTCAACCTGTCGCAAGGTTTGGGCGATGACTTCACGCTGAAGATGGGGATTGGACGCGCTTACAAAGCGCCGAGCCTGTATCAAACCAACCCGAACTATCTGTTGTACAGCAATGGTCAGGGTTGTGCGGCCAGCACCGGCGCCTGTTATCTGCAAGGCAACAGCGATCTGAAAGCAGAAAACAGCATCAACAAAGAGATCGGGCTGGAGTGGAAACACGAAGGTTATCAGGCCGGTTTGACCTGGTTCCGCAACGATTATCGTAACAAGATCGAAGCCGGTTACTCGCCAGTCAGCAAAGCGTCCAATGGCACCACCGATATTTATAAGTGGGAAAACGTACCGAAAGCGGTGGTGGAAGGGCTGGAAGGCACCGTCAACGTGCCGTTCTCCGACAGCGTGACGTGGAACAATAACTTCACTTATATGCTGCAGAGTAAGAACAAAGAGACCGGCGATCGTTTATCGGTGATTCCGGAGTACACGCTGAACTCGACGCTGAGCTGGCAGGCGACGCAGGATCTGTCGCTGCAAACCACGCTGACCTGGTACGGCACGCAGACGCCGAAGAAGTATGATTACAAAGGGAATCTTTCTACCGGCAGCGCAACGGATAAAGTGAGTCCTTACTCAATTATCGGCATGAGCGGTACTTACGATATCAACAAGTACGCCAGCGTCACGGTGGGCATCGATAACCTGTTCGATAAACGTCACTATCGCGAAGGTAATGCGCAAACCACCGGTAACGCCAACACCAACTCTTATCTGTATGGTGCCGGCGCCAATACTTACAACGAATCCGGTCGTACTTACTTTATGAGCCTGAATACCCACTTCTAACGGCGTTTAGCCAATTAGTTGATGCGGTAAATAGCAGCGGGCAATCAGCCCGCTGCGATCTTCACGATTGACCAATTCCAGCCTGCCGCGATGCATCTGCACGATGCGCAGTACGATATTCAGACCCAAACCGCTGCCACCGTAACGCTGATCGCGACGACGAAACGCCTGCGTCAGCTCTTCCGCCGCGGCGGCTTCAATGCCCGGACCTTGATCCCACACTTCAATAATCACCTGCTGCTTGTCCTGCTGCATCTTCACTGCGACTTCACTGCCTTCCGGGCTGTAGCGCGAGGCGTTTTCCAGCAGATTGCGCAGCATCAGGCGCAGCAGCACCGCTTCGCCTTGCTGCGGCACATCGTTATTCTGCGGCCAGTGCAGGATTTGCTGACGCTGTTGATACATCTCGGCCATTTCTGGTTTCAGCGGCTGCATGATGTCTTGTTGCCACTGCAACTGCTGATAGTGACCGCCCGCCAGCGCTTGTCCGGCGCGCGATAACATTAAAAGCTGTTCCACGGTGTGCATCAGCTGATCGATGCGTTCAATCAGCATCTCGCTCTGCGGCACGTTCTGCTGGTGGAGCAGCTCGAGATGCAGGCGCAATCCGGCCAGCGGCGTACGCAACTCGTGCGCGGCATCGGCGGTAAACAGGCGTTCCTGCTGTAAGGTGTGATCGAGGCGTGAAAACAGTTGGTTGATCGAAGTGGTTACCGCCACGATCTCATCCATTTCGGAGTAGATCGGCAATGGCGTTAGATTATCCGCTGAACGATGCGCAAGGCTGTCTTGCAGCGATTTCAGCGGACGGATAATCCAGTTTATCGCCCAAAACGACAGCAGCAAGGTGAGGGCGACCATCACTAAGGAAGGCAGCAGCAACGAGGCAATCGCCTCACGAATCTCATTTTCCACGCGGTCGTTACGCGCCTGAGCCGTGAGCGTTTCGTTGACCAAAAAACTGATCTGCTCGCGGCTTTCATGCCACAGCCAGATGGCGCTCATCACCTGACAGGTGAGGAGAATCAGCGCCAGCATAATCAGTAACCGCTGACGCATGCTGTTCATTCGCGGATTTCCAGACGGTAACCTACGCCGCGCACGGTTTTTATGCGATCTTTCCCGAGCTTGCGACGTAAATTGTGGATATGAACTTCAAGGGTGTTGGAACCGGGATCGTCATTCCAGCTGTAGAGATCCTGCTGCAGCGTTTCGCGGTGCACGTTTTGCCCCACGCGCATCAGTAAGCGGGTGAGCAACGCGAACTCTTTTGGCGTGATCTCCAGCGGGATCGCTTCCAGCAAGACCTGCTGCGAACTGAGATTGAGCGTCAGATCGCCTTGCTGCAGCAGGTTATCGCTGTGGCCCTGATAACGGCGAATCAGCGCTCGCACACGCGCCTGCAGCTCAACCAGCGCAAACGGCTTCACCAGATAATCATCAGCGCCGGCATCCAGACCATCAACGCGATCCTCCAGCGCATCGCGCGCAGTGAGGATCAAAACTGGCACCGCAATGCCGTCGCGTCGCCACTGACGCAGCAGCGAAGCACCATCGCGATCCGGCAAGCCGAGATCGAGCACGATCAGGCTGTATTGCCCGCTACGCAGCAGCGCATTGCTCTCTGCGGCCGTGCTGGCGCAGTCGATGGCGTAGCCCTGCGAGCTTAGTGCCTGCGCGAGGCCCGATTGCAATAGTGCGTCATCTTCAACAATTAGCAGTTTCATCAGTTGTTCTTGTTGATATCCGTATAGAGGCGGCTCTCAAAACGTACCAGCGGGATGCGGCGCGTTTTCTGATCTTCCGGCGGCACAGCATAGCCGGACAGGAACTGGACAAAGGCGACGCGTGCGCCACTGGAAGTGGTGATGAATCCTGCCAGATTATAGACGCCCTGCAGCGAACCGGTTTTCGCCGATACTTTGCCATCCAGTCCTGCTTCGTGCAGACCGCCGCGATATTGCAGCGTGCCGTCGTAACCGGCCAGCGGCAACATCGAAATGTAATTCAGCGTTGAATCATTTTTCGCAATGTATTGCAGTACTTGCATCATGGTGTCTGGCGCGATCAGGTCATGACGCGACAGGCCGGAACCATCGACCTGAATGCTGTTGCCGAGATCGACACCGGCTTTTTCGCGCAGAATGCGACGTACCGCATCCGAACCCGCGCGGAAGGTGCCCGGCACGTTGAAGTAGTGATGGCCGATGGTGCGGAACACGGTATCGGCAATCATATTGTCCGACTTCTTCAGCATGGTGTGCAGCAGCGTATGCAGCGGCGCAGATTGGGTCGAAGCCAACACGGTGCCTGGCGATGTCACTTGCGCCTGGCGAACCAGATGCCCGCTGTAATCAATGTCGGCGGCGCGCAATTCGGCTTTAAGAATCTCACCGGCCCACGCAGCACCATCCTGCACGGCAAATGCCAGCGGCAGCGGCTCTGAACGTTGGCGCATGCAGCCGGTTAAGGTGTAGCGATTGAGCTCACCTGGTACGACATCCAGCTCGCAATATTGTCCGTCACCGCTGTTGCGACCAATGGTGCGCACCTGACTAAACATGTGCGCCGGATAATAGGAAGCGATACGCACAAAGGCGTTTTCGCCCGGCGTATTGGCGCTATACAGCGAAACCGAGAAACAGTTTTTATCGACGATTGCCGCGCCCGGCGGCGCGCTGAAGCACTGCGTCAGATCGTTCCACGGCCAGCCTGGCGCCATATCGTGGCTGGCGAACACCGAGGTGTCGATCACCAGGTTGCCCTTGATATGCGTGATGCCCTGCTTTTTCAGCGCGGCAACCATGTTGCGCAAATCCTGGCGGCCCAGCGTAGGATCGCCGCCAAAACGCGCCACTAAATCGCCATTCAAGGTGCCATCGTTAACCGCACCTTTGGTCTCCATGGTGGTCTGGAAACGGAAATCGGGCCCGAGTTCTAACAAAGCCGCCAGCGCTGTCACCACTTTCATGGTGCTGGCCGGTAACGCCATCTGTTTGCCGTGATAATCGATTATCGGGGTGGATGCGCCCACTTTTTGTACCATCAGCGCCAGGTTTGCGCCGTCTGGCAAATACTGCATGTATTCATCAACGGGGGCTGCTTGTGCCTGCAGCATAAACGCACAGGTTAATCCGGTAACAAGTCGTGAAAATCGCATAATCTCGCGGTAACTGACGGGTGAGGGCGTCAATACTACGTCCCCGGACGGTGCAAAGTAAACGATGACCCACAGGGAACTCTGGGGTAAAATACGTATCAAAATGCAAAACCGAACCTGACCCGGAAAGCTTTCCCGGTCAGGCTTCTTTTGCTTGTGAAAAGAGGTAACGCGCCGCAGAAGCAGTTTCTGCTGTCACCGGTCAGGATGACGCCGTTAACCAGGATAGATGACGAGGAGCCAAAATGAATCAGATTCCGATGACGTTGAAAGGCGCTGAGAAGCTACGCGAAGAGCTGAACGAACTGAAATCCGTGAAGCGTCCGCGCATTATCGCCTCCATCGCCACAGCCCGTGAGCACGGCGATTTGAAAGAGAATGCCGAATATCATGCGGCTCGCGAAGAACAGGGTTTCTGCGAGGGTCGTATTCAGGAGATCGAAGCCAAGCTTTCCAATGCGCAAGTCATTGATGTGACTGCCATGCCGAAAACCGGTCGCGTGATTTTTGGCGCTACCGTGACCATCCTGAATGTGGATACGGATGAAGAGTTCACCTATCGCATCGTGGGTGACGATGAAGCGGACTTCAAACAGAACCTGATTTCAGTGAATTCGCCGATGGCGCGTGGATTGGTTGGAAAATCAGCAGACGATGTCGCGATTGTGAAAACCCCGGGCGGGGATGTGGAATATGAAGTCCTGAAGGTGGAATACCTTTAAGATATTGCTACGCTTTGCAATATGTCGCTGCATTTTGTAAAGAAAGGAAAAAGGCCGCATTGCGGCCTTTTATCACATGCAGGAGCGTGGCACTTTCTTTGCCCGTCGCCGCCTTTAAAGGCATGATTAACGCGGAAGAGTAATTTTACGCTCTTTGGCAGGGCGATACAGCACCAGCGTGTTGCCGATTACCTGTACGTTGCCTGCTTTAGTCTCACGCACGATAGCGTCCACGATCAGCTGCTTAGTTTCACGATCTTCCGAGGCAATTTTTACCTTGATCAATTCGTGATGCTCGAGCGCCAGTTCGATTTCGGCGAGCACGCCTTCGGTCAGGCCATTACCGCCCAGCATGACAACCGGCTTAAGCGGATGGGCAAGGCCTTTCAGGTGCTGTTTTTGTTTGGTACTCAGATTCATCGTATTTTTTGCTTACTCAGGGATTGAAAACGGTTCATTCTACCGCCATCTCGGGTATATCGCCAAATCAACGCGACCATTGCGTGCTGATTTATCGCTACGATGACGATTTAATTGGAAAAATTATGACGGGTAAAAAGCGTTCGGCCAGTTCCAGTCGCTGGCTACAGGAACACTTTAGCGATAAATATGTGCTGCAGGCACAGAAAAAAGGGTTACGTTCGCGTGCCTGGTTTAAACTTGAAGAAATTCAGCAGGGTGACAAGATTTTCAAACCCGGGATGACAGTTGTTGATCTCGGTGCGGCACCCGGCGGTTGGTCGCAATATGTGGTTCAACTTATCGGATCAAGTGGTCGTATCATCGCCTGCGATCTGTTACCAATGGATCCAATTGTCGGCGTTGATTTTTTGCAGGGCGATTTTCGAGATGAGGCGGTACTTAACGCCTTACTGGAGCGCGTAGGCGACCAAAAGGTGCAGGTGGTGATGTCTGATATGGCACCCAACATGAGCGGTACACCTGCGGTTGATATTCCACGTTCGATGTATTTGGTAGAATTGGCGCTGGAAATGTGTCGGGATATCCTGGCCCCAGGCGGCAGTTTTGTCGTGAAAGTGTTTCAGGGAGATGGCTTCGATGAATACCTGCGGGAAATTCGCTCCCTGTTTACGAAAGTGAAAATTCGTAAGCCGGACGCTTCGCGATTACGTTCGCGCGAAGTGTACATTGTGGCGACGGGGCGCAAACTTTAGCCCGAATTGCCGGAATCAAAGCAAGACGACCAATGCGTTTACTCTGATGTGTAATTCTGAGTTTCAGGGTAAACAAGCAAAATCATCCGCACTGCGATTCCAGGTATGAAGGAACTATAGTACCCTACGCTGTCTGTTAACATCGTTGTAATATGAGGTTAATCCCTTGAGTGACATGGCGAAAAACCTGATTCTCTGGTTAGTCATCGCGGTCGTGCTGATGTCTGTATTCCAGAGCTTTGGGCCCAGCGAGTCGAATGGCCGTAGGGTTGATTATTCAACTTTCCTATCGGAAGTGAACCAAGATCAGGTCCGCGAGGCACGAATTAACGGGCGTGAGATTAACGTTGTCAAAAAAGACAGCAATAAATACACCACCTATATCCCCGTCAACGATCCTAAGTTACTCGATAACCTGTTGACCAAAAACGTCAAAGTAGTTGGCGAACCGCCTGAAGAACCAAGCCTGCTGGCTTCCATCTTCATCTCATGGTTCCCAATGCTGCTGCTGATTGGCGTGTGGATCTTCTTTATGCGGCAGATGCAGGGCGGCGGCGGCAAGGGCGCGATGTCCTTCGGCAAGAGCAAAGCCCGCATGCTGACCGAAGATCAGATCAAAACCACTTTTGCTGACGTGGCCGGTTGTGATGAGGCCAAAGAAGAAGTGGGTGAGCTGGTTGAGTATCTGCGTGAGCCGAGCCGTTTCCAGAAACTGGGCGGTAAAATCCCGAAAGGCGTCCTGATGGTCGGCCCTCCGGGTACCGGTAAAACGCTGCTGGCGAAAGCGATTGCTGGCGAAGCCAAAGTACCGTTCTTTACTATTTCCGGTTCTGACTTCGTTGAAATGTTTGTCGGTGTTGGTGCATCTCGTGTGCGTGACATGTTCGAACAAGCGAAGAAAGCTGCGCCGTGCATCATCTTTATCGATGAAATCGATGCGGTTGGCCGTCAGCGTGGCGCAGGTTTAGGCGGTGGTCACGATGAACGTGAACAAACGCTGAACCAGATGCTGGTTGAGATGGATGGCTTTGAAGGTAATGAAGGCATCATCGTTATCGCGGCAACTAACCGTCCAGACGTACTTGACCCGGCGCTGCTGCGTCCAGGCCGCTTTGACCGTCAGGTTGTCGTCGGTCTGCCAGACGTGCGTGGTCGTGAGCAGATTCTGAAAGTCCATATGCGTCGTGTGCCGCTGGCAACTGATATGGATCCTTCAGTCATCGCACGTGGTACGCCTGGCTTCTCCGGTGCGGATTTGGCTAACCTGGTCAACGAAGCTGCGCTGTTTGCTGCTCGCGGCAACAAGCGTGTGGTTTCGATGGTTGAGTTTGAAAAAGCCAAAGACAAAATCATGATGGGTGCAGAACGTCGCTCCATGGTGATGACCGAAGAGCAGAAAGAATCGACGGCCTATCATGAAGCGGGTCACGCGATCGTCGGTACGCTGGTTCCGGGTTACGATCCGGTGCACAAGGTCACCATCATCCCGCGTGGTCGTGCTCTGGGCGTGGCTTTCTTCTTGCCAGTGGGCGATGAGATCAGCGCCAACCGTCAGAAGCTGGAAAGTCGAATTTCTGTGGCTTACGGCGGACGTCTGGCGGAAGAGATCATTTATGGTCCTGACTATGTTTCTACCGGTGCTTCATCTGACATCAAAATGGCAACCAGCGTAGCACGCAACATGGTTACGCAGTGGGGCTTCTCTGAGAAGCTGGGTCCATTGCTTTACGCTGAAGAAGAGGGTGAAGTATTCCTCGGTCGTTCAGTGGCGAAAGCAAAACACATGTCAGATGAAACGGCGCGCATTATCGATCAGGAAGTTAAACACCTTATCGATACCAACTATCAGCGTGCACGCCGTATTCTGAATGAAAACATGGACATCCTTCATGCGATGAAAGACGCGCTGATGAAGTATGAGACCATTGATGCACCGCAAATCAGCGATCTGATGGCACGCCGCGAAGTGCGTCCACCAGCAGGTTGGGAAGAGGCGAAAGTTGCTGTGGGTAACGGCGACTCAACGCAGGCTCCACGTCCTGTTGATGACCCGAAAACTCCGGGTTCAGACAAGATCATGTGATAGCGTTCTGGCGGGATGCGTAGCTCCCCGCCAGATTTGCAGCCGCAATACTTGTTACAATGCAAACCCCGGCAAGTCCGGGGTTTTTTACATTCTGCGATTCAGTGATTCCTCAAGGAGATTCTCGCCATGAAGTTGTTCGCCCGTGATTCCCATCTCGATCTCTCTTTTCCCCATGTGATGGGCATTTTGAATGTCACGCCGGACTCTTTCTCTGATGGTGGAAGCCACAACACGCTGGTCGATGCGCTGACGCACACCAATGAAATGGTGAACGCCGGTGCCACCATCATTGATGTGGGCGGTGAATCAACACGTCCGGGCGCTGATGAAGTCAGCGTGGAGGAAGAGCTGGCACGCGTCATTCCGGTGGTGGAGGCCATCGCGCAGCGTTTTGAGGTGTGGATTTCCGTCGATACTTCCAAACCAGAAGTGATTCGTGAAGCGGCGCGAGTGGGCGCTCACATCATCAATGACATTCGTTCCCTGTCCGAACCGGGCGCGCTGGCAGCGGCAGCAGAAACCGGTTTGCCGGTGTGTTTGATGCACATGCAAGGTGAACCGCGCACCATGCAGCAGGCACCGGAATATAGCCACATCGTGAGCGAAGTGGACGCTTACTTCGCTGCGCAGATTGCGCGATGTGAAGCAGCCGGTATCAAAAAAGATAATCTGCTGCTCGATCCTGGCTTCGGTTTCGGTAAGAATCTCAGCCACAACTATGAACTGCTGGCCAATCTGAGCCATTTCCACCATTACGGCTTACCGCTGTTGGTCGGGATGTCGCGGAAGTCGATGGTTGGTCAGTTGCTAAATGTCGGTCCGGCGCAGCGCCTGACCGGAAGCCTCAGCTGTGCGGTAATTGCCGCCATGCAAGGGGCGCAAATTATTCGCGTGCATGATGTGAAAGAGACTGTCGAAGCGATGCGCGTCGTCGAAGCGACACGGAGAGCAAAAGGATAAAGGCATGAGTAATCGTAAATATTTCGGTACAGATGGTATTCGCGGCAAAGTCGGTGAAGCACCGATTACCCCTGATTTTGTTCTCAAGTTGGGCTGGGCGGCCGGTAAGGTGCTGGCGCGTCAGGGTTCACGCAAAGTATTGATTGGTAAAGATACGCGTATTTCAGGCTATATGCTGGAATCGGCGCTGGAAGCGGGTCTGGCGGCGGCGGGATTATCTGCAGCCTTCACCGGTCCGATGCCGACACCTGCTATTGCTTATCTGACACGCACTTTCCGCGCTGAAGCCGGCATTGTGATTTCGGCTTCGCATAATCCCTTCGACGACAATGGCATCAAATTCTTCTCTGCTGAAGGCACCAAGCTGCCGGACGAAGTCGAAGAAGCCATTGAGCTGGAGATGGAAAAGCCGATCACCTGCGTGGAGTCAGCTGAACTGGGCCGCGCCAGTCGCATTGTCGATGCTGCAGGTCGTTACATCGAATTCTGCAAAGGGACGTTCCCCAGCGAGCTGAGCCTGAATGGGCTGAAGATTGTGGTTGATTGCGCTAACGGCGCGACTTACCACATTGCGCCGAATGTGCTGCGTGAGCTGGGTGCGACGGTGATTGCTATCGGCGTGCAGCCGGATGGCATGAACATCAACAAAGATTGCGGTGCGACCGATTTGCGTCTGCTGCAGCATCGCGTGTTGGAAGAGAAGGCCGATCTCGGACTGGCTTACGACGGCGATGGCGACCGCATCATGATGGTTGACCATTTAGGTCACAAAGTCGATGGCGATCAGATTCTCTACATCATTGCACGCGAAGGGCTGCGTCAGGGCCAATTGCGCGGTGGCGTGGTCGGCACGCTGATGAGTAACATGGGTCTGGAACTGGCGCTGAAACAGCTGGGTATTCCATTTACCCGTGCGAAAGTGGGCGACCGCTACGTGCTGGAAAAAATGCAGGAGAAGGGCTGGCGTTTAGGCGCAGAAAACTCCGGTCACGTGATTCTGCTGGATAAAACCACCACCGGCGACGGCATCGTGGCAAGTTTGCAAGTGCTCACTGCAATCGTGCGCAACCATATGACGCTTCACGATCTGTGCAGCGGCATGAAAATGCTGCCGCAGATTTTGGTCAATGTGCGTTTCGCTGGCGAGCACGATCCGTTGGAAAGCGAGAGCGTGAAAGCCGTGACCGCAGAAGCAGAAAAAACCCTGGCGGGACGTGGTCGTGTGCTGCTGCGCAAATCCGGCACTGAACCCCTGATTCGTGTGATGGTGGAAGGCGAAGATGAGGCGCAGGTCAGCGCGCTGGCGCACAAAATCGCGGATGCAGTAAAAGCGGTTTAAGTTGTTTCAGGCGGAGAGGTTTTGTACTTTCCGCCTGCAAAATCACCGGGATGGTGCTTTTTTCCGCAATCGAAAGCGATGGTGAAAATTGCACTTGCAGAGGTATGTGCCTTTGGTTAGTATTCACACCCGCTTCTGATGGGTGATGACGAGACTCCCCATCGATATTGGTTGAAGCTTTAACTGTGCAGATAACGCGCAAGGAAACAGGTTGATTATGTACGAAGCTCTGTTAGTTGTTTTCCTTATTGTAGCGATTGGCCTCGTAGGTTTGATCATGCTGCAGCAAGGCAAAGGCGCTGATATGGGAGCCTCATTCGGTGCGGGCGCTTCTGGTACGCTGTTCGGTTCAAATGGGTCTGGCAACTTTATGACTCGCATGACCGCAGTACTGGCTACGCTGTTCTTCATCATCAGCTTGGTTCTGGGTAACCTGAACAGTAATAAAACAGCCAAAGGTAGCGAGTGGGATAACCTCACTGCGCCGGCGCAGTCTGAACAGCAGACTCAGCCAGCTAAACCGGCAACGCCGGGCAATGATATCCCGCAGTAAGATCGTCAACGCTGTAGTGCGATAAAACAACGTCGCAGTCTAGTGATGTACCGAGGTGGTGAAATTGGTAGACACGCTACCTTGAGGTGGTAGTGCTCGAAAGGGCTTACGGGTTCAAGTCCCGTCCTCGGTACCAAATCTCAGTTTAACTTGCATTTTTTGCAAGGTCGGCGTATTATTCGCCACGTTTTCGGACGCGGGGTGGAGCAGCCTGGTAGCTCGTCGGGCTCATAACCCGAAGGTCGTCGGTTCAAATCCGGCCCCCGCAACCACTTTCCCTTAGAGTTCTTTTTCAAATATACTGTATGCATCGACGGACGCAATCTCAGTGATTTTTGAAAAAAATTCTTTTGGATTGTGCTCCGAAGCCGCTATGCGGCGTACAGGGTCCAGTCACAAAAAGCCCCGAATATTCGGGGTTTTTTGTTATCAGGAAATCGAAACACTGGGCTATAGGCCCTTTTTTTATGTCTTGGGGGTGGGCTTGTCCACATTAGAGCAAAAATTGACAGAGTTGATCTCTGCTCCAGTAGAAGCGCTTGGCTACGAATTAGTCGGTATTGAGTTTATTCGTGGTCGCACATCAACCCTGCGCATCTATATTGATAGTGAAGAGGGTATCAATGTTGATGATTGCGCCGATGTTAGCCACCAGGTTAGCGCAGTAATGGATGTGGAAGATCCTATTACCGTGGCTTACAACCTTGAAGTTTCCTCGCCGGGTCTCGAACGTCCTCTTTTCACTGCTGAACACTATGCACGTTTTGCCGGTGACGAGGTGAGCCTGGTACTACGCATGGCCGTACAAAACCGCCGTAAATGGCAGGGTATCATTAAGTCTGTTGAAGGCGAGATGATCACGGTGACCGTTGAGGGTAACGATGAAGTGTTCGCGCTGAGCAACATTCAGAAAGCGAACCTGGTCCCCCACTTTTAAAAGTCCGGATTGAGGCTAACCAGGATGAACAAAGAGATCTTAGCTGTAGTAGAAGCCGTTTCTAACGAAAAAGCCCTGCCGCGTGAGAAAATCTTCGAAGCGCTGGAGAGCGCTTTGGCCACTGCGACCAAAAAGAAGTATGAGCAAGAGATCGAAGTGCGTGTCAGCATCGATCGCCGCAGCGGCGATTTCGACACCTTCCGTCGCTGGCAGATTGTGGAAGAAGTCACGCAGCCGACTCGCGAGATCACGCTGGATGCAGCTCGTTATGAAGACGAAGCGTTCAATCTGGGCGAATTTGTCGAAGATCAGATTGAATCTGTCACCTTCGACCGTATCACCACCCAAACTGCTAAGCAGGTTATCGTACAAAAAGTACGTGAAGCTGAGCGCGCGATGGTGGTTGATCAGTTCCGTCAACACGAAGGTGAAATCATCACCGGCGTGGTGAAGAAAGTGAACCGCGACAACATTTCACTGGACCTCGGCAGCAATGCTGAAGCCGTGATTGTGCGTGAAGACATGCTGCCGCGTGAAAACTTCCGTCCAGGTGACCGTATCCGCGGCGTGCTGTACGCCGTTCGCCCTGAAGCGCGTGGCGCGCAGCTGTTTGTCACCCGTTCTAAGCCAGAGATGCTGATCGAGTTGTTCCGCATTGAGGTGCCAGAAATTGGCGAAGAAGTTATCGAGATCAAAGCGGCAGCGCGCGATCCGGGTTCACGCGCCAAAATCGCGGTGAAGACCAACGATAAACGTATTGATCCAGTGGGCGCTTGCGTCGGTATGCGCGGTGCGCGTGTCCAGGCGGTTTCAAGCGAGCTGGGTGGCGAGCGTATCGACATTGTGCTGTGGGACGACAACCCGGCGCAGTTCGTTATCAACGCTATGGCGCCAGCCGATGTGGCGTCAATTGTGGTGGATGAAGACAATCACACCATGGATATCGCTGTTGAAGCCGGCAATCTGGCTCAGGCGATCGGCCGTAACGGCCAAAACGTGCGTCTGGCTTCCCAACTGAGCGGTTGGGAACTGAACGTGATGACCGTCGATGATCTGCAGGCCAAGCACCAAGCTGAAGCCCATGCAGCGATCGATATGTTCACCAAACATCTCGACATCGACGAAGAGTTCGCCACCATTCTGGTGGAAGAGGGCTTCTCTTCGCTGGAAGAATTGGCTTATGTGCCAATCAACGAGCTGCTGGAAATCGACGGCCTCGATGAAGAGACCATTGAAGCCCTGCGTGAACGAGCAAAAAATGCGTTAACTACCCTGGCATTAGCGAAAGAAGAGAGCCTTGGTAATCAGGAGCCCGCTGAGGATCTTCTGAATCTTGAGGGCTTGGATCGTGCGCTGGCGTATCGCCTGGCGGCGAAAGGCGTTTGCACGCTGGAAGATCTCGCTGAGCAAGGTGTTGACGATCTGACAGATATTGAAGGGCTGGATGACGAGAAAGCCGGTGCGCTGATTATGGCTGCACGTAATATCTGCTGGTTCGGCGATGACGCGTAATAACAGGAAGGAACAGCATGACAGATGTAACCGTAAAATCGCTGGCCGCCGAAATTCAGACCCCGGTCGATCGCCTGGTACAGCAATTTGCTGATGCAGGGATCCGTAAGTCTGAGAACGATGCGGTGTCCCAGCAAGAGAAAGAAACCTTACTGTCTCACCTGAATCGTGAGCACGGTCAGACCGGTTCAAGCAAGCTGACTTTGCAGCGCAAGACGCGCAGCACCTTGAATATTCCCGTCACCGGGGGTAAAAGTAAGTCGGTACAAATTGAAGTCCGCAAAAAGCGCACATACGTGAAAGGCGACGCAGAGTCTGAGCAAGCTCAGGCAGAAGCGGAAGCCGAGGCGCAGCGTGAAGCGGAAGAGCAGGCGCGTCGCGAGGCGGAAGAACAAGCCCGTCGCGAAGCTGAACAGAAAGCGCAACGTGAAGCCGAAGATAAAGCCAAGCGCGAAGCCGCTGACAAGGCCAAACGTGAAGCAGCGGAAAAAGAGAAATTGACTAATCAACCTACCGACGTAGTAGCCAAGGCTGCGCAGTCTGATAAAGCCCGTCGTGAAGCAGAAGCTGCCGAACTGAAACGTAAAGCAGAAGAAGAAGCACGCCGTAAGCTGGAAGAAGATGCGCGCCGCGTGGCTGAAGAAGCCCGCCGCCTGGCTGAAGAAAAAGCTGTTGAATGGGCCAAACCTGAAGAAGAGGATAAAGGCGACTATCACGTCACTACCTCAACTCACGCCCGTCAGGCTGAAGACGAGAACGATCGCCAGGTTGAAGCTGGCCGTGCACGTGCTCGCACCACCAAAGCAGCTCGCCCGGTGAAGAAAGGCAACAAGCATTCTGAAGCCAAAACCGATCGCGAAGAAGCGCGTGCGCAGGTTCGTGGCGGCAAAGGCGGCAAACATCGTAAGCCAAGCACCCTGCAGCAGGGCTTCAACAAGCCAGCTCAGGCTGTTAACCGCGATGTCGTCATCGGTGAAACTATCACCGTTGCTGAACTGGCCAACAAAATGGCGATCAAAGGTTCTCTGGTCGTTAAAGCGATGATGAAGATGGGCGCCATGGCGACCATCAACCAGGTTATCGATCAAGAAACCGCTCAGATGGTCGCGGAAGAGATGGGTCATAAAGTGATCCTGCGCCGCGAGAATGAGCTGGAAGAAGCGGTAATGGACGATCGTGATACCGATGCTGCGCAAGAGTCTCGTGCTCCGGTCGTGACTATCATGGGTCACGTTGACCACGGTAAAACCTCTCTGCTTGACTACATTCGTTCAACGAAGGTGGCATCAGGCGAAGCGGGTGGTATTACCCAGCATATCGGTGCTTACCACGTTGAAACTGACAACGGTATGATCACCTTCCTCGATACCCCGGGCCACGCCGCGTTTACCGCAATGCGTGCTCGTGGTGCGCAGGCCACGGATATCGTTATCCTGGTTGTTGCTGCTGATGATGGCGTGATGCCTCAGACCGTTGAAGCTATCCAGCATGCGAAAGCAGCCGGTGTGCCAGTGGTTGTTGCGGTCAACAAAATCGATAAGCCAGATGCTGATCCAGACCGCGTTAAGAACGAACTGACCCAATACGGAATTCTTCCGGAAGAGTGGGGCGGTGAGAACATGTTCGTTAACGTATCCGCGAAAGCCGGTACCGGTATTGACGACCTGCTGAATGCAATTCTGCTTCAAGCAGAAGTACTGGAACTCTCTGCTATCCGTGAAGGTATGGCGAGCGGCGTGGTCATTGAATCGTTCCTCGACAAAGGTCGTGGTCCGGTTGCTACCGTGCTGGTACGTGAAGGTACGCTGAATAAAGGCGATATCGTGCTGTGCGGCTTCGAATACGGCCGTGTACGTGCGATGCGTGACGAACTGGGTCGTGAAGTGCTGGAAGCGGGTCCATCCATTCCAGTGGAAATCCTGGGTCTGTCCGGTGTGCCGGCCGCAGGTGATGAAGCGACTGTCGTACGTGATGAGAAGAAAGCGCGTGAAGTTGCACTGTATCGTCAGGGCAAATTCCGTGAAGTTAAGCTGGCGCGTCAGCAGAAGTCTAAGTTGGAGAACATGTTCGCCAACATGACTGAAGGCGAAGTGTCTGAGCTCAACATCGTACTGAAATCTGACGTACAGGGTTCTGTTGAAGCCATCTCTGATTCGCTGCTGAAACTCTCTACCGACGAAGTGAAAGTGCGCATCATCGGTTCAGGCGTAGGTGGTATCACCGAAACCGACGCAACGCTGGCTGCAGCATCCAACGCTATCATTCTCGGCTTCAACGTGCGTGCTGATGCTTCTGCTCGCCGCGTGATTGACGCTGAAAACGTTGACCTGCGTTACTACTCCGTCATCTATAATCTGATCGACGAAGTGAAAGCAGCAATGAGCGGTATGCTGGCTCCAGAGTTTAAACAGCAGATTATCGGTCTGGCTGCGGTACGTGACGTGTTCAAATCACCGAAGTTTGGTGCCATCGCGGGCTGTATGGTCACCGAAGGTAACATCAAACGTCACAACCCAATCCGCGTATTGCGTGACAACGTGGTTATCTATGAAGGCGAGCTGGAATCTCTGCGCCGCTTCAAAGATGACGTTAACGAAGTTCGTAACGGCATGGAATGTGGTATCGGCGTGAAGAACTACAACGATGTTCGCGTTGGCGATATGATCGAAGTGTTCGAAGTGATTGAAATTAAACGCACCATCGATTGATCATCATTTGATGTGTTGCAATTTGGGAGGCCTCTGGCCTCCCGAATTATTTGGGAGAAAGAAATAATGGCAAAAGAATTTGGCCGCCCACAGCGCGTTTCTCAGGAGTTGCAGAAAGAGATTGCAATCATCCTGCAGCGCGAAATTAAAGATCCACGTCTTGGTATGATGGTGACAGTTTCGGGCGTCGAAGTGTCGCGCGATCTCGCCTATGCCAAGGTGTTTGTGACCTTTTTGAATGACAAAGATGAAGAAGCGGTACAAAACGGCCTGAAGGCGCTGAAAGAAGCCTCTGGCTATATCCGTACGCTGGTGGGCAAAGCTATGCGTTTGCGTATCGTGCCGGAGCTGACCTTCTTCTACGACAACTCGCTGATCGAAGGTATGCGCATGTCGAACCTGGTCAGCAATGTCATTAAGAGCGATGTTGAGCGTCGTGGCGATAGCCCGGCGGAAGATGACAAGGAGGACTAATGAGTCGTCCTCGTCGTCGCGGTCGCGACGTCCACGGTGTGTTTCTGCTGGATAAGCATCAAGGCGCCTCTTCCAATGATGTGCTGCAGAAAGTAAAGCGTCTGTTCAATGCGAATAAAGCGGGCCACACCGGCGCCCTCGATCCACTGGCGACCGGCATGCTGCCGGTTTGCCTCGGCGAAGCCACCAAGTTTTCGCAGTATCTGCTCGATTCTGACAAGCGTTATCGCGTCATTGCTCGCTTGGGTGAACGCACCGATACGTCTGATGCCGACGGCAATATTGTTGAGACGCGTGCGATTACTTTTGATCAGGCGGCACTGGACGCGGCGCTGGACTATTTTCGTGGCGACACCATGCAGGTGCCGACCATGTTCTCCGCGCTGAAGTACCAGGGACGCAAGCTGTATGAGTACGCACGTGAAGGCATTACCGTGCCGCGTGAAGCGCGCCCGATCAAAGTGTTTGAGCTGCAGTTTATTCGCTGGGAAGGTGATGAGCTTGAGCTGGAGATTCACGTCTCTAAAGGCACTTACATCCGCACTATCATCGATGATCTCGGTGAGCGCCTTGGCTGCGGTGCGCACGTTATCATGCTGCGTCGTCTGCAAGTGGCGCGTTATCCGATCGAAAGAATGGTGACGCTCGAGCAGCTGCAGGACGTGGCGGCCACCGTCAATATGGCAGAAACGCCAGATTACAGCGCGCTCGATGCGTTATTGCTGCCGATGGATAGCCCGGCAGAAGAGTTCCCGATTGTGAATTTGCTGCCTGCGGTGGCGGCTTATTTTAAACAGGGTATGCCGGTTCAGGTGGCGGATGCGCCGGAACAGGGATTGGTGCGCGTGACTGAAGGTAATGAGCACAAATTCATTGGTATGGCCGAAATCGCCGAGGATGGGCGCGTGGCGCCGCGTCGTCTGGTGGTAGAATTTCCTGCGTAATCAATCCTCTCGCATTTGACCTAACGGCGCATTTGCGTTGCTATCAGGCGAAGAGTAGAATGGCGCGGCTTTAAAAGCGGGCTGCTGAATTAGAGATCGGCACCCATACATTCATTATTTACTGGAGTTTATTATGTCTCTAAGCGTAGAAGCTAAAGCAGAGATCGTTGCTAAATACGGTCGTGGTACCAACGACAGCGGTTCAACTGAAGTTCAGGTTGCTCTGCTGACTGCTCAGATTAACCACCTGCAGGGTCACTTCTCTGAGCACAAGAAAGATCACCACAGCCGTCGCGGTCTGCTGCGCATGGTATCTCAGCGTCGTAAGCTGCTGGACTACCTGAAGCGTAAAGACGTTGCTCGCTACACCGGTCTGATCGAAAGCCTGGGTCTGCGTCGCTAAGTCTGAAGAATCTGATCAAGGGTGTAGCGCATGCACTATGCAAAAAAACGCATCTGACGATCAGATTTGTGCGAGTTTCGCGAAAAGGGGGCCTTTATGGCCCCTTTTTTCGAGCAATCCGCAGCAATCCGGACCAAACTCATGTATTGTTGCAGAGAGTGATCTTTGCTTGCAGAGGTTCGCGCGGCTAATGAGAGGCTTTACCGCATGGGCGGTTAAGGTTGTCATTAGTCGCGAGGATGCAACTGAAGATCGGTAATCCCCGGCGCGCCAGAGTGGGCTGCGCCCCTGAATTTAAGGACTTAAATTTTGCTGAACCCGATCGTACGCAAATTCCAATATGGTCAGCATACCGTCACGCTGGAAACCGGCATGATGGCGCGCCAGGCTACCGCTGCAGTAATGGTGAGCATGGATGACACTGCTGTATTCGTTACCGTTGTTGGCCAGAAAAAAACTAAACCAGGTCAGGATTTCTTCCCGCTGACGGTTAACTATCAGGAGCGTACTTACGCTGCTGGTCGTATCCCGGGTAGCTTCTTCCGTCGTGAAGGCCGTCCAAGCGAAGGCGAAACCCTGATCTCACGCCTGATTGACCGTCCAGTTCGTCCGCTGTTCCCGGAAGGCTACATTAACGAAGTTCAGGTTATTGCGACCGTGGTTTCAGTTAACCCACAGGTTAACCCAGACATTGTTGCGATGATCGGTGCATCTGCTGCACTGGCTCTGTCTGGCCTGCCGTTCAATGGTCCAATCGGTGCAGCGCGCGTCGGTTATATCAATGACCAGTACGTGCTGAACCCAACTGCTGATGAAATCAACGAATCACGTCTGAACCTGGTTGTTGCCGGTACCCAGAACGCGGTGCTGATGGTGGAATCAGAAGCTGACATCCTGACTGAAGAGCAGATGCTGGGTGCTGTGGTATATGGCCACGACCAGCAGCAGATCGTTATCGAAAACATTAATGCGCTGGTTGCCGAAGCCGGTAAACCACGTTGGGATTGGCAGCCACTGCCAACTAACGATGCACTGATCGCACGCGTTACTGCACTGGCAGAAGCGGGCATCAGCGATGCCTATCGCATCACTGATAAGCAAGAGCGTTACACTCAGGTTGGCGCAGTGAAAGACGCAACAATTGCGGCACTGCAGGCTGAAGATGAGACGCTGGACGCTGGCGATATCGCTGACATCGTACACGATCTCGAGAAGAGCGTTGTTCGTAGCCGCATCATCCGTGGCGAACCGCGTATCGATGGCCGTGAGAAAGATATGATTCGTGGTCTGGACGTGCGCACTGGCGTACTGCCACGTACGCACGGTTCATCACTGTTCACCCGTGGTGAAACGCAGGCGCTGGTTACCGCAACGCTGGGTACCGCACGTGATGCGCAGAATCTGGATGAGTTGATGGGCGAGCGTACTGATAGCTTCCTGTTCCACTACAACTTCCCTCCGTATTGCGTGGGAGAAACCGGTATGGTTGGCTCACCGAAGCGTCGTGAGATTGGTCACGGTCGTCTGGCGAAGCGTGGCGTGCTGGCAGTAATGCCTAAGCAAGCTGACTTCCCATACACCGTGCGTGTGGTTTCAGAAATCACCGAATCTAACGGTTCTTCTTCAATGGCTTCCGTGTGTGGTGCTTCTCTGGCACTGATGGACGCTGGCGTACCGATCAAAGCAGCCGTAGCCGGTATTGCGATGGGTCTGGTTAAAGAAGCCGACAACTTTGTGGTTCTGTCTGACATCCTGGGTGACGAAGATCACCTCGGCGACATGGACTTCAAAGTAGCAGGTAGCCGCGATGGTATTACTGCGCTGCAGATGGATATCAAAATCGAAGGCATCACCCGCGAAATTATGCAGGTTGCTCTGAATCAGGCTAAAGGTGCGCGTCTGCACATCCTGAGCGTGATGGAACAGGCAATCAGCACGCCGCGTCAGGAAATCTCTGAGTTCGCGCCGCGCATTTACACCATCAAAATCAGTTCAGACAAGATCAAAGATGTCATCGGTAAAGGCGGCTCGGTTATCCGTGCGCTGACCGAAGAAACCGGCACCACCATCGAAATCGAAGATGACGGCACCGTGAAGATCGCTGCAACTGATAGCCTGAAAGCTAAAGAAGCCATTCGTCGTATCGAAGAGATCACTGCTGAGATCGAAGTTGGCCGCATTTACTCAGGTAAAGTGACACGTATCGTTGATTTCGGTGCCTTCGTGGCAATCGGCGGCGGTAAAGAAGGTTTGGTTCACATTTCTCAGATCGCCGATAAGCGCGTAGAGAAAGTGACCGACTATCTGCAGATGGGCCAGGAAGTTCCAGTGAAAGTAATGGAAGTGGACCGTCAGGGCCGTGTACGCCTGAGCATCAAAGAAGCGACAGAGCAGAAACCAGCGGAAGAAGTTGCTACCGCTGCATCTGATGCATCTGACGCCGAGTAAGCGTTTACCGATTTACCTCTCCCTGCTTTGCGGGGAGAGGTGTTTAGATCATCGCGAGGGCGGGAATCCTTGTGCACAGCAGGAGGATGACAGGATGGTTGTCCCAATGTTTGTATTCGGGAGTGGGAAATGAAGCCTTTTTTGCGCTGGTGTTTTGTTGCGACAGCTATCACGCTGGCAGGATGCAGCAACTCCAATTGGCGTAAGAACGAAGTTCTGGCAGTACCTTTGCAGCCCACACTGCAGCAAGAGGTGATCCTGGCGCGCATGGAACAAATTCTTGCCAGTCGTGCCCTGACCGATGATGAACGCGCACAGCTATTATATGAGCGCGGAGTGTTGTATGATAGTTTGGGTCTGAGGGCACTAGCGCGGAACGATTTTTCGCAAGCGCTGTCTATAAGACCAGATATGCCTGAGGTATTTAACTATCTCGGTATATACTTAACGCAGGCAGGCAACTTTGATGCTGCCTATGAAGCGTTTGATTCTGTACTTGAGCTTGATCCAACTTACAACTATGCGCATTTAAACCGTGGTATCGCCCTCTATTACGGCGGTCGATACAAGTTAGCGCAAGATGATCTGCTGGCGTTTTATCAAGACGATCCTAACGATCCATTCCGCAGCCTTTGGCTCTATCTCGTTGAAAGCGATATGGATGCCGACAAGGCAAAAGTTACGCTGAGACAGCGTCATGACAAAGCGGTTCGCGATCAATGGGGATGGAATATTGTCGAGTTCTACCTTGGCGACATCAGTGAAAAAACGCTGATGGAACGTCTCAAGGCGGACGCAACGGATAACACCTCGCTCGCTGAACATCTCAGTGAAACCAACTTCTATTTAGGTAAGTACTACCTAAGTCTGGGGGAGAAGGACGACGCGAAAGCGTTGTTCAAACTGGCGGTGGCCAACAACGTAAACAACTTTGTTGAGCACCGATACGCATTGTTGGAACTGGCGCAACTCGGCCAGACACAAGACGATTTATCAGAATCTGACCAGCAATAGCTGACGAACTTTTATTGCCTGAATACCTGTAAAGTCATCATCTTCAGAGATGAGGGCTTTTCTGTTCGTCAAAACTTCTAATTTGAGCCGGTTCACACTTTTTGATGAAAATGACTGAAAGTTTTCACGACGAGTTATGTAGACTGGCCGCCGCAATCTAAGAGGCACGTGTACTACATGACTGATATTCAAACCACTTTTGCTGACCTTGGCCTGAACGCCGACATCCTCGAATCACTGAACGGTATGGGCTACGTTAAGCCTTCTCCAATCCAGGCTGAGTGTATTCCTCACCTGCTGGCTGGCCGTGACGTGTTGGGTATGGCGCAGACCGGTAGTGGTAAAACTGCGGCTTTCTCACTGCCGCTGCTAAACAACATTGATCCTACTGTTAAAGCACCGCAAATTTTGGTGCTGGCACCGACCCGCGAATTGGCGGTACAGGTTGCTGAAGCCGTCACAGAATTCTCTAAACACATGCGTGGCATTAACGTTGTAGCCCTGTACGGCGGCCAACGTTATGACGTTCAGCTGCGCGCACTGCGTCAGGGACCACAAGTTGTTGTGGGTACACCTGGTCGTCTGCTGGATCACCTGAAGCGAGGCACGTTAGATCTGTCTAACCTGCGCGGTCTGGTGCTGGACGAAGCTGATGAAATGCTGCGTATGGGCTTCATCGAAGACGTTGAAACCATCATGGCGCAGATTCCAGACGGTCATCAGACCGCGCTGTTCTCAGCAACCATGCCAGAAGCGATTCGTCGTATCACCAAGCGCTTCATGAAAGATCCACAGGAAGTGCGCATCCAGTCAAGCCTGACTACGCGCCCAGACATTTCTCAGTCTTACTGGACCGCTTACGGCCGTAAAACTGACGCACTGGTTCGCTTCCTGGAAGCAGAAGATTTCGATGCAGCCATCATCTTCGTGCGTACCAAAAATGCCACGTTGGAAGTGGCCGAAGCGCTGGAGCGCAGCGGTTATAACAGCGCAGCACTGAACGGTGACATGAACCAGGCACTGCGTGAGCAGACGCTGGAGCGTTTGAAAGATGGTCGTCTTGACATCCTGATCGCGACCGACGTTGCCGCACGTGGTCTGGACGTTGAGCGTATCAGCCTGGTCGTAAACTTTGATATCCCAATGGATGCAGAGTCTTACGTTCACCGTATCGGTCGTACCGGCCGTGCAGGTCGTGCAGGTCGTGCGTTGCTGTTCGTTGAGAACCGCGAGCGTCGTCTGCTGCGCAACATCGAACGCACCATGAAGCTGACCATTCCAGAAGTTGAACTGCCGAATGCAGAACTGCTGGGTGAGCGTCGTCTGGCTAAGTTCGCGGCTAAAGTACAGCAGCAGCTGGAAAGCAGCGATCTGGACCAGTACCGCGCACTGCTGAGCAAAATGCAGCCGGGCGAAGATCTGGATATCGAAACTCTGGCCGCAGCACTGCTGAAAATGGCTCAGGGCGAACGTCCACTGATTCTGCCACCAGAAGCACCACGTCCAGCGCGTCGTGAGTTCAGCGATCGTCCTGACCGTGGTGAGCGTCGCGATTCACGTGATTCTCGTGGTCCACGCGAAAGCCGTGACAGCCGCGATGGCGATCGTCCACGTCGTGAACGTCGTGACGTTGGCGAAATGCAGCTGTACCGCATTGAAGTAGGCCGCGATGATGGTGTTGAAGTTCGTCACATCGTTGGCGCGATCGCTAACGAAGGCGACATCAGCAGCCGTTACATCGGTAACATTAAGCTGTTCGGTACTCACTCAACTATCGAGCTGCCGAAAGGCATGCCGGGCGAAGTACTGCAGCACTTCACTCGTACGCGTATTCTGAACAAGCCGATGAATATGCAGCTGATGGGTGATGCACCGGTGCACGAGCGTAGCGAACGTCGTCCATCTGCTGGCGGCGAACGTCGTGGCAATGGCGCACCGCGCGGTGAGGGTGCTCCACGTGGCGAAGGCGCTCCACGTCGCTTCTCCGAGCGTCGTGAAGGTGGCCGCGAAGGCGGACGCTTCAGCCGTGAAGGTGGTCGTGGCCCGCGTCCAGAAGGCGCAGCTGCACCTCGTCGTCGTGACGCATAAGCGTTAAACGCTAAAAGTAAAAAGGGACGCTGATGCGTCCCTTTTTTTATGCTTGTGGAAAGTAAAGTTTACACGCCGCCAGCAATCAGCACGCGTTCACCGCTAACATATGCCGCCTCTTCCGATGCCAGAAACAGCGCGACTTGCGCCACATCTTCCGGCAAGCCAAAGCGTCCAAGCGGCGTAGCGGCAATCAGCTGTGCCTTCAACTCCGGATGCATCTTCTTCGCCGCCAGCAAACCTTCGGTCAAAATAATGCCGGGTGCTAACGCATTGACGCGAATATTGCGTGGCCCAAGTTCCCGTGCGAGGCCTTGCGTCAAGGTATCGATCGCGCCTTTGGTTGCCGCCCACAGCACCGAACCGGGCGTGCTGCGTTGGCTGTTTAAGGCGCTTAGATTGATGATGGAACCGCCGCGTGCGGGGAAATGTTTTGCCGCCTGCTGACACACCAGCAAGGTGCCCAGCAGATTCACATTCAGCTGCTGCTGCATTTCGCTGATGCTAAGGTCAGTAAAGTCACCGTGGTGAAAAATGCCGGCGTTATTCACCACAATATCGGGTGCGCCAAACTGCTCAATGCTGCTAGCGAACAGGCGCTGCACATCGGCCTCGCGTGAGATATCCGCCTGTACGGCGATGGCGTCGCTACCCAGCGCCTGGATGTCGGTCACCACATCCGCCGCACCCACTTCGTCCTGAAGATAATTCACCACCACCCGAGCACCGGCCGCCGCGAAAGTCATGGCGATGGCGGCACCAATGCCTTTCGAAGCGCCCGTCACCAGCGCAATTTTGCCTTCAAGTGTTTTCATCGTATCTCTCCACCTGAGATTTCGGGGAAGATAAAGCATGCGCTGTCCATACAATCGGGTGGTAGCGCAATCCTGCAAGCTTCTTGCACGATCCTGCAAATCTGCTGCTCAAGGACTAGGCGCAACGCCAGCGACAAGCGAGAATATCAACTCAGTGATTTCTTATCGCGGAGCGCAGAACGCATGATTCATCAGGAACAATGGCAGCAGTTGGTGGCAATCATTGCCCGCCATGCGCCGCAGGATGGTCGTCACTATTGCCCGATCGATTTTCTCTCTTTCGGCCGCAGCTCTCAGCCCACCAGTTTGGCGCATGTGGCGACCTGGGCCAGCTTTGCTCTGATCGCGCAGGGGCAAAAAGCGCTACGCATGGGCGATGAAGTGATGCATTACGGACCGGGCGATTTGCTGCTGGTGACGCTCGATATGCCGGTGCAATCTTGTGTGGTCATGGCGACGCCAGAGAAGCCAAATCTTGGCGTGGGCATCACCATCAACGAAACGCGGCTGATGCGTTATCTGGAACACTTTCCACACCATCATCTCGGCAGCACGGCGGTTAGCGAGCGCGGTATCGCCGTGCATAAAGTTGCGCCACCATTGGTGGATGCAGTGATGCGTTTGGTGGAGTTGCTGGATCATCCGCAGGACATTGCCGCGCTGGCACCGTTAATTGAGCAGGAGATTTTCTATCGTCTGCTGACCGGGCCAGAAGGGCCGCGTATTCTCAACATGGCGTTGACGGAGCGGCCAGGCAACAAAGTGGCGCGTGCTGCACGCTGGCTACGGGAAAACTTTCATCATCCATTGAAAATGGATCATCTGGCGAGCAGCGTTGGAATGAGTATTTCATCGCTGCATCATCACTTTAAAGCGGTAACGGCGATGACGCCGATGCAGTATCAAAAGCAGCTGCGGCTCAACGAGGCGCGTCGTTTGATGTTGATTGAGAAGCTGGATGCCGGTACGGCGGGTTATCGGGTGGGCTATCAAAGTGCTTCGCAGTTCAGTCGCGAATACAGCCGCTTTCACGGCCAGTCACCGGCGCGTGACGCGCGAACCATTGCGGTGGGTCCAGAGTGGGTAAACCCACCGCAATGAGGTTTACAGCGTGCGTGCCGCTTCCATTGCCAGCGCGAAGGAGCGCAGACGCGCCTGCGAATCGTAAATCTGGCCGTTGACCATGATTTCATCCGCCTGGGTTTCACGCATTAGCGCGGCAAGGCCGCTGCGGACTTTATCGCTATCGCCGACAATCGACATGCTCAGCGCCTGCTGCACGCCATATTGCTCGGAAGGTGACCACAGATTATCCATGTTCTCCACCGGCGCGGGCAGTGGACCCGGCTTGCCGCGACGCAGATTAATAAACTGCTGCTGCATCGAGGTGAACAGGAAGCGCGCATCACGCTCGCTATCGGCCGCGACCACGTTGACGCACACCATCGCATACGGCTTCGCCAGACGCGCCGAAGGTTTGAATTTCTCACGATAAACATGCAGCGCCTGGAACAGCAGATCGGGTGCGAAATGCGAGGCAAACGCAAACGGCAAACCAAGCTGAGCGGCCAATTGCGCGCTATACAGGCTGGAACCGAGCAGCCATACCGGAATTTTCAATCCTAAACCCGGAACCGGTTGAACTGGCGGATGTTCACCCTCTTCGGCGTCAAACCAGCGAATCAGTTCAGAAACATCTTCCGGGAAGCTATCTGCCTGGGCGCTGGAAAGATGACGACGCAACGCCAGCATGGTGCGTTGGTCCGAACCGGGCGCGCGGCCCAGTCCCAAATCGATACGGCCAGGATAGAGTGATTCGAGGGTACCAAACTGTTCGGCGATCACCAGCGGCGCGTGGTTGGGCAGCATGATGCCGCCTGAGCCGAGGCGCAGCGTTTCGGTATTGGCGGCTAAATAGCCGATCAAGACTGAGGTCGCGGCGCTGGCAATCCCCGTCATATTATGGTGTTCAGCCAGCCAGTAGCGGTGGAAACCCAGCGCTTCAGATTGACGGGCCAGCGCCAGCGAATTATGGAACGCATCGCGTGCAGCGGAACCTTGTGGAATAGGCGCCAGATCCAACACGGACAGGCGAACAGTTTTTTTCTCAGACATGGGCACTCCAAATAGGGATGGCGCAGGTGTTTAGTCGGACCTGCGCTTGTGAGTATCACTCATCGTTACCCATATTAAAACTGCTAATAACCGCAGGAATATAGCCGGAATGTGCCTTTACCGCTCGCCTTCAAGCGCCATCCCGGCCAGGCGACGCCAATATCCGTTGCAGTCGCTGCCGCGCGCCATCATTAGCGGGGCCTGACCGGCTTCGTTGGCGCGGAAGCGATCCACTTCGGCGAGCGTGCTTTCGCCCTGTGGCGACAGACGCACAATGTCGATCCAGTTATGCATGCCGCTCAAATCATTGCCGAGGTTGTAGCAATAACCGCTCATGGTCTGAATGCCATTGAGGACAAACACCTGCTGGCCTTCCTGTGAAAGCACGCGGCGGCCGGTTGGGTAATTGATGCAGCAGGTTTGGCAATCATCTTTGCCGCGATTCTCGGCGCGTGCGGTGAAGCAGCGGGCCGACAACGCCAGCGGCAGATGGCCATAACCGAGCACTTCCACCTCAAATTGCTCGCGCACGCCCGCCGCATCGCACTGCTGCAGCAGCTGAATTAGCCAGTCGCGAGACATCTCCACCGGAATGCACCAGCGCGTCATGCCTTCTTGCAGCAACAGTTGCAGCGTCTGCGCGTTATATACGTTGAGCGTTGGTCCGGCGACAAACGGCAATTTGCGTTCTGCCGCCATGTTCACGGTGCCGATGTCATTGGCTTCCAGCAGGAACTCACCGTTCTCGACATAGCGTCGCAGCTCCTTAACTTCCGAGGGCGACTGCAGCAGTGCCAGCGTACTCAGCACCACTTGCTTACCCTGCAGCGCCAGCATGCGCGCAATCTCCATCCATTGATTGAACGACGTCGCGCGTCTCTTGCTGCACACTGCTTCGCCGAGATAGATGATTTCGGCACTGCTCTCGGCGGCGCGTTGATAAAAGGTTTCCAGCGTTTCTGTTGGCCAGTACCACAGCACCGGCCCGATGGCGTATTTCATGCGATCTCCTTATTGCCAGTCGCGGTGATAAGCACCGAGCGTGGTTTGGCTGCCTTCTGATAACTCGCCCAGCGCCTGCATCCAGGGTTCCTGCACGACATACTGCTCAGGCGATGCCATGCAGCGATCGATGGCCTGACGCCACACTTTTGCCACCTGCGCCACATATGCCGGGCTGCGCTGACGACCTTCAATTTTCACCGAGGCAATGTTGGCGCGCAGCAGTTCAGGCAGCAGCGACAAGGTGTTCAGACTGGTGGGTTCTTCCAGCACGTGATAGAGCTGGTTATCCACTTCATAACGCCCTTTACACAGCGTGGGATAGCCCGCGCTCTCGTCGGGCGCATAGCGGTCAATTAGCACTTCATTCAGCCGTGATTCCATGCCTTTGGGCGTCTGTTGCCAGCGGACAAATTTCGCTGGCGAGCAGGCACCTGCGCTGTTAGGCGACTCGCCGGTCAGCCAGGATGAGAGATAGCAGCGGCCTTCGGCCATAATGCACAGGCTACCGAAGGCGAATACTTCCAGCGGCACCGGCGTCTCACGCGCCAGCTGTTTGACCTGATGCATCGATAGCACGCGCGGCAGCACAACGCGGCTAAGTTGAAAGTGACGATGATAAAAATGAATGGCCTGCAGATTGGTGGCGGAGGCTTGTACCGAAAGATGACGCTCAACCTGCGGATAGCGTTTTGCCGCGTACTCCAGCGTGGCAATATCCGCCAGAATCAGCGCATCCGCACCGTTCTGGGCGGCAACATCAATCGCGCTTTGCCAGCGATTCATCCCATCAGGATGGGCGAAGGTGTTGATGGCCACATGCAGTTTGCGGCGATGCTGATGCAGATAGCGCGCGGCTTCAGCCAGTTTCTTATCGGTAAAATTGAGGCCAGCAAAGTGGCGGGCATTGGTATCGTCTTTCAGGCCGACATACACCGCGTCAGCACCATGCTCCACCGCCGATTTCAGCGCAGGCAAATTCCCCGCCGGACACAGCAGTTCCATACATTTTCCTCCCCGGATTCTGAAGCCGAAGAGTGTAAATAACTGACCCGACAGCAATGTTGATTTAAGGCAGTGAAAGCGGCATTGATGATCGGGAGTGAAGCTTTTTCGTCCAGCCAGGCGGCGATTTCCTTGATCTCAGTGGAGGCGACGCCGGTCAGATGTGGCAAAATAGATGAAATTTTCTGAAGGGAATGTCGATGATGTTTGCGCGCTTACGCGGTCTGATTGTGGAAAAAGGCCCAGAATTCCTTGCTTTACCCGTTTCCATTACCCCTTTCCCGCTAAAAAAAGCTATTCTGCAACAACTCCTAAACTGGCAATTTCGTCATGCTTTGTCTGAAGGTGAGTTAGACTTTCTGGAAGGGCGTTATCTGGGGATCGAGGTTGCCGATGTGAATCTGCGCTGGATCACCACCCTGCAAGCAGGGCGCCTGACCGTTTCGCGCGACACCGAGGCTGATGTCTGGTTTCGCGGTGAAGCCAACGATCTGTTGCTGGTGGCAGCACGCAAAGCGGATCCCGATATGTTGTTCTTTCAACGCCGTCTGGTGATTGAAGGTGACACGGAGCTGGGACTTGAGGTGAAAAACCTAATGGATGCCATTGAACTGGATGCCATGCCCACGCCATTACGCACGGGATTGCAGCAGCTCGCTGCTTTTATTGAGGCAGGAATGAAACAGGACGCGAAGGCCGCTGAGGCGCGCGCGGGGATCTCATGTTGATTCGTACTGAAATTGGCGTTGATGCAGCAGGCATCGATAGCCTGTTAAAGCGCAGTTTTGCTACCGCTGCCGAAGCGGAACTGATACAGCAACTGCGCGAAGATGGCTTGCTGACTCTTGGTGTCGTTGCCACGGATGATGAAGGTCAGGTGCTGGGTTATGCCGCTTTCAGTCCGGTGACCCTGCAAGGAGAAGACCGCAACTGGGTAGCGTTGGCGCCGCTCGCCGTGGATGAATCGGTGCGCAAACAGGGCCTTGCTAAACAGCTGGTGTATGAAGGATTGGATTCACTTAATGAGTTCAGCTACAGCGCCGTGGTGGTGTTGGGCGATCCTGAGTTCTACAATCCACTCGGCTTTGAACCGGCGGCACGTCATGGTTTGCATTGTCGTTGGTTAGGCAGCGAAGCGGCCTTCCAGGTGTACAAACTGGCAGACGATGCGTTTGTCGGTGCAGAAGGGCTGATCGAATTCGCCGAACCGTTTAATCGTTTCGACTAAACCAGGCCACTAAGCAGGGCGGCTGCTGCGCAACCAGCAGCAGCTTTTGCGCGCGGCTAAGCTGCTTCACCTGATACTCAAGGCGTGACGCGGCAGCGCGATCGCCGGCATCGCAATGAAACACCAGCGTTAAGGGGCCTTTGCCACGCAGCGAACGCGCGCCGCGTCCTAGCTGATGCTGTTGCAGGCGACGATTAACATCGGTGGTGATGCCGGTATACAGCATGCCTGCGGCGGTTTGTAGCAGATAGAGCTGCCAGCCTTGTTCCATCATACTCATCTCGAAAATTAGCTGGCAGGCAGTGTAGCGCGCTTCAGGCCGCATCGCTATTCGCCGCACGGAGTCCGATTTTGTCTGACCATGCTCATCTGATTCGCTATTTAAAAAAACAGCATGTGCTGTCGTTATCTGCCAGCCACGGCGACGATCTGTGGTGCGCCAATTGCTTCTATGTGTTTGATGCCGCGAACATGGCGTTCTGGCTGATGACCGAGCCTGACACGCGCCATGGCGCATTAATCCAGGCAAATCCTCGCGTGGCGGGCACGGTAAATGGCCAGCCGAAAAGCGTGTTGTTGATCAAAGGCGTGCAGTATCGCGGCGTGATTCAGCTTCTAAGCGGAGAAAGGGAAACGAAGGCGCGTCACGCCTATCAGAAGCGTTTTCCGGTGGCGAAGAAAGTCACTGCGCCGCTGTGGGAAATCATGCTCGACGAAGTGAAGATGACCGACAATGCGCTGGGCTTTGGCAAAAAGATTGTCTGGCACCGCAGCGACATGTAGGTGCAAGAGGTAAATTTCCGCCCCGGATCAAGTTTGAGCGATTTCCACATGGCGGAATGAAATGACCTGAATAACACTAAGGCCTATCCGCCGCGTATCCCAACGCGGCATCGTTATTCAGTTGAATACGGAATTCTGTGATGACCCAACTCTCTTCTCACGCCCCAGCGACACGCTTCGCCTGGTGGAAACCGCTGCTGTTCCTCGCCGTGGTGGTGATCGGCCTGTGGTATGTCAAATGGCAGCCTTATTACGGCAAAGCCTTTACGGCCGCCGAAACTCACTCGATTGGTAAATCGATTTTGGCCAATGCGGCGGACTCACCGTGGCGCGCAGCGCTTGATTACGCCATGGTCTATTTCCTCGCCGTGTGGAAAGCGGCGGTGCTCGGCGTGATCCTCGGATCGCTGGTGCAGGTGCTGATTCCACGTGCCTGGCTGCTGCGTCTGATGGGCAGCTCGCGCTTTGGCTCGACGCTGATGGGCACTGGATTAGGTTTGCCAGGCATGATGTGCAGCTGCTGTGCAGCGCCGGTGACAGCTGGCTTGCGTCAGTCGCAGGTTTCCAGCGGCGCGGCAATGGCGTTTTGGCTGGCGAATCCGCTACTCAATCCCGCCACGCTGATTTTTATGGGCTTTGTACTTGGCTGGAATTTTGCGGCGATTCGGCTGGTGGCGGGTTTGATGATGGTATTGGGCATCGCGTGGCTGGTGCAGCGCAGCGTGCCGGATCAGGCCGTTGCCGCGACCGTTATACCGGCTCGCGATGAGCAGCCGTTTCTGACGCGCTGGCTGCGAGTGATGTGGCGACTGTTCTGCAACACCATTCCGTTGTATATCGTCGCGGTATTGTTGCTCGGTGCCGCCCGCGTTTGGCTGTTCCCGCACGCGGATGGCGCGGTGGGCAATACGCTGTTTTGGGTGATGTTGATGGCGATCGCTGGCTGCCTGTTTGTGATTCCCACCGCTGCGGAAATCCCGATTGTGCAGACCATGATGCTGGCGGGCATGGGCGTTGCGCCCGCGCTGGCGTTGTTAGTCACGCTGCCCGCCGTGAGTGTGCCGTCGTTATTGATGCTGCATCGCGCCTTTCCCGCGCGGGCGCTGTGGATCGCGCTGATCGGCGTGGCAGGCAGCGGCATGCTGCTCGGCGTGCTCGCCTTGTGGCTGGCGTAACCACCAAATCTTCTGATTGCGGCTGCCGCGCCACAGCAGCCGCGCATCTTTTTCCGCTTCGATAAAACGTCCGTCAATCAGCACATCAATCTCATCCACCACTTCGCGCTGTGCCGCACTGAGTTCCGCCATCTCGTAGCCGGTCCACAGCCAGATATCCTTATCCGGACATTCACGTCGCACACGTTTCACCAGGCGACGCACATGCGGCACGTTATGCGGATGCAGCGGATCGCCGCCGCTCAGCGACAAGCCCTGACGCGGAATGCGCCGATCGTTAAGATCGGCGATCAGCTGCTCTTCCATCTCCAGCGTAAAAGGTACGCCGGAATCCAGCCGCCACGTGCTTTGGTTATAGCATCCGCGACATTGATGTTCGCAGCCCGCGACAAACAGTGTGCAGCGCGTGCCGGGCCCGTTAACGATATCAACCGGATAATAGCCGTGGATGCGCATCATCCCAGCTTTCCTGTCTCCAGATGTTTAACGCGCCGCTGCACCTCTTCCTGTTTACCGGCGTTAAACGGACGCGCATCCGGGCTGCCGAGATAGCCGCACACGCGGCGCGTTACCGATACGCGCGCCGGATCGTGATTACCGCAATGCGGGCAGGTGAACCCTTTGCTGGTGCAGCTGAACTCGCCGCTAAAGCCGCATTCGTAGCACTCATCGATCGGCGTATTGGTGCCGTAATAGGGCACGCGGTGATAGCTGTAATCCCAAACGTCTTCGAGCGCTTTGAGGTTGTGCTGGATGTTGGGGTATTCGCCGTAACAGATGAATCCGCCGTTAGCGATGGCGGGATAGGGCGCTTCAAAGTCGATCTTGTCGTAGGGATTGACCTTTTTCTCCACGTCGAGATGGAAGCTGTTGGTGTAATACCCTTTGTCGGTTACGCCCGCCACCACGCCAAATTCGGCGGCATCAAGCCGACAGAAGCGGTCGCACAGATTCTCGCTCGGCGTGCTGTACAGGCTGAAGCCGTAGCCAGTTTCCGCTTTCCAGGCGTCCACTGCGTTACGCAGATGTGTGACAATCGCCACGCCTTTTGCCCGCAGGTATTCGGCGTCATACGGATGCACTTCGTTGCCGCTCAGCGCATTCAGCGTCTCATGCAGGCCGATGTAGCCAAGGGAAATCGAGGCGCGGCCGTTGCGGAAAATGGCGCCCACTTCGTCATCCGCTTTCAAGCGCACGCCGCAGGCACCTTCCATATACAGAATCGGCGCCACGCGCGCTTTGGTTTTTTCCAGCCGGGCGATACGCGTCATCAAGGCACGCTTCGCCAGCGCCAGACGTTCATCCAGCAAGCGCCAGAACTGCGCTTCGTCGCCTTTGGCTTGTAGCGCGATACGCGGCAGATTGAGGCTGATGACGCCAATATTGTTGCGGCCTTCATGAATCTGCTCGCCGTTCTCCTCATAGACGCCAAGGAAGCTGCGGCAGCCCATCGGCGTTTTAAACGAGCCGGTGACTTCCACCACTTTTTCGTAGTTAAGGATATCCGGATACATGCGTTTGCTGGCGCACTCCAGCGCCAGCTGTTTGATATCGTAGTTAACTTCGCCAGGCCGACGATTCACGCCTTCGCGGATAGCAAACACCAGTTTCGGGAACACCGCCGTTTTATGATTTTTACCCAGTCCGGCAATGCGGTTGCGCAGAATGGATTGCTGGATCAGCCGCGCCGCCCAGTCGGTGCCGAGGCCAAAGCCAAAGGTGACAAATGGCGTCTGGCCATTGGCGGTGTGCAGCGTGTTCACTTCATACTCCAGCGACTGAAACGCGTCGTAGCACTCTTTTTCGGTGCGTACGCGCGCATAGGCTTCGGCATCGGGAATCTGCCACTCTTGCGCCACCGCGCGGTGTTTTTCCAGGCTGAGCGTAACGAACGGCGCCAGCACTTCATCAATGCGGTTGATGGTGGTGCCGCCGTAAATATGGCTGGCAACTTGCGCGATGATCTGTGCGGTGACCGCCGTGGCGGTGGCGATCGATTTGGGCGGCTCGATCTCGGCGTTGCCCATCTTGAAACCGTTGGTCAGCATGCCGTGCAGATCGATCAGCATGCAGTTAAACATCGGGAAGAATGGGGAATAGTCGAGATCGTGATAGTGGATGTCGCCGCGCTCATGCGCCAGCACCACATCGCGTGGCAACAGTTGCTGCTGAGCGTAATGTTTAGCAACGATGCCGGCCAGCAGGTCGCGCTGGGTGGGGATCACTTTGCTGTCTTTATTGGCGTTTTCATTGAGCAGCGCCGCGTTGGTTTGCTCCACCAAACCGCGGATGGCGTGATGCAGTTTACCGCGCTGTTCACGCGCTAGATCGCGGTCATGGCGATATTCGATATAGGCGCGCGCCAGTTGCGGCCAGCGTCCACTCATCAGCGTCTCTTCCACCGCGCACTGAATGTCGCGGATATCCACTTCGGCCTGTTCAGCCAGATGCTGGCTAACCTGCGCCGCCACTTGCGCGCACCAGGCTGTATCATCGATTTGTGCCGCACGCGCGGCCGCGCTTACTGCCGCCTCGATCCGCTGCGCATCAAACGGCACTCTGCAGCCGTCACGCTTAATCACCACCGTCGCCATTTCTTCTCCATGAAACTATATGTAGATAATTTTAAGGAGTGTAATCGCTATATATGGTGTTTACGCGCTAATTAATCGCAGGCGGTTTGACCTACAGCAAGGAAGCCACAACCAAGATTGAAAGCCGCGCAATGGTTACTCTAATGCTCGTCAGTTAAGCGTCTTTCGGTCACCATAAATGGCGACCCTACAAAGGATTGGCGCGATTTTCGTAGGGTGCGCATTCATGCGCACCTGCATGCATATGCAAATTAATGTTTAACTGAGCGGCATTACGCAATGGTTACTCTGGTTAAAATACAAAAGTTTTAACCTGCCTTGATTTCAGTCTACGGCCACTTGCTTTGCAAAGCGAAACAGGTTTAATGGGCCTTTTGCCCATTTTGGTCCGCTGTTTCATTTACAAGGATGCCCAAATGCCATTGCAGAGAACCTTGCTTGCCTGTTGTTTATCCATGACTTTTTCCGCCTTCGCCGCGCCCGCCGGAGATTTACCGCTGATGCCGTGGCCACAAAGCGTGGTGCAGCCGAGCGGAGGCGGGGCGTATGCGTTAACGCCGCAGCTCACGTTGCATATCTCGGGCGATCATCTGGAAGGTGCTGAATCGCGCTGGCGCGCGCGCATTGCGCGGCAAACCGGCTGGCCGCTGCTGCCAGCCAGCGCATCCAGCGACCATCCCAGCATTCAGGTGCAAATCGCGCAGGCGGTTGATCCGATCCCGCAGCCGGACAGCGACGAAAGTTATCATCTGCTGGTTAACAGCGACGGCGTGTTACTGAAAGCTAACACTCGCTTTGGTGCGATGCGCGGCATGGAAACCGTGCTGCAGCTGATTGAAAACACCGAAAAAGGCACCGAAATTCCCTACGTCACCATTGACGATAAACCGCGCTTTCCGTGGCGCGGTGTGCTGATTGATTCGGCACGCCACTTCCTGCCGATTGAAACCGTGAAGCGGCAAATCGACGGCATCGCCGCTGCGCGTATGAACGTGTTTCACTGGCACTTAACCGACGATCAAGGTTGGCGTTTTGCCTCCAGCCACTATCCGCAGCTGCAGGAAAAAGCCAGCGACGGCTTGTACTACACGCAGCAGCAGATGCGTGATGTGGTGCACTATGCCACGCAGCGCGGCGTGCGCGTGTTACCGGAAATCGATCTGCCCGGTCATGCCTCAGCGATCGCGGTGGCGATGCCGGAGCTGATGAGCGCGCCGGGCCCGTATCAGATGGAGCGCGGCTGGGGCGTGTTTAAGCCGCTGCTCGATCCCAGCAACGACGCGGTGTTTCGCTTTATCGACACCTTAATGGGCGAAGTAACGGCGATCTTCCCCGATCCCTACATTCACATTGGTGGCGATGAGGTCGATCCAAGCCAGTGGAATGATTCCACGCATATTCAGCAATTTATGCGCGATCACGGCCTGAAGGATACGCATGCGCTGCAAGCCTGGTTTAACCAGCGCGTTGAGAAAATCCTCGAAGCGCATCAGCGCCGCATGATCGGTTGGGATGAGGTTTACCATCCTGATCTGCCAAAAAGCATTCTGATTCAATCGTGGCAAGGACAGGATGCGTTGGGCACCGTGGCGAAAAACGACTTCCGCGGCATTCTCTCCACCGGTTTCTATCTCGATCAGCCGCAAACCGCCGCCTATCACTATCGCAATGAACCCTGGCCGCAAGGGCTTAACGGCGCGGATCAGGTGCAAGCCGGTGAGCAGACGCAGAGCTGGCAATTCACCATGCCGCGTCTTAAAGGCAGCGCGCTAAAAGGCAGCTTTACGCTGATTGAGGGGAAAAACGGCTGGCGCGGCTTTATCGATTTCAGCGGCAAAGCACGTCGCATGGTCAGCGATATCCGCTGGCTGTCGCCAACGCAGCTGACCTTCAGCGTCGATACGTGGATGGGGCCGTTCCAGCCGATGGTGACGCTGACGCAAGACAAGCTGACCGGTTATATGCTGGTGGGCAACGTACGTTATCCCACGGAAGGCAGCAAGCTGGCGCAAGTGCCAACCGGCATTGCGCCATCATTGCCGACGCCGGAGCAGATGCAAAACAACCTGATTGGCGGCGAAGCGGCGCTGTGGGCGGAGAACGTCGATAGCCGGGTGATTGATACGCGCCTGTGGCCGCGCGCTTTTGTGGTGGCTGAGCGGTTATGGTCGGCAAAGGATGTCACCGACAGCGATAACATGTATCAACGCCTGAGCGCGGTGGATCTCTGGGGCACCATTTCAGTCGGTTTGCAGCAGCATCAGCAGGCTGAAGTGCAGATGATGCGACTGGCGAACAGCAGCGACATCACGCCGTTACGTATATTGGCCGAAGTGCTGGAACCGGCGCAGTACTACACGCGCCAGCATCTGAAATTCCAGGCGGGACATTACGACTATTTTGAACCGCTCAATCGTTTGGCGGATGTGTTGCCTGCCGAGAGTAACGCGGTGCGTTTGCTGGATAAGCAGGTTGATCGCTTGATCGCCAATCGCGCCGATCACGCGGCGGCGCATGCCATCCGTCAGCAGCTGCAGCGCTGGCAGAACAACAGCGATGCGGTGATGCCGCTGATTCTGGGTAGCTATCAGCTCAAGCCGCTGCAGCAGCAGGTGCAGCAAGTGACAGAACTGAGCCGGATGGGGCTGGATTTGGTCAACGCGCTGGAGCGTAATCAGGCGTATGGCGCAGGCGAAGTGGCGCAGATGCATACGCAACTGGATGCGGCAGCGCAGGTGCAGGATGAAACGGTGCTGGCGCTAGTGCGGCCGCTGGAGAAGTTACTGCGATCGTTTAAATAACAGAGGTCGCCATTAATGGCGACCTTACGAAAAGCGTAGGGTGCGCATTTATGCGCACCGCGATCAATCAACGACGAACCGCAATCGCCTCAATCTCAATCTTCACATCTTTCGGCAGACGCGCCACTTCCACGCAAGAACGCGCTGGGAAGCTGGCGTTGTGCTCGGTGAAGAACGCTTCGTAAGTTGCGTTCACCGTGGCGAAGTCATTCAGATCCTTCACAAACACGGTGGTTTTCACGATATCGCCCACTTTCAGGCCTGCGGCTTCGACAATCGCCTTCACATTTTCCAGTGACTGACGTGCCTGTGCAGAAACATCATCGGCAACAGCGCCGGTAGCCGGATCAACCGGGATCTGGCCTGAAGTGATGATCATACTGCCGAGATCCACGCCCTGCACGTAGGGGCCAATCGCTGCGGGTGCGTTTGAAGTACTGATTTCGCGAGACATTGTTTCTCCTTGAAAGTGCGCGGCCGACCGATGTCCGCCGCGAAATGAATCGTCCCATTATAGGGACGACGCAGGCGATTACCAGTGACCGAGCACCACGTGGCGCGCGAACTCTTTCTCGCAATATTTGCACTTCAGATGTACATCATCTTCGCGCTTTTTCACCGCAAAGCTGGTGAACACCGGCTCGTTGCGGCTGATGCAGTTGCTGTTCGGGCAAGTCAGCACGCGGTCAATACGATCCGGCAAGGTTGGGGCGATCTTCGCCACCACTTCGTATTCGTCAATGCGGTTCACCGTGGCGAGCGGCGCATACACCGCCAGCTGATTGATCTGATCGTCGGTCAGGAAGGTGTTTTCGATCTTGATCAGATCTTTGCGGCCCATCTCGCCCGACGGCAAGTTGAGGCCAATGGTGATGCGCTGATCGGTTTCGGTCAGACGAAACAGCGACAGTAACTTAAAGCCGACCTGCGCCGGGATATGGTCAATCACCGTGCCGCGTTTGATGGCTTCAACCTGCAATTTATTATCGTGTGTCATCGTTTTGCTCCTTACAATGCCAGTTCGCGATTCAGTACCAGCGCCAGCAGTGCCTGGCGAGCGAAGATGCCATTTCCAGCCTGCTGGAAATACCAGGCGTGCGGCGTGCTATCCACGTCGGTGGTGATCTCGTCGATACGCGGCAGCGGATGCAGTACTTTCATGTTGTCGCGAGCACCGGCTAAATCGGCGGCGCGCAGGATGAACTGTGCTTTAACGTTGGCGTATTCCGACGGATCGAGGCGCTCTTTCTGCACGCGCGTCATATACAGAATGTCGAGTTCTGGCATCACTTCTTCGATGGTGTCGTGGCGCGACCAGGCAATGTTCTGCTCATCCAGCATATCGGTGATATACGACGGCATCGCCAGCGCATCCGGCGCGATAAAGAAGAAGCGGTTGCCATCAAACTTCGCCAGCGCCTGCGTCAGTGAATGCACGGTGCGGCCATATTTCAGGTCGCCGACCATCGCCACATTCAGGTTATCGAGGCGATTTTGCGTTTCGCGAATGGTAAAGAGATCGAGCAGCGTTTGCGTCGGATGCTGGTTAGCACCATCACCGGCATTCAGAATCGGAATGCCGCCGGAGAATTCCGTCGCCAGACGCGCCGCGCCTTCCTGCGGATGACGCATCACGATGGCATCGACGTAAGTACCAATCACCGAAATGGTATCGGCGAGGGTTTCTCCTTTCTTGCCGAGCGAGGTATTGCTGCCGTCGGCGAAGCCCACCACCGACGCGCCGAGACGATGCATCGCGGTTTCAAACGACAAGCGCGTGCGCGTTGAAGCTTCAAAGAAGCAGCTGGCGATCACGTTGTGTTTCAGCAGCTCCGGCTGGGGATTGGCTTTCAACTGGGCGGCGGTATGCAGCACCAGCTCCAGCTCGTCGCGGTTGAGATCGTTGATGGAAATAATGTGCTTGCGATATAGCGGGTTGGCCATAGCGTTCTCCTCTGCGCTGCCGGATTGCGGACAAAAAAAAGCCCCTGCTTAAGGGGCTTTTTTTACGATCGATTGATGACGGAAAGAAACAGATGCGCCGCCCGCTGTCAGGCGTCGTTGAGCGTCAAATTGTGCGCTGCGCTGTTGCATGTTTCCTCCGGCAAATTGGGCCGCATTATACGCATTCACTGATTTGCATCAAGCAAATATCGCGCACGAGGTAAACGTTTGCGGCGCGACCAATCATAGCTTGCCGAGTGTCGCCACCATCACCGCTTTAATGGTGTGCATGCGGTTTTCAGCCTGATCGAACACGATGCTGTGCGCAGATTCAAACACCTCATTACTCACTTCCATGCCATCCTGCAAACCGTACTGCTCGGCCATTTGCCGGCCCAGCGTGGTTTTGTCGTCATGAAAGGCAGGCAAGCAGTGCAGGAACTTCACCTGCGGATTGCCGGTCAGTGCCAGCATCGCGCTGTTCACCTGATAAGGACGCAGCAGAGCGATGCGATCTTCCCACACCGATTTGGCTTCGCCCATCGACACCCACACATCAGTGTAGATGAAGTCGGCACCTTGCACGCCTTCGGCGATATCTTCGGTCAGGGTGATTTTGCCACCGGTTTGCTGCGCGGCCACGCGGCATTGCTCGACCAGTTCCGCTTCCGGCCAGCAGCCTTTTGGTGCCACCAGACGCAGATCCAGGCCGACCAGCGCAGCGGCTTCCAGCATGCTGTTACCCATGTTGTTACGCGCATCGCCAACGTAAACCAGCGTCATTTCATTCAGCGCTTTACCCGGCAAATGTTCCTGCATCGTCAGCAGATCGGCCAGCAGTTGCGTGGGGTGGAATTCGGTGGTCAGGCCATTCCATACCGGCACGCCAGCGAATTCCGCTAAGGTTTCCACCAGTTCCTGGCCGTAACCGCGATATTGAATACCGTCATACATGCGTCCCAGCACGCGCGCGGTGTCTTTCATTGACTCTTTATGGCCGATTTGGCTGCCACTTGGGCCGAGATAGGTAACGTTAGCGCCCTGATCGTAAGCGGCAACTTCGAAAGAGCATCGGGTACGAGTCGAGTCTTTTTCGAAGATGAGCGCGATGTTTTTGCCTTTCAGGTACTGCGTTTCGCTGGCATTTTTCTTTGCGTGTTTTAATTCACCTGCCAGACTCAGCAGAGAATCGATTTCGGCTGGGGTGAAATCCAGCAATCTCAGGAAATGTCTTTGATGTAGCTGACTCATACAGCGCTCCGGGTGCCCACATTAAAATGAATTAAAATTCAATCTAACCGTATGAATATGCATTTTCAACCCCGGCGTTAAGAAACTTGTTGTTTTGTGTAGTGGCGCGCGAGGCAGTGTGGGAAAATAATTGTATTCAGCCGAATATTTGAGGACACACCCATGGCATATGAAGCATTGCTGGAAGAACAGCGCGAAGAGACGCGACTGATCATTGAAGAGTTGCTGGAAGACGGCAGCGATCCAGATGCGCTTTACACTATCGAACATCATCTCTCCTGCAACAACTTTGACTCGCTGGAGAAGGTCGCGGTTGATGCCTTCAAACTGGGCTACGAAGTCAGCGAGCCAGAAGAGCTGGAGCTGGAAGACGGCACCACCGTGATGTGTGTGGATATCCTGAGCGAAGGCGCGTTGAAGCCTGAGTTGATTGATGCGCAGGTTGAGCAGTTGGTGAATCTGGCGGGCAGCTACAACGTCGATTACGACGGTTGGGGCACCTACTTTGAAGATCCTGATGCCGAAGATGAAGACGACGATGGCGAGTTCATCGACGACGAAGAAGACAACGGTGTGCGTCACTAAGCATTAATGGGCGGCGCTCGCCGCCCTGAAACCTCTCCCCGTAAGACAAAGACTGCCCATGAATTACGCTCCTCTATTAGAACCGATCTATCAATTCCTGCATTGCCGCACGCCACAAGCGTGGATTGATGAAGCGCGCAAGCCGGAAAATCTGACGTTGCTGCTCACCGATCACATGGTTTGCGAATTGAAAGCCGCGCAAACTGCGGTGTTTATCATCCGTAAATACGTGGCGGATAAGCCGAGTGGTGATGCCATTCTGGCGTGGCTCAAGCCGTATGAAGATTTTATCTACCGCGATGAGCAGGACAGTAACTTTATCAATGCCCACAAGAATCTGACCAAAAGCATTATCGTGCGCAACGAACTGCCTTGGGCCGACGATCTGGTGGAGATGATGGTGCTGCTGGTGAAAGAGGAATTGCATCACTTCTATCAGGTGTGGGAGATCATGCAGTCGCGCGGTTTGCCGTATCGCAAAATCACCGCCAGCCGCTATGCCAAAGGGCTGATTCGCGAAATTCGCACTTACGAGCCGGAAGCGCTGGTGGATAAGCTGATTTGCGGGGCGTACATCGAAGCGCGTTCCTGCGAGCGTTTCGCCAGCCTGGCGCCGTATCTGGATGAGCAGCTGGAGAAGTTCTATATCTCGCTGCTGCGCTCGGAAGCGCGTCACTATCAGGATTACCTGAAGCTGGCACAGCAGATTTCGCCGAAGGACATTGCGCCGCGCGTAAAGGTGTTTGGTGTGACAGAAGCGCGCTTAATCAGCGAACCGGATGGCGAGCTACGCTTTCATAGTGGGGTGCCGGCAGTTTGGTGCGCATGAATGCGCACCCTACAAAAAACCGGCTACTAAACCGTAGGGTCGCCATTCATGGCGACCTCAATCATCACAACACCTTCAACATCCGCACTTCGCAATCCACATGCCCGGTACAACCCATCGCGTTATCAATCAGCTCAAACCCCAACGACTCATACAGCTTAATCGCACGCGTCAAACTGCCGGTGGTTTCCAGATAGCAGCGCTGAAAACCCTGCTGACGGGCAAATTCCATTGCGCGCAGCGCCAGATCGCGCGCCAGGCCTAAACCGCGCACCTGCGGCAGGAAATACATCTTCTGCAGCTCGCAGATATCCGGCGCGCTACACGCCAGCGGAGCAACGCCGCCGCCGCCCACCACCACACCATCATGTTCCACAATCCAGTAGGCGCTATTGGCTTCGCTGTAGAGTTCGAACAGGCGATCGAGATGGGGATCGGACACGGTGTAGCCTTTGTCCGCCGTCAGGCCAAATTCAGCTGACACATCACGGATCACCTGCGCGATCAGCGAGTTATCGGCAGCGGTAATGGGGCGCACCTTTAAATTGATGGAGGCGTCGGTGGTCATCATTATCTTCCGGTAAAAAAAAGCCGGGCAGTGCCCGGCTTCGATTAAGCAGTTGGACTGAAGCGCTTACAATGCCGCAATAACGCCCTGCTGTTCAAACAGTTTTGCTTTTGATTGCTCAAGCTCAGCCACGCGCTCACGCTCTTTCGCGACAACCGCTTCCGGCGCACGTGACACAAAGCCTTCGTTCGCCAGTTTGGTCTGGATCTTCTCGATTTCGACATCAAGTTTCACCAGCTCTTTCGCCAGACGCTCCAGCTCGGCTTCTTTGTTGACCAGATCCGCCATCGGGATCAGCAACTCAGCGCCTTCAACAATCTTGGTGACCGAAACCGGGCCTTTCTCGCCCGCAGGCAGAATGGTCAGGCTTTCCAGACGCGCCAGACGCGACAGGAAGGTGCGGTTCTCTTCTACGCGACGCTGAGCGGCGGCAGAGCAGTCACGCAGCAGCACGTCGAGCGGCTTGCTTGGTGCGATGTTCATCTCAGCACGGATATTACGCACCGCGACGATCGCCTGCTTCATCCACTCGATATCGGCCTGCGCCTCGGCATCCTCTTTCGCCGCTTCATACTGCGGGAACGGCTGCAGCATGATGGTATCGTGGTCGATGTTTTTCAGGCCTTTCACACGCTGCCAGATGGTTTCGGTGATGTAAGGAATGATTGGATGCGCCAGACGCAGCAGCGCTTCCAGCACGGTGACCAGCGTATTACGCGTACCGCGCAGTTCCGCTTCGCTACCGCTGGTCATCACCGGCTTGGTCAGTTCCAGATACCAGTCACAGAACTGGTTCCAGGTGAAGTCGTACAGAATGTTGGCCGCGATATCAAAGCGATAGCTATCCAGCGCTTCACGGTAGGCTTTCACGCTGCGGTTGAATTCGCTCAGAATCCAGCGATCCGCCAGCGACAGCTTCATTTCGCCGCCGTTTTGGCCGCAATCCTGCTCTTCAGTATTCATCAGCACGAAGCGGCTGGCGTTCCACAGCTTGTTACAGAAGTTGCGGTAACCTTCGAGGCGCTTCATATCCCAGTTGATATCACGACCGGTAGACGCCAGCGCGGCGAGGGTAAAGCGCAGCGCATCGGTACCTGAAGGCACGATGCCGTCCGGGAATTGCTTCTCGGTACGTTTGCGGATCTTCTCAGCCAGCTGCGGCTGCATCATGTTGCCGGTACGCTTCTCCAGCAGATCTTCCAGCGAAATACCGTCAATCATATCCAGTGGATCGATGACGTTGCCTTTCGACTTGGACATCTTCTGGCCTTCTTCATCACGGATCAAACCTGTCATGTAGACGGTTTTAAACGGCACCTGCGGTTTGCCGTTTTCATCTTTGATGAAGTGCATGGTCAGCATGATCATGCGCGCAATCCAGAAGAAGATGATGTCGAAGCCGCTCACCAACACGCTGGTTGGATGGAAGGTACGCAGCGCTTCGGTGTTCTCTGGCCAGCCCAGTGTCGAGAAGGTCCACAGACCGGACGAGAACCAGGTATCCAGCACGTCGTCGTCCTGGCGCAGTGCCACGTCGGCGGCCAGATTGTTCTCCTGACGCACTTCGTCTTCGGTGCGGCCAACGTAGACGTTGCCGTCGTTGTCGTACCATGCTGGGATGCGATGTCCCCACCACAGCTGACGTGAAATACACCAATCCTGAATGTCGCGCATCCATGAGAAGTACATGTTTTCGTACTGCTTCGGCACGAACTGGATGTCGCCGTTTTCTACCGCTTCCACCGCGACTTTCGCCAGCGGTGCGGTGCGCACATACCATTGGTCGGTCAGCATTGGCTCGATGACCACGCCGCCGCGATCGCCGTAAGGCACGGTCAGGTCGTGTGGTTTGATCTCTTCCAGCAGGCCGATCTCATCAACGGCAGCAACAATCGCTTTACGCGCGGCGAAACGCTCCATCTTCTGGAACTGTGCCGGGATATCGTCGGCGCATTCGTCGCTGACTTCACCATTGGTGTCGAACACTTCCGCGCGCTCGCGGATGTCGCCATCAAAGGTCAGAATGTTGATCATCGGCAGCTTATGACGACGACCCACTTCGTAGTCGTTGAAGTCATGCGCAGGCGTGATCTTCACGCAGCCGGTGCCTTTTTCCATGTCAGCGTGTTCATCGCCAACGATCGGAATGCGACGGTTCACCAGCGGCAGGATCAGCTCTTTGCCGATGAGATCTTTGTAGCGTGGATCTTCCGGGTTAACTGCCACTCCGGTATCGCCCAGCAGGGTTTCCGGACGCGTGGTCGCCACCACCAGATAATCTTTGCCTTCCGCGGTTTTCACGCCATCAGCCAGCGGATAGCGGATGTGCCACATCGAGCCTTTGCTCTCGCGGTTTTCCACTTCCAGATCGGAGATGGCGGTACGCAGTTTTGGATCCCAGTTCACCAGGCGCTTGCCACGGTAAATCAGGTTCTCTTTGTACAGGCGGACAAACACTTCGCGCACCGCGTTGGACAGACCTTCATCCATGGTGAAACGCTCGCGCTCCCAGTCAACCGAGTTGCCGAGACGACGCATCTGGCGCGTAATGGTGCCGCCGGATTCCGCTTTCCACTGCCAGATTTTGTCGATGAACGCATCGCGGCCATAATCCTGGCGCGTTTTGCCCTCTTCAGCGGCGATTTTGCGTTCTACCACCATCTGCGTGGCGATACCGGCGTGATCGGTACCGGCCTGCCACAAGGTATTTTTACCCTGCATGCGCTGGTAGCGAATCATGGTATCCATGATGGTCTGCTGGAAAGCGTGACCCATATGCAAGCTGCCGGTGACGTTCGGCGGCGGGATCATGATGCAAAAGCTTTCCTGGCTGGTATCGCCATTCGGTTTAAAGTAGCCCTGCTGTTCCCAGTGCTCGTAGAGCGGCTGCTCGATATCTTGCGGGTTATATGTCTTTTCCATTTCTACACTGTCGTTTGCGGCGAGGGTGGCGTCGCCGTATTCAATTGGAAACCAACGCTGCGATAGGCTTTGTAGCGATCGCGCGCCAGTTGTTTTAGGGATTCTTCATAAGGAACGAAGTCTATCACTTCATGGAAACCAGTAGCAAAATCTGCGAACTGCGGCAGAAGGCTGATCAGCAGATCGCGCGGTGAACTGCCACGACGCTGTGGCCAGGCCAGCTCAACCGGTGCGCCGTAGCGCGGGCCTTCTCCAGCGAGGTTATGCGGCACAAAGGCGTTGGCCGGGAGCTGCCAGAGCGCTTCATCCAGCCGATTGGCTTGTTCTTCGTTTTCGCAGGCAATCAGGATGCGTTTGCCGTCACGCCAGCGTGTTTCAGCAAGAGAGCACACCAATGCTTCGATGGCGGTTAGGCCGTCGCTGGCGCTCTCAGACTCCATCACATAGAAAGTGGCGTTTTTCATGGCGGACTCATTTCCATAAATGACAGTGGGGCGCATTGTGCGTCATCGGGTTTCGTGCGTCCAACAATAAGGTCGCCATAAATGGCGACCCTACGGAGTAAGGTGCGCATTCATGCGCACCGTTTCAATGACCGCATTGCGACAACTTAATCGTCGCCGTTCAATCCTGCGCGATTCAGCAGGAACTGCGACAGCAGCGGTACCGGACGACCGGTTGCGCCTTTGGCTTTACCGGAACGCCATGCGGTACCGGCGATATCCAGGTGGGCCCAGTTAAACTTACGCGCAAAGCGCGCGAGGAAACAGGCCGCAGTAATCGCACCGCCAGGACGGCCGCCAATGTTCGCCATATCAGCAAAATTGGATTCCAGCTGCTCCTGATACTCATCCGCCATCGGCAGGCGCCAGGCGCGGTCGCCGGACTGCTCAGATGCGCTAATAAGCTCGTGCGCCAGCGGATTGTGGTTCGACATCAAACCGCTGACATGATGACCCAACGCAATCACGCAGGCGCCAGTCAACGTAGCGACGTCAATCACCACTTCTGGCTCGAAGCGTTCAACGTAGGTCAGTGCATCGCACAGTACCAGACGGCCTTCGGCATCGGTATTCAGCACTTCAACGGTTTGGCCCGACATGGTGGTTAACACGTCACCCGGACGCATTGATTTGCCATCTGGCATGTTTTCACAGCCCACCAGCACGCCCACCACGTTCAGCGGCAGATTCAGTTCCGCTACCATGCGCATCACGCCGTACACCGACGCCGCGCCGCACATGTCGTACTTCATCTCATCCATCGCTTCGGCCGGTTTGATCGAGATACCGCCGGAATCGAAGGTTAACCCTTTGCCAACCAGCACAATTGGGCGCGCTTCCGGATCGTTATTGCCTTTGTACTCAATCACCGACATCAGCGATTCATTGTGGGAACCGGCACCGACCGCCAGATAGGCGTTCATCCCCAATTCTTTCATCTGCTGTTCGCCGATGACGCGGGTTGTTACATTTTTGCTGTACGCATCCGCCAGCTGACGCGCCTGCGACGCCAGATACGCGGCGTTACAAATATTTGGCGGCATATTGCTGAGGTCTTTTGCGGCTTTCACACCGGCAGCCACAGCCAAACCGTGCTGAATAGCACGTTCGCCGCTGGTGAGTTCACGGCGGGTCGGCACGTTGAACACCAGCTTACGCAGCGGACGGCGCGGCTCGACTTTGTTACTTTTCAGCTGATCAAAGTTGTAGAGCGCTTCTTTCGAGGTTTCGACTGCCTGACGCACTTTCCAGTAGGTATTGCGACCTTTGACGTGCAGTTCAGTCAGGAAGCACACTGCTTCCATCGAGCCGGTATCATTCAAGGTATTGATTGTCTTCTGAATCACCTGCTTGTACTGGCGCTCATCCAGCTCGCGCTCTTTACCGCAGCCGATCAGCAGGATGCGTTCGGAGAGGATATTTGGCACATGGTGCAGCAGCAGCGTTTGGCCCACTTTTCCTTCCAGTTCACCGCGGCGCAGCAGGGCGCTGATGTAGCCATCGCTGATTTTATCCAGCTGCTCAGCAATGGGTGACAAACGGCGCGGTTCGAAAACGCCAACAACAATGCAGGCGCTACGCTGTTTTTCCGGGCTACCGCTTTTTACACTGAACTCCATGCACTCTCCTGAATCTTAAAGACAACGGCCTAAGCTGTCGTTAGAATGTAGCGCGCTCGTAACTCATTAATTCGTTACGACGCCATGACAATTCAACGCCGGTAGTCATAATGAGTTGTGGTGACAAGTATGTTGTTTTTTCACCACGCTAACGCGTTCGTCATATTATTTTAGCTACGATGACGGCCATTGATGAAGAAAAATGGCTGATAAGCGTTGAAACTAGCGATTTTCCTGCAAAAAGACAAGTTATCACAGGCGTACTAAGCGTGATCATCATTAGATATCTGGTTCGGGAAACGCTCAAAAGCCAGCTGGCTATCCTCTTCATCCTGCTACTTATCTTCTTTTGCCAGAAGTTAGTGCGGATTTTGGGAGCTGCGGTGGATGGCGAAATTCCAACAAACTTAGTTCTGACATTGTTAGGACTTGGCGTGCCTGAAATGGCACAACTTATCCTGCCCCTAAGCCTGTTTCTGGCGATTTTAATGACCCTTGGGCGGCTGTACACCGAAAGTGAAATCACGGTGATGCATGCCTGCGGCCTGGGGAAAAGTGTGCTGATCAAAGCCGCGATGATTCTGATGCTGTTCACATCGATTGTGGCGGCGGTCAACGTCATTTGGTTAGGGCCATGGTCCTCACGTTATCAGCAGGAAGTGACGCAAAACGCCAAAGCGAACCCAGGCGCGGCGGCGCTGGCAGCTGGACAGTTCCAGACCTCCAGCGACGGTAATGCGGTGCTGTTTGTTGAAAATGTGAAGGGCAACCATTTCGGTAACGTGTTCCTGGCTCAGCTGCGTCCGAAAGGCAATGCGCGTCCATCGGTGGTGCTGGCTGACAGCGGTCACATGGAGCAGCACAAAGATGGGTCACAAGTGGTAACGCTGGATAAAGGCACGCGTTTTGAAGGCACCGCCTTGCTGCGTGACTTCCGTATTACCGACTTCGTCAACTATCAGGCGGTTGTAGGCTACAAAGAAGCCACGCTCGATCCGAACGATGCCGATCAGGCGGATATCAGCACGCTGTTCCAGAACAAAACCCCGCAGTTCCAGGCGGAGTTGCACTGGCGCTTAACGCTGGTGTTCGCGGTGCTGATTATGGCGTTGATGGTGGTGCCGCTCAGCGTGGTTAACCCGCGTCAGGGCCGCGTGCTGTCGATGCTGCCTGCCATGCTGCTGTACCTGATCTTCTTCTTGCTGCAGAGTTCTCTGCGTTCCAACGCCGCGAAAGGCCGCTTCGATCCGGCTATCTGGATGTGGGTGGTGAACTTCTCCTATCTGGCGCTGGCGGTGCTGCTGAACCTGTGGGATACCGTGCCGATGCGTCGCATCCGTGCGCGCTTTAGCCGTGGAGGATCGGTCTGATGTTTAAGGTTCTTGACCGCTATATCGGCAAAACCATCTTCAACACCATCATGCTGACGCTGTTCATGCTGGTGTCGCTGTCGGGCATTATCAAGTTCGTTGATCAGCTGCGTAAAACCGGGCAGGGCGCATATACCGCGCTGGACGCCGGTTACTACACGCTGCTCAGCGTGCCGAAAGATATCGAAATCTTCTTCCCGATGGCGGCGCTGCTGGGCGCATTGCTGGGTTTGGGCACGCTGGCGCAGCGTAGCGAACTGGTGGTGATGCAGGCATCGGGCTTCACCCGCATGCAGGTGGCGCTTGCGGTGATGAAAACGGCGATTCCGCTGGTGCTGTTAACCATGGCGGTGGGCGAATTTGTTGCGCCGCAGGGCGAACAGATGGCGCGTAACTACCGCGCACAGCAGCTTTACGGCGGCTCGCTGGTCTCGACGCAAAACGGTCTGTGGGCGAAGGACGGCAACGACTTCATCTACATCGAGCGCATCAAAGGTGATAACGAAATTGATGGCGTCAGCATCTACAAGTTCAGCGATCAACGCCGTTTGCTGAGTGTTCGCTATGCGGCGAGTGCTACCTGGAATGCGGATAAAAAGCTGTGGGCGCTGTCGCAGGTCGATGAATCGGATCTGCAAGACGCCAAACAGATTACCGGCTCGCAAACGCTGAGCGGCGAATGGAAAACCAACCTGACGCCCGATAAGCTCGGCGTGGTGGCGCTGGATCCGGACGCGCTGTCGATCACCGGCCTGTATAACTACAGCAAATACCTCAAGCAGAGCGGCCAGGTTTCAGGACGCTACCAGCTCAATATGTGGAGCAAAATCTTCCAGCCGCTGTCAGTGGCGGTGATGATGCTAATGGCGCTGTCGTTTATCTTTGGTCCGCTGCGTAGCGTATCAATGGGCGTGCGCGTGGTGACGGGGATTAGCTTTGGTTTCCTGTTCTACGTGCTGGATCAGATCTTTGGTCCGCTGAGTCTGGTGTACGGTTTGCCGCCGATTCTGGGTGCGATTTTGCCAAGCGGCGCGTTCTTCGCCATCAGTTTGTTCCTGCTGATGAAACGCCGTTAAGCCTTGTAGGGTCGCCATTTATGGCGACCTTTTTACTGAATACGCTCGATCCACCCCGGCACCTGCGACAACAAATACAAAATCAGCCCAATCGTCCCGCCAACCAGCGTGCCGTTAATGCGGATAAACTGCAGGTCGCGACCAATATTCAGCTCAATTTGCTGTGACATATCGCGGGCGTCCCAGCTTTTCACCGTATCGCTAATGTGGCGCGTCAGGAAGGCAGCAAACTCCGGCGCGACGCTACGTGCAGCGTCTTCGAGATGCTGATTCATAGAAGCGCGCAGCGCTTCATCGGCCGCCAGAGTTTCGCCCAGCCACAGCGCAGCCAGCCTGACGCGCTCCTGCACCCGCGAATCCTCGCTGTTCAGATCGTCTTTCAGCCAGCCACGTAAATCCTGCCACAGCTCACCAATGTAGCGATTGAACGACTCATCTTCCTTCAGCCAGCTCTTGATGGTTTCGGCGCGTTCCGCCATCTCAGGATCGCTTTTCAGCCGCTCAATCAGGCGCTGCACCGCGCGGTCAAAGCCGAGACGTAACTCATGTCCCTGATCGAGCGCCACTTGGTCAAGTATCGAATCCACCGCATTCGCCACCAAATCGGCGCTGTGCTCGCCAAGCCATTCGGTCGGCAACATTTTGGCTTTAATCGGATGCTCGCGCTTCAGCCAGCGCACAATCTGCGCGGCGATAAACTCGCGCGTACCGGGCTTGTGCAGCAAGCGCAGCAGCTGTTGTACTGCCGCATCCAGCAGCTCCTGATGACGATTATTTTTCGTCAGGCTATCCAGCAGCAGCGCGCTGGATTGGGTGAGATCGACCTTATCCAACGCGCGATGCACTGCACGGCGCAGAAAACGCTGAATGCGTTGATCATCGGTGAGATCGAGAAAACCGCGCATCACCTGCAACAGATGGCGACCAATGCGATCGGCGTTGCCCGGCGTGTTCAGCCACTGCGCCAGCATCTGCGACGGATCGTGGCGGCGAATCAGCGCCAGCAGCGAATCGGTATCGAGGAATTTCTCCTGCACGAAGCGCCCCAGATTCTCGCCAATGCGATCTTTATTGCGCGGAATAATCGCCGTATGACGCGAGATAAACGGCACCGGCACGCGGCGGAACAGCGCCACCACCGCGAACCAGTCGGCTAATGCGCCGACCATCGCCGCTTCGGCAATCGCCTTCAGCCCGAGTACCCAAAAGTTGGGGGGCAAAAACAGCGTTACCACAAAAGTCGCTGCCGCAATCAGCAGCAGCGACAGCGCCAGACGTTTGCTGCGTTTGAGTTGTTGATATTTATCCATAAATCCTTTGTAGGGGAGGCATTCATGCCTCCCATTTTAGAGGGTCGCAAAGAGTTTCTAGCGGCGACGTCCGCCTAACAAACTGCCGAGCACACCACGAATGATCTGATTGGTGACCTGACGCGCGGCACTTTTCGCCACGCTCTGCACCACGCCGTCACGCTTGCCGCCGCGCGGGCCGGTGCTGCCGAACAAGATGTCCTTCAGGCCGCCGAGAATGCCGTCATCGACGGCAACATTGTTGCCTTTGGCTTCCGGCGCATTGGCTTGCTGTGTGGTTGCCTGCACGCCTTTTTGCAGCATTTCGAATGCGGATTCGCGATCCACTTCGGTGTCGTATTTACCGTACAGCGGCGAGTTGTTGATCAGGCCGTTACGTTCATCCTGGCTTACCGGCCCCATGCGCGAGCCGGGCGCAATCACCATCGCCCGCTGCACCATTGATGGACTGCCTTTTTCATCGAGGAAGGAGATCAGTGCTTCGCCAGTGCCGAGCGCCTGAATCGCCTCGACGGTATCAAACGCCGGATTGGCGCGCATGGTTTCGGCGGCGCTTTTTACCGCTTTCTGATCTTTCGGCGTAAAGGCGCGCAGCGCGTGCTGCACGCGGTTGCCGAGCTGGCCCAGCACGTTGTCGGGAATATCGGCGGGATTTTGCGTAACGAAATAGACGCCAACGCCTTTCGAGCGGATCAGGCGAATCACCTGCTCCACTTTCTCCAGCAGCACCGGCGGCGCGTCGGTAAACAGCAGATGCGCTTCGTCGAAAAAGAACACCATTTTCGGCTTATCAAGATCGCCAGCTTCGGGCAAGTGCTCATACAGCTCGGCCAGCAGCCACAGCAGGCTGGTGGCGTAGAGTTTCGGCATTTGATAGAGCTTTTCCGCCGAGAGGATGTTGATAAAGCCTTTGCCGTTGCTGTCGCAGCGCATCCAGTCGCGGATATCCAGCATCGGCTCGCCAAAGAAGTGCTCGGCGCCTTGCTGCTCCAGCGCCAGCAATCCGCGCTGAATCGCCCCAACGGATGCGCTGTTGATGTTGCCATATTGCGTCTGGAAGGCCTTCGCGTTGTCGCCGATGTACTGCGTCATGGCGCGCAGATCTTTGAAATCCAGCAGCAACAAGCCCTGATCGTCGGCGATGCGGAAGATGATTTGCAGTACGCCCGATTGCACCTCGTTGAGGTTGAGCAGACGCGCCAGCAGCAGCGGGCCGAGATCGGAGACCGTGGCGCGTACCGGATGGCCTTGCTGACCAAAAATATCCCACACCATCACCGGATTTTTCTGCGCCTGCCAGTCGGTAACGCCAATCTTCGCCAGACGCGCCAGCAGCTTCTCTGAACCTTCACCCGCAGCGGAAATGCCAGTGAGATCGCCTTTCACATCGGCCATAAACACCGGCACGCCGATATCGGAGAAGGATTCCGCCAGCTTTTGCAGCGTGACGGTTTTACCGGTGCCGGTGGCGCCAGTGATCAAACCGTGGCGGTTGGCCATGTTGGAGAGAAGATGCAGTTGAACGTCAGGCGTTTGGGCAATCAGTAACGGAGTGGTCATGATTTTTTCGCTCTCAGGCAATAGGTTATGCCAGAAAGGATAGCAAGCGGCGCGGTGTATCGCGTAATGTTTGTCAGTCGAGATTCATAACGGTCGCCATTCATGGCGACCCTACGGTTTTGTAGGGTGCGCATGTATGCGTACCGAACAATAACGCTGAAATGAGATTACTTCTGCACCGTATCAAAAAACAGCAAACTCACGCCAATCCCTTGCTGCACATGATTCACGTTATTACGCACCGCCACCTGCTGCGCGCCCTGCAGCGTCACAACGAACGGTGAGTTCTGCTGCACGGTTTTCTGCAAATCGGTATAGAGCGCGCGGCGCTTACTAGCATCGCTCTCACCGGCTGCAGCGCGGGTTTTCGCGCTCAGATCCGGAATATCCCAGCCGACGCGCCAGGCCAGGGTTTTGGAACCGCCTGGCACGTTATACGCAAAGGCGCTGGCGTTGGTGTTCGGATCGACATAGTCCGCGCCCCAATAGATGAAGATCGACTGGAAATCGCGACCGCGCATTTTGCTCCACAGCTCGGATTCCGCTACCGGCTGCAATTCAATCTGCACATCCGCTTTGGCAAAGCTGGCCTGCAGCGCCTGTGCTACGTCAATGTAGGGCGGCTGATTGATCACCGTCAGCGCAAACTTCGTTCCCGGTTTGATGCCGCCTTTGGCTAAAATCTCTTTGGCTTTCGCCACATCGTAGTGGAACGGCTGATCGTCCAGCGCGCCGTCAAAACCTTGTGGCAGGAAGCTCTGATGAATGCGGTACTGACCTTTCAGCAAATCCTTCGAGATGGAATTGTAATCCACTAGCCAGCGCGCGGCTTGCCACAGCGCCGGATTGCCTAATGCCGGTTGCGCTTTGTCTTTGGTATTGAAACCGAGGTAGTAAACCAGGCTGGATGGGAAGGCCTCAATGCGCAGGTTTTTGTCGCTCTTCAGCGCATCAATCTGGTCCGGGCCGAGCTGGTACGCCACATCGACATCGCCTTGCTGAATCAGCAGACGACGCGCACCGGCATCCGCCACGCCTTTCAGCAGAATGCGTTTCAGCTTAGGCTGCGGATTAGCTTGTTGGTTGGCGCTCAGCACCAGCGCCTGCTGCGGCACATATTGCTGAATGGTAAAGGCGCCGCTGCCGGCGGAGTTGGTATGCAGCCAGCCGTTGCCAAAATCGTTATTGGCGACGTGTTGCTGCACGGTTTTGCTATCTACCACCGAGGCAACCGGCGCGGTCAGCAGACGCAGCGCCAGGTTCTGACCAATCTGCGCCGGCCACTGAATCTCCAGCTGATGGTCATTCAGCACTTTGAACTGGCTGGCGATGTTTTCCCTGGTCCAGCCAAATTCGGCGAGGATGAAAGAGGGCGCTTTGTTCAGCTGCACCGCGCGCGTCAGTGAGAAGATCACATCCTGCGCGGTCAACGGATTGCCGCTGGAAAAGTGCGCGTCGGGTTTGATGTTGAACACTAAGCTGTGCGGCGTGCTGCCTTGTTGCCAGTTGGTGGCCAGCAGCGGTGCCAGTTTTTGTGGATCATTGCGATCCGCCTCCACTAACGTTTGGTAGATGTTGCGCTGCACGCTGTTACTGACGGTTTCGAAGCTTTCAGCGGGGTCGAAGCTAATAATGCCGTCGAGCGGGACGGCGACGACAAGGGTATCTTTCGGTGTGGCGGCGTGCAGTGCAAAGCTGCTGCCCCATAAAGCGACGAGCAAAATCAGTGAGCGCATTATTATTGTCCTGAGTGATAGATAAATTCACTCTATCTCTGCCGTCGCGTTGGCAAAATGCCGGTTTGTTCTGAGCTGTGCCGGAAAATAACAATTGATTACCTTGAGGTATTATTACGTTTATTTTGTGCGCGACTTGTCATTTCCACGAAATAGATCGTTCATCTGCTGGTCAATAAAGTAAATAGGATGTTATAAATGAGAATAATTCTCTGGTATGGAAGTATGATTTTTTTTCATTGATTCATTTCTGCGATTATTTACTTTCGCGATAATACCTGGTCAAATGCCCACTGATTAGTGCCAATATCCCATCAAATGTACGGTTAAAACCGTGTTTTTCGCCTCGAAAGCCTTTTACCAAGCCTTAACCTAAATTCAACATGATGATTGAATTTCATCAAAACACATCCTTAATTGAATTTTTACATTCAGAAATACCTATATCCCTAAGATTGCCAGGTTATTTACCGATTTATAAAGCTATTAACAAAAATAATTATCTTTCTTAGCAAGTGAGAGTCTTCGCGCCATGCTTCTAAATAAACCGACCACCAGACGTAAGTTTTTACTTGGGTCGCTTCTGGCTTTGCCATTAAGTGACCTGGTATTTAAGGGATTGACTGCGGCGCAAGCTGCGGAAATGGCAGCACCTGAGCTCGCCGACTATAAACCGATCTTTTTCAGTGCCGATGAGTGGCAATTTATTCTGGCCGCAGCCGATCGTCTGATCCCCGCCGGCGGCAAAGGTAAAGCGCCAGGTGCACTGGAAACCAACGTACCGATCTTTATCGATCAGCAGTTGCACAGCCCGGAGTTCGGGGCAGAGATCTACATGCAAGGTCCTTTCAACGTGCATGCGCCTGCCACCATGGGTTATCAAATCCCGTTCACGCCACAGCAGATGTACCAAACCGGTATCAAGCTGGTGAATCAATGGACGCAAAGCAACTTCCAGAAACCGTTCCATGAGCTGTCACTGGAAGAGAAAGATGCCGTCCTCACCAAAGTGAACAAAAACGACGGTATCGACTTCGCCGCGCTGGGCGAAGAGAACCTGAAAGCCTCGCAGTTCTTCGGCCAACTGCTTGCAGATACCAAACACGGCTACCTCGCTGACCCGATGTACGGCGGCAACAAAGGCATGAAAGCCTGGATTGCCATCGGCTTCCCGGGCGCACGCGCCAGCTTTACCGAATGGGTGAAGCAGCACAACGTGCCGTACCCGCTGGGACCGGTCAGCCTCTTGGGTGAAAGCGCGTAAGCACACCCCCGTTTTTGGTATGTGAGACAGGATTAACATGGCACAGATTACAAAGAAAGAAGTCGACGTCGTCGTTTGCGGCCTCGGCTGGGCCGGCTCGTTGATGAGTATCGAACTGGCGATGGCGGGACTCGAAGTGCGCGCATTAGAGCGCGGCGGCGAGCGTGATTACCCGGATTTCGCCTATCCGAAACCGGCCGATGAATACGCCTACAACGTGCGTAACAAAGTGTTCGCTACCCCGAAAGAAGTGGCGGTTACCGTGCGTTACAACAGCAGCCAGACGGCGTTGCCTACCCGTAAATGGGGCGCGTTTGCGCCGGGTACCGGCGTGGGTGGTGCGGGCATGCACTGGACGGCGGTGCTGATTCGTCCAACCCCAACCGATATCAAGCTGAAAACCTACGTCGATGAGGCCTACAAGCCAGGCATCCTGCAGGAAGATATGCGCGTGATGGACTTCCCGTTCACCTGGGAAGAGATCGAGCCGTATTACTACAAGTTTGAGCTGATCTGCGGTCAATCGGGTAACACCGGCAACCTGCGCGGTCAGATTCTGCCGGGCGGCGATCCGTTTGAAGGCCCTCGCTCTGAACCTTATCCGTTGCCTGCGCTGGAAGACACGCTGAACAACGTGATGTTCAAAGAAGCGGCTACCAAGCTGGGTTATCATCCGTTCCCGAACCCTTCTGCCTGCGTATCGCGCGCGTGGAAAAACCCGTACGGCAACCAGATCGCGCCGTGTAACTACTGCGGCTACTGCTCGAAATATCCGTGCCTCAACTACTCAAAAGCCTCACCACAAACTGCGGTGATGGATGCGCTGAAGCGCATGCCAAACTTCTCTTACGAAGTGCATGCCGAAGTGGTGAAAGTGGTGCTGCACGACGACCAGAAAACTGCCAAGGGCGTGATTTATTACGATGTGGACGGCAACGAAGTATTCCAGCCGGCGAAGATCGTGGTGCTTTCCAGCTTCCAGCTCTACAACGTGCGCCTGATGCTGCTCTCCGGTATCGGCAAGCCGTATAACCCAATCACCGAAGAGGGTGTGGTAGGGCGTAACTACGCGTTCCTGTCGAACGGCGGCGCAACCCTGTTCTTCAAAGACAAAAACTTCAATTCTTACGCCACCGCAGGCGCCACCGGCCAGATGTTCAACGACATCTCACCAGGCAACTTCGACGGTCCGGGCCTTGGCTTCCTGGGCGGCGCCAAGATCCACAGTTCGCAGGCCACCGGTACGCCAATGGCCGCTGCGTTGCCGAAAGGCACACCGAGCTGGGGCATGGGTTACAAGGAAGGTCTGGAGGAGTGGTACAACCATTCCATGAAGATCAGCATCACCACCACGTGCCAGTCGTACCGCGATATCTATCTGGATCTGGATCCAAACTACACTGACCATCGCGGTCAGCCGTTGCTGCGTATGACGTTCAACTGGAAAGAGAACGAACTGAAGCTGCAACAGCATCTGAAAGGCATCGTTGGCAACATCGCCAAAGAGCTGAACCCAGACAGCATGAGCATGAGCTTCCTGCCGATGGGCGCGGACTTTGACCTCACCAAATACGTTTCGACCCACAACGTGGGCGGCGCGGTGATGGGCGATAACCCGAAAACCTCTGCACTGAACAAGTACCTGCAGAGCTGGGATGTTCATAACGTGTTTGTGCCGGGCGGCAACGCCTTCCCGCAAAACTTCCAGGCGAACCCGACCGATACCATCGGCGCGATCACCTTGATGGCGGCACAAGCGATTAAAGAACATTATCTGAAAAATCCCGGTCCACTGGTACAGGCATAAGCGCATGAAATTAAAATCATTGTTAATCGCCAACGCCGTGCTGCTGGGCAGCTTTGCATTGCAGGCACACGCGGAAGATGAAGCTCAATTGATCAAGCAGGGTGAATACCTGTCGCGTCTCGGCGACTGTATGGCGTGCCATACGGTTTCTGGTAAAGGGGATTACGCCGGTGGTTTGGCGATTGAGTCGAATCTCGGCACCATTTACTCCACCAACATCACGCCGGACAAAGAGCACGGCATCGGCAACTACAGCGAGCAGCAGTTCTCGGACGCGGTGCGCAAAGGCGTGTTGCCGAACGGGTCGCGTCTCTATCCGGCGATGCCGTATCCGGATTACGCCAAGATTTCCGATGCCGATATGCACGCGCTGTATGTCTACTTCATGAAAGGCGTGAAGCCGAGCAGCGAGCAGCCGCCGGAAACCGATCTGAGCTTCCCGTTCAGCCAGCGCTGGGGCATGCGCTTCTGGAACTGGGCGTTTACCTCTGACAAGCCGTTCCAGCCGATTGGCGGTGCGTCAGAAGAGGTCAATCGCGGCGCTTATATCGTAGAAAGCCTGGGTCACTGCGGCAGCTGCCATACGCCACGCGGCCTCGGCATGAACGAGAAGGCGCTGGATAGCGGCGACGATCAGTTCCTTGCCGGTGGCAGCCTGAACAACTGGGATGTGCCGTCACTGCGTGGCTTGCCGCGCTGGAGCGAGCAGGAGATCGTCGATTACCTGCAAACCGGTCGTAACGACAAAGCAGCGGTGGGCGGTGAGATGAAGTCGGTGATTGAGCACTCGAGCTCGCACATGACAGATGCTGACCTGAAAGCGGTTGCCTCCTACCTGAAGTTCCTTGGCGGCAACCCGGCGCTGCAGGCGTATGACGTGAAGAAACAGCAGGCGACGGAAGCGAAACTGACTGCCGCGAAAGGTTTGTCGGAAGGTGAGCGTCTGTATATCGACAACTGCGGCGCTTGCCACTTTGTCACCGGTAAAGGCGCGCCGGGGATCTTCCCGGAGCTGGATCAGGCGACGATCGTCAATGCCAAAGATCCAAGCGGTTTGATCCACACCATTCTGGCCGGTGCGCAGCAGCCATCGACCGAGAAGGCGCCATCAACGCTGGCGATGCCAGGTTTTGCTAAGCGTCTGGATGATGATCAAGTGGCTAAACTGGCGACCTTTATTCGTCAGGGCTGGAGCAACAATGCGCCAGCGGTGACGAAAGATCAGGTAGCAGAAGTACGTAAAACGTTGAAATAAAACCGTAGGGTCGCCATTCATGGCGACCTTTCTTTATGCCACGACCGAATGATAATTGTGAATCACTTCTAACACGCCGTTAATCACGAACTGCACGCCCATACATACCAGCAAAAAGCCCATCAAACGTGAAATCGCTTCGATCCCGCCCTTACCTACCAGCTTCATGATGGCGCCGGAACTGCGCAGTGAAATCCACAGAATCACCGACACGGTCAGAAATATCAGCACCGGCGCAACGGCAACTACCCACGCCGGGAAGTCCACACCCGATTTAACCGTCGACGCGGAACTGATGATCATCGCGATGGTGCCCGGCCCAGCGGTGCTCGGCATCGCCAGCGGTACAAACGCGATGTTGACGCTTTCGCGGTTGTTATCGGTCGCGTCCAGCTCATCCTGCTTATGCTCGGCTTCGACCGAATGCCCCACCGGTTTCGCCGGAAACAGCATACGAAAACCGATAAACGCCACAATCAATCCGCCCGCCATGCGCAGGCCGGGAATCGAGATACCAAAGGTGTGCAGCACCGCGCTGCCGGCGTACCACGCCACCATCATGATCAGGAACACGTAGATCGAGGCCTGCATTGCCTGGCGATTACGCTCCTGGAAGTTCATCTCACCGGCCAGGCCGAGAAACAGCGCCACGGTAGTCAGCGGATTGGCGAGCGGCAAAAGCACCACCAATCCCAGCCCGATGGCTTTAAACAATTCCAGCATGAAATGTCCTCAGAATTCCAGGTCGCCATAAATGGCGACCCTACAAATGCGGCGATGCCCTCCGTAGGGTCGCCATTTATGGCGACCGTGTCAGACGTCGCACCTACCCGAACATCAATGCTTCGGCGTATCCAGTGCCTCGATCAGCTCGGGGAAGAAATCCTGCAGCAGTTCCGGCGTCATCAGTTCGGGATAGTTGATCAAATGCTCACGAATGCGCTCATTCACATCGGGCAGCAAACGCTGGGCGGCGTCTTGCGCGCTGATCTTCTTCTGCTTCATCAGGCGCAGCACATCATCCGGCAGATTGTCTTCATCTTCGACTTCATCCACACCTTCGAGATCGTCCAGCTCATCCAGCAGATCCATCAAGGCTTCAATCTGCGGCGTGCGTGACTGGTATTCGGATGGCTGCTCATTCTCCAGATAACGCAGCAGCGCGCGCACCGGTGAACCATCGGGTTCGGCGGGCGGTTCGTTGGCGAACCAGGTCAAAAGGTCGTGCTGAGTGACCTGATGGACGTGATAACCGTTATCCACCAACTCATCGGCGAGGATATCGGCGGTATCGTGCTCAATCAGGCAAATGTGGGTGCGATTAGGCGTGAACTGTTCCAGCCACTGATAAATCTCTTCAATTACGCTGTCGTCGTAAATAAAGGTTTGGCTGAGATAGCTGTCATCCTGCTGGTGAACGCAGATGTGAATCTGGTCGGGATCGAAGTAAATCGCAATGTTGATGCCTTTCATGTGCGCTGTCCTGTGTGGTGCAAAATCTCACTATAGCCTCAGGCAGCGCAGATGAACATGGTGGTGCCAGCAGCATCGGCTACTGGCGGTAAAAATTAACGTAAATCAGCACGATCCAACCCATAAGCGCTGTCCAGTGCGCCCGGCGTCATCTGCGACAGCACCATCAGGCGGTTCCAGGTGTTGATCACCGCGATGCAGAATGTCAGCTCGCTGGTCTCCACTTCAGAGAAGTGCGCGCGCACCTCGTTGTACAGCGCTTCGTCGATGCCGTGATCGCCCAGACGCGTCAGCGCTTCGGTCAGCGCCAGCGCCGCTTTCTCTTTGGCATTGAACAGCGGGGATTCGCGCCAGATCGCCACGTGATGCAGACGCAACTCGCGCTCGCCGTGCAGTTTGGCCTCTTTCACATGCATATCGACGCAGAACGCACACTGATTGAGCTGCGAGGCGCGCAGATCGACCAGATGCTTAATGGTGGTGTCGAGTGACGATTTCCCCAGCGCAGCGGTGGCGTCGCCTAAGGTTTTCACCAGCGTGGGAATGTTTTTGAAATGGTTAACGCGTGAAGTCATGGTGTTGTCCTCTCTGTTCAAAATAGACGTTCAATGGATTGCAGGGCATGCGGTAAAGCGGTGGCGCGACTGACGGGATCGTGTGTGCCGTCAACGCGGATAAACGCCACATCGGTGATGCCGATGTATTCGAGCGCCACGCGGATGTAAGGCGTGAACTGGTCATCCTGCACAAACGGACCGTGGGCAAACATGCTGCCGCTGGCGACGACGCTATACACTTTTTTGTCGTTCACTAATCCGACTTTGCAGCCCTCTGGCGTGAAGGCGAAGGTGCGTCCGGCGCGGGTGATATGGTCAAACCAGGCTTTCAGCACTGAAGGCAAACCGAGGTTCCACATCGGCGATGAGATCACCAGCGTGTCGCAGGCAAACAGCTGATCGACTAAACGCTCCGACGTCTGGATGGCGGCACGTTGCGTTTCATCGCGCTGATCCGGCTGAGTAAAGAAAGCGCCAATCGTAAAGGCATCCAGATGCGGCAGCGGATGTTGCGCCAAATCCAGCACCGTCTCTTCGAGGTCGGCATGCTGCGCCCGCAGCTTCTCCACTAAATGTGCCGAAGCGATGCGCGATGCCGAACCCGCCAAATCGGGGCTGACTTTGATGTGCAGCAGTTTCATTCAATTGTTCCTTAAGCGAGATGGCGATGCATTGCGTGGTTGATGCGTGCATCTTAAACTTCTATGTCTGAGTGAAAAGGGTCAAAAACCGTGAAAACAGGTAGGACATGGTGTGGGATATAAAGAGATTTATGCGCGATATCGCCAGCAGATTCTCGCAGGGCAACTGAAGCCGGGTGACCGCGTCCCGGCGATCCGCACGCTGGCGAGTGAGTTGCGGGTGGCGCGAAAAACGGTGGAAGCCGCCTATGAAATCCTGATCGGCGAAGGCTATTTCGTCAGCCAGGGCGCGAAGGGCACGCGCGTTAATCCAGAATTGATTCTGGCGGCAGCGGCCGAGGAAGCAGTGCTGCCAGCGCCGCCAGCCAGTGATGCTTCACTGCGTGAACCAAAAGGCGAGCTGCGGCTTGGCATCCCGGCACTGGATGAGTTTCCGCATAAAAAGTGGCTGCTGATTTCCGGCAAAGCAGCGCGAACCTTGCGTGCGGATGAGATGATTTTGCCGCCGATCATGGGTTATCAGCCGCTGCGCGAAGCCATCGCCAGCTATCTGAACATCTCGCGTGGGCTCAACTGCCAGCCGGAACAGATCTTTATCACCAGCGGCTATCGCGCCAATCTGCGACTCATTCTGGCGGTGCTGGCGCAGCCGAGCGACAAAGTGATGTTTGAAGATCCTGGCTACTTCTTCGGGCAAAAACTGCTGAAGCGCATCGCGCCGAATCTGCATTACGTGCCAGTCGATCGGCAAGGTATGGATGTGGATTATCTGCTGCGCTATCACGCCGATGCGCGTTTCGCCATCGTCACACCTACGCATCACAGCCCGCTGGCGGTAACCTTATCACTGCCGCGCAAGCATCAATTACTCGAGTGGGCGCAGCACAACGATAGCTGGATCATTGAAGATGATTACGACGGCGAGTTTCACTACACGCGCAAAGTGATTCCGGCGCTGAAAAGCCTCGATGTGTACGATCGGGTGATTTACACCGGTACCTTCAGCAAAACCATGATGCCGGCGATGCGCGTGGGTTATCTGGTGATGCCGAAAGAGACCATTGCGCGCTTCAACGAGCTGGGAGAAATCCTCGAAACCGGCATGTCGCTGCTGCCGCAAAAGATTCTGTCACAGTTCCTGAGCGAAGGGCATTTCTATCGCCACATCAAAAAGATGCGCACTCTTTATCAGCAGCGACGCCGCATGATGCTGGATGCCTTACAGGCGTGTTTCCCGGATGTGTTTGATTTTGAACTGACCGATGGCGGCATGCACATTGTCGCCTTCCTGCCACGCGGCACGCAGGACGCGGCGCTGGCGGAGATTTGGCAGCGGCATCAGCTGCGCGTATTACCGCTTTCCGGCTGGTACATGCAGACGCAGAAACGCTATGGCCTGGTGATTGGCTATACCAATATTCGATCTGTGGAGCAGGCGCGGGAGTTGTTGCAGAGAACGGTGCAGGAGACGCGAGCGTTATTGGGTTAAAGAAAAGGCGCGAGGGACAGCTCGCGCCTTGATAGCGGCGCGTCCTTACATGCCGATATATTTTTTGCCTTGCTTCAGAACCACGTCGCAGGCTTTGGTTTTCAGCTTCTCACCCATCGGCGAGTTGCTCAGACTCTGCAAGTTCAGCTGCTGACCGTTGCCGGTGTTCAGCAAGCCTTGCAAACCCTGCTGGTAATCAGTTTTCTGTGCTTGTGCCGTCGGCGTGCTTAAACCGAGTTTGCTCAGCACCTGGTCCTTCACCGATGACACATTGTTATCCACCACGTTGTGCTGCACGCAATACGACATCACGCCTGCGGCGTTGGTCATGCTGTTGGAGCTCACCGCTTTATCGCCGCCGTTCAGCAGGCCGGTGAGCGATGAGAGCGACATGCCGCCGTTCTGCGTGGTGCTGGTGTTGCTGGTGCTGTTGTTCTGCTGCGACAGCTGCGATGCCGCGCTGCTCAGCTGATCCTGCCAGCTTGCCGCCGATGCGCTTCCCGCAACCATGGCTGCCGCGATGCCCCATCCCCAAATCATGCCTTGTAATTTCATCTCAACCTCGTTGTCTTTTATGTTCTGACTGCGTCAGTTTTGGTTAAGAGAGGTTTGGCAGCGGAAAGTTCCAGTTAAGCGGGCGGATTGGGGCAAATTGGGACCGTTCTGGGTTTTGGTTTTTGAACTTTGGTTAGCGTGATTGACGGTATAACAAGCAGTTATCTGCGAAACGCTGTTTTTTTCAACGCTTAGCACACATCCCCAACGATTCCGGTTGCGCACTCTGCTCGTAACGGTATAATCCCCAACGTTTTCCGCATCCTCTTCAGTGCCGAAGTGGCGAAATCGGTAGACGCAGTTGATTCAAAATCAACCGTAGAGATACGTGCCGGTTCGAGTCCGGCCTTCGGCACCATCGATTGATGCAAAATTAAGTCGCTTATGAGCGGCTTTTTTTGTGTCTGAAATCTGGCTTTTTACCTAATCTCGCTTCCTTAGCTACATAAACAAATTATTGCGATCGCGTTCTCATCGTGGACAATGTTCAACCATGGGTTGCGTTAATATCAATTAAATCAATAATTTTATTATATCAAGGGATGGATAATGGACAGGAATACTCAGGGATTCACATCATACTGGCGTAATTCTTTAGCCGATGCCGAATCAGGGAAAGGGGCATTTGAGCGTAAGGATGCGGATAAATTTACTCGTTGGGTGGACATCAGCACGGGACGGCTGGATGAAGAGACTGTTAATGCGTTTTTTGAGGGTGAAGGTGACACGGTAAAAACCGTTGAGGTAGTGCTACGACCTAAAGCCTGGTTACGTTTGCTACAGCACGGCAAAGAGCGAACGGCAGGCGCTCCTGGAATAGTCACACCGCTGGTATCATCTGCGCTACTTAATCGCGAAGGTTTTTTGTTCCCTACTTCATCGGCCACTATCCCCCGTGACCTGTTAGAGCCTCTCCCAAAAGGCACCTTCTCAATTGGCGAGATGGCGCAATATGATAGATACAAAACCACGCATAACTCGACCACCTTTGAAGTGGATTACGAACAGCAATACGAAGAGGAAAATGACGAGCAGCGAGCCCAGCGGTATGAGAAGCATCAGCTGCAGTGGCAAAAGTTTCAGACTGAAATAAGCAATTTGCTGGAATACGTAATCGGACAATGGGTCGCCACCCACGAGCAATATGAACTCGCCGCATATGGTTATGTTATAAAAGCCAACCAGCCCGGCGGTGCCAGCCGCCATATCCTCCCTCTGTATGATCATCTTCGGGTGTGCAAGAAAGAGGTTCCGCTATTAACACGCTTTGCTTCGACTGCCAGGCCGATCCTGGAACCGTTGCTTGCATCTAATGCGAAATTCAGCGAGCGATTAGGCCATTCAGGAAATGAATTCCCGCTTGCTGTGGCGCAGCGCGACGCTCTTAGCCATTATCTCACGCAGCAGTCGGGCGATATCCTTGCCGTCAATGGTCCGCCGGGAACTGGAAAAACTACACTTGTTCTCTCTATCATTGCTACTGAATGGGTTAAAGCGGCATTTAACAAATCTGAACCACCGGTAGTGATTGCCACCTCAACCAACAACCAAGCCGTTACCAATATCATTGAGGCCTTCGGTAAAGACTTTTCCACTGGAACAGGGGCTATGGCAGGGCGCTGGCTACCGGAACTAAAAAGTTACGGTGCTTATTTCCCTTCTCAAATGCGTGAAGCTGAGGCCGCTAAAAAGTACCAGACTGAAGACTTTTTCAACCGTGTGGAATCTACCGAATACGTTGAAGATGCGCTGGTACTTTATCTTGAGAGGGCAAAAGTAGCGTTCCCATCTGCGGAATGCCGTTCTCCAGAACAAGTTGTGAATCTACTACATGAGCGTTTAACCGCGCAGTTAGCTCAGCTTAAACATATTGAGCAGGCCTGGAGGAATTTGATCCGCATTCGCGAGGAGCGGATCCACCTTAGCGAAGACCTCGACCTTTATATTCACGATAAAAGTAAGCTACTGCTCGATAGCATAAAAGACATTGCGTTGTTAACTCAGGGTAAAAAGCAGTGGCAACAGTATCGTGCCAGCGAGTCGATGCTCTATGCGATCTTCTCATGGATTCCCGCGGTTCGTACAAAGCGCCACTATCAGATTAACCTCTTACTCGACACTACGTTTGGTGCAAGGATGGCCGAGTTTAAGGGCTCAGCGCCGGAAGATGTTGATGCTTATATCGACGGGCTTATTGCTCGCGCCCAAAAAGAGCAGGCCGAGTACCAGCAGCAGATTGATTTTGCTCAGGAGGTTTCCAGACGTGAAAGCGAAGCTCTGCGAGTTTGGCATGGTTTTTCGGTTTCCTTGGGACATGCGGGCAAAGATGAGATAACCCTTGCTGTGGCTGATGCGCTCGCCGATACGGCTATCCGATTCCCGGCATTTCTTACTGCATCTCACTACTGGGAGGGGCGATGGCTGATGGACATGGCCGCCATTGGCGATCTTCGAAAGGAAAAAGGTCGTAAGGGGGCGAAAGCTACCCTGGCTCGCTGGCATCGAAGAATGAAGCTCACCCCTTGTGTGGTGATGACCTGTTACATGCTGCCTCGTCATATGGTCATTAGCGAACATGTTGGCGGCGCTAAGAAATTTGAATCCGGATATTTTTATAATTTTGCCGATTTATTAATTGTTGATGAAGCGGGGCAGGTATTGCCGGAGGTAGCCGCAGCCTCCTTCGCATTAGCAAAAAAAGCGTTAGTAATTGGCGATACGGAACAGATCGCACCCATCTGGAACAGTTTGCCGGGCATTGATATTGGCAATATGGTTGAGGAGAACCTCCTCCCTGTCGGCACTCAGGAAGCGCTAGCGGAGGCTTATGCGCTTATATGTGATTCAGGGAAATGCTCGGCATCGGGCAGCGTGATGAAAATCGCCCAATTTAGCTCGCGCTACCAGTATGACCCGGATCTGGCCCGCGGCATGTATCTGTATGAGCATCGTCGCTGTTTCGATAACATCATCGGTTACTGTAACGCGCTCTGCTACCACGGCAAGTTACAGCCAAAACGGGGCGGTGAAAAAGAGACACTTTTTCCAGCGATGGGTTATCTGCATATTGATGGGTTGGGTAAACGGGCAAACGGTGGCAGCCGATACAACACTTGTGAAGCCGAGACAATAGCGGCTTGGCTGGCGACCCATAAAGAAGAAATAGAGCATCATTATGACAAACCACTGCATCAAACGGTGGGAATCGTAACGCCATTTTCGGCGCAGGTGAACGCTATTAGAGCCTCATTGAGTAAGCTGGGTATTAACTGTGGTGGAGATGATGATTCACTGACAGTCGGCACTGTTCACTCCCTGCAAGGTGCAGAAAGAGCAATCGTGATCTTCTCCCCAGTTTATTCCAAACATGAGGATGGTGGATTTATCGACAGCGACAGCAGCATGTTGAACGTCGCGGTCTCCCGCGCTAAAGATAGTTTCCTGGTTTTTGGGGACATGGATTTATTTGAGATCCAACCTGCCTCTTCGCCAAGAGGATTATTGGCAAAATACTTGTTTGCACAAGACAGCAACGCATTAGCGTTTGAATTTCAGGTACGTAAAGACTTGAACGCAGCCCAGATGCCCGTTTCTACGCTACATGGGGTAGATCAGCATGATGCATTTCTGAATCAGACATTGGGTACAATCGAGAAGAGCATTACCATTGTCTCTCCTTGGTTGACCTGGCAAATGCTTGAGCAAACTGGCTTTTTAAACTCAATGATTCAGGCACGTGCTCGCGGTGTTGATATTACTGTGGTGACGGACAAGCATTACAATACCGAACATAGCGATTATGAAAAGCGTCAAGAAAAACAGCGGCGGCTTCACAGCGCACTGGAAAAACTGAATGAGTTTGGTGTTACTACTAAGCTGGTCAATCGCGTTCACAGTAAAATCGTAATTGGGGACGAGCGTTTACTGTGTGTTGGTTCGTTTAATTGGTTTAGCGCCACACGAGAAGATAAGTATCAACGGTACGATACGTCGATGGTGTATCGCGGAGATAACTTAAAAGGTGAAATTAAAACGATTTACACGAGTTTGATTCAACGCCAATTGTGAGACGGAGCCACATCATTTCCGAGGTGAGTTTGGCGTTATGTGTATCAAATTAATAGCGCCAAGCCTTTTTTCGCCGTCAAACGGCAGCTTAATGGAAACGGCTTAGTAAGTTGCTTGCACCTTTAAGATCCTCTTAAGAACTCTTCGTATAATAGCGCCCATCAACTTAAACCTAGAGTTCATCATGAAAAACACCCTGATTTCCCTTTCGATTCTTTTCTCTGCTTTGACTGTGACTTCGGTTCAGGCTGCCAACCCAGCCACCGGCTGTGACGCCAAAAAACAGGATATCCAGCAAGAACTGGCGATGGCGCGTGACCACGGTAATCCAGCGCGCATCGCGGGTTTGGAGAAAGCGTTGCGTGAAGCTAGCGAACATTGCACGGACAGCGGCTTACTCAAAGCGCGCCAGGAAAAAGTGGCCGAGAAGCAGTTGAAAGTGCAGGAGCGTGAGCAGGATTTACAAGAAGCGCAGGACAAAGGCCGCAGCGACAAAATTGAGAAGCAGCAGCGTAAACTGGCCGACGCGCGTGAAGAGTTGAAACAAGCACAGGATGCATTGACGCAATAAACCGGGCGTCCCGCCCAGAAAATTCGCGCTTTGTCTCAAAATTCTCCCGCAGAGATTTTTTTCATCCAACTGTCGGGATTGCATGGCAGAATGGCGCTCCGGTGAAATCAGTGGAGTGCAGAAGCGATGACAGTTGAAATTGAGCAGCGTATCTACGAGCTGGTGCGACGTTACGACGGCGTTTACCTGTTTAAGCAAAAAACGCTGACGCCGCAAATTGATATCGATAGCGATCTCAACTTCGAACGTGAAGAAGCTGCTGCGCTAATGGATGAGTTCTTCGGCGAGTTCAGCGTCGATCGCGGCGGATTTGTCATCGAAACCTACTATCCCGATGAGCCCTCGCTGGCGCAGATTCTCAATCCATTCAATAAGCGTGAAGTGCCGGTGGTACCCGATTTCACGCTGGGAATGTTGATTGAATCGGCGAAAGCGGGGCGCTGGCTGTACGAGTAACAGCAGGCTCAGCGCCGAGCCTGCCGCCTTTCACCGCTTCACGTGCACGCCAAAGCCGCTCTCTTCCGCTACAAACTCCGCTTTCAACGTCAGCTCAGGAATCTCATAGTCGCCGCCGTTCTGCTGACGGTAGGCAATTGGCGCCGTTTCTGCCAACGTATCCAGTCTCGTGGCCAGCGCATCGCACCAACCAGCAAAACGTTCTGATGCCGACTTTTGTACCCGATAGAAAACCAGCGGCGGCAGCACGCTAAAGCCGGGATAAAACAGCATGCCGTGCTGAATCGGGAACAGCAGATCGTTAATCGGGCCGTTAATGCCGCGCGGGCTGTAATGCGATTCCCATCCACCTGTCGTCACCACCAGCATCGCGCGTTTGCCGCTGAGATTGCCTTCGCCGTAGCGATCGCCCCAATGCTGTTCATTGTGCTCGCCCACACCGTAGGCAAAACCGTTAGCGTAAACCCGGTCAAACCAGCCTTTCATGATGGCGGGCATCGAAAACCACCACAGCGGAAACTGGAAAATTACCGTATCGGCCCAGCGTAATTTTTCCTGCTCGGCGGCGATATCGCCAGCCTGCAGCTGATGATCGTAGGCGAAGCGTGAATCCACTGTCGCATCGTAATGGTCACCCACTAATGGGGCGCGCGTGTCATCAGCATCGAGCTGCACTTTCCACTGCATCGCATAGAGATCAGAGACCTGCACCTGATGTCCGGCATGCTGCAAATGCTGCACGGCAAAGTCTTTGAGTGAACCGCTCAGCGAACGCGGTTCCGGATGGGCATACACAATCAATACATTCATGGGCTTAATCCTGTGAGATGAAAACCACTGCAGATTAAGTCGGTGCTGGCTATAGTAGAAATCAATTGCTGATATCTCAGGTATAGACAGAGTGAATATCAACTCACTGGATTTGAATCTGCTGCAGACGCTCAACGTGCTGTTAACCGAACTCAACGTCACGCGCGCGGCGCAGCGCCTGCATCTCTCGCAGCCTTCTGTCAGCGCTCAGTTGGCGCGATTGCGTGGACATTTTGACGATCCGCTGTTGTTGCCCGGACCGCGCGGCATGCTGCCGACGGCGCGTGCAGAAGCGTTGCGTGAGCCGCTGCGTCTGGCGCTTGAGGCGGTAGAACGTGCTGTCGCGCCGCCCGATACCTTTAATCCGGCCAATGCCGAAGTCACCTGGCGCATCGCCGCCACCGATTACACCTCGTCGGCTTTGGTGCTGCCCGCCCTCAACTTGATTCGCGCTGCTGCACCGCAGAGTCGTATGGCGATTCTGGCGCTCAATCCGCCGCTGATAGCGCAGCAGTTGGAAAAAGGTGAGCTGGATGTGGTGTTTCATACCGGCGATAACGCGCCGCCGACGTTGCATCAACGCAAACTGTTCAGCGAGCGCTACGTGCTGGCGGGACGGCGCGATCACCCACAATTGCAACGTCCGCCGACGCTGGATCAATTCTGCCAGCTGGAATTTGTCATGGTGTCGCCGGATGGCGGCGGCTTCAGCGCCGCCACCGATACTGCACTGGCGAAGCTGGGACGTTCACGCCGCGTAGTGTTGTCGGTGCCGCATTTCTTGTTTATGCAGGAAACGCTGGCGAACAGCGATTTGGTGGCAGTGCTGCCCGAGCGGCTGGTGCGTCATGCTTCGCAGCTTAAGGTAATCGATCTGCCGCTGGAGGTGCCGGGCTTTGATATTTTGCTGCTGTGGCATGAACGCCTGCATCGCGACCCGGCTCAGCAGTGGTTGCGGCAGCAGATTGTGGCGGCGCTTTAAATCAGCTTCGCCGCAAAAAATTCACTTCTCCCGCATCACAAAAATCATCACACTAGCCACCTTTACCATTATGGAGAGATGGCATGATTACCCGATTGCTGCTGGCGATATCGCTACTTGCCAGCCTGAGTGCGCCGCTGTTAGCAGATCAAGACGGCGTCTCCTTTAGCCACAAAGACTGGGAATTGGCCTGCGATAACACGCTGACCTGTCGCGCCGCCGGTTACAGCGCCGAAGAGGGCGCGGGCGGCTCGGTGCTGCTGGTGCGTGCCGGTGGCCCCAATGCGGTGACGCACGGTCGCGTGGTGCTGGCCGATACCGGCGATGATGATTCTAAAGTGGTGAACAATTTAGCGCTGTGGATTGATGACCGTGCGCTGGGCGACGTGGCGAAAGCCGACAACGACGAATGGACGCTGACGGATGAACAAACCCAGGCGCTGATCAACGGTATTAAAGGCAGCGGCAAAGTGGAGTTTCGCGGTGGCGAGGAGCCTTTCGATCTCTCCAGCAATGGCGCGTTTGCGGTGCTGCTGAAGATGGATGATGCGCAAGGTCGTCTTAGCACGCCGGGCGCGCTGGTGCGTAAGGGCAATAAACCGGAAAACAGCGTACCGGCAGCGGTGGCGATGCCGGTGATTCAACAGGTGAAAGTGGTGAAGGCTGATGCGCGTCCTTTGACGGCCGATGAGCTGGCACTGTTGAAGCCGAAGCTGATTGCCTCGCTCACCGATGACGACAGCTGCGACAATCTGGCACCGTCCGACGATCAGCCGGAAGAGGGCGCGGAGCCGCTGACGTTAACGCCGGTCGATGATGCGCACGTGCTGATCGCCGCATTGTGCTGGCGCGGGGCGTATAACGAAGGTTATGGCTATTGGCTGATCGATAAAGCGTTGCAGGGCGCTCCGCAACTGGTGACGGATTCCGGCTCTGATTACAGCGAAGGTGTGATCTCCGAAGCGCAGAAAGGGCGCGGCATCGGTGACTGCTGGAGCACGGCGGCGTGGGTGTGGGATGGCAAAGCGTTTGAGCAGAGCAGCGATGCTACCACCGGCATGTGCCGCGCGATTCGCGCGGGCGGCGCATGGCAGTTGCCAACCTGGGTGACCGAGGTGAAAGCGGCATCGCTGCCGTAGGGTGCGCATTTATGCGCGCCTGGTTGTCAGGTCGCCATAAATGGCGACCCTACAAATGGCGACACTACTTGCCGCAGCACTGCTTATATTTTTTACCGCTGCCGCATGGGCAAGGATCGTTGCGGCCGGTTTTCTCGCCGGCAAAGTGCGGCAGTTGAGGTTCTGGATCGGGCTGCGCCATGCGCTGTTCCTGCCAGTATTCATGCAGCTCCAGCGCCGCAGGGCGAATCGCCTCGATGCTGGCTTCAAACTCGTCCGGCGTGAAGGCTTCGCGCTTCGCCAGATGATCTTCGCTGCCGTGCAAGGCAATCGCCTCCATCATCGGCTGCAGTGATTCTGGCAGCAGCGACCAATCTGCATCCAGCGCCACGCCGCGCAAATAGCCGTAGCACCAATCTTCCACCACGGTGAATTCCTGGCCTTCCATCTCTTGCGTGCCAAACAGCGGATCAAACTGCTCCGGGAATTCGGCCAGGCGCTCGGCGATGTCGTTGAGATGCTGGAACGTCAGCGTCATAAAACGATCCATCTCGCGCTCATTCGACCATTTTGGAATGTGCTTTTTGCCGCCCCACATCGCCACCAGCCATTCGCTCGGTTCGATGTCGTTCGGACCCGAGAGCAGCGCCGTCAGCATGCCATCCAGCTCAGCGGTGTCCACCACCGAGTGTTCGTTGCCGTATTTCTCCAGCATATCTTCAAGCCAGTTCAGCTCTTTTTCAGTTAACGGACCCTGGTTCATACGGCATCTCCTGCTTTCATTGATGGGCAATGCCCAAAGTTAATTGGCGGCGATTATAGCGGGAAGCGGGCGCGATTTATCGCTTTTTGCATATCGATTGCTGAACCTCTCCTAAAAATGATTCGCCATAACTTATCGCGCAACAGTATTGGCTGCTTTTGTCGACAGATGGCAGCGTAAAGGCAGAATTTTTCTGCATAAAGGATGCAAATTATGGCCAGCACATTGCCGGTACTGGATTTAGCCCTGCTGGAACTGCCGGATGCGGAACAGGCGCAATACCTTGCCGAACTGCGCGAAACCGCGCGTGACGTCGGCTTCTTTTATCTGGTGAATCATGGCATCAATCCGCAACTGCTGCAGAACGTGCAAAGCATCACGCGCGCGTTCTTTGCCTTGCCGGATGAAGAGAAGCAGCGCGTTTCGATGATCCATTCGCCGCATTTTCGCGGCTACAACCGCGCGGGCGTGGAATATACCCGTGAGCAGCGCGATCAGCGCGAGCAATTTGATATCGGTGCAGAACGCGCCGCGCTGCCGTTGCAGCCAGACGATCCAGCATGGAAGCAGCTGCAAGGGCCCAATTTGTGGCCGCAGGCGCTGCCGCAGCTGCGTCCGGTGATCCACGCGTGGCAGCAGGCGATGACCGACGTGGCGCTGCGTTTACTGCGCGCCTTCGCCAAATCCCTGGCGCTGCCGCCGGACGCTTTTGATGCGCTGTACGGCACGCATCCCAACGAACATGTGAAGCTGATTCGCTATCCGGGTCAGGATGCCGCTGCCAGCCAGCAAGGTGTCGGCGCGCATAAAGATTCAGGCTTTCTGACCTTTCTGTTGCAGGACGATCAACCTGGGTTGCAGGTAGAAGTCACGCCGGATCAATGGGTTGATGCGCTGCCGAAAGCGGGCGCTTTTGTGGTGAACATCGGCGAACTGCTGGAAATCGCCACCAACGGTTATCTGCGCGCCACCGTGCATCGCGTGGTGTCGCCGCCGGCAAATCAGCAGCGCATCTCCATCGCTTTCTTCCTCGGCGCGCAGCTTGATGCCGAAGTGCCGCTCTATCAGTTACCGCCGCAGCTGGCGGCAGAAGCGCGCGGACCGACCAGCGATCCCAGCAATCCGCTGCTGCGCGAAGTGGGTTGGAACTATCTCAAAGGGCGTTTGCGATCGCATCGCGACGTGGCGCAGCGTTATTACGCTGACACTCTCAATAGCGTTAAATCATAAGAAACTAAGGGAAGCAGATGAATAAAAAGGTGATAGCCGCGTTAGCGATGGTTTCGGTGTTCAGCAGTTACGCCTCGGCGGCCGCGCTGCGCGTGGCGGCAGATGCCGTGCCGCACAGCGAAATCCTCAACCACATCAAACAAACTGACAAGAAGCTCGATCTTAAGGTGATTGAACTCAACGGCAACCTCAACGCCAACGAACTGCTGGCGCGCGGTGACGTCGATGCCAACTACTTCCAGCATGTACCTTATCTGCGCGATCAGGAAAAAGCGCTGGGCGAGAAATTTTCTGTGGTTGCCACCGTGCATATTGAGCCACTTGGCATCTACTCGCACAAAGTGAAATCACTGAAAGATCTGCCTGATGGCGCGCAAGTGGCGGTACCGAATAATGTCACCAATCTGAGCCGCGCACTTTATCTGTTGCAGGCCAATGGTTTGATCAAACTGAAGAGCAGCAGCGCCAATACGCTGGTGACCTCCGCAGACATTACTGACAACCCGCACCATCTGAAGATTATCGAAGTGGAAGCGCCGCAGCTGCCGCGCGCGCTGGATGATGCGCAGTTGGCGATCATCAATGGCAACTACGCGTTGCAGGCTGGTTTAGTGCCGTCGAAGGATGCGCTGGCGCTGGAACAGGCGAAGGATAATCCATATGCCAACGTGCTGGTCACCACGCCGAAACTGGCGCAGGATCCGCGCATTCTGGAATTAGCGAAAGATCTGGAGTCAAAGCAAACCGCTGAATTTATTAACCAGCACTACAAAGGATCGGTTATTCCCGTTAATCAATAATCCCCGCCGCCACCTGGTTTTGGCAGGTGGCGCTGACTTTCTTCTGTGTTATATTTCGCCACCAACACCCGTCGCACCCACTATAAAACATAAAAATTCGCTCAATCCATTGCCATGATTATCTTTGCCAGGAATAAACGGGTGCTGTGCCATCGTTTAATAACATGCATCATTCTGCTGGGCATGAGCGTATTGCTCAGCGCCTGCGGCACCTTGTCGCAAACCTCCGCGCCCGTCAGCGATAAAGTCTATCTTTCGCACGCGACCTTTAATGAAAACGTCGATGACATCGTGCGCCATTACATGCAGCAAAAGCAGGTTTCCGGCATCAGCATCGCCATCATCCATCAACGCAGCCATCCTAAATTTTACAGTTTTGGCGTCACCGATGCGGTGCACCGTTATCCCATTACGCCAGACACCTTATTTGCGCTTGGTTCGCTGAGTAAAGGCATCACCGCTGAGGTGATTATTGAGCTGGTGGATCGCGGCGAACTGCACTGGAACGATACGCTCGCGACGCTTTTGCCGCCCAACGTGCCGCTGAGCGCTGATGCCAAACGCATCACGCTGTTGCAGCTGGTGACGCACACCTCGGGCTTGCCGCGTCAGGATATGGATTTGCCGATGTTCATGAAATTTATGGGCTATCTGCGTAGCGGCGAGAACTTTTACGGCAACCTCGACAGCGACGCAGTGCTGGATTATCTGGCCGACTTTGACGCGCCCGCGCATCCCACCGCGCGCTATTCCAATCTCGGCTATGCGCTGTTGGGCTACATCCTCAAACATCGCTTCCATCAGGACATCGAAACGCTGGCGCAGCGCAATCTGTTCCAGCCGCTTGGCATGACCAGCAGCAGCTTCAAGCCGCAGAGTCTGCGCGGTTATCCGTGGCGTGCACTCGGCCATGCGGGCGATCAGCCTAAGCTGATTCCTCGCGGGCAAATCACGCCGGATTGGGCGTTTAACAACAATATGGTGGCGGCCGCCAGCCTCTACAGCAACGCGCGCGATTTGATTCGCTATCTGGATGCGCATCTGCATGACGGCGCGGGGGCTTCGCTCAACGCAGCCTTTGCGCAGGTTAATCACGGCTACGAGCAGCACGGCAATCAGTCTCAAAATATCGCCTGGGTAACCGATACCTACGGCGATCAGCAGATCACCTATCAGGTGGGTTATATCGGCGGCTACTCGAGTTTTATTGGCTTTGATAAGCAGAACGGCAATGCAATTGTGGTGCTGCAGAACGCGTTTAACTGGAGTAACTATCTGGGCATCGCGTTATTGATGGATCTGGCGCAGAAAGCGCACGACAAAAACTAACATGGTTGCTTGCAATTTTACTGCGCCAAAAAACGCGTGAGCTGAGGTATGCTGAGCAGCGAAATTTGACGCGCTAAGCGCGCCGGGGGAACCTTCTGCGTGCTTAACTTGTCAGTTAAATGGACAGTTAATAATTAACCAGAGTGGAAATCACCAATGCGCAGGACACACGTCAATCTTCTTTCTGCAGGAATTTTTCTGGGCGCTTTAAGCCTTACTCCGGCCGCGCTGGCGGAAGGCGAGCAAACAGACGCCGTACCGATGCCGCCACAAGTGCAGCAAACCGCACCCGACGCGCAAACCCAGGCGCCGGCCGCAGACCCGCAAACGCAGGCTCCGGCAGCCGATGCGCCAGCCAGCAATGAACCCGCTGAATCCAGTGGCGATGTCGCGCCAATTCGTCCACCGCAAAGCGGCAATGCGACGGCTCCGAATAACTACGATCTGACTACCATCATCATCGACTACAAAGAGTACAAAGTGGGCGATGTGGTGCCAGATGAGTATCGTAAAAAGCAGTACACCATTGTTGAGTGGAAGCCACGTCATCTGCCAGCGCCGCAGCCAGGCACGCACTGGGCGTACATCAATGCCAACTACATCCTGATCACCGATGACAGCGGTAAGATCGTGATGGGCAAATCAGGCGAAATCTTCTTCCGCGGTTAATTCCCGCGTAGCAGACGCGCTAACTGCGCGACGCCCGCCGTAATTTGGCTGGTGCTGGTGTTACCGTAACCCAGCACCAGCCCTTGTTGCTTCTGCTCACCCGAATAAAATCCCGACAGCGCGCCCGGCGCGTAGCCGCTCTGGATCAGCCGATCCACCAACCTCATATCGTTTTGATCCGCTTCCAGTGATAACACCAGATGCATGCCGCATTCGCCGCCCAGCAACGGAACCTGTGCGCCAAACGTTTGCTGCAAAGCCTGCCGCAAAGTTGCCTGGCGTTGACGGTACAGACGGCGCATTTTGCTCAGATGACGGCTAAAATCACCGCTGCGTAAAAACAGCGCCAGCGCCTGCTGCTCAGGACGATTACCGCCGCGCAGCAGTTCATGTAGCGCAGGGCGCAACGGCGCGACCAGCTGTGGCGGCAACACCATAAAGCCGAGGCGCAGCGCCGGAAACAACGTTTTGCTGAACGAGCCAACGTAGATCACCGGCGTTGGTTGCGTCATGCCCTGCATGGCGGCGATCGGCTCGCCGCTGTAGCGAAAATCGCTGTCGTAATCATCTTCAATAATCCACGTTTGCTGTTGCCGTGCGGCCGCAAGCAGCGCCAGACGACGCGGTGCGCTCATGATCACACCGGTGGGATATTGGTGCGTTGGCGTAGTGTAAATCAGGCGCGGCGCACGCTGCTGCCAGTCCTGCGGCTGCGGTGCCAGCCCTTGTGCATCAACCGCTATAGGTTCAATACGCATATCTCCCAACCGCATCGCCGCTTTCGCGCCGCGATATCCCGGTTCCTCCACCCAACCAATGTCGCCTGGGCTGCTGAGCAGCGCCACGCACAGCGTTAATGCCTGCTGCGCGCCTTCGGTAATCACGATTTGTTCGGGCGTACAGCGCACGCCGCGCGCCAATGCCAGATGCTGCGCCAGCGCTTCACGGAGCGTGCGTTCACCGAGCGGGTCGCCGTAGCCCAGCAGTTGCTGCGGCTGATGCAGCATCACGCGGTTCAACCCCCGCCGCCACTGAGCCAGCGGGAAATGTGCCAGCGAAGGAACGCCGGGGCGCAGCGCCATCTCCTGACTGAAGCTGCGATGGCTGGAACGTAGCTGAGCGATGCGCGGCGACAAGGTGATTTCGCTGCTGGTGTGCGGCTGATTTTCCTGCGGTAGCTGCGCCATATTGCTGATGCGGCTGCCCTGGCGATCGCTCAGCAAAAATCCTTCCGCCTGCAGCTGCGCCCAGACGGCGATCACCGTATTGCGCGAAACCGCGAGATCCAGCGCCAGCTGGCGTGTCGCGGGTAAGCGCGTTCCGGCGGCGAGTTTGCCTGTCAGAATCGCCTGCCTGATACGCTGAAACAGTTGTTGTTGCAGCGTCTGCTCGCCGTTGGTTTCCAGCGGGGCCAGTAATAATCGATGCAGCTCAATGTCACTCATTTACGCAGTTCCGTGGATCCATCAATTTCGGGCATTGTGGCGCTTTTTAACACGCCAGCAAAGTGGCACTCTGCATTTCTGGTCCTGACTGATAAAGGAATTGAGGAATGTCGCAACACAGCAATGCTTACGGACAACCGGTAGGATTTCCGCTGCCAGATTGGCAACCCCGCGCCTGGCCGAACTATGAAACCTTCACCGGTGACTATTGCCGCCTGGAACCGCTGAGTGCCGAGCGCCATGGCCGCGAACTTTATGCTGCCTATGCGCTGGCTGCAGATGGGCGTGACTGGACCTATATGTTCGCCGAACCTTTTGCCGATGAAGCAGCCTATGTTGCCTATGCGCGTAAGCTGGAAAATGGGCGCGATCCCCTGCATTTCGCGGTGATCGATCCGGTTAGCAATCGTGCGGTCGGCAGCCTGGCGTTGATGCGCATTGATGCGACAAACGGATCGGTGGAGGTCGGCCACGTCGCCTTCTCGCCGCTGCTGAAGCAAACGCGCATGGCCACCGAAGCGCACTATCTGCTGATGCGCTACGCATTTGAGCAGCTGGGCTATCGTCGCTACGAGTGGAAGTGCGACAGCTGCAATCAGCCATCACGCAACGCGGCGCTGCGTTTAGGGTTTCAGTTTGAAGGCACCTTCCGGCAGGCGATTGTCTATAAAGGCCGCAGCCGTGATACCTGCTGGTTCTCGATTATCGACAGCGACTGGCCGCAGGTGAAACAAGGCTTCGAACGCTGGCTGGCGGCAGAGAACTTTACGGCGGAAGGGGCGCAACGCGAAAAACTGGAGGCGCTGCGCGCGTAGGGTGCGCATTCATGCGCACCTGGTCGTCATGCACCTGGTCGCCATAAATGGCGACCCTACGTTAGGTTTGCGGAATTATTTTTATATCCACCATGCCGATCCCCAGTTTGCGCGGATCCTGACCGATGATATTGCCGACATTCGACTCCTGCGGCTCCGGTGGCGCAATAATCAAATTATGGCTGCCGGTTGGATTGGTGAAATGCAGCGTGGTGGTGGAGAACTCATCTCCCAAATTCAGTTGCTGCTCTTGATCGCCAACGCGCACAGGAATTGGACGATGCGCATTCGGACCGAACGCCCGCGCGGTGATCACCACATCGAAGCGTTCAGGCAGCGGATCGGTGTACTCAATATTCACTTCCGGTGCCAGATTGGCATTCGACCAGCGTCCCCACTCTTCCGGACGTGATATCCCTTTAAAACTCTTCACGCTGTTTGGCGCGCCGGGCACCGTTAACAGGAAGCTGTCGGCGTTGTAGCGAATCGCATTGTCTTCGATGCGTATTTGCTGCTCGTTGAGCTGGAAGGTTGCCGCATTGACTTCTGCTTTCGGGAAGCTGACTTTACCTTTCCACTGCGGTTTATCGATGCGGGTTACGCTGGGTTTGGCGCCCATTTGTCCCATCGACACGCACAAATCGTTCGACAGCGCTAACTCTGGCTGCCACAGGCGCGCCATCTTAAAGCAGCGATCCACCCAAACGAACTTGTCGGCGGCAGCAAAACTCGCCAGCTGATAACGCAGCGGTTCGGAGTATTCCCCTTCCGGCAGCGGTTCGACATGTTTGTCGGAGACGCGAAACAGAATCGGTAATTTGAAGGTCGCGCCAGAGAAGCTGAAAGTGTTTTTCTGTTGATCGACAGTGAAGCTGTCCATCTTGCTGGGGAAATTCCACAGCTGAATAATGTCCGCTTTCCACGATGTGACGCGCTTTGCCATGTCGTCGAACTCGGTGGACAGCGATTTCGAAGAGAGACCGCTGCGACCGAGTCCAATCGCGTTATCCCCGCCGAGAATATCCAGCACCGTGGCACCGTTATCCAGCGTGCTGCGTTTGCCATCGAGCACTTCCGCCTGTGGCTGATCGCCACGAATCACCATAAACAGGTCATGGCGCGGCTGCTTGATCAGGTATTGATGCGCGGTGTTGTTCATCGCCAGATGATCGGAAGTCACCACGATGATGGTGTTTTTAAACCACGGTGACGCTTTGATGCGTTCAATCAGACGCGCCACATGCTCCTGCGAACAGGCCACCGCGCTAAAGGATTGATTGGGTTTGCCATCATAGCTGTAGCTTTTGCGCTGGCAGCTGCGCGAGATAAAACCATCCGGATGATGGGTGTCGACGGTGAGCGTGAACAATGCGAAGCGTTTTTGCGCGCGCGACAGCTCCTCGTATTTCTCAAACACCTCGTCCATCACCGTGTCATCGTAGTAGCCCCAGTTATTACGATAGCTGGGATCGACGACGCGACTCTTCAGCTCCTGCGAGCCATACATATTGGCCGCATCAAAGCCATGCGACAGCAGGAAAGTGTCTTTACCGGCGAAGCGTAAATCTGCGCCCTGAATAAACCAGTTCTCGTAGCCAGAGTTCTTCAGGATGTCGCCCAGACAAATGTTCTGGGGATAGAAACTGGAGAGCGAAGCCGAGGCATTGCCATCAAAAGGCGCAAACAGCGGGATGCCACACTGTGAAGCCACCATGCCGGCGATGGTGTAATCGGTGCCGGGCAGCTGTTCGGTTTGGCTGAAATCGATGCTGTTATCTTTTTCCCGGCTGAGTTCCGGGGCCAGACCGGGAAATGCCTGTTGATCGAAATAGGTCCGTTCAAGACTTTCGCCATAAATGTAGACCAGATTGAGCTTGGGCTCAGCGATCACCCTGTTAGGCGTTTTGTAATAGCTTTCGAAATCCGAATCGGCGAGGCGCGAATGTGAGGCGATAAGCTCTTTCACCTGGCGAAACGCAGGCGTGGTTTGTACCGAACCCGCGGCACAGGCAATCGCCAGCAAACTCCAGCCGAGGTGATGCGGCCGCTTACGGCGGCGCAGTAACCACGAAAGCAGGCAAAATAGCGAGAACAGCGCGATGATCAGTCCGATGGCCGGCACCACATATTTGCTCACGCCCGCCCCGGTCAGGCTGTTGGTCAGGGTATACAGCACCGCGTCATTAATGCCATCGCCGGTAAAATAGTTACTGGCGACCAGCGTGACGTTGAGCACGATAAACAGCGTGAGCAGCAGCAGGATCAGACTAAACCAAAATTTATTTCGCCCGGCTTTAGAGGAGTAGACCGCAATCGCAGCCAAAAAGAGTACAACCGAAACCAATTCGGACAACGTTAGATCCTCATGTTGAATGAATACGCAATCCTTGCGCCAACGACCCTCTGCGGGGATTTTGCGTCAATCTATATTGGGTGTCACAAGGCTGCAACACATCCAACCAGATTTGTGCGATGCATTCCGATTCGTTTAAGGCGGGTTAAGGCTGACTGTGGTTTCGCCTGGCAGCAACGGATGCGCTGCTGCCAGTGAGGGCAGAGAAGGGGGATTAGAGTTTTCCAGTGAGGTATTGCGCTTCGCCGTCGGCAAAGCTCCAGTCGCCTTTACTGTTGGTGATAAAACTAATCATCAAATCAGTGCCCTGAACGCCACAATTTTCCAGCAGCTCGCGCGCTAACTCTGCCATAAACAGGCACTTCTGTTCTTCACTTCTCGGGCTGGTATACACGCGCACCATCACCAGATTGTCGGTTCGCTCAAAGCCTAGGCCGGTGTCCTGAAAGACCATCTGATAACCTTTGTTTTCATGAACAATCTGATAACGATCGCGGGCCGGGACTTTAAATGCGGTTAACACCGCGCGATGTGCGGCATCCAGCAATGTGCGTATTTCTGATTCTGAACGGCCCTGAATAACGTCGAATGTCAGTAACGGCATAAATAAACCCTCGTTTTTGCTCACATGAAAAGAGTAGGATGTGGCTCTATGCTGCCGCTTGCTGCCGGAAAGAAAAAGCGCGCTGGTTGAAATGATTATTTATTATTTTGAACAATCGATATGAAAGAAATTAAAACAGATAGCCTTTGGGTCCATTTGCACTGGTTAACCGTGCTGGCTGAGCTCGGCAGTTTTACGCGCGCGGCGGAACGATTAGACGTCAGCAAAGCGGCAATGAGTCAGAAGATTAAAGAGCTGGAAAAGATGGCGGGTGTGGCGTTGGTGCAGCGCACCACGCGCAGCGTGCGGCTGACCTCTGCCGGTGAAAAGCTGGTGGATGAGCTGCGCGATCCCTTTGCGCGTATCGCACAGAGCTTTTTCAGCGTACGTGATGAAGCGGGTCCGGTGCGTGGCATGGTGCGCGTGACGGCGCCGGTGGCGTTTGCGCGTCAGCAGCTGGTGCCGATCATCGGCGATTTCTTGCGCGACTATCCGCAGGTGCGTTTGCAGCTGGACGTCACCGATCGTCTGGTGTCGCTCGGCAGTGAAGGGTTTGATCTGGCGATTCGCCACAGCGATAGCCTGCCGGAAACACATGTTGCGTTGCCGCTGTGTGAAACCCGCGCGCTGCTGGTGGCATCGCCGGCGTATCTGGCGCAGAACGGTTTGCCGGATTCACCGCAGGCGTTGCAGCAGCACAATTGTCTTTATTACCCGCGCGGACTCGAGTCGCCGCAGTGGCGCTTTCGATTAGCGGACGGCGGCAGCGAAACCGTGCAGGTAAAGATTCAGGGTAATTTTGCCACCAACAACAGCGAGTCGATCCGTGATGCTGCATTGCAAGGTTTGGGCATTGCGATGCTGCCGGACTTCAGCGCCAGCGCGGCATTAGCCAGCGGCACGCTGCAGCAGGTGCTGCCGCAGTGGCAAGCGGTGGATGCCTTCGCCGATCGGTTGTGGGTGGTACGCCCGTATGCCGCACAGGTGCCACGGGCGGTGACCACCCTTATCCATTGGTTACGCGCGCGCTTTGTTGATGGGTGAAGCCAGTGCGATCGGCGCAGGCGTTTGCATCATCTGGCCCAATAAACTGCTGCGGTTGTAATGGCCGAGCCGCAGGTTGAAGTCGAGGTGCAGCTGCTCATTGCCGCTGAGTTTAATCACCGGCGGTGGCGTGAGTGGACGCTGGTGAAACAGCACCGCGTGGGCAAACGCCTCGCTCTTCCAGCCGCTTAAACGCTGATAGTAATAGGCGTTAGCCTCGCATTTACGCAGGTAGAGATTCACCCGGCGATGTTCGCGCATGGCGATCTGCTGCGCCAGTGAACCTAATTGCTGCTCCGGCTGCGCAATCTTCTGCGTCAGCAGGGAATAATCATCGCGCTTGGTCAATTCACTGAAGTAATTCTGTTCGCCGAGATGTTTGATCGGCGCGTAATGTTTTTGCCATTCGCGGATAAAGGGATTATTGGCGGTCGCCGCTAGGAACCAGCTCTCAATCACCGGCGCGAGATAGTTGACGGTGGCGTTTTCGTGATAATAACCAATCACATCCATACAACGTTCCTGATGCGCGCGATGCACCCAGGAGAGATCTTCAAATAATAAGGTGCTGCAATCAATGGCAATGCCGCCATAGCGCAACAGCAATTCCAGGCGAATCACTTCGCTTCTTTGCTGGGCGGTTAATTGGGTCGAGGTGAATATAAAATCCGGTAAAACTTCTTTTACCGTTAAACGATTTAATAAATGGATTTCATGGTCGGGATTATCCTGACGAATCTTTTTAATATTTAATGCCAGTGATTTCGGTAAATATTCATTATCCCAATACATCCAGACTTTCTTTGGAATCTCTGGCAGATCTTTTTCGCCAGAAAGTAACACGATATTGTCCTCTTCGCTGGGATCGTATTCCGGCGCACAGAGCGCAGTATGCTGTTTTTTCTGCAGGAAAGTCTGGCTGGTAAACGCGAGTCTTTTCCAGTTATGCCAGAGGGTTAACGCTGGCTGAAGGCGTTTTTTATTCATGATGCACCTGATTATTGTGATTATGGTGGCAAGGCGTCCCTGATCGTGGCGCTGAGCGCTCTTGATTGTCCTTTAGGCTGTGTGTAAAAAAAGTACTCTCCTATGCTTAATAAAACATTCTGTGCGATGCGGCTATCACTTTTTGATCCTTTCAGATAAACCGGAAAATCAAGGATCCGTTAAGCTTTAAATTAACGATAAATAATCGCGTAAATTGTTGGTTATTCTATTTTCTCCCATTAAGACTATTCCTAATAAAATAATCAGAGCGTGGCGTAAGTCGCGGGTGAGATTAAAAAGTGCGCGTGAGATCACTTGTTAACCTGGCTGCATTTTTCGCTGGTCTGCCGGGAAAATCCCACCCTGAGTGAGGGTTAGCTACGCTTAAAGCAGGTGATCAACAAAAGGAGACACTATGCAGCGACACAACCGTGGATTATTGGCGGTCGATAAGCAGGGCAATCGCGTGCTGTTTCTCAATCCCGAAACCTTTGCCGTTGAGCAAGAGTTAAATGCTTTTCCGCCGCGTCCACACGAGCTTCTGATGCTGCCACAGCTGGAAAAAGCTTACGTGCCCATCTACGGCGACGGCATTCACGGCGACAATCCGCATCCTGGCCATAAAGTGGCGATCATCGATCTGCGCCGGCGGCAGATCAGCGGTTTTATCGATCTGTCGCCGTTGAAAGCGCCGCACAGCGGCCAGTTAGGACGTGACGGTAAAGTTTATCTCTGCTGTGAAAACAGCGCGGTGGTGGCAGTGATTGATCCGGTTAGCGATCGCGTGGAGAAAACCATTCAACTGCCTTCGCACAATGCGCACCGACTCACTTTATCGCCCAGCGGTCGCAAGCTGTTTACCGAAAATGAAGAGGACGCCAGCATTACCGTGGTGGATCTGTGTGAGGCGGAAGGGCGGATTATCGACAACATCCTGATGCCAGGCCCGATTTCCGGTATCGCCGCCTCACCTAAACATCCTTATCTGGTGGCGAGCGCCGCCGATGCGCCGCTGCTGTATGTGGTGGATCGGCAAAGTCATCGCATCCGCCAGCGCCTGACATTGCCGGGCCATCAGCAACCTTGTCAGGTAGTGCGCTTTAGTGCCAACGGTGAGCGGCTGGTGGCGATTGGCGATCAGGAGCCGGTGGTAACGTTGTTTGACGATCTGCTCAATCCGCTCGGCGATATTCAGGTTGGCAATAAGCCGATGGATGGCTGCTTCAGTGAGGATAATCGCAGCTTGCTGATTGCGAATGAGGGCGACGGTTCGCTCAGCGTGATTGATTTGCAGCAGATGAAGGTGATTGCCACGCCGCAGGCCGGTACCGGTTGTGAGGTGCTGAGCTACTTCCAACTTAAATGAATGGACGATGATAAATCGCACTGCTCCAGTGGCGGCTGCTGGCATGTTTTTCGGCCTGCCAGCCGCGCTTGCGTAACTCACGCGCAATCAGCTTGTTCATGATGCCGTGACCAACCAATAACACCGTGCCTTGCTGCGACAGCGTCACCAGTTTATCTGCCGCCAGATGGGCGCGTTGACGCGCATGCTGCACCGATTCGACATGGCCGCTATAGCCGCACAGCCATAACAGGCGTAATAGCGCCAGCCAGACGTTGAGCGGCAGATGCAGGCGCTCAAACGGCAACGTCGGTATCGCGACTTCGCTAAAAACCTCATCCACCGCGTGCGGCTGCAAACCCAGACGCGTTAACGACGAACGGGCTCGCGGCAGCGGGCTGGTGGCGATCACACTCGCGAGTCGCGCAATGGTCTGACTGCGTGGCGGCGGGGAGTCGCAAATATCAGCCTGATCGTAACCTTCACACCAGTCGGCTAATGCCCGCGCTGAGAAGCGCCCATTGACCGGATGATCGGGTTTACCGTGTCGCATAAGAATAATGGTCATAGCGCTCCTGAGTGATATTGCTCCAGTGTAATGCAGACGTTAAGTAAGTCGCGCATCCATGACGGGATTTAAGAGTATTGCCTGTTTGTCATTAAACCTTAACTGAACTGTGCGAAAAACAGCGCGATGAAGAGTTAGCCTGCGCCGTTAAATGGTAAGCAATAATCGTCAATCAAGCTTCAATAAGACAATTCTTGCGCCATGCATTAGATGTAATGTCATGATTTGACGCCATTTTTGACTTGTTTTCATGAGTTATAGTGAAGTTTATCTAATAAATTTCTCTATTATCACTTGATTTATCTACGCGCGTAGATAGACTATCTCCATAGTGATAACTCACGGTGCCAGAGACGAAGTTGGCCTTGAGATGACCCAGTTACATTTGCCTCACTAATGCGATCGATGAAAATTACATCGGCGGGAACAGGCGAAGAAGCGGATTCCAACACCAGGGAATTCATTACTGATTTTTCATCCAGGTTTGCCTACTGAACGTCGCCACCGGGGAGTTCCGCTTGTTGCAAGGGAACTGACCCACGGAAGGGCGTTTGCTGTTTTTACCTCTTTCAGGGAATGGGTTATGACGGTTTCGCAACAAAGCTCACTAACATCCTCCTCAGCTGCCGATGCGCGGCTTGAAACATCCTCCGGCCGTAAAGATTTCTGGCGCGCCACGTTCTCCTGCTGGCTTGGCACCGCGATGGAATATGCGGATTTTGCGCTCTATGGCCTCGCCGCCGGCATTATCTTTGGTGACGTCTTCTTCCCCGAAGCCACACCGGCTATCGCTTTGCTCTCGAGTTTTGCCACCTGGTCGGTTGGCTTTATTGCTCGCCCGATTGGTGCCTTGCTATTCGGCTGGATCGGCGATCGCAAGGGCCGCAAAACGGTAATGATCTCGACCATCATTCTGATGGGCGCCTCCACAACACTCATTGGTTTGATTCCTTCCTATGCCAGCATTGGCGTCTGGGCTCCCGCATGTCTGGTGCTGCTGCGCTTTACCCAAGGTTTGGGGGCGGGCGCTGAGTTGTCCGGCGGTACGGTGATGCTGGGCGAATATGCACCGGTTGAACGTCGTGGGTTGGTTTCGTCGGTGATTGCGCTGGGCTCAAACAGCGGCACGCTGATTGCGTCGCTGGTATGGCTGGCGGTGATCCAGATGGACAAAGAGAGTTTGCTGGCGTGGGGCTGGCGTATTCCGTTCCTCAGCAGCGTGCTGATTGCGGTGGTAGCGTTGTGGATTCGTCGCAATCTGCGTGAAACGCCGGTGTTTGAACGCCAGCAGGCGGAATTGCAGGCCGAACGTAACGCCACGCTGGCACAGGCGAAAGAAGAAGTGGATACGCGCAGCTTCTGGCGCCGCACTCGCGCCTTCTGGACCATGGTCGGTTTACGCATCGGCGAAAACGGCCCTTCTTATCTGGCGCAGGGCTTCATTGTCGGTTACGTCGCCAAAGTGCTGATGCTCGACAAATCGGTGCCCACCACGGCGGTGTTCATCGCGTCCTTACTTGGTTTCCTGATCATTCCGTTTGCCGGCTGGCTGTCGGATCGCTTTGGTCGCCGCATTACTTATCGCTGCTTCTGCTTATTGCTGATGTTCTACGCCTGGCCTGCCTTTAATCTGATGGACAGCCGCGATCCGGCGATTGTGATGGCGGTAATTGTGGTCGGTATGGCGCTGGCATCGCTGGGTATTTTCGGCGTGCAAGCGGCGTGGGGCGTCGAGATGTTTGGCGTGAAGCGTCGTTACACCAAGATGGCGGTAGCGAAAGAGCTGGGGTCTATCCTTTCAGGAGGCACCGCGCCATTAGTGGCGGCGGCGCTGCTGTCGTTTACCGGACACTGGTGGCCGATTGCGGTTTACTTCACGGCGATGGCCAGCATCGGTTTTCTCACCACTTTCGTGGCGCCGGAAACGCGCGGGCGCGATCTCAATCTGCCGGAAGATGCCATCTGACCAGCAGGATCGCGTAAACCATCATCACCATTGGCCGGAGATTCCGGTCAATGGCATTTACGCAGGGGCAAAGGAATGGCGAAATCTCCAACCGGAAACGTAACGCGCACGGACGTGGCAAAAATCGCCGGCACCTCGGTGGCGGTGGTCAGTTATGTGATCAATAACGGCCCGCGACCGGTGGCAGAAGCTACGCGTCAGCGCGTGCTGGAAGCGATCAAACAGACCGGCTATCGCCCCAATGCGGTGGCGCGCGCGCTGGCTTCTGGCAGCACCAAAACCTTTGGTTTGGTGGTGCCGAACATCGGTAATCCCTTTGTTGCTTCGATGGCGCACATGCTGTTGCAGGAGTCGATGAATCACGGCCACGTCATGTTGTTGGGTGATGCCGGTGACGATCGCAAACGCGAGCTGGAGATTATTCAGGGCCTGTTAAATCGTCAGGTTGATGGCCTGTTTTACAATAGCGTCGATCGCCATCCCTATATTGATGTGATTCAGGCCAGCGGTACGCCGCTGGTGATGCTGGATCGCATTGAGCCGCGTCCGGGCGTCAGCATGCTGCGCGTCAATGAGCGCGAAGCGGCGTGTCAGGTGACTGCGCATCTGCTCAGTCACGGCTATCAGCAGGTGGGCATGATCAGCGGTCCACTGGACATGCTTAACGCGCAGGATCGTATTCAGGGCTGGCGCGATGCGCTGGCGCAGAAAGGATTGTTGGCGGATGAGGCGATGATTTTCCCGGCCAGCTATACGCGCCAGGGCGGTTATGACGCCGCGCAGCGCATGGTGGCCAGCGGTCGTGTGCCGCGCGCACTGTTTACCAGTAATGAAGGCCAGGCGATTGGCTGCATTCGTGCGCTGTCGGAACATGGACTGCGGGTGCCGCAGGATGTCGCGCTGGTGTGTTTTAACGGTACCGATCAGTCGGCGTTTCATGTGCCGACGCTCACCACCGTCCGTCAGCCGCTGCGTGATATGGCGCGCAGTGCGATTGCCATGCTCAAAAATTGGGATGGCGACGCGAAGCTGGCGGAGTTCCCTCACCACTTAGAAATCGGTGAGTCCTGTGGCTGCCAGCTTACTCAACAACAATAAAACTATAACACTATGAAAAGATTGATTATCGATTGTGATCCGGGAAACGGTATAGCGGGCGCCAACACCGACGACGGCCTTGCGCTGGCGTTGGCATTGGCTTCGAAGTCGCTGTCGCTGGAACTAATTACCACCGTCACCGGCAACACGCCGAGCGCGGTCGGTGCGCAGGTCGCCAAAGATCTGCTGCAGCGATTGGGACGCAACATTCCGGTGGTGCAGGGCGCGTTGCAGGCGCTGCGCGAAGATCCTGCGCCGTGGCGTGCGCGTCTTGACCACGTTGCCGATGAAAAGCTTGGTGAACTGTGGCGCGGCGTGCGGCAGCCGCAGCGCATTCCGGCGGATGGGCATGACGCGGCTGGCGTAATGGGCCAACTGATTTGTGACAATCCAGGCGAGTTTACGCTGGTGGCGATTGGTCCGCTGACTAACGTGGCGCTGGCGCTGCAGCGTTATCCGGCCATGGCGGAATCGGTGGCAGAGATTGTGATTATGGGCGGCGTGTTCGCGCTGGATGATTACATCAAAGACACCAATTTTGGCCTCGATCCGGAAGCGGCGCATCAGGTACTGCACAGCGGCGCGACCATCACGTTGGTACCGATGGACGCCACCACGCAAACCTTGATGACGCAGCAGGATCTCACGCGGCTTACCGCCAACGATCATCCGTTGCCACAGTTTGTGCGCGAGACGTTACGTCCGTGGATCGATTATTCGATTCGCACCCGCCATTTGCCCGGCTGCTGGATTCATGATGCGCTGGTGGTGGCGTGGTTGCTGAATCAGCGTGTCGCCGACGGCGTGGATTATCATGTGGATATTGAGCTGCGTCCTGGCGCCACGCGTGGCAAAAGCTGGCGTTATCGCACGCCGCTGCGTTTGGATATCGGCGTGCCGCCGCAGACCGGCGCGTTGGTGCATGTGATTCAAACCGTCAATAACGCGCTGCTGCTGGAGATGATCGAAAAGGCGTTTAATCAGTTGTAAGTCGGCATTTGTGACGGCCTGGTGCGCATAAATGCGCACCCTACAAAATCGCCGTAGGGTCGCCATTCATGGCGACCTATTCCCCCAGACTCGAATGACACGCTTTTTTACACCGCGAATCACTCGCTGACAATTCCCGCCACAGCCCACCTTTCTGACATGCTATATACAAATAGTTAACATAATAGTAACCCGTGAAATTATTCGCGCGGTAACTTCTACAATAAATCCGGCCAACGATCCGGAAGCTAATCAGACAGGATAACAACATGTTCAACTGGACTGCGACCCAGCGCAACGTGGCTTTTGCCAGTTTCGCGAGCTGGACGCTGGATGCGTTCGACTTCTTCATCTTAGTGTTTGTCCTCAGCGATCTTGCCCAGTATTTCCATACCAGCGTCTCCGATGTTTCCCTCGCCATCATGCTCACGCTCGCCGTGCGACCGATCGGCGCGCTGCTGTTTGGTCGGCTGGCGGAGAAGTATGGCCGCCGACCGATTCTGATGCTCAATATCGTGATGTTCTCGGCGTTTGAACTGCTGTCGGCATGGTCGCCCACCTTCACGGCGTTCCTTGGTTTCCGCGTGATTTACGGCGTGGCGATGGGCGGCATTTGGGGCGTGGCGTCGTCGCTGGCGCTGGAAACCATTCCGGATCGCTCGCGCGGCTTGATGTCCGGCATCTTCCAGGCCGGTTATCCATGCGGCTATCTGCTGGCGTCGGTGATTTTTGGTTTGTTCTTCGAAACGGTCGGCTGGCGCGGCATGTTCCTGATTGGCGCGTTGCCGATTCTGCTGCTGCCGTTTATCTACTTTAAAGTGCCAGAATCGCCGGTGTGGCTGGCGGCGCGCGAGCGTAAAGAGAGCAATGCGCTGCTGCCGATTATCCGCCAGCACTGGAAAATCTGTATATATATGGTGCTGCTGATGGCCTGCTTTAACTTCTTCAGCCACGGTACGCAGGATCTCTATCCCACCTTCCTGAAAGTGCAGCATCAGTTTGATCCGCACACCGTCAGCATTATTGCTATCAGCTACAACATCGCGGCGATGCTGGGCGGCATCACCTTTGGCGCACTCTCCGAGCGCATTGGCCGTAAGCGCGCGATTATTCTGGCGTCATTCCTCGCGCTGCCGGTGCTGCCGCTGTGGGCCTTCTCCAGCGGTTCATGGATGATCGGTATCGGCGCGTTTCTGATGCAGTTTATGGTGCAGGGCGCGTGGGGTGTGGTGCCGACCTATCTCACCGAACTGGTGCCCGCCAACGCGCGTGCGGTGCTGCCGGGCTTTGTCTATCAACTGGGGAATTTAATTGCCTCAGTGAATGCGACGGTGCAGTCGCGTATTGCCGAGGCACACGGCGGCAATTATGGTTTGGGGATGGCGATTGTCGCCGGAACGGTGGCGGTGCTGATTTGCGTGTTGGTGGCTTTTGGTCGGGAGACGCGCGGCATCGAAATCTCCGGTGCTGCCGCGCGCGAGTCGCGTTAAAGCGCCTCGCAGACGTCAACCCATTTCGCCGCAGTGAGTTCTGCCATGCGCTGCGGCGAAATGCGTACCGCGCTATGAATCGATCCTGCTGCTGGCAGCACTTCGTCAAAGCTGCGCAGCGACACATCGCAATAAATGGTCAGCGGATTTTCCAGCCCGAACGGACAGACGCCGCCGACCGGATGCCCGGTCCAGTTCACCACTTCATCCACGCTTAACATGCGCGCCTTGGCGCCGAGCGCAGCTTTCAGCTTGCGGTTGTCGAGACGCGCATCGCCGCGCGTGACGATCAGCACGATGGCATCCTTCACTTTCAGCGACAGGGTTTTGGCGATTTGCCCAGGCTGAACGCCATGAACGCGTGCGGCCAGCTCAACGGTGGCGGTGCTTTCCGGCATCTCGATGATGTCGATATCCGGTGCATGTTCGGCAAAGAAGTGCCGTACCGACTCCAGGCTCATTGTTATCTCCGGTAAAAACAGAGCCAAAAAAATGCCACAAGCCTGGAAAAGTGTAAACGGGAGAAAAGGAGAATCTGTAACAGAATGCGCGGGTGCTACACCGCTTTTAACGTGCAGTTACCACAACGTTCTATATCGGGGATGCGATAGCGCTGGCAGCAGCTGCGTCGCTCCATTTCACCATTGCGCGGGATCATGGTGCGATACAGCGGGTTATCGCTGCCATCGAGCAGTGACTGAGTGAAAAATAGCGCCTGCTCTAACTGCAAAATCGTCTCTTCCGGCAGCTGGTTTTTCAGCTCACCGAGGAACCAGTAAAACGAAAAGCCCATGTTGTTCCAGATGAGCTTCGCATTGATATCACCGTGCTGCGTCATGCCATTCACTGCCGGAATCAGGCATTGCTGAATCAGGCGATCGATACGCTGCTGGGCATTGAGGTAGCGCGCATCCTCATCTTCCTGCACATCCAGCCAGAAAGCGCACGGATGGCCGTTTTCGTGGAACTCAACGTGAATCAGATGGGGCGAGCAGTTCAGCGCGCGCGGTTCCTGCAATAACGCCATCATCAGCGGTGGCAGCAGCAGACCAAAATACCATTGCGCCCACAGCGACTGCAGCGGCTTAGCTTCCTGCTGCACATTGGGATGGTCGCGATAGAGATAGTCGCTGTAGCGCTGCGTCAGGCGGCGATAGTGAAGCGGATTTGACCACTCGGCCAGCGTTAACGTCCCCGCGGGTGCCGGTTGGCCGAGCTTGAGGTTGTCCAGCATGTAGCTACGTTGTTCGCGCATCAGATCTTCCAGCGCGCTCGCTAAACTGCGATCGCTCTGCATAAAGATCAGGGGATGCTCGCTAAAGCGATGATCCTGACGCGTGATGATAGCCATGCGGGTCCTGAGTGATAACGGGAATCGAGAGACAAATGATAATCGTTCCCGTCGCTTTGAACAACATTTCTGCACATGCGGCAAAGCTTGACGAGGTCTGCGTAGGGTCGCCATTCATGGCGACCAGCAAAACCTTACGCCAGGTTGTCACTCGCCTGCGTCAATTTCGGCAAATCTTCCCACGCTAAAATGGTGTTACGTCCCTGATTTTTCGCCACATACAGCGCGCGATCGGCATTGGCCACCGCCTGATCAAAATCCTCATCGAAGATGGGCGCAATCCCCGCGCTGATGGTGACGTGCGTCGACACTTTCTCATTGAAGCGATGCGGAATTTCCAAATCCACCACGTACTGACGAATGCGCTCAGCCAGTTTCATCGCAATTGAGGCGTTCACGTTGGTCATCAGCACCAGAAACTCTTCGCCGCCGTAACGCGTCACCACATCGCGCGAGCGTACCGCATCGCGGATCGCCACGGACACGCGCGCCAGCGCCTGATCGCCCATCGCATGGCCGTAATTGTCGTTGTAGGCTTTGAAGTGATCGATATCCAGCAGCAGCACAAAGTGGCTGCCCGCGTGGTTTTCCATAATGGTATCAAGACGATTCTTCAATCCACGGCGGTTGTACAAGCCAGTAAGCGGATCGAGCATGCTCAAATCGCTGAAGCTCTCTTTTTCCTCATACAGCTGGCTCACCAGCCGACGGGTGAAGGTATCAAAGCGGCGACGCATTAAATGGTGCAGTGAAAAGCCGATTAACGGCAGCGTAATAGTGAATAAGATCATCATTAAATGCTGACCATCATCCAATAACAGCACGGTTAATACCGGCGGCGTGATGTGTAAACAAAATGCGATCAAATAATCACTCAGCGCAATTGCACTGATAAAGAAAACGCTTAACAGGCTGATAATTAAAAAGCTGCCATCAAAATAGTAAACCAGATGATATCTGTGGTTAATATGCCACGCCCACAGCGCACCCAATATAAAAGCCACAGGATTTAATAGCGGTAATTTTTGTTTTGACGCCATTAAACAAATAACCAGCAGCGTGGAGCTGAAGCCCGCCACAACAGCCACCGGCAGCGAGCGGATTGGGCTGTCGCTGCCTAAAATCGGCAGCAGGCAAAAAAGCGAAACGGCGACATTAAGAAACAGAAATAGCATCAGCGACAGCCGATATTTACTCTGTTTCAACTCATCATAAGATTGTAATTTCATTATTATTCTCGTGACAGCCCTGATATATCAAAGCGCTACCCGTAAGTAATAGTTTACCTACCCGGATAGAGAGCACGTTATTGTTGTGTTAGCGATATTGTTATCGGCGGCAATTTAGCATTTTCCAGTAATTCTGTCATCCGGCATGGCTTGCGACAAAAAATTCGCTGCAAGATGAGAAATATTGTCATATGATAATGCGAATATTTATCATCTGAGGGTTGCGCAATGATCATGGCGATAATGGCCGCCTGCGGACTTTGGGGCGTGAGCTGGATAATGGGTAAACGTCTGGATAGCGGCTGGGGCGTGTTATTACCCTGCGCGGCTATGCCGGTTTTCGCGTTATGGGAACCGAGTTTCAGCCAATGGCGGGTGGTGATGATTGTGGCGCTGCTGCTGACCGTGGTGATGCTGTTTCATCATCGCCTGCGTCACTATTTATTGCTGCCGTCTTGTCTGGCATTGGCGGGCGGATTAGCGGCGGTGTCGGTCAATTTCCACGTCATCTGATCAAATCGCAGAAACGACAACATCACGCTGAGAGCGTGAAGTTCGTTGAAAATCTTTTTGGGAATTTACTGCTCGAAAGGAGTGACAACTGTTGGTGCGAAGGGAGGGACTTGAACCCTCACGTCCGTAAGAACACTAACACCTGAAGCTAGCGCGTCTACCAATTCCGCCACCATCGCATCTTAGTTGTCTGTTTATATCGTCGCATTGGTGCGAAGGGAGGGACTTGAACCCTCACGTCCGTAAGAACACTAACACCTGAAGCTAGCGCGTCTACCAATTCCGCCACCATCGCTCAGTGCGCAGATATAAACTGTGTGATTTTAGTTTGGTGCGAAGGGAGGGACTTGAACCCTCACGTCCGTAAGAACACTAACACCTGAAGCTAGCGCGTCTACCAATTCCGCCACCATCGCAAACTAACAACACCCTAAAGTATTGCTAACCACGGAGGCGCATTTTAGAGATTTTACTCATTGCGTCAACACATATTTCGCGACGGCAAAACGATCGCTGTAAAAAGCAACGTTTCTGCCGCCGCGCTTGAATTAACGCGCTTTAGCACCGCGACCGTAGACGGCGCGATAGACTTTGAAGCGTCCGGTTTGCGCCAGCACTTCGTGGTTGCCGAAGGTTTCATCGAGAATTTGCGGATACGGCAGGAAGGCGTTAGCCACGATACGCAGTTCGCCGCCGCTGTTCAGATGCTTAAGCGCACCGCGAATCAGCGTGTTGGCCGCTTCAAGGCTGGTTTGCAGGCCATCGTGGAACGGCGGGTTGGAGATGATCATGTCAAAACGGCCGGTAACGTCAGAGAACACGTTACTGGCAAACACTTCACCTTCCAGTTCATTGGCGGCCAGCGTGGCTTTACTCGCTTCAATCGCAGCAGCGTGCACATCACACAGCCACAAACGTACGCGCGGCGACACTTTCGCCATTACGGTCGCCAGCACGCCGCTGCCACAACCGATATCCAACACTTTGCCACGGAAGTGCGGCGTCAGCGTGGAGAGCAGCAGATCGCTGCCGATATCCAGACCATCGCGGCTGAACACGCCTGGCAAGGTATGGATGGTGAGATCCTCGAGCTGATAGGTATTGCCGTAGCTGCTGGCATCAAAGGTCGGCTGCTTATCGAGACGACCGTGATACAGGCCGCAACGACGCGCGCTGTCGACTTTCTCCAGCGTTGCCCACTCTTCCAGCATGCCTTCGGCGCTGCGCACGCCGCTGCGGTTTTCACCCACCACGAAGATATCGCAGCCAACCGGCAGCAGAGAGAGCAGGTTTTGCAGCTGGTACTGCGCTTCGGGTTTGTTCTTCGACCAGTAATAAACCAGCGTATCGCAGCCTTCAACATCGGCAGCGGTTGCGACCATGCTGTAAACCGCACGTTCACCAAGGCGATGGCTAAGGTTCTGCCAGTGATGATATTGCTGGGTATGCACGCGGCTCGACGCGGTTTCTAGCTGGGCGGGCAGGTCATCCTGCAGGTCGCCAGCAAACAACACGTGGCGGGCGGTAAATTCATCACTGTGGCGCAGAATCACTTCGCTGGCCGGGGTAAAAGCAGACATGGAGCACTCCTGTTAAATCAGAGCGACGATTATATACACGTCATACTTCAAGTTACAGGTGCGTTGGCTGCTCTCGCTCACCCGAATCACTTACCTGAAGTAAGCTCATCGGGCCTCACTCGTTTGCCGCCTTCCTGAAACTCGAATTATTTTGTGTATGGTGCTTTGTTGGCGCATGTTCGATGGGTTTGCTAGCATAGCGTCGCATTCTGGCAGCATAACGGGTAATAGCATGAGCACAAGGCGCGACTGGCTTCTACAGCAAATGGGGATTACGCAGTACCAGCTGCGGCGTCCGCGCGTGCTGCAAGGGGAAATTGCCGTTACGCTTTTGCCCGACACACGTTTGGTTTTGGTGGCCGAACAGGCACCAACGCTACAAGAACCGCTGATTCGCGACGTGCTGCGCGCGCTGAACCTTCAACCCGCGCAGGTGATGGCGTTAACGCCAGACCAGCTGCAAATGCTGCCGGAGCAGGTCGACTGCGCCGGCTGGCTGCTGGGCGTCGAGAGCGAACATCCCTTTAACGGCATTACCTTTAACACCGCCGTTTTCAATGAACTGATCAGCAGCGGCGCCGCAAAACGCGCCCTGTGGCAACAGATGTGTAACCATGACAGCCATCTCTTTAATCACCCCTGAAGACCAGCCGCAGCTGCTGGCGATTGAGCGCCGCGCGCATGCCTTCCCGTGGAGCGAGCAGACGTTTAGCAGCAATCAAGGCGAACGTTTTGTTAATTTCCGCATTGAAGATGAAGGTAAGCTGGCCGGATTCGCCATCACCCAGGTGGTGCTGGATGAAGCGTCGCTGTTCAACATTGCGGTGGATCCCGACTTCCAGCGTCGCGGCCTGGCGCGCCAGCTGTTACAGCATCTGATTGCTGAGCTTGAACAGCGCGACGTCATGACGCTGTGGCTGGAAGTGCGCGCCTCAAATACGCCAGCGATTGCGTTGTATGAGCAGCTGGATTTCCATCAGGTGAGCGTACGCCCCAACTATTATCCCACTGCCAGCGGACGAGAAGATGCCATCATTATGGCGCTAACCCTTTAAGGAGCACCATGCTAAACGATTGGGACTGCATCCTGTTTGATGCAGACGACACGCTTTTCCATTTCGATGCTTATGCCGGTTTACAGCGCATGTTTGCCCGCTATGACGTGCAATTTTCCGCGCAGGATTACACCGATTATCAGGCGATCAACAAGCCGCTGTGGGTCGATTATCAAAACGGCACCATTTCCGCGCTGCAACTGCAAACGCGCCGCTTCACCTTGTGGGGCGAAAAGCTCAGCGTCGCGCCGGAAGTGCTCAACAGCGATTTCCTCAGCGCGATGGCCGATATCTGCCTGCCGCTGGAAGGCGCAGCGCATCTGCTGGAGACGCTGAAAGGCAAGGTGAAGATCGCCATCATCACCAACGGTTTCACCGCACTACAGCAGGCGCGCCTTGAGCGCACCGGTTTCCGCGATGTGTTTGATGCGCTGGTGATTTCTGAAGAAGTTGGCGTACCGAAACCTGACGTGGCGATCTTTGACCATACGCTAGCCTTGCTCGGCAATCCGGATCGTAGCCGCGTGCTGATGGTCGGCGATACGCCGGAATCGGACATTCTCGGCGGCATGAATGCCGGCCTGAAGACTTGCTGGATCGATCATGGCACGCGTCCGTTACCGGATCACATCACGCCAACCTGGCAGGTTAAGACGCTGGCCGAGCTGGAAGCGATTCTGACCAAAGGTTAAAAGTATCTATTCACCGTTACCATCGTGATGATGCTAAGAAGCCCGCTGTGCGGGCTTTTTTGTACAAAAAATCTATTCAAGTATCTATTCAAGTATCTATTCACGAATCTATTCACGAATCTATTCATGAAGGTGCTGAGGAGGAAACGGAGATATCGTTAACGCTCTTTTTCGGTCTCGGATGTTGCCGTCTGCGCCTCTTCTTCCTCTTTCTCTTTATCCTCTTTCACGGTGCGGCTCGCCGTTAGCAGGAACGGTGATTGCTGCCAGCGGGTGCGGCGGTCACGCAGCAGGGTACGCGTCAGAATAATGCCGATGGCCAGCGCCAGTAACATCATCAGGCGCAGGATGTTGGTGGTGTTATCCACCTGTCGCGATTCCGTTACCAGCACGTGGGTATCCAGCGTGACGCGCAGGAAGCCTTGCGGGCCATCTTTGCCTTCCAGCGGCTGCACAATTTGATGGTTGAAGTAGCTGCCGGCGCGTTTGCCATCCAGCGACAGGCGATCGCGTACATTAATGCTTTCACCGCTGTGCGCCACCAGGCTGCCATCATCGGCGTAAACGGAGGCATCAAGAATGCGGCTGTTGTCGGTCATCTGATTGAGGATCGCGGCAATCTGCGTGCGGTTATCGTCGCTGTTATCCATCAACGGTTTAAGGCTAAACGCCACCTGTTTAGTCAGGGTGCGCGCCAGTTCTTCCACTTGTTCAGAGCGTGCCATTTGATGGCCGAGGCTAAACCAGGATGCACCTTGCATCAGAACCACTAACAGAGCCAGCGAGATAAGAACAATCACCGTGCGATGCAGGCGAAATTTCAGTGCGGTTTTAACCATCAGAAACCCGTGTGATGTAACAGCAGAAAGGCTGGCAATTATGTTGCCAGAACCCGCGCAGACAAGGTAGCCTCTTGCGTGGTTTTGTTGTCCCTACAGGAGCTGTAATGCCAAATCGTCTTACCTGGTGCGATCTGCCCGCCGATGTTTCACTTTGGCCGGGTTTACCCCTTTCCCTCAGCGGTGATGAAGTGATGCCGCTGGATTACCGTGCCGGTCGAACTGGCTGGTTGCTGTATGGGCGCGGGCTCGATAAACAAAAACTCACCGATTATCAGCATAAGCTGGGTGCGGCGATGGTGATCGTTAGCGCCTGGAATGTCGATGAGTATCAGGTGATACGTCTGGCAGGCTCGCTGACGCCGCGCGCCAGCAAACTGGCGCATGAAGCCGGTTTTGATGTCGCGCCGCTTGGCAAAATCCCGCATCTGAAAACACCTGGCTTGCTGGTGATGGACATGGATTCCACCGCGATCCAGATTGAGTGCATCGATGAGATCGCCAAACTGGCGGGCTGCGGCGAGCAGGTGGCGGAAGTCACCGAACGCGCCATGCGTGGCGAACTGGACTTCAAAGCCAGCCTGCGCGAGCGCGTCGGCACTTTAGCGGGCGCCGATGCCAATATCCTAATGCAGGTGCGCGACGCGCTGCCGCTGATGCCAGGCTTAACCGCGCTGGTGCAGAAACTGCAGGCGCTGGGCTGGCAAGTGGCGATCGCCTCGGGCGGCTTCACCTTCTACGCCGACTATTTGTGCCAGACGCTGCATTTAGCTGCGGCGGTAGCCAACGAGCTGGAAATTCGCGACGGCAAGCTGACCGGCCAGGTGCTGGGACAGATTGTCGATGCCCAATTTAAAGCCGATACCCTGAACGATCTGGCCGAGCGCTTTAATATTGCCCCGGAACAAACCGTGGCGATTGGCGATGGTGCCAACGATCTGCCGATGATTAAAACGGCGGCGCTGGGTATCGCCTATCATGCTAAACCTAAAGTGAATGAGCAGACGGAAATCATCATCCGCCATGCTGACCTGATGGGCGTGTTCTGCATCCTGACCGGCAGCCTGATTCACGAAGAGCGTTAACAGAGGATTTGATTTGGCCAAAGCGGCAAAACGCGCCTTCGTTTGTAACGAATGCGGCGCTGATTATCCGCGCTGGCAGGGGCAATGCAGCGCCTGCCATGCGTGGAACACCATCACCGAGGTGCGCATTGCCGCCTCGCCTGCGGCGGCGCGTAACGAGCGTCTGAGCGGCTATGCCGGCGGCAATGCAGGCGTTAGCCGCGTGCAGAAGCTATCGGAGATCAGCCTCGAAGCCCTGCCGCGTTTCTCTACCAGTTTCAAAGAGTTCGACCGCGTACTGGGCGGCGGCGTGGTGCCGGGCAGCGCCATCTTGATTGGTGGTAATCCGGGTGCCGGTAAATCGACGCTGCTGCTGCAGGTAATGTGCAAGCTGGCGGAAGGGATGAAAACCCTGTACGTCACTGGCGAAGAATCACTGCAACAGGTCGCGATGCGCGCCCATCGTCTGGGATTACCCACCGAAAACCTCAACATGTTGTCGGAAACCAGCATCGAGCAGATCTGTCTGATCGCCGAGCAGGAGCAGCCGAAACTGATGGTGATCGACTCGATCCAGGTGATGCACATGGCAGAGATCCAATCTTCGCCAGGCAGCGTGGCGCAGGTGCGTGAAACGGCCGCTTACCTGACGCGCTTTGCCAAAACGCGCGGCGTGGCGATCATTATGGTCGGCCACGTCACCAAAGACGGTTCGCTGGCCGGCCCGAAAGTGCTGGAACACTGTATTGACTGTTCGGTGATGCTTGATGGCGATGCCGATTCCCGTTTCCGTACCTTGCGCAGCCATAAAAACCGCTTTGGCGCGGTGAATGAGCTCGGCGTGTTCGCCATGACCGAACAAGGCATGCGCGAAGTCAGCAATCCTTCAGCCATCTTCCTGTCGCGCGGTGATGAGATCACCTCGGGCAGCTCGGTGATGGTGCTGTGGGAAGGCACGCGTCCGCTGCTGGTCGAGATTCAGGCGCTGGTGGACCATTCGATGATGGGCAATCCACGCCGCGTCGCGGTGGGGCTGGAGCAGAATCGCCTGGCGATCCTGTTAGCGGTGCTGCATCGCCACGGCGGCTTGCAGATGGCGGATCAGGATGTGTTTGTTAACGTGGTCGGCGGCGTAAAAGTCACCGAAACCAGCGTCGATTTGGCGCTGCTGATGGCGATGGTATCGAGCTTCCGCGATCGTCCGCTGCCGCAGGATCTGGTTATCTTTGGCGAAGTGGGCCTTGCCGGCGAAATTCGCCCGGTGCCGAGCGGTCAGGAGCGGATTTCCGAAGCGGCGAAGCACGGCTTCAAGCGCGCCATCGTCCCGGCCGGTAATGCACCGAAGAAGCCGGTAGAAGGGATGAAGGTGTACAGCGCGAAGAAGCTGGCGGATGCGTTAGCGATTCTGGATGAGTTGTAAGTTTTACCGGTCGGCATGAATGCCGACCCTACGTTTGTAGGGTGCGCATTTTTGCGCACCGTCTTTAAGGCCGCACCGCCCTTTATTCCACGCAGGAGGCACGCAATGTCATCATTTGACTACCTGAAAACAGCCATTCGCCAGCAAGGCCACACGCTGCAGCAGGTTGCCGATGCCAGCGGAATGACCAAAGGCTACTTAAGCCAGCTGCTCAACGCCAAAATCAAAAGCCCGAGCGCGCAGAAGCTGGAAGCGCTGCACCGTTTTCTTGGCCTGGAATTTCCGCGCCGCGATAAAACCGTAGGCGTGGTGTTCGGTAAATTTTATCCGCTGCATACCGGCCATATTTATCTGATCCAGCGCGCCTGCAGTCAGGTAGATGAATTGCATATCATCATGGGCCACGACGATCCGCGCGATCGTGAACTGTTTGAAAACAGCGCCATGTCGCAGCAGCCGACCATCAGCGATCGATTACGCTGGTTGCTGCAAACCTTCAAATACCAGAAAAATATCCGCATCCATTCGTTCGATGAAGAGGGCATCGAACCTTATCCGCACGGCTGGGATGTGTGGAGCGGCGGCGTTAAAACCTTTCTGGCTGAGCAGGGCATCGAGCCGAATTGTGTCTACACCAGTGAAGAACCCGATGCCGCCATGTATGAGCAACACCTTGGCATTCCGGCGGTGGTGATCGATCCCAATCGATCCTTTATGAATATCAGCGGCGGCCAGATTCGTCAGGATCCGTTCCGTTACTGGGAATACATTCCAACCGAAGTGAAGCCGTTCTTCGTGCGCACCGTGGCGGTGCTGGGCGGCGAGTCGAGTGGCAAATCAACGCTGGTGAACAAGCTGGCGAATATCTTCAACACCACCAGCGCCTGGGAATATGGCCGCGATTATGTTTTCTCTCACCTCGGTGGCGACGAGATGGCGCTGCAGTATTCCGATTACGACAAAATCGCGCTAGGCCAGGCGCAGTACATCGACTTCGCCGTGAAGTACGCCAGTAAAGTTGCCTTTATCGATACCGATTTCATCACCACGCAGGCGTTTTGCCTCAAGTACGAAGGACGCGAGCACCCGTTTGTGCAGGCGTTAATTGATGAGTACCGTTTCGACCTGGTAATTTTGCTGGAAAATAACGTGCCCTGGGTGGCGGATGGACTGCGCAGCCTCGGCAGCTCCATGGATCGCCGCGAGTTCCAGACCATGCTGATCACCATGCTGCGTGAAAACAATATCGAGTTTGTTCACGTCAAAGAAGATGACTACGACACGCGCTTCCTGCGCTGCGTCGAGTTAGTGAAGCAGATGTTGGGCAGTTGATTCAGCCATAAAAAAAGGCGCCATGCGGCGCCTTTTTCACAGCAAAAGCCTTACTTCGTCATACGCTTGTACTTGATACGCTTCGGCTCCAGCGCATCGGCGCCGAGGGTGCGTTTCTTGTACTCTTCGTACTCAGTAAAGTTGCCTTCGAAGAACTCCACCTTACCTTCATCCTGATAATCGATGATGTGGGTGGCGATACGGTCGAGGAACCAACGGTCATGCGAGATCACCATGGCACAGCCAGGGAATTCCAGCAGGGCATTTTCCAGCGCGCGCAGAGTTTCGATGTCGAGGTCGTTGGTTGGTTCATCGAGCAGCAACAGGTTGCCGCCGACTTGCAGCAGCTTGGCGAGGTGCAGACGACCGCGCTCACCACCTGACAATTCACCAACGCGTTTGCCCTGATCGGTGCCTTTGAAGTTGAAACGACCAACGTAAGCACGGCTTGGCATCTCGGTGTTGCCCACGCGCATAATGTCCTGACCGCCAGACACTTCTTCAAACACGGTTTTGGAGTTGTCCATCGCGTCACGGAACTGATCAACCGACGCCAGCTTGACGGTTTCGCCCAGCTCGATGGTGCCGGAATCCGGTTGCTCCTGACCTGACATCATGCGGAACAGCGTAGATTTACCCGCGCCGTTCGGACCGATGATGCCGACAATAGCGCCTTTCGGTACCGAGAAGGTCAGATCATCGATCAGCACGCGATCGCCATACGATTTCTTCAGATTGGTCACTTCCAGCACTTTGTCGCCAAGGCGTGCGCCAGGTGGAATGAAGAGTTCGTTGGTTTCGTTACGCTTCTGGTAATCGGTGTTGTTCAGCTCTTCAAAGCGTGCCAGACGGGCTTTGCCCTTCGACTGACGGCCTTTCGCGCCTTGACGCACCCACTCCAGCTCTTTCTCGATAGATTTGCGACGCGCCGCTTCAGAAGACGCTTCCTGCGCCAGACGCTGATCTTTCTGCTCCAGCCAGGAAGAGTAGTTACCTTCCCACGGAATACCTTCGCCGCGGTCCAGCTCCAGAATCCAGCCAGCCACGTTATCCAGGAAGTAACGGTCGTGCGTGATCGCCACAACGGTGCCTTCGAAGTCATGCAGGAAGCGCTCGAGCCACGCCACGGATTCAGCATCCAGGTGGTTTGTCGGTTCGTCGAGCAGCAGCATGTCTGGCTTTTCCAGCAGCAGACGGCACAGCGCCACGCGACGCCGCTCACCACCGGAAAGGGTGGCGATTTTGGCATCCCAGTCTGGCAGACGCATCGCATCAGCCGCACGGTTCAGTTGGGTATCGAGGTTGTGACCATCATGCGCCTGGATCACTTCTTCCAGACGGCCCTGTTCAGCGGCCAGCTTATCGAAATCCGCATCGGGATCGGCATACAGCGCATAAACTTCGTCGAGACGCTTCAGCGCGCCAACCACTTCTGAAACCGCTTCTTCAACGGATTCACGCACGGTGTGCTCCGGGTTCAGCTGCGGTTCCTGCGGCAGATAACCCACATTGATGCCCGGCTGCGGGCGAGCTTCCCCTTCGATATCGGTATCGATACCGGCCATGATGCGCAGCAGCGTCGATTTACCCGAGCCGTTCAGGCCGAGTACACCGATTTTTGCTCCAGGGAAGAAGCTAAGAGAAATATTCTTCAGGATGTGACGCTTCGGCGGAACCACCTTGCCGACGCGATGCATGCTATAGACGAATTGAGCCACGTTGTATTGAGCCTTTTGGTCTGTGAGTTATGAACTTTAGGTACAGAAGTTTAGCCGTTTTCAGCCTTTATTCATACCCGTCATACTTCGGCTTGCCGCGGTCTTTATCGGTCACCCTAAATGGCGACCCTACAACACATCTGCACGCTTTTGTAGGGTCGCCATTTATGGTGACCACATGCAATATCATCAACTTATGGCAAACGCAGCGGGATGTTTTGTTGTGCCAGCCAGCTCTTCAGCGCCGGTTCGGGCGCGCTATCGCTGACCAGCAAATCAAAACGGCGCAGTTCAGCAATGCGCGCCGGCAGCACTTTGCCAAATTTACTGCTATCTGCCACTAACACGCGCTGACGTGCGCGCAGCATCGCGTGGTGCTTCATCGCCAGCTCGTTGATGTTGTAGCAGGTTGCGCCCTGTTCCTGATCGATACCTGCCGCTGAAATAAACGCCAGCGTCGGGCAGAGATCGTCGAGGATCGAATGCGCGCCAATCGGCGTAAACAGCGCGTTGTCGGCGTGGAACTCGCCTCCGCTCAGGATCACATTGCAGGCCGATTTCTCTTTCAGTGCCAGGAAGGTGTTCATCGCGCAACAGATGGCGGTGAACGGCAAGGTGTCAGGGATCGCATCCACGATGTACGGCAGCGTAGTGCCGCAATCAAAAAATACCGTGTCATTTTCACTGATCAGGTCCGCTGCAGCCTGCGCCAGGCGCTGTTTGCGTGCGGCGTTCTGACCGTGCTGATCGGAGATGAAATAGTGTCCAGCGTGGCTTTTCGGATCGCTAACGATATAGCCGCCCAGCAGCACCACGGTTGAAGCCGGTTCGGTGAGATCGCGGCGGATGGTCATTTCCGACACGCCCAGCAGCTGCGCCGCGTCTTTCAGATGCAGTTTATCGGTGCGTTTCAGCGCCTGGGCTAACTTGTGAATACGTTCGTCGCGCCGGGTTTCCATGATCATCTCTGCGTAATTAATCCTGAAGTCGAAGTAGCCTGGTCAAAAATCACGATAAATCTCACATATTTTAATGATTTGCGACGTATGCAGCAGGCCAGTTTTCAATCTTACCTGTAATGAGATCGGCCCGCAAACCTCACGCAGTGCCGCCAATATGTTGCCTTCTAGCCGCTTCGCTCGCCGCCAGGTTGCCTTCTCAATGTTGTTGCATTGTTAGAATAATAACATTCATTTCTATGAATGAATGGCTGTTTATCGGCTTTTTGTCATGATGTTGAGGTGTGAAATTTATCACATAATTAACTTTATTAACCTGATATTGTGATTTTAATAACATTATGACGTTAAAATTTCACCGGGAGAAAACAATGGATATTGCGGTTATTGGGTCAAATATGGTGGACCTCATTACCTATACCAATCAGTTGCCTAAAGCGGGCGAAACGCTGGAAGCACCTGATTTTGCTATCGGCTGTGGTGGCAAAGGTGCCAACCAGGCGGTGGCAGCGGCGAAAATGGGCGCCAGCGTGATGATGGTGAGCAAAGTCGGCGACGATCTGTTTGCGCCGAATACCGTGGCCAATCTGCAACAGCAGGGCGTTGATACCCGTTTCGTCACCACTGCGCCAGGTACTTCCAGCGGCGTGGCGCCGATCTTCGTTGACGATCAGTCGCAGAACCGCATTCTGATTATCAAAGGTGCCAACCAGCAGCTGAAACCGGCGGATATTGATGCCGCCGCCGAGGCGCTGAAAAGCTGCCAGCTGATCATCCTGCAACTGGAGATCCCACTGGAAACCGTGTACTACGCCATTGATTTTGCCCGTCAGCACCACATCAAAGTGATCCTCAATCCGGCACCGGCGGTAGCGGCTCTCAATATCGAATACGCCTGCAAATGCGACTTTTTCATGCCGAATGAAACCGAGCTGGAGATCCTCACCGGTATGCCGGTCACCACCGATGAAGAGGTGAAGCTGGCGGGGCAATCGCTGCTTAAACGTGGGCTGAAAAACCTGATCATCACGCTGGGCGGACGCGGTTCGCTGTGGATGTCTGGCGACAATGTGCATCAGGTTGCACCCACTGCGGTAAAAGCGGTGGACACCAGCGGCGCGGGCGATGCCTTTATCGGCTGCTTCGCCCACGAGCTGGTGAAAAGCGGCGATATCCCGGCCGCGATGGCGCAAGCCTCTGCTTATGCCGCCTGCAGCGTGACCGGTCGCGGCACGCAGCGCTCCTATCCCGACGCGGAAACCTTCCAGCGTTTTCTCAACGTTCACTGAGGTCGAGTTATGCAACCGAACATTGTTCAGCAATCTGATGGCTATCTGAATAAAACGCCGCTGTTCCAGTTCATTTTGCTCTCGTGCCTGTTCCCGTTGTGGGGCTGTGCGGCGAGTCTGAACGACATCCTGATCACCCAGTTCAAAAGCGTGTTCGCATTAAGCGATTTCGCCAGCGCGCTGGTGCAGAGTGCGTTCTACGGCGGCTACTTCCTGATCGCCATTCCGGCCTCGCTGGTGATCCGCAAAGCCACCTATAAACTGGCGATTTTGCTGGGACTGGCGCTGTATATCGTGGGCTGCGTGCTGTTCTATCCCGCTTCGCACATGGCGACCTACACCATGTTCCTTGCGGCGATTTTCGCCATCGCCATCGGTTTGAGCTTCCTCGAGACCGCCGCCAATACCTATAGCTCGATGATTGGTCATCGCGATCACGCCACGCTGCGCCTCAATATCAGCCAGACGTTCTATCCAGTCGGTGCGCTGATGGGCATCGTGCTGGGCAAATATCTGGTGTTCCAGGAGGGTGACAGCCTGGAAAGTCAGCTGGCGGGCATGAACGCTGAACAGGCGCATGCGTTCCGTCTCACCATGCTGGAGCACACGCTGGAACCGTACAAATATCTGGTGATGGTTTTGGTGGTGGTGATGCTGCTGTTCCTGTTCACCCGCTATCCGCGCTGCAAGCCGGAAAGTAGTGAAAAATCCCTGCCGTCGCTCGGCGAGACCTTCCGCTATCTGGCGGCGAATCGTCACTTCAAACGCGGCATCGTGGCGCAGTTCCTGTATGTCGGCATGCAGGTGGCGGTATGGTCGTTCACCATTCGTCTGGCGCTGACGCTTGGCGCGATCAATGAACGTCATGCCTCTAACTTTATGATTTATAGCTTTATCGGCTTCTTTATCGGTAAATTTATCGCCAACTTCCTGATGACACGCTTCCGTGCGGAGAAAGTGTTGATTGCCTACTCGCTGCTGGGCGTTCTCGCGCTGGCGTATGTGATGTTTGTGCCGAACTTTACCGCCGTGTATGCCGCCATCTTTGTCAGTGCGCTGTTTGGTCCGTGCTGGGCGACGATCTACGCCGGTACGCTGGCGACTGTCGATAACAAATACACCGAAGTGGCGGGCGCATTTATCGTGATGTCGATTGTCGGTGCCGCCTTTATTCCAGCGATTCAGGGCTTCGTCTCAGATCATCTGGGATCGATGCAGCTGGCGTTCGGCGTTTCGCTGCTGTGCTTCGCCTGGGTGGGTTACTTCTTCTGGGGCGAGCTGCGTCATAAAAAGCAGGCGGAAGCGGCCGGTCGTTTAGTCGAGGAGATGCCATGAAAACCCGTTTACCGTTACGTCGTGAGCAGTTTCACGAAACGCCCGCTACGCTGCTGCGCAACGAAACGTTCCACGTCGAGCTGTTTCGCTATCCAGCCGGCGTGGAAGCGGTGCGCATCAGCAACCCACGCGGCACGGTAATCGTGCTGCCGTTTTACGGTCAGATGGTGTGGGACGCCAACTTTGACGGCCATTCGCTGACCATGGGCCACAGCTTTAAGCAGCCGCTGCCCGGCAGTTCGATTATTGATACTTATGGCTGCTTTGCTTTCCACTCCGGGTTGCTGGCTAACGGCTGCCCGGCAGAAGATGACGATCATCCGCTGCACGGCGAAATGGCCTGCGCGCGCATGGACAGCGCATGGATGGTGCTGGAGGAGGATCGCGTGTCGCTGGAAGGCGAAACCGAGTACGTGAAGGGCTTCGGCCATCACTATCTCGCCGAACCGGCGGTGCGCCTTGAGGCCAATGCGGCGCGTCTGCACATTGAGATGAACGTCACCAACCTGGCGGGCGCGCCGATGCCGCTGCAGTATATGTGTCATCTGAACAGCGCCTGGCTGGATCAAGGCCGTTTCCAACAGTCGATTCCCACCGATGCGTTCCAGCTGCGCAGCTCGATCCCGGCACACGTCAAGCCTACGCCGCAGTGGCGTGCGTATACCGATCAGCTGGCGCGCGAACCGCAAGCATTTCAGCAGTTGGATCAGCCGGAAATGTGCGACCCGGAGATCGTGTTCTTTGCGGACGATCTCCAGCAGTACGGCGATGAGATGCAGTTCGAACTGCACTCACCGCAGGGTTTTGCCCTGATGACGCGCTTCTCCAGCCAGCAATTCCCGCACGCCACGCGCTGGATGCTGCATAACCGCGATCAGCAGGTCGCCGCCTATGTGCTGCCGTCAACCTGCCGCCCGGAAGGTTTTAAAGCAGCGCAGCGCGCCGGCACGCTGATTGAGCTGGCACCTGGCGAACAGCGCCATTTCAGCGTTGAAACCGGTATTTTGTAATCCCATTCCATGCACAATTCGTAGGGTCGCCATTTATGGCGACCTGGTCTCCAGGTGCGCATTAATGCGCACCCTACATAAACCGCACCTCAGGTTTGTAGGGGCGCCATTCATGGCGACCTGGTCTCCAGGTGCGCATTAATGCGCATCCTATAAACCGCACCTCAGATTTGTAGGGGCGCCATTTATGGCGACCTGGTTTCCAGGTGCGCATGAATGCGCACCCTACGAAAAACGGTGCAACTAAATCGCCACTAACCCGCGTACGCCGTCGGCTTCCATGCTTGAACCGGCGCCGCGCTGCACGATCTCGCCGCGCGACATCACCAGATAACTGTCGGCCAGTTCGGCGGCGAAATCGTAAAACTGCTCCACCAGCAGGATCGCCATATCGCCGCGCTGCGCCAGCTGGCGGATCACCGCGCCGATCTCTTTGATCACCGACGGCTGGATCCCTTCGGTCGGTTCATCGAGGATCAACAGCTTTGGTGAACAGGCGAGGGCGCGGCCAATCGCCAATTGCTGCTGTTGTCCGCCCGACAGATCGCCGCCGCGGCGTGCTTTCATCTCACGTAGCACCGGGAACAGTTGATAGATCTCCTCCGGCACCGCTTTGGCCTGTGCGCCAGAAAAACGCGCCAGCCCCATCAGCAGATTCTCTTCCACCGTCAGACGCGGGAAAATTTCGCGCCCCTGCGGCACATAAGCGATGCCCGCCTGCACGCGCTGATGCGGTTTGCGGCTGTTGATCACTTTATCCTGCCAGCGAATCTCGCCAGACTTGGCCGGAATCAGCCCCATTAAACATTTCAGCAGCGTGGTTTTGCCCACGCCGTTACGTCCCAGCAGGCAGGTAATTTCACCCGGTTTCGCTTCAAACGACAGCCCGCGCAGAATGTGGCTGCCGCCGTAATATTGATTCAGTTCCGCGACTTGCAGCATGTTAGCGCCCCAGATAAACGTCGATAACCCGATCGTCCGCCTGCACTTCGCGTAACGATCCCTCAGCCAAAACCTGGCCCTGATGCAGCACGGTGACGTGATCGGCAATGGTTTCAACAAAGCCCATGTCGTGCTCGACCACCATCAGCGAATGCTTACCGGCGAGGCTGCGAAACAGCTCGGCGGTGTACTCGGTTTCGGCATCGGTCATGCCGGCCGCCGGTTCATCCAGCAGCAGCAAATGCGGGTCCTGCACCAGCAGCATGCCGATTTCCAGAAACTGCTTCTGACCGTGCGACAGCAAACCGGCTTTGCGCTGGCGTTCGCCGCCCAACCGCAGCAGTTTCAGCACCTCATCAATGCGATCCTGCTGCTCGCCGTTCAGTCGCGCACGCAGGCTGGCCCACACTGATTTGTCATTTTTCAGCGCGATTTCCAGATTCTCAAACACTGTTAGCGCTTCGAAAACCGTGGGTTTCTGGAATTTGCGTCCAATACCGGCACGCGCGATCTCCACCGGCGACATTTTGCTGAGATCGGTATCTTGGTCGTAGATCACCTGGCCATTATCCGGCCGGGTTTTACCGGTGATCACATCCATCAGCGTGGTTTTTCCCGCGCCGTTGGGGCCGATCACGCAGCGCAACTCGCCCACGCCGATCTTTAGTGAGAGATCGGTTAGCGCGCGGAAACCGTCGAACGACACGTTGATCTTATCCAGCTGCAATACCGGATCGGTTTGTTCACGATGGCGATCCGCTGGATGAGGTTGGGTAAACAGGTGTTCAGTCATCACGCCTCCGGCGCAGCAGGCCAATCACGCCACGCGGCAGGAACAGCGTGACCAGGATAAACATCAGACCAAGGAAGAACAGCCAATATTCCGGGAAGGCGACGGTGAACCAGCTTTTGGCACCGTTGACAATGGCGGCACCAAGCAACGGACCAATCAAGGTGCCGCGTCCGCCCAGCGCCACCCAAATCGCCGCTTCAATTGAGTTGGTCGGCGACATTTCGCTGGGATTGATAATGCCGACCTGCGGCACATAGAGCGCGCCCGCCAGCCCGCACAGCACCGCCGAAAGCGTCCAGACAAACAGCTTGAAGCCTTTGGGATCGTAACCGACGAACATCAGGCGGTTCTCCGCATCGCGCACGGCGGTCAGCACGCGGCCAAACTTGCTGCGTGCCAGCGCGAAGCCAATGCCGAGGCTCACCAACAACAGCAGCACCGTGGCGACAAACAGCCCGATGCGCGTGCCGGTCGCGGTGACGTTAAAGCCGAGCAGCGTGGTGAAGCCGGTGAAGCCGTTGTTGCCGCCGAAGCCGGTTTCGTTGCGGAAAAACAGCAGCATGCCGGCGTAGGTCAGCGCCTGCGTCATGATCGAGAAGTAGACGCCTTTGATTTTCGAGCGGAAGGCGAAGAAGCCAAACACCAGCGCCAGCAAACCCGGCACCAGCATGATCAGGCATAGCGCCCAGGCAAAATGTTGCGTGCCCGCCCAGAACCATGGCAGCTCGTTCCATGAGAGGAAAGACATAAACGCGGGTAAGCCGTCGCCGGAGGCCTGACGCATCAAATACATGCCCATCGCATAGCCGCCGAGCGCGAAGAACAGGCCGTGACCCAGCGACAGCAGCCCGGCGTATCCCCACACCAAATCCAGCGCCACCGCGACCACGGCGTAACAGAGAATTTTGCCGACCAGCGTCAGCGTGTAGGTAGAGATCGCCAACGGATGCGTGGCGGGCAGCAGGGCGCAGAACGGCAGCACCAGCAATAGCGCGGTGATCACCACGCCAAGGCTTATAGTCAGGCGCGGTGCTTTGCGCGCAATGGTTAACGTCATTGGCTGGCTCATCAGTCAATCACCCTCCCTTTGAAGGCAAACAGGCCCTGCGGACGTTTCTGGATAAACAACACGATCAGCACGAGGATGAGGATTTTGCCGAGCACCGCGCCAATCTGCGGCTCCAGCACTTTGTTAAGAATGCCGAGACCAAAGGCCGCCACCACGGTGCCCGCCAGTTGGCCGACGCCGCCCAGCACTACCACGAGGAAGGAGTCGATGATGTAGCCCTGACCGAGCTCCGGCCCGACGTTGCCAAGCTGCGACAGCGCCACGCCGCCGAGTCCAGCAATGCCAGAACCGAGGCCAAACGCCAGCATATCGATGCGTCCGGTCGGCACGCCGCAGCAGTCGGCCATCGCGCGGTTCTGCGTTACGGCCCGCACGCTAAGGCCGAGGCGGGTTTTATTCAGCAGCAGCCAGGTGAGGCCCAGCACGGCAAACACAAACAGGATCACCGCGATACGGTTGTAAGGCAGCACCAGATTGGGCAGCAGCTGCAGCCCGCCGGAGAGCCAGCCTGGGTTAGCCACCTCCAGGTTCTGCGCGCCAAACAGCATGCGCACCAGTTGAATCAGCATCAGGCTGATGCCCCAGGTTGCGAGCAGTGTTTCCAGCGGACGTCCGTACAGATGGCGGATGATGGTGCGCTCCAGCAGCATGCCCATACAGGCGGTGACCAGAAACGCCACCGGCAGCGCCAGCAGCGGATACCACGCCAGCCACTGCGGTGCGAACTGCTGGAACAGGCTTTGCACAAACCAGGTGGCGTAAGCGCCCAGCATCAACATTTCGCCGTGCGCCATGTTGATCACGCCCAGCAAACCGTAGGTGATGGCGAGGCCCAGCGCCGCTAATAACAAGATCGAACCCAGCGATAAGCCGGTAAACGCCTGACCGAGCAGATCGCCCCACATCAGACGCTGTTTAATCTGCTTCAGGCTGGCAGCGGCGGCGTCACGCACGTTGGCATCGGGCTCATTGCTGGCCTGAGTTAAGCGTGTGAGGTTGGCCTGCATGTTGGGATCGCTGGATTCGCCGAGCAGTTTGACGGCTTTGAGGCGCAGCGCGGCATCCGGGCTGGCGAGTTGCAGGTTGGCCGCTGCCATGAGCAGCACGTCGTGCACTTTCGCGTCTTTTTCCAGCGCGAGACGCTGCTCAATCAGCGGCAGCATGTCGGCGACGCCATCGTTTTGCAGTTGTTGTGCGGCGCGTAAACGGATCGCGGCATCGTCGCTCACCAGCTGGTGGGCGGCGAGGGCGCTGGCGATCAGCACGCGCAGGCGGTTATTCATGAACAGCTTTTTGGTGTCGCCGCTGGGCTGCTGCGCGCTGTCGAGCGGCTGCAGCGTATCGCCCTGTTTGCTGAACGGCTGCTGTTTTTGGTCGATGACCACGGTTTCATTGCGCAGCGCCTGCAGCAGCGGCAAGCGACTGGCCTGCGGTGCGGCGGCCCACTGCTGGAGCAGCGTAGCTTGTTGCGTGCGGCTGGCGGCCGCGAAGTCTGCGCCATCGCCCGCCTGGGCGAGCCAGGGCAGCAGTAACAGCAGACAGCAGAGATAACGGCGGATTGTCATGGTTCTGGCCCTGATGGTTGAGGTACGGATGGTGCAGCCATGATGAAGGTCGCCATAAATGGCGACCCTACTCTTTACTGCGTTGATTTCACCGGATGATCAGGCTTCTTATCGTTACCCGCGATGTACGGGCTCCACGGCTGGGCGCGTACCGGTTGCTGGGTCTGCCACACCACATTGAACTGACCGTTCTCTTCCACTTCGCCAATCATTACTGGCTTGTGCAGGTGATGGTTGGTTTTATCCATGGTCAGGGTGAAACCGTCTGGCGCTTTGAAAGTTTGTCCCGCCATCGCCGCGCGCACTTTGTCCACATCGGTGGTGCCCGCTTTCTCTACCGCCTGCGCCCACATATGCAGGCCAACGTAGGTCGCTTCCATCGGATCGTTGGTCACCACGGTGTTAGCGTTCGGTAAGTTGTGCGCCTTGGCGTATGCGCGGTAATCCGCAACAAATTTGGCGTTGGTTGGGTTATCCACTGACTCGAAGTAGTTCCACGCCGCTAACTGTCCGACCAGCGGTTTAGTATCGATGCCGCGCAGTTCTTCCTCGCCGACCGAGAAGGCGATCACGGGAATATCCGTGGCTTTGATGCCCTGGTTGGCCAGCTCTTTGTAGAACGGCACGTTGGAGTCGCCGTTGATGGTGGAGATCACCGCGGTTTTGCCACCGGCAGAGAACTTCTTGATGTTGGAGACGATGGTCTGATAATCGCTGTAACCAAACGGCGTATAGACCTCTTCGATGTCTTTATCCTGTACACCTTTGGTGTGCAGGAAGGCGCGCAGAATCTTGTTGGTGGTACGCGGATAGACGTAATCGGTGCCCAGCAGGAAGAAGCGTTTCGCACTGCCGCCATCTTCACTCATCAGGTATTCCACCGCCGGAATCGCCTGCTGGTTCGGCGCGGCACCGGTATAGAACACGTTCGGCGACATCTCTTCACCTTCATACTGCACCGGATAGAACAGCAGGCCGTTCAGCTCCTCAAACACCGGCAGCACCGATTTACGCGATACCGAGGTCCAGCAGCCAAACACCGCCGCCACTTTGTCCTGGGTCAGCAACTGGCGCGCTTTCTCAGCAAACAGCGGCCAGTTAGAAGCCGGATCGACCACCACCGGTTCCAGCTTTTTGCCCAGCACGCCGCCTTTGGCGTTGATCTCATCGATAGTCATCAGCGCCACATCCTTCAGCGGCGTTTCGGAGATCGCCATGGTGCCGGAGAGCGAGGACATAATGCCCACCTTGATGGTGTCAGCAGCCTGTGCCGCGAAGGCAAAGCTCATGCTGGCAACAGAGGCAGAGAGCGCGAAAGCCTTGAGCAACGAACGTCTTTTCATCAGTAAACCCCTCACTATGTTTGTATTGTTATTCAATGGGTTGAAGTCGAGCCTGCTGTAACATATGCAATGTGATCTTTCTGACCTCTGCCTTACTGACGGCGATGTGGTCGGTTAAAATGCGCTGCGCCTCCTCGGTTTGTTGCTGGAAAATCGCCCGTAAAATCTGAGCGTGCTCGCGGTATGTCGCCTCCATTCGGTCGTCACGGGTAAAATCGAGACGGCGAATGATGCGGATTTTTTCGGTCAGTTCGGCGTGGATGCGCGCCATCTCCTGATTGCCAGCGGCGGCCACCAGCGCCATGTGAAAAGCTTCATCCTGCGCCGAAACGGCTTTGCCATCGGCCAGCGGCGGCGCATCGATCCAGAATCTTTTCAGCGCGGTCAGCATGTCAATGCACTGCGGTGCGGGCAGCGCGCACAAGCGGCGCACCGCTTCGCACTCCAGCACGGTACGGAAGTCGTACAGCTCTTCGAAATATTCGAAGTCGAACGGCTTCACCTGCCAGCCGCTGCGGAACCACACTTCGACGTAGCCCTCGCGCTCCAGCCAGAACAGCGCCTGACGCACCGGCGTGCGGCTGACTTCCAGCCGATCGGCGATTTCGTTTTCGCTGAAGCGGTCGCCCGGCATCAGGCGGAACTCAAAAATGTCCTGCTTCAGCGCCTGATAAACCTTCTCGGCCAGCGCTTCCGGACGACCTTTGCTACGAGGGCTCGTGTTCATGCAAACTCCTTATTCCAGCCACAGCAGGGCATCGCCCGGACTCACCGGACGTCCTGCCTGGCAGGCAATGCGTTTCACCGTTCCTGCCTGCGGCGCGGCAATCGCCAGTTCCATTTTCATCGCTTCCACGATGATCAGCGTTTGACCGGCTTCCACTGCGTCGCCCGGCTGCACCAGCACTTTCCAGATGTTGCCGTTCATATCGGCGCACACCGCCAGCGCATCGTCGTCGGCTTCAGCCACCACCAACGTCTCTTCGCTGGTGAGCGGCGCGTTCTGCTCTTCCTGCGCCCACAGCGTCACTTCCTGCTCGAAGGCGGCGGACTGACGCTGACGGAAATCGCTGATCGACGCGGCGTTTTCCGCGAGGAATTGATGATGAGCGGCGAAGTCGAATACCGTTTCTTCGATGCGCACCGAGGCGCGGCCTTCGCGGAAGTCATCGCGCAGCTGCGTCAGTTCGTCTTCCGTTACCGGGTAGAAGCGCACCTGATCGAAGAAGTGCAGCAGCCAAGGCTCGTCGGCCGCGAACTGATGGTTTTTGAGGAATTTGTTCCAGATTGGCAGCGTGCGGCCTACCAGTTGATAGCCGCCAGGTGAATCCATGCCGTAAATGCACATGTACATGCCGCCAATGCCAACAGTGCCTTCAGCGGTAAAGGTGCGCGCCGGGCTGTATTTGGAGCTCAGCAGGCGATGGCGTGGATCGATCGGTACCGCGCAGGGCGCGCCGAGATAGACATCACCAAGGCCGAGAATCAGATAGCTGGCATCGAAAATCGTGTCGCGCACCGCTTCACGGCTCGCTAAGCCATTAATACGCTGGATAAAGTCGACGTTATTTGGCAGCCACGGCGCGCTGGCACGCACGGTTTCTTGATAGCGTTCAACCGCGCCTAGCGTGGCGCTGTCTTCGAAGGCCATCGGCAACCAGACAATGCGCGACGGCACTTTCAACTGGCTGACATCGCCGAGCCCGGCTTCCAGTTCCAGCAGCAGCTGCATCAGCTGTTTCTGGCTGAGAATCAGGCTGTCGTAGCGCACCTGCAAAGAGCGCACGCCCGGCGACAGCTCTTCCACGCCCGGCACCGCGCGTTCACGCAATGCATTCATCAATAGATGCACGCGCAGACGCAGCGCCAGATCCAGCACGTTATCGCCGTACTCAATCAGCACATATTTGTCGCCCGCCTGGCGATAAACCGCCGCTGGCGTGGTTGCCGTGGCGGGGAGCGCCGCCAGCAAGGTGGCGGAACCGATAGCGCTGGCCGCTAAAGAGGGCACTTCAAAGGCTGGCGCGTGGCTGCTGCGCAGGGTGGCCACGCTGTGCGCCTGGGCTTTTTCCAGCGCCACCGCTTCGTCGGCGCTGATCGGGTGGAAGCGGATTTTATCGCCCGGTTTCACCTGGCCAACTTTCCACAGTTCAGCTTTGGCGATGGTTACCGGGCAGACGAAGCCGCCGAGGCTTGGGCCGTCGTGCGTCAGGATCACCGGGAAGTCGCCAGTGAAGTTCACCGCGCCGATGGCGTATTCGCAGTCATGCACGTTGGAGGGATGCAGACCGGCTTCGCCGCCGTTGGCGCGCGTCCACGTCGGTTTCGGGCCAACCAAACGCACGCCGAGGCGGTTGGAGTTATAGTGCACCTGCCAGTCGCTGGCAAAGAACTCATCAATCGCCGCCTGGGTGAAGAAATCCGGTGCGCCGTGCGGTCCATACAGCACACCGATGCGCCATTCCGTACCGTAATGCGGCACCAGCGCATGATCGAGCGCCTGCGGTGCGCTGACAGGTGCGGGCGTGGTGCAGGCGGCGAGCTGCGGCTGGGAGATTGGCAGCATGTCGGCGATGCGCAAGGTGCGTCCGGCGTGGCCGCCAAACTGACCGAGCGAGAAGGTGGAGCGGCTGCCGAGATATTCCGGCACGTCGAACCCGTTGCGCACCGCTAAGTAGGTGCGACAGCCGCTCTGCGCACGGCCCAGCGTCAGCGTTTGTCCTGCTTTGACGCTAACGGGCTGCCAGTACGCAACGCTTGCGCCATCGACGTCGGCTGGGCAATCGGCGCCTGTTAAGGCAATCACCGCATCGCTGTGGAAGCGCAGCGTGGGGCCTTGCAGGGTGAATTCCAGACCAGCGGCGCTGTCGTGGTTGCCGACAATGCGGTTGGCGAGGCGGAAGGCGAAATCGTCCATTGGGCCGGACGGCGGCACGCCGATATCCCAGTAGCCGAGGCGGCCAGGGAAATCCTGAATGCTGCTGAAGGTGCCGGGTTGCAGCACTTCAATCACGCTGGCGGCTGGCGTGAAGCTATCAAGGAAACGCGTCCAGACTTTGCCGCTGCGGAAGGCGTCGGTGGCGACAATCTGGCGCAGATAATCGAGGTTGGTGGCGATGCCATGCAGTTGGGTAGCGGCCAGCGCCTGCTGCATCTTTTCCAGTGCCGCTGCGCGCGTGTCGGCATGCACGATCAGCTTGGCGACCATCGGATCGTAGTAGGCTGAGACTTCGGTACCGGTATCGATCCAGCCATCGACGCGCACATCATCCGGAAAACAGACGCCGGTCAACACACCCGGACTTGGCTGGAAGTTTTTCAGCGGATCTTCAGCGTAGATACGCACTTCAATCGATGCGCCTTGCGGAGCCTGTTGCAGGCGCGCCCAGTCGATGGCATCGCCAGACGCCACTTTCAACATGCACTCAACCAGGTCGAGGCCGGTAACGCATTCGGTCACCGGATGCTCAACCTGCAAACGGGTGTTCACCTCGAGGAAGTAGAAAGCATCTTGCTCAGCGTCGTAGATGTATTCCACCGTTCCGGCGCTGCGATAGTTCACGAGTTCGCCGAGGCGAACGGCGGAAGAGAGCAGCGCTTCACGTGTTGCCTGCGGCAGATTCGGTGCCGGCGTCTCTTCCACCACTTTTTGGTTGCGGCGCTGCAACGAGCAGTCGCGTTCGCCGAGCGCGATCACTTTGCCGCTGCCGTCGCCAAAAATCTGCACTTCGACGTGGCGCGCGCGGTCGATGCAGCGTTCGAGAAATACGCCCGCATCGCTGAAGAACTGCTCGCCCAGACGGCGCACGCTCTCCCACGCATTGCCCAGCGCATCGGCGTCGGCGCAGCGCGTCAGGCCAATGCCGCCGCCGCCCGCCGTACTTTTCAGCATCACCGGATAGCCGATGGTGTCGGCGGCGCTTAAGGCTTCTTCCAGCGAACTCAGCAGCGGCGTTCCCGGCGTCATCGGCACGCCCGCGCTGGCGGCTAACTCACGCGCGCGGTGTTTCAGGCCAAACTCGCCAATCTGTTGCGCGGTCGGGCCGACAAAGGCGATACCGGCTTTTTCACAGGCGTCGGCAAACGGCAGACTTTCTGACAGGAAACCGTAGCCCGGCCAGATGGCTTCCGCGCCGGTTTCCTGTGCGGCGGCGAGGATTTTATCGATGCGTAAATAGCTATCGCTGGCTTTGTCGCCGCCGAGGGCGATGGCGACGTCTGCCTCTTTGACGTGGCGCGCGTTGCGATCGGCATCGGAATAGACGGCAACGCTTTTCACGCCGAGGCGTTTTAAGGTGCGAATGGCGCGGCAGGCGATTTCGCCACGGTTAGCAATCAGAACGGTGCTGAACATGCTTATTTACTCCCCTGAGATGCCAGCCAGTTGCGCCAGCCGCCAAATTCGGTAATTTCCAGCGCCTGCGACAGCACGGCCGGTTCACAGATAAAGCCTTTGACGATGCGACCGTCGGCCAGCGTCAGCGAGCCAATGCCGAGCGGCGCCGGGATTTCCGCCACGAACTCGCCAAAGCGCGCCAGCGGGATATCCCACAGTTCCACAGTGATCGCCGCACCGCTGTCGCCACGCAGCAGGCCCGGCTTCTTAATCGGGCCATCGAGCAGGGCGAACAGGCGGTAATTGCTGGCGGTTTGTGTCTCTTCGACTAAAACCGCCTGGCGTGTTGTGAGCTGGAAGTTGAGCGGCATGCCGGTGAGATGCGCGCCCACCACCGCCACGCGCACGTGATCGGCGGAAACCGGCAATGCGTCTTGTTGAGCAGGCTGCGCTTTGCCGGTGGCACCGAGCGGCAGCGCCATCTGCTGCTGCCAGCGCAGACCAAAACCGGCCAGCGCACGATCCTGCCAGGCAGGCGCAATCAGCGTGATGCCGGCGGGCAAACCATCGGCACGGAACGGCGCAGGCAGCGCCAGCGCGCTGAGATCGGCGAGGTTGGTAAAGTTGGTGTAGGTGCCGAACTGCGAGTTGTAATGCACCGGCTCTTGCTGCATCTCGGCCAGCGTATGGATGGTTGGCGAGGTGGGCACCACCAGCGCATCGAACTGCGCCAGCGTTTGCTGAATCTGGCGCGTCAGTTCGGCGCGCAGATATTCCGCCTGATAGGCTTCGACCGCAGTGTATTTCAGGCCGCTGCTGACGATGCCGTACACCACCGGATCCATCTCTTCCGGACGATTGATCATCTCGCCCACCGCCACGGTGCGTTCGGCAACCCACGGACCGTAATAGAGCTGCTCGGCGAGTTGATGGAATAGTGAAAAGTCGATCGGATGCAGCGTTGCGCCGCCAGCCTGCAATTGCTCCAGCGCCGCCAGCCAAGCGGCTTCGGCCTGTTTGTCGCCGAAGAACTCGGGCGTGGCGGGAATGGCGAAATCGGGCTGCGCTTTGAAGCTGGCTGGTGCGGTGTGCGGATTGCTGCGCGAATAGGCATCGCCCGCGTCATAGCCGCCCGCTGCGGTTGCCACGGCATAGGCATCTTCGACCGTTAACGCGAACACGGAAATGGTGTCATTGAGGCGGCAAGCCGGTACCACGCCGCTGGCGGAGAACCAGCCTTTGGTCGGTTTGAGGCCAACAATGTTGTTGAAACCGGCGGGCACGCGGCCCGAACCGGCGGTGTCGGTGCCGAGCGAGAAGCCCACCAGACCGCGCGCCAACACCGACGCTGAACCTGAGCTGGAGCCGCCGCTGACGTAATCAGGATTGAAGGTGTTGCTCACCGCGCCAAACGGCGAACGCGTGCCGACTAAGCCGGTGGCGTATTGGTCGAGGTTGGTTTTGCCAATCACCACCGCGCCTGCTGCTTTGAGCTGCGCGACGACAAAGGCATCGGCTTCGGCGGTGTAGGTGAAGGCCGGGCAGGCGGCGCTGGTTGGCCAGCCAGCGACATCAATATTATCTTTTACCGCAAACGGCACGCCGAATAGCGGTAACGCGGCCGGATTGCGCTGATAACTCGCCAGCAGCGGTTCAATTTGTGCCTGCAGCTGCGCGGGCGTGGCGAGATAGAGCCAGGCGTTATCCTGCGCGTCGATTGCGTCGAGATGGGCCGCCAGCAAGGCGGTAATTTGTTGTGGATCCTGTTGGTAACTGCGTTGCCAATCCTGGAGCGTAAAGCCAAAGGTCGATGCCATGAGTGAATTCCAACTGGTATACAAGATGGAATTCAACAGAGCAAAGCGCGTGCCATTTTTGTAAGCCGATGAAACCGCGTAGTTAATTGATGTGTAATAAGTTTTTCTGATGATAAATTGCACAGCGGCGGCGCAAACGCTGCGCAATGGCGGTGCGCGAGCGTAAATTTTGTGAAGAACATGGCAAGAGACGGTTGGCCTGGTTAGCATGAAGGATGTCTGGCATGAGCTGGATCGCAGCACTGAGAGGAGAGCGTAATGGAGAAGTGGCGTTACTGGATGCTAGGGATCTGTCTGGTCAGCACGGCCAGCAGCGTATGGGCCGATTCGCTGGATCAGCAGCGACAGCGCTATGCGCAAATCAAGCAAGCCTGGGATAACAAACAGATGGACCAGGTGACGCAGCTGATGCCGACGCTGCAGGATTATCCGCTCTACCCGTATCTGCAATATCGCCTGCTGGCGCAGGATCTCGATCAAGAGACGCCGCTGGCGGTGAAGAACTTTATTCAACAATATCCCACGCTGCCACCGGCGCGCTCGCTCTCAACGCGCTTTGTGAATGTGCTGGCGAACCGTCAGGATTGGCAGGGCGTGCTGAGTTTCAGCCCGGAGGAACCCAAGCCGGTGCAGGCGCGCTGTAACTGGTATTACGCCAAATGGGCCACCGGGCAGCAGCAGGCGGCGTTTGCCGGTGCGAAAGAGATTTGGCTGCGCGGCACCGCGTTACCGAACGACTGTGACAAGCTATTCTCGGTATGGCAGGCCAGCGGGCAACTCTCGCCGATCACCATCCTCGAGCGCATCCGTCTGGCGATGAAAGCCGGTAACGACAGCCTGGTGAATTACCTGGCGAAAATGCTGCCAGCGGATTATCAAACCACCGCCAGCGCGCTGATTGCGCTGCAGCAGAATCCGCAAACCGTCACTACCTTTGCCAGCACTATGGGGCCAACCGATTTCACCCGCATGGCGACCAGCTACGCCTTCGCCCGCGTGGCGCGTGAGGACATGGACAACGCGCGCATGATGATCCCGCAACTGGTGCAGGCGCAGAAGATGAGCCAGGCCGATGAGCAGGATCTGAAAGAGACCGTGGTGTGGCGCATGATGGGCGCGGATCTCACCAGCGAGCAGGCGCGCTGGCGTGATGCGGTGGTGATGAACAGCGAATCCACCGCGCTGGTGGAGCGTCGCGTACGTTTGGCGCTGAGCCAGAACGATCGTCGTGGTCTTAATACCTGGATCGCGCGTTTGCCGGTGGAAGCCAAAGAGAAAGATGAGTGGCAATACTGGCAGGCGGATTTGCTGATTTCGCAGGGCCGTAAAGAGGAAGCCAACGATATTCTGCGTAAGCTGATGCAGGCGCGCGGCTTCTATCCGATGGTCGCGGCGCAGCGTTTGGGCGTGGAGTATCCGTTGCAGGTCGATAAGGCACCGGCAGCTGACAGCACCGTGACGCAAGGCGCGGAAATGGCGCGCGTGCGTGAGCTGATGTATTGGGGATTGGATAACCTGGCGCGCAGTGAATGGGCCAATCTGATCTCCAGCAAAACCCGTTCGCAGCAGCAGATGCTGGCGCGTTACGCCAACGAGCAGGATTGGTGGGATCTCAGCGTGCAGGCCACCATTACTGCAAAAATGTGGGATAGCCTGAAAGAGCGCTTCCCGCTGGCGTGGCAAAACCTTTATCAGGAATACACCAGCGACAAAGGCATTCCGCAGAGTTATGCGATGGCGATTTCGCGTCAGGAGAGCGCGTGGAACCCGAAAGCGCGTTCACCGGTGGGTGCCAGCGGACTGATGCAGGTGATGCCTGGCACGGCGACGCATACCGTGAAGATGTATAACATTCCCGGCTATGTGAACAGCAGCCAGCTGCTGGACCCGCAGACCAATATTCAGATCGGGACGCAGTATCTGGAGTATGTCTATCAGCAGTTTGGTCAGAACCGCATCTTCTCTACGGCCGCCTATAACGCTGGTCCGGGACGCGTGCGCAGCTGGCAGAAAACCAGCGGCGGTAATCTGGATGCGGTGGCGTTTATCGAAACCATTCCGTTCTCAGAAACGCGTGGCTACGTGAAAAACGTGCTGGCCTACGATGCCTATTACCGCTACTTCATGGGCAAGCCGGACAAGATTCTCGCCGACAGTGAGTGGAATCGCCAGTATTGACTGTGCTATGCTTCCGTACTCGTTAATGAGTACGGAAGCCCTTCATGAGCCAACCCCTTTCTTCCCAGCCGGAATCGGCTCAGCCTGTTGAAGATAACTGGCTGCGTTTTATCGAACTGATGCAAAACGCTTTTGCCGATGGCGTAGCGCTGCCGTTATTACAACTGATGATGACGCCGGATGAACGTGAATCCTACGGGACGCGTTTGCGCATTATTGAAGAGTTGATGAGTGGCGAGATGAGCCAGCGTGAACTGAAGAATGAGTTGGGCGTGGGTATCGCCACCATTACGCGTGGCTCTAACAGCCTGAAAGAGGCGCCGCCAGAGCTGAAACGCTGGCTGGAAGCGCGTCTTGGCCGCGATTAACGTTGGCTGTACAGCGGATGCGTGAACGGACACAGCGCCAGAATCAACGCCTGATGGTAGACGCTGGAGCGGCTCAGCAGGCCGTGGGTTAAGGCTCCAATCGCGCCGCCTTTGTGTTTGATATTTTCCACGCCGGTTAAGCGTGCCATCTCATCACCCAATTCATGCCCGGCAGCTAAGCCTGCCACGACAATCGGCGGCAGCGTAAAGCTGGCCGAACGTGATTCTCCGCGCTGCTGCGCGTTTTCAATCACCATCCACGCAAAGGCGCAATCGCCTTCAATGCCCGCTTCAATTGCCACCCAGTAATCGGCCTGTGGACGCGCCTGACGTGCGTTCTCTACCCGCTGGCGTGCGCCAGTTCGCGTTTCAACATCACTAAGTGGCTGGGCTGCGACGCCGCTCTCGACCTCAACCCCTTCGATGTGGCAGGATCCTTCGCCGAAAACGTCGTTGAACGCCTGAGCAATCGCGCGAATTTTTGCCGGGTTGATGGTGGCTGCGACAACATGGTACATAATTGTTTGAACCCTCGAGGCAAATTTGTCGCAGTATAACGGAAATTAAGCATGCTACAGGTCTATCTTGTTCGTCACGGTGAAACGGTATGGAATGCGGCCCGACGCATTCAGGGGCAGTCTGACAGCCCGTTAACGGAAAAAGGTGAGCAGCAGGCGCATCAGGTGGGCGAGCGGGTGAAATCGCTGGGCATTACTCACGTGATTGCCAGCGATTTGGGACGTACGCGTCGTACGGCAGAGATTATCGCCGACGCGTGTGGCTGCACCGTTACGCTCGATGCGCGGCTGCGCGAGTTGAATATGGGCTGCCTGGAACAACGTCCACTCGACGGCTTGACCGAAGAAGAGGAAAACTGGCGCAAAACGCTGGTGGATGGCACCACGGCGGGGCGTATTCCGGGTGGTGAATCGATGGCGGAAATGGCAGCGCGTATGCACGAAGCGCTGAATGCGCTGCTCGAGCTGCCTGCAGGTAGCCGTCCGCTGATTGTCAGCCACGGTATGGCGCTGGGCGTGCTGGTCAGCACTATTCTCGGTTTGCCTGCGCATGCGGAGCGTCGTTTGCGTCTGCGTAACTGCTCGATTTCACGCGTGGATCATCAGCAGAGCGCGTGGCTGGCGGCCGGTTGGGTGGTTGAGACGGCGGGCGATGTGTCGCATCTGGATGCGCCTGCGCTGGATGAGTTGCAGCGTTGATCGGATGTGATGAATAAAGAGGTCGCCATGAATGGCGACCTTACGACGATTAATGGTTTTGTGGGCGAATCGGAATCAGGTATTCGCAGCGGATTTCCGTTGGCGGCTCGCTACGCTTCTTACCACCGTGCGTGAAGAAACGCTCGATATCCTGTCCCTGACGACGCACTAATCCCAGCGTCGGCATGCAGGTGCCGTACAGCAGCAGGATGAATTCACCCAGCGCGCTGCGCGCACCGTTGTAGGTGAACTGCACATAATCTCCTGCTTCCAGCACTACGCTCTGATTCGACTGCATGCTTTTTGCCAGCTGATCGGCGGGCACCGCAGTGGTGTAGAGAATCTCCTGCTCATCATCCTTTTCATGGCTTGCACGCACCTGATGCAGGCCGTACAGCACCGGCGGCACCGTGTCGGTTTCCAGCAGGAACTGCTTCCAGAAATGCATGCGCATCTCATCACGGTAGCTGGAAATCTGCTCTAGCGTGCAGGAGTAACTCTGCGTTTGGCCGACCAGCACCGTTTCAGGCAGCGTAACAAACTGCGCTTCCGGAATACTGTTGTCGTCGAGACGAATCGGTGGGCGAATGCCAAACGAGTTCCACTCCGACGAGCGACGATACCAGGCGGGCGTTTGGTTGAACTGCTTTTTAAACGCACGGGTAAACGTCTGCTGCGAATCGAAGCGATATTGTAGTGCGATGTCGAGGATGGGGCGGCTGGTCAGGCGTAGCGCCACCGCGGCTTTCGACAGCCGACGCGCGCGAATATACGCACCAATCGCGTGGCTGGTTACTTCCTTGAACATCCGCTGCAGATGCCACTTGGAATAGCCTGCTTTCTGCGCAACGTTATCTAATGAAAGCGGTTGATCCAGATGGCTCTCCAGCCAGACAAGCAAATCGCGAATGATACCGGCTTGGTCCATAAAACATCCTCATAACTCTCTGGTGGCGCAACTATGAAGTCGTCGAATAATAGCACGAAATGCACAAAAGCGTGGGGGCGGTTTGCTAATCGAGTGTGCTAAGTCAATGCGGGTTAAAACCCGTTTAGGTTTGGTTCTGTGTCCGATTGACAGTACATTACATTCTCATCTATTCGATTGGCAATGGTAACTCAATGACAATAGCTCGTATTCTTATAATCACGTTGGCAACATATGTATTCAGTGCTGGCGTTCAGGCCGAAGAGATCGGCTCAGTTGACACGGTATTCAAGATGTTTGGCCCCGATCATAAGATCGTGGTGGAAGCCTTCGATGACCCGGACGTAAAAAATGTAACCTGTTATATCAGCCGGGCAAAAACCGGCGGTATCAAAGGCGGATTGGGTTTGGCGGAAGATACGTCCGACTCGGCCATTTCCTGCCAACAGGTTGGGCCGGTAGAGCTTAGCGATAAAATCGCACAAGGCAAGGCGCAAGGTGAAGTGGTGTTCAGGAAACGCACATCGCTGGTGTTCAAGAAGTTGCAGGTGGTGCGCTTCTTTGACCAGAAACGTCATGCGCTGGTGTACCTAAGCTATTCCGACAAAGTAGTGGATGGATCGCCGAAGAATGCGCTGAGCGCCGTGCCGATTATGCCGTGGCATTAATGCAGACATAAAAAAACGCCCTGACGGGCGTTTTTTCTTTCAACTCTTAATCCTGCAGTTCGCCGCAAAAGCGGTAACCTTCGCCGTGAATAGTGGCGATGATTTCTGGCGTGTCTGGCGTGGATTCAAAATGCTTACGGATGCGGCGGATGGTGACATCCACGGTGCGGTCATGCGGCTTCAGCTCGCGGCCGGTCATCTTTTTCAGCAAGTCACCACGCGTTTGAATTTTGCCTGGATTCTCACAGAAGTGCAGCATGGCGCGGAATTCACTGCGCGGCAGCTTATACTGATCGCCGTTCGGGCTGATCAGTGAGCGGCTGTTAATATCCAGCTCCCAGCCATTAAAACGATAGCTTTCAACGGTACGGCGCTCTTCGCTTGGCATCGCCAGATTCATGGTACGCGACAGCAAGTTGCGTGCACGAATCGTCAATTCACGCGGATTGAACGGTTTGGTGATGTAATCATCGGCACCGATTTCCAGACCGAGGATTTTATCCACTTCATTATCACGGCCGGTCAGGAACATCAGCGCGACGTTTGCTTGCTCACGCAGTTCGCGTGCCAGCAGCAAACCGTTTTTACCTGGCAGGTTGATATCCATAATCACCAGGTTGACGTCATTTTCCGTCAAAACCTGATGCATCTCGGCGCCGTCGGTGGCTTCATAGACCACGTAACCTTCTGCCTCAAAGATACTTTTGAGGGTGTTACGCGTGACCAGTTCGTCTTCAACGATAAGAATGTGCGGGGTCTGCATGTTTCGCTACCTAAAATTTGCCAACAAATCGAAAACAGGGCGTACGTCGGTTACGCTATTTTGCTGCAACCGGTATACGAAATAATCTTCGGAATACACCATCCATCTACGTCAACTTCAGTGTTAGCTCAGCCAGCCAGGATGGATATTTGCACGCCCCGAGGATATCGGACAGGCGCTCATCCTAACCGTATTAACAGCAACCTAACAGCACCAACAACAACCGATAAGCATAAAAACAACGCTTCGTTGACTTATATCAAATGCAAGTGTAGCACGTTAACACTTTTATGAAAAACTTCTCCAGGATTGCTAGTTTAGCTCACAAAATGCAGCATTTTTGCTACATTTATCCCTTATACAACCAAAACTAAAACACGCAGGAAATTATATTTCAATGATATGAAAGAAAAGGGTTTTATATTAAATAGGTCATATAATTTTGCTTATGCCTGCTAATTTCCACTACAGCTGGATTTATCCCTCTTTTAACATCGTTAACATCTTATTTTCTCTGCTAGCCGCAGTTGGTATTTTCTCTCCTGCATGCCAACATAATGCGAGTTGTTAACAGTTCGATGGAAAAATCATGCATTTCCCCTTAATCCTTGTCTCTCCCGCCCGTCCGGAAAATATCGGTGCGGCTGCCCGCGCCATGAAAACCATGGGTTTTAGCGAACTGCGCATTGTCGCCAGCGATGCCTGGCAAGATCCGGCAGCACGCCGCGTGGCGCACGGCGCCGGTGAGATTCTCGATAACGTTAGAACCTACGCCACGCTGAGCGAGGCGCTAAAGGATGTCGATTTTTCCGTGGCGACCACCGCACGCAGCCGCGCGAAGTTCCGCTATTACGCCACGCCTGCGCAGGTCGAAAACATTCTGCAGGAGAAGCGCCAATGGCTGAGCCGCATCGCGCTGGTGTTTGGCCGTGAAGACAGCGGTTTAACCAATGAGGAGCTGGAGCAGGTTGATCTGTTGACCGGCATCCCGATGGCCAATGATTATCCGTCGCTGAATCTCGGTCAGGCGGTGATGGTGTATTGCTATCAACTGTCAGCGCTCAATCAAATAGCGGCTGAGACCGCGGAAGTGGCAAATGAGCTGCAGCTGCAGGCATTGCGCCAGCGCTTCCATCAGTTGCTGGTTAAGCTGGACGTCAGCGATGACGTTAAAATGGCCGACTGGATCGATCAGCGTATTGGCCTGCTGGAACAGCGTGACAGCGCCATGCTGCATCGCTTGTTACATGACGTAGAAAAAAAACTTATAGATAATTGCTCGGATAAATCCTGAGTTGCTAGTGACTGATGCGGGAATCTGCCGCATCTCCTGAACGATCGCAATAATTTTTGCTTCAGCAAGCGCAGCACTGCGCAGCGCCAGGGATGGCGCGGCTAAGACAAATTCGTTGACTTAACGTGCGCTTTGCTTTACTTCTGGAAGGCAGACGGACAAGACAAAGACAGACAGAAAAAAATCTAAATGCGTAAACTCAGCCTGAACACCACAATTATTATTACCACCACCATTACCACAGGTAACGGTGCGGGCTGACGCATACAGGAAAAACAAAGAAAAAAGCCCGCACCTAAACAGTGCGGGCTTTTTTTTCGGCAAAAATTCAGGAGAGCTTTAACTATGCGAGTGCTGAAATTCGGCGGAACCTCAGTAGCCAATGCGGAACGTTTTCTCCGTGTGGCGGACATTCTGGAAAGCAATGCACAACAGGGACAGGTTGCGACCGTACTCTCTGCACCAGCAAAAATTACCAATCATCTGGTGGCGATGATTGAGAAAACCATCAGCGGCCTCGACACCTTGCCGAATATCAGCGATGCCGAACGTATTTTTGCCGACCTGCTGCAAGGCTTGCGTGACGCGCAGCCGGGCTTTGATTACGACGGACTGAAAACCCGCGTTGAGCTGGAGTTTGCGCAGCTGAAACAGGTGCTGCACGGCATCAGCCTGCTGGGCCAATGCCCGGACGCCGTTAATGCCGCCATCATCTGCCGTGGCGAGAAGCTATCGATTGCGATTATGGAAGCGTTGCTGCAGGCGCGCGGCCATAAAGTCACCGTGATCGATCCTGTGGAGAAGCTGCTGGCGATTGGTCATTACCTCGAATCCACCGTTGATATCGCCGAATCCACGCGCCGCATCGCCGCCAGCCAGATCCCAGCCGATCACTTTATCCTGATGGCCGGTTTCACCGCCGGTAACGAGAAGGGCGAACTGGTGGTGCTGGGCCGTAACGGTTCTGATTACTCCGCCGCGGTGTTGGCTGCGTGTTTACGTGCTGACTGTTGTGAAATCTGGACTGACGTTGACGGCGTTTATACCTGCGACCCGCGTCAGGTACCCGATGCGCGCTTACTGAAATCGATGTCATATCAGGAAGCGATGGAGCTCTCTTACTTCGGCGCCAAAGTGCTGCATCCGCGTACCATCGCGCCCATCGCTCAGTTCCAGATTCCTTGCCTGATCAAAAACACTGCTAACCCGCAAGCGCCGGGCACCTTAATCGGTGGCGAAGGCGAGCTGGATGAAAATCCGGTTAAAGGCATCACCAACCTGAATAACATGGCGATGTTCAACGTGTCTGGTCCGGGTATGAAAGGCATGGTTGGCATGGCGGCGCGCGTTTTCGCCGCGATGTCACGCACCGGCATTTCAGTGGTGCTGATCACCCAATCCTCTTCAGAATACAGCATCAGCTTCTGCGTACCGCAAAGCGAGCAGGCGCGTGCGCGTCGCGTGCTGGAAGAGGAGTTCTATCTTGAGTTAAAAGATGGCTTGCTTGATCCGCTGGACGTGCTGGAACAGCTGGCGGTGATCTCGGTGGTCGGTGATGGCATGCGCACGCTGCGCGGCATCTCGGCCAAATTCTTCTCGGCGCTGGCGCGTGCCAATATCAATATCGTGGCGATTGCGCAGGGTTCTTCTGAGCGTTCCATCTCGGTAGTGGTGAGCAACGATGAAGTTACTACCGGTGTACGTGTCGTGCATCAGATGCTGTTTGCCACCGATCAGGTAATCGAAGTGTTCGTGGTTGGCGTTGGCGGTGTCGGCGCAGCATTGCTGGATCAGCTGCATCGCCAGCAGACATGGCTGAAACAGAAGCATATCGATCTGCGTGTGTGTGGTATCGCTAACTCGCGTGCGCTATTAACCAACGTACACGGTATCGATCTTAGCAACTGGAAGGCAGAACTGAACGAAGCCAAAGAGCCGTTCAATCTCGGTCGCCTGATGCGTTTGGTGAAGGAGTATCATCTGCTGAATCCGGTGATCGTCGATTGTACTTCCAGCCAGGCGGTCGCCGATCAGTATGCCGATTTCCTCGCCGAAGGTTTCCACGTCGTCACGCCGAACAAAAAAGCCAACACCTCGTCGTGGAATTACTACCAGCAGATGCGAGCAGCGGCAGCGAAATCGCGCCGTAAGTTCCTGTACGACACCAACGTCGGTGCCGGTTTGCCGGTGATCGAAAACCTGCAAAACCTGATGAACGCTGGTGATGAACTGATCAAGTTCTCCGGTATTCTGTCAGGCTCGCTCTCCTTTATCTTCGGCAAGCTTGATGAAGGCGTTTCGCTGTCGGAAGCGACCAAAATGGCGCGAGAAATGGGCTTTACCGAGCCGGATCCGCGTGACGATCTTTCTGGTACCGATGTGGCGCGTAAGCTGCTGATTCTGGCACGTGAAGCGGGGCATCAGCTGGAACTCAGCGATATCGAAATCGAACCGCTGCTGCCTGCCAGCCTGACCGAGATCGCCGACGTTGAGCAGTTTATGGAACGTCTGCCGGAACTGGATAACGCCTTTGCCGCGCGCGTTGCCAAAGCGCGTGACGAAGGTAAAGTATTACGCTTCGTCGGCGCGATTGAAGAGGGCGGCGTCTGCAAAGTGAAGATTGATGCGGTGGACGGCAACGATCCGCTGTACAAAGTGAAAAACGGTGAGAATGCGCTGGCATTCTACAGCCGCTACTATCAGCCAATCCCGCTGGTTCTGCGTGGATATGGTGCAGGGAATGATGTCACAGCAGCAGGCGTGTTTGCTGACCTGCTGCGTACGCTGTCGTGGAAGTTGGGAGTTTGATGATGGTAAAAATTTATGCACCGGCCTCGATAGGTAACGTCAGCGTCGGCTTTGATGTGCTGGGCGCGGCGGTTTCGCCGGTGGATGGTACCTTGTTGGGTGACTGCGTTTCCGTAGAAGCCGCCGACAGCTTTAGCCTGGTGAACTCCGGGCGCTTTGTCAGCAAACTGCCGACCAATCCGCAGGAGAACATCGTTTATCAGTGCTGGGAGCGTTTTTGCCAGGCGATTGGTAAACAAGTTCCGGTGGCGATGACGCTGGAAAAGAATATGCCGATCGGTTCCGGGCTCGGCTCAAGCGCCTGTTCGGTGGTTGCTGGCTTGATGGCGATGAACGAATTCTGCGGCAAACCGCTCAACGATACCGAACTGCTGGCGCTGATGGGCGAGCTCGAAGGGCGTATTTCCGGCAGCGTACACTTTGATAACGTTGCGCCGTGCTTCCTTGGCGGCGTGCAGCTAATGATTGAAGAGAACGGCATTATCAGTCAGGACGTGCCGTGCTTTGATGAATGGCTGTGGGTGATGGCGTATCCGGGGATTAAAGTCTCCACCGCCGAAGCGCGCGCCATTCTGCCAGCACAATACCGCAAAGAGGATGCCATCAAGCACGGTCGCCTGCTGGCGGGCTTTATTCACGCCTGTCATACGCGTCAGCCTGGGCTTGCGGCTAAACTTATGCAGGATGTTATCGCTGAGCCGTATCGCACCAAACTGCTGCCAGGCTTCGCCGATGCGCGTAAAGCGGCGCAGGATATTGGCGCGCTGGCCTGCGGTATTTCGGGTTCCGGCCCGACACTTTTCGCCGTTTGCAACGAGATGGCAACGGCACAGCGGATGGCGGACTGGCTGAGCCAGCACTATCTGCAGAATGAAGAAGGTTTCGTCCACATCTGCCGTCTTGATACGGCTGGCGCACGTAAATTGGGATAACGCATGAAACTCTACAACCTTAAGGATCACAACGAGCAGGTTAGTTTTGCTCAGGCCGTTAAACAGGGCCTCGGCTCGCAGCAAGGGCTGTTTTTCCCGCTCGAACTGCCGGAATTCGAACTGACCGACATTGATGCCATGCTGGAGATGGATTTCGTCAGCCGCAGCAGCAAAATTCTCTCTGCCTATATTGGCGATGAAATTGCGGCGCATCAGTTGGCCGAGCGCGTGAAAAACGCCTTTGCTTTCCCGGCGCCAGTGGCGAAGGTCAGCGATGATGTGGCTTGCCTCGAGCTGTTCCACGGCCCAACGCTGGCGTTCAAAGATTTCGGCGGCCGCTTTATGGCGCAGATGCTCTCCTATGTGAGTGGTGCGGATGAGCAGATCACCATTCTGACCGCCACGTCCGGCGATACCGGCGCAGCGGTGGCGCATGCCTTCTACGGCATGGAAAACGTGCGCGTGGTGATTCTCTATCCGCAGGGCAAAATCAGCCCGCTGCAGGAGAAACTGTTCTGTACGCTGGGCGGCAACATCGAAACCATCGCGGTTGAAGGCGATTTCGATGCATGCCAGGCACTGGTGAAACAGGCGTTTGATGATGAAGAGCTGAAGAAGGCGATTGGCCTGAACTCGGCGAACTCCATCAACATCAGCCGTCTGCTGGCGCAGATTTGCTACTACTTCGAAGCGGTAGCGCAGCTGCCACAAGAGAAGCGCAATCAGCTGGTGGTCTCGGTGCCGAGCGGAAACTTCGGTGACTTAACGGCTGGCCTGTTGGCGAAATCATTGGGTCTGCCAATCAAGCGTTTTATCGCTGCGACCAATGCTAACGATACCGTGCCACGCTTCCTCGGCAACGGTGCATGGCAGCCAAACGCCACGGTAGCAACGCTGTCGAACGCCATGGATGTCAGCCAGCCAAACAACTGGCCGCGCGTGGAAGAGCTGTTCCGCCGTAAAACCTGGCGCTTGACCGATCTGGCGTACGGCGCTGTAACGGATGAAACCACCAAATCCACCATGCGCGAGCTGGCTGAGATTGGCTACATCTCTGAACCGCATGCGGCGATTGCTTATCGTCTGCTGCGCGACAACCTGCAGGAGGGCGAATATGGCCTGTTCCTCGGGACTGCGCATCCGGCGAAGTTCAAAGAGAGCGTGGACGAGATTTTAGGTCAGGATCTGCCGCTGCCGAAAGAGCTGGCCGAGCGCGCCGACTTGCCGCTGCTGTCGCACAATCTGAAAGGCGATTTCGCTGAACTGCGCGCGTTTTTGTTGAAGTAATGTAGGGTCGCCATTCATGGCGACCTCGATCAAGCCGCCATCACGGCGGCTTCCTTATTTCTGTTCGCGGCGCTTAAACACCAGCTCATTATCTTTGCTTTCTGCTGAGTCAAAGAAATACCCATCCACATCGAACTTCTTCAGCTGCGCTGGCTTGGTCAGGCGGTTCTGAATCACATAGCGGCTCATCAATCCGCGCGCTTTCTTGGCGTAGAAGCTGATGACTTTAAACTTGCCATTCTTCTCATCGAGGAACACAGGCTTGATCAATTCGGCGTTGAGTTTCTTCGGCTTAATGGCTTTGAAATACTCATCGGATGCCAGATTGATCAGCACGTCGTCACCTTGCTCCGCAATCGCTTCGTTCAACTTCGCGGTCAACAAATCGCCCCAGAAGCCGTAGAGATCTTTACCGGCTGGATTCGCCAGTTTAATGCCCATCTCCAGACGATAAGGCTGCATCAAATCGAGCGGGCGCAGTAGACCGTATAATCCGGACAACATGCGCAGGTGCTGCTGGGCAAAATCGAAATCGTTGTCGCTAAAGGTTTCGGCCTGCAAACCGGTATACACATCGCCTTTGAACGCCAGAATTGCCTGACGCGCGTTCTCCAGCGATAAGGGTGGCTGCCATTGGTTAAAACGATCGGCATTCAGGTGCGCCAGTTTGTCGCTGATGCCCATCAGTGAACTGATCTGCGACGGTGAAAGATCGCGCGCAACGTCAATTAATTGGTGTGATTTTTCTAACAGCGCCGGTTGGGTAAAACGTTGTGTCGCCAGCGGGCTTTCATAGTCCAGTGTTTTCGCTGGCGAGATAACCATCAGCATCGTGTACGTCCTCTTTGACCCGCAGGTTTATCAGGGAATTGAAGGGAAAAATGTTGCAAGGAGTGTAGCAAAAAAGCGGCATGGATCGGCAAATCGCTCCCATTTGTTAGCGCTATCGTAAAGGGCACTTCGTGGTGTTGCGCCGTCACTTGTGCGTGATATTATCGCAACAGCCTTTTACACCCTGACAGTCAACCTAAGAGAAAGAGAACCATGACGGACAAACTTACTTCCTTGCGTCAGCTGACTACTGTGGTCGCCGACACCGGTGATATCGCGGCAATGAAGCTTTACCAGCCGCAAGATGCGACCACCAACCCTTCTTTGATTCTCAACGCCGCTCAAATCCCTGAATACCGCAAACTGATTGATGAAGCCATTACCTGGGCGCGTCAGCAGAGCAGCAATAAAGAAGAACAACTGGCGCTGGTATCTGACAAGCTGGCCGTCAACATTGGTCTGGAAATTCTCAAACTGATCCCAGGTCGCATCTCGACTGAAGTGGATGCGCGTCTCTCCTACGACACTGAAGCGAGCATCGCTAAAGCGCGTAGCCTGATCAAACTGTACAACGATGCTGGCATCAGCAATGACCGTATCCTGATCAAACTGGCGTCAACCTGGCAGGGTATCCGTGCTGCTGAGCAGCTGGAGAAAGAAGGCATCAACTGTAACCTGACGCTGCTGTTCTCCTTCGCGCAGGCGCGTGCGTGTGCCGAAGCCGGCGTGTTCCTGATCTCTCCATTCGTTGGCCGTATCCTCGACTGGTACAAGCAGAACACCGATAAAAAAGAGTACGCAGCACACGAAGATCCAGGCGTGGTGTCTGTGGCTGAAATCTACAACTACTACAAGCAGCACGGTTATGAAACCGTGGTGATGGGCGCGAGCTTCCGTAACGTTGGCGAGATCATTGAACTGGCGGGCTGCGATCGTCTGACCATTTCTCCGGGCCTGCTTAAAGAGCTGGCTGAGAGCGAAGGTACTGTTGAGCGTAAACTGAGCTACACCGGCGAAGTGAAAGCGCGTCCAGCGAAGATGACTGAAGCTGAGTTCTTCTGGCAGCACAATCAGGATCCAATGGCCGTTACCAAACTGGCTGAAGGTATCCGCAACTTTGCCATCGATCAGGGCAAACTTGAGAAGATGATCGCCGAACTGCTGTAAGGTGCCAGGCCGTGGCGGCGACAGGCTGCCACGGTTTTACGTTTTTCCCCCGCTTCCTGTATTATCCTTTTACTTCCCACATCATTTGCTGCCTTGCAGCCAACCACAGCGATAACTCTATGGATACTTTACGAATTGGATTAATTTCCGTTTCCGATCGTGCTGCTAACGGCATCTATCAGGATCAGGGCATTCCGGCGTTAGAGAGCTGGCTCGCCGCCGCGCTGGCTACGCCATTTGAAATCGAAACGCGCCTGGTGCCGGATGAACAACCCATGATTGAGCAGGCGATCTGCGAGCTGGTCGATGAGCTGTTCTGTAACCTGGTGCTCACCACTGGCGGTACCGGACCGGCGCGACGTGATGTGACGCCGGATGCCACGCTGGCGGTCGCCGACCGTGAAATGCCGGGCTTCGGCGAGCAGATGCGTCAAATCAGCCTGCAATTTGTGCCGACCGCCATTTTGTCGCGTCAGGTTGGCGTGATTCGCAAACAATCATTGATCCTCAATCTGCCGGGTCAGCCAAAATCCATTAAAGAGACGCTGGAAGGACTGAAAGCGGAAGATGGTACGGTAAAAGTGCCAGGGATTTTTGCAGCTGTACCTTATTGTTTACAGCTGTTGGAAGGGCCGTACGTTGAAACTCATGCCGATGTGGTAGCAGCTTTTCGCCCCAAAAGCGCCCGTCGTGAGACAAATGACTAAAAATCGGCATTTTCAGGCATAAAATCCAGCGGCACTGGTGTGGCAAAATATTGACGGTATAGTAATCCAATCTTTACATAAGTTGTTTTGCCTCTGGATACCGCTGGATTATGGATACGCACGCAACGCGTCGACTCAATGGACAGGATTACAAAACCCTGTCGCTGGCCGCCCTTGGTGGGGCGCTGGAATTCTACGACTTCATCATCTTCGTCTTCTTTGCAGCTGTGATCGGCGAGCTGTTCTTCCCACCTGACATCCCCGAATGGCTGCGTCAGGTGCAGACCTTCGCCATCTTTGCTGCCGGTTATTTGGCGCGTCCGTTGGGCGGCATCATCATGGCGCACTTTGGTGACAAAGTGGGGCGTAAGAAGATGTTCAGCCTCAGTATTCTGTTGATGGCGCTGCCGACGCTGGCGATGGGCGCATTGCCCACTTATGCCAGCATCGGCATCGCTGCGCCGCTGTTGATGTTGCTGATGCGTGTGCTGCAAGGCGCGGCTATTGGCGGTGAAGTGCCTGGCGCGTGGGTGTTTGTCGCCGAACATGTGCCCGAAAAACGCATCGGTTTTGCCTGCGGCACGCTGACGGCGGGCTTAACCGCCGGCATTCTGCTCGGTTCGCTGGTGGCAACGGTGCTGAACACCACGCTATCACCGGCTGCGATTCGCGATCACGGCTGGCGCATTCCCTTCTTCCTCGGCGGGGTGTTTGGCCTGCTGGCGATGTATCTGCGTCGCTGGCTGCATGAAACGCCGGTGTTCCAGCAGATGCAGCAGCGCAAAGCGCTGGCAGAAAAAATGCCGCTGCAAACCATTCTCGCCAGTCACAAGCGCGGCATCGTAATTTCGATGCTGCTTACCTGGCTGCTGTCAGCCTGCATTGTGGTGGTGATTTTGATGGCGCCAACGCTGATGCAGAAACAGCACGGCATTCCTGCTGCGCTCAGTCTGCAAGCCAACAGCTTCGCCACCATTATGCTGCTGCTGGGCTGCGTTATCGCCGGATGGCTGGTGGATCGCTTCGGCGCGGCGCGATCGCTGGTGGTCGGCTCATTATTGCTGGCGATCGGCAGCTGGAACTTCTTCCATCAACTGGGCAGCACGCCGGAAATGCTGTTTGTCTGGTATGGCTTAGCGGGCCTTAGCGTTGGCGTGGTAGGCGTGGTGCCGTTTGTGATGGTACGCGCGTTCCCAGCGGCGGTGCGCTTTACCGGCATCTCGTTCTCTTACAATGTTGCTTACGCGATTTTTGGTGGCCTGACGCCAATTAGCGTGACGCTGATGATGAGCCTGACGCCAATGGCACCGGCCTGGTATGTGCTGGCGCTGGCGGTTATTGGCTTTATGGTGGGCATTTGGCTGTGGCGCGATAGCCGTCAGCAGCATGCGCAGTTGGATATGTCGCTGCACTCGTCATAAGGCAAAAAGCGGAGCCAAACAGCTCCGCTTTTTCTTTTCTTACTCGCCAATCGGCAATACCGTGCGGCCAAATTTCTCGTTCAGCACTTCGCCCATCGCCAGATAGAACGCGCTCGATCCACAAATAATGCCAATCCAGCCAGCAAAGCGCAGCAGCCCCGCGTTATCGGTCAGATGGCCGATGGCCAGCAGCGCAAACAGCAGCGTCAGACTGGCGAAGATGAACTGCAGCATTTTCGGCGACTTCAGCGTGCCGAAGAACAAAAACGCGGTGAACACGCCCCACAGCGCGAGATAGGCGCCAAGGAAGTGGCCATCGGCCGCCTCTGCCAGCCCTAGTTTCGGCAACAGCAGAATCGCCACCAACGTTAACCAGAAGCTGCCGTAAGAGGTAAAGGCGGTCAGCCCGAAGGTGTTGCCTTTCTTATACTCCAGCAGCCCGGCAAAAATTTGCGCGATGCCGCCGTAGAAAATACCCATCGCCAGGATGATCACATCCATCGCAAACAGGCCAGTGTTGTGTAAGTTGAGCAGGATGGTGGTCATACCGAATCCCATCAGGCCCAACGGGGCGGGATTCGCCAGCGTGGTATTGCTCATAATTCCTCAGAAGCAGCGTTGAAGATGTTGTTAGTGTTTTACCCCCGCGCAAACCGCTGGTGGCGCGAGGCGCTGCATAATAAGCGGCCTCTTTTTGGCCAACTTTGATCTGAATCGACCAGAGAATGAAATTTTTTTTAGTTTTAACCCTTGATGCGCATCGAACCGGCCCCATTTACTTGTCATCGAGCGTTGTGAGGCAGCAAAAAAAGCCTGCTTCAGCAGTTGAAAGTGGTCAGTTTGACCGCATCTCTGTTTCACAACCCTAATTGGCAAAGAATTTAAGTGGGAGATGTTTAGATGGGTAAGATTATTGGTATTGACTTGGGTACAACCAACTCATGTGTTGCAGTTATGGATGGTGGTAAAGCGCGCGTGCTGGAAAACGCCGAAGGCGACCGCACCACGCCGTCGATTATTGCGTATGCACAGGATGGCGAAACTCTGGTTGGTTCACCGGCTAAACGTCAGTCTGTGACCAACCCGCAGAATACCCTGTTTGCGATCAAGCGCCTGATTGGCCGTCGCTTCCAGGACGAAGAAGTACAGCGTGATATTAAAATCATGCCTTACAAAATCATCGGCGCGGATAACGGCGACGCATGGATTGATGTGAAGGGCCAGAAAATGGCACCGCCGCAGATCTCTGCTGAAGTGCTGAAAAAGATGAAGAAAACCGCGGAAGATTTCCTCGGTGAAGCTGTAACTGAAGCGGTTATTACCGTTCCAGCTTACTTCAACGATGCGCAGCGTCAGGCGACCAAAGACGCCGGCCGTATCGCAGGTCTGGAAGTAAAACGTATCATCAACGAACCAACCGCAGCAGCACTGGCTTACGGTCTGGATAAAGGTCAGGGCAACCGCACCATCGCGGTATACGACCTGGGCGGCGGTACTTTCGATATCTCAATCATTGAGATCGATGAAGTTGATGGCGAGAAAACCTTTGAAGTTCTGGCAACCAACGGTGATACCCACCTGGGTGGTGAAGACTTCGATAGCCGTCTGATTAACTATCTGGTGGCCGAATTTAAGAAAGATCAGGGCATCGATCTGCACAACGATCCGCTGGCGATGCAGCGTCTGAAAGAAGCGGCAGAGAAAGCCAAAATCGAGCTCTCTTCAGCGCAGCAGACCGACGTTAACCTGCCGTACATCACGGCGGATGCGACCGGTCCTAAGCACCTGAACATCAAAGTAACGCGTGCGAAGCTGGAATCTCTGGTTGAAGATTTGGTATCTCGCTCAATCGAGCCGTTGAAAGTGGCTCTGCAGGATGCGGGTCTGTCGGTTTCAGACATCAATGACGTGATCCTGGTGGGCGGTCAAACGCGTATGCCAATGGTTCAGGCCAAAGTAACTGAGTTCTTTGGTAAAGAGCCACGTAAAGACGTGAACCCGGACGAAGCGGTAGCCGTTGGTGCTGCGGTTCAGGGCGGTGTGTTGGCAGGTGAAGTGAAAGACGTTCTGCTGCTGGACGTTACCCCGCTGTCGCTGGGTATCGAAACCATGGGCGGCGTGATGACTTCGCTGATCAGCAAGAACACCACTATCCCAACCAAGCACAGCCAGGTGTTCTCGACTGCTGAAGATAACCAGTCTGCCGTGACCATTCACGTGCTGCAGGGTGAGCGTAAGCGTTCAGGCGATAACAAATCACTGGGCCAGTTCAACCTCGACGGTATTCAGTCTGCACCGCGCGGCATGCCGCAGATCGAAGTGACCTTCGATATCGATGCGGATGGTATCCTGCACGTGTCGGCGAAAGACAAAAACAGCGGTAAAGAGCAGAAGATCACCATCAAGGCGTCTTCTGGTCTGAACGAAGAAGAGATCGAAAAAATGGTGCGTGACGCGGAAGCGAACGCCGAGTCTGACCGTAAGTTCGAAGAGCTGGTTCAGACCCGTAACCAGGGCGATCAGATTTCGCACAGCACCCGTAAGCAATTGGACGAAGCGGGCGACAAACTGTCTGCTGAAGATAAAGCACCAATCGAAGCGGCGTTGACCGAGCTGAACACCGCGCTGAAAGGCGAAGACAAAGCAGACATCGAAGCCAAAATGCAGGCATTGATGGAAGTGTCCAGCAAACTGATGGAGCTGGCACAGCAGCAAGGTCAGGCAGCTGACGCAGGCGATGCAACTGCACAGAAAGATGACGACGTTGTCGACGCTGAGTTCGAAGAAGTTAAAGACAAAAAATAATTGCCCCTGACCGGGCGCGACGGCTGGCCTGACAGCCGTTGAAACCAGCACGGGCGTAGGAGATCTCTCCACGCCCGTGCGATCATGTTAAGGGCAGAACAAATATGGCTAAGAGTGATTTATACGAGATCTTAGGCGTCTCTAAATCCGCAGATGAGCGTGAAATCAAAAAGGCTTATAAGCGCCTGGCGATGAAATACCATCCGGACCGTAATCCGGACAATAAAGAAGCCGAAGCGAAGTTTAAAGAAATTAAGGAAGCCTACGAAATTCTGACCGACGCACAGAAGCGTGCGGCCTACGACCAATATGGTCATGCAGCCTTTGAACAAGGTGGCATGGGCGGTGGTGGCGGCTTCGGCGGCGGCGGTGCTGACTTCAGCGATATCTTTGGCGACGTCTTTGGCGATATTTTTGGTGGTGGCCGCCGTCAGCGTGCCTCACGTGGCGCCGATTTACGCTACAACATGGAGCTAACGCTGGAAGAAGCGGTACGCGGCGTGACCAAAGAGATCCGCATTCCAACTCTGGAAGAGTGCGATGTCTGCCACGGCAGCGGCGCGAAAGCGGGAACCAAACCGCAGACCTGTCATACCTGTCATGGTGCTGGTCAGGTGCAGATGCGTCAGGGCTTCTTCACCGTGCAGCAGGCGTGTCCGACCTGTCACGGTCGCGGTTCAGTGATCAAAGATCCGTGCAATGCTTGTCATGGTCACGGTCGCGTTGAGCGCAGTAAAACCCTGTCGGTGAAAATCCCTGCAGGCGTGGATACCGGCGATCGCATTCGTCTGACCGGCGAAGGTGAAGCGGGCGAACACGGCGCACCAGCGGGCGATTTGTACGTTCAGGTTTCGGTGAAAAAACACCCGATCTTCGAACGTGAAGATAACAACCTGTATTGCGAAGTGCCGATTAACTTCGCGATGGCAGCATTGGGCGGCGAGATTGAAGTGCCGACGCTTGATGGACGCGTGAACCTGAAAGTGCCTTCTGAAACGCAAACCGGCAAGCTGTTCCGCATGCGCGGTAAAGGCGTGAAATCGGTGCGTGGCGGTGCGGTGGGTGATTTGCTGTGTCGTGTAGTGGTGGAAACGCCAGTCAGCCTCAACGACAAACAGAAAGCGCTGCTGCGTGAACTGGAAGAGAGTTTTGGTGGCCCAAGTGGCGAGAAAAACAGTCCGCGCTCCAAAAGCTTCCTCGACGGTGTGAAGAAGTTCTTTGACGATTTAACGCGTTAATTCCAGCAGTTATGCAGTCAGAAAGCGGAGAGGAAACTCTCCGCTTTTTTTATGTTTTGCCGCCAACGCGTCGCTCCTGATATAAGCTCAATCTGCCTGGCGTTTGATATGAGCTAAAATGCCCTTGGAATGCATCGGCATTACCGAGCAATTAACGAGACATAAGCTGCTTTTAACGAGGTGTCTGAATCGCTACACTTCTCAGCCTAAATGTCTCTACTCAGGAGGAGTTGTGAACAAATCCCGTTCTATTCGAAGCTTGCTGAAAAGCTTTATCGCCAGTGACGCCAGTAACGGCATGGTGCTGATTCTGGCGGCCGTTGCGGCGATGATTTTGGCTAACAGCGCAGAAACCGCCCAAGGTTATCAATCGTTTCTTGCTGAGCCGGTGCAGATTCGCTTTGGCGCATTAGACATCAGCAAAAACCTGCTGCTGTGGATTAACGATGCCATGATGGCGCTGTTTTTCCTGGTGATTGGTTTGGAAGTGAAACGCGAGCTGATTACTGGCGAGCTCGCCAGTCGCGATCGCGCCATTTTCCCGGTCATCGCGGCAATTGGCGGTATGGTGGTGCCAGGACTGATTTTCCTGTTCTTCAACCACGGCGATCCGATTGCACGTAACGGCTGGGCGATTCCAACCGCCACCGATATTGCTTTCGCTTTGGGCGTGTTGGCGCTGCTGGGCAGTCGCGTACCGACTGCGCTGAAAGTGTTCCTGATGGCGCTGGCGATTATTGATGATCTCGGCGCAATTGTGATCATCGCGCTGTTCTATACCAGCGATCTTTCGGTGTTGTCATTGAGCGTGGCCGCCGGTGCGATTGTGCTGTTGGCGATTCTTAATCGCTGTGGCGTACGTAATATTGCCATCTATATGTTGGTCGGTATTGTGCTGTGGACGGCGGTGCTCAAGTCTGGCGTCCACGCAACGTTGGCGGGCGTGATTGTTGGCTTCTTCGTGCCGCTGGAAGAGAAGAACGGCCATTCTCCGGCCGAGCATCTGGCGCATGGTTTAATGCCGTGGGTCAACTGGCTGATTCTGCCGCTGTTCGCCTTTGCCAACGCCGGTATTTCGCTGACCGGTATTACCTTTATGGATGCGCTGTCGCCAGAGCCGCTGGGCATCATTCTCGGCTTGCTGATTGGTAAACCGTTGGGCATCACGCTGTTCTGCTGGCTGGCAGTCAAGTGGCGGCTGGCGGTGCTACCGGGAGGGACCACCATACGCGATATCATGGCGATTGGTGTGCTATGCGGTATCGGCTTCACTATGTCGATCTTTATTAGTTCGCTGGCGTTTGATGCCGCCCACGAGCAACTGGTGACCTTCTCCAAACTGGGGATTCTCAGTGGCTCGCTGCTTTCGGCGGTCATTGGCTACACGCTGCTGCGCATCAAACTGCGTTAAAAGAGGAAGGAGGCGAAAGCCTCCTTTTTTTGCCGATGAATCAGCTCAATTTTAATCATCTCTACTATTTCTGGCAGGTGTGTAAAACCGGCTCGGTGGTGCGTGCGGCGGATGTGCTGTGCCTGGCGCCACAGACGGTTACCGGCCAGATTAAATCGCTGGAAGAGCAACTCGGCGGCGTGCTGTTTCGCCGTCAGGGACGCGGTTTGGTGCCCAATGAGCTTGGGCAACTGGTGTTCCGCTATGCCGATCGCATGTTCATGCTGAGTCAGGAGATGCTCGATATTGTTAACTACCGCAAAGAGTCGCATCTGCTGTTTGATGTTGGCGTGGCGGATGCGCTGTCAAAGCAACTGGTGAGCAAGGTGCTGGAGGCGGCGGTGGTGGCTGAAGAGAGAATCCATTTGCGCTGTTTTGAATCAACGCACGAGATGCTGCTGGAACAGCTAAGCCAGCACAAGCTGGATATGATCCTCTCCGATTGCCCAATTGATTCCACTCAGCAGGAAGGGCTGTTTTCGGTCAAGCTGGGCGAATGTCCGATCAGCTTCTGGTGTAACACGCCGTTACCGACGCTGCCGTTTCCCGCCTGCCTGGAAGAGCGGCGCTTGCTGATTCCGGGCCGTCGCTCGATGCTGGGCCGCAAACTGCTGAACTGGATCCACAGCCAGGGCTTGCAGGTGGAGATTCTGGGTGAGTTTGATGATGCGGCACTAATGAAGGCATTTGGTGCGCTGAACAACGCGATATTTGTGGCTCCCACATTATATGGGGACGAGATTTACCGTGATGATGCTATTAAAGAGATTGGGCGTTTGGATGCGGTGATGGAGGAGTATCACGTGATCTTTGCTGAGCGGATGATTCAGCATCCGGCGGTACAGCGGATCTGCCATCGCGACTTTAGTGCGCTGTTTACCACTGAATTGCAGGCATAAAAAAACCGGCTAAGCGCCGGTTCTTTTTTACAAAGCGATTAACAGACGGGCGATTAAGCCAGTTTGTTGATCTGTGCAGTCAGGTTTGCTTTATGACGTGCAGCTTTGTTTTTGTGGATCAGACCTTTAGCAGCCTGACGGTCCACGAGTGGTTGCATTTCGTTGAATGCGTTCTGCGCAGCAGCTTTGTCGCCTGTTGCGATAGCCGCGTATACTTTCTTAATGAAAGTACGCATCATTGAACGGTTGCTTGCGTTATGCTTGCGACGTTTCTCAGATGTTACGGCGCGTTTCTTAGCTGATTTGATATTAGCCAAGGTCCAACTCCCAAATGTGATCTATATGGACAAATCAAAGGCCGAGGACTATGCCTTTTGCGCCTTCTTATGTCAATGGATTTGTGCAAATAAGCGTCGTTTTAAAAACAACACTCGATTACGTAATTGATGGCGCAGGATTCTACCAGCAACGCGGCGTTGAATACAGTATTTCGCAGCAAAAATCTTCAGATCCTTGCTAAGCAACTGGCTACGCGTGGAATAAGCCGCGCCAGAAGCAGGAAAGGCACGTATACGGGTTAACCTAAACGCCATTCAAGGGTATAATCCGCCGATTTCCACCGGTTTGAGTCAGCCATGAAGTTTATCCGCGGTATTTATAATCTGAAAGAGCAGCATCGCGGCTGCGTCCTGACCATTGGTAATTTCGACGGCGTACATCGCGGCCACCAGGCTTTGATGGCTGAATTAATTGCTGAAGGACGAAAACGCAATCTGCCGGTGGTGGTGATGGTATTTGAGCCACAACCGCTTGAGCTGTTTGCCGGCGATAAAGCCCCGGCGCGCCTTACGCGTTTGCGTGAAAAGCTGAAGTACCTCGAACAAGCGGGCGTTGATGCCGTACTCTGCGTACGTTTTGATCGTCGCTTCGCTGCGCATTCGGCGCAGAGTTTTATTTCTGAATTGCTGGTGGACAAGCTGAACGTCAAGTTCCTGGCCGTCGGTGATGATTTCCGCTTCGGCGCTGGTCGCCAGGGGGATTTCCTGTTATTACAGAAAGCCGGTGCGGAGTATGGCTTTGAGGTCATCAGCACCCAAACCTATTGCGATAGCGGCAAGCGCATCAGCAGCACCGCCGTTCGTCAGGCGCTGGCGCAGGATGATTTTGCGCAAGCCGAAGCGCTGCTGGGCCATCCGTTCAGCATCTCAGGTCGCGTAGTGCACGGTGATGCACTTGGGCGCACCATCGGTTTCCCAACGGCTAATCTCCCTTTGCGTCGCACCGTTACGCCGGTTAAAGGCGTATTTGCGGTAGAAGTGTTGGGCCTCGGCGATCAGCCGCTGCCCGGCGTGGCCAATATTGGTACGCGCCCAACGGTAAAAGGTTTACGTCAGCAGCTTGAAGTTCACCTGCTCGACACAAATATGAATCTCTATGGGCGTCACATTGAAGTGGTGCTGAAACAGAAGATTCGCGATGAACAGCGTTTCGCTTCGCTGGACGCGCTGAAAGAACAAATTGCGAAAGATGTGGTGACGGCCCGCCAATTCTTTGGGCTAAAAACACCGGTTTAATGACCGAAATACGGAATCGAGAATCTGATGAGTGACTATAAATCTACCCTGAATTTGCCGGAAACGGGGTTCCCGATGCGTGGCGATCTGGCCAAACGCGAACCGGGAATGCTGCAACGTTGGTATGATGACAACCTGTACGGCATCATCCGCGAAGCCAAGAAAGGGAAAAAAACCTTTATTTTGCATGATGGCCCTCCTTATGCGAACGGCAGCATTCATATTGGTCACTCAGTTAACAAGATTCTGAAAGACATTATCGTCAAGTCGAAAGGCATGGCGGGCTATGACTCGCCGTACGTTCCAGGTTGGGACTGCCACGGTTTGCCGATTGAGCACAAAGTTGAGCAGATGATTGGTAAGCCGGGCGAGAAAGTCAGCGCGGCTGAATTCCGTGCCGCTTGCCGCCAATACGCAGCGGAGCAGGTTGAAGGTCAGAAAAATGACTTCATCCGTCTCGGCGTGCTGGGCGACTGGGATCGTCCTTACCTGACGATGAACTTCCAGACCGAAGCCAACATCATCCGTGCGCTGGGTAAAATCATCGGCAACGGCCATCTGCACAAAGGCGCGAAGCCGGTGCACTGGTGCATGGATTGCCGCTCGGCGCTGGCTGAAGCGGAAGTGGAGTATTACGACAAAACTTCACCATCCATCGACGTGATGTTCAATGCCGTTGATGCCGATGCAGTGCGCGCGAAGTTTGGTGTTGCCGCGTCAGAAGGCCCGGTTTCACTGGTGATCTGGACCACCACGCCGTGGACCATGCCAGCCAACCGCGGTATCTCGCTGCATCCGGAATTTGAATATCAGCTGCTGCAGATCGAAGGTCGTAGCCTGATTCTCGCTAAAGAGATGGTTGAGAGCGTGATGAAGCGCGCCGGCATCAGTGACTGGAAAGTACTGGGCGAATGCAACGGTGCGGCGCTTGAGCTGCAACTGTTCCAGCATCCGTTCCTTGAGCAGATCCAATCGAAAGTGGTTCTGGGTGAGCACGTGACGCTGGAAGCCGGTACCGGTGCGGTACATACCGCGCCAGGCCATGGCCCGGATGACTATGTTATCGGTCAGAAATACGGTCTGGAAACCGCCAATCCGGTGGGTCCGGATGGCGCGTATCTGCCAGGCACCTACCCTACGCTTGATGGCGTAAACGTCTTTAAAGCCAACGACATGATCGTTGAGCTGCTGAAAGAGAAGGGTGCGCTGCTGCACGTTGAGAAACTGCTGCACAGCTACCCGCACTGCTGGCGTCACAAAACGCCGATCATCTTCCGTGCCACGCCACAATGGTTCATCAGCATGGATCAGAAAGGCCTGCGTGCGCAGTCGCTGAAAGAGATCAAAGGCGTGCAGTGGATCCCGGATTGGGGTCAGGCGCGTATCGAAGCGATGGTGGCGAACCGTCCGGACTGGTGTATCTCACGCCAGCGTACGTGGGGCGTGCCGATGGCGCTGTTCGTGCATAAAGAGAGCGAGCAGCTGCATCCGGATACGCTGGAGCTGATGGAGAAAGTCGCCAAGCTGGTTGAGCAGGACGGCATTCAGGCGTGGTGGGATCTCGATCCGCGCGATCTGATGGGCGATGACGCTGACCACTACGTTAAAGTGCCAGACACCTTAGACGTGTGGTTCGACTCCGGATCCACCAGCTACGCGGTAGTCGATGCGCGTCCGGAATTCGGTGGCCATACGCCGGATATGTATCTGGAAGGTTCTGATCAGCATCGCGGCTGGTTCATGTCTTCTCTGATGATCTCCACCGCGATGAAAGGCAAAGCGCCTTATCGTCAGGTACTGACGCACGGTTTCACCGTGGATGGTCAGGGCCGCAAGATGTCGAAATCGATCGGCAACACCGTGGCGCCACAGGATGTCATGGATAAGCTGGGCGCGGATATTCTGCGTCTGTGGGTCGCCTCTACCGATTACTCCGGTGAGATGGCGGTCTCCGACGAAATCCTCAAGCGTGCCGCAGACAGCTATCGTCGTATCCGTAACACCGCGCGTTTCCTGCTGGCTAACCTCGCGGGCTTCAACCCGGCGACCGATTGCGTCAAGCCGGAAGAGATGGTGGTGGTGGATCGCTGGGCGGTTGGCCGTGCGCTGGCAGCACAGCAGGATATCGTGCACTCCTACGAAAACTACGATTTCCACGAAGTGGTGCAGCGTCTGATGCACTTCTGCTCTATCGAAATGGGCTCGTTCTATCTCGATGTGATCAAAGATCGTCAGTACACCGCGAAAGGCGACAGCCTGGCGCGTCGCAGCTGCCAAACCGCGCTGTGGCATATCGTTGAAGCGCTGGTGCGCTGGATGGCGCCAATCATGTCCTTCACCGCAGACGAAATTTGGGGCTACCTGCCGGGCGAGCGCGCGAAATACGTGTTCACCGAAGAGTGGTACCAGGATCTGTTTGGTCTGGCGGATAACGAAGCGCTGAACGACGCCTATTGGGATGATCTGCTGAAAGTGCGCGGCGAAGTGAACAAGGTCATCGAGCAAGCGCGAAGCGACAAACGCATCGGTGGCGCGCTGGAAGCAACGGTCACGCTGTATGCGGATGCCGAGCTGGCAGCTAAGCTGCAGGCGCTGGGCGATGAGCTGCGTTTCGTGCTGTTAACTTCAGGCGCAACCGTGGCGGATTACGCCACTGCCAGCGATGAAGCGCAGCAGAGCGAACTGTTCAAAGGTCTGAAAATCGCGCTGCACAAAGCAGAAGGCGAGAAATGTCCGCGCTGCTGGCATTACACTACAGACGTTGGCCAGAATCCTGAGCACGCTGCGGTATGTGGCCGTTGCTACACTAACGTGTCCGGTAACGGCGAGCAGCGGAAATTTGCCTGATGAGTAAAGCTATTTGTTCGACTGGTTTGCGCTGGCTCTGGCTGGTGCTGGTGGTGATCGCCATCGATTTTGGCAGCAAAATGTGGGTCATGGATAACATGATGCTGCATGAAACGCAGCCGCTGATGCCGTTCCTGAATCTGTTCTACGCGCACAACTATGGCGCGGCGTTCAGCTTCCTGGCCGACAAAGGCGGCTGGCAGCGCTGGTTCTTTGCCGGCATCGCCATTGCTATCGTCGTGGCGCTGTTGGTGATGATGTATCGCAATGCTGCCAGCAACAAATTAACCAATATTGCTTACGCGCTGATTATCGGCGGGGCGTTGGGTAACCTGTTTGACCGTTCGTATCACGGCTTTGTGGTCGATTTTATCGACTTCTATGTCGGAGACTGGCACTTCGCGACCTTCAACATCGCCGACTGTGCCATCTGTATCGGCGCGGCGCTGGTGGTGCTGGAAGGTTTTCTCAGCCCGAACGGCAAACCGGCAAAAGATAAAGGGTAAAAAATGAGTGAGTCTGTTCAGCGCGATAGCGCGTTGCTGGTGCATTTTACGCTGAAGCTGGAAGATGGCTCGACGGCGGAATCTACGCGCGCCAACGGCAAACCTGCGCTGTTCTGTCTGGGCGATGGCAGCCTTTCAGCCGCGCTGGAACAGCAGCTTCTGGGGCGTAAAGTGGGCGATAAGCACGCCTTTACTCTCGAGCCGGAAGATGCCTTCGGCGGCACCAGCCCGGATCTGGTTCAGTACTTCTCGCGCCGTGACTTTAACGACGCGGGCGAACCGGAAGTCGGCGCTATTATGCTGTTCAGCGGCCGTGGCGGCAGCGAAATGCCGGGCGTGATCCGTGAAGTTTCCGGCGACTCAATCACCGTAGACTTCAACCATCCGCTGGCGGGTCAGCGCATTCAGTTTGATATTGAAGTGCTGGAGATTGATCCGGCGCTGGAGGCCAACGATGCAAATCCTGTTAGCTAACCCACGCGGTTTCTGCGCAGGCGTTGATCGCGCCATCAGCATCGTTGAGCGCGCGCTGGAGATGTACGGCGCGCCCATCTACGTACGTCACGAAGTGGTGCATAACCGCTACGTGGTGAGCAGCTTGCGCGAGCGCGGGGCGATCTTTATTGAAGAGATCGCTGAAGTGCCGGATAACGCCATTTTGATCTTCTCCGCACACGGCGTATCGCAAGCGGTTCGCGCCGAAGCCAAAGCGCGTAATCTCACCATGCTGTTTGATGCCACCTGTCCGCTGGTGACAAAAGTGCATATGGAAGTCGCGCGCGCCAGTCGCAAAGGTGTTGAAGCGATTCTTATTGGCCACGCGGGACATCCGGAAGTGGAAGGCACCATGGGCCAGTACAGCAATCCCAACGGCGGCATGTATCTGGTGGAATCGCCGGAAGATGTGTTCAAGCTGAACGTCAAAGATGAGAGCAACCTGTGCTTTATGACGCAGACCACGCTGTCAGTCGATGATACTTCGGACGTGATTGATGCACTGCGTCAGCGCTTCCCGGCGATTATCGGTCCACGTAAAGATGACATCTGCTACGCCACCACCAACCGTCAGGAAGCCGTTCGCGTGCTGGCGCGAGATGCTGAAGTGGTGCTGGTAGTGGGATCGAAAAACTCCTCTAACTCGAACCGTCTGGCCGAACTGGCGCAGCGTGCCGGTAAGCTGGCGAAGCTGATTGATTCGGCTGATGACATTCAGGAAGAGTGGGTCAAAGATAAGCAGATCATCGGCGTGACAGCGGGTGCTTCTGCTCCAGATATTCTGGTGCAGCAGGTGATCCAGCGTCTGCGTGAGCTCGGCGGTGAAGCGGCGATTGAGCTGATTGGCCGTGAAGAGAACATTGTGTTTGAAGTACCGAAAGAGCTGCGCGTTGACGTGCGTAACGTGCAGTAAGCGGTTCACACCGCAGTAAAATCAGGCCGACATTGTTCGGCCTTTTCTTTGCCTGTCGCAGCCAGAAATCCCACTTCCAGCATGCGGGATTGCTTTTACTGATAATGTTTACCGGCTGGCATAAAATTCTTATATCCCTTTATTATTGTGGCGTGACTGTTATCTGACCGTTAACCTGTTTACGCTTTACATGCATAGATTTGTATCAGGAATGAATAATTATGAGTGAAATCCGCATTGCTATCGTTGGTGCGCCGGGTCGCATGGGACGCAATTTGATTCAGGCCGTACAGCAGGCGGAAGGTGTTGCGCTCGGCGCGGCACTGGCGCGTAGCGGTTCGTCATTGCTGGGCGTTGATGCTGGCGAACTGGCGGGCATCGGCAAAACGGGCGTGATTGTTTCTGACGATCTGCAAAAGGTGGTTAACGACTTTGATGTCCTGATCGATTTCACCCGTCCGGAAGGCACGCTGGAGTATCTGGCGTTTTGCCGCCAGTACAACAAAGCGATGGTGATCGGTACCACCGGTTTTGATGAAGCCGGCAAAGCGGCGATTCGCGCGGCAGCCGAAGAGATTGGCATTGTGTTCGCTGCCAATTTCAGCGTGGGCGTCAATCTGGTGCTGAATCTGCTGCAGCAGGCGGCGAAGGTAATGGGCGACTACGCGGATATTGAAATCGTAGAAGCGCATCATCGTCATAAAGTTGATGCACCATCAGGTACAGCGCTGGCGATGGGCGAGGCGATTGCCGATGCCATGAAGTGGAATCTGGATGAGCACGCGGTATATGCCCGTGAAGGTCATACCGGTGAGCGTAAAGCGCAAACCATCGGATTTGCTACCGTGCGCGCTGGCGATATCGTGGGTGAACACACCGCGATGTTTGCAGATATTGGTGAGCGTGTAGAGATTACCCACAAGGCTTCCAGCCGTATGACCTTTGCAAATGGTGCAGTTAAGGCGGCAAGTTGGTTAAAGAACAAGAAATCTGGCCTTTATGATATGCGTGATGTGCTGGATTTATCGATGTTGTGAGTGTTGTGAACCATCGTGATGTGGTTATTTCAATCGGTAAGACCTTGATTGACGAGGGCAATGTGATCATTGCCCTTTATTTTATCTGTAAATGGATGCTTTGTTTGTTTTTCACTACGAAGGGTTCATTTGTTGCGGTTAATGAGCATTTATCAGGCTTGTGATGGCTAATTTTGACCATTTGGTCAAAAATTTATGCGCGCTAGCACCACTTTGCCATTATCGCCGTCAGGCAACCGATTATTTTTCCGAGTTATCTCACTCTTTTATCGCCTTTCACCGTTTTTAACATTCAGTTGCCCGAAATATACAAAAAAATGACCACATGTTGTAGACAAGGTGCGGGGCGATCATTAGAATGCGCGCAATTTGCCAAAATTCGAGTACTCAGGCGGGTTTTGCATTGATTCTGGCACTGCTTTTGAATTAATATGCAAATATTGTGACTGTTTATTCCCTGGAGGATGTTTTGATTAAGTCAGCGCTCTTGGTTCTGGAAGACGGAACCCAATTCCACGGTCGGGCCATCGGGGCTACGGGGTCGGCAGTGGGAGAAGTTGTTTTCAACACTTCAATGACCGGTTATCAAGAAATCCTCACTGATCCTTCCTATTCCCGCCAAATCGTTACCCTCACTTATCCCCATATCGGCAATGTTGGCGTTAACGCCGCCGATGAAGAATCCAGCCAAATCCATGCTCAAGGCCTCGTTATTCGCGATCTGCCGCTGATTACCAGCAACTTCCGCAGTGAAGAAAGTCTGTCAGCTTACCTGCAGCGCAATAACATCGTTGGCATCGCCGATATCGACACGCGCAAACTGACCCGTTTGCTGCGCGAGAAGGGCGCACAGAGCGGCTGCATTATTGCGGGCGATAATCCGGATGCCGCACTGGCGCTGCAGAAAGCGCAGGCGTTCCCGGGCTTGAAAGGCATGGATCTGGCGAAAGAAGTGACCACCGCTGAGACTTACGCGTGGCAGCAAGGTAGCTGGACACTGGAAGGTGACCTGCCGGAGCAGAAAAAGGCGGAAGAGTTACCGTTCCATGTGGTGGCGTACGATTACGGCGCCAAGCGCAACATCCTGCGCATGCTGGTGGATCGCGGCTGTCGCCTGACGGTCGTACCTGCAAAAACCCCGGCGGAAGAGGTTCTGGCACTTAATCCAGACGGTATTTTCCTGTCGAACGGTCCTGGCGACCCGGAACCGTGCGACTACGCGATTAACGCCATTCAGGCATTCCTGAAAACCGATATCCCGGTATTCGGTATCTGTCTTGGCCATCAGCTGTTAGCGCTGGCGAGCGGTGCCAAAACCATCAAGATGAAACTCGGCCACCACGGCGGCAACCATCCGGTGAAAGATCTCGACAACAATACCGTGATGATCACCGCGCAGAACCACGGTTTTGCGGTGGATGACAGCCAGTTGCCGGCCAATCTGCGCGTGACCCATGTGTCGCTGTTCGACCAAACCGTGCAGGGCATTCATCGCACTGACAAACCGGCCTTCAGCTTCCAGGGACACCCGGAAGCGAGCCCAGGCCCGCACGATGCGGCGCCACTGTTCGATCACTTTATCGAACTGATCGAAGCATACCGTTCTAACGCGAAGTAATCAGGAGCCCACGATGCCAAAACGTACAGACATAAAATCCATCCTGATTCTTGGTGCTGGCCCGATCGTTATCGGCCAGGCATGTGAATTTGACTACTCCGGTGCGCAGGCGTGTAAAGCGCTGCGTGAAGAGGGCTACCGCGTCATTCTGGTGAACTCGAACCCGGCAACCATTATGACCGACCCGGAAATGGCTGATGCGACTTACATCGAGCCGATTCACTGGGAAGTAGTGCGCAAGATTATCGAAAAAGAGCGTCCGGATGCGGTGCTGCCAACCATGGGCGGCCAGACAGCGCTGAACTGTGCGCTGGAGCTGGAGCGTCAGGGCGTGCTGGCTGAGTTCGGCGTCACCATGATTGGTGCGACTGCCGATGCCATTGATAAAGCCGAAGATCGTCGTCGCTTTGATGTGGCGATGAAAAGCATTGGTCTGGGTACCGCACGTTCCGGTATCGCGCACACCATGGAAGAAGCACTGGCGATTACCGAAGTCGTTGGCTTCCCATGCATCATCCGTCCTTCCTTTACCATGGGCGGCACCGGCGGCGGTATCGCTTATAACCGCGAAGAGTTCGAAGAGATTTGCGAACGCGGTCTCGACCTGTCGCCAACCAATGAGCTGCTGATTGATGAGTCGCTGATTGGCTGGAAAGAGTACGAGATGGAAGTGGTGCGTGATAAAAACGACAACTGCATCATCGTCTGCTCGATCGAAAACTTCGATGCGATGGGCATCCACACCGGTGACTCCATTACCGTGGCACCGGCGCAAACCCTGACTGACAAAGAATACCAAATCATGCGTAACGCCTCGCTGGCGGTACTGCGTGAAATCGGTGTCGAAACTGGCGGTTCTAACGTCCAGTTCTCGGTGAACCCGAAAGATGGCCGCATGATCGTCATCGAAATGAACCCGCGCGTATCGCGTTCGTCAGCATTGGCCTCGAAAGCGACCGGCTTCCCGATTGCCAAAGTGGCGGCGAAACTGGCGGTGGGCTTCACCCTCGATGAGCTGATGAACGACATCACCGGCGGCTTGACGCCTGCGTCGTTCGAACCTTCTATCGACTATGTCGTCACCAAGATTCCTCGCTTCAACTTTGAGAAGTTCGCCGGTGCCAACGATCGTCTGACAACGCAGATGAAATCAGTCGGTGAAGTGATGGCGATTGGCCGTACCTTCCAGGAATCGATGCAGAAAGCGCTGCGCGGTCTGGAAGTGGGTGCCAACGGTTTCGACCCGAAAGTCAGCCTTGACGATCCAGAAGCGTTAACGCGCATTCGTCGCGAACTGAAAGATGCCGGTTCTGACCGTATCTGGTACATCGCCGATGCGTTCCGTGCAGGCATGTCAGTTGATGGCGTGTTCAATCTGACCAACATCGATCGCTGGTTCCTGGTGCAAATTGAAGAGCTGGTGCGTCTGGAAGAGCAGGTTGAGCGCGAAGGTGTGAACTCGCTGAACGCGGAATTCCTGCGTGCGCTGAAGCGTAAAGGCTTTGCCGACCTGCGTCTGGCTGCATTGGCGGGCGTATCTGAAGGCGAAATTCGTAAGCTGCGTCAGCAATTTAACCTGCATCCGGTTTATAAGCGCGTTGATACCTGTGCGGCTGAGTTCGCCACCGACACCGCTTATATGTACTCAACCTACGAGGAAGAGTGCGAAGCCAATCCAAACCAGGATCGTGAAAAAATCATGATTCTGGGTGGTGGTCCAAACCGTATCGGCCAGGGCATCGAGTTTGATTATTGCTGCGTGCATGCGGCGCTGGCGCTGCGTGAAGACGGTTACGAGACCATCATGGTTAACTGTAACCCGGAAACCGTATCAACCGATTACGACACCTCTGATCGCCTCTACTTCGAGCCGGTCACGCTGGAAGACGTGCTGGAAATCGTACGCATCGAGAAGCCGAAAGGCGTCATCGTACAGTACGGCGGCCAGACGCCACTGAAACTGGCACGCGCGCTGGAAGCGGCTGGCGTTCCGGTGATTGGTACCAGCCCGGACTCGATTGACCGTGCAGAAGACCGCGAGCGTTTCCAGCAGGCGGTTGATCGCCTGAGCCTGAAGCAACCGGCTAACGCCACCGTTGCCACGCTGGAGCAGGCCGTTGAGAAAGCGGCTGGCATCGGCTATCCGCTGGTGGTGCGTCCTTCTTATGTGCTGGGCGGCCGCGCAATGGAAATCGTCTACGACGAAATCGACCTGAAGCGTTACTTCCAGACGGCGGTTTCGGTCTCTAACGATGCGCCAGTGTTGCTGGATCGCTTCCTCGATGATGCGGTTGAAGTGGATGTTGATGCAATTTGCGATGGCGAACGCGTGCTGATTGGCGGCATCATGGAGCACATCGAGCAGGCGGGCGTGCACTCCGGTGACTCGGCCTGTTCACTGCCAGCTTACACGCTGAGCACTGAAATCCAGAACGTGATGCGTCAGCAGGTGGAAAAACTGGCCTTCGAGCTGAATGTTCGTGGCCTGATGAACGTACAGTTCGCAGTGAAGGACAATGAGGTTTACCTGATTGAGGTGAACCCACGCGCCGCGCGTACCGTACCGTTCGTGTCTAAAGCCACTGGCGTGGCGCTGGCGAAGGTTGCCGCGCGCGTGATGGCAGGTAAAACGCTGGCTGAGCAGGGCGTCACCAAAGAAGTGATTCCACCGTATTACTCGGTGAAAGAAGTGGTGCTGCCTTTCAACAAGTTCCCAGGCGTTGACCCAATCCTCGGCCCAGAAATGCGCTCTACCGGTGAAGTGATGGGCGTAGGTCGCACCTTCGCTGAAGCCTTCGCGAAAGCGATGCTGGGTGCGCAGAGCAACATGAAGAAAACCGGTCGTGCGTTGCTGTCAGTGCGTGAAGGCGATAAGAAACGTATCGTCGACCTGGCAGCAAAACTGCAGAAGTTTGGTTTCGAGCTGGATGCGACGCACGGTACCGCAGTGGTGCTGGGCGAAGCGGGCATCAATCCACGTCTGGTGAACAAGGTGCATGAAGGTCGTCCGCACATTCAGGACCGTCTGAAGAACGGCGAATATACCTACATCGTCAACACCACTGCAGGACGTCAGGCAATTGAAGACTCCAAGCTGATTCGTCGTAGCGCGCTGCAGTACAAAGTGCATTACGACACCACGCTGAACGGCGGCTTTGCCACGGCGATGGCGCTGAACGCGGATCCGACTGAGCAAGTGATTTCGGTGCAGGAAATGCACGCGCAAATTAAATAATCATTGGTTTGATAGTAATAAAGCGGCTCCTGCGGGAGCCGTTTTTTTTGGCCTTTTACCCGCAGCTGAATATCCTTATCTGTAAAAATCCTATTGATTTGACATATGTTTTATCAGTTGATGCGGAAAGGCTTACACCTCGGAATATCCGCACAAATTTATAAATAAGATCCCAGTCAGCGCACCGTACTATTTCGCTCGCTCATCAATAGAGCGCTCACCTTAACTGGGATATAAAAAATGCAAATGCGTGCTTTCACTCTCAGCGCTATTGCTGCGTTACTCGCAGCGGCGCCACTCGCCAGCCAGGCGGAAATTACTTTACTCAAGCAGGATCCACAGGCGGGCGATGCGCTGAGCCGTCTCGACTTCAAAGTGGGCGGCAGTATTCGTCCGCAGTACCTGCATCAGAATGGCGTCAACGACAAGTCATACAAACGTAATGGCTATGACGGCGGATCACGTTTCCGTTTCACCGCCAATTATTACCTGTTCGACGACGTAAGCTGGGTGGGTTACTACGAGCTGGGCGTTAACTTCCCAGCCTGGTGGGGTTGGGACAATCATCATGCGGATGGTGCGAATAACACCTCGCGTCGCCAACTCTATACCGGCTTCAAAAGCGCTACCCTGGGTGAACTCTACTTTGGTCAGCAGAACAGCGTTTACTACGATGTAGTTGGTGCGAAAACCGATATCTGGGATTACGACATGCTGGCCCAGGCACCGGGCAACGGTATCAATGGCGACTACGACGGCTCTTACCGTTCGCGCAAAATGCTGAAGTACAAAAACACCTTCGGCGATGCAGATGTGTATGCGTCTTACCTGTTTGAAGATAATGAATTTCTGCCAGGTAACGGCCTGCGCTATAAGCGTAAAGGCGGCGGTTCGCTGGGCGTGAACTACCACATCACCAAAGATCTGGCTTGGGGCACCGCGTGGAACTACACCCGCGCCGATATCCGTAATCCAGGTAATGGTGACAGCAAACGTTATGACCAGAATATCTATGGCACTGCGCTCAGCTGGACACCGGATAACTGGACGCTGTCAGCCGGTGCCGGTTGGTATGAGAACTTCTCACCAACCAAACGCAACACCGTTAACAACTACTTCGCGGATGACGCGTGGGGCATCGAATACTTTGCTGGCTACAAATTCCCAATCGGTCAGTATGCGGTGAAATCTATTCAGCCTTACTTCATGGGCGACCGTCTGGAGTTCGTCAACGGACGTGACTACAAACGTATCGATAACGGCGTCGGCGTGAGTGCGCAGCTGGATTACGGCTTCCGTGTCGACTACGAATATGTCATCACCTCCAGCACCGACAAGTCACTGGGCAACGTGAACCTGGTGCGTCTGCGCTACGATTTCTAAAGCGTCTCAACGGCTCCTGCGGGAGCCGTTTTCTTTTGTCGCACAGAGTGCGCTTTTCTTTACACTACGATACCGATAATGCGACGTTTCGCGCGGAGTTGTGCCGCCTCGTCAGCAATTTCTGGCTCCTCGCCCCGCTATTGCCGGGAAAGTCGGTGTAAAACTCTGTCCAATAACAAAAGTGCGGTGGCATCGGAGCTTTACGCAAATAGCGGGGTCGGCCTATCGACGAAAGTTTCGCCTTTACGTATGATGGCGCCAATTTTTTCCAGTAGGTCTTTTAACATGATTAGTCTGATCGCGGCACTGGCAGCGGATCGCATTATTGGTATGGAAAACGCCATGCCATGGAACCTGCCAGCAGATTTGGCGTGGTTCAAACGTAATACCCTGAATAAGCCGGTGATTATGGGTCGTCTGACCTTTGAATCGATTGGCCGTCCGCTTCCCGGACGCTTGAACATTGTGGTCAGCAGCCAGCCGGGCAGCCACGAAGGCGTTACCTGGGTGACATCGCTGGAAGAGGCGGTAAAAGCGGCAGGTGATGTTGAAGAGATGATGGTGATTGGTGGTGGACGCGTTTACGAGCAGATGCTGGATCGCGCGGATCGTCTTTACCTGACCCATATCGATGCGGAAGTGGAAGGGGACACGCAGTTCCCGGATTACGAGCCGGACGAATGGCAGTCAACCTTCAGCGAATTCCACGATGCCGATGAGCAGAACTCGCACAGCTACTGCTTCGAAATCCTCGATCGCCGCACGTAGGGTTGCTATTTACCGCGACCAATAAAAAACCCCGCTGAAGCGGGGTTTTTTATTTACGGCGTATCACTTAACGGCGGATGCGCACTCACTGCGCTCTCGGCCATCGCCTGTTCGCGGTTGGATGCCTGCACGTAATACTGTTTGGTTTCCCAATGCAGCAGCGTCAATGTTCCGCCCCAGCAGCAGCCAGTATCCAGCCCAATCACATGTTCCGGTGTGCCTTTACCTTCCAGCGATGCCCAGTGACCAAAGATCTGCGTATAGTCGCTATCGATTTTGCCCGGCACGTTAAACCACGGCTTAAGCGGTGGCGGGGCCGATTCAGGCGACTCTTTGCAGATCATATCCAGCTGGCCATTCGGGAAGCAGAAGCGCATGCGCGTCAGCGCATTGGTGCTAAAGCGCAGTCGCGCCAAGCCGCTGAGCTCTGGCGTCCAGTTGTTTGGCATGTCGCCGTACATCGCATCGAGAAACAGCGGATAGCTATCGCTGGAGAGCACCGCTTCTACTTCACGCGCGCACATCTGCGCTGTCTCCAGATCCCACTGCGGCGTAATGCCCGCATGCGCCATCAACAGCTTTTTCTCTTCATCCACCTGCAACAGCGGCTGACGACGTAACCAGTTGATCAACTCATCGGCATCATCAGCTTCCAGCAGCGGCGTCAGGCGATCTTTCGGCTTATTGCGGCTGATACCGGCAAACACCGCCAGCAAATGCAGGTCGTGATTACCTAGCACGAGGCGCACGCAATCACCCAGCGATTTCACATAGCGCAGCACATCGAGCGAGCCGGGGCCGCGCGCCACCAAATCGCCGGTAAGCCATAAGGTGTCCTGCTGCGGATCGAAATCAACCTGCGCTAACAGCGCACGAAGCTCGTCATAACAGCCATGAACATCGCCAATCAGGTATGTACTCATTGTCAGTCCGATTAAAACGCGCCGCCCGGACGGGCCGGGCGGAGGAGGATTAGTGAATGTGGGTTTGCACCGCGAGTCGGAACACCGGAATCTCGACGTGGAACTCTTCGCCCGCATCATCGACCATCACATAGTGACCTTGCATGGTGCCCATCGGCGTCTCCAGAATCGCGCCGCTGGTGTACTGATACTCGCCGCCGGCAGCAATGTGCGGCTGCTCGCCGACCACACCTTCACCTTGCACTTCAGTCTCGCGACCGTTGCCGTTGGTGATCAGCCAATAGCGGCTGCGCAGCTGTACGTTGCTGCGCCCCAAATTGCGAATGGTGATGGTGTAGGCAAACACGTAGCGATCCTCGTCGGGCAAGGATTGCGACTCCACATACTGACTATGTACATGGATACAGACGCGGGCCAGTTCACTCATGCACTCAACTCTCCGGAGTTTCAGCCTGATGCTTGCTCAACCAGTTTGCCAGTTGGCAATATTGCGCCACAGAGACGTTCTCTGCACGCAGCGAGGCATCGATTTCTAATTGATCCAGCGCACCAGCCGCAAACATATGAGCCAGGCTGTTGCGCAGCGTTTTACGGCGTTTACCAAAGGCTTCAGTGGTAATGCGGCTCAGCAGACGAATATCGCTAACCGGATGCTGCGGTTGCATATACGGTACTAAACGCACCACGGCCGATTCCACTTTCGGTGCCGGCGTGAACGATTCTGGTGGCACTTCGAGCACAGGAATCACCTGGCAATAGTACTGCGCCATCACGCTCAAACGACCGTAGGCTTTGCTGCCCGGACCGGCGACTAAACGATTCACCACTTCTTTCTGCAGCATGAAGTGCATATCTTTAATCGAACCAGTATAGCTGAAAAGGTGGAACATCAGCGGCGTCGAGATATTGTACGGCAGGTTGCCGAACACGCGCAGCGGCTGGCCTTTCTCTTGCGCCAGCGCAGAGAAATCAAAGGTCATCGCATCCTGCTGGAAAATGGTCAGCTTAGGACCGAGGAACGGGTGCGTTTGCAGACGCGCGGCAAGGTCGCGGTCCAGCTCGACTACGGTCAGCTCATCCAGACGTTCACCTACCGGCTCGGTTAATGCGCCAAGGCCGGGGCCGATTTCCACGATAGCTTCACCTTTTTGCGGGTGAATGGCGGAGACGATGCTATCGATAATGTACTGATCGTTCAGGAAGTTCTGCCCGAAACGTTTACGGGCGTAATGCCCCTGATGGACGCGATTATTCATTACTGCTCTTGATCATAGTGATGGCGAGATTAAGCGCCGTGATAAAGCTGCCCGGTTCTGCCTGGCCGAGACCGGCTAATTCAAGCGCGGTGCCGTGATCGACAGAAGTCCGGATAAAGGGCAGGCCAAGTGTGATATTCACCGCGCGGCCAAACCCCTGAAATTTTAGCACCGGTAAGCCCTGGTCGTGATACATCGCCAGAACCGCATCGGCATGTTGCAGGTATTTCGGCTGGAACAGCGTATCGGCTGGCAGAGGTCCGGTGAGTTGGATGCCTTGCTGGCGCAGTTCGTTGAGAGCCGGAATGATGGTATCAATCTCTTCGCGGCCCATATGGCCGCTTTCGCCAGCATGCGGATTAAGGCCGCAGACGAAGATATGAGGATTCGGTAAACCAAACTTCTGCTGCAGATCACGGTGCAAAATGGTGATCACTTCATGCAGCGTGTCGCGGGTAATCGCGGCAGAAACATCTTTCAGCGGCAGATGCGTGGTAGCCAATGCTACGCGCAACTCTTCCGTTGCCAGCATCATCACTACTAAATCGCCACCGGCGCGGTCGGCAAAAAACTCGGTATGACCGGTAAACGGAATGCCGGCATCGTTGATCACGCCTTTATGCACCGGACCGGTAATCAGCGCGGCAAATTCGCCGTTCAGACAGCCGTCACAGGCGCGTGCCAGCGTTTCCAGTACATAGTGGCTGTTCGCAACGTTGAGTTCACCGGCGGTCACCGGCTGAGCGGTATCGACCTGCAGCAGCGTTAGCGTTCCGGCCTGCTGCGGTTGCACTGCTGCAGGTTGATAATCACGCAGCGTCAGCGGCAAACCCAATAAAGCAGCGCGACGGCGCAAAAGCTCGCCGTCGCCGCAGACCACCAATTCAACTGGCCAGTTTTGCTGCGCCAGTTGAACGGTGAGGTCGGGACCAATCCCGGCGGGTTCGCCGGGCGTGATCACCACTCGATAATTACTGACCATTGTTATCCAGAATCTTCACGTAAGCACTGGCGCGCTGTTCCTGCATCCAGGTTTGCGCTTCTTCCGCGAATTTACGATTGAACAGCATGCGATAGGCGCGCTCTTTCTGCGCGGCATCGGTCTTATCAACCTGACGCGTATCCAGCAACTGAATCAAGTGCCAGCCAAATGAGGAGTGAACCGGCTGACTGACCTGGCCTTTCTGCAGCTTCAGCAATGCATCGCGGAATGCCGGATCGTAAATCTCCGGAGATGCCCAACCGAGATCGCCGCCCTGATTAGCTGAACCTGGATCGTCTGAGAACTGTTTGGCCGCTGCGGCAAAAGTGGTTTTGCCACTTTTAATGTCGGCCGCGATCTGTTCGATCTTCGCCTGCGCCTGCGCGTCAGTCAGGATCGGTGACGGCTTCAGCAGAATGTGACGCGCATGAACCTCCGTTACAGAGATGCTTTTGCTTTCGCCACGCAGGTCGTTCACCTTCAGGATGTGGAAGCCAACACCCGAACGGATTGGACCAACGATATCGCCTTTCTTCGCGGTGCTCAGCGCCTGCGAGAACAGCGTTGGCAGTTCTTCGATTTTTCCCCAGCCCATGTTGCCGCCTTTCAGCGCCTGCGGATCGGCCGAGTAAGTCACTGCCAGCTTGCCGAAGTCGGCGCCGCCTTTCAGCTGAGCAACCAATTGGCGAGCCAGCGTTTCCTGGTCGTCAACCTGCTGCTGCGTCGGGTTTTCTGACAGCGGCAGCAGAATCTGGCTGATATTCAGTTCAGTACCTTGCGTGTTCTGCGCGCCGACCTGCGAAGCCAGCGTATCCACTTCCTGCGGCAGGATAGTGACGCGGCGACGCACTTCGTTGTTACGCACTTCGGCAATCGTCATCTCTTTACGGATCTGCGCACGATAAACGTTGTAGTTCATACCGTCGTAGGCCAAACGGCTACGCAGCTGGTCGAGGCTCATGCGGTTTTGTGCGGCAATGTTCTGAATCGCCTGATCCAGTTGCTGATCGTTAATCTGCACGCCCGCTCTTTCACCCATTTGCAGAATGATGGCATCCATGACCTGGCGCTCAAGGATTTGATGACGCAAGGTTTTGTCATCCGGGAGTTGCTGGTTTGCCTGCTGCGCCTGTGATTTCACGGTGCGCATCATGTTATCAACGTCACTTTCCAGTACCACGCCGTTGTTCACGACTGCGGCAACTTTATCAACCACTTGTGGGGCTGCGAACGCAGTGTTAGCGGTAATCGCTACACCAAGAATCAGCATTCTCCAGTTCTTCATACTTTATCCATTGTTGTTTCCGCACTGCGGGAGAGCCTGTCAAACATCACAACATCAGAAAGCGCGCTGGTAAGGAATGATGCCCTGACGCAGCATTTCATTAGTGCCTAAGCCATAGTTGGAACTCAGACCACGCAGCTCAATGTTGAATGAGATTTGGTTGTCATACTTACTGTCGTTGTTTTCCCAACCGTTGATCTTGCGTTCGTAACCCAGACGAATGGCATAGCAGCACGAGCTGTACTGCAGGCCAACCAGCTGTTCAGCCGGACGACTGTTGCGGGTATCGTAGTAATAACCGCCCACCAGTGACCAGGCATCCGCAATCGGCCAGCTGGCAGTGGCGCCAACCTGTGAAATCCCGTTTTTGTAGATCGGGTCAGTCACCAGGTTAGAGTTATTCAGCGCCTGCGCCACGTATTCCGGGCTGCTGTAGCGATAGCTCAGCTGCACCATACGATCGGCATCCTGACGATACTCGACCACTGCATTGCCCTGCGCGACGTTATCAAGACGGGTGTCATATTGCAGACCGCCACGCGCGCCCCAACGATCGCTGATTTTCCAGTAAGTGTCGCCGGCCCAAACGAGGCTGCCGGTGTCATCTTCTTTGTTCGTCTGGTTTACGCCGGTACGAGACGGGGTAAACGAGTAGATTTGACCCACAGAAACGTTAAAACGTTCCACCAGATCGTTATCATAAATACGTGAGGTTACGCCGGTCGCCACTTCGTTAGACGAAGCGATGCGATCGAGGCCGCTGTAAGTACGATCGCGGAACAGGCCAGTGTAGTCGGTTTGCAGCAGCGTCGAGTCGTACGGATAGATATTGCTCTGGTTACGATACGGGATGTAAAGGTACTGAACACGCGGTTCCAGCGTTTGCGTATAGCCTGGTTCCCAGTCCATCGCGCGGTCAAACACTAAGCGGCCATCCACTTTGAACTGTGGCAGCGTACGGTTGACGGAATCGTCAAGGCGTCCACTTGCACCACCGACGTTTGGAATCTCGCCATTATTATAACTATTGATATTCTCTTGCTGGTAATGGGTTGCCAGGAACTTAGCTTCAGTATCAAGGCTTGCCCATCCGTTTGATAGCGGCAGATTTAATGTTGGCTCAATATGCAAACGTGTTGCTTCCGGCATACGGCTATTAACATTAGTGAATTTCACTGCCTGGGCAAAGACGCGACCATCAAACGGCCCCATATCGTTCTGATAAAAGTTCAGATCGAGCTGTGGCATTGCACGATAGACGTTGCTGTTGCTGGTATTGCCAAATACCTGGAAGTCTTTGGTCGAGAGCGTCGCGTCCCAATTGGTATCAGCGTAACCAAAGCTAAATTTCTGCGTGGCATAGCCATCGGTAGAGCTGTAGTACTTCGAGTCGAGATCGTTGAAGTAGTAAGGATCGCTTACCTTGGTGTAGTCAGCGTTGAAGCGCCAGTGTTGATCGTAAACACCTGAATGACGCCAGAAGAATAGCCAGCGATCATCGTTAGTATCATTTTGGACTAAAGGACGAGAGGCTTTATCTTTGTTGTATTGATTGTCCGATTGCAGATAATCCAGTTCCATCAAGCCCGCACCAAACACCGTCAAATAACGGAATTCGTTCTGCAATTGCAGACCACGTTTTTCCATATAGTGCGGCGTGATAGTGGCATCGGCTTGCGGCGCGATGTTCCAGTAATACGGCAGCATGAATTCAAAGCCGTTATTACTGCCGTATTTCGCATTCGGGATCAGGAAACCCGAGCGGCGACGATCGCCAATCGGTAACTGAAGATAAGGGCTGTAGAACACCGGCACATTGCCGAGCTTAAAGCGGGCATTCCAGATTTCCGCGACTTCTTCTTCGCGGTCCTGAATCACTTCGGAACCGACCACGCTCCAGCTGTTGGAGCCCGGCAAGCAGGAGGTAAAGCTGCCGTTTTCCAAAATGGTGTAGCGATTATTGCCGCGCAGTTTCATCTGATCGGCATCGCCGCGGCCCTGACGGCCAACCATCTGATAATCACCGTTCCACACGTTAGTGTCTTTGGTGTTCAGATTTGACCAGGCTTTCGGACCTTTGAGGATGACCTGATTGTCGTCATAGTGCACATTACCCAGCGCATCCACGGTACGAATCGGCGTGGTTTGGCCATCTTGCTGACGCTGATGCAACTGCATTTCGTCGGCGCGCAGGCGGCTATTGCCCTGCTGCACATCGACGTTGCCGGTGAACACCGCATCATTCGGATAGTTGCCTTTGGCTGAATCAGAATGGATGGTGACCGGCAGCGAGTTGGTGTCGCCATTGACCAGCGGGCGGTTGTAACTCGGCACGCCCAGCATGCACTGCGACATCAGATCGTCGGCGAGTGATGACTGGCTATAAAGCGCTGCACCAATCATGGTAGCCAGCAAGGTAGGTATACGTTTTTTCATACGCGGTTTCGATAATTCCATGAAAACTGGCATCATGCCGACAATCCGGTCAGAGACTAACTTACTGCCCGGCGTTGCGCCAGTGTTAATCCTTGTCTGTCCGCGTTGCCGTTAGGCGCTGAGATAAATGACAGGTATGATAATGCAATTTTCAGCCGCAAGCATGGCGAATTGAGGAGTTTATGCGCTACTGGGGAAAAGTAATTGGTCTGGCGCTCGGGATATTTTCCGGGGCAGGCTTTTGGGGCATTGTACTGGGTCTGATCATTGGTCACATGTTTGACAAAGTGCGCAGCGTAAAAGGACAGGGCTACTTCGCCAATAATCAGGCGCGTCAAACTCTGTTTTTCAGTACCACCTTCCAGGTGATGGGCCATTTGACCAAGTCAAAAGGGCGCGTCACCGAAGCGGATATCCAGATTGCTTCCTTATTTATGGATCGCATGCAGCTGCATGGCGATGCGCGTACTGCCGCGCAGCGTGCGTTCCGTGAAGGTAAGCAGAGCGACTATCCATTGCGTAGTAAATTGCGCGAGCTGCGCAGCGCCTGCTTTGGCCGATTTGATCTGATTCGGATGTTTCTGGAAATCCAAATCCAGGCTGCATTCGCCGATGGTTCACTGCATCCCAACGAGCGTCAGGTGCTGTATGTAATAGCTGAAGAGTTGGGCATTTCACGCGCGCAGTTCGACCAGTTCCTGCGCATGATGGAAGGCGGTCAGCAATTTGGCGGCGGCGGTTCTTCACGTGGCGGCGCCTATCAGCAGGCGCAACGCGGTCCAACGCTGGAAGATGCCTGCAGCGTGTTGGGCGTGAAAAGCAGCGATGATGGCACTACAATCAAGCGCGCCTACCGTAAGCTGATGAGCGAGCATCACCCTGACAAGCTGGTGGCGAAAGGTTTACCGCCGGAGATGATGGAGATGGCGAAGCAGAAAGCGCAGGAGATTCAGGCGGCTTACGATTTGATTCGTAAGGAGAAGGGGTTCAAATAATCGTCTTCCAGGACGATTATTTTGTAGGGTCGTCATTTATGACGACCTTTTTTATGGCTAAAATTCCGCCGGCTGCCTGAACGTCATGCTATTGCCAAACGCCGGATGCGTGATCGTCAGCGACTCCGCATGCAGCTGCAAACGCGGCGCCATCGCTAGCGCCTCTTCATGCGCATAAAAGCGGTCGCCAAGAATCGGATGCCCCAGCGCCAGCAGATGCACGCGCAGCTGGTGTGAACGTCCGGTAATTGGCTTGAGCTTGACGCGCGCGCTGTTCGTCGCTTCATACTCCAGCACCTGATACTCGGTTTGCGCCGCTTTGCCGTTCTCAAAACACACCATCTGCTTAGGCCGATTCGGCCAGTCGCAAATCAGCGGCAGATCGATCAAACCCTCTTCTGCCGCTGGATGGCCCCACACGCGCGCCACATAGTATTTAGAGGGCTCGCGCTCACGGAACTGGCGCTTGAGCTCACGCTCAGCCGCTTTATTCAGGGCCACGACGATCACGCCGCTGGTGGCCATATCAAGACGATGCACCGATTCCGCCTGTGGGAAATCACGTTGGATACGCGTCATCACGCTATCCTTATGCTCCTCCAGACGGCCCGGCACCGACAGCAACCCGCTCGGTTTATTCACCACCATAATGTGCTCGTCCTGATACAGAATATGCAGCCAGGGTTCGAGCGGCGGGTTGTAAGCTTCCATCAGCATGATGTCGCGGTCCTGAATATTATTGGTGCGTGACAACGATCAGGCGCAGCGCATCAAGACGCCAGCCTGCATCGCCCAGGCTTTCCAATACCTGCTCGCGATTGCTTTCCAGCGCTTCAACCTCATCATCACGGATGTTGGGGTTAACCGCGCGCAGCGCTTCGAGACGTGACAGCTCAGCGCCGAGCTTCTCTTCGGCTTCCACTTTCGCTGCCGCGATAATCGCCTGCGCTTCTGGCACGATCGCTTTCTCCGCCTGAGTCAGAATCTCATGCACATCTTGCTGCACCGCATTCACCAGCTTGCTGCCGGTATGGCGATTCACCGCATTCAGTTGACGGTTAAAGCTTTCGAACTCAACTTTGCCTGCCAGATTGTTGCCGGCACGATCCATTAGCAAACGCACCGGCGTTGGCGGCAGGAAGCGGGTGAGCTGCAGGCTTTTCGGCGCTTGCGCTTCAACCACATAGATCATCTCGACCAGCAGCGTACCGACCGGCAGCGCCTTATTCTTCAGCAGCGACAGCGCACAGCTGCCGGTATCGCCCGAAAGAATCAGGTCTAGACCGTTGAGGATCAGCGGATGTTCCCAGGTAATAAACTGGGTATCTTCGCGCGACAGCGCCTGGTTGCGGTTAAAGGTCACGGTGCAACCCTCTTCCGGCAGGCCAGGGAAATCAGGTACCAGCATGTGATCGGAAGGTGTCAGCACGATCAGGCTATCGCTGCGGTCTTCCTGATTGATACCGACGATATCGAACAGGTTCAGCGCAAAGTTAACCAGATCGGTATCGTTGTCCTGCTCGCCGATGGCATTCGCCAGCTCCTGAGCCGCATCTCCGCCGTTGGAGTTCAGTTCCAGCAGGCGATCGCGGCCCTGTTCCAGCTGTGATTTCAACGCATCGTGCTGCTTACGGCTTTCGCTGACGAACTCATCGAGCCCCTGCGGATTTTCCGGCGCAGCAAGATATTCAATCAGCTGATTGTACTCTTTGTCATAAATGGCGCGGCCGGTTGGGCAGGTGTGTTCAAACGCATCCAGCCCCTCGTGATACCAACGCAGCAGCACCGCCTGCGCGGTTTTTTCCAGCCACGGCACCAGAATCTGGATGTCATGCATTTGTCCGATACGATCGAGACGGCCAATACGCTGCTCCAGCAGATCCGGATTGAACGGCAGATCGAACATCACCAAACGGCTGGCGAACTGGAAGTTACGGCCCTCAGAACCGATTTCGGAACACAGCAACACCTGTGCGCCATCCTCTTCGGAGGCGAAGAAGGCCGCTGCGCGGTCGCGTTCGATAATCGACAAGCCTTCGTGGAACACGGCGGCGCGGATGCCTTCGCGCTCACGTAATACCTGTTCCAGCTGCAGCGCGGTGGCGGCTTTGGCGCAGATCACCAGCACTTTCTCTTTGCGGTTGCTGGTGAGATAACCCATCAGCCACTCAACGCGCGGATCGAAGTTCCACCACGTGCCGCTATCGCCTTCAAATTCCTGATAAATCTGCTCAGGATACAGCATGTCACGTGCGCGCTCTTCTGCGCTTTTGCGTGTGCCCATGATGCCGGAGACTTTAATCGCGGTTTGATACTGCGCGGGCAGCGGCAGACGAATCTGGTGCAGCTCACGTTTCGGGAAGCCTTTCACGCCGTTACGGGTATTACGGAACAGCACGCGGCTGGTGCCGTGGCGATCCATCAGCATTGAGACCAGCTCTTTACGCGCATCTTCTTTGCCATCGCGATCGCTGTTCGCCACTTGCAGCAGCGGCTCGATATCCTGTTCACCGATCAGATCGTTGATCAGGTTCATCTCATCTTTGCTGATGGCGTGATCGGCCAGCAGCGAGCTCACCGCATCGGCCACCGGACGATAATGCTGCTGCTCTTCAACAAACTGGCCGAAATCGTGGAAACGGTTCGGGTCAAGCAGGCGCAGACGCGCAAAGTGGCTCTCTAAGCCCAGCTGCTCTGGCGTTGCAGTCAGCAGCAGTACGCCAGCGGTTTTCTCTGCCAGCTGCTCGATAACCTGATATTCGCGGCTTGGTGCGTCTTCGCTCCATGCCAGATGGTGCGCTTCATCGACCACCAGCAGATCCCACTCGGCATCGGCCAGCAGTTCAAGACGCTGCTTGTTACGGCGCACAAAATCGAGCGAACAGATAATCAGCTGCTCGGTTTCAAAGGCGTTGTCGCTGTCGTGCTGCGCTTCGGTGTAGCGGTCGTCATCAAACAGCGCAAAGCGCAGGTTGAAGCGACGCAGCATTTCCACCAGCCACTGATGTTGCAGCGTTTCCGGCACCACAATCAGCACGCGCTCGGCACGACCTGCCAGCAGCTGTTGCTGGATAATCATCCCGGCTTCAATGGTTTTACCCAAGCCCACTTCATCCGCCAGCAGTACGCGCGGCGCGTGACGACGGCCAACATCGTGGGCGATGTGCAGCTGATGCGGAATCAGGTTGGTGCGCATACCGCGCAGGCCGCTGATCGGCAGGCGGTATTGCTCGCTGTGATATTTGCGCGCGCGGAAACGCAGCGCAAAGCGGTCCATGCGGTCGAGCTGACCGGCGAACAGGCGATCCTGCGGCTTGCTGAATACCAGTTTGCTGTCCAGCATCACTTCGCGCATGACGACGCCGGTTTCTTCGGTGTCGAGACGCGTGCCGATGTAAGTCATTAAATCGTTTTCGTTGCGGACTTCATCGACGCACATCTGCCAGCCTTCGTAGCTGGTGATGGTGTCACCCGGATTGAAAATCACACGAGTAACCGGAGAATCATTTCGGGCATACAGGCGGTTTTCGCCGGTTGCCGGAAAAAGCATGGTGATCATGCGCGTATCGATCGCGACCACCGTGCCCAATCCCAGTTCACTTTCCGTATCACTAATCCAGCGTTGACCCAGTGTAAAAACCATATATTTTTTGCTCGACTCTCTGACATGCCATAAAGAAGTTCACCTGTACTCAGGCAATACCCAACCGCCAAACGGGTGTTTGGTCAGATTGTGTGTGCGGTGAGAATCAGGAAGGGCGCTATGGTACTGGATGGCAAGGCATTCGTCACCTGTCAAAAAAGCCCCAGCTGCCCAGTAATGAGTGTAGCAAAGTCATCACCGACGAACGGTAAAATGCCGTCAGCCACCGGCTGCAGCTGTTTAGTGACGTAATGATCGTAGTCGAGGGGCGTATTCCGCGCCTCAAGCGGTTCCGGGCCGGCTGTTGCCATCACATAGCGAATTGAGCCGCCATTTTGATACTGCAACGGGCGCTGCAGCTTGCGGTTGTGCTCATCGGCGAGGCGCGCAGCGCGCACGTGTGGCGGCACATTACGCTCATAATCTTTCAGCGCGCGACGCAGGCGTTTTTTATATACCAGCTGATCGTCGAGTTCCCCGGCCAGCAGCTGTGCGACCGTTTCGCGAATGTAATCCTGCCACGGCTCGCCACGGAAAATGCGGCCATAGAGAGTTTGCTGGAACTGCTGCGCCAGCGGCGTCCAGTCGGTGCGCACCGATTCTAGGCCTTTAAACACCAGCCGCTCACCGCCATCACTGCGAATCATGCCGGCATAACGCTTTTTGCTGCCCTGTTCGGCGCCGCGAATGGTTGGCATCAGAAAACGGCTGAAGTGGGTTTCATACTCCAGCTCCAGCGCGCTCTCCAGCCCATAAGTCGATTGCAGATGCTGCTGCCACCAGCCATTAACCTGTTCAGCGAGGTGACGACCAATCGCTGTCGCCTCTGCTTCACTGCGCGCGCCTTTTAGCCAGACGAAGGTGGAATCAGTATCGCCGTAAATGACATCAAAGCCTTCAGCTTCAATCAGCTCGCGCGTTTGCTGCATGATGGCGTGGCCGCGCAGGGTAATGGATGAGGCGAGGCGCGGATCGAAGAAGCGGCAGGCGCTGGTGCCGAGCACGCCATAAAAAGCATTCATGATGATCTTCAGCGCCTGCGACAGCGGTTTGTTGTTGTCGCGCTTGGCGGCTTCACGGCCTTGCCAAATCTGCTCGACAATCGCCGGTAAGCAGTGTGTTTGGCGGGAAAAGCGCGCGTTGCGAAAACCTGGCACCGAATCGGCGTCATCCGGATGCGCCAGGCCTTCGACCAGCCCAACGGGATCGATGAGGAAGGTACGAATAATTGAGGGATAGAGGCTTTTGTAATCCAGCACCAGCACCGAATCGTACAGGCCGGGCCGCGAATCCATCACGTAGCCGCCGGGGCTGGCTTCCGGCGCCACTTCGCCGAGATTCGGCGCCACGAAACCGGCGCGATGCATACGCGGGATATAGAGATGACCAAAGGCCGCCACCGAACCGCCGTGACGATCCACCGCTAAACCGTTCACCGTGGCGCGTTCCAGCAGGAACGGCATGATGGCGGTGTGCTGGAAGATGCGCGTCACCAACTCGCAATCTTTGAGGTTATATTTCGCCAGCGCCGGCTTATCGTTGGCAAAGCGCCAGTTGATCTCCTCCATGCGATCCCATGGATTGTCGATGGCTTTGCCTTCGCCCAGCAGCTGGCGCGACACCGCTTCAAGGCTGAAAGAGGGGAAATCCCAGAAGGCGGATTTGAGCGCGTCGATGCCATCGATAATCAAGCGGCCCGTCGCCTGCGCGAAGAACACGCCGGGTTTGAAGCCGTGCTCGCGCCACTCCAGCGCCTGCTTGTGACGTCCTAAACGCAGCGGAATGCCGTAGCGATCGGCGTGTTTCTGCAATACGCGCAAGTCGAACTGCACTACGTTCCAGCCGATAATCACATCCGGTTCATGCTGCTCAAACCATGCGTTGAGCTGCTCAAGCAGTTGCGGGCGGCTATCAACATAGATCAGATCAAAATCGAGCGTGCTGGCATCGCCGTTGGGCGGACCAAGCATGTAAACCTGGCGCTGACCGCAGCCTTCCAGCCCGATGCAGTAGAGCTCGCCGTGCTGAGTGGTTTCGATATCCAGCGATACCCATTTCAGCTGTGGACGGTAATCAGGATGCGGCTTCAGGCGCGCGTTGACCACGCTGTCGCCGCGCGTTTCACCGCTAAACCACACCGGCGCGGTGATAAAGCGCTCCATCAAATAGCGTTCAGGTGGACGAATATCCGCTTCATACACCGGAATACCGTTTTCACGCAGGCGCTTTTCCAGATTTTGCAGCTGGCGATTGCTGCGACAATAGAGGCCAAACACCGGGCGGCGGCGGAAATCCTTCAGCTCCAGCGTTTGCAGGCGTGTGTGTCGCTCATCGCGGATCAGCGCTTCGGTTTGCGTGCGAAACTCCTCGGGCACAAACGCCACGGATTCCTGGGTAGGTAGCACCAGCCGCTGCGGGCCGCTGTCGGTTGCCAGCCATAGCACCACTTCGCTGCCGGTCGGCGTATCTCGCCAATGTCGGGTAAGCAGAAAACCTGCGCGCGGATCGGTCACGTGAACTCCAGAGAATGAATTGCATGAAGTATAACATGGATGTTTATACAGTGTATTTGGTTCCCTTTTCCAACATCATTCGAATTGCAGGAAGGCGGCAAGTGCGTAAGTCCCCGGGAGCTTACATCAGTAAGTGACTGGGGCGAGCGCACGCAGCCAACGCACCTGCAATTTGAAGGATGACGGAAAAGCCTACAATTCTTGCCTTGACGACCATGAGTATGCTCTGGACAATCCAGCCTCTATATTCCGCAGAGGATATTTATGGAAGCCTGGATTCAACACCTGTTTTCGCAATCGCTGGAGTACGCGCTGATCGCCGTTGCGCTGGTGACTTTCCTTGAGTCGCTGGCCTTCGTGGGATTGCTGTTGCCGGGCACGGTATTAATGGCCAGCCTTGGGGCGCTGGTCGGCAGTGGACAAATTGGTCTTTACCCGGCGTGGGCGGCAGGTTTTGCTGGCTGCCTGATCGGGGATTGGGTTTCGTATGGCATCGGCTGGAAATTTCAGGGGCCGCTGCATCGTTGGAAATACATACAGAAATACAAGGGCTTGCTGGATAAAACCGAACATGCATTGCACCAGCACAGCATGCTCACCATTTTGGTGGGGCGTTTTGTTGGGCCGACGCGTCCGCTGATTCCGCTGGCGGCCGGCATGCTGGAGCTGCCGGTGCGCAAGTTTCTGCCGCCTAACCTGATTGGTTGTATTCTCTGGCCACCCGCTTATTTGATGCCGGGCATTCTGGCGGGCGTGGCGATTGACGTGCCGCAGGCCGCGCAGGGCGGCAGCTTTAAGTGGTTGCTGTTGCTGGTGGCGCTGCTGCTGTGGATCGGTGGCTGGCTGCTGTGGCGCTGGTGGCGCAGCGGAAAAACCGTCGATTGGGCAACGAAATATCTGCCGACTGCGCGCCTGCGCTGGCTGGCTCCGCTGATGGCGGCAATTGGTTTGGGCGCGTTTATCGCTATCCAGTTCCATCCAATGATGCCGATCTTCCGTCACCTGCTGTGGAAAGTCTTCTTCGCTTAACGCGATGTCACGCCAAGGATGGCGGCCGCCTCACTTTCACCACGCACCAAACTCTCAGTGCTGCCATCCCAATAGATGCGCCCATCGACGATCACCAAACTGCGCGGCGCAATTTGCTGAGCATCTTCCAGACTGTGCGACACCATCAATAAGGTGATGTTGCGGCTTTCGCATACCGAACGAACCAGTTGCAGCATCTCGTTGCGCAGCGCCGGATCCAGCGCTGAGAAAGGCTCATCCAGCAGCAAAATCGGCTGATTGCGCAGCAGGCAACGCGCCAATGCCACGCGCTGACGCTGGCCACCGGAAAGTTCGCCAGGCAAACGCGCGAGCATTGTCTGCAGGCCAGTTTGCTCGGCGATAGCCACGACTTGCTGCTGCTGTTCACGCGTCAGTTTCAGGCCCGGATGTAGCCCCAGCGCCATGTTTTGCTGCACCGTCAGATGCGGAAAAAGGTTGTTCTCCTGGAACAGCATGGAAACCGGACGCGCCGACGGCACGCTGTGAGTATGATCGACGTCGTTCATCACCAGCGCGCCTTGATTGATCGGCAAAAAACCGCCAATTAGACTCAGCAAGGTACTTTTCCCCGCGCCGCTCGGACCGAGGATCGCCAGACGTTCACCGGCCTGCGCCGCAAAACTGAAGCGCATCGGCAGATGCTGATAAAGGTAAGTGAGGTTATTCAGTGTCAGCATGGCGACCCGGTAATTTTTCCATCAGAGTAAAGAGTAGCAAGCAGAGCAGCAGCAGCAGTAGCGCAGTGACGGCGCCGTCCGCACCGCGATAGGCGCCAATCTGCTGGAACAGATAGAAGGGCAGCGTGCGGAAATCGGCGCTGCCAAACAGCGCGACCACGCCGAAATCGCCAATCGACAGCACGCAGGCAAACGCCAGCGCCTGAGCAATTGGACGTTTCAGCGCGCGCAGCTCAATCAGCCGCAAACGGTTGAAGCCGGAGATGCCGAGTGAAGCGCAGAGCTGGCTGTAACGGGCGCTGATATCGCGCATCGGATTCTCCAGCACTTTCATGGCGTAAGGGATGGCGATCAGGGCATTAGTAAAGATCACTAAACCATCGGCGCGCTGCGGCAGACCGACGGTGGCGTTGAACAGCAGGAAGAAACCGCTCGCCAGCACAATGCCCGGCATCGCCAGAATTAGCATGCCGCTCATCTCCATCGCCTGCGCCGCTATCACGTTGTGGCGCTGTCGCAGTTCGCGGCTGCTCCACAGCAGCATCATGGTCAGCACCACGCAAAGCAGGCCAGCACCGATGGCGATGCGCAGCGAGGTAAAGGTGGCTTGCCACAGCGCCGCTTGTTGCAGTGCACCGGCGACGCCGCCGCGCAAACCATCGACGATTACCGCCGCCAGCGGCGGTAAAAGCAGCAGCAGCGCCAAGCCAATCAATACAGTATCGCTGATGCGCGCCTGCCATGAATCCTGCGGATCGCGCCAGCCGCGAATGTTCTGGCTGCCGGTGGGAATGGCTTTGCTAAAGCGCTGGCTCAGCAACACCAGCAGCAAACAGCAACCGAGCTGTAACAGCGCCAGCAGCGCCGCGCGGCCCGGATCGTAGTCGAAATTCAGCGCCTGATAGATCGCCAGTTCCAGCGTGGTGGCCTGCGGTCCGCCGCCCAGCGCCAGCACCGTGGCGAAGCTGGCGAAACAGAGCATAAAGATCAGCGCCGCCGTCGGCAGAATCTGACGGCGTAGCCACGGCCATTCCAGCCAGCGAAACAGATTCCAGCCACGCAGGCCAAGCTGGGCGGCGACTTGCCGCTGCTCGCCGGGAATGCTCTCCAGCGCCTGTAACAGCAGGCGCGTCGCCAGCGGCAGGTTAAAGAAGACGTGCGCCAGCAGAATGCCCTGCAGGCCGTACGGTGAAAAGTGGTAGTCAAAGCCAATGGCCGCGCACAGTTGTGCCAGCCAGCCGCTGCGACCATACACGCTGAGCAAGCCAAACACCGCCACCAGCACCGGCAGCACCAGCGTCATGGCGCACAGGCGCAGCAACAGGTTGCGACCGGGAAAACGACGGCGATAGAGGGCGCGGGCCAGCAGGATTGCGGGCAGCACCGACAACAGCGCCGACAACAGCGCCTGCTCAAACGAGAACAGCAGCACATGATGCAGATAACTGTCGTCGAGCAGCGCACGCCAGTCGGTGGCCGGCGCAACCATCACCAATGCGCCAAACGCCAGCAGCGCCACCGCGCACAGCAACAGCGCGATGGCGCTACCGGGAATTAACCAGCCGGGCATTAACGGCTAACGGCGCTTTGCCATGCGCTGATCCACGCGGCGCGATGGTCGGCCACTTCAGTTGGCGTGAATTGCAACGCCTTGGCGGGCACCTGCAAAGCTTGATAACCGGCTGGCAGTTCGCTTTTGATCACCGGATACATCCAGTTGCCGGTGGGAATGGTCTGCTGGAAGGCCGGAGAAACCATAAACTGCATGAACTGCTGCGCCAGCTTGGGCTGTTTGCTGCTGGCGAGCTGCGCGGCAACTTCCACCTGCAAATAGTGGCCTTCGCTAAATTCGGCGGCGGCGTAGTTCTCTTTCTTCTCTTCGATAATGTGATAAGCCGGAGAAGTGGTGTAGCTCAACACCAGATCGCCTTCGCCCTTCAGGAACAGGCCGTAAGCTTCACTCCAGCCTTTGGTGACGGTAACGGTTTTTTGTGCCAGCTTCTGCCATGCGTCAGACGCATTGTCGCCATAGACTTTCTGCATCCACAGCAGCAGGCCAAGGCCCGGCGTGCTGGTGCGCGGATCTTCATAAATCACGCGCCATTTTTCCGGGCTTTCGACCAGTTCTTTCAGGCTTTTCGGCGGATTCTTCAGCTTGTTTTTATCGTAGACGAAGGCGAAGTAGCCATAATCGAACGGGATGAAGGTGTCGTTGTGCCAGCCATCTGGCAACGTTAGTGCCTTGGTATCAACGCTGCTTTTGGCAAACAGGCCGGTTTTCTCTGCTGCCTGCACCAGATTGTTATCCAGCCCCAGCACCACATCAGCTTTGCTGTTTTTGCCTTCCATGCGCACACGATTGAGCAGCGATACGCCATCTTCCAGCGCTACGTACTTCAGTTCGCAGCCGCACTGCGCTTCAAAGGCTTTTTTTACCGCTGGACCGGGGCCCCAATCGGCAGAGAACGAATCGTAGGTGTAAACGGTGAGAACCGGTTTGGCGGCGAAAGCCGGTGCCGCAACCAGCAGCAACACAGGCAAAACTTTGTTTAACACTTTGCGCTCCTTGAGGAGAAGATAAGGTCGAGTCGCAAAGGATCTGAGGAGTGAGACATCTCAAATCCCTACGCCGGTATTAGCCGGATCAGGTTCGACGGGTTTCTCTCAGCCCTGATTTCAAGGCACCCCGTTGAGAACGGCTCATTCTAGACATTTATATGACAGCGCGAAAGGATCACAGCTCCGGCGGCGCAAACCAGGCTGATTTGAAGTCAAACCAGCCGAGCGTATTGAGACGCACGCCGCGCATACTGCGCTGTCCTTCCAGCAGCAGCCAGTGATGGAACAGCGGATGCAGATAGTCGCTGTCGATCAGCTGTTTACTCCAATCCGCCAAGGGTAAATCCTTTTGCCGCCAGCGCGCGGCATCGGCTTGCCAGTCAATGGGGATGCAGTGATGCATCAACGGCAGCTCAAACAGTTGGGCGAACAGCGCGTACTCCAGCGGCAAGGTAAAGTTGACGCTGCCGAGCCAGATGTCACTTTCACCTTCGCCCTCGAACCACTCTTCGTAGCTCACAACGCGGGTGATTAGCTCAACACCTTGCTGCGCCAGCAGCGGTCGCAGCGCGTTGGCGATACCTTCATGCTCAACGTGATGGCTGTACCAGCTCAGCGTCAGTTGGGTTAAACCTGCTGGCTTGTCGGCGGGCGTGAGATCGCGGCGATGGTGCCAGCGTGGCAGCAAGCCATAAGCGGGGAACCAGTAACGCTGATAGCCGACGCCAGCATGATTCAATAAGGCGATTGGATTAAACAGATAACTCACCCAGCGGCGGAAATGCGCATCGCGGCCCAATGCGGAGCGCTGATCGTAAAGCAGAAAGTAGCAGCCTTCTTCCAGACGGCTCTCTTCCGATTTTTCATCGGCGGTTTCGCCTTGCAGTTTGACTCCGGCGTACACCAGTTCATCGCTGATCTCCGGCAGCACCCAAATTGACACATCGTCAATCAGCGCGCGATAGCCAAAGTAATCATCGAAAGCGGCGATCTTCAGCTGCGTTTGCTGATTGCGCACCACGCTGTACGGGCCGGTGCCAATCGGCTGGCGGGCAAACTGACGCAGCGTTGGCCATTCGCGCGGCAGGATCATCGCGCTGACGCTGGCCAGCAGCCATGGCAACCAATCGTCCGGCTGGCTCAGATGGATATCCAGCGTCCAGGGCGCGGGCGAATCCAGTTTACTGATGTGAGAAAACAGCGGCTGGCTGCGCACGCGTTCCAGCGAAGCAATCACATCCTCCATTTCCAGCTCACGACCATGATGAAAACGGATCGCCGGGCGCAGGAAGAAGCGCCACTGCAGCGGCGAGGTTTGCTGCCAGTGATGGGCGATATCGGGTTCGATTTCCCCCTTTTCCTCATTTATGCGCATCAGGCCGTTGAAAATTTGTCGCGCCAGATGGGTTTCCGAGCGGCGCAGCGGCGAACCGGGCAGCAGATTGGGCAGCGGACGGTAATAGAGTACGCGCAGAATGTGTTTGCCCTGGCGGAAGCTGCGACCTAAATGCGCCGCGATCATTTGGCGCACCTGATTTTTATCACCCACCAGCTGCACTAACTGTTCGATGCGATCCTGCTCCAATAGATCCTCAGCACGCTGCTGCTGGAGCGCCAGGCCGGTATAGCAGAAACTCAGCATCGAGCGCTTGCCGCGTCCCGCTTCCGCCTGCCAAATCAGCCAGCCTTCACTCTGCATGGCGTTAAGCAGGTTACGCATATGCCGGCGCGAGCAGTGCAGCAGATCCGCCAGCTCGTTGAGCGTGGTTTCCTGATCCTGCCCCTGACAGCTTTGCCATAAGCGGATGAATTGCTGCTGCAAACGTGATGAGGACATAAAAGGGGAACTCCTTGTCAGAATCGCTCAGTTTTTCCTGCCTCATATTAGAGGCATACTGCACGGTAATGGAAGAGCGGGAGGCATTCAGCAACGAATGGCGCTCTGCCAGCGGTTCCGCCGACGTGGAACCTCTTTCTGAGTAGGGTGCATTTTCACCGCCAGCAGCGCTTTATCTGCTGGCTTTTTTCGTTTTGCTGTAGAATCTTCTACCCTCATTTCTCTACCTTTTTTTATCCGCAAAGGGATTTCTGCATGAAATCGCTGTTAACGCGTCAACGTCGCATCAATCCGGTCTATCTCTCATTTATGGCAGTGTCGTTTATGACCGGCGTGGCCGGTGCGCTGCAGGCGCCGACGCTGAGCCTGTTTCTGACGCGTGAAGTGCAGGTGAGTCCATTCTGGGTCGGCTTATTCTTTACCATCAATGCGATCGCCGGGATTGTGATTAGCCTGCTGATGGCGAAACGCTCCGATAACCAGGGCGATCGCCGCAACCTGATTCTGTTTTGCTGCCTGATGGCGACGCTGAATGCGCTGCTGTTTGCCTTCAATCGCCACTATTTAACGCTGGTGACGCTGGGCGTGTTTTTGTCGGCGCTGGCCAGCGTGTCGATTCCGCAGGTGTTCGCCCTCGCGCGGGAATATGCCGATCAATCAGCGCGCGAAGTGGTGATGTTCAGCTCGGTGATGCGTGCGCAGCTGTCGCTGGCGTGGGTGATTGGGCCGCCGCTGTCGTTTGCGCTGGCGCTCAACTACGGCTTTGTGACGCTGTTTTGCGTGGCGGCGGGGATTTTCCTGCTGAGCATGCTGCTGATCTGGCGTACCTTGCCGTCGGTGCCGCGCGTGGTGGCATCGCCTGAAGAGGTGCTGACGCAGCTGAGCCCGTGGAAAGACAGCCAGGTGCGGTTGCTGTTTATCGCCTCCGTCACCATGTGGGCGTGCAACACCATGTATATCATTGATATGCCGCTGTATATCAGCTCTACGCTTGGCCTACCGGAGAAGCTGGCGGGATTGCTGATGGGCACTGCCGCCGGGCTGGAGATTCCAATCATGCTACTGGCCGGGCATTACGCGCGGCGCACCGGCAAACGCAAACTGATGCTGCTGGCGCTGGCGGCGGCGATTGTGTTTTATCTCGGATTGGTGATGTTCCAGTCGCGTACTGCATTGATGGTGCTGCAACTATTCAACGCTGCCTTTATCGGCATCATCGCCGGGATTGGCATGTTGTGGTTCCAGGATTTAATGCCGGGCCGCGCGGGTGCGGCGACGACGCTATTCACCACCTCGATTTCCACCGGCATGATCATCGCTGGCATCATTCAGGGCACCATGAGCGAGCGCTTTGGTCATGAGTCGGTTTACTGGCTGGCGTTGGGACTGGCGGTGTTAGCGTTGGGATTGGCGTCGCGCGTGCGGGATGTATAAAGGAGAAGGGCGACATCACGTCGCCCTTGTTGCCTTAGCGTAAGAACGCGGGCTGATTGGTTTCGTAGCTGGAGATTGACGCTTCGTGTTGCAGCGTCAGGCCAATGCTGTCGAGACCGTTGATCATGCAGTGACGGCGGAAGCTGTCGATTTCGAAGCTATATGTCTTATCGTCTGCAGTAACAGTTTGCGCTTCCAGATCCACGGTGAAGCTAACGCCCGGCTGCGCAGCGACCAGTTTGAACATCTCATCCACTTCTTTATCACTCAACTTCACCGGCAGCAGCTGGTTGTTGAAGCTGTTGCCATAGAAGATGTCGGCGAAGCTTGGCGCGATCACCACATGGAAACCGAAGTCGGTCAGCGCCCACGGCGCGTGCTCACGCGATGAGCCGCAGCCAAAGTTCTCACGCGCCAGCAAAATGCTGGTGCCTTTGAACTCAGGTTTGTTCAGCACAAAGCTGGCGGTTGGCACGGTGCCCGCATCATCTTCAAAACGCCAGTCGTGGAACAGGTGCGCGCCAAAACCGGTGCGCGTCACTTTCTGCAGGAACTGCTTAGGAATGATGGCATCAGTGTCGACGTTGGCCGCATCCAATGGCGCCACAATTCCGCTGTGTTGAGTAAATTTGTTCGCCATGGTTTACGCTCCCTGAGTCAATTCACGAATGTCGGCAAAACGACCGGTCACGGCAGCCGCAGCGGCCATCGCCGGGCTCACCAGATGCGTACGTCCACCGCGGCCCTGACGGCCTTCAAAGTTACGGTTGCTGGTTGATGCGCAACGTTCGCCCGGATTGAGGCGGTCATTGTTCATTGCCAGACACATCGAGCAACCCGGTAAACGCCATTCAAAACCGGCTTCGAGGAAGATTTTGTCCAGACCTTCAGCTTCGGCTTGTGCTTTCACCGGACCGGAACCTGGTACCACCATCGCTACTACGCCCGGTGCCACTTTGCGACCTTTAGCAATCGCAGCAGCGGCACGCAGATCTTCAATACGTGAGTTGGTGCAGGAACCGATAAACACTTTATCGATCGCCACGTCAGTCAGTTTGATGCCTGGCTGCAGATCCATATACGCCAGCGCTTTCTCAGCAGAAGCGCGCTCAACCGGATCGGCAAAGGATTGTGGATTCGGGATCGCTTGATCAACCGCCATCACCTGGCCTGGATTGGTGCCCCAGGTCACTTGCGGGGCGATATCTTCGGCGTGCAGCGTGACGATGCTGTCGAATTTGGCATCGCTGTCGGACTTCAGCGTGCGCCAGTAAGCGACAGCTTGTTCCCACTGCTCGCCCTTCGGCGCGAACTGCTTGTCTTTGAGGTAAGCGAAAGTGGTGTCATCCGGCGCAACCAGGCCCGCTTTAGCACCCATTTCAATCGCCATGTTACACAGCGTCATACGGCCTTCCATGCTCAGCGCTTCGATCGCTGGGCCACAGAATTCGACAACGTGACCGGTACCGCCAGCGCTGCCGGTTTTACCGATGATCGCCAATACGATGTCTTTGGCAGTGATGCCCGGCGCAGCTTCGCCCAGCACTTCAATCTTCATGGTTTTCGCGCGGCCCTGTTTCAGGGTTTGGGTGGCAAACACATGCTCAACTTCGGAAGTACCAATACCGAATGCCAGTGAACCGAACGCGCCGTGGGTGGCGGTGTGGGAATCGCCGCACACGATGGTCATGCCCGGCAACGTCATGCCTTGCTCTGGCCCAATCACGTGCACGATGCCCTGGAACGGGTGATTCAGGTCATACAGCTGAATGCCGAACTCAGCACAGTTCTTGATCAGCTCTTGCATCTGAATACGCGCCATCTCGCCAGACGCATTAATATCTTTGGTCTGCGTCGAAACGTTGTGATCCATGGTGGCGAAGGTTTTCGACGGCTGGCGCACTTTGCGGCCGTGCGCGCGCAGGCCATCAAAGGCCTGCGGTGACGTCACTTCATGGATCAGATGGCGATCGATATAGAGTAACGGGGTTTCGTTAGGCGTTTCGTGGACGACATGTGCATCAAATAACTTCTGGTATAAGCTTTTCATTTTATTATTTTTCCTCGGCGATGAAACCGGCAATGATGCTGCCCATCTCATCTGTGCTCACGGCCTTGCCGTCACCGGCCAAATCACGGGTACGATAACCCGCTTCCAACGCGCGGCTGACAGCGCGTTCAATGCTTGCGGCTGCTTCATCCGCATTCAGGCTGTAACGCAGCAGCAGTGACAGCGACAGAATTTGCGCAATCGGGTTGGCAATGTTCTGACCGGCGATATCCGGTGCGGAACCGCCCGCTGGCTCAAACAGGCCAAAACCTTCTTCGTTCAGGCTGGCAGAAGGCAGCAAGCCCATCGAACCGGTAATCATCGCGCATTCGTCTGACAGGATGTCGCCAAACAGGTTAGAACACAGCAGCACGTCAAACTGTGATGGATCTTTAATCAGCTGCATGGTGGCGTTATCGATATACATGTGGCTCAACTGCACATCCGGATAATCTTTTGCCACTTCGTTGACAATCTCGCGCCACATCACGGAAGTCTGCAACACGTTGGCTTTATCGATTGAGGTAACGATGTTGCGGCGCTTACGCGCTGATTCAAACGCGATACGCGCAATGCGCTCGATTTCGAAACGGTGATAAACCTCAGTATCGAAAGCGCGCTCATGTGGGCCGCTGCCTTCACGGCCTTTCGGCTGACCGAAGTAGATGCCGCCGGTCAATTCACGCACGCACAGGATGTCGAAACCGCGCTCGGCGATATCGCTGCGCAGCGGGCAGAACGCTTCCAGACCTTTATACAACGCCGCAGGGCGCAGGTTGCTGAACAGCTTGAAGTGCTTACGCAGCGGCAGCAGCGCGCCGCGCTCAGGTTGCTGTGCAGGCGGCAGATGTTCCCATTTCGGGCCTCCTACCGAACCAAACAGAATCGCATCCGCTTGCTCTGCGCCAGCAACGGTAGCCGGTGGCAGCGGTTCACCATGACGATCGATGGCGATACCGCCAACATCATATTCGCTGGTGGTGATACGCATGTCGAAACGCGTACGAATTGCGTCGAGAACTTTCATGGCCTGCGCCATCACTTCCGGACCAATTCCGTCGCCTGGCAATACCGCGATATGAGAAGACTTAGACATAGTTACACCGTTTCCTTCTGATCTTTAAATTTACGCTGCAGTTCTTTTTCCACCTGCTTAGCACGCCAAATATTGTTCAACGCGTTCACCATCGCTTTCGCCGATGATTCGACGATATCGGTCGCCAGGCCAACGCCGTGGAATTTACGACCGTTGTAGTTGACCACGATATCGACCTGACCCAGCGCGTTCTCGCCGTGGCCTTTTGCCGTCAACTTGTAGTTGATCAGTTCGGCTTCAAAGCCGGTGATGCGGTTGATCGCCTGATAAACCGCATCAACCGGACCGTTACCGGTTGCGGCGTCCGCTTTGGTCTCTTCACCGCAGCCTAACTGCACGGAGGCCGTCGCGGTCACGCTTGAGCCGGTCTGCACGTTGAATTCGTTCAACTGGAAATATTCTGGCTCTTCGTTCTGCTTGTTAATGAAGGCTAACGCTTCCAGATCGTAATCGAAGACTTGGCCTTTCTTGTCGGCCAGCTTCAGGAAGGCGTCGTACAAGGTGTCGAGGTTGTAATCAGACTCTTTGTAACCCATCTCTTCCATGCGGTGTTTCACCGCTGCGCGGCCAGAGCGGGAAGTCAGGTTCAGCTGGATTTTGTGCAGGCCGATAGATTCCGGCGTCAGGATTTCATAGTTTTCGCGGTTCTTCAGCACGCCATCCTGGTGAATACCGGAAGAGTGGGCGAAGGCGTTAGAACCGACCACCGCTTTGTTGGCTGGAATCGGCATGTTGCAGATTTGGCTAACGGTTTGGCTGGTGCGGTAGATTTCCTGATGATTGATGTTGGTGTGGACATTCATGATCTGCTGGCGGGTTTTGATCGCCATGATCACTTCTTCCAGCGCACAGTTACCGGCGCGCTCACCTAAACCGTTTAATGTGCCTTCAACCTGACGCGCACCGGCCAATACTGCGGCGATGGCGTTGCCGGTCGCCATACCCAAATCGTCATGGGTATGAACGGACAAGATGGCTTTATCGATGTTGGGAACGCGAGCCTCCAATTGGCCAATGATGTTGGCGTATTCGCCTGGCAAGGTGTAGCCAACGGTGTCCGGGATGTTGATGGTGGTTGCACCGGCATTGATCGCGGCTTCAACCATGCGGCACAAATCGTCGATTGGCGTACGACCGCCATCTTCACAGGAGAACTCAACGTCGTCGGTGTAGTTGCGAGCGCGTTTGATCATGTGCACCGCGCGTTCAATCACTTCCGGCAGCGTGCTGCGCAATTTGGTGGCGATGTGCATCGGCGAAGTCGCGATGAAGGTGTGAATACGGAACGCTTCAGCCACACGCAGTGATTCGTATGCGGCGTCAATGTCCTTCTCAACGCAGCGTGCCAGTCCGCAGACGCGGCTGTTTTTAATGGTACGAGCGATGGTTTGTACGGATTCAAAATCGCCTGGAGAGGAAACGGGGAAGCCCACTTCCATCACATCCACGCCCATACGTTCCAACGCCAGAGCGATTTGCAGTTTTTCTTTAACACTCAGGCTGGCCTGTAAAGCCTGTTCGCCATCACGCAGAGTGGTATCGAAAATAATAACTTGCTGGCTCATCGTAATCTTCCTTATGCATTAACGTTGCCGGTGCTACGAGCATAAAAAAACCCGCGCATTGGCGCGGGTTTCTTAAACTTCAGCAGGTTCGAATCAGTTATTGATTCCGCCCACGAGTCTACCGCGCAAACTGGATGCGTTTAGTAGTAGACCGAGTAGGCGGAAAGAATGAAACATGATTCAAACCTCGTAAATTTTTGGATGCACATATTGGTACTGGAATTGACGTGTGAAGTCAACCTTAAGTGCAAGGGTATTTCTGTGAGGTAAGAAGGGAGATGTGCTGTGATTTTTCAGCTGCGCAGAGCAATGGCATTAATTAGTAACAGGATAGGTGAATCCCTCCATTTAAAAAATCGTTTAGAAAATAGAATTTATTTTAACTGATTGATAATTATTGCCTTATGTCAACAATGCACATTGCTGGTAAAACAAGATTAGGCTTGTTGTTAAGAACAATATGATGTGAACAGGCCGTTTTATAGCTAATCACGCCAGAAAGTAATTATCACAAAAGATTGTGGACTGAGTGGTCAGGCAATATGAAAATCATATTTCTTAGAACACGCTGCAAATAATCTCTAAACCAGCATTTTCCTCTGTGGTTATGACAAAGCATTAGTTTAATCCTCGCAGGCAATAATCACGCATCAGTGCCTTTATTGCCGGATTGGGCGCGACGTGGCGTCCTGGCGTTTGCAGGTCGGGTTGTCTGCGGTTATGGTAATCGACCTACTCTTAAAAGAATTAACTCAAGTAGATTCCCTGTACCTGGAAGGCGGACAGAACGCCGCCTTCTGAGCATAAACATAAGGTTTTGATCTTAATTGGCGATCGGGGGCCGGATATCAGTGGCGTGCGGGAAACGCGAACGTCAGTGGATTCAGTCCCTCAAGCCTGGAGGCAGAAAATGGAGATGTTGTCAGGAGCCGAAATGGTCGTCCGTTCGTTAATCGATCAGGGCGTTAAGCAGGTATTCGGTTATCCGGGCGGAGCGGTGCTCGATATTTACGATGCGCTGCAAACGGTCGGTGGTATTGACCACGTATTGGTCCGTCATGAACAAGGCGCGGTACACATGGCCGATGGCCTTGCGCGTGCGACCGGTGAAGTGGGCGTGGTGCTAGTGACTTCCGGTCCGGGCGCCACCAACGCGATTACCGGTATTGCAACCGCCTATATGGATTCGATCCCGATGGTGATTCTGTCGGGTCAGGTGCCTTCGTCACTGATTGGTTACGATGCGTTCCAGGAGTGCGACATGGTCGGCATCTCCCGTCCGGTGGTGAAGCACAGCTTCCTGGTGAAAAACGCCGAAGAGATCCCAACCGTGCTGAAAAAGGCCTTCTGGCTGGCAGCCAGCGGTCGTCCGGGGCCGGTGGTTATCGATCTGCCAAAAGACATTCTTAACCCAGCTAACAAATTGCCATACGTCTGGCCGGAAACGGTGAGCATGCGCTCTTACAATCCGACCATTCAGGGCCATAAAGGACAGATCAAGCGCGCGCTGCAAACGTTACTGGCAGCACACAAGCCGGTGATTTACGCCGGCGGCGGGGCGATTATGTCGGGCTGCGAAGCAGAATTGCTGCAGCTGGCTGAGCAACTGAATATTCCGGTGACAACCTCGCTGATGGGCTTGGGCGTGTTCCCTGGCACGCATCGTCAGTGCATCGGCATGCTGGGTATGCACGGCACTTACGAAGCCAACATGACCATGCACAACGCCGATCTGATTTTCGGTATTGGCGTGCGTTTTGACGACCGCACCACCAACAATCTGGCGAAGTACTGCCCGAACGCTACCATCATGCATATCGATGTCGATCCAACGTCGATCTCCAAAACCGTTAGCGCGGACATTCCGATTGTCGGCGATGCGAAGCAGACGTTGGCGCAGATGTTAGAGCTGCTGGCGCAAAGCGATGCGAAGCAGGAGCTTGATAGCCTGCGCGACTGGTGGCAGACCATTGAAGGCTGGCGTGGCCGCAAGTGTCTGGAATTCGATCGCACCAGTGACAAAATCAAGCCGCAGGCTGTCATCGAAACCATCTGTCGTTTGACCAAAGGCGAAGCTTACGTCACCTCTGACGTCGGTCAGCATCAGATGTTTGCCGCACTTTATTACCAGTTCGACAAGCCGCGTCGTTGGATCAACTCCGGTGGCTTGGGCACCATGGGCTTCGGCTTGCCTGCTGCGCTGGGCGTGAAGATGGCGCTGCCGGATGAAACGGTTATCTGCGTGACCGGCGATGGCAGTATTCAGATGAACATTCAGGAGCTGTCGACCGCGCTGCAGTACGATTTACCGGTGCTGGTATTGAACCTCAACAACGGCTTCCTCGGCATGGTTAAGCAGTGGCAGGACATGATTTATTCCGGCCGTCACTCGCAGTCTTACATGCAATCGCTGCCTGACTTCGTGCGTCTGGCGGAAGCTTATGGTCATGTGGGTATCTCCATTGCGCATCCTGCGGAGCTTGAAGAGAAGCTGCAGCTGGCATTGGATACGCTGGCGAAAGGCCGTTTGGTATTTGTGGATGTAAATATTGACGGCAGCGAGCACGTTTACCCGATGCAAATTCGTGGTGGTTCGATGGATGAGATGTGGTTGAGCAAAACGGAGAGGACTTAATTATGCGTCGTATTTTATCTGTTCTGCTGGAAAACGAATCCGGCGCATTGTCCCGAGTAGTGGGACTGTTCTCTCAACGTGGTTACAACATCGAAAGCCTTACTGTCGCGCCAACCGATGATCCGACCTTGTCACGCATGACGATTCAAACGGTTGGTGACGCGAAAGTGCTGGAGCAGATCGAGAAGCAGCTGCACAAGCTGGTGGACGTGTTACGTGTCAGCGAGCTGGGGCAGGGCGCTTACGTTGAGCGTGAAATCATGCTGGTGAAAATCCAGGCCAGCGGTTACGGCCGTGAAGAAGTGAAGCGCAGCGCGGAAATTTTCCGTGGTCAGATTATCGATGTCACGCCAACGCTTTACACGGTTCAGCTGGCAGGCACCAGCGATAAACTCGACGCGTTTCTTAACACCGTTCGCGACGTAGCAGAAATTGTTGAAGTGGCTCGTTCAGGAATCGTGGGTGTATCGCGCGGCGATCGCGTAATGCGTTAATCACCTTAAGTAACGATTTCATCTGATTCTAACCCGGCGAAATGCTGGGTTTTTTTATTTTATGCGCTTATCCAGGATGCGAGAGAAAAGCGGTTGCTCGGCGTAGTGTTCTGCGGTTAGATGTTACAAATGTTTTACCCATAGCTACTCTGCGGATATTTTCGCCAGCGCTGGCTTATCAGAATTAAGGTGTCACCGTGAAACTGGATGAAATTGCGCGCCTGGCAGGCGTGTCGCGCACCACGGCCAGCTATGTAATCAATGGCAAAGCGCGGCAGTATCGTGTCAGCGAAAAAACCGTCGAGAAAGTGATGGCGGTGGTGCGTGAACACAACTATCACCCGAATGCCGTCGCGGCTGGGCTGCGTGCCGGACGCACGCGTTCAATTGGTCTGGTGATCCCTGATTTGGAAAACACCAGTTACACGCGCATTGCCAACTATCTGGAACGTCAGGCGCGTCAGCGCGGTTATCAGCTTTTGATTGCCTGCTCGGAAGATCAGCCGGACAACGAAATGCGCTGCATCGAGCATCTGTTACAGCGTCAGGTTGATGCCATCATCGTTTCAACTTCTCTGCCGCCAGAGCATCCGTTCTATCAGCGTTGGATCAACGATCCTTTACCGATTATCGCGCTGGACCGCGCGCTGGATCGTGAACACTTTACCAGCGTAGTCGGTGCCGATCAGGATGATGCGCAGGCGCTGGCGGCTGAATTGCGTCAGCTACCGGTGAAAAACGTGCTGTTCCTTGGGGCGCTGCCGGAATTGTCGGTGAGTTTCCTGCGTGAACTCGGCTTCCGCGATGCGTGGAAAGACGACGAACGGCCCATTGATTACATCTATTGCAACAGCTTCGATCGTGCCGCCGCTGCCACGCTGTTTGAGAAGTACCTCGAAGATCATCCGATGCCAGAAGCGCTGTTCACCACGTCGTTTGGGCTGCTGCAGGGCGTAATGGACGTTACGTTGAAGCGTGATGGCCGCCTGCCAACCGATCTGGCAATTGCCACCTTTGGCGACCACGAATTGCTGGATTTCCTCGAATGTCCGGTACTGGCGGTGGGGCAGCGTCATCGCGACGTGGCTGAGCGCGTGCTGGAACTGGTTTTGGCCTCGCTGGATGAACCGCGTAAACCGAAACCGGGTTTAACCCGCATTCGTCGTAATTTATTCCGCCGCGGACAATTAAGCCGCCGCGCTAAATGAAATGTTGGGCAGTTCGCTGCCCAGCGTTAATTTAACCTGCAGATATTTCCTGCGAACCTTCCGGCGTAAATAAGCGTAAATAATCGCCAATCCAGCTAACAATTTAACCTTGCTGACTTTTCTTAATTGTTTACATCTCCAGCAGCGAGGCGTAGCAGAGCTGGCGCGATGATGCTGGGCTTCCTTTCAGAAATCCCCTAAAATGCCGCCGTCGTCGCAGATTGCAGGGCAAATATAATTCCGCGTAAAAGCGCTTTATTTTTCGCCATTTTACAATGTGCGAAAATTTTTATTCAATTATTCATCAGGTTAATTTTTTATTTTGCGAATCCATGTCGATTAATTCCCTCACTGATTAATTTCACCCGATGTAAATAGTGATATTCACTTGCCGTTGCGGCTTGACAAGGATTTCATCGGCTCCGTAAACTCGTTTCGTGGTAAAAAGTGGGATAAAGTGGTGAAAACGGGTGATTGAGGGGTAAGGCTGGCATGTTCCGTGGAGCAACGTTAGTCAATCTCGACAGCAAAGGACGATTAGCAGTACCAACGCGCTATCGTGAATTGCTTGTCGCAGAGTCTCAGGGGCAAATGGTATGCACCATTGACCTCCACCAGCCATGCCTGCTGCTTTATACCCTGCCCGAATGGGAAATAATTGAGAAAAAGCTGTCTCGCTTATCCAGCATGAATCCAGCCGAGCGTCGCGTACAGCGACTGCTGTTAGGACATGCCAGTGAATGCCAGATGGATAATGCGGGTCGTTTGTTGTTGGCGAACACGTTACGCCAACACGCCGGCCTGACCAAAGAAGTGATGCTGGTTGGACAGTTCAACAAGTTTGAGCTGTGGGATGAACAGACCTGGTATCAACAAGTTAAGGATGATATTGACACAGAACAGTCGGCTCAGGAGCCTTTATCTGAGCGGTTGCAGGACTTGTCGCTATAGCTATGCAGGAAAATTTCAAACACACCACAGTGCTGCTGGATGAGGCGGTAAACGGCCTCAATATCAGGGAAGACGGCATTTATATCGATGGCACTTTTGGTCGCGGCGGTCACTCGCGCTTAATCCTTTCTCAGCTTGGCGAGAAAGGGCAACTGATAGCGATTGATCGCGATCCGCAAGCGATAGCCGCAGCCGCTGAGATAAACGATCCGCGTTTTTCGATCGTGCACGGACCGTTTTCGGCATTAGCGGAATACGTCGAAGAGCGCGGGCTGACTGGCAAGATCGATGGCGTTCTACTCGATCTGGGCGTCTCTTCACCGCAATTGGATGATGCCGAGCGCGGTTTTTCCTTCATGCGTGATGGGCCGCTGGATATGCGTATGGACCCAACGCGCGGGCAATCAGCCGCTGAATGGCTGATGAGCGCGGAAGAGGCAGATATCGCTTTCGTGATCAAAACCTACGGTGAGGAGCGTTTCGGTAAACGTATTGCGCGTGCCATCGTTGAGCGCAACCGTGAACAGCCGATGACGCGCACTAAAGAGCTGGCAACGGTGATTGCCGCCGCGATGCCCGTCAAAGACAAATTTAAGCATCCGGCAACGCGTACTTTTCAGGCGATTCGTATCTGGATCAACAGTGAGCTGGAAGAGATCGATACCGCGCTGAAAGGGGCATTATCGGTTCTCGCGCCAGGCGGCAGGTTGTCGATCATCAGCTTCCACTCACTGGAAGATCGCTTAGTGAAGCGCTTTATGCGCGATCAGAGCCGCGGTCCGCAGGTGCCAGCAGGCATTCCGATGACCGAGTCGCAGCTCAAAGCTTTAGGCGGACGTGAACTGAAAACGCTGGGCAAGCTGATTCCTGGTGAAGCTGAAGTGAACGAAAACCCACGTGCGCGCAGTTCGGTATTACGTATCGCGGAGCGAACGGCGTCATGATTGGCAACGAGCGCCACAGCTTACCCGGTGTTATCGGTGGAGACCTGCTGCGATTTGGCAAGATCCCGCTGTTGCTGCTCATAGCAGTGCTGGTGTCTTCGGTGATCGTCGTGACCACCACGCACAAGACGCGCCTGTTAACGGCGCAGCGTGAACAGCTGGTGCTGGAGCGTGATGCGCTCGATATCGAATGGCGCAACCTGATTCTTGAAGAGAACGCACTGGGCGATCACAGCCGCGTAGAGCGGATAGCAACCGATAAACTGCAAATGCAGCATGTTGATCCTTCGCAGGAAAATATTGTGGTGCAGAAATAAGGAATCGCAGAACTCAATGAGTGGCGCAGGCAAAACGCTGAAGTTAAAAAAACAAGAAGATAAGGCCAGCTTTGTAAGCTGGCGCTTTGCGTTACTGTGCGGGTGCATTTTACTGGCGCTGGGCGGACTGCTGTCGCGCGTAGCATGGCTGCAGGTGATCAACCCTGACAAGCTGGTGAAAGAGGGCGATTTGCGTTCGCTGCGCGTGCAATCGGTGCCAACCGCGCGCGGCATGATCAGCGATCGTGCCGGTCGTCCACTGGCGGTGAGCGTGCCGGTAAATGCGATCTGGGCCGATCCGAAAGAGCTGACTGAACACGGTGGCGTCTCGCTGGATAGCCGCTGGAAAGCGCTGTCTGATGCGTTATCGATTCCTCTTGATCAACTCGCTGCACGCATCAACGCCAACCCGAAAGGGCGCTTTGTCTATCTGGCACGCCAGGTAAATCCGGCGATTGGCGAGTACGTGAAAAAGCTTAAGCTGCCGGGCATCTATCTGCGTGAAGAGTCGCGCCGCTACTATCCGGCGGGCCAGGTTACCGCACACCTGATTGGTTTCACCAACATTGATGGTCAGGGCATCGAAGGCATAGAAAAGAGCTTCGACAAATGGCTGACTGGCGCACCGGGCGAACGTACGGTGCGTAAAGACCGCAACGGCCGCGTCATTGAAGATATCTCCTCGGTAGACAGCCGCGCCGCGCACAACCTCACGTTGAGCATTGATGAACGTCTGCAGGCGCTGGTGTATCGCGAACTGAACAACGCCGTAGCGTTCAACAAAGCCGAATCAGGCACCGCCGTGCTGGTGGATGTGAACACCGGCGAAGTGCTGGCGATGGCGAACAGCCCCGCTTACAACCCGAATAATCTCAGCAATACGCCGAAAGACGTGATGCGTAACCGCGCTATTACCGACATCTTCGAGCCAGGTTCCACCGTGAAACCGATGGTGGTGATGACGGCTTTACAGCGCGGTGTGGTGAAAGAGAACAGCGTACTGAACACTGTGCCGTACCGCGTCAATGGTCATGAGATCAAAGACGTGGCGCACTACAACGAATTGACCCTTACCGGGGTTTTACAGAAGTCGAGTAACGTCGGGGTTTCACGTTTGGCGTTAGCGATGCCCTCCTCAGCACTCGTAGATACTTACGCGCGCTTTGGGCTGGGTAAACCGACCAATTTGGGGCTGGTCGGGGAAAGTAGTGGCTTATACCCTCAAAAACAACGGTGGTCTGACATAGAGAGGGCCACCTTCTCTTTCGGCTACGGGCTAATGGTAACGCCGTTACAGTTAGCGCGAGTCTACGCAACCATTGGCAGTTACGGCATCAATCGCCCGCTGTCGATCACCAAAGTTGACCCGCCGGTAGCGGGTGAGCGCGTTTTCCAGGAAGACCTGGTGAAAACGGTGATGCACATGATGGAAAGCGTTGCGTTGCCTGGCGGCGGTGGGGTTAAAGCCGCCATTAAGGGCTATCGCATTGCCATCAAAACCGGTACCGCCAAGAAGGTTGGACCGGATGGACGTTACGTCAACAAATACATTGCTTATACCGCAGGCGTTGCGCCTGCCAGCCGTCCTCGTTTTGCGCTGGTGGTGGTGATCAACGATCCCCAGGCCGGTAAATATTATGGTGGTGCGGTTTCTGCACCGGTGTTTGGCGCCATCATGGGCGGCGTGTTGCGTACCATGAATATCGAACCTGATGCGCTGCCGACAGTTGATAAGAACGAGTTGGTGAAGAATAGAAGTGAGGAATCAAGTGACAGATCGTAACCTGCGCGACTTACTGGCCCCGTGGGTGCCGGGTGCGCCGGCGCGTCCACTCCGTGACATGACACTAGATAGCCGTGCTGCGGCTTCTGGCGATCTGTTTATCGCCGTGGCGGGCCATCATGCTGATGGACGTCGTTTTATTCCGCAGGCTATTGCACAAGGTGTAGCGGCAGTGATTGGCGAAGCCGAAGGTGAAGCCAGCGATGGAGATATCCGTGAGATGCATGGCGTCCCGGTTATCTACCTGGCGCAGTTGCAGCAGCGTCTCTCTGCACTGGCCGGACGCTTTTATCAGCAGCCTGCAAGCAAACTGAAATTGATTGGTGTTACCGGCACCAACGGTAAAACCACCACCACGCAACTGATGGCGCAGTGGGCCAATTTGCTGGGTGAAACCGGCGCAGTGATGGGCACCGTTGGCAACGGCCTTTACGGTCAACTGGTGGCCACCGAAAACACCACCGGTTCTGCGGTGGATGTGCAGCATGTTCTGAATGATTTAGTCGGGCAGGGCGCAACCCTGACGGCGATGGAAGTCTCCTCACACGGTTTGGTGCAGCATCGCGTTGCAGCCTTGCCGTTTGCGGCCGCAGTGTTTACTAATCTGAGCCGCGATCACCTCGATTATCACGGTGATATGCAGAGCTATGAATCGGCTAAATGGTTGCTGTTCTCTGAGCATCAAGTCGCTGAAGCCATCATCAATGCTGATGATGAAGTGGGCCGTCGCTGGCTGGCGAAATTGCCGGATGCGGTGGCGGTCACCATGGAAGACAATCTGCAATCGGGCTGTCATGGCCGCTGGCTCAAAGCCACGGCGGTGGATTATCACGATGGCGGTGCGCACATCCAGTTCAGCTCCAGCTGGGGCAACGGCGAGTTTGATAGCCGCCTGATGGGGGCTTTCAACGTGAGCAACTTGTTGCTGGCGTTGGCTACGCTGCTGGCGCTGGAGTATCCGCTTGATGCGCTGGTCGCCACGGCGCCGCAGCTGCAGCCGGTGTGTGGTCGCATGGAAGTGTTTACAGCGCCAGAAAAACCTACCGTGGTTGTCGATTACGCTCACACGCCAGATGCGCTGGAAAAAGCGCTGGAAGCGGCGCGTCTGCACTGCAAAGGTCAGTTGTGGTGCGTGTTTGGCTGCGGTGGCGATCGTGACAAGGGCAAACGTCCACTGATGGGCGCGATTGCTGAGCAATTCTCCGACATCGTGGTGATCACCGACGATAATCCGCGCAGCGAAGAGCCGATGGCGATTGTGAATGACATTCTCACCGGCTTGCTCGATCCGGGCCGTGCGCGCGTGGTTTCCGGTCGTGCGCAGGCGGTCACCAACGCCGTGATGCAAGCCGGCGCGGATGACATCGTGTTGGTGGCCGGAAAAGGTCACGAAGATTATCAAATCATTGGCAACCGTCGTCTGGATTACTCCGATCGCGACACCGTCGCCCGTTTGTTGGGGGTGATGGCATGATTCCCGTTTCTCTCAACACGCTGGCTGAAATCAGCGGCGGTCAATTGCATGGTGCGGACTTAACAATTACCGATGTCACCACCGATACACGTAAAGTCACCGCCGGCAGCCTTTTTGTGGCGCTGGTGGGTGAACGTTTTGATGCTCACGATTTCGCTAACGATGCCATTGCTAACGGCGCGCAGGCGCTGCTGGTAAGTAAGCTGCTGAAGGTTTCTGTACCGCAGGTAGTTGTTGCTGATACGCGCATTGCTTTCGGGCAACTCGCTGCGTGGGTACGCCAACAGGCGAAAGCGCGCGTGGTCGCCTTGACCGGTTCATCCGGCAAAACCTCGGTGAAAGAGATGACCGCCGCGATTCTGCGTCAGTGCGGCGAAACGCTCTACACCGCAGGCAACCTGAACAACGACTTCGGCGTACCAATGACGCTGCTGCGTCTCACCAAAGAACATGCTTATGCGGTGATCGAACTGGGTGCCAACCATCAAGGTGAGATTGCATACACCACCGATTTGGTGCGTCCAGAGACCGCTCTGGTTAATAACCTGGCCGCCGCCCATCTGGAAGGCTTTGGTTCGCTGGCCGGTGTGGCGAAAGCCAAAGGCGAGATTTTTGGCGGCTTGCCGGTACACGGCACCGCGATCGTCAACGCCGACAGCAACGATCTGGTCAACTGGCAATCACAGTTTGTGGATAAAACCCTGTGGCGTTTCTCGCCGCAGCCGATGGCTGATGCAGAGTTCCGCGCCAGTGAAATCGTGCTGCGTGCCGATGCCACGCTGTTCACGCTGCATACGCCACGCGGTGATATCGCCGTGGAGTTGCCGCTGCCAGGCCGTCATAACATCGCAAATGCGTTAGCCGCTGCAGCGCTGGCGTTGTCGGTGGATGCGCCGCTAACGGCGATTCAAACAGGTCTTAAAACCTTGCAACCTGTTCCTGGTCGACTATTCCCGATTCGTCTGGCGGCCAATCAACTGCTGCTGGATGACAGCTACAACGCCAACGTTGGTTCTATGACGGCTGCCGCGCAGGTGCTGGGCGATATGCCGGGTTACCGCGTGATGGTGGTGGGCGATATGGCTGAGCTGGGCGATGAAGCAGAACTGTGTCATCGCCAGGTGGGCGATGCGGCCAAAGCAGCAGGCATTGATTGCGTGCTGAGCACCGGAACTCTGAGCCAGTTGATTGGCGAAAACAGCGGCAAATGCGAGCATTTCGCCACTAAAACCGCGCTGACTGAACGTTTACGCACATTGCTGTCCGAACATCAGGACATCACTATTTTGGTTAAAGGTTCACGTAGTGCCGCCATGGAGCAGGTAGTACAGAGCTTACAGGAGAAAGGAACATGCTAGTCTGGCTGGCCGAACATCTGGTCGCATTTTATTCCGGCTTTAACGTCTTCTCGTATCTGACGTTTCGCGCCATTGTCAGCCTGCTGACCGCCTTGTTCATTTCTCTGTGGATGGGTCCGCGCCTGATTGCCTGGCTGCAGAAACTGCAGATCGGCCAGGTGGTACGTAACGACGGTCCAGAATCACACTTCAGCAAGCGTGGCACGCCAACCATGGGCGGCGTGATGATCCTCACCTCTATCACCATCTCGGTGCTGATGTGGGCCTATCCGTCCAATCCATACGTCTGGTGCGTACTGGTGGTACTGGTTGGTTTTGGCATCATCGGCTTTGTGGATGACTATCGCAAAGTGGTGCGCAAAGACACTAAAGGGCTGATCGCGCGCTGGAAATACTTCTGGATGTCGGTGATTTCGCTGGCCGTTGCATTCGCGCTGTTTATCGCCGGTAAGGATACGCCTGCGACGCAGCTGGTGGTGCCGTTCTTCAAAGACATCATGCCGCAGCTGGGACTTTTCTACGTGGTGCTGGCCTACTTCGTGATTGTCGGTACCGGCAACGCGGTTAACTTAACGGACGGCCTTGATGGCTTAGCCATTATGCCAACGGTGTTCGTGGCAGCAGGCTTTGCGCTGGTGGCGTGGGCGACCGGTAACGTCAAGTTTGCCGAATATCTGCACATTCCTTATTTACGGCACGCGGGTGAATTGGTGATTGTCTGCACCGCGATTGTCGGAGCCGGACTCGGATTTTTGTGGTTCAACACCTATCCAGCGCAAGTGTTCATGGGCGATGTCGGCTCACTGGCGCTGGGCGGCGCGCTCGGCACTATCGCCGTGCTGCTGCGTCAGGAATTCTTGCTGTTAATCATGGGCGGCGTGTTTGTGGTCGAAACGCTGTCGGTGATTCTGCAGGTGGGATCGTTCAAGCTGCGCGGTCAACGCATTTTCCGCATGGCGCCGATTCACCATCACTATGAATTGAAAGGCTGGCCGGAGCCGCGCGTCATCGTGCGCTTCTGGATTATTTCGCTGATGCTGGTGCTGATTGGCCTGGCAACGCTGAAGGTACGTTAATCATGGCTGACTATCGGGGCAGAAAAGTCGTCATCATTGGATTAGGCATTACTGGCCTCTCCTGTGTTGATTTCTTCCTCGCGCAAGGCGTAACGCCACGCGTGATGGATACCCGTGTCTCGCCGCCGGGGCTGGACAAGCTGCCAGCCTCGGTGGAGCGCTATGTTGGCGGTATTAATAGCGATTGGCTGCTGGCGTCCGATCTGATTATCGCCAGCCCAGGCATCGCGCTGGCGCATCCTGCATTGAGCGAAGCCGCCGATGCCGGGATTGAAATCATCGGCGATATCGAGCTGTTCTGCCGTGAAGCGCAGGCACCGATTGTGGCGATTACCGGTTCGAACGGCAAAAGCACCGTGACGACGCTGGTAGGTGAAATGGCGCGTGCCGCAGGTTGGCAGGTGGGCGTGGGCGGCAACATCGGTTTGCCGGCGCTAACGCTGTTGAAATCGCCAGCACAGCTTTATGTACTCGAACTCTCCAGCTTCCAGCTGGAAACCACACACAGCCTGAAAGCGGCCGCCGCGACGATCCTTAATCTCACCGAGGATCATATGGATCGCTATCCGCTGGGCATGCAGCAATATCGTGCCGCCAAGCTGCGCATTTACGAAAACGCCAGCGTCTGCGTAGTGAATGCTGACGATGGCATGACCATGCCGGTGCGCGGTGTTGATCAGCGCTGTGTGAGCTTCGGCATCAACCTTGGCGATTATCATCTTAATCAGCAGCAAGGCAGCACCTGGCTGCGAGCGAAGGGCGAGAAAGTCCTGAACACCGATGAGATGACCCTGGTAGGCCAACACAATTACACCAACGCGCTGGCAGCGCTGGCATTAGCCGATGCGGTGAACATCCCGCGCGCTTCCAGCCTGAAAGCCTTAACCACCTTTACCGGCCTGGCGCACCGCTTCCAGTTGGTGCATGAAGCCAATGGCGTGCGTTGGATCAACGACTCCAAAGCCACCAACGTTGGCAGCACCGAAGCGGCGCTTAACGGCCTACAGGTAAAAGGCACTTTGTGGTTGCTGCTGGGCGGCGACGGCAAATCGGCTGATTTCAGCCCGCTGACGCGCTATCTGCAAGGCGACAACGTGAAGCTGTTCTGTTTTGGTCGCGATGGCGATGCGTTAGCGGCACTGCGTCCGGAGATTGCCACGCGCACAGAAACCATGCAGCAGGCGATGACGCAAATTGCCGCACAGGTAAAAGCGGGCGATATGGTGCTGTTATCACCGGCCTGCGCCAGCCTTGACCAGTTCCGGAATTTTGAACAGCGCGGCGATCAGTTCGCGCAACTGGCGAAGGAGTTGAGCTGATGCGCATTCCTGGAGCTGGTATCGCCAATTATCTGTCAGTGCGCCTGCGCGATTGGGTGATGGGCGCGCGCGACAATGATGATGCGCCGGTGGTGCTGTATGACCGCACGCTGCTGTGGCTGACCTTTGGTCTGGCGCTGATCGGTTTTGTGATGGTGACGTCGGCGTCGATGCCGGTTGGCCAACGTCTCAACGAAGATCCGTTCTACTTTGCCAAGCGTGATGCATTCTATATTGCTTTGGCCTTCGGCATGGCGCTGGTGACCTTACGCATCCCGATGGATTTCTGGCAGCGCTACAGCAACGTGATGCTGATGGTTTCAGTGGTGATGTTGCTGATCGTGTTGGTGGTCGGTAGCTCGGTGAACGGTGCATCGCGCTGGATTGCCCTTGGCCCGCTGCGTATTCAGCCGGCTGAGCTCTCGAAGTTGACGCTGTTCTGCTATCTCGCCAGCTATCTGGTGCGCAAAGTAGAAGAGGTGCGTAACAACTTCTGGGGCTTCTGTAAGCCGATGGGCGTGATGGTGGTGCTGGCCGTGCTGCTGCTAGCGCAGCCGGACCTCGGTACCGTGGTTGTGCTGTTTGTTACCACGCTGGCGATGCTGTTCCTCGCCGGGGCGAAAATGTGGCAGTTCCTGGCGATCATCGGCTCCGGCATTTTCGCCGTGGTGCTGCTGATCATCGCGGAACCGTACCGTATGCGCCGTGTAACCTCCTTTTGGAACCCATGGGAAGATCCGTTCGGTAGCGGCTACCAGCTAACGCAATCTTTGATGGCGTTTGGGCGCGGTGAGTTCTGGGGACAGGGCTTAGGCAACTCGGTGCAGAAACTGGAATATCTGCCGGAAGCACATACCGACTTTATCTTCTCCATCATCGGTGAAGAGTTGGGTTATGTCGGTGTGGTTTTAGCGCTGTTGATGGTATTCTTCGTCGCTTTTCGCGCGATGTCGATTGGTCGCCGTGCTCTGGAGATCGATCAGCGCTTCTCAGGCTTCCTCGCTTGCTCAATTGGCGTGTGGTTTAGCTTCCAGGCGCTGGTTAACGTCGGTGCGGCTGCGGGCATGCTGCCGACCAAAGGTCTGACATTGCCGCTGATCAGTTACGGTGGTTCGAGTCTGATCATCATGTCGACCGCCATCGTGTTTTTATTGCGCATAGATTATGAAACGCGCCTGGCGAAAGCGCAGGCGTTTACCCGAGGTGCTCGATGAGTGGCAAACGGCTGATGGTCATGGCAGGCGGTACTGGCGGGCATGTGTTCCCCGGTCTGGCCGTTGCCCATCACCTGATGGAACAAGGCTGGCAGGTTCGCTGGCTGGGAACCGCTGACCGAATGGAAGCGGATTTGGTGCCGAAACACGGCATTGAAATTGATTTTATCCGCATCAGCGGTTTACGCGGTAAAGGCGTGAAAGCGCAGTTGCTGGCACCGGTGCGCATCTTCAATGCCTGGCGCCAGGCGCGTCGCATCATGAAGAGCTGGCAGCCGGATGTGGTGCTGGGCATGGGCGGCTATGTTTCAGGTCCCGGTGGTTTAGCGGCGTGGAGCTGCGGTATCCCGGTGGTGCTGCATGAGCAGAACGGCATTGCCGGACTGACCAACAAGTGGCTGGCGAAAATCGCCACCAAAGTGATGCAGGCGTTTCCCGGTGCGTTTCCAAATGCTGAAGTGGTTGGCAATCCGGTGCGTACCGATGTGTTAGCGCTGCCGTTACCGGCAGAACGTCTGAGCGCACGTTCCGGCCCGATTCGCGTGCTGGTGGTTGGCGGCAGCCAGGGCGCGCGCATCCTCAACCAAACCGTGCCGCAAGTGGCCGCAGAGTTGGGCGAAGCGATTACGGTTTGGCATCAAACCGGTAAAGGTGGACTGGGAACCGTGCAGCAGGCTTACCGCGCAGCGGGCCAGCCGCAGCACAAAGTCACCGAGTTTATCGATGACATGGCCGAAGCTTACGCCTGGGCCGATGTGGTGGTGTGCCGTTCGGGCGCATTGACGGTGAGCGAAGTGGCCGCCGCAGGTTTACCGGCGATTTTCGTGCCGTTTCAGCACAAAGATCGTCAGCAGTACTGGAATGCGTTGCCGCTGGAAAAAGCGGGCGCAGCCAAAATTTTCGAGCAGCCGCAATTTACCGCAGCTGTGGTAGCGGACACGCTGCGTCACTGGGATCGCACCACATTGTTGGCGATGGCAGAAAAAGCCCGTCAGGTCGCGATTCCCGATGCAACCGAGCGGGTTGCAAATGAAGTGGTGCGCGTCGCGAAGTAATTAATCGGCCAGTTGATTTGGCCCGTACCTTTAGCAGGTACAAACGGGAAAAACAGGTAATTGAAACAGATGAATACACAACAATTGGCAAAACTGCGTTCTATTGTGCCCGAGATGCGTCGCGTCCGGCACATTCACTTTGTCGGCATCGGTGGTGCTGGCATGGGCGGTATTGCCGAGGTGTTGGCGAACGAAGGCTATCACATTAGCGGTTCTGATCTGGCACCGAACGCGGTGACACAGCATCTGGCGGCGCTGGGCGCGACGATTTATTTCAACCATCGTCCGGAAAACGTCACCGATGCCAGCGTTGTCGTGGTGTCTACGGCTGTGGCGCAGGATAACCCTGAGCTGGTTGCCGCACGTGAGCAGCGTATTCCCGTGATTCGTCGCGCTGAGATGTTGGCAGAACTGATGCGTTTCCGTCACGGCATTGCCGTTGCCGGTACGCACGGTAAAACCACCACCACCGCGATGGTGACCAGCATTTACGCGGAAGGCGGACTGGATCCGACCTTCGTTAACGGTGGATTGGTTAAAGCCGCAGGTACGCATGCGCGCCTGGGCAGCAGCCGTTACCTGATTGCAGAAGCAGATGAAAGTGATGCGTCCTTCCTGCATCTGCAACCGATGGTGGCGATTGTCACTAACATCGAAGCGGATCACATGGACACCTATCAGGGTGATTTTGAGAACCTGAAGCAGACGTTCATTAACTTCCTGCACAACCTGCCGTTCTACGGACGCGCGGTGATGTGCGTGGATGATGCGGTGATTCGTGACCTGATTCCGCGCGTAGGTCGTCAGGTGACAACCTATGGCTTCAGCGATGACGCGGATGTGCGTATCGAGAATTATGAGCAGCGTGGCGCACAAGGGCACTTCACCATTATTCGTCAGGATAAGCCGGTGCTGAAAGTGACGCTGAACGCGCCGGGCCGTCATAACGCTCTGAACGCGGCTGCCGCGGTAGCTGTCGCCAGCGAAGAAGGTATTGAAGATAACGCGATTCTGGCCGCGCTTGAGAGCTTCCAGGGCACCGGACGCCGCTTTGACGTGCTGGGCGAGTTCGATACCGCCGCCGTTAACGGTAATCCAGGCAGCGCGATGCTGGTCGACGATTACGGTCATCATCCCACCGAAGTGGATGTCACCATCAAAGCCGCACGTGCAGGCTGGCCTGACAAGAAGCTGGTGATGGTGTTCCAGCCGCATCGTTATACGCGCACGCGTGACCTGTTTGATGATTTCGCTAATGTGCTGTCGCAGGTGGATGTGTTGCTGATGCTGGATGTCTATCCGGCGGGTGAAGCCGCGATTCCGGGCGCTGACAGCCGTTCGCTGTGCCGCGCGATTCGTAACCGAGGCAAGGTTGATCCGATTCTGGTCTCTGAGCATGACGCGCTGCCAGACGCGCTGGCACCGTTGCTGTCGGGCGATGATCTGGTGATCGTCCAGGGCGCAGGAAACATCGGCAAGATTGCCCGCAAGCTGGCCGAAAACGAATTGCAGCCTGCCGTTAAGACGGAGGCGCGCCATGACTGAGAAGGTTGCAGTATTAATGGGCGGCACCTCGGCAGAGCGCGAAGTTTCGCTGATGTCCGGTGCGGCAGTGCTAGCCGGACTGCGTGAAATGGGCATTGATGCGCATGCGGTCGATACGCGTGACGTGTCGGTGCTGGATCTGAAACAGCAGGGTTTCGCTAAAGCGTTTATTGCTTTGCACGGCCGTGGTGGTGAAGACGGCACGCTGCAAGCGGTGCTGGAGTTCCTGCAACTGCCCTATACCGGCAGCGGCGTGATGGCTTCCGCCATCACAATGGACAAACTGCGCAGCAAATTGCTGTGGCAGGGCAGGGGATTACCCTCAGGCAAATTTGTCTGGCTGACGCGTCAGCAGCATGAGCAAGGTTTAGACGCCGATATCACCGTCGCTATTGAGGCGCTGGGCTTACCGCTGTTTGTGAAGCCAAGCTGCGAAGGTTCTAGCGTGGGTATCAGCCGCGTGAACCATGCGGATGCATTACCCGCAGCGCTTGAAGAAGCCTTTCGCCATGATGATGACGTACTGATCGAAGCTTTTCTGAGCGGCGCGGAGTACACCGTGGGCATCGTGGGTGAGCAAATTCTGCCTTCCATCAGAATTAAAACCGCCAGCGAGTTCTATGACTATGAAGCTAAATACATTTCTGACGATACTGAATACTTCTGCCCGAGCGGATTAAGCGCCGAGCAGGAAGCAGAATTGCAGACGTTGGTGTGGTCAGCCTGGCGCGCATTGGGTTGCAGCGGCTGGGGTCGTGTCGACGTGATGGCTGACGGTGAGGGTAACTTCCAACTGCTGGAAGTGAATACTTCGCCTGGCATGACCAGCCACAGTTTAGTGCCGATGGCCGCGAAGCAAGCGGGATACAGCTTCCCGCAGCTGGTAGCGCGTATTCTGGAGCTAGCTGACTGATATGTCTCAGGCGGCGATACGAGTACGCAATCGCGAACCTCAGGAGCGGATACGCTCCGGGCGTAGCAACGGTGCGCGACTGTTTGGCATGGTGTTCCTGCTGATTGTGCTGGGCATTATGGTGGCGGGCGGTCTCGTGGTGCTGAAGTGGATGAATGACGCGTCACGCTTGCCGTTATCGAAGCTGGTGGTGACCGGGCAAACCCACTACACCACGCATGACGATATTCGCCAGGCCATTTTATCGCTTGGCGCGCCGGGAACCTTCATGTCGCAGAACGTGGATATCATCCAGCAGCAGATTGAGCGTTTACCCTGGATTAAGCAGGTCAGTGTGCGCAAGCAGTGGCCTGATGAGCTGAAGATAAATCTGGTGGAGTACGTTCCCGTGGCACGCTGGAACGACTCACACATGGTGGACGCCGATGGCGTCTCCTTCAGCGTCCCGGCCAGTCACGTTGGCAAAGAAGCGTTGCCAATGCTGTACGGCCCGGAAGGCAGTGAAAACGAGGTGTTAGCCGGCTATCACACCATGAGTGATGTGTTAAAGGCTAACAAGTTTACCCTGAAGGTCGCGTCGATGACGGCGCGGCGCTCGTGGCAATTAGTGACCAGTGACGATGTGCGCATCGAATTAGGTCGCAGCGATACCATGAAGCGTCTGAACCGTTTTATTGAGCTTTATCCGGATTTGCAGCAGCAGGGCCAGAGTCAGAACCAGCGCATCACGTATGTTGATTTGCGCTACGATTCAGGCGCCGCAGTCGGTTGGGCCGCTGCACCGATAGAGCCACAGGACAGTAATCAGCAACAGAACCAGGCACAGGCTAAACCACAATGATCAAGGCAACGGACAGAAAACTGGTAGTAGGACTCGAAATTGGCACCGCAAAGGTGTCCGCCCTGGTTGGGGAAATTCTGCCCGATGGTATGGTCAATATTATTGGGGTGGGCAGTTGCCCGTCTCGTGGCATGGATAAAGGCGGCGTAAACGATCTGGAGTCGGTGGTGAAATGCGTACAGCGTGCCATCGATCAGGCTGAATTGATGGCGGATTGCCAGATTTCATCGGTCTACCTTGCTTTATCGGGCAAACATATCAGTTGTCAGAACGAAATCGGGATGGTTCCGATTTCGGAAGAGGAAGTGACTCAGGATGATGTAGAGAACGTGGTGCATACGGCGAAATCCGTTCGCGTACGTGATGAGCATCGTATCCTGCATGTCATTCCGCAGGAATATGCCATCGATTATCAGGAAGGCATCAAGAATCCAGTGGGACTTTCCGGCGTGCGTATGCAGGCGAAAGTACATTTGATCACCTGCCACAACGATATGGCAAAAAATATTGTCAAAGCCGTTGAACGTTGTGGCCTGAAAGTTGACCAATTGATTTTTGCCGGCCTGGCATCCAGTTTCTCAGTGTTGACAGAAGATGAACGTGAGCTGGGCGTCTGTGTTGTTGATATCGGTGGCGGTACAATGGATATCGCTGTCTATACTGGCGGCGCATTGCGTCATACCAAAGTGATTCCTTATGCCGGGAACGTGGTAACCAGCGATATCGCCTACGCTTTTGGTACACCGCCGACCGACGCAGAAGCGATTAAAGTGCGTCACGGTTGTGCATTGGGCTCGATTGTCGGCAAAGACGAAAATGTCGAAGTGCCGAGCGTAGGTGGACGTCCACCGCGTAGCCTGCAGCGTCAAACGCTGGCTGAAGTGATCGAGCCGCGTTACACCGAACTGTTGAATCTGGTCAACGACGAGATTCTGCAATTACAGGAGCAGCTGCGCCAGCAAGGCGTGAAACACCATCTGGCGGCCGGTATCGTGCTGACCGGTGGTGCGGCGCAGATTGAAGGTTTGGCAGCCTGCGCACAGCGCGTGTTCCACACGCAAGTGCGCATCGGACAGCCGCTTAACATCACCGGCCTGACAGATTATGCGCAGGAGCCGTATTACTCTACGGCAGTTGGCCTGCTGCATTACGGCAAAGAGTCACACATGAACGGTGATGCAGAAACGGAAAAACGTGCTTCAGTGGGCAACTGGTTTAAACGAATCAACAGCTGGCTGAAGAAAGAATTTTAATTTTTGAAAAAGGAGATCATGCTGGCAATGTTTATGATCTCCAGGCGACAGGCACATAACGGAGAGAAATCATGTTTGAACCTATGGAATTAACCAATGACGCGGTGATTAAAGTCATCGGCGTCGGCGGTGGCGGTGGCAACGCCGTAGAGCACATGGTACGCGAGCGTATCGAAGGTGTGGAATTCTTCGCTGTAAACACCGACGCGCAAGCGTTGCGTAAGACAGCGGTCGGCCAGACGATCCAGATCGGGACCAATATCACTAAAGGTCTTGGTGCAGGTGCAAACCCAGAAGTGGGTCGTAACTCTGCAGAAGAGGATCGCGAAGCACTGCGTGCTGCGCTGGATGGTGCAGACATGGTGTTCATCGCAGCAGGCATGGGCGGCGGTACCGGTACCGGTGCAGCGCCAGTTGTGGCTGAAGTGGCAAAAGATTTGGGTATCCTGACTGTTGCGGTGGTGACTAAGCCATTCAACTTTGAAGGCAAAAAGCGTATGGCTTTTGCTGAGCAGGGTATCGCAGAACTGTCGAAGCATGTCGATTCACTGATCACTATTCCAAATGACAAGCTGCTGAAAGTTCTGGGTCGCGGTATCTCTTTGTTGGATGCGTTCGGCGCAGCTAACGACGTATTGAAAGGCGCAGTGCAGGGTATCGCTGAACTGATTACGCGTCCTGGCCTGATGAACGTCGACTTCGCGGACGTGCGTACCGTGATGTCAGAAATGGGTTACGCCATGATGGGTTCAGGCGTGGCATGTGGTGAAGACCGTGCAGAAGAAGCGGCAGAAATGGCGATCTCTTCTCCACTGTTGGAAGACATCGATCTGTCTGGAGCGCGCGGCGTGCTGGTCAACATCACTGCGGGCTTCGACCTGCGTCTTGATGAGTTCGAAACCGTGGGTAACACCATCCGCGCCTTCGCATCTGACAACGCAACCGTAGTTATCGGTACTTCTCTGGATCCAGAGATGAACGATGAACTGCGTGTGACTGTGGTTGCAACTGGCATCGGCATGGATAAGCGCCCGGAAATCACTCTGGTGACCAACAAACCGGCCACTCAGCCAGTGATGGATCATCGCTACCAGCAGCACGGCATGGCGCCGCTGCCGCAGGAGCAGAAACCGGCTGCGAAAGTGGTAAATGACCAACCGGCGGCATCCAGCAAAGAACCCGATTACCTTGATATTCCAGCCTTCTTGCGTAAGCAGGCAGACTAAGAATATCCCGAGAATTGGGATTCTCCGCTCTTTGTGCTAAAGTATTCGCCCGCTGGTAATTTATACTGGCGGTCGGACAGGTAATATTGCGAGATAAAGCGATGATCAAACAAAGGACATTAAAACGTATTGTTCAGGCGACTGGTGTCGGTTTACATACCGGCAAGAAAGTCACACTGACGTTACGCCCTGCGTCGGCTAACACCGGGGTCATCTATCGTCGCACTGACTTGAATCCACCGGTAGATTTCCCGGCTGATGCAAAATATGTGCGCGACACCATGCTGAGTACTTGCCTGGTGAATGATGAAGGCGTGCGTATTTCAACAGTTGAACATCTGAACGCCGCATTGGCGGGCTTAGGCATTGACAACATTATTGTTGAAGTTGATGCACCGGAAATCCCGATTATGGATGGCAGTGCCGCGCCTTTTGTCTATCTGCTGATGGACGCAGGCATCGAAGAGCTGAACAGCGCGAAGAAATTCGTGCGCGTTAAGCAAACGGTGCGTGTGGAAGATGGCGATAAGTGGGCCGAGATCAAACCGTATAACGGTTTCTCACTCGACTTTACTATCGACTTCAAACATCCAGCGATTGACTCAAGCTCGCAGCGTTACCAGCTCAACTTCTCGGCTGAGAACTTTGTTCGCCAAATCAGCCGTGCGCGCACTTTTGGCTTTATGCGTGAAATCGAATATCTGCAGTCTAAAGGCCTGTGCCTGGGCGGTAGTTTAGATTGTGCGATTGGCCTCGATGATTTCCGCGTATTAAACGAAGACGGTCTGCGCTTTGAAGACGAATTTGTTCGTCATAAAATGCTCGATGCGATCGGCGACCTGTTCATGTGCGGCCACAATGTTATCGGCGCGTTTACCGCCTTTAAATCGGGCCATGCGTTGAACAACAAGTTGCTGCAAGCGGTTCTGGCTAAGCAGGAAGCCTGGGAATGGGCAACCTTCGAAGATGAAGCTGAACTGCCGCTGGCATTCAAAGCACCAAATTTAGTTCTGGCGTAAGTCAGACATAAAACGGCAGGTTTCGCTGACACCCTCTCCGGTCAGTTGAACCTGCCGTTTTTTATTGCCTCGCTTTTAATCCTGCCAAACCGATCTCAATTCGCTGTAGTGAGTGGCGAAACCCTGTACAAAAAAACGTGAATTCCGCCGAAGCCCCTTTAATCACTGGTGTCGAAGCCCCACATAAGTGCTATCATCTGGCGCTCATATAAGCTGGGTAACGCTAATTTTGGCGACCGCTTTATCACTTTATTCAATGCATTGTGGACGGATTGTGATCGGGATTTTCTCACGCTGGCGACAATTAGGCAGACGCTATTTCTGGCCACATCTCCTGTTGGGGATGGTGGCGGCCAGTCTAGGTTTGCCTGCCTGCGCGCAAAATGCTGAGCCCAAAGCAAATGATTCGCCGATCAGCAGCTTGTTTGTCGGCAATGTTGTCCACTTTGATCATCTAATTCGTCTGCAGGAAAGCGCGCGTCGACCTAACTTCAACGTCGATTACTGGCACCAGCATGCGATTCGCACGGTTATTCGCCACCTTTCGTTTAGCATGACGCCGCCCGCTCAGGCCGAGGCCGATCAAGCTGTGCCGCTGGCGGCACAAAAGCTGGCGCTGATTGGTTCGCTTCAGGCGCTGCTGACTTCTCCCGCGCAAGCGCTAACTGTTGTTGAGCCGCAACAAAACCTGCGCCACAACGAACCACAAATCCATTCCTCTGCTGATTGGCAGGCTGCTATTCATGGCATCCGCGCCGGGCCTTTCATTGCTTAACTGCTAACGTTTTTTCCACATCCTGTATCAGATTTTGCAGTCCGTGAGACCACGGCTGAATTGAGAAAAATTTATCATGTTAATCAAATTGTTAACTAAAGTGTTCGGCAGCAGCAATGATCGTACTCTGCGCCGTATGCGTAAAATCGTAGATGTCATCAATAAGATGGAGCCGGATTTCGTTAAGCTCTCTGACGATGAACTGAAAGCGAAAACTGACCTGTTCCGTGAGCGTCTGAAAAAAGGCGAGAGCCTTGAAAGCCTGATCCCAGAAGCCTTTGCCACCGTACGTGAAGCGAGTAAACGCGTATTCGGTATGCGTCACTTTGATGTGCAGCTGATTGGCGGCATGGTGCTCAACGAGCGCTGCATCGCAGAAATGCGTACCGGTGAAGGTAAAACCCTGACCGCGACCTTGCCCGCTTACCTGAACGCATTGAGCGGCAAAGGCGTGCACGTTGTTACCGTCAACGACTATCTGGCGCAGCGTGACGCCGAAAATAACCGTGCGCTGTTTGAATTCCTTGGCCTGACCATCGGTATCAACCTGCCAAACATGCCAGCCGTGGCGAAGCGTGCAGCTTATGCCGCTGACATCACCTACGGCACCAATAACGAATACGGCTTCGACTACCTGCGCGACAACATGGCGTTCAGCCCGGAAGAGCGCGTGCAGCGTAAGTTGCATTACGCATTGGTGGATGAAGTCGACTCAATCCTGATCGATGAAGCACGTACGCCACTGATCATCTCTGGTCCGGCGGAAGACAGTTCTGAGCTGTATACCAAAGTTAATAAGATCATCCCGCATCTGGTGCGTCAGGAAAAAGAAGACTCTGAAACCTTCCAGGGCGAAGGTGATTTCTGGGTCGATGAAAAAGCGCGCCAGGCACACATGAGCGAGCGCGGTCTGGTAAAAGTTGAAGAGCTGCTGGTTAGCCAAAACATCATGGTAGAAGGCGAGTCACTCTACTCACCGACCAATATCATGTTGATGCACCACGTTACTGCGGCGCTGCGTGCTCATGCACTCTTCACTCGCGATGTTGATTACATCGTTAAAGATGGCGAAGTGGTCATCGTTGATGAGCACACCGGTCGTACCATGCAAGGTCGCCGCTGGTCAGATGGTCTGCATCAGGCGGTTGAAGCGAAAGAAGGCGTGGAAATCCAGAACGAAAACCAGACGCTGGCTTCCATCACCTTCCAGAACTACTTCCGTATCTACGAGAAACTCGCCGGTATGACCGGTACCGCGGATACTGAGGCATTCGAATTCAGCTCCATCTACAAGCTCGACACAATCGTGGTGCCAACTAACCGTCCGATGGTGCGTAAAGATATGGCCGATCTGGTCTACATGACTGAGAAAGAGAAGATCGACGCCATTATCGAAGACATCCGTGCCTGTACCGCCAAAGGGCAGCCGGTGTTGGTGGGTACCATTTCGATTGAAAAATCGGAAGTCGTTTCCAACGAACTGACGCGCGCGGGCATCAAGCACAGCGTACTGAACGCCAAATTCCACGCCAGCGAAGCGGATATCGTTGCTCAGGCGGGTCAACCTGCAGCGGTTACCATCGCAACCAACATGGCCGGTCGTGGTACCGATATCGTGCTGGGCGGTAGCTGGCAGGCTGAGCTTGCCGCGATGGACGAGCCAACCGAAGAACAGATTCAGGAGATGAAAGAGGCGTGGAAACTGCGTCACGATGCGGTGCTGGCTGCGGGCGGTCTGCACATCATTGGTACTGAGCGTCACGAATCTCGCCGTATCGATAACCAGCTGCGTGGTCGTGCGGGTCGTCAGGGTGATGCTGGTTCTTCACGCTTCTACCTGTCGATGGAAGATGCATTGATGCGTATCTTTGCTTCAGATCGCGTATCGAACATGATGCGTAAACTGGGCATGAAGCCAGGCGAAGCAATTGAACATCCATGGGTGACCAAAGCGATTGCCAACGCTCAGCGTAAAGTAGAAAGCCGCAACTTCGATATTCGTAAACAGCTACTGGAATACGATGACGTTGCTAACGATCAGCGTCGCGCCATCTACAGCCAGCGTAACGAACTGCTGGATGTGTCTGATGTGTCTGAAACCATCAACAGCATTCGTGAAGACGTCTACAAAACCACCATTGATACCTACATTCCGCCGCAGTCACTGGAAGAGATGTGGGATGTTGCCGGTCTGGAAGAGCGTCTGCGTAACGACTTTGATCTGAATCTGCCTATTGCTGAGTGGTTGGATGAAGAGCCTGATCTTCATGAAGAGACGCTGCGCGAACGCATCATGACTCACGCTGCGGAAAACTATGCTGCCAAAGAAGAAGTGGTCGGCGAAGAGATGATGCGCAACTTCGAGAAAGGCGTGATGCTGCAAACGCTGGATTCGTTGTGGAAAGAGCATCTTGCGGCGATGGATTATCTGCGTCAGGGTATTCATCTGCGCGGTTATGCGCAGAAAGATCCGAAGCAGGAATACAAACGTGAATCCTTCTCTATGTTTGCGGCGATGCTGGAGTCACTGAAATACGAAGTGATCAGTACCCTGAGCAAAGTTCAGGTGCGCATGCCAGAAGAAGTGGAAGCGATGGAGCAACAGCGCCGTGAGGAAGCAGAGCGTTTAGCGCAGCAGCAACAGCTGAGCCACGTTGATGATGCCACCGCCGCAGCCGAAGCGTTAGCCGCACAAGGCGGAGAGCGTAAAGTGGGGCGTAACGATCTTTGCCCATGTGGTTCCGGCAAAAAATACAAACAGTGCCACGGTCGTCTGGCCTGATAAAAAAGGAGCCTTCGGGCTCCTTTTTTTGCTTACGATTTAGCGTGTTATCGCCATTAGTTTCTCTTCGTTTAGGCGTACGCCATGATACGGTAGCGTCACTAGCAGACCATCCGGCAAGCCAGCTCGCTTCAACAGCGCCCGACTTTGGAACAGTAGCTGATGGTAATTGTTGTCGCTAATGCTCGGATAGCTCTCATTCCATACCGTGGCAATAATCTGACGCTTTGAGGTAATACGCAGCAGCAGGCAGGAGAAAAATCGTTTTTGCGCTTCATTCAACGAAATAACTTTGTGTTCAGGCCACCATGTTAAGGTGTTCTTAGCACTGTCTAACGTCAGGATGTCATGAAATACCAGATGGCGTAGGGCTTGTAATTGTTCCGGCGTATTTTGCGCCAGAAACGTTGTTTCTTTGAATTCCATAGGTAATCGGGTTTGGCAGAAGAAAGTGGCTGCGAGTATTCCCAACATTCCCGGTTGCGATCATTACGACATGTCTTAATCACTGGCTTTTGTGCGGCGCGGGACGTCACTTTCCTCTCAACGGTTAACATCACTCGATGTCTGATTTACACTCAGCGCTCATTTATTAAAAGCGGAATCCAGCTTATGAAACACCTGCAGGTTGCGGTGGGCATCATTCGCAATACAGAACGTCAAATCTTCCTTGCCCAGCGTGCGGCAAGCTCCTATATGGCGAATAAATGGGAGTTTCCTGGCGGAAAAATTGAACAAGATGAATCTGCCGAGCAGGCGCTCAAGCGTGAGTTGATGGAAGAAACCGGTATTGAAGTCACATCGGCAAGCGCAATTGGTCAGGCCGATCACAGTTATGAAGATCTGCGCGTTACGCTGCATTTCTTTCTGGTTGAAGGCTGGAACGGCGAGCCTTATGGCCGTGAAGGTCAGCCACAGCGTTGGGTCGAACAGCAGGATTTGATCGCGGATGAATTTCCGCCTGCGAACCATGAACTGATTAGCAGATTAGTGGCTGGCGAAATTTAAGTGAAGGGGCGGAAAGCCCCTTACTTTTCACTGCTGTTCTTCGCTCCAGTCATCGCTGTCCATCTGGTCACCGCTGCTGGGAATGCGTTTCTCTTCTGCTGCCCATTCACCTAAATCAATCAGCTGGCAACGTTTACTGCAGAATGGCCGCCACGGGCTCAACTCATCCCAAATCACATCGCGACGACAGTTGGGGCAAGGTACGGTAATAATCTCTTCCGGCATAACTTCCTCTAACAACAAGCTAATTCAAAATTCAGTCGCGCTGGTACTTCTCCGCGTTCGCTGTCTAACGGCAGAAAACGAATCGCATAACGGCTTTTGTGGCCCGAGACTTGCGGATAGAGCGCGTCTTCCAGCGTCAATTGCAGGCGCAGCAAATCAGATCCTTCGGCGTTATCCTGATAAAAGCCGTTGAGGCTGGTTTGATGACGAAAAATGCCAGACTGACGCACTAAATCGAGGATCATCGTCAAACTATTACGCAACGGATTCAGTGATTCCAGCCAGCCATTGACCTGAACATCTCGCACCGCTTGCTCCTGATGCAGCCAGATATGCAGGCTTGGTAGATCGAAACTGCAGCAGCCGCCGGGAATGCTCAGACGCTGACGCACCAGAGCAACCAGGCGATCTTCTCGCAACTGTTGGCCCATGCGCGGTGCCGCCATCAGTTCGCTTGAGTATTGCTTCAACTGCTGACGCAAATTATTCACGCGCAGTTCGTCAATGCCCGGCACATCCAGCCATGCGCGTAACTTTTGCTGTTGGCGCTCCAGTTCTTTTAGCAATTCAGTGCGCATATCGCCGCGCTCAAAAATATCCAGCAAATCACTGAGGATGCGGAACACGCCAAGTGCTGATACCGAACCGCTAACCGGCACCGTTTCATGCAACTGATCAATCAGATATTCGACGCGCAGCCAGGTACGCATCTTCTCATTCAAAGGGTGTTCAAACAGAACCACTGTGCTCATGATGTTAATCCTTTCCGGTTGCTGCCATGCGCAGATAGCGCTGGTGAAGCTCAGCAACGCGCGGTAGCACCTGCTCAGGTGTACCGCTGTTATCAATGATGTCATCCGCACAGGCTATGCGCTGTTCGCGACTGGCCTGTGCGGCAAGAATATTTTTCGCCTGACTCAGCGAAATGCCATCCCGCTGTTGTGTGCGTTGCAACTGCGTGGCGGTATCCACATCCACAACCAACACGCGATCGGCCTGATGCTGTAAGCCGTTTTCGACCAACAGCGGCACCACCCAAAGCACATAAGGTGAAGTAGCCAGTAACTTTAATTGTTGCGTGCGGGCATTAATAAGTGGATGAAGCAATTGATTGAGCCAGTTTTTCTCATGTGGCTGCTGGAAAATAATTTCACGAAGCCGTGCACGATAGAGCGTGCCTTCTGCCGTCAGAATGGTGTCTCCATGACGTTGAGCAATCGCCTTTAAGGCCGGCGTTCCAGGCTCAACAACTTCTCTGGCAATGACGTCAGCGTCAATAATATCAACGCCTAGCGCTGCGAAAGCGTTGGCAATAGTGGTTTTACCACTGCCAATGCCGCCGGTGAGCGCAACGGTATAAGGCATAACGTTCTCGCAAAATTTATATCGTGAGCGGCGATTAACCACAGCAAGATGAGAGCATGATCACAATCAATTTTCTCAGCTAAATTTAAGGGATTGTAGCCTAAATAAAGTGAAATTCGCAGTCTTGTCGCGGAACGAATGGCGCGTATGATAACGACACTGGAGCCGTGAGCGCTACCCGAACCGCGGTTCGTCGTCACTAACCAGGATAATCAGCTATGCGCATTGAAGAAGATCTAAAATTGGGCTTTAAAGATGTTTTGATCCGCCCAAAACGTTCCACATTGAAAAGCCGTTCCGAGGTTGAACTGGAACGCACCTTCACCTTTAAACACTCAGGCTTGAACTGGAGCGGCATACCGATTATTGCCGCCAACATGGATACCGTCGGTACTTTCACGATGGCTGAAGCCCTGGCGAGTTTTAACGTACTGACCGCAGTGCATAAACATTACAGCGTGCAAGAGTGGCAGACATTTGTGCAGCGCGTGCCAGCGGCGGTGCTGGGTCATGTAATGGTTTCATCCGGTACCTCAGAATCAGATTTCACCAAGTTATCCGCCATTCTGGCGCTATCACCGCAGCTTAACTTTATCTGCATCGACGTTGCTAACGGTTACTCTGAGCACTTTGTTCAGTTCCTGCTGCGCGTGCGTGAAAGCTTCCCGGGTAAAACCATCTGCGCAGGTAACGTGGTCACCGGTGAAATGGTGGAAGAGCTGATTTTGTCTGGCGCAGACATCGTCAAAGTGGGCATTGGTCCCGGCTCGGTTTGCACCACACGCGTTAAAACTGGCGTTGGCTATCCTCAGCTTTCGGCCGTTATCGAGTGCGCGGATGCGGCACACGGCTTAGGCGGACAGATCGTCAGCGACGGCGGCTGCTCGGTTCCGGGTGACATTGCCAAAGCTTTTGGTGGTGGCGCAGACTTCACCATGCTCGGCGGCATGCTTGCGGCCCACGACGAGTGCGAAGGAACCGTCGTTGAAGAGCAGGGCGAGAAATTTATGCTGTTCTACGGCATGAGCTCCGAATCGGCAATGAAACGCCACGTTGGCGGTGTTGCGCAATACCGTGCGGCGGAAGGAAAAACCGTGCGCCTACCGGTGCGCGGCCCGGTTGAGGAGACGGTTAAAGATATCCTCGGTGGCTTACGGTCAGCTTGCACCTACGTCGGTGCGGAACGATTGAAAGAGCTGACGAAACGCACCACCTTTATCCGCGTTGCTGAACAAGAGAACCGCGTGTTCACTCGCTGATCTCAGACATCGGGCGCGCATCGCGCGTGCCCGTTAGCGAATTGCATCGCCAAGACCAAATACCGGCAGATACATCGCAATCACTAACGTGCCAACAATTCCGCCAATTACCACCATCATCATCGGTTCCAGCGATGCCGCCAGAGCATCAGCGCGCGCTAACGTTTGTGCTTCATGCCATTCCGCCAGACGTGCCAGCATCACATCCAGCGCACCCGCTTCTTCGCCCACTCGGATTAGCTGGGCACAAAGGGGAGTGAACAGCAGATGTTGTTGCAGCGCCTGATGCAGCGGCGCACCCGCAGCAATGTGCTGCTGCAACTGAATGATGGCATCGCGCCACAACCGGGAAACCAGCGTCACCTCAACTGCCTGCAGACTTTGCAGCAAGGTTAAACCGGATTGCTGCGTAAGTTGCAGGATGGCGTATATCTGGCTGAGCTGCCCGCCGCGCCACAGCGGCGATAACAGCGGCATGCGCAGCAGCCATTGATGGACGCGCTTTTGCCACGCTACTGAACGACGATAAATTTGCTGCACAATCCCGATAAATACGGCGCATATCAGCGACAGCGGCAGTGCAGCTTTTTGCAGCAGTTCTGAGAGCGACATCACTGCGGCAGTAAAAGCGGGTAGCGGTGCATCAAAGCTGGCATAGACGGAGACAAACTCCGGCAAAACAAACAGCAGCATGCCAGCACTGACCGCCAGCGCCACCAGCAAGATAAACAGCGGATAACGCAGCGCCTTGACCACTTTCTGCCGTAAGTATTGCTGTTTACTTTGCTGCTGCGCCAACTGGCGACAGCACTCATCGAGCTGGCCGGTTAACTCACCCACTTGCATCAAAGCGGGAAACAATGGTGGAAAGATCTGCGGCCACTCCTGCAAGGCTTGTGAGAAGGGCTCACCGGCGATAACGCGGCGCTGCAATCCCTTAAGTAATACCCGCCAACCGGCATGGGGATGGCCTTCTGCCAACAGAATCAAACTTTCCGCCAGCGGCAAACCGGCCTTCAGCAGCGTCGCCAGTTGCCGCACCAGGTCGATTTTCTGCTGCCACTTCCAGTCGCGCGAACGCCAGCATTTTCCACGCTGCCAGCTCACCGGCAGCATGCCGCGATCGGAGAGTTGATTGAGCAACGCATCCTGGCTGGCATTGAGTGATTCGCCTTCCTGCAGCACGCCCATGGTATCGAGCGCCTGCCAGCGGAAATGATAGAGATTAGCCATCGCCCAATCCCACCACGCGCTGCATCTCTTCAAAGGACGTATCGCCGCGACTTACCGCTTCCAGCCCCGCAGCCAGCAAGGTTTTCATTCCCTGTTCATTTGCCAGCATGAGCAGATGTTCCAGCGGCATATCTGCCGAAATAGCATTTTGCAATTTGCTGGTTACCGGCAAGACTTCAAACAGCGCCAGTCGCCCGTAATAGCCGGAGAAGCAGTGATCGCAGCCGGGTGCTCGCCAGGTTTGCAGCGTACCCGGCCAGAGTTCGGCTGGCAGATGGGCGATAGCTTGTCCCGGCTGGCGACAATGCACGCACAGGCGCCTGACCAGACGCTGCGCCACCACCAACTGCAAAGCGGGACCCAGCAGATAGCCGGGAATATCCATCTGGCGCAGGCGCGTCAACGTTTCGGCGGTTGAGTTGGTATGCAGTGTGGAAAGCACCAGATGGCCGGTCTGCGCGGCTTTGACGGCGATGCTGGCCGTTTCGGCATCACGAATTTCCCCTACCATAATCACATCAGGATCCTGGCGCAGCAGGGCGCGCAGTACACGATTGAAATCAAGCCCGCTGCGCGGTTGGATCTGCGTTTGATTGATGCCATCCAGCGGGATCTCAACCGGATCTTCCACGCTGCATACATTCTTTTCCGGCACGTTCAGCGCGCTTAATCCGCTATAGAGCGTGAAGGTTTTACCGCTGCCGGTCGGGCCGGTGACCAGAATCAAACCCTGCGGTTTCGCCAGCGCACTTTTCAGCAAACGCAGCTGGGCGGCGGGCATGCCGAGTTTATCGAGCGTGATGGCGCTGTTTTCACTTTGCAGCAGTCGCACCACGGCTTTTTCACCCTGGCTTACCGGCAGCGTTGAAAGACGGAACGCTGCCAGTTTGTCGTCTATTTCCAGCGTAAACTGTCCGTCCTGCGGTAGACGTCGTTCAGCGATGTCCAATCCACCGAGGATTTTCAAACGCGCCAGGATCGCAGCGGGTTGTGTTTCAGAGGGCGGAGGCAGTTTGTGCAACACGCCATCGATGCGCAGACGCACCCGCAATCCATGGCGCTGCGGTTCGAAATGCACATCTGAGGCGCGGCGCTGAATGGCCTGGCGCAAAATCTGATCGACCGCGTTAATCGCGGACTCTGCGCTGGCGTGTTCTCGCGGTGCGGCGACGGCATCCGGTTCGTGCAGTAACTGCTCAAGACGTGCTGCAGGCCAGCACTCGACATCCACCTTGCACTGGCTGGCGAACTGTAACGCCTCCAGCAGCAGCGGGTCGGGCGTGTCGGCTACCGCAACGCGCAATAGCGTGGCGTCATGGTGCAGAATCACCGCCTGATAACGTGCGCACAACGCATGCAGCGCACTATTAGGATTGTCCATCAGTTGGCATCCTTGTCGGCAAAGCGGAACTGCTCAAGGCAGCTATCGCGCAGGCTGCTGTTATCGCTGGTGCAACTGCGTTGCCAGCTCAACGTGCCATCGGTTGCGCTCCAAATCGGCAGCATTTCAACCGTCAATCCGCTAAGACTTTCCTGGCCGGTCAGGTTGATGGTTCCGTTAACCACGCTGAGCGTTGCCACATAGCGCGATCCTTTGGCCACCGGAATGCCGCGTTGTCCTGCCTGACACTGAGCGGGCCCGCCGCGCTCAATGGCGCAGAGTTCTACGGCTGTTTTGTACGAAACCATGGTTTGCAGCATGTCGGTGAGTGCTGCGCGTTGCAGATAGTTTTGATAAGCCGGTAAACCGATGGCGCTGAGAATGGCGACGATGCCAATCACAATCATCAATTCAATTAGAGTAAAACCGCGTTGTCTGTCCATAGTGAGGCTCCTTGTTGTGGAGCCGCTACGGTAGAAAAGGGCGAGGAAAAGCGGAAGTCAGGCCTGCGCGAGGCTGGAAAGCATCGCGCAGAGAATCGTTAGGATTACAGCGGGAATAGCATAACTTTGGAAGCCATCTCGCATATCCGCCACTTACATACGGCAGATGCAGAGCATCAAAGTTCGCGGAAACGCATCGACAGATCCAGCGCACGCACATGTTTGGTCAGCGCGCCGACAGAGACATAATCAACGCCGGTCTGGGCAATGTGCGGCAGCGTGATTTCGGTTACGTTGCCAGAGACTTCCAGCAGCGCGCGCTTGTTGGTTAGCGCAACCGCTTCATGCATCATCTCAAGGCTGAAGTTGTCGAGCATGATGATGTCCGCTCCAGCATCGATGGCATCCTGCAGTTCTGTCAGCGATTCGACTTCAACTTCTACCGGCACATCAGGCGACAGCCACAGCGCTTTTTCTACGGCGTTACGCACCGAGCCGCTGGCGATAATGTGGTTCTCTTTGATAAGAAAAGCATCCGACAGGCCTAAACGATGGTTGTTACCGCCACCGCACAGCACTGCATATTTCAACGCGGTACGCAGGCCTGGCAAGGTCTTGCGCGTATCAAGCAGCTGCGTTTCGCTGCCCGCCAGCAGGGCGACATAACGGCTGACCTCGGTGGCCACGCCGGACAGCGTTTGCACGAAATTGAGCGCGGTGCGCTCTGCGGTTAACAGCAGGCGCGCCGGGCCGGTAAGCTCGAACAGCAACTGATCGGCAACCAGCGTTTGTCCATCTTCAACATGCCAGGTAAGGGTGACTTTATTACCAAGCTGGATAAAGACTTCTTCCACCCAGCGTTTACCACAAAAAACACCGGCTTCACGGGTGATGACTTTTGCCACCGCCTGTTTTTCAGCCGGCAGCAGCAACGCGGTGATATCGCGATCTGCATCTACTTCGCCGCCTAAATCTTCCTGAAGCGCACGGGCAACGGCTTCCGGAATATCCTGTTCAATACGTTTAATCAGTTCCTGACGGCGATGATCGGGATCGTAACGACGCGTTGCCATGGTTTTGCCACTCCACAAGACGAGATTTCGTGCGCTCACCTTAGCCTGATTTATCGGTCATTGCCAGTTGCTCGCGGTGAAATGTTTAGTATCCTGAACTCACCTGTAGCGGCGCATTAAGTCGCAAGTCTGCTGGGTGAAACATGTTATTCTCAGCCTGATTTTGGTTAGGATTTAACAGCATGAAACTGGAAGAGGGCTGGATTACCAGCGCACGTAAAGTACCTTCACCACACTTCAATCAGCGTCCAAATGATGAAGTGCCCTCGCTGTTGGTGATTCATAACATCAGCTTACCGCCCGGTGAGTTTGGCGGGCCGTGGATCGATCGCTTGTTTACCGGCACGTTGCCTGCCGATGCGCATCCCTATTTTGCGGACATCGCCCATTTACGTGTGGCGGCGCACTGCTTAATCCGCCGCGACGGCGAGCTGGTGCAATATGTCTCTTTCGATCAGCGCGCCTGGCACGCCGGCGTGTCGCAGTTTGAGGGTCGTGAAAGCTGCAACGATTTTTCCATGGGCATTGAACTGGAAGGCACCGATACGCTGCCCTATACCGATGCGCAGTACGCGACTTTGCAACAGGTGACTCACCTGCTGTTGCAGCACTATCCGTTGACGCCTGCGCGCATCACAGGCCATAGCGATATCGCACCAGAGCGGAAAACCGATCCCGGTTCCTCTTTTGACTGGTTGCGCTATAAAGAATCCATCAGGCAGGAGAATCCCTGAGACAGCAGGAGCGGGTATGACGTTGTTTAGCTTGTTATTAGTTTTAGGTTGGGAACGCCTTTTTAAGTTGGGTGAGCATTGGCAACTGGACCATCGGCTTGAGCCGCTGTTTCGTGGCCGCCAGCGTTTTTCCCTGCTGCGCACGCTGATGATGACAGTGATAGCGATGCTGATTGTCTGGCTGGTGGTGTGGAGCCTGAAAGGCATTCTGTTTGGCGTGGCGCAACTGTTGTTCTGGATTTTAGTGGGATTGCTGTGTATCGGCGCGGGTTCGGTACGACTGCACTATCACAGCTATCTCAAAGCCGCGAGTCATGACGATGAAGCGGCACATCAAGCGATGGCGGCCGAACTGACGCTGATTCACGGTGTGCCAGTTGAATGCAGCGAGCGCGAATTCCTGCGTGAACTGCAAAACGCGCTGATTTGGATTAACTTCCGCTTCTATCTTGCGCCGCTGTTCTGGTTTGTGGTCGGTGGACCTTACGGCCCGGTGCTGCTGGTGGGTTATGCGTTTCTGCGCGCCTGGCAGAGTTGGCTGGCGAAACATCATTCGCCGCTGGAGCGCTCGCAGTCTGGCGTTGATCGTCTGCTGCATGTGCTGGACTGGATCCCGGTGCGTTTGGCCGGCGTGGCTTACGCGCTGCTCGGCCACGGCGAACGTGCGCTGCCAGCCTGGTTTGCCGCGTTGGGCGATCTGCATCGCCCGCAATATCAGGTGCTGACCAGCCTGGCGCAGTTCTCGCTGGCACGCGATCCGCACATGGATAAAGTCGAAACGCCACGGGTTGCGGTGGCGTTGGCGAAACGTATTTCTCTGGTGCTGGTGGTGGTGGTCGCGCTGTTGACTATCTACGGCACGCTGGTGTGATCGGCGGGCGGCACGCCGAAATCCGGTGTGCCGTCTTCGCGCCAGTCAAAGTATTTCAAACGCGTATGGCGATTCGGATCCCATAGCGGATCGCCCTCGATTTCGGTGTAATTGCGCGCGTGATACACCAGCACCGCTCTTCCCGCTTCATCCACCGTAAAGCTGTTGTGTCCCGGTCCGTATTGCTGATTATCCCAGCTGGTGGCAAATACCGGCCGCGCGGACTTATGCCAGGCGCTGATGTTGAGCGGATCGGCTAACACATCAATACTTAATATTCCCAGGCAGTAATTTTCATCAGTCGCGCTGGCGGAATAGGTGATAAACAGCTTGTCGCCATGCTGAATTACCGCCGGTCCTTCGTTGACGCTGAATCCCGCGCACTCCCATTCATACTCCGGTCGGCTCAACATCAGCGGGGCGCTTTTCAACGTCCACGGATTGAGTAACTCAGCGAGATACAGGTTGGAGTTTCCGGGAATCGCCGGATCTTTTTGCGCCCACAGATACCAATGTTTGCCTTGATGCTGGAAATACGTCGCATCGAGAGAGAAGGAGTCGATGGGCGTATGTACGCGGCGGCAGGGCTGCCAGTTACCGCTTAGCGGGTCGGCATCATTACATACCAGCGCATACATGCGGTGCTGGAACAGGCCATCTTTAATTGCACGCGTCGGTGCGGCGGCGAAATAGATCACCCATTGCCCGTTGATGTGATGCAACTCCGGCGCCCAAATCAGCGCGCTGAACGGGCCGGTATCCGGCTTGTGCCACACCGTTACCGCTTCTGCCTCAATCAGGCCAGCCAGCGTCGAGGCATAGCGAATCTCCAGTCGGTCATATTCCGGCACCGAGGCGATAAAGTAGTAGCCATCGGCATGGCGCAGAATAAAGGGATCGGCGCGTTGAGTAATAAAAGGATTGGGCCAGCTCATTTGATCTCTCCAGGTTGCGCAGTCGCAGAGGACGCGATAGGGGATTCGTGGTGTGAATGGGCACGGCGCAGCGCCAGATCGGCCTGAATCGTACGCATTAAGTTGCGATCCACTTTCATTAAACGCACTACGCCGGCGGTAATCAGATATCCGACGCCCGGAATTACCGTGAACAGCAGCATGATGCCGTTTATGGCGTTGGGTGCCTGCTGTTTTGCGCCAGCATCGTAGCCGTAAATTGACAGCAGGAAACCGACCATCGCGCCTGCAACCGCCAATCCTACTTTGAGGAAGAACAGGTTGCCGGAGAAGCTCATACCGGTGATGCGTTTGCCGGTTTTCCATTCGCCGTAATCATCCACGTCGGCCATTAGCGACCAGTGCAGCGGCGACGGAATTTGATGCAGGATATTCAGCAGGAAGTAGGCGATCACCACCGCAACAGTGGCGTGCGGATCAATCCAGTAGAAGCCGCAGGAGAACAGCGCCAGCGCGATGTTGGTCCAGAAGAACACCTTGAGCTTGCACCAGCGATCGGTGAGGATTTTCGCCAGCGTGCTGCCGAACATCATGCCGATCACGCCAAGGCTGATAAACAGCGTGGCAAAGTGCGTAGATTGCCCCATCACCCAGGTGACGTAATACATGGTGGCGGCCATGCGGATAAAACCGGGGCAGACGTTGCAGAAGGTCAGCAGCAGAATGCGCACCCACTGATCGTTTTTCCATACGTCGCGCAGGTCTTGTTTCAAATCATCGTTGCTTGGCGTGGCAGGGCGAATGCGCTCACGCACCGTGGCAAAGCAGAACAGGAACATCACCAGACCAATCAGCGCCAGCACGCTCATCGCCAGTTGATAGCCGCGTGCTTTGTTGTCGCCGCCAAACCATTCAGCCATCGGCAGCAGCGAAAGTGAGAGGATCAGCGTGGCAATCCCCACCATCACAAAGCGATAAGACTGACAGGAAACGCGCTCTCCCGGATCGTTGGTAATCACACCGCCCAGCGAGCAGTAAGGAATGTTGATGGCGGTGTAAGTGAGTGACATCAGGAAGTAGGTGACAAACGCCCAGATGACCTTGTTGTCGTAGCTCCATTCAGGTGTGGTGAACATCAACACGCTAAACAGCACGTAAGGCACGGAAACCCACAGCAGCCACGGGCGGAAACGGCCCCAGCGGCTTTGCGTGCGGTCGGCAATCGCGCCCATGATCGGATCGGTAATCGCGTCGAGTACGCGCACTGACAGCAACAGTGTGCCGACCAGCGCCGGGGCTAAACCGAATACATCAGTGTAGAAATAATTGAGGAATAGCATGATGGCACCGCCAATCATGTTGCATCCGGCATCGCCCATGCCATATCCCAGTTTCTCCCTGAACGAGAGGGCTGCTCCTTTCATTGATCGTCTCCAGCGATATGATGAGCAGGAATTATCTGTACAAAATCAGTAATCTGCTGGGGAGCAAATGGTCGGGTAGATGGACAAAACGCGCGGCCGGGGAAAAGTGTGAGCCAGATCAGAAGTGCTGCCCGGCAACGGCGTGCCGGGCATAGAACAACATTACGCTTTCTGTAGTTTGTTCTTGATGGTGTAACCGATAGCCAGAATCACCAGCCAGACCGGGATCAGCCATACCGAAATCGCCATACCCGGCGTCATCAACATGATCACCAGCACACCGGCGAGGAACACCAGGCAAATCCAGTTACCCAGCGGATAGAGCACCGCTTTGAAGCGCGTGGTCACACCTTGCTGGTCTTTCTTCTTACGGAATTTCAGGTGCGCGAGGCTGATCATCGCCCAGTTGATCACCAGCGCAGAGACCACCAGTGCCATCAGCAGGCCAAAGGCTTCGCCCGGCATCAGGTAGTTGATCAGTACACACAGCAGGGTCGCAACGGCTGAGACCAGAATGGTCGCGACCGGCACGCCACGGCTATCAACTTTCAGCAGCGCTTTCGGCGCGTTGCCCTGTTGCGCCAGGCCAAACAGCATGCGGCTGTTGCAGTAAACGCAGCTGTTGTAGACCGACAGCGCTGCCGTCAGGATTACCACGTTCAGCGCGTTGGCCACAAAGGCATCGCCCAGCTCGTGGAAGATCAGCACGAACGGGCTGGTATCCGCCGTTACGCGCGTCCATGGCAGCAGCGAGAGCAGCACTGCCAGTGAACCGATATAGAAAATCAGGATACGCCACAGCACCTGATTGGTGGCTTTAGGGATGCTTTCTTGCGGATTATCGGCTTCCGCAGCGGTGATGCCCACCAGCTCCAGACCCCCAAAGGAGAACATGATAATCGCCATCATCATCACTAAGCCGGTCATACCGTGTGGCAGGAAGCCGCCCTGATCCCACAGATTGCTGACGCTCGCTTGTGGGCCGCCGTTGCCGCTAAACAGCAACCAGCCACCGAACAGGATCATGCCGATGACCGCGACCACTTTGATAATCGCGAACCAGAACTCCATCTCACCAAACACTTTCACGTTGGTCAGGTTGATGGCGTTGATCAGCACAAAGAAGATGGCAGCCGTGGCCCAGGTTGGGAAATCTGGCCACCAGAACTGCACGTATTTACCGACGGCGGTCAGCTCAGCCATCGCCACAAGCACATACAGCACCCAGTAGTTCCAGCCCGAGGCGAAACCGGCGAAGTTGCCCCAGTATTTGTAGGCGAAGTGGCTGAAGCTACCGGCAACCGGCTCTTCAACCACCATTTCGCCCAGTTGGCGCATAATCAGAAAGGCAATAAAACCGGCGATCGCGTAACCGAGAATCACGGCAGGACCGGCCGATTTAATCACTGATGCGCTGCCCAGAAACAGGCCAGTACCTACGGCTCCGCCCAGCGCAATCAGCTGAATATGGCGATTCTTTAAGCCGCGATGCAGCGTGTCGCCATGCTGTTGTTCCATACAAACCTCGTGATGTTGTTATTGTGCACCTGCAGTGCGCGCACTGTAAGGCTGTTTACCCTAATGTATTCTTTTCTTTACGGTATCTGGCGTGCTGTGTGCATGCATGAGCTACCACGGCGTTCAGAATAGTGATAAGCGCGTCAGTTTGCACCTGCTTTTGCTTTTTGTGCTGAGAGATGACTGAAAAAGCAGCAGCATCCTCTGCGCGCCCGTCGCATTATTTCTGCCATGAAAAAACCGTGAACACGAATAGCTTTCGCTTATGGTTATGCCGCGTTGACTCCGCTAACTCAGTGTAAGGTTTGGTAAAAACACAATTATTTAACATTTGCTACAGGCCAACATTTTCCTACCTTATTCCGGTAAGTTAGTGCAGCGCCATTGCTATCGCCCCCGGAAGTGTGAAGCCCGCCATATAGACACAAGGTGAATACTTTGTTACTTTACCGGCACCATTTTTCAATTGGTATTACCAATTTACTCCGGACGTTTGGCTGATAAGAAGGGAAGATGGCCTACAGTAAAATTCGCCAACCCAAGCTCTCCGATGCGATTGAGCAGCAGCTGGAATCCCTCATTATGGAAGGGACGCTCCAGCCGGGTGAAAAACTGCTCCCTGAGCGTGAACTGGCGAAACAGTTTGATGTCTCACGTCCATCCCTGCGCGAAGCGATTCAGAGCCTGGAAGCTAAAGGCCTGCTGCTACGTCGTCAGGGTGGTGGCACCTTCGTCCAAAAAAATCTCTGGCAAAGCCTGAGCGACCCGCTGGTCGGTCTGCTTGCCGAACATCCAGAATCTCAGTTTGACCTGCTGGAAACCCGCCACGCGCTGGAAGGCGTTGCTGCCTATTACGCGGCACTGCGGGGAACCGATGAAGATCTGCAGCGCATCCGCGACTGCCATGTTCATATTCAGCAGGCACAGGACAGCGGCGATCTCGACGCCGAAGCCGATGCAGTGATGAAGTATCAGATCGCTGTCACAGAAGCAGCCCATAATGTGGTGCTGCTGCATCTGCTGCGTTCCATGGGCCCTATGCTGGAACAAAACGTCCGTCAGAATTTTGAATTGCTCTACGCTCGTCGGGAAATGCTGGCGAAAGTGAGCGGTCACCGCGCCAGTATCTACGAGGCGATTGTGGCGCGTGAGCCAGAACAAGCACGCGAGGCATCTCATCGTCACCTGGCGTTCATTGAGGAAATCTTGCTGGATAGAAGTCGGGAGCAGAGTCGTCGTGAACGCTCCCTGCGTCGTTTACAGCAACGTAAGGAATAACGCACGGCAACGAACGTGCGGAAAACACGACGGGCCTGTCTTCTTGTGCTGTGAACCAGAAGCAAAGCACAAGCAGACAGGCTCCTGATAATTTCAACGTATTAGACACAGATAAGGAATACACCCCATGTCAGAACGTTTACAGAATGACGTGGATCCGATCGAAACTCGTGATTGGCTACAAGCGATCGAATCGGTCATCCGTGAAGAAGGTGTTGAGCGCGCGCAGTATCTGATTGATCAGGTAATGAGTGCAGCACGCAAAGGTGGCGTGAAAGTTGCCGCAGGTTCCTCTGCAATCAGCAACTACATTAACTCTATTGCTGTTGAAGATGAGCCGGACTATCCGGGCAACACCTCTCTTGAACGTCGTATCCGTTCCGCAATTCGTTGGAACGCCATCATGTCGGTGCTGCGTGCGTCGAAGAAAGATCTGGAGCTGGGCGGCCATATGTCCTCCTTCCAATCTTCCGCGACCATTTATGAAGTGTGCTTTAACCACTTCTTCCGCGCACGTAGCGACAAAGACGGCGGCGATCTGGTCTTCTTCCAGGGTCACATTTCTCCAGGTATCTACGCGCGCGCCTTCCTTGAAGGTCGTCTGAGCGAAGATCAAATGAATAACTTCCGTCAGGAAGTGCAGGGCAAAGGTCTCTCTTCTTACCCGCACCCGAAACTGATGCCGGACTTCTGGCAGTTCCCAACCGTTTCGATGGGCCTGGGTCCATTGAACGCGATCTATCAGGCGAAATTCCTGAAGTATCTGGAACACCGTGGTCTGAAAGACACCTCAGCACAAACCGTTTATGCCTTCCTCGGCGATGGCGAGATGGATGAGCCGGAATCCAAAGGTGCGATCACCATCGCCACCCGTGAGAAGCTGGACAATCTGGTGTTCATCATCAACTGTAACCTGCAGCGTCTGGATGGCCCGGTCACCGGTAACGGTAAGATCATTAACGAGCTGGAAGGCATCTTTGCCGGTGCTGGCTGGAACGTGATCAAAGTGATTTGGGGCGGTCGTTGGGATGAACTGCTGCGTCAGGACACCAGCGGCAAGCTGATTCAGCTGATGAACGAAACCGTTGATGGCGATTACCAGACCTTCAAATCCCGTAACGGCGCGTACGTGCGTGAGCACTTCTTCGGTAAATATCCGGAAACCGCAGCTCTGGTGAAAGACTGGTCAGACGAAGAGATCTTCGCGCTGAACCGCGGCGGCCACGATCCGAAGAAAGTCTACGCAGCACTGAAAAAAGCGCAGGACACCAAAGGTCAGCCAACGCTGATTCTGGCACATACCATCAAAGGTTATGGTATGGGTGACACTGCCGAAGGTAAAAACATCGCGCACCAGGTTAAGAAGATGAACATGGATGGCGTTCGCTACATCCGCGATCGCTTCAATGTGCCGGTTGCCGACGACAAAATCGAAGAGCTGCCATACGTCACCTTCGAGAAAGGTTCTGAAGAGTACAACTATCTGCACGGTCAGCGTGAGAAGTTGGGCGGCTACCTGCCAACGCGTCAGGCGGAGTTTAGCGAGAAGCTGGAAATGCCTACGCTGGAAGAGTTCCGTCCGTTGCTGGAAGAGCAGAACAAAGAGATCTCTACCACCATCGCCTTCGTGCGTGCCCTGAACGTGATGCTGAAGAACAAGTCGATCAAAGATCGTCTGGTTCCGATCCTCGCGGACGAAGCGCGTACCTTCGGTATGGAAGGTCTGTTCCGTCAGATTGGTATCTACAGCCCGAACGGTCAGCAGTATACCCCGCAGGACCGCGAGCAGGTTGCATACTATAAAGAAGACGAGAAAGGCCAGATTCTGCAGGAAGGGATCAACGAGCTGGGCGCAGGTTCATCCTGGCTGGCTGCGGCGACCTCTTACAGCACCAACAACCTGCCGATGATTCCGTTCTACATCTATTACTCGATGTTCGGCTTCCAGCGCATCGGCGATCTGATGTGGCTGGCCGGCGATATGCAGGCACGCGGCTTCCTGGTTGGCGGTACTTCAGGTCGTACTACCCTGAACGGTGAAGGTCTGCAGCACGAAGATGGTCACAGCCACATTCAGTCACTGACTATCCCGAACTGTATCTCTTACGATCCGTCTTACGCTTACGAAATTGCGGTCATCATGCAAGATGGTCTGGTGCGTATGTACGGCGAAGCGCAGGAAAACATCTACTACTACATCACCACGCTGAACGAAAACTACCACATGCCTGCGATGCCGCAGGGTGCGGAAGAGGGTATCCGTAAGGGTATCTATAAGCTGGAAACCGTAGACGGTAGCAAAGGCAAAGTGCAGCTGCTGGGTTCAGGTTCAATTCTGCGTCACGTGCGTGAAGCCGCGCAGATCCTGGCGAAAGATTACGGCATCGGTTCTGACGTCTACAGCGTGACCTCGTTCACCGAGCTGGCGCGTGATGGTCAGGATTGCGAGCGCTGGAACATGCTGCATCCAACAGAAACCCCGCGCGTTCCGTACATTGCTCAGGTGATGAACGAAGCTCCGGCCGTCGCTTCAACCGACTACATGAAGCTGTTCGCAGAACAGGTTCGCAGCTACGTACCTTCTAGCGATTATCGCGTGTTGGGTACCGATGGCTTCGGTCGTTCCGACAGCCGTGAAAACCTGCGTCACCACTTCGAAGTGGATGCATCGTATGTGGTTGTGGCTGCGCTGGGTGAGCTGGCTAAACGCGGCGAAATCGATAAGAAAGTGGTGGCAGAAGCAATCACCAAGTTCAATATCGACGCCGATAAAGTTAACCCGCGTCTGGCTTAAGAGGTAAGAGAGTAATGGCTATCGAAATTAACGTACCGGACATCGGGGCAGACGAAGTTGAAGTCACCGAAATCCTGGTCAAGGTGGGCGACAAAGTTGAAGCTGAACAGTCGCTGATCACCGTGGAAGGCGATAAAGCCTCCATGGAAGTGCCTTCGCCGCAGGCGGGCGTGGTTAAAGAGATCAAAATCTCTACCGGCGACAAAGTAGAAACCGGCAAACTGATCATGATCTTTGAAGCTGAAGGTGCCGCAGAAGCGGCGCCAGCGCCAGCCGAAGAGAAGAAAGCGGAAGCCGCTCCTGCTCCAGCAGCCGCTGCTGCGGTCAGCAAAGAAGTCAACGTACCGGACATCGGCGGCGACGAAGTTGAAGTCACTGAGATCCTGGTCAAAGTTGGCGACAAAGTTGCCGCTGAGCAGTCGCTGATCACCGTTGAAGGCGACAAAGCCTCAATGGAAGTTCCGGCACCGTTCGCGGGCGTGGTGAAAGAGATCAAAATCGCCACCGGCGATAAAGTGAACACCGGTTCACTGATCATGGTGTTCGAAGCAGAAGGCGCAGCGCCAGCCGCTGCCGCTCCAGCAGCCAAACAGGAAGCCGCACCAGCTGCAGCGCCTGCGGCTTCTGGCGCGAAAGACGTCAACGTGCCGGACATTGGTGGCGACGAAGTTGAAGTTACCGAGATCCTGGTGAAAGTGGGCGACAAAGTCGCTGCTGAGCAATCCCTGATCGTGGTTGAAGGCGACAAAGCCTCAATGGAAGTGCCTGCACCGTTCGCCGGTACCGTGAAAGAGTTGAAAGTGGCGACTGGCGATAAAGTCAGCACCGGTAAACTGATCATGGTGTTCGAAGTGGAAGGCGCTGCACCGGCTGCGGCACCTGCAGCTAAGCAGGAAGCGGCTCCGGCGGCAGAAGCAGCGAAACCTGCAGCGGCCCCAGCAGCAGCGAAAGCAGATGCGAAAAGCGAGTTTGCTGAGAACGACGCTTATGTACACGCTACGCCGGTGATTCGTCGTCTGGCGCGCGAGTTCGGTGTGAATCTGGCGAAAGTCAAAGGCACCGGCCGTAAAGGTCGCATCCTGAAAGAAGACGTGCAGACTTACGTTAAAGATGCGGTGAAACGCGCTGAAGCGGCTCCGGCTGCAGCAGCCAGCGGCGGAAGCCTGCCAGGTCTGTTGCCTTGGCCGAAAGTGGACTTCAGCAAGTTCGGCGAAATCGAAGAAGTGGAACTGGGCCGTATCCAGAAAATCTCGGGTGCCAACCTGAGCCGTAACTGGGTGGTTATCCCGCACGTTACGCACTTCGACAAAACCGATATCACCGACCTGGAAGCGTTCCGCAAACAGCAGAATGCCGAAGCTGAGAAACGCAAACTGGATGTGAAATTCACGCCAGTGGTGTTCATCATGAAAGCCGTTGCTGCTGCGCTTGAGCAGATGCCACGCTTCAACAGTTCACTGTCTGAAGATGCACAGAAATTGACGCTGAAGAAATACATCAATATCGGTGTGGCGGTCGATACGCCAAACGGTCTGGTGGTTCCAGTGTTCAAAGATGTGAACAAGAAAGGCATCACTGAACTGTCTCGCGAGCTGATGGCGATTTCCAAGAAAGCGCGTGATGGCAAGCTGACCGCTGGCGATATGCAGGGCGGTTGCTTCACCATCTCCAGCCTTGGCGGCCTGGGCACCACGCACTTCGCGCCAATCGTCAACGCGCCTGAAGTGGCTATCCTCGGTGTTTCCAAGTCAGCGATGGAGCCGGTGTGGAACGGTAAAGAGTTTGAGCCGCGTCTGATGATGCCGATCTCACTCTCCTTCGACCACCGCGTGATCGACGGTGCTGATGGTGCGCGCTTTATCACCATCATCAACAACACACTGTCCGACATTCGCCGTCTGGTGATGTGAAGTTAATCAAGGCCGGCGAAAGCCGGCCTTGTTGTAAGCATTCAATGTTGCCGCGGTTGGCAGTTTGTTAACAATTCTGTAAACTCTCGCGGTGAAATGTCCCGGCGGATATAGGGCATTAGAGCTTGGGAAAAGCTTTCTCCTGACTGCCGGTAATCAAACAAGAGGTCATGATGAGTACAGAGATTAAAACTCAAGTCGTGGTACTTGGGGCAGGTCCTGCAGGTTACTCTGCAGCCTTCCGTTGCGCTGATTTAGGTCTGGAAACCGTAATCGTTGAGCGTTACAGCACCCTCGGCGGTGTTTGTCTGAACGTAGGCTGTATCCCGTCAAAAGCGCTGCTGCACGTCGCCAAAGTGATCGACGAAGCAAAAGCCCTGGAAGAGCACGGTATCGTGTTTGGCCAGCCGCAAACTGACATCGACAAAATTCGTTCGTGGAAAGAGAAGGTTATTAACCAGCTCACTGGCGGCCTCGCGGGTATGGCGAAAGGTCGTAAAGTGAAAGTGGTCACTGGCCTCGGCAAATTCACCGGTGCTAACACGCTGGTGGTTGAAGGTGAAGGTGGCGCAACCACCATTAACTTCGATAACGCGATCATCGCGGCCGGTTCTCGTCCAATTGAACTGCCATTCATTCCGCACAACGATCCCCGCGTGTGGGACTCTACCGATGCGCTGGAACTGAAAGAAGTGCCGAAGCGTCTGCTGGTAATGGGCGGCGGTATTATCGGTCTGGAAATGGCCACCGTTTATAAAGCGTTGGGTTCAGAGATTGACGTGGTTGAGATGTTCGACCAGGTGATCCCGGCTGCCGATAAAGACGTGGTGAAAGTCTTCACCAAGCGTATCAGCAAGAAATTCAACCTGATGCTGGAAACCAAAGTCACCGCTGTTGAAGCGAAAGACGACGGTATCTACGTCTCAATGGAAGGCAAAAAAGCACCAGCCGATGCACAGCGTTACGACGCGGTGCTGGTGGCGATTGGTCGCGTGCCGAACGGTAAAGGCCTTGATGCCGGTAAAGCTGGCGTGGAAGTGGACGATCGCGGCTTTATCCGCGTCGACAAGCAGATGCGCACCAACGTACCGCACATCTATGCTATCGGCGACATCGTGGGTCAGCCAATGCTGGCGCACAAAGGTGTGCACGAAGGCCACGTAGCGGCGGAAGTGATCTCGGGCCTGAAGCACTACTTCGACCCGAAAGTGATCCCATCCATTGCTTACACCGAGCCAGAAGTTGCCTGGGTTGGTCTGACCGAGAAAGAAGCCAAAGAGAAAGGCATCAGCTACGAAGTGTCCACCTTCCCGTGGGCGGCTTCAGGCCGTGCTATCGCTTCTGATTGTGCAGACGGTATGACCAAACTGATCTTCGACAAAGAAACTCACCGTGTTATCGGTGGTGCGATTGTCGGTACCAACGGCGGCGAGCTGCTGGGTGAAATCGGTCTGGCGATTGAAATGGGCTGTGATGCCGAAGATATCGCTCTGACCATTCACGCGCACCCAACGCTGCATGAGTCTGTCGGCCTGGCTGCCGAAGTGTTCGAAGGTAGCATCACTGACCTGCCGAACCCAAAAGCGAAAAAGAAATAAGTTTGCGCTTTGAATAAATTAACGGCTCCTTTATGGAGCCGTTTTTTATTACGGCTTCTATTTAAATAAACAAGTAAAAAAGGCGCGTGAGCTACTTTGTGAGTCATGCCGGAATAGCGGGAGCGAACTCCCGCTAGTGAAGTTTTACTGTTGTGCTTCGTAAGCCATAACAGCCGATAATTCAGCAGTGAATATCCGTAATCGTAATTCACAGAGTGAGCTGCGATTAACCAGACACAATCCTAATAGAATGAGCCCGCTGATAATCAGCTTGCTGAATATTGACTTCATAGTCACGTTCCTCTTGATTTAGCACGAGCAAGCGACTACCCTGACATTTCTGACGTGTAGGGTAGTTCGCTTGCCCGTGCGGTTAATGAAAGTTAACTGCACGGTTTTACGCTCCACAACCCACCTCAATCTTTTCAGCTTGAAGCAAGTTGCCTCAAGCGTCCGCAGGCAGTCTACGCCAAACTTCTTTTATTTCATCTTAATTTTTAAATTATTTATAATTAATGGATTTATATATTATCTAACCATTTAAATAGGACGCGTAATGGATGTTTTTAATTAAAGGTTGATTTCTTTAAGCCAATCAATAAAATGTCTCAATGGCGCAGAAAGATATTTACGACTCGGATAATAGAGCCAGAATCCTTCTTCTACCTGAGTGAAGTTCGCCAGTATTTCCACTAACTCACCGCGAATTAAATCTTCCCGTACCGTACCTTCATGCAGAAAGGCAATGCCTACGCCCGCGCGCGCTGCCTGTAATATCCGCTCATTGTTATCCAGCACCAGCGATCCTTTTACCGCCACTTCCTGCTTGCGGCCATCCTGCCAGAATTCCCAGCGATAACGTCGGCCACTGGGAAAGCGTCGCTCAATGCAGGGAAACTGCAGCAGCTCAGCCGGTTGCTGTGGCGCGCCATGCTGCGCAATAAACGCCGGGCTCGCCACCGCCAGCGCCCGCATCGCTGCGCCAAACGGCACCGCCACCATATCCTGCGCCAGCACGTCGCCATAGCGCACGCCGGCATCAAATCCGGCCTCTACGATATCCAGCAGAGAATCGTTGCTGTCGATCTCCAGCGTAATCTCGGGATAGCGCAGTAAGAACGGCAAAATAAGCGTATCGAAGAACAGCGCTTCCGCCGATCGCGGCATGCTAATGCGCAATACGCCGCGTGGATCGCTGCGCCAGTCGTTGAGCTCATCCACCGCTTGCGACAGATCGGCAAGCGCAGGCTGAATGCGCTGTAAAAAGCGTTCACCGGCTTCGGTGAGCGCCACTTTGCGCGTGGTGCGATTGAGCAGCCGCACACCCAAACGCGCTTCAAAATGGCGCATCGCGTGGCTTAGGCTGGAGGGCGTGACATTGCGCTCCTCCGCTGCTTTACGAAAGCTCAGGTGCTGCGCGATGGCAGCAAACATCTCCAGTTCCTGCATAGACGCACGGTATTTATTCATTGCTGAGTTTTACTCACTAAATCGGCAAAAATGCCTCAATTGTTGCTGCGATTGCTGAGGTTTATAACATTAACACCAACAGCGAAGAGGATTAAACAATGCAACAACGTCAATTAGGCAATCAGGGATTACAGGTTTCGGCGCTGGGATTAGGCTGCATGGGCATGAGCTTCGCCTATGGGCAGAACGATGAAAAACAGGCGCTGAACACGCTGGCGCGGGCGTTTGAGCTGGGCGTGAATTTCCTCGATACCGCAGAAGTATATGGTCCATTCACCAACGAGAGCTTGTTGGCAAAAGCAATTAAAGGGCGCAGCGATATCAAAGTCGCCACCAAGTTTGGTTTTCGCATTACCGATCAGGGAGAAGGCTGGGAACGAATTACTGGGGTGAATAGCGATCCGGCGCATATTCGACGTGCGGTCGAAGGATCTTTGCAACGTCTCGGAGTGGAAACCATCGAACTGCTCTACCAGCATCGTCTCGATCCGGCGGTGTCGATTGAAGAAGTGGTGGGCGTGATGGCCGATCTGGTGCGGGAAGGGAAGGTGAAGTATCTCGGTTTGTCTGAGGTTTCATCCGCCACCTTGCGCCGTGCGCATGCGGTGCATCCGATTTCGGCGCTGCAAAGCGAATATTCGCTGTGGTCACGCGATCCGGAGCAAGATGTCCTCGCTACCTGCCGTGAACTGAACGTCGGCTTTGTTCCGTATAGCCCGCTGGGTCGCGGCTTCCTCACCGGGAAATTCCCGGCCTCCTCAACCTTAGCGGAAGATGATTTCCGTCGTTCACTGCCGCGTTTTCAGCAGGATGCGCAGGCGCATAACCAAAAGTTAGTGAATCAGCTCACTGAGATGGCTGCAGGTTATGACGCAACCGCCGCTCAGCTGGCGTTGGCGTGGGTACTGGCCAAAGGTGAGTTTATTGTGCCGATTCCCGGTGCCAGCAAAATCGCCCATCTGGAACAGAACTGCGCCGCCGCCGATTTAGCATTACGTCATGCGGATGTCGCCACGCTGGATGAGTTGTTTAGCGAGAAAAACATTCTGGGTGAACGCTATAACGACAGCGAGTTTGTGCTGGTCGATCGTTAAAACCCTCCTCCGAAATGAGAGCAAGCAGGCTTTCAAAGCCTGCTTTTTTATGTGATCCCGCTCAATTTGCAGATGAAGCTGCTAAAAAACGCACGGATGTTGCTTTTTTGTAAACAGATTAACAATCAGGCGAAATGCTGCTATGCTGCCCCACGCGGAACCGGGCACCTCACCCTACTGTTCGACAGCATCAAGGGGTGCACCGGAAAGCTATACAATGAGAGCGAGGAGAACGTCGTGCTAGAAGAATACCGTAAGCACGTTGCCGAGCGTGCTGCCCAGGGAATCGTACCTAAGCCGTTAGATGCTTCCCAGATGGCCGCGCTGGTTGAACTGCTAAAAAACCCGCCAGCGGGTGAAGAAGAATTCCTTACCGACCTGTTGGTCAATCGTGTTCCACCAGGTGTTGATGAAGCGGCGTATGTTAAAGCCGGTTTCCTGGCAGCTGTCACTAAGGGCGAAGCCCACTCTCCTCTGGTTACTCGCGAAAAAGCCGTTGAGCTGCTGGGCACCATGCAGGGCGGTTATAACATCCATGCGCTGATTGAAGCGTTAGAAGATGAAGCCTTAGCCCCCATCGCTGCCGAAGCCCTGTCTCACACGCTGCTGATGTTCGATAATTTCTACGATGTCGAAGAGAAAGCCAAAGCGGGTAACCCACACGCGAAAAAAATTATCCAGTCCTGGGCCGATGCCGAATGGTTCCTGAAGCGTCCAAAACTGGCTGAAAAAATCACCACCACCGTGTTCAAAGTGACCGGCGAAACCAACACCGACGACCTCTCTCCGGCGCCGGATGCATGGTCACGTCCGGATATTCCACTGCACGCGCTGGCAATGCTGAAAAACGCCCGTGAAGGCATCGAACCCGACGATGCTGGTAACATTGGCCCGATCAAACAGATCGAAGCACTGCAGACCAAAGGCTTCCCGCTGACCTATGTTGGCGACGTGGTCGGTACCGGTTCTTCGCGTAAATCCGCCACCAACTCGGTGCTGTGGTTTATGGGCGACGATATCCCTTACGTGCCGAACAAAAAGGGCGGCGGTCTGTGCCTCGGCGGTAAAATCGCTCCAATCTTCTTCAACACCATGGAAGATGCGGGTGCCTTGCCAATCGAGCTTGACGTTGATCGTCTGAACATGGGCGATGTCATCGACGTTTACCCATACAAAGGCGAAGTGCGCAATCACGAAACTGATGAAGTGCTGGCGACCTTCGAGCTGAAGACCGACGTGCTGCTGGACGAAGTCCGTGCTGGCGGTCGTATTCCGCTGATCATCGGTCGTGGCCTGACCACCAAAGCGCGCGAGTCATTGGGTCTGCCGCACAGTGATGTGTTCGTGCAAGCCAAAGATGTTGCCGCCAGCACCCGTGGTTACTCACTGGCGCAGAAAATGGTTGGCCGCGCGTGTGGCGTAGATGGTGTTCGTCCAGGCGCGTACTGCGAACCAAAAATGACTTCAGTCGGTTCTCAGGACACCACCGGTCCAATGACCCGTGATGAACTGAAAGACCTGGCGTGCCTCGGCTTCTCCGCGGATCTGGTAATGCAGTCATTCTGTCACACCGCTGCCTATCCGAAGCCGGTTGACGTGACCACGCACCATACGCTGCCAGACTTCATCATGAACCGTGGCGGCGTGTCGCTGCGTCCGGGCGATGGCGTTATCCACAGCTGGCTGAACCGTATGCTGCTGCCAGATACCGTTGGTACCGGCGGTGACTCGCATACCCGTTTCCCAATCGGTATTTCATTCCCGGCAGGTTCTGGTCTGGTAGCGTTTGCGGCTGCGACCGGCGTAATGCCGCTGGATATGCCGGAATCGGTGCTGGTGCGCTTTAAAGGCGAAATGCAGCCGGGCATCACCCTGCGCGATCTGGTACACGCTATTCCGCTGTACGCGATCAAAGCGGGTCTGCTGACCGTTGAGAAGAAAGGTAAGAAAAACATCTTCTCTGGCCGCGTGCTGGAAATTGAAGGTCTGCCGAAACTGAAAGTTGAGCAGGCATTTGAGCTGACCGATGCCTCGGCTGAGCGTTCTGCAGCTGGCTGTACCATCAAGCTGGATAAAGAGCCGATCATTGAGTACCTGAACTCGAACATCGTGCTGCTGAAGTGGATGATCTCGGAAGGCTACGGCGATCGTCGTACGCTGGAGCGCCGCATTGAAGGCATGCAGAAATGGCTGGCCGATCCGCAACTGCTGGAAGGTGATGCGGATGCGGAATACGCGGCGGTGATCGACATTGATCTGGCCGAGATTAAAGAGCCAATTCTGTGCGCACCTAACGATCCAGACGACGCGCGTTGGTTGTCTGACGTGCAGGGCGAGAAGATCGACGAAGTGTTTATCGGTTCGTGCATGACCAACATTGGTCACTTCCGCGCGGCTGGTAAACTGCTGGATGCCCATAAAGGCCAGCTGCCAACCCGCTTGTGGGTTGCGCCGCCAACCAAAATGGACGCCGCCCAGCTGACTGAAGAGGGCTACTACAGCGTCTTCGGTAAGAGCGGTGCGCGTATCGAGATTCCGGGCTGTTCACTGTGCATGGGTAACCAGGCGCGTGTGGCGGACGGCGCGACGGTGGTTTCCACCTCAACCCGTAACTTCCCGAACCGTCTGGGTACCGGCGCGAACGTCTTCCTGGCGTCGGCTGAACTGGCGGCGGTCGCTTCGCTGCTTGGCAAGCTGCCAACGCCGGACGAGTATCAGCAGTTCATGCTGCAGGTTGATAAGACCGCGGCTGACACTTATCGCTATCTCAACTTTGATCAGCTGGGACAATACACTGAAAAAGCGGATAGCGTGATCTTCCAGACTGCCGTTTAATCGGCTATCGGGATGAACAAGGGGACGATGAAAATCGTCCCTTTTTTTATGCCCTTTTTTCCTCTGACATCTCCAGGCATAATGCGAGCGCGATCCCACTTTATTCAGCGTGCTGCGCACAAAATGCACTAACACGGTGCCGCACGGCGCGTCATCAGTATGAGGCAAACCCATGGAGTACGAATTTCTGCGTGATTTGACCGGTCAGGTCAAAGTGCGTATGTCGATGGACCACGAAGCGGTGGGGCACTGGTTCAACGAAGAGGTTAAAGACAATCTGCCGTTGCTGGATGAGGTTGAGGCCGCCGCCCAGCAGGTGAAAGGCACCATTAATCAGTGGCAGCGGGTCGGACATGAATACACGCTGTGGCTGGATGAAGAAGAGGTGATGATTCGCGCCAACCAGCTGGCGCTGGAAGATGACGGCATGGAAGAGGGCATGACCTATTACGACGAAGAGAGCCTCTCTTTCTGCGGCGTCGAAGATTTTCTCGCGGTGATTGCCGCTTATCGGCTGTTTATCGCCGGTAAATAACGTTGGGTCGCCATTCATGGCGACCCAACCGATTACCGCGCCGCGCCGCTTGCAACGGAATGTGAATGTGAAACCTGTTCCTCATCGACGATAGGTTCAACTTTCCCCATCAGGAACAGATAGTTAAGGATGCCAATCACCACCAACACCGCCGAGAACACCAGCGCCCAGGTAAAGTGACCGGTTGCGCCAACAATCGCGCCGGTAATGATCGGTCCCACCGCACCGCCCATATTTGAAACGGTATTCTGCAGGCCCGCCACAATCGACACGCTGTTTTGCGGCGCAACATCGCCCGGCAATGCCCACACTTATGATGCCGCCACGGTGGTGCCGGATTTGGCGATACACAGCAGCAGGACGGTCATAAACACCGAATCGGTGAACGGAGCAAAGCCGATGCACAGCGCCATCAGCAGGCCGATGGTGAGGAACAGTTTGCGTGTGGCGGTCAGCGACAGCACTTTGTTATGCACCATGCGATCCGATGCCCAACCCGCCAGCACTTCAATCACCATGCCGCAGATCAGCGGCAGCGCGGCCACCATCCCCATTTTGAGGAAATCCATGCCTTTATCTTTCACCAGATAGGTCGGTAGCCAGGTGATAAAGAAATAGGAGGTGTAATTGATGGTGAAGAAGCCAATGCACATCGCCCAGATATTGCGGTAGCGCAGCAGTTTGTACCACTTCATCGGACGCACGCTTTTATCGCCGTGCTTCTGCGCCTGGCCGTCACGGATGAAGCGCACTTCTTCTTTGCTGATCGACTTATGATCTTCCGGGTTCTCGGCGTAGATAAAGTACCAGGCAATCACCCAGAACAAGCCGAGCGCACCAATGGCGAGGAAGGTCAGACGCCAGTCGAACAGGGCAATCATAAAGACAATCAGCGGCATGGCCACCGCACCACCAAACTTGGAGGCGCTGTCGAACAGGCCAGAAACCGTGGCGCGTTCGCGGTCCGGGAACCAGCGCGCGGTAATGCCCGCGTTGCTGGGATAGGCGGCGGCTTCACCGACGCCGAGGGCTAAACGCAGCGCCAGCAGCGATTTAAAGCCGGTTGCGAGGCCCATTGCCATGGTCGCGATTGACCACCAGCCGACGGCGATGCCAAGGCCTTTTTTCTGACCGAAGCGATCGGCGAACCAGCCCGCCGGGATCTGCAATAGCGCATACGACCAGAAGAACGCCGCCATGATGAAGCCCATCATTTCAGGATTGATATCGAGCTCTTTGATCAGATGCGGTGCCGCTGCCGAGAGCACGGTGCGGTCAATGTAGTTAATGGCGATGGCCAGCCACATCAGGCCAGCAATCCACCAACGGATACGACTCGAGCGCGCAGAGTTAGTCATAATAATTATCCACTCGAAAAAGGGTTACAGAGAAAGGCGGGGTGTTATTCCAGCCCGTTCATCACGTTGATTGGGCGTTCGCCCTGTTGGATGCACTGCACAATTTGCGACACGCAACGTTCACCAATCGCGCTGATTGCGCCGTCGGTGTAACCGGCAATGTGCGAAGTGGGAATGAAGTTGTTGAGCGTAAACAGTGGATGCTCGCTCAGCGGTTCCTGCACAAACACATCAGCTGCAGCACCGGCAATCACGTTATCCAGCAACGCCTGATAGAGATCCTGCTCGTTCACCACGCCGCCGCGTGAGGCATTAATCAGGAAGGCAGTTTTCTTCATGCGTTTGAGGCGTGCGGCATCAAATAAATTCTGCGTCTTGTCGGTAAGCGGCATGTGCAGAGTGATGAAATCGCTGGTTTCGGTCAGATGATCCAGCGTGACGAATTCGATGCCGTGCTCGGCAGCAAACTGCTCATCGGGATAAAAATCGAACGCGATAACCCGCATGTTGAAGCCTTTGGCGCGCAGCGAGACCTGCTTGCCGATATTGCCCAGCCCAATGATGCCTAACGTTTTGCCGTAGACGTCGGTGGCAAAAATTCGCGGCCAGCTGCCCGCGCGGGTTTCAATGGCGGCTTGGGTGATCTGACGCGCGCTGTTGAGGATCAAAGCAAAGGCGAAATCGGCAACCGCGTGTTTGTTGGCATCGGGCACGTTAGTGACGTAAATACCGCGTGCGCGCGTCGCTTCCAGATTGATATTGTCGACGCCAACGCCGTGCTTACAGACGATTTTCAGTTGCGGCGTTAATGCCAGCAGTTCTTCATTGATGTCGGTAAAGGCCACAATCATCGCTACGGTGTCAGCCAGATGTGGCTCAAGTGCGCTCAGCGGCGCATCGGCGGGCAGTGCAATCAATTCGAAACCGTGCTGTTGCAGCACCTCAATCGGCGCTGCGTCGTATTTGGCGAATGACGGTGAAGTACAGATGACTTTCATGATTCTTCCCGGGATTAGTAAATGCTGCCAAATTGGGCAGGTCACCATAAATGGCGACCCTACAAAACCGCATTCATATGTGCGTTCGTACCCGCATTCATATGCGCATTCATACGCCGCAGGGTCGCCCTTTAGGGTGACCAAACCAACGGCGCACCTGCATTACTGCAAATACTGATTCACAATCTGGCGGATCTTCTGCTCTTCTTCGGCAGAGAAACTCACCGCATAGCGGCTGTCGCCAACCTCAAAGCCCAGCAGCGTCACCGCTTTTTTCACTGCGGCGGGAGAGAAGCCCACGCTATACAGATCGGTGCGCAGACCGGTGACGTTTTCCTGCGCCAGGCGCGAACCTTCGATATCGCCGGCATGAAAGCGTGCCCAAATCGCATTGATCTCTTTAGGCGCCACGTTAGCGAGACCAGAAATACAGGCCGAGCAGCCGTCGACAAAGCCCTGATGAATCAACGAATCCGGACCGTTCAGCACATCAAAACTGTCGATTCCTGCAGCCGCTTGCAGAAAGCCGCTCAGGCTTTCATAGCTGCCGGCGCTGTCTTTAATGCCGATGATGTTCGGGTGCGCGGCCAACGTGCGCACGGTTTCCGGCTGCAGCGTGTTGCCGGTGCGTGCCGGAATGTTGTAGAGGAACAGCGGCACGTCGATGGCATCGGCCACCGCGCGATAGTGGGCGATCAGCTCTTCCTGCTTTAGCGGCACGAAATAGGGCGTGATCACTGAAACCGCATCCACGCCCAGCTTCGCCACTTGTTTGCCGAGGCGAATGGTTTCACGCGTGGAGATCTCGCCAATGTGCGCCACCACCGGCGCGCGGCCGTTCACTTCATCAACGCAGGTTTGCGTCACCGCCAGCTTCTCCTGTTCGTTCAGCACGAAGAATTCGCCGTTGGTGCCGCCGCAGAAGATGCCGTTGCCAGCGCTTAACTGACGTTTAACCTGTTCGCGTTGGACGGCTGGATTGAATGCGCCGTCGCGATCGAAGGTGGTGACGATGGCGGTTAACACGCCCTGAATTTTCTTGCTCATGTTGTCCTCGATAATCCTTAGTGATTCAAAGCCGGAAATAGCGTCAGGTAGACGTTGCGTACGTCATCGGCGCCCACTTTCATCGGTACATTCTTCATCAGGCGCTGCACGTCGAGCGCGGCTTCCACCAGATACGGCAGATGATCCGAGCCGATACCCAGCTCTTCCAGGCTGGCGGGCAGCTTCAGGCGTTTCACCAGCGCGGCAAAGTACGCCACCAGCGCGTGGGATTTGGCTTCGTCGTCCAGCGAGGTATCGGCATCCGGTAGCAGATCGTAAGCCTGAGCGAATTTGCTCACCGCCGCCGGACGCACAAAGCGCATGCAGGGCGCGAGCAGAATGGCGTTGGCGACGCCGTGCGGCAGGTGATATTTGCCGCCCAGCGGATAAGACATTGCATGTACCAGATGCGTACCGGCATGCGCAATCGATGCGCCACCGTAATAAGACGCCCACAGCATATTCAGGCGCGCCTCAAGATTATCCGGCTCCGCGATGGTGGTTTCGAGGCTGGCAAACAGCTTTTTCATGCCGATCAGCGCATAGTTATCGCTCACCGGATTCGACACGGTTGCGGTAAAACACTCGATTAAATGGCACAGCGCATCGATACCGGTGGAAGAGGCGATATGTGGCGGCATGCTGGTGGTGAGTTCCGGCACCAGCGCGACATAATCTGGCAGCATCACCGGCGTGATAATGCCGACCTTGGTCTCTTTCTCGGGGATCGCCAGAATCGCATTGGGCGTGGCTTCTGAGCCAGTACCTGCGGTGGTGGGAATCAGCAGCGAAGTGGTGCGTGTTTGCGGCTTTTCACCCGCCAGCAGCGCCTCCAGTGTTGGCGCGCCTTCAACACACAGAATCGACAGCAGCTTGGCGACATCCAGTACGCTGCCACCGCCGACGCCAATCACCAGATCCACATCGGTGCTCGGCAGCGCGGCAACAATGGCTGCCACATCGTGCTGGCTGGGCTCTGGCGGCACCGTATTGACGATGCTCAGGCTGGCAATCTGCTGCTTCAACTGGGCGATCAGCGTCTGCACCGCCGGAATGCCTTCAATATTCTTATCGGTCACCAGCAGCGCTTTTTCTTTACCTTGCAGTAAATAGCTGAGGTCATTAAGCGCTTGAAAGCCACTGATCACGGTGCTGTTGATATTCATCTCTTACCCTTACGTTTTTTGCGCTGAATGATTAAGTTTGCTCATGCAGCACGAGGTCTATCACTACAGTGCCTAATTTTATAGGACAAATTGATTTCGATTAATTTGATCTTGCTCACATATAATCAATCATGATTGAATATAATCATTGCAGCACGGCAGCGGCCGGAACAGGAGAGAGCATGACTTTACCGCCATGGAAAACGCCAGTCCTGGTGATTGCCGATGATTTCACCGGCGCCAATGACGCGGGCAGCGGGCTGGCACAAGCCGGGGCGCGAGTGCATGTGCTGTTTGATAGCAGCACGCCGCATGACGCTGATGCCGCCGATGTGCTGGTAATCAGCACCGATAGCCGTGCGCTCAGCGAACAGGAAGCAGCCCGGCGCACGCGAGCGGCGATTGAGCAACATCGGGCCATCGCTAACGATGGTTGGTTGTTTAAGAAGATTGATTCCACGCTGCGCGGCAATCCCGGCGCGGAAATCGAAGCCGCGATGCAGGCCAGCGGCAAATCATTAGCCTTAGTGGTGCCGGCGGTGCCGAAGCTTGGACGCACCACGCGAGCGGGTGAAGTGTGGATCCATCAGCAACGTCTGATCGACAGCGAATTCGCCAGCGATCCTAAAACGCCGGTCACCAGCGGCCATGTGCTGACGCGGTTGCAGATGCAGAGCACATTGCCGGGTGAAACCCTCGATCTCGCTACGCTGCGCGGCGGCCAGTTGGCGCAGGTGCTCGGCAGCAAGCAAGGTTTGCTGGTGGTGGATATCGAGCAGGACGGCGACATTGCCTTATTAATGGCCGCGGCAGCCACGCTGGAGACGCGTCCATTGCTGGCCGGTGCGTCCGGGCTCAGCGATGCGCTTGGCGCGATGCTGGCGGCGCGTCAGCCTCGTCCGGTGCTGGCGGTGGTTGGCTCGATGAGCGCGATTGCGCAGCAGCAGATTACGCGCCTCGCCAGCCAGCGCGACATCCGCATTATCGACATTGATATCCGCCAGCTGTTTGCCCAACCGGCCTGGCCGCTGGCTGAACAGTGGCAGCAGGCAATGCAGCAGGCTCTGTACGACGGCGCGCATTGCGTGGTGCGTACTACGCAACACGCCGATCAGCGCCACGAGATCGAGCAGTTGTGCCAACAACATCAGGTTTCACGTCAGTTATTGGGCGAGCGCATCTGCCAGTTTCTCGCGCAGTTAACCCGCAGCGTGTGCCGCGAGGTGCAGCCTGCTGGACTGTATCTCTCTGGAGGTGATGTGGCGATTGCCGTGGCGCAGGCGTTTGGCGCGAGCGGTTTCCAGATTCAGGGCCTTGTGGCGGGCTGCGTGCCGCACGGGGTTTTGCTTAACAGTGAATTACACCTGCCGGTGATGACCAAAGCAGGTGGCTTTGGTGACGAAAACACCCTGGTAGAAGCCATTCGTTTTATTGAGGAGAAGTCGAGTGAGTAAAATTATTGCGATTACCATGGGCGATCCGGCGGGCATCGGCCCGGAGATCATCATTAAAGCGCTGGCAGAAGGTGAGTTAGCGGGCGTACCAGCGGTGGTGGTGGGTTGCGCCAACACGCTGCGTCGGGTGATGGGACTCAATATCACGCCGCAGGCTGAACTGCGCGTGCTCGACCAGGTCAATGATGCGCACTTCGCGCCCGGCATTATCAACGTAATAGATGAGCCGCTGGCGGATGCCGCCGCGCTGCAGCCCGGCGTGGTGCAGAAAGCGGCGGGCGATTTGGCCTGGCGCTGCGTGAAACGTGCTACCGAACTGGCGCTGGCTGGCGAGGTGCAGGCGATCGCCACCGCACCGTTAAATAAAGAGGCGCTGCATTCGGCGGGACATCTTTATCCCGGCCACACCGAACTGCTGGCGCAGCTGACCAACACCAAAAATTACGCCATGGTGCTCTACACCGATAAGCTGAAAGTGATTCACGTCACCACGCATATTGCGCTGCGAAAGTTCCTCGATACCTTAAACGGCGAACGCATTCAGACGGTGATCGGCATGGCCGACAGCTTCCTGCGCCGCGTCGGTTTCGACAAGCCGCGCATCGCCGTGGCGGGCGTCAATCCACATGCCGGTGAAAACGGCTTGTTTGGCGATGAAGAGATCACCATCGTCGCGCCTGCTATCCAGGCGATGAAAGCGCAGGGCATTGATGTCAGCGGTCCATGCCCGCCCGATACCGTGTTCCTACAGTGTCAGGAAGGGCAGTACGATATGGTGGTAGCGATGTACCACGATCAAGGACACATCCCGCTGAAATTATTAGGTTTTTATGATGGAGTAAATATCACCGCTGGCTTGCCGTTTATCCGCACTTCGGCGGACCACGGCACCGCGTTTGATATCGCCTGGACAGGTAAAGCGAACTCTGCGAGCATGGCGATCTCCATTAAACTCGCGATGCAGCTTGCATAGGGAAATATGAAGGGACAAAGCCGTCTCGACCAGATTATGGACTATCTGAAGAGCCATAATTTGGTCACTGTTGAACAACTGGTGAGCGCTATTTCTGCCTCGCCAGCGACGATCCGCCGCGATCTGATCAAGCTGGATAAAGAGGGCGTTATTAGCCGCAGCCACGGCGGCGTCACGCTGAATCGCTTTATCCCCAATCAGCCGACCACGCTGGAGAAGATGCAGCGTAACCTCGCCGAGAAGCAGGCCATCGCGCAGTTTGCCGCCAGCTACGTGCAATCGGGTGATGCGGTGGTATTGGATGCCGGTACTACCATGCTGGAGCTGGCGCGCCAGCTAACGCACCTCAAGCTGCGGGTGATCACTGCCGATCTGCACATCGCGCTGTTTCTTTCCGAATTTAAGCAAATCGAAACCACCATTATTGGTGGACGCATCGATGATTCCAGCCAGTCGTGTATTGGTGAACATGGACGTCGCTTGCTGCGCAGCATCAATCCCGATATCGCGTTTGTCAGCTGCAACTCTTGGAGCATCGAACGCGGGATTACCACGCCAACCGAAGATAAAGCCGGATTGAAAATGGATCTGCTGGCTAATGCGCGCCGCCGTGTTCTGCTGGCTGACAGCAGCAAGTACGGTTCATGGTCGCTGTATTGCGCCGCGCCGATTGATAGCCTGACTGATGTGGTAACGGATGCGCGTCTGGATGAAGCGGTGTGCCGCGACCTGCGCGAGCGTGGATTGGGTTTGCAATTAACTTAACATTCTCCTCTCCTGTGGGAGAGGAATGGGGTGAGGGCATCAGCCCGCACCCAATCTGATTACTTAACGTAAGCCAGCAAACTCAGCGAATCGCGCGCCAGCGACTTACACTTTTTGTCATTGGTGATGGCGATGCCGCTCAAATCCTTGTAGCTCTCTTCGCCCAGCGACTTCATGTTGTAATTGCTGTAGTTGCTTAAATCCCAACGGTTTTGTTGGGCGAAAAACACCAGCGCTTTACGAATCTGTGCGTCCGGCAAATCCTGATAGCCACAATCGTTCTTGAGATAAACGAACACGGCGGTGAGGTCGGCCAGATCTTCTGCTTCGGATTCGCTCAGGGCAAAACTGGTGGAGGAGAAGCCAAGGAGTCCCGCCAGCAGCAGGATCTTGATGCTTTTCGTCATAATGATTCTCAACAAGGGACAATTTATTGACGTTAGCACAGTTATTGCCGGTATTCCGCTAAATTTGCCCTTTCGGGCCATTCCCACCATTTTTATCAGCGCATTCTGTTTCAGGGCTTGACCCTCCCGCAGGGTAAAGGTTTACGCTGTGCCCTTATTCACGACAAGGATAAGAATATGCAACGTCGTCATTTTCTAAAGTTGACTGCCGCACTCAGCGCCGCCGGTGCGCTGCCGCTGTGGAGCCGCTCACTAATGGCCGCCACACGCCCATTATTGCCGATTCCCTCTATTTTGCAGCCTGATGCCCGCGGGCAATACAACTTAACCGCGATGATCGGCAGCAGCCAATGGAATGGCAAAGCGGTGCCAACCTGGGGATACAACGGTGGATTGCTCGGGCCTGCGCTGCGTCTGCAACGCGAAAAAACGGTTACGGTGAATATCCATAACCAGCTGCCAGAAGCCACCACCTTGCACTGGCATGGTCTGGAAATTCCCGGCGATGTCGATGGCGGCCCGCAGGGGATTATTGCGCCCGGTGCAACCCGTCAGGTGAGTTTCACGCCCGACCAACCCGCCGCAACCTGCTGGTTCCATCCGCATCAACACGGTAAAACCGGTTATCAGGTGGCGCAAGGTCTGGCCGGTTTGGTACTGCTGGAAGATGAAGCTTCCGGCAAGCTGCGTCTGCCGATGCAATGGGGCGAAGACGATGTGCCGCTGATTTTCCAGGATAAGCAGTTGAATAAAGCGGGAACGCAAATCGATTATCAGCTCGATATCATGCGTGCCGCCGTCGGCTGGTTCGGCGACCTGATGCTCACCAACGGCGTGCAATATCCGCAGCATGCGGTGCCGCGCGGCTGGCTGCGTCTGCGTTTACTCAACGGCTGTAACGCGCGTTCGCTGCATATCGCTACCAGCGATCAACGTCCGCTGTATGTGATCGGCAGCGACGGCGGTTTGCTGGCCGAACCGGTGAAAGTGGAGAGCTTGCCGCTGCTACCGGGCGAGCGTTTTGAAGTGCTGGTGGATACTTCAGATGGCAAAGCCTTTGACGTGGTGACGCTGCCGGTCACGCAGATGGGCATGACGCTGGCGCCGTTCGATCAACCGCTGCCGCTGGTCAATATTCTGCCGCTGCGCGTGCTGGCTAGCGGCACATTGCCGGACAAACTGGTGGATCTGCCGCCGATTCCTGCCACCGAAGGTCTGCAAAGCCGCTGGCTGCAGCTGATGATGGATCCGCAGCTTGATCAGCAAGGCATGCAGGCGTTGATGGATCGCTACGGCGATAAAGCCATGGGCGGCATGAAAATGGATCATGGCAACATGGATATGACTAACAGCGCCAAGCCGATGGATCATGGCGATATGGCGATGGATCACGGCAACCACGGCAAAACCGCTGGCTATGATTTCCACAACGGCAACAAGATCAACGGCCAGGCGTTCAACATGACCAAGCCAATGTTCAATGTTGAGTTGGGCAAGCTGGAAAAGTGGACGATTTCCGGCGAAGGCGATCAAATGCTGCATCCGTTCCACATTCACGGCACGCAGTTCCGCATCCTGTCAGAAAATGGCAAGCCGCCCGCGCCGCATCGCGCCGGCTGGAAGGACATGGTCAGCGTTAACGGCTGGCGCAGTGAAGTGTTGGTGCGCTTCAACTATGTCGCTAACGCCGACAATGCCTACATGGCGCATTGTCATCTGCTGGAACATGAAGATACCGGCATGATGCTCGGTTTTAGCGTCAGTTAAGCGAGGCTTCCAGCGCCAGGCGCATGTCTTCAATTAAGTCGTCAGGATGTTCGATTCCAATCGACAGGCGCACGGTCGCATCGGTGATGCCAATACGTTGCCGAACATCCTGCGGCACGCCCGAATGGGTGGTGCTGGCAGGATGGCTGGCGAGCGATTCGGTGCCGCCGAGGCTCACCGCCAGCTTGAACAGTTCCAGCGTGTTGAGAAAACGGAACGCCGCCGCTTGCCCGCCACGAATATCAAACGAGAAGGTTGAACCCGCGCCGCTGCACTGGCGCTGATACGTTTTGCCCGCCGGACTTTCAGCCGTCAGATATGGCAGCCAATGCAGTTTTTCCACCTGCGGATGATCGCGTAAAAACGCCGCCACTTTTTCGGCATTGCTGGTGGCTTTCTCCATGCGCAGCGATAGCGTTTCCAGCGAGCGACCAATCATCCAGCTGGAGTGCGGATCCAGCTGCGTGCCTATGGCGCTGCGCAGCGAACGTACTTTGCCGACCAGCGCTTTGCTCCCCAGCACTGCACCGGCAATCAGGTCCGAATGGCCGCCAACATATTTGGTCAGGGAATAGAGCGACAAATCCGCGCCGTGCTGCAAGGGACGTTGAAACAGCGGGCCGAGCAACGTGTTATCACAGGCTAGAATTGGCCGCGATCCTTGCTGCTGCGCGATCACATCCGCTACCTGCTGCATCAACTGAATATCCACCAAGCTGTTGGTTGGATTGGCAGGCGTCTCAATCAGAATCAGCGCCACGCGTCCGCGCTGCCACGCCAGTTTCGCCGCCTCATGCACCTTATCTTCGTCGGTGCCATCGCTGAAACCCACCGCTTTGATCTCCAAATCGTGCAGCGTTTTACTCAGCAACGTTTCGGTGCCGCCATACAGCGGCTGGGAATGCAGAATCACTTCACCTGGACGCGCAAACGTCAGCAGCGTGGTGGCAATTGCCGACATGCCGGAAGAGAACAGCGCCGCGCTTTCCGCGCCTTCGTACACCGCCAGCCGATCCTCCACGATTTCGCTGTTGGGATGGTTGAAGCGCGAATAGACCAGCCCGCCACTTTTGCCTTCTGGCGGTTGTTTACGCCCAGCGACGAAATCGAAAAAGTCCTGTCCCTCTTCGGCGCTGTTAAATACAAAGGTGGAGGTGAGAAATACAGGTGGTTTCACCGCGCCTTCCGATAATTGCGGATCGTAACCGTAGTTCAGCATCTGCGTTTCCGGGTGCAACTCGCGCGTACCAATCTTGGTTTTTTTACTGGATGAAGCGGTCATAGGAACTCCAGAACTCGGCGGTGAAAGGGCGGACAGGTTCCTACAGTTAACGCCAGCGCGATAAATTTCGCCACGGAATCGTTTGCGTTCTGTGCGCGGCGTTAGACGCTGGCTCGACTATGATAGACTTCGTGGCTTTCCAAAAACCGTAACTGGACGCATGCAATGAAACATACCGTCGACGTGATGATCTCCGAGCAAGAGATCGCAACCCGAATTGCCGAACTGGGCAAGCAGATTAACGAGCACTACCGCGACAGCGGCAGCGAAATGGTGCTGGTGGGTTTGCTGCGCGGCTCCTTTATGTTTATGGCCGATCTGTGCCGCGCCATCGACGTGCCGCATGAAGTCGACTTTATGACTGCGTCAAGCTACGGCAGCGGCATGTCGAGCACCCGCGATGTGAAAATCCTTAAAGATCTCGATGAAGATATTCGTGGCAAGGACGTGCTGATCGTGGAAGACATCATCGATTCCGGCAACACGCTGAGCAAAGTGCGCGAGATCCTGCGCCTGCGTGAGCCAAAGTCACTGGCGATTTGTACTTTGCTGGATAAGCCCGAGCGCCGCGAAGTGGACGTCACCGTCGAATACGTGGGCTTCACCATTCCCGATGAGTTCGTGGTGGGCTTTGGTATCGATTACGCCCAGCGCTATCGCCATCTGCCGTACATCGGCAAAGTTATCCCGACCGGTGAATAACCGCACAATCGTCCAAGGCTAATCTCCCCCGCCTGCGATACACTGCGCAGCCCGTGAGTCAACGACTTATGGGCTGGCTTCACTCTCTGCTAAACTCCATTGATTTCTTAATGTTAATGACCGCGACATCGTTCGTGCGCATTTTCATTTTCATAGGCCTTTGATGTCTCTACAACAAGGTATGGATTCGCAATGACATATGCACTGGAAATTTCCGGGCTGACCAAAACCTATCCCGGCGGCGTACAGGCGCTGAAAGGACTCGATCTCAACGTGGAAGCGGGCGACTTTTACGCCTTGCTGGGGCCAAACGGCGCCGGAAAATCCACCACCATCGGTATTATCAGCTCGTTAGTGAATAAAATCGGCGGCAGCGTGCGCGTGTTTGGCTATGACCTGCAAAAAGACGTGGTCAACGCCAAGCGTCAGCTCGGGCTGGTGCCGCAGGAGTTCAACTTCAACCCGTTTGAGACCGTGATGCAGATTGTGGTTAATCAGGCTGGTTACTACGGCGTTGAACGCGCCGAAGCAAACAAGCGCGCGGAAAAATACCTCAATCAGCTCGATCTGTGGGGCAAACGCAACGAACGTGCGCGCATGCTTTCAGGCGGTATGAAGCGTCGTCTGATGATCGCGCGTGCGCTGATGCATGAGCCGAAGCTGCTGATCCTCGACGAACCAACCGCGGGCGTGGATATCGAACTGCGCCGTTCGATGTGGAGCTTCCTGAAAGAGCTGAATATCAAAGGCACCACCATCATTCTCACCACGCACTATCTGGAAGAGGCGGAAATGCTGTGCCGCAATATCGGTATTATTCAAAGCGGCGAGCTGGTGGAGAACACCTCGATGAAAGGATTGCTCTCTAAGCTGCAATCCGAAACCTTCATTCTCGATTTAGCACCGCGCAGCCCGCTGCCGCAGCTGGAGGGCTTCCAGTATCGTCTGGTTGATACCTCTACGCTGGAAGTGGAAGTGATGCGCGAGCAAGGCCTGAACAGCGTGTTCAGCCAGCTGAGCGCGCAGGGCGTGCAGGTGCTGAGCATGCGCAATAAAGCTAACCGCCTTGAGGAGCTGTTCGTCAGCCTGACACAGGGAAAAACAGGAGTGAAAGCATGACGCACTTGTATTGGGTGGCGCTCAAGAGCATCTGGAGCAAAGAGATCAACCGCTTCGCCCGCATCTGGATTCAGACGCTGGTGCCGCCGGTGATCACCATGACGCTCTACTTTATTATCTTCGGCAACCTGATTGGTTCACGCATCGGCGATATGCACGGTTTCAGCTACATGCAGTTTATCGTGCCGGGCCTGATCATGATGGCGGTGATCACCAATGCTTACGCTAACGTGGCGTCATCGTTCTTTAGCGCCAAGTTCCAGCGCAACATTGAAGAGCTGCTGGTGGCGCCGGTGCCAACGCACATCATCATCGCCGGTTATGTCGGCGGCGGCGTGGCGCGCGGCGTGTGCGTGGGGATTTTGGTGACCGCGATTTCGCTGTTCTTCGTGCCGTTCCACGTGCATTCGTGGTCGATGGTGGCGGTGACGCTACTGCTGACGGCGATTCTGTTCTCGCTGGCAGGCCTGCTGAATGCGGTGTTCGCGCGCACCTTTGACGATATCAGCCTGATTCCGACTTTTGTGCTGACGCCGTTAACCTATCTCGGCGGCGTGTTCTACTCGCTGACGCTGCTGCCACCGTTCTGGCAAGCGGTGTCGAAGCTGAATCCGGTGGTGTATATGATCAGCGGCTTCCGTTACGGTTTCCTTGGTATTAGCGATGTGCCGTTGGTGTTTACCCTGTCGGTGTTGGTCGCCTTTATCGTGGTGTTTTATGTGCTGGTGTATTCGCTGATTCAGCGTGGGCGCGGGTTGCGTACGTAGGTTTTAGAGTGATATTCAAGAAGGTCGCCATGAATGGCGACCCTACAAATAACAAGGGCGGGATTTAATCCCGCCCTTGTTATATCAGGCGACCTGAACCGGCAGCGCCTTGGCGAGGCGCTTCATTTCGTTATCGCCTTCAAAGTAGGCGACTTTCGGCTGCCAGCTACGCGCGACTTCATCTTCGACCTGCACGTAAGAGCAGATGATCATGATATCGCCAGCGCAGGCGCAACGCGCGGCGGCACCGTTGACTGAGATGATCTTCGAGCCACGTTCAGCGGCAATCGCGTAGGTGGAAAAACGCTGGCCGTTGGTGACGTTGTAGATGTCGATGGCTTCGTATTGCAGAATGCCGGAGGCGTCGAGGAAATCCTGGTCAATGGCGCAGGAACCTTCGTAATGCAAATCTGCCTGAGTGACTTTAACGCGATGCAGTTTGCCTTGAAGTACGGTGCGAATCATAACTGTCTAACCTTGTTAAGCTGCCAATAAACGACGGAAAACTACTCCGTCAGATCCACTTGCTGATTATCAATCAGACGCGCATTGCCCAGCCATGCGGCCATCAGAATCACCGCGCGCTGGCTGTCCACGTTCAGCGCTTGTAAGGTTTCGGCATCGCAAATCGCCAGTCCGTCCGGACGAAAACCCTTCTCACGCAACGCCACTTCCGCGTGCTCGATAATCTCTTCGACATGCCGCTCGCCGTTGTTCAGACGTTCGGCCATGCTGTTCATCACCTGGCTGAGACCAGCGGCGATGTTACGCTCGTCGGCGGTGAGATAGCCATTGCGCGAACTCAGCGCCAGGCCATCTTTCGCGCGCACCGTTGGCACGCCCACAATCTCAATATCGAAGCCCATATCCGCCACCATCTTGCGGATGATCGCCAGCTGCTGGAAATCCTTCTCGCCAAAGCAGGCGATGTCGGGCTGCACCAGATTAAACAGTTTGCTGACGATGGTGGAGACGCCACGAAAATGTCCCGGACGGCTGGCACCTTCCAGCAGCGATGATAAACCCGGCACTTCCACGAAGGTTTGGCTATCAAGGCCTTTTGGATAGACATCAGCCGGCGCGGGTGCTAACACCAGATCTACGCTATGACGATTCAGCTTCTCGCAATCGTCCTGCAGCGTGCGCGGATAGCGCGCCAGATCGTCGGGACGATCAAACTGCATCGGGTTAACGAAAATCGAGACCACCACAACGTCGGCGCGCTCGCGCGCTTCATCGACCAACGTCAGATGACCGTCGTGCAGGTTGCCCATGGTGGGCACCAGCGCGATACGTTTGCCTGCCTGACGCCAGCGACGAATTTCTCGACGCAGCATCGGCAGTGTTTCAATGATCAGCACTGCAAATCTCCTGATTTACTGGAAACTGTGTTCAGCGGCTGGATAGAGGCCCGCTTCAACGTCGGCGATATATTGGCGAATCGCCGCGCGAATGTCGCCGGTTTCAGCGAGGAAATTTTTGGCAAATTTGGGAATATGGCCGCCGGTAATGCCAAAGGCGTCGTGCATCACCAGAATCTGTCCGTCAGTGACGTTGCCCGCGCCGATGCCGATCACCGGCACCGACAACGCTTTGGTGACGCGTTCCGCCAGCGCCACCGGCACGCACTCCAGCACCAGCAGCTGCATACCAGCGGCTTCCAGCGCCAGCGCATCGGCCAGTAGACGCTCAGCGGCGGCTTCATCGCGGCCCTGCACTTTATAGCCACCGAAGATATTCACCGACTGCGGCGTCAGACCCAGATGGCCGCATACCGGCACGGCGCGTTCGGTCAGCATACGCACGGTTTCCGCCAGCCACTCGCCGCCTTCCAGCTTCACCATATTGGCACCCGCGCGCATCAGCTGTGCGGCGTTAGTGAACGTCTGTTCCGGCGTGGCATAACTCATAAACGGCAGATCGGCCATCAGCAGCGCCAGCGGCGCGCCACGACGCACGGCGGCGGTGTGATAGGCGATATCGTCCACGGTGACCGGCAAGGTCGATTCGTGTCCCTGCACGGTCATGCCGAGCGAATCACCAATCAGCATCACCTGAATGCCTTCATCGGCAAACAGGCGGGCAAAACTGAAGTCGTACGCCGTCAACGTGGCAAATTTGCGACCGCTGGTTTTGAGTTGGCGTAAATGGGAGAGGGTTGTTGGTTTCATCACACGCTCCAGAGTTTTCTGATGCGCGCAGTGTACTACGGCTTACTCAGACCACAAACGGATAGCGCTGCGATCCAGAGTGGCGAGAATGGCAGACAAGGCTTGCCCGTTCGGCAGCGATAATTGCGGGGCAATTTCCAGCAGCGGCACCAGCATAAAAGCGCGATTGTGCATGTCGTAATGCGGTACGGTCAGACGCGGCGTGGAAATGGTTTTGTTGCCAAACAGCATGATATCGAGATCCAGCGTACGCGGTCCCCAGCGTTCGGCTTTGCGCACACGACCGTGCTCCAGCTCAATGCGCTGGGTATGATCGAGCAGCGCGTCGGCCTCCAGCGCGGTGTCCAGCGCCACAACCGCATTAAGATAATCGGGCTGATCCGGCGGACCGTACGGCGGTGTGCGATACAGCGATGAAGTGGCGATGCGCGTAGTATGCGGAATGGCGTCTAGCGCGGCCAACGCTGCATCAACCTGATGCAGCGGATCGGCCAGATTACTGCCTAAAGCGAGGTAAACGCGGGTCATTGCGGGCTGTTAGTGCGAGGCCCGGTTGGACGGCGACGCGGACGGCGCGGTTTGCGGCGCGGCGCCGGATCATCGCCAAGCGTGGTCATCATGGTTTTCTGCTGCACCGGTGCCGCCGCCTGGAACTCGCCCCACCAATGCGTCAGCTTTTGCAGCTCAGGATTGTTTTCCACGTCGGCACGCAGTGCCATCAAATCGTAAGCGGCACGGAACTTAGGATGCTCCATCAGCTTCCACGCACGCTTGCCGTGACGGCGCGACATGCGTAGCTGCAGCTGCCAGATATCACGAATCAGCGTAGTAATACGCTTTGGAATCGCCAGCGCGCGGCAGGCTTCGTCCAGGGTTTCGTTCATCGACAAGGCGAAAGCATCGTAATAGGTCAGTCCGCTTTCCTGCGCAATGCGTTCGGCGGATTCCAGCTGCGGATACCAGAACATCGCGGCAAACAGGAAGGCCGGATTGACGCGCATATCATTTTGAATGCGGGTGTCGGTATTTTTCAGTACCTGCGCCACCATACGTTCCATCAGGCTGTCGCTTTCGGAGGTGAAACCGCGCGTCAGCGTAGGGAACAGCGGCTGGAACAGCTGATATTCACGCATCATCTGATAGGTGCGGTAGCCGTAACCGGCCTGCAGCAGCTTGAGCGACTCTTCAAACATACGCGCTGGCGGAATGTCATTCAGCAGCGTCGCCAGACGCGGGATCGGCTCGGCAGTTTCTGCCGCGATACGCATCTGCAGCTTGGCGGCAAAGCGCACCACGCGCAGCATACGCACCGGATCTTCGCGATAGCGGGTTTCCGGGTCGCCAATCATGCGAATGATGCCTTCGTGCAGATCGTGCAAGCCACCGACGTAATCACGTACGGTGAAATCGGCCACGCTGTAATAGAGGCTGTTGATGGTGAGATCGCGTCGCTGGGCATCGTCTTCAATGCTGCCGAAAATGTTGTCACGCAGCAGCATGCCGTTTTGGCCGCGCTGCGAGCTGTTGCGATCTTCTTCGCTCTCTTCATGATGATGACCACGGAAGGTGGCGACTTCGATCACTTCAGGACCGAACATCACATGCGCCAGACGAAAACGACGACCCACCAAACGGCAGTTGCGGAACAGCTTACGCATCTGTTCAGGCGTGGCGTTGGTGGTGATATCAAAGTCTTTCGGCTTACTGCCGAGTAACAAATCGCGCACGCCGCCGCCCACCAGGTAGGCTTCGAATCCGGCTTTGTTCAGGCGATAGAGCACTTTGAGGGCGTTTTCGCTGATATCTTTGCGTGAGATGTTGTGGCTTTCTCGTGGAATGACAGTCATCTGACCAGGACTTTCAGCTTCCACCTCTTCAGGCGCCTCCTCATCACGCTTGAGGACTCTCCGGCAAAAATTAGCGACTCGGGTAAAAATGGGACACCTCGACAGTGAGAAAAAGGGTGTTAATAAAATCAGCGGCTAATCATAGCCTGTTGAGAACCATTTAGGAATGGTGATGTCGTTTCATCCTCTTTAAGACCGTTCTGCAACGGAATCAGACGGATATTCCACTGCGCGACCGCCTGTTTCAACAGGCTTTCCAGCGATTCATCCTGCCAGCCTGACGAAACCGGCTGACCAAGAAAGCGCAAAGCTTGCACCAACAACGGGCGCGCATCACCATCGGGCAGCGCGGGCGCATGATTCTGCTTGGAAAGCTTGTTGCCATCGCGATTAACCGCCAGCGGCAAATGCAGGTAATCCGGCACTGGCCAGGCAAACTGCTGATACAAGGCAATCTGGCGCACCGTTGGCTCAATCAAATCCGCGCCGCGCACAATTTCCGTCACGCCCTGAAAATGGTCATCAACCACTACCGCGAGGTTGTAGGCAAAAAGCCCATCACGGCGATGGATAATAAAATCTTCTTGCGCAAGCTGCGGTTCCGCCTGCAAATGGCCGCGCAGGCGATCGTTAAAGCCGCTAACCGGCGCATGTTGACGCAGGCGCAGCGCGGCATTATCCGGCGGCAGCTGCAAATCGCGGCAGTGACCATCATAAAAGCCGCCCAGCTGCTGGATGCGGCTGCGTGTGCAGGTGCAGAAGTAACTTTGACGATGCGTTTGCAGCCAGCTCAGCGCGGCGCGATAGGCGTCGTGGCGCTGTGACTGCCACAAAACCTCGCCATCCCAATGCAGACCATAATGTTCCAGCTGCTGCAAAATACGCGTTGCAGCACCGGGAACTTCACGTGGGGGATCAATATCTTCAATGCGCACCAGCCAGCGTCCCTGTTGCGCGCGCGCGCTCAGGTAACTGCCTAATGCAGCAATCAGCGAACCAAAATGGAGGTCACCAGAAGGAGAGGGAGCGAAACGCCCAATGAAGAGTGAAGGATTCATAACGAAGTGTACCGCACGTCGGGAAAACAGGGATTTTCCCGGCTGTGCGGTAGCAATTTGCTCACGGCCATTAGCCAGCCATCTGCTTCTCGCGGATTTCTGCCAGCGTTTTGCAGTCAATGCAGAGATCGGCAGTCGGACGCGCCTCAAGGCGGCGAATACCAATTTCTACACCGCAGGAGTCGCAGTAACCGAAATCGTCGTCATCCACTTTCTTGAGCGTTTTCTCAATCTTTTTAATGAGTTTGCGCTCACGATCGCGGTTACGCAATTCCAGGCTGAACTCTTCTTCCTGCGCAGCACGGTCGACCGGATCCGGGAAGTTAGCAGCTTCGTCCTGCATATGTGACACAGTGCGATCTACTTCATCCCGAAGTTGGTTGCGCCAGGCTTCCAGAATTTTACGGAAATGGCCTAGCTGGGCGTCGTTCATATACTCTTCGCCCGGTTTCACCTGATAAGGCTCAACTCCAGCGATGGCGAGGATACTCAGGGACGATGTTTTACGGTTTTGCCCTTCTTGCATGTTGTTTCTCCTGGATAACACGCACTTCCCTAAATACGTCAAGTTGCATGTGCGTTAACTGTGTGCCTACAACCCGAACGATTTAGGGCTTATCGATTCCCATAAAGGGAAAAAAACAGGCCGCTATAAATAGCAGAAGCAATCAAGGTTGGCAATTATTCCTGACCACTACTTGACAAGCCTCTGAACAATCGCGTATTCAGCGCCTCGCCCAGAACATTCCTATCACACCAAATTGCTATAAATATTACAACGCTACGTTAATCGGATGCGTCAGTAATATCTTTAACGGTGAGATTTGAGCTTGATACGCTAAAATTTCCACACCACAACGCTGCGCCTGTTCCAGTAGTTCTGCGTAGTGCACGTCGATATGGCGTGCCGGGGAAACGTCCTCAATCCCCGTATGCAAAACTGCGAACAACAAAACGGCTCGATGACCTTCTGCCACGATAGTGCTCAATTCGCGCAGATGTTTCTGTCCACGAGCCGTCACCGCATCCGGAAAATAGCCTTTACCTGCCTGTAACAGGGTGACGGACTTGACTTCAATATAGCAGTTCGATCGGCCATCCGCTTGCAGCAGGAAATCAATTCGGCTTTTTTCCGTGCCGTATTTCACTTCAGGCTGGCAGCGGCTGTAAGCGGATAATTCCGGAATGTTATCGAGCGTCAGCGCCTCGCGCACTAGCTGATTGGCGCGCAGCGTATTGACGCAGATCCAGTGGCCTTGTTGGGTCTCGGTGAGTTCCCAGCTGTGCGGATATTTTCGCGTGGCACTGTTGGATGTCGAATACCACACGGTATCGCCCGGCGTGGCGCAGCCGGTCATCGCGCCGGTATTGGCGCAGTGAATGGTCAGCGTTTCACCTTCTGGCGTAACCACATCGGCTAAAAAGCGTTTGTAACGGGCGATCAAGCGGGCGGGTTTGAGTGGCGGATCGAACTCCATTTACTCTCCTGTGGATGATAGTAGCGGCCAGCGGGCCAGCGCCTGATAACGCGTGCGGCCGCGCGTGACGTTCGAAGCGAACAGCGCAAAATGGCGGATATCGGCGCGCCAGTGAAAGCCGCGCGGCGGTAGCGCAATCTGTGGCACCACGTGGCGCAACAGCGTGATGTGCGGATGAAACGGTTGCGGGCTCTGCGCGCAACCATGACGCGCCGCTTGCGCACGCAGCAGGCTGGCGAGCTGCAGTAATCCGCGCGGCGCGCGCTGGCAGCCGAGCCACACCACGCCGGGACGCGGCCAGTGGCCGGCGTCATCCAAATCGAGGGAAAAACCCGGCTGTTCGATGCGTGAGGCCAGCAGCTGCAGCTTACGTGAGGTCTCATCGCTGACCTCGCCAAGAAACGCCAGCGTCAGGTGCAGGTTGGCCGCCGCCACCGGTTTCCCGGCTTCGGCAGCAAAATTATCCGCGCGCCACTGTACCAGCTGTTGCTGGAGCGGAGCGGGCAGTTCAAGAGCAAAAAACAGACGTTGCGTTGCCAGGTTGGCCTCCGGTAATCCGCGCCTCAGAGTGCTACAATGCGCGCCATCTTAGCACAGGCATTTTGGGAGTTGAGTTTGAGTGAGTTACCGGTAAGCGAGGTGCTGCCTGCGTTGCTGGCCGCGCTGGCGCAGTCGCCGCAGGTGTTGCTGGCGGCGCCGACCGGCGCAGGTAAATCGACCTGGCTGCCGTTACAGCTGCTAAAACACGCCCAATTGCCCGGCCGCATTATCATGCTGGAGCCGCGTCGGCTGGCGGCGCGCAACGTGGCGCAGCGCCTGGCGGAACTGCTTGGCGAGCAGCCGGGCGGCACCGTTGGCTATCGCATGCGCGGTGAAAACTGCTGCGGTGCCAACACGCGCCTCGAAGTGGTCACCGAAGGCATTTTGACGCGCATGCTACAGCGCGATCCGATGCTGGAAGGTGTTTCGCTGGTGATCCTCGATGAATTCCACGAACGTAGCCTGCAGGCCGATCTGGCGCTGGCGCTGCTGCTCGATGTGCAGCAAGGATTGCGCGACGATCTGAAAATCCTGCTGATGTCGGCCACGCTCGACAATCAGCGTTTGCGTCAGCTGCTGCCGGATGCGCCTTTTGTCGTCTCGCAAGGCCGCAGCTTCCCGGTCACGCGCCGCTATGCTTCGCTCAACAGCCAGCAACGTTTTGAGGAAGCGGTGGCACGCGAAGTGGCACAACTGCTGCGCGACGAGTCAGGATCGCTGCTGCTGTTCCTGCCGGGCGTAGCAGAAATTGAAAGAGTGAAGCGCGAGCTGGAAGCGCGGGTCGGTGACGAGGTGGATCTCTCTCCTTTATATGGTGCGCTGTCGCTGGAGGCGCAACGCCGCGCCATCCTGCCGTCTCCAGCGGGTCGACGCAAAGTGGTGCTGGCGACCAACATTGCCGAAACCAGCTTGACCATCGAAGGTATCCGTTTAGTGGTCGATAGCGCGCTGGAACGCTCGGCGCAGTTTGACGTGCGCAGCGGCGTGACGCGGCTGCAAACGCAGCGTATCAGCCAGGCATCGATGACGCAGCGTGCCGGTCGCGCCGGGCGATTAGAACCGGGCATCTGCCTGCATTTGCTGCCGCAAGAGCAGGCGCTGCGCGCGGCAGCGCAGAGCGAACCGGAAATTCTCCAGAGCGATCTGACCTCGCTGCAGATCGATATGCTGCAATGGGGTTGTCAGGATGCGACGCAGCTTACCTGGCTTGACGCGCCGCCGCCGCGCAACTTGCGAGCGGCGTGCGAGCGGTTAACTCAGCTAGGCGCGCTGGAGAATCACCAGCTCAACGCGCGCGGTCGAAAAATGGCCGCGCTGGGCAGCGATCCGCGCCTGAGCGCGATTCTGGTGGCCGCCGGGCAAAACAACGATGCCATCGCCAGCGCCGCGCTGCTGGTAGCGATTCTGGAAGATCCTCCACGCAGCGGCAGCGTCGATCTGCGTGATGCGCTCAATCATCCGCAGTCGCACTGGCAGCGCCGTGCGTGTCAGTGGCAGAAACGCCTCAACGCCAGCGGCGGCACCATTAATCCAGATCTGTTCCCGCAGCTATTAGCCGCCGGTTTTGCCGATCGTCTGGCGCAGCGTCGTGGCGATAGCGCGCGTTATCAGCTGGCGAACGGCATTGGCGCGATGCTCAACGAGCAGGATGGTTTAAGCCGCTATGAATGGCTGATTGCGCCGACGCTGCTGCAGGGCGCCAGCGCTGCCGATGCGCGCATGTTGCTGGCGCTGCCGGTGGATATCGACGCGCTACGCCGCGCGTGTCCAACCTTAGTTGAGCAGCGCACCGACGTGGAGTGGGACGAGGAGAAAGGCACCTTGCGCGCGTGGAAACGCGAACTCATCGGCGCGCTGGTCCTGAAAGCACAGCCGCAGGCGCGTCCGGAAGCCGAAATATTGCATCCGGCGATGCTGCGCTGGATCCGCGAAAAAGGATTGTCGGTGCTGGGCTGGAAAGAAGACGCTGAGCAGCTACTCTTGCGGGTGCACTGTGCCACGCAGTGGTTGCCGGAAGAGGCGTGGCCGCCGCTTGACGATGAGAGCCTGCTCGAAACGCTCGAAAGCTGGCTGCTGCCGGAGATGAGCACGGTGCGCGATCTGAAAGGATTGCAGAGCATCAATCTTGTCAGCGCATTATTACATTTGCTGACATGGTCACAACGTCAGCGGCTGGATACTGTGCTGCCAACTCATTACACTGTGCCGACCGGAAGCCGCCTGCCGATCCGCTACGATGCAGAGAAGCCACCCGCGCTGGCGGTGCGGATTCAGGAGATGTTTGGCGAAGCACAGAATCCGGCGGTGGCCGATGGCCGCGTACCGCTGGTGTTAGAGCTGCTTTCGCCCGCGCACCGTCCGTTGCAGATCACCCGCGACCTCGCGGCGTTCTGGCGCGGTGCCTATCCCGAAGTGCAGAAAGAGATGAAAGGGCGCTATCCAAAGCATCCGTGGCCGGACGATCCGGCCAACGCCTTACCCACAAGGCGGACCAAGAAATTTTCATCGTGAAACGCTGTGGATCGAATTCAGAGGGTTCTGCCATGCGCAGCACGAGAAAGCAGTTGTAGACTAAATAATTCGATTTGCAGGAAGGCAGCAAACGAGAGAATCCCGATGAGCTTACTTCAGTAAGTGATTCGGGTGAGCGAGAGCAGCCAACGCACCTGCAAATCGAATTATGACGTATATAGAGTAACGGCCGCCGCCGTAGCAATGCCTGGAGAATAAAAGCATGTCTGGGAACGATCGCGAACCTATTGGGCGCAAAGGAAAAGCGCCAAAGCCGCCGCGCAGCACTGCGCGTCGGGGTCGCCGCAGGGAACTTGATGATGATATCGATCAGGACGATTTTGATGAAGAAGATGAGGAGAGTGGACCGGTGCCACCAAAAAGTAAAAAACGTCCGCCACGCGGTAAACGTCGCTGGTTAGGCTGGTTGATTAAACTCTTCCTGGTCTTTGTGGTTGTGATGGCTGCCTGGGGCGTCTATCTCGACTCGGAAATCCGTAGCCGCATCGACGGTAAAGTGTGGCAACTGCCGGCCGCCGTTTATGGCCGCATGGTAAGCCTTGAACCGGGCATGCCGTACGACAAAAAAGAGATGATTGCGCTGCTGGAAGGCACGCAGTATCGCGAAGTGTCGCGCATCACCCGTCCGGGCGAGTTTAGCGTCAAAGGCAACACCATTGACCTGCTGCGTCGTCCGTTTGATTTCCCGGACAGCAAAGAAGGGCAGATCAACGCGCGCCTGACGTTTAGCAACGATGAGCTGAGCGAGATTAAAAACCTCGATACCGGCCGCGACTTTGGCTTCTTCCGCCTCGATCCGCGCCTGATCACCATGTTGCAGTCGCCGAACGGTGAACAGCGTCTGTTCGTGCCACGCGCCGGTTTCCCGGATCTGCTGGTCAGCACCTTGATCGCCACTGAAGACCGCCATTTCTACGAGCACGACGGCATTAGCCCGTACTCGATTGGTCGTGCGTTCCTCGCCAACATCACCGCCGGTAAAGCGGTGCAGGGCGGCAGTACGCTGACGCAGCAGCTGGTGAAAAACCTGTTCCTCACCAACGAGCGTTCGCTGTGGCGTAAAGCGCGTGAAGCCTATATGGCGGTGATCATGGATGCGCGTTACAGCAAAGACCGCATCCTCGAGCTGTATCTCAACGAGGTGTATCTCGGCCAGACCGGTAACGATCAGATTCGCGGCTTCCCGCTGGCGAGCTTGTACTACTTCGGTCGTCCGGTGGATGAGCTGAGCCTTGATCAGCAGGCGATGCTGGTCGGCATGGTGAAAGGGGCGTCGCTGTACAATCCGTGGCGTAACCCGAAACTGGCGCTGGAGCGACGTAATCTGGTGCTGCGTTTGTTGCAGCAGCAGAACGTCATCGACCAGGAACTGTATGACATGCTGTCGGCGCGTCCGCTGGGCGTGCAGCCAAAAGGCGGCGTGATCACGCCACAGCCGGCGTTTATGCAGATGGTGCGTAACGAGCTGCAGGCTAAGCTCGGCGACAAAATGAAAGATCTCTCCGGCGTGAAGATTTTCACCACGCTGGATGCGATCTCGCAGGATGCCGCCGAGAAAGCGGTGGTTGAAGGCATTCCGACGCTGAAAAAACAGCGTGGCCTGAAAGATCTGGAAACCGCGATGGTGGTGGTTGACCGCTTCAGCGGTGAAGTGCGCGCCATGGTTGGCGGTGCCGATCCGCAGTTTGCCGGTTACAACCGCGCATTGCAGGCGCGTCGTTCGATTGGCTCGCTGGCAAAACCGGCGACCTATCTCACCGCGCTGAGCCAGCCGAACAGCTATCGCCTCAACAGCTGGATCGCCGATGAGCCGATTGCGCTGAAACAGCCGAACGGCACCATCTGGAAACCGATGAATGACGATCGTCGTTTCAGCGGCAAAGTGATGCTGGTGGATGCGCTGACCAACTCAATGAACGTGCCAACCGTCAACCTCGGTATGACGCTGGGACTGGATGCGGTGGTCGATACCTGGAACAAACTCGGCGTGCCGAAAGATCAGCTGCATCCGGTGCCATCTATGCTGCTGGGTGCACTGAACCTGACGCCGATTGAAGTGGCGCAGGCGTTCCAGTCGATTGCCAGCGGCGGTAACCGCGCTGAGCTGTCGGCGGTGCGTTCGGTGATTGCGGAAGATGGCACGGTGCTGTATCAGAGCTATCCGCAGGCGCAGCGCGTTGAACCAGCGCAGGCCGCGTATCTCACGCTCTACACCATGCAGCAGGTCGCCGATCACGGTACCGCTCGTGCGCTGGGTGCGCGTTATCCTAAAGCGCATCTGGCGGGCAAAACCGGTACCACCAATGACCTGATCGATAGCTGGTTCGCCGGTGTCGATGGCAAAGAAGTGGCGATTACCTGGGTTGGTCGTGATAACAACCAAACCTCGAAACTGTACGGTGCCAGCGGTGCGATGCAGCTTTATCGTCGCTATCTCGACAACCAGGCGCCGATGCCGTTGGTGTTGACGCCGCCGGAAGATATCACGCAGATGAACATCGATTCCGCCGGTAACTTCGTTTGCGGTAGCGGTAGCAGCACATGGCGTTCGCTGCCGGTGTGGTCGCTGGATCCGAATGCGCTGTGTCAGCAGCAGCAACAGCAGGTTCAGCAACAACAGCAGCAGTTGCAGCAGCAACAAGAGCAGCAACAACAGCAACAACAACAGCAGCAGCCACAGAATGAGCAGAAAGATTCTGACGGCGTCGCGGGTTGGATAAAGGATATGTTCGGCAGCAAGTAAGTTGCCGAAAAAATACAAGGGCGCTGCGGCGCCCTTTTTCATTGGGATAGGTGGTTAGCCGGGCTGGTTCTTACCGCTATTTTTGCGAATATCAATAACCATACCAGTACTCTGCGTTACGAGAACTTCCAGGCTTTTTACTGCAACGTCTCGTGCATGTAGCAGTGAGTCTGCCGGTTCCTCGCCAAAATTAACGGTTCTCATCGGCGTTGCGGTTCGCTCAGGATTAATGCAGTTCACTTTGACTTTATCCTCAATCCACTCTTCTGCCAGCGCCTGAGTCAAATTGACTACCGCAGCTTTTGCAGAGGAGTAAAGGGCATAAAAGGCCCGTCCGCGCGTATAGGAACTGGATGTAAAATTCAATAACATGCCGGAATTACAGGTTAAGCGCTCTTTTGCCGCAATCGCCACGTTTACTGCCCCGAGATAATTAATGTTAATCAGCGCCATAACTTCTTGCTTAGTTAGCGTGGAAAGCGGTTTCTTAATTAATATACCCGCAGTGTTGACGATATAATCAATATTGCCATGCTCGGCAATGATGTTATTTAAATAGTTTTTAATGCTGTCGAGCTGAGTGATATCGATATCATTATGTGAACGGCTGGCAATATGCACTTTTGCCCCGCACAGCGTGGCAACTTTCATCATCTCCAAACCAATTCCACTACCGCCACCAAAAATAACCAAATGCTTATCGCGCAGGAAATCGAGATTTGCGGCATTCAGCGAGTGTGAACTTCTTTCCTGCAGCAATTTCTCTGCGATATAGAGATCAAGTGGATGGGTGATTTTGATATTGTCCTCATCGCCCTCGACGGTAATTACACGCGTTTCAGGCAACATATTACGCAGCACGCCGCAGTCGCAGGTAAACGTAAACTTACCCATGGCCGCCGCTTTCTCATAAGCCTGACGAATTTTATCCAGACGGAATGCCTGAGGTGTCTGGCCACGGCGCATGCTGGCACGATGAGGAATATTGGCAATGCAGCCATCATCGTGCACTTCTACTAAGGTATCTGCTGAGGGGATCACCACATCTACGGCGTCAAAGGATTCCAGTGCATCTACGCATTTACGAATTATTGTGTCGCTAATTAATGGCCGCACGGCATCATGCAGTAAGATTTTGCATTGACCGTCATAGTTGATAAGGGCTTTCAGCGCGGAATATGTCGAGTCAAAGCGTTCCTTGCCGCCGTGCACCACTTTACTAACTTTATGCCACTGATTTTTAGCCACCAGCTCCCACATATAATCGATGTACTCATTTTGCGAGACAATAATAATCTCATCAATGTCGACCGAAGTTTCAAAACGCTCGATGGTGTATTCGATCACCGCACGACCCGCCAACTTAGCAAATTGTTTCGGCTTGTCACTGCCAAAGCGGGTGCCTGTACCGCCAGAAAGTATTATGGCTACATTTTTCATTTTTTTATTCCGCCGCTTGCGGTCTGAGTGATGAACAAATAATTTCAGCGATCTTCTCGCCCGCCGTTTTCTTTTCTATCTGCAGTTCCTCATGCAGCACCTGTTCCCGGCGAATTTTCATTGCATCGCGCCCCGCGACAATATTGTCAACAAAGTTGAAAATATCCTCTTCGCACCAGGCCACGTCGTAGGCGTCATAAATGAAATCTGCAGTGCGGTTCAAACCGTGACATGTTTCGTGAGTGAGATAGAGGATGGGTTTTTTTGACGGCAGATATTCCAGCAGGAAGGAACCGGCGTCCGCGATGAGTGCATCGGAACGTGCAAAAGTAAGCGTGTAATCATGCCCGTGATCCCACTCGAGATTGGCGTGTTGCTGTGCTGCGCGCAGTAACTGCTGATAAAGGCTTTGCGCCGTTGGGCTGGCTTCCCCTATCCATTGGCTTAGCAGCGGATGAGGGCGAATAATCAGATGAATATCCTGACGCTCAATCAGCTTCAGGAACGCGCTGCCGTAAAGGTTGAAAGTGGTGTACATCTTCTGATCGCCCGGCAGCACGAAATGCGGTGTCCACAGGAAAGTGGTTACTGTGCGTGGCTGCGGCTTGTCTGAAAGAGGGAAACGACGCTGGTAGTGGTCAAATTTGGGATGGCCGGTAACGTGCACATGGCGATTTCCTGCCTGACATTGCAGTGCAAACTCAGCTTTATGTTTTTCTGAACGGGCGAATATCCACGTCGCCAGATTCTGACAGAGCAAATTATATTGATACACCATGCTCTCTGCGCCAATTCCGGTGTCGAGCGCGTAAGGGATGTAGGCGATTTTCACGCCGCGTTCATGCAGGTAGTCGCTGCGAAAGGCTTCGGGTCGCGCTTCGTCGTAAGGGTTTTGCAGGAACACCACATCCGGCTGACGCTCCTCCAATTGATAATCTTCAAAACCTGTGTAATCGAGCCCTCTTTCGCGCAGAATCTCACGCTGAATATCGCCATTAACATCGCTAGCTTTCCAGTTCAGGTAAGGCACAACTACAATGCGGCAATCGAAGGCGGGATTAGCCTGCATCGCCTCAATCACCGATTCAAAGTTTGTCCAACCCGGCGGCCACTGAAAGTAAAAATCGACCTTAATTGGACCGCTAATGGAGGGCGTGAATTTGGCGGGCGCAACGATTTGACTCAACGGCTTCCTGAAGAGCGCGCGGTAATCTACCGTTTTGTTTTCAATATCGCTTTTGTCGAGCCGTTGTGCACCGGCGTTGGGGAATATGCCCAGCCACAGATCCTGCTGCATCAGGCTATTCCAGTGCACATCAAGGGCATATTGTGCCTGCGCGCCACCTTGCAATTGTGCCTGCAGCGCTGCGCGAAAGTTATCAATCAGCGTGGCGTAATAGCGGTGATTGACAATATACGCGCAGGCGCACCACGCTAAATTAGCGCGCACGATATAGTCCACGCTTTTCAGCGGCGTCACGCGACGATAATTGGCCGCCAGAAAAGCCACTTGCCAGTTGATTTGCGGCAGGGCGGCAAAGTAGCGGTTGAGATTGTCATAATTCGCCTGGTTTTCATCAAAGCTGAAGTCATCTTCCAGAATCAGCACCCGCTCCCAGCCGTTATCGCGTGCCATCTCCAGCGCGGCAATATGCGATTGCGTGCAGCCGATGTAGCCCTTTTCATGCTTGATCGCATCCAGACGAACGATTTTTTCAGCGGTTAGACCCAACTTTTTAAGTTGTTTAGTGATGCGGGTTAATCGGTCTTTGCGTTTCTTCAAATTGATGAAAATAACGCGATCAACAATGTTCCAGTTTATAACTGCCATGACGGTTTCTGTAGGAAGGAGAATGCATGACAAAAGCAATTAGCGGGCCAGATTTTAAAATAATGATTTTATTCATTATTTTTGATTGTGAGCTCTATCGGGATGAAATGAATTTCCGCTTTGCGGCAGTGCAATTTCCCGATTGCTGGCCTCCATTTCCTTCATCGCTAATTTATTATTCGCGATCATGAATAGGCGCGATCTGGCTGCAAACACCGCGCTAATGGGCATTAGTCGTTGCGAATATGACGCTATTTCGCCTAAAATCCGTGCGTCATAATAATCATTCTCGTTTGTATTCGCCTGCATCGACTTTTTTCGAGAGACCTCACTTATGAATACGCGAAACACCAATCCTTGTTTTTTCCGCCCGCGTTCGCTGGCTTGGCTTATTTCACTGACTCTGGGTACGTTCAGCGTGCAGGCGTTGGCAGAAGATACCGTGGTTGTCAGCGCCGATGGCGGCAGCGGCGTGGCGCAAGAGAATGCATGGGGCCCGTCGCCAACCATCGCCGCCAAACGCAGCGCCACCGGCACCAAAACCGATACTCCGATTGAAAAGAACCCGCAGTCGATCTCTGTAGTCACGCAAGAAGAGATGGCGATGAAAAACGTCACCAGCGTGAAAGGGGCTTTCAACTATACGCCTGGCGTATTGACCGGCAACCGCGGTAGCTCCAATGTCATTGATGCGCTTTCTATTCGCGGCTTCAGCGAAACCAACACCAATCAATATCTTGATGGCCTGAAGCTGCAGGGTGATAACTACTCTGAGTTTGCTATCGATCCCTATTTCCTCGAGCGCGCTGAGCTGTTGCGCGGTCCGGTTTCGGTGCTGTACGGCAAGAGCAATCCGGGCGGCGTCGTTTCGCTGGTGAGTAAGCGTCCGACGCAAGAGACGCTACGTGAAGTGCAGTTCCAGATGGGCACCAATAATCAGTTCTCCACCGGTTTCGACTTCGGCGGCTCGCTGGATGATGACGGCGTTTACAGCTATCGCCTGACCGGCCTCGCGCGCAGCGCCGATGCGCAGCAGGAGATGAACAAAGAGAAGCGCTACACCATTGCGCCATCGTTCAGCTGGCGTCCGGATGAGAACACGCGTTTTGATCTGCTGACCTACTTCCAGAACGAACCGGAAACCGGTTATTACGGCTGGTTGCCGCGTCAGGGCACCGTTGTGGGCATTACGCGTCCTGACGGCAGCAGTTACAAGCTGCCGACCAACTTTGATGAAGGCGAAGACAGCAACAAGATTTCGCGCAACACCAAGATGGTGGGCTACAACTTCGAGCACAGCTTCAACGATACCTGGACGGTGCGACAGAATCTGCGCTATGCGGATTTGAGAACGGATTATCGCAGTATTTACGGTAATGGCTTTAACTCAGAAACGCAGCAAATCACGCGCGGTTCAGCGGTTTCTGATGAAAAGCTCAATCAGTTTGCCGTTGATAACCAGGCGCAGGCTAAATTTGCGACGGGGCAGGTTGATCACACGCTGTTGTTGGGTGTCGATTTCCAGCGCACCCGCAACGATATTGATGCGCAATTTGGTACCGCATCACCGCTGAATGCTGTTAATCCGCAATATGGCGATGACAGCGTAACGCCGTTCGCGACACCTTATCAGCACCTCAATAAGCAGCGGCAAACCGGTTTATACGCACAGGATCAGATGGAGTGGAATCGCTGGGTGTTGACCCTCGGCGGTCGCTACGATTATGCGATGAACTCGGTATACGATCGCGTGGCCGATAGCGTTGATCGCCAGAACGATCAGGCTTTCACCTGGCGTGGCGGTCTGAACTATGTGTTTGATAACGGTATCGCGCCTTACTTCAGCTATAGCGAGGCCTTTATCCCGAATGCGGGTGCGACTTTTGGCGGTGAAGCCTTTGATCCTTCGCGCGCCAAGCAGTATGAAGCCGGTGTGAAATACGTTCCTAAAGATCGTCCGGTGGTACTGACGGCTGCGGTATATCAGCTGACCAAAACCAAAAACCTGACGGCCGATCCGGATACGGTTAACCATCCATTTGCCAGCATTCAGAGCGGTGAAATCCGTTCACGTGGCGTTGAACTGGAAGCTAAAGCGGCGCTGAATGCCAACATCAACATGACCGCGTCTTATACCTACACTGATGCGGAATATACCGAAGACACCAATCTGAAAGGTAAAACGCCGAATCAGGTGCCGAAGCATATGGCATCGCTGTGGGGCGATTATACCTTCCATGAAACTGCGCTTTCAGGCGTGACGCTTGGTGCAGGTGTACGTTATGTCGGCGAAAGCAAAGGTATTTACAGCGCCAATGACCCGGCGAACGAGAACCAAAACTTCGACGTCGCCGGTTACACCACGGTTGATGCCGCGCTGAAATACGATCTCGCACGCTTTGGCATGCCGGGATCAAGCATCGGCGTTAACGTCAATAACCTGTTCGATCGTGAATACGTCGCCAGCTGCTACCGCGATTATGCCTGTTACTGGGGCGCTGAGCGCCAGATCGTCGGTACTGCGACCTTCCGTTTCTAATCGTGTTACGTAGGTCGCCATCAATGGCGACCCTACAGATTAACCAGGGATTATCATGCAGCATCCGCACCACGCAGAAACCACCTTCAGGCTGGATAACGTCAGTTTTCGTGTGCCAGGCCGCACGCTGCTTCATCCGCTGTCGCTAACGTTTGCACCGGGTAAAGTCACCGCGCTGATTGGTCATAACGGTTCCGGCAAATCCACGCTGTTGAAAATGCTCGGTCGTCACCATGCGGCGAGTGAAGGGCGCGTGTTGCTGAATGAAGACGCGGTAGATAACTGGGGCAGCAAAGATTTTGCGCGTCAGGTGGCGTATCTGCCGCAGCAGCTGCCAGCGGCGGAGGGCATGACGGTGCGCGAGCTGGTGGCGATTGGCCGCTATCCGTGGCACGGCGCGCTGGGCCGTTATGGTCAGGAGGATCGCGATCGGGTGGAAGAGGCGATTACGCTGGTGGGATTAAAACCGTTTGCCGGTCGTCTGGTCGATAGCCTTTCCGGCGGTGAGCGCCAGCGTGCCTGGCTGGCGATGCTGGTGGCGCAGAACAGTCGCTGCCTGCTGCTGGATGAACCGACGTCGGCGCTGGATATCGCCCATCAGGTTGATGTGCTGGCGCTGATTCAGCGTCTCAGCCGCGAACGTGGGCTAACGGTGATTGCGGTGCTGCACGACCTCAACATGGCGGCGCGCTATTGCGATCGTCTGGTTGCGCTGCGCGGTGGCGAAGTAATTGCCGAAGGCGGCCCCGAGGTGATCATGCAGGCCGATGTGCTGGGCAACATTTACGGTATTCCGATGGGCATTTTGCCGCATCCGCTGGGCGGTGCGCCCGTCAGTTTTGTTTACTAAGGCCTCGCCATGTTCGACATTTCTCGCCGCCGCCTGCTGACGGCGCTGGCGCTTTCCCCCTTGATGTCTGCGTTGCCACTGCGTGCCGCCGTACCGGATACTCAGCGCATTCTGGCGCTGGAATGGCTGCCGGTGGAGCTGCTGGTGGCGCTCGGCGTGACGCCACTCGGCGTGGCCGACATGCACAACTACAACATTTGGGTCGGCGATCCGCAGCTGCCGTCCGGCGTTATCGATCTTGGTTTGCGCACCGAACCCAATCTGGAGCTGATGACGCAGCTCGAACCTTCGCTCATTCTGCACTCCAATGGTTACGGCCCGGCGCTGGATAAGCTGCAGCGCATCGCGCCGACCATGGGTTTTGACCTTAATAGCGGCGACGGTAAACCGCTCAGCACCGCACGTCACTCATTGCAGGCGCTCGGCGCGCGTCTTGGCCGTGAAGCGCAGGCCGTACAGCATCTGCTGTATGTGGATGAGCAGCTGGCGGCGGCGCGTGACCGCCTCAAGCCGTGGGCCGATCGTCCGGTGCTGCTGATGTCGCTGATGGATAGCCGCCACGCAATTACCTTCGGTAAAAACAGCCTGTTCCTCGAGGTGATGGAGATCCTCGGCTTGAGCAATGCCTGGCAGGGCGAAACCAACTTCTGGGGCAGCGCGGTGGTTGGGCTGGAGCGGCTGGCGGAAGTGGGCGATGTGCAGGTGATCTGCTTCGATCACGATAACGATCGCGATATGCAGCAAGTGATGGCTACCGCGCTGTGGCAGGCGCTGCCGTTTGTGCGCGCGCAGCGTTTCCAGCGCGTGCCGGCGGTCTGGTATTACGGCGCAACCTATTCGGCGCTGAAATTTGTCCGCGTGCTGGAACACGCGCTGGAGTCGCACTGATGCGCAATCGTCTCTTTCCCGTCGCGCTGCTGAGTGCGGTCTTTCTGCTGGCGCTGGCCTTAACCTTGATCAATCTGCGCCAGGCGCTACCAAGCGATCAGTGGTCACAGGCGTTTTTCGCGCCTGACATCAACAACATCCAGCAAGTGGTGTTTCATCATAGCTTGCTGTCGCGGCTGGCGCTGTCGCTGCTGGTTGGTGCGGGCCTTGGCCTCGCTGGTTTACTGTTTCAACAGGTGCTGCGCAATCCGCTGGCGGAACCCACCACGCTGGGCGTGTCGTCGGGCGCTCAGCTGGGGATTACCGTCGCGACCTTATGGCATTTGCCGGGTGGCGAGCTCACGCAGCAGTTTGCGGCGATGGGCGGCGCGGTGCTGGTCGGCATTCTGGTATTCGGCGTTGCCTGGGGCAAACGTCTGTCGCCAGTAACGCTGATCCTGGCTGGGCTGGTATTGAGTTTGTACGCCGGTTCGGTGAATCAAATCTTCGCTATCTTCAATCACGATCAGCTGCAAAACATGTTCCTGTGGAGCACCGGCGCGCTCAATCAGCTGGATGGACACAACGTGGCCCAGCTGTGGCCGCGTTTGCTGCTGGCATTTGTGGTGGCGCTGGCGCTGCTGCGCCCGCTGACGTTGATGGGACTCGACGATGGCGTAGCGAAAAATCTCGGTCTGGCGCTGTCGGCGGCGCGCATTGCCGCACTGGCGCTGGCAATTTTGCTCAGCGCGCAGCTGGTTAATGTTGCGGGCATCATCGGCTTTATTGGCCTGTTTGCGCCGCTGCTGGCGAAGATGCTCGGCGGACGTCGCCTGATGAGCCGCATGATGCTGGCCCCGTTGATTGGTGCGCTGCTGCTGTGGCTGGCCGATCAGTGCGTGTTGTGGCTTACCAGCCACTGGCGCGAAGTCTCTACCGGCACGGCGACCGCGCTGATCGGCGTGCCGATTCTGCTGTGGCTGTTGCCGCGCTTGCGTACCGGCTCGGTGCCACCGGCGCTTAATCAGGGCGATAGCGTGCCGGCTGAGCGGCAGAACGTCTTGCGCTGGTGTCTGATTGGATTACTGGTTCTGGGCATATTCAGCTGGGTTGGCATAACCTTTGGCCGCGATGCGCACGGCTTTGCGTGGGTGGGCGGCGATATGCTGCAGCTGCTGCTGCCGTGGCGCGCACCGCGCGTATTGGCCGCGCTGATTGTGGGCATGATGCTCGGCGTGGCGGGTGCGCTGATCCAGCGTCTCACCGGCAATCCGATGGCGAGCCCTGAAGTGCTGGGCATCAGCTCGGGTGCGGCGTGTGGCGTGGTGGTGATGATGTTCTTTGTGCCGGGCGATGCGGTAGCCTGGCTGTTGCCTGCCGGTGCGCTGGGTGCGGCATTGACGCTGATGATTATTATGCTGGTGGCGAGTCGCGGCGGCTTCTCGCCGGAACGTATGTTGCTGGCGGGCATGGCGCTCAACAGCGCGTTCGTCACTATTTTGATGGTGCTACTGGCCAGCGGCGATCCGCGCATGGGCGGTTTGCTGAGCTGGATTTCCGGTTCAACCTACAACATCAATATGCAGCAGGCGTTGCAAAGCGCGGTGGTGGGTTTGGTGCTGATTGCGCTGGCACCGCTGGCGAGTCGCTGGTTAACGCTATTGCCACTCGGCAGCGCCACCGCGCGTTCGGCGGGCATGGCGCTGACCACCTCGCGCCTTAGCTTGCTGTTGCTGGCGGCGGCATTGACCGCCACGGCAACCTTAACCATCGGGCCGCTGAGTTTTATCGGGCTGATGGCGCCGCATATCGTGCGTATGCTTGGGTTCCGCCGTGCGTTACCGCAGGTGTTGATGGCCGGTTTGTTAGGCGGCGGTTTGATGATTTTCGCCGACTGGTGCGGCAGGATGCTGGCGTTTCCGGATCAGATTCCAGCCGGGTTGATGGCGACCTTCTTCGGTGCGCCGTATTTTATCTGGTTGTTGCGGCGGGCTTAATGTTGGTCGCCATTAATGGCGACCCTACGAAAATGCGTAGGATCGCATTTAGCAATTTTACAGTTTCGCGAAGCTGCGACGTGCAGCATCAATGGTGCGCTGAATATCTTCTTTGCTGTGCGCCAGCGACATAAAGCCGGCTTCGAAAGCGGATGGCGCGAGGTAAACGCCTTCTTCCAGCATCAGGTGGAAGAAGCGCTTGAAGCGTTCCACATCACACTGAGTCACGTCCTGGTAGCAGGTGACTTCATCGGCGTCGGTGAAGAAAATCCCGAACATGCCGCCAACGTGGTTGATCACGAGCGGAATATTTTCGGCCTTCGCCGCAGCCAGCAAGCCTTGCGCTAACTGCGTGGTCAGATCGGTCAGTGTGCTATGCGTACCCGGCTGCGCAATCTGCGACAGACATGCAAAGCCCGCCGCCATGGCAATCGGGTTACCGGACAAAGTACCGGCCTGATAAACCGGACCGGTTGGCGCCAGCGCATCCATCACATCGCGACGACCACCAAACGCACCAACAGGCATGCCACCGCCGATGATTTTACCCAGGCAAGTCAGATCGGGCGTCACGTCGTAATAGGCCTGAGCACCGCCCAGCGCGACACGGAAGCCGGTCATCACTTCGTCGATGATCAGCAGCGCGCCGAATTCGTCACACAGCGCACGCAGGCCCGGCAGGAAGTCCGGCTGCGGTGGAATGCAGTTCATGTTACCCGCGACCGGCTCAACGATGATGCAGGCGATATCCTCAGGGTATTGCTCGAAAGCCGCACGCACGGTGCTGAGATCGTTGTAGGTGCAGGTCAGCGTGTGTTTTGCGAAATCTGCCGGTACGCCCGGCGAGTTTGGCTGGCCCAGCGTCAGCGCGCCGGAACCGGCTTTCACCAGCAGGCAATCGGCGTGGCCGTGATAGCAGCCTTCGAACTTAATGATTTTATCGCGATGGGTGAAGCCGCGCGCCAGGCGAATGGCGCTCATGGTGGCTTCGGTGCCGGAGTTAACCATGCGCACCATGTCCATGCTTGGCACCAGCTCGCATACCAGCTCGGCCATTTTCACTTCCATCTCGGTCGGCGCGCCGAAGCTCAGACCGCGCGCGGCGGCTTCAATCACCGCGTTACGGATATTGGCGTTGTTGTGACCCAGCACCATCGGGCCCCACGAACCGACATAATCGATATAGCCTTTGCCGTCGGCATCATACAGATACGCACCGTCAGCGCGTTCGATGAACAGCGGCACACCGCCCACACCGGTAAATGCACGTACCGGGGAGTTCACACCGCCGGGGATCAGGCGTTGCGCTGCGGCATACAGGTTTTCTGACTTACTCATTGTTCTGCTCCTGCTGTTCGGGAAAAAATCTGGCGCCATTCTACGGGAATAACGGCTTACGCTAAAGTTTAGGGTATATACTTTCCTGCGCATGCGGCGGCACGCAGTGTCAAGCTTGAGACTTGATTGCACTGGACGGCTGGCAGATAATAGCGAGATTAAGGTCGTTTTCTGACCTCGACGTTTACCCGGAGTAAAAGATGAGTGACGACTTAGCAGCGCTGCCTTTGCAATTTACTGATGCAGCAGCAAAAAAAGTGAAAAACCTGATTTCTGATGAAGAGAATCCTGAGCTGAAATTGCGCGTCTATATTACCGGCGGCGGTTGCAGCGGTTTCCAGTACGGCTTCACCTTTGACGATCAAATGAATGACGGCGACATGACCATCGAGAAACAAGGCGTGGCGCTGGTGGTGGATCCGATGAGCCTGCAATATCTGGTGGGCGGTTCCGTGGATTACACCGAAGGCCTGGAAGGTTCACGTTTCATCGTGACCAACCCGAATGCCAAAACCACCTGCGGTTGCGGCTCTTCCTTCAGCATCTAATGCTGCTTCTGGCTGCCGTTCTGGTAGCCAGATTCCTACCACTCAATTGTTACCAGGCGCGCAGATTCACGGCGCGTGGCATCGCGTTTTAACACACGTTCGGTAATGCGCGGCTGCGCGCTGAAATGGCGTCCACAATCCACGGTGGGCAGAGTGTGTTCATTCTGGCGCGAGATATCGCAACGCGAGAATAACGTCAAGGTGACGGCGATAGAGCCGGTCGACGTGGCCGCACTCAATGGTGCAGCGATCACGAGCCCTATGGCCAGCAGCAGTGCTCTGGTCATGAATAGTTCCTGGTGAAGACAAAATTGCGCTAAGCGCTAAAAATGGGCACAGAGCATACGTGGCCGCTGTGCCTTGTATTATGATTTACGACAATTTCTGCCGGATCTTTAATCTTTATTGGTGCTTTTTTTCGTCGGATGTAAATCTGCACATAGCTGTTTCGCTGCCAGCAGCATGCGAGGCCCCGGACGGCTCAGCCAGTCGTCATTGATGGCGATCACCGGCACATCCAGCTGCGGCTGCCAGAATTTGGCAATGCTGGCGGCGTGTGCGGCGTTACCGCCAATCACAATCGCCTGCGGATGGCGCATCAGTACTTGTTCACGGCTCACCTGCGGCCAACTGACGCTGCTATCGGCAAAAATATTCCTGCCGCCGCACAGCTCAATCACCTGGTTTTGCATGGTGTTGCGCGAAGCGGTAAATAGCGGCTGCTGACCAAACTGCAAAAACAGCGGGATCGGCGTGCTTTGCTGATACTGCTTGCGCAGCGCCGCTTCCTGCGCGCGCAATGCCTGCGCCGCATCAACCGCTTGCTGTGGCTGCGGACTCCAGCGCTGTAACGCCGCCAGCGCATCGATCATTTGATCAATGGTTTGCGGATCGATCCACTCAACCTTAATCCCGAAACGCTGCAACTGTTCGATTTGCCGCTGCGGATTACCGCCACGCCATGCCAGCACCAAATCCGGCTTGAGTTGCAGAATGCGTTCCACTTTGATGCCTTGCCAGTTCGCGACCTGCTCCAGCGTGTTGGCCTGCGCGGGATAATCGGAGAAGGCGCTGACGGCCAGCGGCGTAATGCCAGCGGCGAAGGCCAGTTCCGTCAGATGGGGCGAAAGGGTAATGACGCGCGGCGTGGCGGCGAACAGGCTGCTGCACAGCAGCAACAGCCCAAGCAGCAGGATTTTAGCCACGCGCCAGCTGAACCAGCAGGTTTTCTACCATCAGCGAAGACTGTTTTGCCGCGACGCTGAGGAACTCGTCAAAGCTCAGGTGTGATTCCTGATCGGCGACGTCAGAAATCGCGCGCACCACCACAAAAGGCACCTTGAACTGATGGCAAACGTGACCGATCGCGGTCGCTTCCATCTCCACCGCAATCGCCTGCGGGAAGGTGGTGCGGATGCGCGCCAGCGGTGCAGCACCGTTGATAAAGGCATCGCCGCTCACTACCAAACCGCGTACCGCGTTGAGGTCGAGCTGCTTGATAACCCGCTCAGCGGCGGCAATCAGTTTGTCATCTGCCACGAAAGCCGCGGGGCAACCGGCCATCTGGCCTGGCTCGTAACCGAAGGCGGTGACGTCGGCATCGTGATAGCGCACTTCATCGGACACCACGATATCGCCCACTTTCAACGTTGGCGCCAATCCGCCAGCAGAACCGGTGTTGATCACCACATCCGGCTTGCACAGCTGGAGCAACAAGGTGGTGCCGAGCGCGGCAGCCACTTTACCGATGCCTGATTTCAGCAGCGCCACTTCAACACCGTTCAGCGTGCCGGTGTAAATTTCGCAGCCGGCCAGCGTCAGTGTCTGGCGGTTTTCGATTTTGTCACGCAGCAGAGTAACTTCCTGCTCCATCGCGCCAATAATGCCTACTTTCATAAGAATCTCGCTAATTTAATGGATGTAACCCGCAAAAGTGAGGCATAGTCTAACATGGCTGATTGAGGAAGAATTCACGAAAAAAATAAGGGGTAATTATGGCGACGATCAATTTCAGGAAGAAGATCAGTTTCACCCGCCCTTATACCAGCCGCAAAGATCCCGAAGGGGAATACTTTATTACCCGCCACTTTGAAAGCGATCGCGGACGTATTATTAACTCCGCCGCGATTCGTCGTCTGCAACAGAAAACCCAGGTATTCCCGCTGGAGCGCAACGCGGCGGTGCGTTCGCGTTTGACGCACTCGCTGGAAGTGCAGCAAACCGGGCGATATATCACTAAAGAGATTCTGCAAGCGCTGAAAACTCAGGGCGGCGGGCTGGCGAATTATGGACTGGATGAGTTCGAAGGTGCCTTCGAAAGCCTGATTGAGATGGCCTGTTTGCTGCACGATGTTGGCAATCCGCCGTTTGGTCACTTTGGTGAGGCGGCGATCAATGACTGGTTCGATGATAATCTGCCTGCCGAGTTGGTCGATCCGCTGGTGGCGGGTGTTGCCGATGAATCAGAGCGATCTGCTTTTGACCATTTAAATGCAATGATTCGTCAAGATTTATGCCATTTCGAGGGTAACGCCCAGGCGATTCGCCTGGTGCATACGCTGCTGCAACTCAATCTCAGCTATGCGCAGGTCGCCTGTATTTTGAAATATACCGCGCCGGCATGGTGGCAAGGCGATAAACCGGCTGAATTTAGCGTATTAATGAAAAAACCGGGTTTCTATTTATCTGAGCGCGATTATGTGGCTGAGTTACGCGAGGCAACGAATATAAAAGAGCACCATCGTTTTCCGCTCACCTGGATAATGGAAGCCGCCGACGATATCTCTTATTGCATTGCCGATCTGGATGACGCCGTAGAAAAAGACATCTTCCATGTTGAAACGCTGTATAAGCATTTACTCGATGCCTGGGGCACGGTAAAAACCGGCGATGTTTTCAGCCGCACCATCGGCGATGCCTGGAAAGAGGCTAATCAGAAAAAACGCCGCAGTATCAGCGATCAATTCTTTATGTCGCTGCGGGTTAACGTGCAAAACGTGCTGGTTAGCCATGCGGTTAAGCGTTTCATCGACAACTTACCTTCTATTTTCGAAGGCGATTTTAATCATGCTTTGCTGGAAGATGATGGCGAAGAAGGGCGCTTGCTGAAAATGTTTAAAACGGTGGCGCGTCAGCAGGTGTTTAATCATCCGGAAGTTGAACAACTGGAATTACAGGGTTATCGGGTGATTAAAGGTTTGCTCGAAATATATCAGTCATTGCTGTTGCTGGATTACGAGCAATTTACCACTTTGATGAACGAGGATTTTCTGGCAAAGCATCCAATTGAAACCCGGCTGTTTCATAAGCTTTCCGGCAAACATCGCAAAGCCTATCAGCAACACATGCGTTCATTAATTGTTGAGCATAAATATCAGCGCCTGTTGTGGGAACGTTATTATCGTGCGCGCCTGATTCAGGACTACATTAGCGGGATGACGGACAATTATGCCTGGGATGAATATCGTCGTTTAATGGCGGTTGAATAAGCGCAGAATTGTAAAGACGAAGAACAATTTTTTACCTTTGCCTAAAACTTTATTAGGAACTTCGCGCTAAAAACTTAATCTCACCATCACGACCACAGCAATGGTCTGGCCGTAATTCTTAGAGAGACACAGATAAATGAAAAAAAACACAATTATGCTGGCGTTGGCGCTGAGTTTCGGCGCGACGGCGTTGAGCCCTGTGAGTGTATTTGCCGCAGAGACCGCTTCTTCTTCCAGCCAGCAGTTGCCAAGCCTGGCACCGATGCTGGAAAAAGTCATGCCGTCCGTGGTGAGTATCAGCGTGGAAGGCACGACGACGGTTAAAACACCGCGTATGCCACAGCAATTCCAGCAATTCTTTGGTGATAATTCTCCGTTCTGTCAGGACGGTTCACCGTTCCAGAGTTCGCCAATGTGCCAAAACGGCGCGGGCGGTGACGGCGGCGGCGCAGATGGCGGTGCTAACGCACAGAAACAGCAGTTCCGAGCGCTCGGTTCTGGCGTGGTGATTAACGCGGATAAAGGCTATGTGGTGACTAACAACCACGTGGTGGATAACGCGACCAAAATTCAGGTTCAGCTCAGCGATGGCCGTCGTTACGACGCCAAAGTAATTGGTAAAGATCCGCAGTCAGATATCGCGCTGATTCAGCTGCAGGATGCGAAAAACCTCACCGCAATCAAAATTGCCGACTCTGACAACCTGCGCGTCGGTGATTACACCGTGGCGATCGGTAACCCGTACGGCCTCGGCGAAACCGTGACCTCGGGGATTGTTTCAGCGCTGGGTCGCAGCGGCCTGAACGTTGAAAACTATGAAAACTTCATCCAGACCGATGCGGCGATTAACCGGGGTAACTCCGGCGGCGCGCTGGTTAACCTTAACGGCGAGCTGATCGGGATTAACACCGCGATTCTGGCGCCGGACGGCGGCAACATCGGTATCGGCTTTGCGATCCCAAGTTCAATGGTGAAAAACCTGACTGCACAGATGGTTGAGTACGGCCAGGTGAAACGCGGTGAGCTGGGCATTATGGGCACCGAGCTGAACTCTGAGCTGGCGAAAGCGATGAAAGTCGATGCGCAGCGCGGCGCCTTTGTTAGCCAGGTGCTGCCGAATTCTGCCGCAGCGAAAGCCGGCGTGAAAGCCGGTGACGTGGTGGTGTCAATGAACGGTAAAGCGCTGACCAGCTTCGCGGCGCTGCGTGCAGAAGTCGGCTCGCTGCCGGTCGGCACCAAACTGCAGCTGGGTCTGCTGCGCGAAGGCAAACCGGTGAACGTCACGGTTGAACTGCAGCAGAGTTCGCAGGATAAAGTGCAGTCCGCCACCATTTACACCGGCATTGAAGGTGCCGATCTCAGCAATATCGATACTAACGGCCAGAAAGGCGTGCGTGTCGATAGCGTTAAGCCGGGCAGCGCAGCGGCGCGTATCGGTCTGAAGAAAGGTGACGTGATTCTCGGCGTGAACCAGCAAGCCGTGGCTAACCTTGGCGAGCTGCGCAAAGTGCTTGATACCAAACCTTCGGTGTTGGCACTGAACGTACAGCGTGGTGACAGCAGTTTGTATCTGCTGATGCAGTAAGTTTTCCAGCAGTAGCATACCAATAACTATTTTCATATGCCGGTTAAGTTGAGTAGCCGGCATTTTTTTAACGCATTTTGAACATTCCCACCAGCACTATCCAAGACCAGTCCTGACGTATCCCTCTCCGAAGTTTAGGAAAATTCCTGCAATTACACAGTTCAGCTGAAGGAAAAGCCGCTTTACCAGGCGCCTGCTCCTACGCCGCTGCGCCATTTTTCCTTCACTATCGGAACGTTACTTATGACTTCAAACTCTTCTCCGACCGGACACTCCGCCGCCACGCGGCGCTTTGTGCTGGCGCAGATTGCCGTACAGGTTGGCATGGCGCTGACGCCGTTTTGGGCGCTGACCGTGCAGGCGGCGATAACGCCTGAGCGGGATGACCGCTTCCTCAGCAGCGGCGCGCAGGCGGCCAGTGGGCTGGCGCAGGCGCACCAGTCGGGCAACGCCGCTGGCTATTTCAGCCAGCAGGCGACGTCCGCCGCCAGCGCGCAGGCGCAGCAGTGGCTGCAGAACTTCGGCACCGCGCGCGTGGAGCTCGGCACCGACGACCGCTTCAAACCGCGCACCGGCGCTGCAGATCTGCTGGTGCCGCTGTACAAAAGCGACGAGCGTCTGTTCTTTACCCAGAACGGCATTCGCAACCTCGACGGCCAGTTCACCGGTAACTTCGGCCTCGGCCAGCGTCATTTTTCCGGCGACTGGATGCTGGGCTACAACGCCTTCTACGACCAGAACTTCAGCCACGGCCACAAGCGCGTGGGCACCGGCGTTGAGGCGTGGCGCGACTACCTGAAGCTGTCGGGCAACGGCTACTGGCGCGTTTCCGGCTGGAAAAACGCCGTGGACGTGGAGGATTATGACGCGCGTCCAGCGAACGGCTTTGACCTGCGCGCCGAGGCCTGGCTGCCGGCCTGGCCGTCGCTCGGCGGTCGCCTGATGTATGAAAAATATTACGGTAATGAGGTCGCGCTGTTTGGCAAAGATCAGCGGCAGAAAAACCCGGGCGCGGTTACCGCCGGCCTGAGCTACACGCCGGTGCCGCTGGTGTCGCTTTCGGCAGATCACAAGCGCGGCGGCAGCCAGAACGAGACGCGTTTCGGCCTGGAGATGAACTGGCAGATCGGCCAGCCGCTGGCGGCGCAGATCGATCCGGCCGCGGTGAGCCTGCAGCGCACGCTTGCGGGTAGCGGCATGGATCTGGTCGAACGTAATAACAACATCGTGCTGGAGTACCGTAAAAAGCAGCTGATCGATCTGGTGCTGCCGAAGGAGATCAGCGGAGTCAGCGGGCGCGCGGTGCCGGTGGCCTATAAGCTCGCCAGCAAATACGCGCTGGACAAAATTGTCTGGAACGACGCGGCGCTGCTGGCGGCGGGCGGTAAGGTTGAGGATTTGGGCAGCGGCGGCTATCAGGTGGTGCTGCCGACCTACGTCGCGGGCGCGATGAACGAATACGCGCTGAGCGGCGTGGCCTACGACGTGCGCGGCAACGGCTCGAAAACGGCGTCCACACGCGTAATCGTGGCGCACCCGGCGGTGAGTACTGAGCTGAGCTCGGTAAGCGCCGCACCAGAGATTATTCTGGCCAACGGCACGGCGACCTCGGTGGTCACCGTGACGCTGGTGAACGAAGATGGTACGCCGGCGACCGGCCTGGCGGCGGAGCTTGCGGCAGCGGTGCAGGACGATGGCGTAGCGACAGCTCGTGCGAAAGCTGTACCCGCACCGGCAGCACCGGCAGCACCGGCGACACTGGGCGACGTGACCGAGCAGGGCGACGGCGTGTATACGCTGCAGCTGACGGCGGGGACGCGTCCTTCAGTGATAACTGTGAGCGCGGCGCTGAGCGGCGTGGCGCTGCAGCCGGTGACGGTGAAGCAGATTAGCGACGCGTCGAACGGCGTGGTGGCGGACGACGATCTTCTCCTGCTGCAGGACGGCGTGGTGGCCGACGGTGTGGCGACCAACCGGGTGCAGGCGCGCGTTACCGATGCCACCGGCAACCCGGTGGCGGGCGTGACAGTGACCTTTACTCTGAGCGGCACGGCGCAGGCGGCGGCGGGAAGCAGCCTGACCGGTGTGAGCGACGAGAACGGCTTTGTGACCCTGGCGTTTACCAACACCTTTGCAGAAGCGGTAACGGTAACGGTGACCACGACTGGCGGTGGCAGCACGCAGGCCACTGCGATGTTCGTTTCCGATAGCGCGAGCGCGAAGCTGGCTGACGGCAGCCTGAGCGCCGACCGCAGCACGGCGCTGGCGAACGGCAGCGACAGCATTATTTACTACGCGCAGGTGCAGGATGCGCACGGCAACCCGGTGATGGGCGAGAGCGTAAACTGGAGTGCCGACGGCGGCAGCCTGAGCGGGGTGACCAGCGTCACGGATAAGGACGGCCGCGCCACTATCGGCCTGACCAGCCTTAAAGCGGTGGCGGTGGTGGTAAGTGCAGCGCTGAACGGCTCGTCGCTGACGGCCGCGCCGGTGAACTTCACGGCGGACGCGGGCAATCTGGACGCGGGCAAATCGGCGTTAGCGACGGCCCCGGCGACCATTATCGCCAACGGCGCGGCGGCGTCGGTTATCACCCTGAGCCTGAAGGACGTGAACGACAACCCGGTAAGCGGGCAGAGCGTAACCTTCACCAGCGACCTTGCGGGCAGCAGCGTGAGCGCGGTGACCGACAACGGTGACGGCAGCTACACGGTTCAGCTGACGGGCATCAAAGCGGGCGACGCGAACGTCAGCGTGAGCATGGCGGGCGTGGCCTTTGGCGTAACGGCGGCGGTGACGCTGGTTGCCGACGGCAGCAACCTGGACGCGGGTAAATCCGTGCTGGCGGCGACGCCTTCGAGCATCGTGGCGGACGGCGCGGCGGCCTCACAGATTACGCTGAGCCTGAAGGACATTAACGACAACCCGGTAAGCGGGCAGAACATCACCTTTAATACCACGCTGGCAGGCAGCACCGTCAGCACCGTGACCGACAACGGTGACGGCAGCTACACGGCGCAGCTGATGGGCACCACGGCGGGCAGCGAAAGCATCACCGTAAGCGTCGGCGGCGCGGCGCTGGGCGTAGCGGCGGCGACAGTAACGCTGACGGCGGACGCGGGCAACCTCGACGCGGCCAAATCTGCGTTAGCGGCAATGCCGGCGACCATCGTGGCGGACGGCGCGGCGGCGTCGGTGATTACCCTGAGCCTGAAGGACCGCAACGATAACCCGGTGAGCGGGCAGACGGTGACGTTCAGCAGTTCTCTGGGCGGCAGCAGCGTGGGCGGGGTGACAGACAACGGCGACGGCACCTACAGGGCGCAGCTGACGGGCACTGCGGCGGGCGCGGCGATCATCAGCGTCAGCGTGAACGGCACGGCCTACGGCGTGGCGGCAGCGGCGGTGACGCTGACGGCGGACGCGGGCAACCTGGATGCAGGTAAATCTGCGTTAGCGGCGATCCCAGCGATCATCGTGGCAAACGGCACGATGGGATCGGCGATTACCCTGAACCTGAAGGACAAAAACGATAACCCAGTGAGCGGCCTAAACGTGACCTTTAACACTCTGCTCAGCGGCAGCCGCGTGAGCGCAGTAACTGACCACGGCGACGGCAGTTACACCGCGCAGCTGACGGGAACCACGGCGGGTAGCGAGAGCATCAGCGTGAGCGTTAACGGTACGGCCTTCGGCGTGATAGCGGCGGCGGTAACGCTGACGGCGGACGCGGGCAACCTGGATGCGTCGAAGTCAACGCTGGGCGCGACGCCAGCGACTATAGTGGCAAACGGTACGGCGGCCTCGCTGATTACCCTGAACCTGAAGGACGTCAATAGCAACCCGGTAAGCGGGCCGACGGTAACGTTCAGCAGCACGCTAGGCGGCAGCACCGTTGGCGCGGTGACCGACCACGGTGACGGCAGTTATAGTGCGCAGCTGACCGGTATTACGGCGGGCAGCGCCAGCATCTCTGCCAACGTGAACGGCTCGGCGTTAGGTGCTACGGCGACGGTGGTGACGCTGACGGCGGACAGCGGCAATCCTGACGTAAGTCAATCTACGATGAATGCTGCACCGTCTGAAATTCTGGCCGACAACCTTGAAAGCACAGTATTAACCTTCAGCCTGAAAGATCGTAATGGTAACCTGGTTAGCGGGCAGAACATCACGTTCAGCACTAGCCTACCAGGCAGCACACTGAGCAGCGTGACAGACAATGGTGATGGTACCTACAGTGCGACCCTGAGCAGTACTTGGGCAGGCACCGTAGATATCTCGGTTTACCTGGGAGGAACGAGCTTCCATGTTTATACCGGCAGCGTGAAGGTGAAGCCGGTTCCAGTTGATTTGACGTGGGCGATTGATAGCCAGCGTAAAAATATCGGCGACACTATACAACTCACCATTACCGCGAAACGCAAAGGCACCAATACCCTTGCGCCTAACACGAGAATTTCGTTTGCGGCAGTAAATGTGGTTAACCGACAAAATGCAGCTGTTACCAGTGGTGAATTGGTACTTAATGGCAGTGCAATATCAGCTTATCAGGGGGTGACTAACGGAAGTGGCCAGTTGGCGATTGCAGTAACTGATCCTGCTGGTACTGGGGTGAAAACTACATTGCAGGCCAAATCAGAGAATGGTGATAGCGAGAATCAGGATGTGATCTTTAATGTCATAACCAGCCCGGATACTGCTTCGGCCAATATGTGGGGACATATGACAGATGCGTTAACGGCTAATGGTATGACTTTCCGACGTCCTTATTTAACTTCAGAGAAGGCGGGTAGTAGCAAGTATGAAGAAAATAATGAGAGCTGGAGTACTTATTCTTATGTTGATGCCACAGCAATGTGTACGGTAGCGACTGAAAGTCAAATGACTCAGTTTTATCAGGCTTATCCTGCAGGTGGTATAAATACGCAACATGGTTGGCCAATATTAAGCGTTTACCGTACATCAACGCGAGATGTTGGGGGACAGCATTTGTACATTTATATGAGTACGGGGAGAACGGCATATTCAGCGAATAGTGATAATTTATATTACAAAGTGAGTTGTAAGTTATAAAAATTAATTATTTCTGGAGATAATTTCGTTATTTCCAATGAAGATGAAAAAACCGGCTTATGGCCGGTTTTTTTCATTTTAAAAAAGTCAGGTTAGTTGATGTGTAGAATGTGAAGCTTGCCACAAATAATGCATTCTTCTCACGGCTATGTGCAGTTGCACAATGTCAGCGCCTTAACGGATGCGTATTCTGTCTGTTCGTCCTTATCTCCGGAGTGTTTGATGGCCACCTATCATCTCGATGCGCGACTGGCTCAGGATATTGTTGCCCGCACCATGCAAATTATTGATAGCAATGTCAACGTGATGGATGCGCGTGGCCGCATCATCGGCAGTGGCGATCGTGAACGTATTGGCGAATTGCACGAAGGCGCGCTGCTGGTGCTGTCACAAGGCCGCGTGGTGGACATCGACGAAGCGGTGGCAAAACATCTGCACGGCGTGCGTCCCGGCATCAATTTACCGCTGCGTATTGATGGCGACATCGTCGGCGTAATCGGTTTGACCGGCCAACCCGCAACGCTGCGTCACTACGGCGAGTTAGTGTGTATGACCGCTGAAATGATGCTGGAGCAGGCGCGTTTACTGCATATGTTGGCGCAGGACAGCCGTTTGCGTGAAGAGCTGGTGCTGAATCTGGTGCGCAGCGAAACCTTATCGCCAGCGCTGAGCGAATGGGCGCAGCGGCTCGGCATCGATCTTAATCAGCCGCGCGTGGTGGCGGTGGTGGAAGTGGACAGCGGCCAGCTTGGCGTCGATAGCGCCATGTCCGAGCTACAGCAGCTGCAAACGCTGCTGACCACGCCGGAGCGTGACAACCTGATTGCGATTGTTTCACTCACCGAAATGGTGGTGCTGAAACCGGCACTGAATGCGCATGGCCGCTACGATCAGGACGATCATCGTCGTCGCGTGGATCAACTGCTGCAACGCATGAAAGAGAGCGGACAGGTGCGGATGCGTATCGCGCTCGGCAACTACTTTACCGGTCCCGGCAGCATCGCGCGTTCGTACCGTACCGCGCGCACCACCATGATGGTGGGCAAACAGCGCATGCCGGAACAGCGCAGCTATTTTTATCAGGATCTGGTGCTGCCGGTGCTGCTCGACAGTTTACGCGGCGGCTGGCAGGCCAACGAACTGGCGCGCCCGCTGGCGAAGCTGAAAAGCATGGATAACAATGGTTTGCTGCGGCGTACATTGGTGGCGTGGTTTAGCCATAATGTGCAACCCAGCGCTACGGCGCGCGCGCTGTTTATTCACCGCAACACGCTGGAATATCGCCTCAATCGTATTTCCGAGCTTACCGGTCTCGATCTGGGCAACTTCGACGATCGTTTGTTGCTGTATGTGGCGCTACAACTGGATGAGCAAAGTTAATGAGAAACCTGTGGATTGCGCTGCTGTGGCTGTATAGCGCGCTAAGTGTGGCTAATGATCCGGCCTTTCTCTCTTTAAACGATCTTCAGCGGGTTAAGCAGCAGCTGGCACATCATCAAGCTGCGCCGCCCACAATCGATGCCTGGCATCAGTTAAAGCAGCAGGCGGATAACGCGCTGAAACACCCCAATCCCAGCGTCACCGATAAAGGTATGCTGCCGCCGAGCGGCTCGAAGCAGGATTATTTAAGCCTGAGCGCCTATTGGTGGCCGGACGACAGCAGCGCCGACGGCTTGCCGTGGCAGCGTCGCGACGGTGAAGTGAATCCCGCCAGTAAGAATGAACAAAGTGATGGTGTGCGGCTGGCGCGCTTTACCGCTGATTTTCAGGCACTGACGCTGGCCTGGTATTTCTCTGGCGATCAACGTTATGCCGATAAAGCGCTAGCGATGATGCGCCACTGGTTTATCGATCCCGCCAGCCGCATGCATCCGAATCTAAACTTTGCGCAGGGTATTCCGGGCCGATCCGCAGGCCGCCATGATGGCGTGCTGGATGGACGCTACTTTGCTACGCGCGTGGTGGATGCGCTGACTTTACTGCGTAATGCGCCTGGTTGGCAGCCAGCCGATCAGCAGGCGATGCATTTTTGGTTTAGCGAGTATCTGCACTGGCTGCGGCACAATCCTTTAGCGCTACAAGAAGCGGCGGCGGCGAATAATCATGGCAGTTGGTATTGCACGCAGGTGGCGGGAATTGCCTGGTATCTCGGCGATCGTGAGACGGTTAAAGCGATGGTGGAATTGGCGCGCATTAAAATTGCGCTGCAAATCCGTGCCGATGGCAGCCAGCCCGCCGAGTTAGCGCGCACGCGATCCTTCCATTACAGCTACTTCAATCTGCAGGCGCTTACTGCATTGGCGCAGTTGGCCGGTAAAGCGGGATTGGGTGATTTATGGCATAGCAGCCAACAGCAAAGCGGCACGTTGCTGGCTGCGCTGGACATGATGGCGCCGTACAGCGATGCCAGTAAAGTCTGGCCGTGGAAGAACCGCGATCGGGTGAGCCAGCGCATCATTCCGCTGCTTTCAATGGCTGATAACAGTTTGCAGCAGCCGCGTTATCAGCAGTGGATCAGGCAGACGCAATGGAAAGATCAAAGCAGCGGGGCGGTGATGCAGGCACAGCGCGATACCTGGCTGCTTTCACTGCCTTATCAGCAGCCATAAAAAAGGCCAGCATTAGCTGGCCTGTTAGCATAAGCGAACAATTATTTATTGCGGGTCAGCTGGTCGAGGTCTGATTCGATCTCAGCGATCTTGTTAGAGACCACGCTTTCCAGATGGCGCAGATCCGCCAGAATTTTACGCTTCAGATCCACTTCAACCTGGTCGCGCTGGCAAATCTGGTCCAGCTCATCGATCACGTAACGCAGGTTCGGGCTGATTTCCTGCACTTCTTTGTAACCCTGGCTGGTGTGATCGGCGACAACGGTTTTGCGCTGACGTGGATATTTGAATTTCACGCTTTTCGCGAAGAATTCGCCTTTGTCTTTGCGGAAGTAGATTTTAAGAATGTCGTTGTTAGCTTCCTGACGCAGGCTGTAACGGTCGATGTCTTCAGGAGAGCTGATACCTAAGCTTTTCAGGTTGTCGTACATAGCGTTTATATTCCATCTAAGAGTGGGTGAGCGCGCAGGACTATCATCATCATTCGGGATGCAGCAGAAACGCGGCAACCGGAACGCTTACGGCATACTTAATCAACTGTAGACACAAAAACCGGGATGAACAGTGCGCGACCGGAGTTAACTTGGCGCGGATTATGAACTGTTTGAAAAATAAACGCACGTGTTAATTCGCGGCGCGAAATAGGTAATTCAGGCGGGAGTGTAAACAAATAATTACGGGCCTGTAGCCAGGCCCGTCGGGAAGATTTACAGGCAGGAAAAACTTAGTCGATGCTGCGCAGCAGTTCGTTAATGCCTGTTTTGCTGAGGGTTTTAGCGTCAACTTTCTTCACGATCACCGCGCAGTACAGGCTGTAGCTACCGTCTTTTGACGGCAGGTTGCCTGAAACCACCACGGAACCCGCCGGTACGCGACCGTAATGCACTTCGCCGGTTTCGCGGTCAAAGATTTTGGTGCTCTGGCCGATGTAAACGCCCATTGAGATCACTGAACCTTCTTCAACAATGACGCCTTCAACGATTTCTGAACGTGCGCCGATGAAGCAGTTATCTTCGATGATGGTTGGATTCGCCTGCAGCGGCTCCAGCACGCCACCGATGCCCACGCCGCCAGACAGGTGAACGTTTTTACCGATCTGCGCGCAAGAACCCACGGTCGCCCAGGTATCAACCATGGTGCCTTCATCAACGTAAGCGCCGATGTTGACGTAAGAAGGCATCAGCACGGTGTTACGCGCGATGAATGCGCCCTGACGCACAGCAGCCGGTGGCACTACGCGGAAACCGGCGTTTTTGAAACGCGCTTCATCCCAGCCAGCAAACTTCATTGGCACTTTGTCGTAGAAGCGAGTTTCAGAACCTTCCATGACCTGGTTGTCGTTGATGCGGAACGACAACAGCACTGCTTTCTTCAGCCACTGATGCGTTACCCACTCACCGTTGATCTTTTCAGACACGCGCAGTTCACCGCTATCCAGCAGGCCAATAACCTGGGTGATAGCATCGCGGGTCGCGCTGTCTACGCTAGATGGCGTGATGTCGGCGCGACGCTCAAAGGCAGATTCGATAACGCTCTGTAACTGTTGCATATTTATTTCCTGATTCTGTCATGACGGATGTCCGTAAATTCGGACATGATTAATATGTCTACCCTAAATCATTCAAGCTGCAGGAAAGCCAACGCCCCTGCGGTTTGAATGATGACGGGTAGATCACAGTTTATCGTTTGGATTAAGGGCCTCTGTCAACCTCTGTTGCAACACATTGCGCATTTCCACCCCAAGTGCACGCCGCTCACTATCGGCCAGGATGAAAAGATCCTCAACCCGTTCACCAATCGTACTGATGCGTGCGCCATGCAGCGAAACCCCCAAATCAGCGAACACTTCACCCACGCGCGCCAGCAAGCCGGGCTGATCGAGCGCGACCAATTCCAGATAGCTGCGGCGGTCGGTGTGCGTTGGCAGGAAATTGACTTCGGTATCGACACTGAAATGCTTGAGGCGCGCGGACTGACGGCGCGTACGCGGCGGCACCCATTCGTTCTGCGTGATGGCTTGTTCCAGCGCCTGAATGATCAGCGGATGGCGATCGGCGGCCAGCGGGCTGCCATCCGGCTCCAGCACAATAAAGGTGTCCATTGCCATGCCATCGCGGCTGGTAAAGATCTGCGCATCATGCACGCTAAGATTGCGGCGATCCAACTCGCCGGCGACCGCTGCAAACAGGTGCGGACGATCCGGGCTCCAGATAAAGATTTCGGTACCGCCGCGCGTGGCCTGCGGGCTGACCAGCACCAGCGGTTTGTTGAGATCGTGATGAATCAAATGACGCGCATGCCAGGCGAGCTGATTCGGCGTGTGGCGCAGGAAATAGTCGGCGCGGCAGCGGCTCCAGATATGGTGCAAACGCTCTTCGTCGAGGTTTTCCATGCGCAGCAGCGCCAGTGCTTGCAAGCGATGATGACGTACGCGTTCGCGCAGATCCGGGCTATTTTCCATGCCGCGGCGCAGCTGTTTTTCGGTGGCGAAGAACAGCTCACGCAACAGGCTCTGCTTCCAGCTGTTCCACAAGCTTTCATTGGTGGCGCAGATATCGGAAACCGTCAGGCACGCTAAATAGCGCAGGCGGTTTTCGTTCTGCATCACTTCGGCGAACTGCTGAATTACAGTCGGATCCTGAATGTCGCGGCGCTGCGCGGTGACTGACATCAATAAATGATGGCGAACCAGCCAGGCAACCAGCTGCGTTTCACGGGAGTTGAGGCCGTGTAATTCGGCAAAGTCGAGCGCATCCTGCGCGCCGAGAATCGAGTGATCGCCGTTGCGGCCTTTGGCGATATCGTGCAGTAGCGCGGCCATCAGCAGCAGTTCCGGTTGCGGCAGACGCGGCCAGAGTTCAACGCACAGCGGATGCATCGGGCGCGTGGCCTCGTCGGCAAAACTTTCCAGCTTTTGCAGCACGCGAATGGTGTGCTCATCCACCGTGTAAGCGTGGAACAGATCGAACTGCATCTGGCCGACGATGTTGCCCCACAGCGGCGTATACGCCCACAACACGCTGTGACGATGCATCGGCACCAGCGCGCGCTTTACCGCGCCCGGATGACGCAGAATCGCCATAAAGGTTTCACGCGCTTCAGGAATCTGGCACAGCGGCTGTTTCAGATGGCGGCGCGCATAGCGCAACTGCCGCAGCGTGGTGGAGTAAATACCTTTGATATTTTCGTTACGCACCATCACGTAGAACATACGCAGGATAGCTTGCGGCTCACGTTCAAACAGCGTGAGATCGCGCAGGTCGATCAGGTCACCGCGAATCTGGAAGTCATCATCAATGTTGCGCGGCTTTTCAGTGGTCGACAGCGCCAGAATCGCTTCATCGAATAGCTGCAGCAGCATCTGATTGAGTTCGCCGATGCGGCGCGTAACGCGGTAGAAGTCCTTCATCATGCGCTCAACCGGCTCGTTGACCTCGCCCAGATAGTTGAGGCGTTGAGCGACGGTCAGCTGGCGATCGAACAGCAGGCGGTTGTCATAACGCGGCAGCGTTAAGTGCAGCGCAAAACGAATGCGCCACAAAAATTCCTGACACTCGTTGATTTCATTGCGTTCCGCTTCGGTGATAAAGCCGAATCCGACCATTTCATCCATGGTGGTGGCGCCAAAGTGACGGCGCGCCACCCATTGCAGCGTGTGAATATCGCGCAGGCCGCCGGGGCTGCTTTTGATATCCGGCTCAAGGTTGTAGCTGGTGCCGTGATAGCGTTGGTGGCGCTCCTGCTGCTCTTCAATTTTGGCGGCGAAGAAGCGCGACGACGGCCAGAAGCCATCGCTGAAGATGTTCTTTTGCAGTTCGAGAAACAGCGCTACATCGCCAGTGAGCATGCGCGATTCGATAAGATTGGTGGCGACCGTGAGATCGGATAAGCCTTCCAGCAGGCACTCTTCCAACGTACGTACGCTGTGACCGACTTCCAGCTTCAAATCCCACATCAGCGTTAGCAGCTCGCTGGTGCGCTGCGCGGCCGCGTCATCCAGCGGCTGGCGGCTGAGGATCAGTACATCAATATCGGAAAGCGGATGCAGTTCGCCGCGACCATAGCCGCCAACGGCAACCAGCGCGATCTCTTTCATCTGGTCGAAACCAAAGAAGCGCCACAGGCGACGCAATAAGCGGTCGATAAACAGCGTGCGCGCATCGATCAGCGATTCGATATCGGTGCCCGCATCAAATGCGATGCCAAGATGCTGCTGGAATTGCTCAAGATACTGTTTGAGCTTGTCGCGCGTTAGGGCGTCATCGGGCCAGCTGGCGGGGGAATCGGTCAAGCCTTTGTGTACTGCTTCGGTCACGCTACCACTCATCAACATGCCTCTTCATTACGCACATAAAAAAGGCCAGCTATAAGCCGGCCTGGTACTGTCAGCGAGATGATTACGCGACGTTTTCGAGCACCGCTGGAATGGTGTCGTCTTCACGCAGCGTCAGAATCTCACAGCCGTTTTCTGTCACCACAATAGTATGCTCATACTGTGCGGACAAGCTGCGATCTTTGGTTTTCACGGTCCAGCCATCCTTCATGGTGCGGATGCGGTAATCACCGGCATTCACCATCGGTTCGATGGTGAAGGTCATGCCCGCTTGCAACACTACGCCGCTGTCATCCGCGTCGTAATGCAGGACCTGCGGCTCTTCGTGGAAGCCTTTACCGATGCCATGACCGCAATACTCGCGCACCACTGAAAAATCCTGGGCTTCGACATACTGCTGAATCGCACGGCCCAACTCACGCAGACGAATCCCCGGCTTCACCAGACGCAGCGCGATATAAAGACTTTCCTGGGTCACGCGACACAGGCGCTCGCCCTGAATGGTCGCTTTACCGACGATGAACATTTTTGAGGTATCGCCGTGATACTCATCTTTGATCACCGTGACATCGACGTTAACCACGTCGCCATCTTTCAGCACACGATCGTCGCTCGGAATACCGTGACATACCACTTCATTCACCGAAATACACACCGACTTCGGGAAGCCGTGATAGCCGAGGCAGGCGGAAATCGCCTGCTGCTTCTGCGTGATGTGTTCGTGGCAGAGACGATCCAGTTCACCGGTGGTGACGCCAGGCACCACGTGCGGTGCAATCATCTCCAGCACTTCAGCCGCAAGACGGCCCGCAACGCGCATTTTTTCGATTTCTTCAGGGGTTTTAATTGAAATAGCCATTAAATTAATCCGCAATCGTCGAAATTTTCGACAATAATGAGTTCTGTGGCAGTCATGTTAGCAGCCAGCAAAAGGGCTGCCAAATGGCGATTGTCTGCGCCTGCGGCGCTCAACTACTATTGGCGTATTCCTGCGCATTGTGGTATAAAGCGCGCCGACGATTCTCTGTCACCGACGTTTGGCTGGCAGGAAACGCATAAAACTCATTATGTGTACTAAAACACACATGTATCGACACATACGCCGGGGTGCCTTGAAAGAGGTCGGTCGTATGGGATACATGGAGGCCCAACCCCAAATCAAACTTTAGAGGTAATCATGGCAACTGTTTCAATGCGCGACATGCTCAAGGCTGGTGTTCACTTTGGTCACCAGACCCGTTACTGGAACCCGAAAATGAAGCCATTCATCTTCGGCGCACGTAACAAGGTTCACATCATCAACCTCGAGCAGACTGTGCCAATGTTCAACGACGCTCTGGCTGAGTTGAAAAAGATCTCTTCCCGTAAAGGTAAGATTCTGATCGTTGGTACTAAGCGCGCTGCTGCCGAAGCGGTTAAAGAGTCAGCTCTGAGCTGCGACCAGTTCTTCGTAAACCACCGCTGGTTGGGTGGCATGCTGACTAACTGGAAAACCGTTCGTCAGTCAATCAAACGCCTGAAAGATCTTGAGTCTCAGTCTCAGGACGGTACTTTCGACAAACTGACCAAGAAAGAAGCGCTGATGCGCACTCGCGAACTGGCCAAGCTGGAAAACAGCCTGGGCGGTATCAAAGATATGGGCGGTCTGCCGGATGCACTGTTCGTTGTTGACGCTGATCACGAGCACATCGCTATCAAAGAAGCAAACAACCTGGGTATCCCAGTATTTGCTATCGTTGATACCAACTCTGATCCAGACGGCGTTGACTTCGTTATCCCAGGTAACGACGATGCGATCCGTGCTGTAAGCCTGTACCTGACTGCCGTTGCCACTACCGTGCGCGAAGGCCGTTCACAGGATCTGGCTGAGCAGGCTGAAGAAGCTGCTGAAGCTTAATAAGGTTCGCTCTTTCTGAGAGCCCTTAGACATCAGATGTTATCTGTTAAGGGGGCCGTTCAGGCCCCTTTATTTTATCTAAGTCTGTCACGCTCACTGCAGAGCGAGCGGGGCAGAGTAAATTTTCCGCAACAAGTTTCTGACAGTGTGTGAGCACACAGAGACGAATCGAGGATTCTGGAATGGCTGATATTACCGCTGCATTGGTAAAAGAACTGCGTGAGCGTACTGGCGCAGGCATGATGGACTGCAAAAAAGCGCTGACCGAAGCGAACGGCGACATCGAGCTGGCGATTGAGAACATGCGCAAATCTGGCGCAATCAAAGCCGCTAAGAAAGCAGGCAACGTTGCTGCTGATGGCGTGATCAAAACCAAAATCGCTGACGGCTTCGCGGCGATCCTGGAAGTAAACTGCCAGACCGACTTCGTTGCTAAAGATGGCGGTTTCCAGACGTTTGCTGACAAGGTTCTGGATGCAGCTGTCGCTGGCAAAGTTACCGATGTGGAAGTTCTGAAAGCGCAGTTCGAAGAAGAACGCGTAGCGCTGGTTACGAAAATCGGTGAGAACATCAACATCCGTCGTGTTGCTATCCTGGAAGGCGCTGAGCTGAACAGCTATCAGCATGGCGCACGTATCGGTGTGGTTGTTTCTACCACCGGTGCTGACGAAGAACTGAGCAAGCAAGTTGCTATGCACATCGCTGCAAGCAAGCCAGAGTTCGTTAAGCCAGAAGACGTGTCTGCAGACGTGGTTGAGAAAGAGTACCAGGTTCAGCTGGACATCGCCATGCAGTCTGGCAAGCCAAAAGAAATCGCAGAGAAAATGGTTGAAGGCCGCATGAAGAAATTCACCGGCGAAGTTTCTCTGACCGGCCAGGCTTTCGTTATCGATCCAAGCAAAACCGTTGGCCAGGCGTTGAAAGAGAAAAACGCTGACGTCATCAACTTCATCCGCTTCGAAGTGGGTGAAGGCATTGAGAAAGTTGAAGCTGACTTCGCAGCAGAAGTTGCTGCAATGTCCAAACAGTCTTAATGGTCCGAAAGAACCGCCACAAGGCGGTTCTTTTTTGTCTGCGATTTAGTGCAGCACTTTCAGTCTCATCCCAATAGCTTTTCTCGCGGGCTTTGCGGATGATCGACCAGATTTTACTTCTCCTTTTCATCATATCTTCCAGGAAGAACTGACCATGGCGACCAACGCAAAACCTGTATATCAACGTATCCTGCTAAAACTGAGTGGCGAAGCACTGCAAGGTGCCGAAGGTTTTGGCATCGACGCGAGCGTGCTTGACCGCATGGCGCAAGAGGTTAAAGAGCTGGTTGAATTGGGCATTCAGGTGGGTGTGGTTATTGGTGGCGGTAACCTGTTCCGCGGCGCAGGTCTGGCCCAGGCGGGCATGAACCGTGTGGTCGGCGACCATATGGGCATGCTGGCAACAGTAATGAATGGCCTGGCAATGCGTGATGCGCTGCACCGTGCGTATGTCAATGCGCGCTTGATGTCAGCGATTCCGCTGAACGGCGTGTGTGATAACTACAGCTGGGCAGAAGCGATAAGCCTGCTGCGCAATAACCGCGTCGTGATCTTTGCGGCCGGTACTGGCAACCCGTTCTTTACCACTGACTCTGCAGCTTGTCTGCGCGGCATCGAAATCGAAGCCGACGTGGTACTGAAAGCCACCAAAGTAGACGGCGTCTACTCTGAAGATCCGGTGAAAAACCCGGATGCCACGCTTTATGACCAACTGAGCTATGCAGAAGTGTTGGATAAAGAGCTAAAAGTGATGGATCTCGCCGCCTTTACGCTGGCGCGTGATCACAAACTGCCTATCCGCGTCTTCAACATGAACAAGCCTGGCGCGTTGCGTCGCGTCGTGATGGGTGAAAAAGAAGGCACCCTGATTACGCATTAATACCCGACGCACGTTAAAATAAGGTATATTCTTTTGCCGCGATGCTCTGGCATCGCGCAGCAATTAGGATGATCGATGTTTATCGATACCGCTTCCGGTTAGCCCGGAAATGGCCAGGTCAACCGAATTCAAGGGTTTCAACGTGATTAACGACATTAAAAAAGATGCAGACACGCGCATGGAAAAATGTGTGGATGCATTTAAAAACAACATCAGCAAAATCCGCACCGGCCGTGCTTCACCTTCACTGCTCGACGGCATTGTGGTTCCTTATTACGGTACACCTACGCCGCTGCGTCAGCTGGCTAGCGTGACGGTAGAGGATTCACGTACGTTGAAAATCAACGTATTTGATCGCTCGCTGAGCGCTGCTGTTGAGAAAGCGATTATGACGTCTGATTTGGGTCTGAACCCAAGCTCAGCCGGTAGCGATATTCGTGTGCCGCTGCCAGCGCTGACCGAAGAGCGTCGTAAAGATCTGATCAAGATCGTACGTGGCGAAGCTGAGCAGGGCCGTGTCTCTGTACGTAACGTCCGTCGTGACGCGAACGACAAGATCAAAGCGCTGCTGAAAGACAAAGAGATCAGCGAAGACGACGAACGTCGTACGCAGGATGAGATCCAGAAAATGACCGATGCGCACATCAAGAGTGTTGATGCGGCATTGGCCGATAAAGAAAAGGAACTGATGGACTTCTAATTCCATCAACTGCTTTTCAAAACGCCGTTCAGAGACGAGACGTGTTCGACTCTGGCGGCGTTTTACATTGTGTCCGGCGCCGTTGCGGGCACCCTCCACGACTTCACAGGGATAGCATGATGAAGCGATTAACTCTGCTGGGTTCGACCGGCTCCATTGGTACCAGCACGCTGGCGGTGATTGCCGCAAATCCTGAACTTTATCAGGTGACCGCGCTGGTGGCTGGCCAGAATGTGGCGTTGATGGCTGAGCAATGCCTGCAATTCCAACCGCGCTATGCTGCGATGTCCGACGAGAAATCTGCACAAGCACTGCGTGAGCGACTGAAAGCACTCAACGTTAATACCGAAGTGCTCTCCGGCGTTCAGGCAGCCTGCGAACTGGCCGCGCTGGATGACGTGGATCAGGTGATGGCGGCGATTGTTGGCGCCTCAGGTTTACAGCCTACCATGGCCGCAATTCGTGCCGGCAAAACCGTGCTGCTGGCCAACAAAGAATCGCTTGTCACATGCGGCCGTCTGTTTATGGAGGCGGTACGCCAACATCAGGTGCAATTGTTACCCGTCGATAGTGAGCACAACGCCATTTTTCAGAGTTTACCCGCTTCCATACAGCATCAGTTGGGGTACGCTGATCTGCGGGGAAACGGCATCGAGTCGATTCTCCTTACGGGATCGGGTGGTCCTTTTCGTGACACGCCATTAGCCGATTTAGCCGGTATGTCGCCGGATCAAGCTTGTGCGCATCCGAACTGGTCAATGGGGCGTAAAATCTCCGTTGATTCGGCCACCATGATGAATAAAGGTCTTGAATACATTGAAGCCCGCTGGCTGTTTAATGCGACTGACGCGCAGGTGGAGGTGATCCTGCATCCGCAGTCGGTTATCCATTCGATGGTGCGTTATTGCGACGGCAGCGTGCTGGCGCAACTGGGCTCTCCGGATATGCGGACGCCTATCGCGCACAGCATGGCATGGCCAGCACGTATCTCTGCGGGCGTAACGCCGCTCGACTTCACTCGCATGAAGTCGTTGACGTTTGCCGAGCCGGACTACGAGCGCTATCCCTGCCTGAAGCTTGCGATTGATGCCTGTGCCACAGGTCAGGCCGCGACGACCTCGCTGAACGCAGCGAATGAAGTGGCGGTGGCAGCTTTTCTGCAGCACCAGATTCGCTTTACCGATATCGCCGCCATCAACAGCGAAGTGCTGGCGACCCTGAGTTGTCAGGAGCCGGGCAGCATTGACGAGGTGATGGAGATCGATCGGTTAGCGCGCGTGCGTGCCAATGAATTGTTGCCGCGCTTTCGTTTAGCAGGTTGATAGTTCCCGCTATTTGTTCGCTCTGGGTGAAAATGGTATAGTCGCTCGCTCGCGTTTCACAGCCCGACATTGTTTCGATGTCATCTGGCGTGTTTGCCGGAGTTTGCTGCAGGCGCAATGTATTCAGAAACCACAGCATTTCTGATGAAAGGAATTATTACGCGTTATGTCGTCCAACAATCACAACACAATCGATGACGAGTCGTACTGCACGCCACGTCACGTGGCCATCATTATGGATGGTAATGGTCGCTGGGCAAAAAATCAGGGCAAACTGCGTATTTCAGGCCACAAAGCCGGGGTAAAATCAGTACGCCGGGCTGTCAGCTTTGCGGTTAGCCATAAACTGGAAGCGCTCACGCTTTATGCGTTCAGCAGTGAAAACTGGAGCCGTCCGATTCAGGAAGTGACAGCATTAATGGAGTTGTTTGTCTGGGCGCTCGACAGCGAAGTCAAAAGCCTGCACAAGCACAATGTGCGTCTGCGCATTATTGGTGATATCAGTCGTTTCAATAACCGTATTCAGGAACGCATTCGCCGCGCCGAGGAACTGACTCAGCAAAATAATGGACTGACCCTTAACATTGCTGCCAACTATGGCGGCCGTTGGGATATTATCCAGGGTGCCAGAAAATTGGCCGAACAGGTTCAGGAAGGTTTACTGCGTCCTGATCAGATTACCGAAGAAAGCCTGGCTCCGTATCTGTGTATGCAGGAGCTGGCGCCAGTGGATTTAGTGATAAGGACCGGGGGAGAGCATCGGATTAGCAACTTCCTGCTGTGGCAAATCGCCTATGCTGAGTTTTGGTTTACCGATGTTCTTTGGCCTGATTTTGATGAAAACGTTTTTGAAGGTGCACTGAATGCATTCTCTACGCGGGAGCGACGCTATGGCGGTACTGCACCAGGCGGCGCCTAAGCAATTTGGGGGTAACCTTTGCTGAAGTCTCGTCTGATTACCGCGTTAATTTTGATTCCGCTGGTGATCGCTGCACTGTTCTGGTTACCCCTGTCCGGTTTTGCGATTATCACTATCATCATCTGCATGCTTGCCGCCTGGGAATGGGGGCAGTTTGCCGGCATGAAAACGCGTCAGCAACGTATCTGGCTCGCCGTGCTATGCGGTCTGTTGCTGTCCGCGATGCTTTTCACTCTTGAACCCTATCAACGCAATCTGCACCAATTCCAGATGGAAGGCTCGCTTTGGGCATCGCTGGGATGGTGGATTGTCGCGCTCATCTTAGTGCTGTTCTATCCGGCTTCTGCTGCATTATGGCGTCATTCACGTGCGCTGCGCCTGTTGTTTGGCGTGCTCACCTTGATTCCCTTCTTCTGGGGCATGATGGCGCTGCGTCAGTATCATTACGATACCGATCATTTCGCCGGCGCATGGTGGCTGCTGTTCGTGATGTTCCTCGTCTGGGGCGCAGATTCCGGTGCTTACATGTTTGGTCGTCTGTTTGGCAAACATAAGCTGGCACCGAAAGTTTCTCCGGGTAAAACCTGGGAAGGTTTCTTTGGTGGCCTGTTGTCATCTGCCATCATCGCCTGGCTGTTTGCGCTGCTGGCACCGCTTTCGGTGGCGCCGGGCACGCTGATCATCTGTGCGGTGATTGCCACGCTGGCATCGGTATTGGGTGACCTGACTGAAAGTATGTTTAAGCGTGAAGCGGGCATTAAAGACAGCGGTAACTTGATTCCGGGGCACGGTGGTATTCTCGATCGTATTGATAGCCTAACTGCTGCGGTGCCGGTGTTTGCCTGCCTGCTGCTGTTGGTGTTCCGCACCCTCTGAGGATAGCCGACGATGTTGAGTATACTCTGGAGTTTTGCCGCCTTTATCGTGGCGCTTGGCGTGCTGATTACCGTGCACGAGTTTGGCCATTTCTGGGTGGCGCGCCGCTGCGGTGTCAAAGTCGAACGTTTCTCAATTGGCTTTGGTAAAGCGCTGTGGCGTCGCAGCGATCGTCAGGGCACCGAATATGTCATCGCGCTGATTCCTCTCGGCGGCTACGTCAAAATGCTCGACGAACGCGTTGAGAGCGTTCCCGCCGAACTGCGTCATCAAGCCTTCAACAATAAAACCGTGCTGCAGCGTGCTTCGATCATCGCAGCCGGTCCTATCGCCAACTTCATCTTTGCCATCTTCGCTTACTGGGTCGTGTTTATTCACGGCGTGCCGGGTGTGCGTCCCGTAGTTGGTGAAATTCTGAACGGTTCCGTCGCTGCCGAAGCGCAAATTACCTCCGGTATGGAACTTAAAGCGGTAGATGGTATCGAAACGCCTGATTGGGATGCTGTGCGTATGGCGCTGATCGGTAAAATCGGCGACAGCGATGCCACGCTTACCGTCTCGCAATTTGGCGAAGAAGCCACGCAGCAAAAGCAATTAAATTTGCGCGATTGGCAATTTGAGCCTGATAAACAGGATCCGGTGGTCGCTTTAGGTATTCGTCCACGTGGGCCGCAGATTGAAACGACCTTAGCTGAAGTTCAGGCAAACTCACCGGCAAGCAATGCTGGTTTGCAAGCGGGCGATAGGATCGTTAAAGTCGATGGTCAGCCATTGTCTCAGTGGCAGGCTTTTGCGGCACAGGTGCGGGATAATCCGGGCAAAAACATGGCGCTAGATATCGAGCGCAACGGCGAACCTGTGGCGTTGACGTTAACGCCGGAAGCGAAACCGGGCAAGGAAGCGGAAGGCTTCGCGGGTGTAATACCGCGTGTGATTCCGCTGCCTGATGAGTACAAAACGGTAAGGCAGTATGGGCCTTTTGCGGCGATCGGCGAAGCCAGTGTAAAAACCTGGCAGCTGATGAAGCTAACAGTCTCCATGCTGGGCAAGTTGATAATCGGGGATGTGAAGCTGAATAACCTGAGCGGGCCGATTTCGATCGCGCAGGGTGCCGGGTTATCAGCAGAGTACGGGGTGATTTATTACCTGATGTTCCTGGCGCTTATCAGCGTCAACCTGGGCATCATTAACCTGTTCCCTCTGCCGGTTTTAGATGGTGGTCATCTGCTCTTTCTGGCGATCGAAAAGATCAAAGGTGGACCGGTGTCCGAGCGAGTTCAGGACTTTAGTTATCGCATTGGCTCAATCTTGCTAGTGCTGTTAATGGGGCTTGCACTTTTCAATGATTTCTCTCGTCTGTAATAGCTGGAACGCATACAGACGCGGGATGTGTTAGGAAAACGCATAACAACGATGGCGATGAAAAAGTTGCTCATAGCGTCGCTGCTGTTTAGCAGCGCCACCGTTTACGGTGCAGACGATTTCGTAGTGAAGGACATTCATTTCGAAGGTCTCCAGCGAGTCGCCGTCGGCGCGGCTCTGCTCAGCATGCCGGTACGTGTCGGTGATACGGTGAATGACGATGATGTCAGAAACACCATTCGCTCACTGTTCGCCACCGGTAACTTTGAAGATGTGCAGGTTCTGCGTGACGGTACAACCCTGATTGTTCAGGTGAAAGAGCGTCCGACCATTGCCAACATCACTTTCTCCGGCAACAAAGCGGTGAAAGAAGATCAGCTGAAACAGAACCTCGAAGCTTCTGGCGTGCGCGTTGGCGAAGCGCTGGACCGCACCACGCTCTCTTCAATCGAGAAGGGCCTGGAAGACTTCTACTACAGCGTCGGTAAATATACCGCCAGCGTCAAAGCCATTGCTACGCCGCTGCCGCGCAACCGTGTCGATCTGAAATTCGTCTTCCAGGAAGGCGTTTCAGCACAGATCCAGCAGATCAACATCGTCGGCAATAAAGCGTTTAGCTCTGACGAACTGATCTCACGCTTCTCACTGCGTGATGAAGTGCCATGGTGGAACGTGGTGGGCGATCGCAAATACCAGAAGCAGAAGTTAGCGGGCGATCTCGAAACCCTGCGCAGCTTCTATCTGGATCGCGGTTATGCGCGTTTCAACATCGATTCAACGCAGGTGAGCCTGACGCCAGATAAGAAAGGCATCTACATCACCGTGAACATCAACGAAGGTGATCAGTACAAGATTGCCGGCGTGATCGTGAACGGCAGCATGGCGGGCCATTCTGCTGAAATCGAAAAGATGACCAGAATTCCAGCGGGTGAGCTGTATAACGGCACCAAAGTCACCCAAATGGAAGATGACATCAAGAAATTGCTGGGTCGCTACGGTTACGCCTATCCGCGCGTAATGACGCAGCCAGAAATTAATGATGCTGACAAAACCGTCAAGCTGCATATCAACGTAGATGCGGGCAACCGTTACTACGTGCGTAAAGTGCGCTTTGAAGGAAACGACACCTCAAAAGATTCAGTGCTGCGCCGTGAAATGCGTCAGATGGAAGGTGCCTGGTTGGGCAGCGACCTCGTCGATCAGGGTAAAGAGCGTCTGAATCGTACCGGTTACTTCGAAACCGTGGATGTGGATACGCAGCGCGTTCCAGGTGCACCAGACCAGGTTGATGTGGTCTACAAGGTTAAAGAGCGTAACACCGGTACCTTCAACTTTGGTGTCGGTTACGGTACTGAAAGTGGCGTGAGCTTCCAGGTGGGTGTGACCCAGGAAAACTGGCTCGGCACCGGTAACACCGTTGGCATCAGCGGTACCAAAAACGATTACCAGACCTATGCTGAGTTCTCGCTGACCGATCCGTACTTCACAGTCGACGGTGTGAGCCTTGGCGGTCGTTTGTTCTATAACGACTTTAAAGCCGATGACGCGGATCTGTCTGACTATACCAACAAAAGTTATGGTCTCGACGGTACGCTGGGCTTCCCGGTCAACGAAAACAACACCCTGCGTGTTGGTTTAGGTTACGTGCATAACGACCTGTCCAACATGCGTCCACAGGTGGCGATGTGGCGTTATCTGGATTCAGTCGGTCGTCATCAGGGCTTGAATGATGATGGTGATTTCTCTGCAGATGATTTCACCTTCAACTACGGTTGGACCTATAACACCTTAGACCGCGGCTTCTTCCCAACGCGCGGTAACCGTACCAACCTGAACGGTAAAGTGACGATTCCAGGCTCTGATAACGCGTTCTACAAAGCGACATTGGATAGCCAGCAATATGTGCCGCTGAACCGCGATGGTACGTGGGTAGTATTAGGCCGTGGCCGTGTTGGATATGGTGACGGACTTAATGGTAAAGAGATGCCGTTCTATGAGAACTTCTACGGCGGTGGTTCGAGCACAGTTCGTGGCTTCCAGTCCAATACCATTGGTCCTAAAGCTGCGTATCTGAACGATGGCTCGTCAACCTGTAATCTCTCAGATCCAAACGGCGTCTGTAAGTCGGATGATGCGGTTGGTGGTAACGCCATGGCGATTGCCAGCCTTGAGCTGATCACGCCAACGCCGTTCCTGAGCGAGAAGTATGCGAATTCCGTGCGTACCTCGGTGTTTATGGATGCCGGTACCGTTTGGGATACCAAATGGCAGAACACCGCGGAAACACGCGCGGCGGGTGTGCCAGATTACAGCGATCCTAATAACATTCGCGTCTCTGCCGGTGTGGCACTGCAGTGGATGTCGCCTTTAGGACCGCTGGTATTCTCATACGCCCAGCCGATGAAGAAAGTCGAGGGAGACAAGTCAGAGCAATTCCAGTTTAACATTGGTAAAACCTGGTAAGGCTCTGAGCAGGGAAGTGAAAATACCGTCTTGCACGCGTGCTGCCTGATAATGCGGCACGCTGCAAACACACACGTTGAGGTAAGGAGTTTATAGTGAAAAAGTTGTTCTGTGCTGCTGCTCTGGGTGTTGCGTTAGCTGCTTCTGCGGGTGCCCAAGCGGCTGATAAAGTTGCCGTCGTGAACCTGAGCCAGGTTTTCCAGCAGTCTCCGCAGCGTGCTGCTGTTGCTAAACAGCTTGAAGGTGAATTCCAGAGCCGCGCCTCTGACCTCCAGTCTCAGCAGCAGAAGATCCAGCAAGAAATTCAGGATCTGCAGCGTAATGCATCGACCATGAAAGCGAGCGACCGCACCAAGAAAGAGAAGCAAATCTCTTCTGAGCGTGCTGCCTTTGAACAAAAAGCACAGGCTTTTGACAAAGACAACCAAACTCGTCAGATGCAGGAGCGTAACAAGCTGCTGGCTAAAATCCAGACCGCTGTTCAGTCTGTAGCGAAAAGCGAAGGTTACGATCTGGTTCTGGACTCTCAGGCCGTGCTGTACTCTTCTTCTGATGCTAAAGACATCACTGCTGACGTTGTAAAACAGGTTAAATAATTGATGTCATCAATTCGACTGGCTGATTTAGCCCAGCAGTTGGATGCAGAATTGCACGGAGATGGCGATATCGTCATCTCCGGCATTGCTTCTATGCAATCCGCCACAACTGGCCAAATCACTTTTCTTGCAAACAGCCGCTACCGCGAGCAGCTCGCTACTATCCAGGCTTCAGCCGTGGTGCTGACGGAAGCGGATCTGGAGTGGTGTAAAACGGCCGCCCTGGTGGTGAAAAATCCTTACTTAACTTATGCCCGCATGGCACAACTGCTGGACACCACGCCGCAGCCCGCGCAGAATATCGCGCCCAGCGCGGTGATCGATGCAACGGCTAAGCTGGGTAAGAATGTTTCGGTAGGCGCAAATGCGGTGATCGAGTCCGGCGTAGAGCTGGGTGACGACGTCGTTATTGGCGCAGGATGTTTTGTTGGTAAGCAGACGCGCATTGGTCGCGGCTCACGTTTGTGGGCTAACGTCACGATTTATCACGAAATCCAGATTGGTCAGGATTGTCTGATTCAGTCCGGCACCGTCATTGGTGCTGATGGTTTCGGCTATGCTAACGATCGCGGCAATTGGGTGAAAATCCCGCAGCTGGGTACCGTAGTGATTGGTGATCGGGTAGAAATTGGTGCCTGTACCACCATCGATCGCGGCGCGCTGGATAACACTCTGATCGGCAATGGTGTTATCATAGATAACCAGTGTCAGATTGCGCACAACGTCGTGATTGGTGATAACACCGCAGTTGCGGGTGGTGTGATCATGGCGGGTAGTCTGAAGATTGGACGTTACTGTATGATTGGCGGCGCCAGCGTCATTAACGGCCATATGGAAATCTGTGACAAAGTGACCGTAACGGGCATGGGCATGGTAATGCGCCCCATCACAGAGCCAGGCGTGTATTCGTCGGGAATTCCACTGCAACCCAACAAAACCTGGCGTAAAACAGCAGCGCTGGTGATGAACATCGATGAAATAAGCAAACGCTTAAAAGCCATCGAACGTAAGGTCGGCAAAGACGACTAAACGCATCCCACGCTACTCGCTTTCATAACAAGAAGTGTATTTTCTGCCACCTTGGCTAACCCGAGAATGGCAGCAGGTATCGTAAGAAAGCGAAACGTCCCGAACTAATTTGCGGCCTGCGGAAGATCATTTTGATCGGTGCAGGCCGTGTTATTGTTGCCATCAGATTTTTTAGGACAGGAAGAGTATTTTGACTACTGAAACGCATACTCTGAAAATTGAAGAGATTTTAGAACTGCTGCCACACCGCTATCCTTTCTTGCTGGTTGATCGCGTGCTGGATTTTGAAGAGCATAAATATCTGCGCGCGGTGAAGAACGTTTCTGTTAACGAACCGTTTTTCCAGGGACATTTCCCTGGTAAGCCGATTTTCCCAGGCGTTCTGATTCTGGAAGCGATGGCGCAAGCGACCGGCATTCTGGCGTTCAAAAGCGTTGGAAAACTGGAACCAGGCGAACTCTATTACTTCGCTGGTATCGATGAAGCCCGTTTCAAACGTCCGGTTGTGCCGGGCGATCAGATGATCATGGAAGTGACCTTCGAGAAAACCCGTCGTGGCCTGACGCGCTTTAAAGGCGTGGCGACCGTGGACGGCAAAATTGTCTGTGAAGCGACCATGATGTGTGCCCGTAGCCGGGAGGCATAATAAGTGATTGATTCAACCGCCAATATCCATCCCAGTTCTGTCATTGAAGAGGGTGCTGTTATCGGCGCCAATGTTCACATCGGTCCGTTCTGTTTTGTCGGTGCCAATGTGGAAATTGGTGAAGGAACGGTTCTCAAATCGCACGTGGTGGTGAACGGCCATACGCGTATCGGCAAAGACAATCAGATCTACCAGTTCGCTTCCATTGGTGAAGTGAACCAGGACCTGAAATATGCGGGCGAACCGACGCGCGTTGAAATTGGCGATCGTAACCGCATCCGCGAGAGCGTGACCATTCATCGTGGCACCACGCAGGGCGGCAATGTGACCAAAGTCGGCAGCGATAACCTGCTGATGGTGAATGCTCACATCGCGCATGACTGCGTGATCGGCAATCGCTGCATCTTTGCTAACAATGCCACGCTGGGCGGTCACGTCACCGTTGATGATTTTGCAATTATCGGCGGCATGACGGCGGTACATCAGTGGTGCACCATTGGTGCTCACGTGATGGTTGGCGGTTGTTCAGGCGTCGCGCAGGATGTGCCGCCTTATGTCATTGCGCAGGGCAACCACGCAACGCCATACGGTATCAACATCGAAGGTCTGAAGCGTCGCGGCTTTAGCAAAGAAGCGCTGCATGCCATTCGCAACGCGTACAAACTGCTGTACCGCAGCGGCAAAACGCTTGATGAAGTGAAACCAGAGATTGAAGAGCTGGCGAAACAACACAGCGAAGTGCAGCCTTTCTATGACTTCTTTGCCCGATCTACGCGTGGATTGATTCGTTAATCCATGTCAGCGCGTCCCCTAACGATTGCCCTGGTCGCCGGAGAAACCTCCGGCGATATTCTTGGTGCAGGTCTCATCCGTGCGTTAAAAGCGCGCCATCCTGATGCGCGCTTTGTTGGCGTGGCCGGTCCGCTGATGCAGGCCGAAGGCTGCGAAGCCTGGTATGAGATGGAAGAGCTGGCGGTGATGGGCATCGTCGAAGTGCTGGGACGCCTGCGGCGTCTGCTGCACATTCGTCGTGACCTGACGAAGCGCTTCACCGAACTCAAGCCGGATGTGTTTGTCGGCATTGATGCGCCGGATTTCAACATTACGTTGGAAGGGAGCCTCAAGCGCGCGGGCATTCGCACAATTCATTACGTCAGCCCTTCCGTTTGGGCGTGGCGTCAAAAGCGCGTATTCAAAATCGGCCGCAACACTAATCTGGTGCTGGCATTCCTGCCGTTTGAAAAAGCGTTCTACGATCGTTTTAACGTACCGTGCCGCTTTATCGGCCACACCATGGCTGATGCGATGCCGCTACAGCCCGATAAGCTGGCGGCGCGCCGCGAGTTAGGTATTGCTGAAGAGGCGATTTGCCTTGGCTTGTTGCCGGGCAGTCGTGGTGCGGAAGTGGAAATGCTCAGCGCCGATTTCCTGCGCGCCGCGCAGTTGCTGCGTCAGCGCTATCCAACGCTGGAAATCGTGGTGCCGCTGGTGAACGCCAAACGCCGCGAGCAGTTTGAGCAGATCAAAGCGCAAGTTGCGCCTGAACTGCCGATGCATTTGTTGGATGGCAAAGGTCGTCAGGCGATGCTGGCCAGCGATGCCGCTATTCTTGCATCTGGCACCGCCGCGCTGGAGTGCATGCTGGCGAAATGCCCGATGGTGGTTGGCTATCGTATGAAGCCGTCGACCTTCTGGCTGGCAAAACGTTTGGTAAAAACGCCGTATGTTTCCCTGCCAAATCTGTTAGCCGGTCGCGAGCTGGTGAAAGAGTTGCTGCAGGACGAATGTCAGCCCGAAGCGTTAGCTGCGGCGCTGGAGCCGCTACTGCACGCGGGCCCTGAGCGCGAAGCGCTGCTGAAAACCTTCACCGAGCTGCATCAACAGATTCGCTGGAATGCCGATGAGCAGGCGGCGGATGCGGTACTGGAGATCATCAATGGCTGAATTTATCTATCCCAACGCGCAGCTGATTGCTGGCGTTGATGAAGTCGGACGCGGCCCGCTGGTTGGCGCAGTGGTGACGGCGGCGGTGATCCTTGATCCCGCCAACCCGATTGTCGGACTGGCCGACTCGAAAAAGCTCTCCGATAAGCGTCGTCTGGCGCTGTATGACGAGATCAAAGAGAAGGCGCTGGCCTGGAGTCTTGGCCGAGCCGAGCCAGAAGAGATCGATCAGCTCAATATTTTGCATGCCACCATGCTGGCGATGCAGCGCGCGGTCGCGGGTTTGCACATTGCGCCGGACTTCGTTCTGATCGATGGTAACCGTTGTCCCGCGCTGCCGATGCCCTCGCAGGCGGTGGTGAAGGGCGATAGCCTGGTGAAAGAGATCAGTGCTGCTTCGATCATCGCCAAAGTCACGCGCGATCGTGAAATGGCCGAGCTGGATCTGCTGTTCCCGCAATATGGCTTTGCGCAACACAAAGGTTATCCAACCGCGCTGCATATGGAAAAGCTGACGCAGCACGGCGCCACACCTCATCATCGTCGCAGCTTTGCGCCGGTGCGTAACGCCTTGATTGATGCTGACGTGCTGGCAGCCCGCCAGCCAACTACGCTTTAATAGCCTGACGCTGTTTTAACCGGAAACTGATATGGCTGAACCTCGTTTTATACATCTGCGCGTCCACAGCGATTACTCCATGGTTGATGGTCTGGCGAAAACCGGACCTTTAGTCAAAAAGGCGGCTGCGCTGGGCATGCCGGCGATCGCGATTACCGATTACATCAACCTGTGCGGGCTGGTGCGTTTTTACGGTAGTGCGCATGGCGCGGGGATCAAGCCGATTGTTGGTGCTGACTTCCAGGTCGCCAGTGACTTGATGGGCGATGAGCTGACGCAGTTAACTCTGCTGGCGGCCAATAACACCGGTTATCAAAACCTGACCTTGCTGATTTCGCGTGCGTATCAGCGTGGTTACGGCATTGCGGGCCCCATCATCGATCGTGACTGGCTGCTGGAGCTGGGCGAAGGCCTGATTCTGCTGTCTGGCGGACGTCGTGGCGATGTGGGCCGCAGTCTGCTGCGCGGCAATAGCGCGATGGTCGCGCAGTGTTTGAGCTTCTATCAGGAACACTTCCCGAATCGCTATTATCTCGAATTGATGCGCACCGGTCGCGCCGATGAAGAGGCCTATCTGCATGGTGCCGTCGAACTGGCAATTGCCGAAGGTATTCCCGTCGTTGCCACCAACGAAGTGTGCTTCCTCAATGAAGAAGATTTTGATGCGCATGAAATCCGCGTGGCGATTCATGACGGCTACACGCTGGACGATCCCAAGCGTCCGCGCAATTACAGCCCTCAGCAATATATGCGCAGTGAAGAGGAGATGTGCGAGCTGTTCTCGGACATCCCGGAAGCGCTGGAAAATAGCGTAGAGATTGCTAAGCGCTGTAACGTGACGGTGCGCCTCGGCGAGTATTTCCTGCCGCAGTTCCCCACCGGTGATATGAGCACCGAAGACTTCCTCGTGGCGAAGTCGCGCGAAGGCCTGGAAGAGCGTATGGAATTCCTCTTCCCGGATCCGGCGGTGCGCGCTGAAAAACGCGTGGAATATGATGAACGTCTGGAGATTGAACTCACTGTTATCAACCAGATGGGCTTCCCCGGCTACTTCCTGATCGTGATGGAGTTTATCCAGTGGTCGAAGGACAACGGTATTCCCGTTGGTCCAGGCCGTGGTTCGGGTGCCGGTTCATTAGTGGCGTATGCGCTGAAAATTACCGATATCGATCCGCTGGAATTTGACCTGCTGTTCGAACGCTTCCTGAACCCGGAACGTGTCTCGATGCCCGATTTCGACGTCGACTTCTGCATGGAGAAACGCGATCAGGTGATCGATCACGTGGCCGATATGTATGGACGTGATGCGGTATCGCAGATCATTACGTTCGGTACCATGGCAGCGAAAGCGGTTATTCGCGATGTGGGACGTGTACTCGGCCATCCGTACGGTTTTGTTGATCGTATCTCTAAGCTGATCCCGCCCGATCCTGGCATGACGCTGGAGAAAGCCTTCCTGGCTGAACCGCAGCTGCCGGAGATCTACGAGGCAGATGAAGAGGTGAAAGCGCTGATCGACATGGCGCGGAAACTGGAAGGTGTCACGCGTAATGCCGGTAAACACGCCGGTGGTGTGGTGATCTCGCCGACCAAAATCACCGATTTTGCGCCGCTGTACTGCGATGAAAACGGGCAATTCCCGGTTACCCAGTTTGATAAGAATGACGTGGAATATGCTGGGCTGGTGAAGTTTGACTTCCTCGGCCTGCGTACGCTTACCATCATCGACTGGGCGCTAAAGATGATTAACCCGCGCCGTGAAAAGCAGGGTTTGCCACCGATTGATATCGCCGCCATCCCGCTGGAAGACAAAAAAAGCTTCGATATGCTGCAGCGCTCGGAAACTACTGCGGTGTTCCAGCTTGAATCGCGCGGCATGAAAGATTTGATCAAACGTCTGAAGCCTGACTGCTTCGAAGATATGATCGCACTGGTGGCGCTGTTCCGTCCGGGACCGCTGCAATCGGGCATGGTAGATAACTTCATCGACCGTAAGCACGGCCGCGAAGAGATTTCTTATCCGGATATTCAGTGGCAGCACGAAACCCTGAAACCGGTGCTGGAGCCGACCTACGGCATCATTCTGTATCAGGAACAGGTGATGCAGATCGCGCAGGTGCTGTCGGGTTACACGCTGGGCGGCGCGGACATGTTGCGTCGTGCGATGGGTAAAAAGAAACCGGAAGAGATGGCGAAGCAGCGTTCGGTGTTCCAGGACGGTGCGGAGAAGATGGGCGTCGACGGCGAACTGTCGATGAAAATCTTCGATCTGGTAGAGAAGTTCGCCGGCTATGGCTTTAACAAGTCGCACTCCGCTGCTTACGCATTGGTTTCTTACCAAACGCTGTGGCTGAAAGCGCACTATCCGGCAGAGTTCATGGCGGCCGTAATGACCGCCGATATGGATAACACTGAGAAAGTGGTTGGCCTGGTTGACGAATGCTGGCGCATGGGCCTCAAAGTGCTGCCGCCAGACATCAATTCAGGACTCTACCCGTTTCACGTTAACGATGAAGGTGAGATCGTGTACGGCATCGGCGCGATCAAAGGCGTGGGTGAAGGTCCGATCGAAGCAATCATTGAAGCGCGTAATGAAGGCGGTTACTTCAAAGAGCTATTTGATCTCTGTGCTCGCACCGACACCAAAAAGATTAACCGTCGCGTGATGGAAAAACTGATCATGTCGGGCGCGTTCGATCGTCTCGGCCCGCATCGCGCGGCCTTGATGAGTGCGCTTGGCGATGCCTTAAAAGCGGCCGATCAGCATGCCAAAGCCGAAGCCATCGGCCAGGCCGATATGTTTGGCGTGCTGGCGGAAGAGCCGGAGCAGGTGGAGAAATCCTACGCCAGCATCACGCCGTGGCCTGAACAAATTCAACTGGATGGCGAACGTGAGACCTTGGGTCTGTATCTCACCGGACATCCAATTAATCAGTATTTGAAAGAAATTGAGCGTTACGTCGGCGGCATGCGCCTGAAAGACATGCATCCGACAGATCGTGGTAAAGTAACCGTTGCGGCGGGGCTGGTGATTGCCGCCCGCGTGATGGTTACTAAACGCGGCAACCGAATTGGTATTTGTACGATTGACGATCGTTCTGGTCGTCTTGAAGTGATGTTATTTACCGATGCGTTAGATAAATACCAGCAGTTGCTGGAGAAGGACCGTATCCTGATCGTCAGTGGACAGGTCAGCTTTGATGACTTTAGCGGTGGCCTTAAAATGACCGCTCGGGAAGTTATGGACATCGACGAAGCGCGGGAAAAATACGCGCGCGGACTTGCTATCTCGCTGACGGACAGGCAAATTGATGACCAGCTTTTAAACCGTCTCCGCCAGTCTCTGGAGCCTCATCGCTCCGGGACCATTCCGGTGCATCTCTACTATCAGAGAGCCGATGCGCGAGCGAAGCTACGCTTTGGTGCAGCGTGGCGTATTTCGCCCAGCGATCGTTTACTCAACGATTTGCGGTCGTTAGTAGGATCGGAGCAGGTGGAACTGGAGTTTGACTAAAACAGGAACATTATGAGTCTTAATTACCTGGATTTTGAACAGCCAATCGCAGAGCTTGAAGCGAAAATCGACTCGTTAAAATCGATTGGCCGTTCGGATGAGAAACACGATATTAATTTGGATGAGGAAGTGCAGCGTCTGCGCGAAAAAAGCGTTGAGCTAACCCGTAAAATCTTCTCCGATTTAGGCGCATGGCAAGTGGCGCAACTCGCGCGTCATCCGCTGCGTCCTTATACACTGGACTATATCCGCAACGCGTTTGATGATTTCGACGAACTGGCTGGCGACCGTGCTTATGCCGATGATAAAGCGATTGTCGGCGGTATTGCCCGTCTTGACGGTCGTCCAGTGATGATCATTGGTCATCAGAAAGGTCGCGAAACCAAAGAGAAAATCCGTCGTAACTTCGGTATGCCGGCACCAGAAGGCTACCGCAAAGCGCTGCGTCTGATGGAAATGGCTGAACGTTTTAAGATGCCGCTGATCACCTTCATCGACACGCCGGGTGCTTATCCGGGCGTGGGTGCAGAAGAGCGCGGTCAATCTGAAGCGATCGCCCGCAACCTGCGTGAAATGTCTGGCCTGAAAATTCCGGTGATTTGTACCGTAATCGGCGAAGGCGGTTCCGGTGGTGCGCTGGCCATCGGCGTGGGCGATAAAGTCAATATGCTGCAGTACAGCACCTATTCGGTTATTTCACCGGAAGGTTGTGCGTCGATTCTATGGAAAAGCGCCGACAAAGCACCGCTGGCTGCGGAAGCGATGGGTATCACAGCTGAGCGTCTGAAAGAGCTGAAGCTGATCGATTCCATCATTCCTGAGCCGCTGGGTGGCGCGCATCGTCATCCAGTTGATATCGCTGTCAGCTTGAAAAAGCAACTGTTAGCGGATCTGGCCGATCTCGATGTGCTGAGCACCGAAGAGTTGCTCAACCGTCGCTATCAGCGCCTGATGAACTACGGTTACGCTTGATACATCAAACTGAAGCAAGAAGCGGACCTCGGTCCGCTTTTTTTATGTCTAACGTACACCATCCTGACCAGCCATTCGTAGGGTAGCCATTCATGGCTACCTGGTCGACGATTTCGCTGTGACTTCGGTGCAAGGTCCAGAAAAGACCAGCCCGATCGCAAAGAATAACTGCATCCGTGCAGATCGGCCTCGCCATCCATGGCTCGGATGCTTTGCTCTTCGGGCTGGTCTTTCCTGTCCCCTCAGGCTTTATCATGGCTTTTCTGGAACATTAGCATTCGGTTGCAATTACTCAACAGCAGAGCATTCCAGGTTTATCCGCGCGCGCTTTTCGCTATCCTTATTCAGTGCCACAACACCACAGGAGGTGAGCATTGAATATTATTGCGATCATGGGACCGCACGGCGCTTTCTACAAAGATGAGCCTATTCGCGAACTGGATGCTGCCCTTAAGCTGCAAGGCTTCCAAACCGTTTACCCCAATAATGCCAGCGACCTGCTGAAGTTGATTGAACACAATCCGCGTATCTGCGGAGTGATTTTTGACTGGGACGATTACAGTCTGGCGCTGTGTAGCGACATCAATCAGCTCAATGAATATCTGCCGCTGTATGCCTTCATCAACACCCATTCGCAAATGGATGTCAGCATCAACGAGATGCGCATGGCGCTGCACTTCTTCGAATATGCCTTGAGCGCTGCCGATGACATCGCGCTGCATATTCGTCAGTACACCGATGAGTACATCGATAACATAACGCCGCCGCTGACCAAAGCGTTGTTCACCTACGTCAAAGAGGGCAAATACACCTTCTGTACGCCAGGTCACATGGGCGGCAGCGCGTTCCAGAAAAGCCCGGTGGGCAGCTTGTTTTATGACTTCTTCGGCTCGAACACCTTAAAAGCGGATGTCTCGATCTCGGTAACGGAATTGGGTTCGTTGCTCGATCACACCGGCCCGCATCTGGAAGCGGAGGAGTACGTCGCGCGCACCTTTGGCGCCGAGCAAAGCTATATGGTGACCAACGGCACCTCGACCTCGAACAAAATCGTCGGCATGTATGCGGCGCCTGCGGGCAGCACGGTGCTGATAGACCGTAACTGCCATAAATCGCTGACCCATTTGCTGATGATGAGCGACATCATCCCGATCTGGCTCAAACCGACGCGCAACGCGCTGGGCATTTTGGGCGGCATTCCACAGCGTGAGTTTACGCGTGACAGCATCCAGCAAAAGGTCAACGCCACGCCGCGCGCCAGCTGGCCGGTGCATGCGGTGATCACCAACTCAACCTATGATGGCCTGCTGTATAACACGCAGTTCATCAAACAGACGCTGGATGTGCCATCAATCCACTTCGATTCTGCGTGGGTGCCGTACACCAATTTCCATCCAATTTATGCCGGTAAAAGCGGCATGAGCGGCGACCGTATTCCCGGCAAAGTGATCTATGAAACGCAATCGACGCACAAACTGCTGGCGGCGTTCTCGCAGGCTTCGCTAATTCATATCAAAGGTGATTACGACGAGCACACCTTTAACGAAGCCTACATGATGCATACCACCACATCGCCGAGCTACGCGATTGTCTCGTCGATTGAAACTGCAGCGGCGATGCTGCGCGGTAATCCGGGTAAGCGATTGATCAACCGCTCGGTTGAACGTGCGCTGCATTTCCGTCGTGAAATTCAGCGCTTACGGGAAGAGTGCGAAGGCTGGTTCTTTGATATCTGGCAGCCGGAGCAGGTCGATCAAGCCGAATGCTGGCCGATCCAGCCGGGCGAAGAAGATTGGCACGGTTTCACTCATGCTGATCGCGATCACATGTATCTCGATCCGATCAAAGTCACCATTCTGACGCCGGGCATGAGCGAGCTGGGCAAGATGGCGGAAGAGGGCATTCCAGCCGCGCTGGTGGCTAAGTTCCTCGATCAGCGCGGTATCGTGGTGGAGAAAACCGGGCCGTACAATCTACTTTTTCTGTTCAGCATCGGTATTGATAAAACCAAAGCGATGAGCGTGCTGCGTGGGCTGACGGAGTTTAAGCGCGCATACGATCTCAATCTGCGGGTGAAAAACATGCTGCCGGATCTCTATGCTGAAGATCCCGACTTCTACCGCAATATGCGCATTCAAACGCTGGCGCAGGGCATTCATCAGTTGATCCTGCAACACGATCTGCCGCGCCTGATGTTGAAAGCGTTCGACGTGCTGCCGGAGATGAAGATGACGCCGCATCAGGCATTCCAGCGCCAGGTAAAAGGTCAGGTGGAAACGGTGGATATTCGCGAGCTGGTGGGTCGCATTTCTGCCAACATGATTCTGCCGTACCCGCCAGGCGTGCCGGTGGTGATGCCGGGCGAGATGATTACGGAACAGAGCCGTTCCGTGCTCGATTTTCTGCTGATGCTCTGCACTATTGGTCGACACTATCCCGGCTTCGAAACCGATATTCACGGTGCAACGCTGACGGAAGATGGCCGCTATCTGGTGCGCGTATTGCGTGAAGAAGTCGGATAATCACCTCTTTCCAACGCCGCTTTTGCCACGTAGGGTAAGCGGCTTATGTGAAAACCGGAGTCGCTATGCTGCAGATAAAACAGATCCACCACATCGCCATTATTGCCACCGATTATCAGCGCAGTAAGGCGTTTTACTGTGATGTGCTGGGTTTTGAATTGTTGGGTGAATATTACCGCGCCGAGCGCGACTCGTGGAAAGGCGATCTCGGCCTTAACGGGGTTTACACCATCGAGCTGTTCTCTTTCCCATCGCCGCCGCCACGCGTCAGTGGGCCGGAAGCCTGCGGCCTGCGCCATCTGGCGTTTTGTGTTGAGGATGTTGAGCAGTCAATTGCGGCGCTGGCGGAGAAGGGCGTGACGTGCGAGCCGATTCGTATTGATGCGTTAACCGGTAAAGCCTGCACCTTCTTCCCCGATCCGGACGGTTTGCCGCTGGAGCTGTATCAGGCGTAAACTAGCGTCCGCCGCGAGCCGCAATTCGGTGGCTCGCCCGGACGGAACGCGCTCATGTCTTTATCTCATCTTGCTTCGCTGCTGACACCCGACGCTGGCTATGTGCTGGCGTTCAGTGGCGGACTCGATTCCACTGTGCTGCTGCATCAATTGGTCTGCTGGCAACGTCAGCAGCCAGCATTGCGTGTGCGCGCGTTACACGTCCATCATGGTCTGAGCCCGAATGCCGATAGCTGGGCGCTGCATTGTCAGCATGTTTGCCAGCAGTGGCAGATTCCCTGTGAAGTGCTGCATGTGCAGGTTGATGGTCGCGCCAACGGCATTGAAGCGGCCGCCCGCGAGGCGCGCTATCAGGCGCTGTTTCAGCAGCTGCAACTCGGTGAGCACTTACTTACCGCTCAACACCTCGACGACCAGGCGGAAACGCTGCTGCTGGCGTTAAAACGCGGCAGCGGACCGGCGGGTTTGGCCGCGATGCCGCCGCAGCGCAGCGTTGGCGATCATTGGCATCTGCGTCCGTTGCTCGACGTTAGCCGTCAGCAACTGGAAAACTACGCTGCCGATCATCAGCTGCGCTGGATTGAAGATGAAAGCAACGCCGATAGCCGCTATGACCGCAACTTCCTGCGTCAGCAGGTTCTGCCGTTGCTGCAGGCCCGCTGGCCGCACTTCAGCGCCGCCAGCGCTCGCAGCGCCGCGCTCTGTGGTGAGCAAGAGCAACTACTCGACGAGTTGCTGGCGGAACAGCTGGCGCAGCTTAGCGATGCGCAGGGCGCGCTGCACTTCCCACCGTTAATGAACATGAGTGAAGCGCGGCGTCATGCGCTGTTACGCCGCTGGATTGCCCAACAGGGCGGCGCGATGCCTTCGCGTGAGGCGCTGAAACGCATCACCGATGAAGTCATCAACAGCCGTGAGGATGCTAAACCCTGTTTGCGCTTCAGCGCTTTTGAGCTGCGCCGCTATCGGCAGAAACTCTATTGGTTAACGCCACAGCCTTCACTTAGTCAGCACTCGCTAACCTGGCAAGACCGCATACAGCCGCTCGATTTACCGGCTGGTTTAGGTTCGCTGCACGCGAATGCGTGGATTGCCGAGCTGCGTCAGCCTGCAGCGGATGAAGCGATCACTGTCCGCTTCCAGGCGCAGGGTTATTATCACTTGCAGGGGCGCGCAGGTGGCCGCGAGATGAAGAAGCTGTGGCAAGAGTTGGGCGTTGCGCCCTGGCTGCGCGAACGTATCCCGTTGATTTACTTTAACCAGACGCTAATTAGCGCGCCGGGGTTGTTTATCACCCGTGAAGGCGCAGCCAGCAATGAGCAAGGCTGGCAGGCGATCTGGTCACCACAACAATAAAATGGAGAGCAATGATGAAACTTTGGATGGCAGCGACGTTATTCGCTGCGGCGCTGCCGGTGTTGGCCGACGGCGATGTCAATGCAGGCGCGCAAAAAGCGGCAAGCTGCATGGCGTGTCACGGTGCCGAGGGCAAAAGCGCGGTGCCGCTCTATCCTAATCTGGCCGGGCAGCATGCGCCTTATCTGCTGCATTCACTGCAAGCTTATAAAAAATGCGAGCGGAGCGGAGGCCAGGCGGAAGTGATGAAAGCGTTTGTGGCAGGATTGAGCGATCAGGATATGGCAGATTTATCGGCGTATTACAGTTCGTTAAAGCCTTAAGCGAGGTGGGCGGGATGTGATTCCCGCCCGAGAGAGGTTTTACTCGTCTTCGCTAACGACGACGGTGCCCAGCTCCGGATGGGTGAAGCTGGCGATGTGGTCGAGCCGCACTTCGCGGGTCTCGCCTGAGAGATCGACGGCAAGGTACTCAACGTTTTTACGTGAGACCATGTCCACGGCTTTCGCCTTGAGCTGATCGCCGTTTTTTAACTCTAACGACAGCGTCCAGTTTTTTTGGCAGGCGAGTTCGAGGTTGTCGTAATCATCGCAGTTGATGGGTTTATAGGCTTCATTCGTCAACATAGTCGCTCACCAATAAGTTTGCAGCGGCATACGCTGCTTGTTCCCTGAGAGAAGAGTTTAGCGCAGAATCAGCGGCAATATCGTTGAGAGCCTTCAACGCACAACCTATGGCGTCTGGCACATACCCAAGGTCGCCGCTACCAATTTCGGCATACTTCTGGCGAACTAACTCACAATACTTTTGCACATACACCTCCTCAGCAGAGTTGATACTCTGGATGATAGGCGACTATATCACAGGAATTTCATGGAAATCAGCCCGGTCGTCACGGGAATGATGCAAGGAAATGGGCAAAAGTGACATTTCGCGCTGGTCTCATGCACGCAGCGTGCGCACAAAAGGTTAAGTTGATGAACAGGTTATTACACGACGCAACGTCGAGCCAAACGGCAGGTGACAGATGATTGTGCTGTCTCGATCGGTTTCACTTGCAGATAATGAAGTGGAACTCAGTGCCATCCGTGCGCAAGGTGCCGGTGGCCAGCATGTGAATAAAACCTCCACGGCGATTCATCTGCGGTTTGATATCCATGCATCGTCGCTGCCGCCGTTCTACAAAGAGCGACTGCTGGCGGCGAGCCATCATTTGATCACCGCAGAGGGTGTGGTGATTATCAAAGCGCAGGAGCATCGCAGCCAGGAAATGAATCGGGAAGCGGCCGTGCAGCGGCTGATAAATCTGATTCAGGAGTTAACCACGGTGGAAAAAGTGCGGCGCGCGACCAAACCCACGCACGGCTCTAAAGTGAGGCGGCTGGAAGGTAAAACCCGGCGCAGTAACGTGAAGGCGATGCGTGGAAAGGTACAATAAAAAACGCCTCCGGCTGGAGGCGTTTTAGCGTTACTTGTTCAGGGCTTTCGTCAGGAAGTCGACGATGTCATGTTGCTTAATCATCTGCTTCTCGCTGGCGGTACGCGCCTTGTACTCGATCTCTTCATTATCGAGATTACGATCGCCAATCACGATGGTGTGCGGCACGCCGATCAGCTCCATATCCGCAAACATCACGCCTGGACGCTCTTTGCGGTCATCCAGAATCACGTCAATGCCTTTGGCACGCAGCGTGTTGTACAGCTCTTCAGCCAACTGCTGCACACGGAAAGATTTGTGCATGTTCATTGGCAGAATCGCCACTTCAAACGGTGCTAATGCTGCAGGCCAGATGATACCGCGCTCGTCGTTGTTCTGCTCAATCGCAGCCGCTACAACACGCGTGATACCGATACCGTAGCAGCCCATGGTCATCACCTGGTTACGACCATCTTCGCCTTGTACTGCCGCTTTCATCGCTTCGGAGTACTTGGTACCCAACTGGAAGATGTGGCCCACTTCGATACCGCGTTTAATCTGCAGCGTGCCTTTGCCGTCTGGGCTTGGATCGCCTTCCACTACGTTACGGATATCTTCCACACGTGGTTCTGGCAGATCGCGTCCCCAGTTGATGCCGCTCAAATGCTTGCCATCAATGTTAGCGCCGGCGCAGAAGTCGCTGGTTTTCGCCACGGTACGATCGGCGATCACTGGCATGGTTAAACCGACCGGGCCGAGTGAGCCTGGACCGGCACCGAGCAGCGCGCGAATTTGTTCTTCGCTCGCCATCTCCAGCGGTTCAGCGACGATATCCAGCTTCTCGGCTTTGATTTCGTTCAACTGATGATCGCCGCGCAGCAGCAGGGCAACCAGCGTATGGCCGCTCTCTTCGCTGGCTTTGACGAACAGCGTCTTAACGGTTTTTTCAATCGGCAGCTGATGTTGCTCGACCAGCTCAGCGATAGTCTTAGCGTTTGGCGTATCGAACTGCGTCATGGCGGCTGTTGCCTGCGGACGCTCGCCAGCCGGCGCTAAGGCTTCGGCTTTCTCAATGTTGGCCGCGTAATCGGATTCGCTGGAGAAGATCACGTCATCTTCACCGCTCAGCGCCAGCACCTGAAATTCATGTGATGCGCTGCCGCCGATAGAACCGGTGTCAGCTTGTACGGCGCGGAAATCCAGGCCCATACGGCTGAAGCTTTGGCTATAAGCGCGGTACATCGCGTCATAGGTTTCCTGCAGCGATTCCTGCGTGGTATGGAACGAGTAAGCATCTTTCATGATGAACTCGCGTGAACGCATCACACCAAAACGCGGGCGCACTTCATCGCGGAATTTGGTCTGGATCTGATACAGATTGATCGGCAACTGCTTGTAAGAGCTCAGCTCGTTGCGGATCAGATCGGTGACCACTTCTTCGTGGGTTGGACCCAGCACGAAGGGACGTTCGTGACGATCTTTAACGCGCAGCAGCTCCGGGCCGTACTGCTCCCAACGGCCGCTCTCTTCCCACAGATCGGCAGGCTGAACCACCGGCATGGAGATCTCAATCGCACCGGCGTTGTTCATCTCTTCACGCACGATGTTTTCAACTTTTCGCAGCACGCGAATACCGGTCGGCAACCAGGTGTAAAGACCAGAAGCCAGTTTGCGGATCATGCCGGCGCGCAGCATCAGCTGGTGGCTGATCACTTCTGCATCGGAAGGTGTCTCCTTCAGAGTGGAGAGCAGATATTGAGTAGTACGCATTGATTACGATTCCATTTATACGGAAGGAGACTGACAAAATTTTTCTGGCGGCTAGTGTACCAGCGAGAACAATCACTCAAAAGCGCGTTTTAACGGGGATCGAGGGCGATCACCTCGGTTCCTGCCGCATCAATGCGCCAGCGCACGTTAAAGTCGAGTAGCCAGGCGGCATATTCACGATCTTCGGTCTCACCTTTACGGTAAGCCGGACGCGGATCCTGCGCCAGCACCTCGCTAATGAAACGCGCTAACTGTGGATAGGTTTTCTGCTGCTGTTGAAGCTGAGTCTGCGCCAGCGGCGAAAAGCGAACCGGCATACTGGCATCAGGTGCCGCCTGCGCAAATCCGGCGCGCGCATCTGGCAGCGCTTCGGCAAATGGCAGATAAGGTTTGATATCCACCACCGGCGTGCCATCGACTAAATCGAGACTGCCGAGCTGCAAGATCACCTGCTGCTTCTCGCAGCGAATGCCTTTTAACTCAACCAGCGACATGCCGATAGGATTGGGGCGGAAGGTTGAACGGGTGGCAAAAACGCCCATACGCGCATTGCCGCCGAGGCGCGGTGGACGTACGGTCGGACGCCAGCCACCTCCCATGGTTTGGTGAAACACAAACAGCACCCACAAATGACTGAATTCTTCGAGCCCGCGCACCGCTTCCGGCTGATTATAAGGCGGCAGCATATGCAGCTCGCCGCCGCCATCCTGCACCAGACCGGGCTGGCGCGGGACGGCAAACTTCTCTTTCCACGGCGAACGAATCACGCCGATTTGCGCGAAGGCAAACTCACTCATTGATTCGAGACTTTCAGTGCAGAGCCCTGGCAAATGGCCTGGCGATAGCATCCCGGCGTGCTGGTGACAATTTCGCACTTATGCAGCAGAACTGCGTTGGCTTTCATGCCAGCCGCTCGGATCTGCAGGCGCTTACGCGCAGTGTTGATGTTAGGAGGCGAATCCTGGCTGCTGCTCTGGCAATCTTCAGCGGACACTTCGCCCAAATCGCGGAACGGGTTGCTGACCAGATCGGCCGCATCGGTGTAGATCTTCACCGGCGCAGGACGTGGAGTCGGTTTGCGTTCTGGCTCGCTGGATGCCTGTTGCGGGCGAGAAGGAGCACTGCTTATCGGGTGATATTCACGCACACACCCGGTTAGCATCAATGCCAACAAGCAGAGCGGTAAAAAACGCATGGCAACATCCTCAAGTAATAAAAAGTGGCGTTATTGAAACAAGGACGACAATAAATAACAAGTCAGGTGCAATTTATGGCAAAAGAAAGGGCGGCCGAAGCCGCCCTGCAAGGCATGAAAGGTGAAAATTACCAGCCTTTCACTGCGCCGCCGTTGAAGATCTTGTTGGCCGCTTCAGACACTTCGTCTGACTGGTAAGCCTCAACAAACTTCTTCACGTTCTCAGCGTCTTTGTTGTCTTCACGGGTCACGATCAGGTTCACGTAAGGTGAATCTTTGTCTTCCACGAAGATGCCATCTTTCGCTGGCGTCAGACCAATCTGGCTAGCGTAAGTGGTGTTGATCACCGCCAGAGCGATCTGCTGATCGTCAAGTGAACGTGGCAGCTGCGGCGCTTCCAGCTCAACAATCTTCAGTTTTTTCGGGTTCTCGGTGATATCCAGTGAAGTTGGCAGCAGACCAACGCCATCTTTCAGTTTGATCAGGCCCACTTTCTGCAGCAGCAGCAGAGAACGTCCCAGGTTGGTTGGATCGTTTGGAATGGCGATCTGTGAACCGTCCTGCAACTCATCCAGTGATTTGATTTTCTTCGAATAGCCGGCGATTGGGTAAACGAAGGTGTTCGCCACCGCAGTCAGCTTGTAGCCGCGATCTTTGATCTGCTGATCCAGATACGGTTTGTGCTGGAAGGCGTTAGCGTCGATATCACCTTTGCTCAGCGCTTCGTTTGGCAACACGTAATCGTTAAAGGTCACCAGCTCAACGTCGAGACCATATTTCTCTTTCGCCACTTTCACCGCAGTTTCAGCAACCTGCTGCTCAGCACCGACGATCACACCCACTTTAATGTGGTTTGGATCTTTTGCTTTCTGATCGCATCCTGCCAGCGCAATTGCGCCAATCAGAGCACCCACAGCGGCAATCTTTTTAAATGTAAAAGACATATCCCTTCCTTAATAGAGGACTATTGATGTTGCTTGCTTACTTATGGGACACAGCACGTACGATGCGGTCGCCACAGAATTGGATTAAATAGACCAGCACAACCAGCAGAACCAGCACGGTGTTCATCACAGTCGCGTTATAGCCGATGTAACCGTATTGGTAGCCAATCTGACCCAAACCGCCAGCGCCAACCGCTCCGCCCATTGCGGAGTAGCCAACCAGCGTAATCAGGGTAATTGTAGCGGCATTCACCAGACCTGGCAGCGCTTCCGGCAGCAGGACTTTACGCACGATTTGCAGCGGCGTGGCGCCCATGGCGCGTGATGCTTCGATCAAACCGGTTGGCAGCTCCAGCAGGGCGTTTTCCACCATACGTGCAATAAACGGCGCGGCGCCCACGGTCAGCGGCACGATAGCGGCTTGCAGGCCAATCGAGGTTCCGACGATGGCGCGGGTGAACGGAATCATCCACACCAGCAGGATAATGAACGGAATCGAACGGAAGATATTCACCAGCGCCGACAGCACGCGATAAAGCGCGTTGTTGGCCAGAATCTGGCCGGGACGCGTCACATACAGCAGCACGCCCACCGGAAGACCGAGGACAAAACCAAAGAAACCAGAGACAAAGGTCATCATCAGCGTTTCCCAGACGCCGCGCGTCAGTAACCACATCATCGCTTCAGACATAACCCAACACCTCTACTTTCACATGATTTTCTTTCAGCCAGGCAATGGCGGCTTGTGTATCTGTTTCGCTGCCATCCATCTCAGCCAGCATGATGCCGAACTTCACGCCACCGGCGTAATCCATCTGCGCACTGATAATGTTGTTATTCACGTTGAAGCGACGGGCTGCTTCAGACAGCAGCGGGGCATCAACCGATTTGCCGGTGAACTCCAGACGCAGCAGCGGCACGCTTTCGGCTGTTGCCTGTGGCGCCATGCGCTGTTGATAGTCGTCGGGGATATCCAGATGCAGTGTTGACTGAATGAATTGCTGCGCCAGTGGCGTTTTAGGATGCGAAAACACTTCGCTCACGCTGTCTTTCTCTATTAACTCACCGTTGCTGATGACCGCAACCTGATCGCAGATGCGTTTCACCACATCCATTTCGTGAGTGATCAATAGAATGGTAATGCCGAGACGACGGTTAATGTCTTTCAGCAGCTCCAGAATCGAACGCGTGGTGGCAGGATCCAGTGCGCTGGTGGCTTCATCACACAGCAGCACTTTTGGATTGCTTGCCAGTGCGCGGGCAATCGCGACACGCTGCTTTTGTCCGCCAGAAAGATTTGCTGGCCAGCTATCATGCTTGTCAGATAATCCCACCAGATCCAGCAATTCGCTAACGCGCTTCTTTATCTGTTCGCGTGAAAGATTGCCCAACTCCAATGGCAGCGCCACGTTGCCGGAGACGGTGCGGGAGTTCATCAGGTTAAAGTGCTGGAAAATCATGCCAATCTGACGGCGTGCCAGCGTCAATTGACCAGATGAAAGGGTAGTTAATTCCTGGCCATCAACCAGCACGCGTCCAGAGGTTGGGCGCTCCAGCAGATTGACGCAGCGAATCAATGTACTTTTACCGGCACCGGATGAACCGATGACGCCATAAATCTGTCCAGCAGGCACGTGCAGGCTGACGTTTGATAGTGCCTGAATGGTGCGTGAACCTTGCTGGAACACTTTGGTGATATTCTCAAGTTTAATCATTAGTTTATTTATTATCGTGTTGCATAGTCCGTGGTGTATCGGGCTTCACTCAGCAGGGCTGTGCGAAATTTGGATGGATGTTAAGGCATCCAGACGGCTAAATCAATGGAAGTCATTCAAACTGCCATTCTCTCGCTATACGCAATCATGCGATACTTAGCGACACATTTTCAGCAGGAGTTTCTACGTGGCGAATAAAGTCCCGGCTATTTTTCTTGATCGTGATGGCACATTGAATGTCGATCACGGCTATGTTCATGAAATCGATAATTTCGAGTTCATTGATGGCACCATCGAAGCGTTACAGGCGCTGAAGAAGATGGGCTATGCGCTGGTACTGGTGACGAACCAGTCGGGCATTGCGCGTGGCATGTTTACCGAAGATCAGTTTATGCAGCTCACCGAATGGATGGATTGGTCGCTGGCCGATCGCGATGTTGATCTGGATGGCATCTATTTCTGTCCGCATCTGCCCGATGCCACAGTAGAAGCGTATCGCCAGCAGTGTGATTGCCGTAAGCCGCAGCCGGGCATGTTGCTCTCCGCGCAGCAGCATCTGGATATCGATATGGCTTCTTCTTATATGGTAGGCGACAAAATAGAAGATATGCAGGCGGCGTTAGCAGCGGGTGTAGGTACGAAAGTACTGGTACGTAGCGGTAAGCCGGTAACGCCAGAAGGTGAAGCAGCGGCAGATTGGGTGATTAATAGTCTGGCAGAGCTGCCTGCACGCATCAAAAAGGCCTAAAAACGGGCCTTTTGCGCAAATTTCAAGCGAACAGCAAAAAACTTGAAATTTGCACTTGTCAGCTCCGAATAACTCCCTATAATGCGCCACCACTGAGACGGCAAAGCGGCAACGCAGACGGCTCAGCAGGGAGTGAAGAAATTCATCCCGCCGGATGAAAACGCTGAAAAAAGTGTTTGACTCCGAAAGAGGAAAGCGTAGTATACGCCACCTCGCGACATGCGGTTCAGCCGCTGTTCGCAGCGCTCTTTAACAATTTATCAGACAATCTGTGTGGGCACTCGCAGGATTGATATCAGCGTCTCCGGACGTAAAAAATATCAAAGCCTCACGAGTGAA